>JAHXDM010000002.1 GCA_019468145.1 Rickettsia endosymbiont of Bradysia coprophila
AGAAGTCAAGATTTGATCTTACAGACACTATAAATTTTGCACCTGATTGTCAGTTAAATTTTGACTGTCAGATATATATTCAAGGTACAAGATTTCATTATTCTTTTCAACAGCTAATTTTTTACTATCTTGAAAAGTTTGCATAGGGGTTTTACCATAACAATATTTTCCTGAATGTGGCCTTTCATGATTGTAATACTCTAACCAAATATCAAGATCTAGCTGTAAATCTTCAAGGGATGTATAAATCTTTTTTCGCATAGCTGTATCAAAGAATTCCTGTTTCATAGTTTTGTTAAAACGCTCACACATACCATTGGTTTGAGGCGAGTAAGCGCGAGTAACAGTATGTTCTATACCTTCGATGCTTAAGAATAACTCAAAAGCATGATGCTCTATATTGCCTTTATATTCGCTCCCCCGATCAGTAAGGATACGTAAGATAGGTATCCCTTGGTCCTCATACCATGGTAATATCCGGTCATTGAGCATATCAGCACTCGTCAGCGCTGTTTTCTCAGTATATAGTTTAGCATCTGCTACTCTGGTATAGCTGTCGATAAAGACCTGAGAATAAACCTTACCTATACCTTTAAAATTGCCAACATAATATGTATCCTGGCACCCTAAATAACCTGGATGCTGCGTTTCTATCTCACCATGGGCTTCTTTCTCATTACGACGCTTCTCTAATACTTGTAACTGGGCTTCGGTAAGAACAATACCATCTTGAGCCATCTTAGCTTCTAATGCTTTAAGCCTTTTATTGATATTGTTTAAATCATTACGCAACCAAATTGATCTTACCCCACCAGGTGATACAAGAACACCTGTCTTCTTAAGCTCATTTGATACTCTCAGTTGCCCATATGCTGATATTCTACAGCCATATCCACAACTGGCTTTCTCCACACGTGGATCTACTCTATTAGCTATTATGGGCTTCTTCCGACTTATTTCGTATAGGGCTTCTTCTCCTCCAGTTTCATATAATTCTTGAAATCTATAGTAACTATCTCTACTATATCCATAGCCTTACATGCTGCTGATACATTGGCCTAAACTCTTTGCTAGCCCTAATAACCCTAGTTTGGGCTTTATTATTTTTGATTTAAGTTCATTGTGACCTTCCATTTTTTTATCTGTATTTTTATACATTATTTTTATTAAATGTAAGATCAAATGTCAACTAATACACATAACCCTAATAATTTAGTTCCCAATTATATAACCAGCGATTAAATTAAATCTTAGAGCAAATCTTTTACGTCGATTTCGATATTTATCAGCAATAATTTTAAAACGTTTTAGCATGCCGATAACATTTTCATTCAGGGCCCTGGTACTTGCAGTTTTTGGTTATTTTCTTATCTTGTTTTGTTAATGGATTTTTTTAGTCTTCTTTTTGGTAACTCAGATTTAGCATGAATCTTTTGTAAACCCTTGATATCCAGTATCGGTAATTACATTAGTATCAGGATGGATATTAATTTTGGATTCCTTAAATAACCTAAAATCATGTCGTTTACCATTTGCATAATTTGTACATATTATTTGTTTTGTCTTTTGTCTACTACCAGCTGAGTTTTTAAAGTATGTCTTTTCTTCTTACCTGAATAGTAGCGTTTTTGTCTTTTTTGGACGCTGGATAGGACTTTCTGTGGCATCAATTAGAATGGTTTCATACGTCATATCACTTTTAACTAAAGCTTTCTTACCAGGAAGAGCAAAATCCGGATGCTTAATTAAAGTATCTTCTACCCATTTTATATTCCGATAACAACTACTTTCAGATATTCCATATGAAGCTGATATATGAAAATATGTTCTATATTCCCTTATATATTCTAGGCCATCAATAACCTCTCTTCTATACTTAAATGTTTGGTTTGCCCCCAAATCTTTCTTCTTTGTTTCTGCTTCTTCTAAAATAATAGTCATTCTTGCAAAAGTATTCTTCTTAACCCCTGTTAAACGTCTAAATTCTTCTTCTCCAAACTTTTTAAGTTCTTCATATCTCATATGATAAAATTCCTGAAATCTTATCATTTTATCCTATATCCTAGGTTATGCAAGAAGTCTAATACAAGCGGAAGTAATAGCACAACAAGTAATGAATTCCCCAAGGTTAGTAAAATTATACCACCAAGGATGGCAAGGCAACAAATTATTATACTACTATAGAAGTACGAGCCGAAGAGTTACGGTTAATGCGGATAGCGGATAAAGTGAACCAGCGTACTCACTATGATAATATTTATGCTTTTAAAAAAGATATAGAAAATCTAACAAATGTCAGCGATCTTCAGAGAGAAGCGCTAAAAACTATATTAGTCACCGATCAAGGAGTCAGAATTTTACGAGGCAGAGCTGGAACTGGCAAATCTCATGTATTAGGCATAGCTTATAGACTTGCAACTAGCCGCCGGCAAAATGTTATAGGGTTAGCACCGACCCATAAGGCTGCAAGCGAACTAAAAGATAAAGGTTATGAACAATGTCATACAGTTAAGGGATTTTTATTTAAGCTCTATAATAATAGAATAAAATTACCCCGCAATAGCCTGCTGGTAGTAGATGAAGCTGGAATGGTCGAAACCTCAGATTATCTAGAATTATTCAAGGTGGCCAGGAAATATAATTGCCACATCATATTAGCTGGAGATGAGCGACAATTAACCTCTATCGAGCGCAGCGGCATGTTTGAAGTATTCGCCTCTAAATTTGGTTCATATGTTTTAAGTGATATTAGAAGACAAAGCCAGCTGTGGGGGCGCCAGATGGCTATGTGCTTTGCTGAAGGAGATATTGTAGGAGGGGTGCAATTACTATCCAAGAATCAAGGCCTAAAGTTTAATGGGATATTACAGCAATCTATAGATAGGCTGGTTAACGATTGGAGCAATAGTCAGTTTCCGGTAGAAGAGCGTCTAATAATCACCGTGGGTAACAAGGAAGTAGCCGCTCTAAACCTAGAGATACGAAAATTATTAAAGGAGCAGAATGTTTTAATGGGAAAAGAGTATAGACGCACTGCCTTTGATGTACAATTAAATAAAGAAATATCTGAAGATTATATGGCAGGAGATCGTATTATCTTTAAGACGAGTAATAAAGAGTTACAAACAAAAAATGGCGAGTTTGCTAATCTGATTGAAGTAAGCCAAAATAAATTTATAGCCAAAACAGATAAGGGCCAGACAATAATATTTAATCCACAAGATATCAATTTCAAACACGGCTATGCCAGCACAGTCTATAAAGCTCAAAGCGCATCTATCAAAGATGTTTATGTTTTGCATAATTTAGCAGGTAATAGCAGAAGCTCTTATGTTGAGATGACCAGACATGTTGAGAAAATAGGGCTTTATGCCAATATGGATGCTACCAAGGGGGCAGTAGGTTTGATATCGCAGCTGAGTAGGATAAATGATAAATCTGCTAGTATAGGTTTTTGTACCCACGAAGATTTAATACCAGAGAAAAATAATAAACAGCCAGGCTTTTTGGAGAAAGCAAGTAGTTGGCTTAAATCTGTAACCATCAATATTGGGGACAGATTACATTTAAACCCACAATATTATAAACTTGCGTGTAATATAGAACCTACAGCCAAAGTCGAAGAAGTATTAAAACAAACTGTAAACGTCATTGCGAGTGAGCCGAAGGCGAGCGAAGCAATCCAGGAAAATAATTTACAAGATAGATTGCTTTGTCGGCCTAACGGCCTTCCGCGCAATGACGTTAGCGCGGTTGTAGATTTAACTACAGAACCTCTGGCCAATGACAATTATCAAATTAACGAGCACTATCAACACCAACTGGAGATAAGTAATAAAATAGCCGTAGGTCAGCAAGAAGTACTAAAAATTAAGAATGATCTGAAAACTAATAGTAGCCATAGCAGTACCAATACTCCCCCCACTATTAATAATTCCTCTTCCCATAAGCAATATCTTTCTGAGCTAAACCGCAAGCAAGAAACGACTGACTTAAAGCGACAACTTTCATTAAGAGCTGAAAGAGTAGCTTACTCTCTATTGGGTTCGCCAAATAAATATTTATCCAATAACCACCTACTACGCTGGGGAGAGAATGGTAAAATAGTGATGAAAATTACGGGTAGCAAAGCCGGCATTTGGCATGACTTTAGTAACGATACCGGGGGAGATTTATTTACTCTAGTACAAAGAGAAAAGAACTGTGATTTTATTCAAGCAAAAAACTACCTCAAAGATATAATAGGTATGGCCAATAACTATCAAGAGAAAGCAACTTGGCTGAAAGATCAAGCAGCAGACGAATTCTACCAAAAAGCTAAATCCCCAGAACAAAAAGAAAAATATATTGAAGCAGCTAAAATCAAATATGCCCAAGACTTATATGAAAAATCCGATTCCATCAAATATTCTCCCCCCAATAATGTCTCAAGGAAATACTTATCAGAACATCGTAGTATTGAAACAGTACTAACAAAATATCAACTGAGCAATTACCTCCGAACCAGCATGATGTGGGATAATACAACTAAACAACATTACCCAGCCCTAATTGCTTTTGCACGAGATATCGAAGGCAATATAACTGGCGGACAAACTATTAATTTAAATAAAGAAACCGGCACCAAAGCTGATATTACCCCTAATAAACGTTCCTTTGGTAGAATTAGCGGATCTTTTGTAGAAATTCAACGAGACAATGACCAAAAACCCAATATTACGATCATCGCAGAAGGAGTAGAAACAGCCCTTAGCCTGCAAGAAGCCGGACTGAATGGCAAAATCGTCTGCAGCCTTGGAGTTAGCAACATCAAAAACTATCAGCCGCAAGAGAATGAACGGATCATAATCGCTGCCGATAATGATGGCAAAGATGCACCCTCTCTGAAAGCTATAACAAACGCCAAGGAAACATTAGAACAAAAAGGTGCGATAGTTTCAATCACAATGCCTAAAGAGCTTGGAGATTTTAATGATGTACTAAAAACTCAAGGATTCGAATCTATCCGAAACCTACTAATACCAGAGATTGAGAAATTAGCACTTGGTCATAAAAATAATCAGATCAAATCTATTGAACTAGAATTATCCAAGGTAGCAACTGCTAATAATGCTACAAACCTTCCAAAACGAGATAAAATCATTAGAAAGATTTGGCTCAGCAGAAAATATAACGACAGCCTTGCAAATATACAAAAACCAAAACCCAGAAGCCTTCATTAACTATAGCCACGAAACCTGCGCTACAGCAATTGAGCAAAAAATAACAACAGATTTACAAACCATGAAAAATAAATTTAATCCTAATTATCACTTAGTGGCTACCCTATTTTGTGATATAGTTATACACGACTTCACAGGCAAAAGCCACACGGTACCCGAAGATTACCTAGCAGCTCTCGGTAAGGATACACAAGTACTGCAATATATTAATCCAGAATCATCGGTAGCTAAAGGAATCAAACATGAAATGCAGAATATCGTAATAGCACAGAAAAATCCAAGAGCGCATATTAAGCTATAATACTCATATTATAAAGTAGCAGAGTCATTTTTTCTTAATTAAATATTAATTAATCTTAATATAGCAATTAAATGTATTAGTTGACATTTGATCTTACATTTAATAAAAATAATGTATAAAAAATACAGATAAAAAAATGGAAGGTCACAATGAACTTAAATCAAAAAATAATAAAGCCCAAACTAGGGTTATTAGGGCTAGCAAAGAGTTTAGGCAATGTATCAGCAGCATGTAAGGCTATGGGATATAGTAGAGATAGTTACTATAGATTTCAAGAATTATATGAAACTGGAGGAGAAGAAGCCCTATACGAAATAAGTCGGAAGAAGCCCATAATAGCTAATAGAGTAGATCCACGTGTGGAGAAAGCAGTTGTGGATATGGCTGTAGAATATCCAGCATATGGGCAACTGAGAGTATCAAATGAGCTTAAGAAGACAGGTGTTCTTGTATCACCTGGTGGGGTAAGATCAATTTGGTTGCGTAATGATTTAAACAATATCAATAAAAGGCTTAAAGCATTAGAAGCTAAGATGGCTCAAGATGGTATTGTTCTTACCGAAGCCCAGTTACAAGTATTAGAGAAGCGTCGTAATGAGAAAGAAGCCCATGGTGAGATAGAAACGCAGCATCCAGGTTATTTAGGGTGCCAGGATACATATTATGTTGGCAATTTTAAAGGTATAGGTAAGGTTTATTCTCAGGTCTTTATCGACAGCTATACCAGAGTAGCAGATGCTAAACTATATACTGAGAAAACAGCGCTGACGAGTGCTGATATGCTCAATGACCGGATATTACCATGGTATGAGGACCAAGGGATACCTATCTTACGTATCCTTACTGATCGGGGGAGCGAATATAAAGGCAATATAGAGCATCATGCTTTTGAGTTATTCTTAAGCATCGAAGGTATAGAACATACTGTTACTCGCGCTTACTCGCCTCAAACCAATGGTATGTGTGAGCGTTTTAACAAAACTATGAAACAGGAATTCTTTGATACAGCTATGCGAAAAAAGATTTATACATCCCTTGAAGATTTACAGCTAGATCTTGATATTTGGTTAGAGTATTACAATCATGAAAGGCCACATTCAGGAAAATATTGTTATGGTAAAACCCCTATGCAAACTTTTCAAGATAGTAAAAAATTAGCTGTTGAAAAGAATAATGAAATCTTGTACCTTGAATATATATCTGACAGTCAAAATTTAACTGACAATCAGGTGCAAAATTTATAGTGTCTGTAAGATCAAATCTTGACTTCTACAAATTAAAATATTAATATTTTCTTGCTATTTTTAATAAATAACTCTATAAAGATCCCCATATTTTATAATTCAATTCAATTACCTATGCTAGAGAATGACATATTATTAACCTTTCTATCGGCTATATTATGTGTATTTTCAAGAGCATTATTAAATGTAATGGATAGAATCATATTCTTTAAACATGAGGCTGATTTTCTCTTAAATATGGCTTTAAATACTGTATTTCCCTTTTTCCTATGTTATTTAGTTAGTATGTTATTAAATGTTAATTATGAAGACTTTTTTAATCTTGTTTTAAATTTAAATATATTTCTTGCAGCATTGATGGCACAAATTGTAGCCTATACCATTTCATACGCTTTTAAACGTATGCCCATCCAAAATATTGCGCTAGTAATGAAAACATCAGACATACTAATACCCGTGGCAGGATTTCTATTATCTAATAAATTTAACATAATAGATTATAGTTTTTCATTACTTACTACTTTTGCATTTACACCTATATTTTTTGCATCTTATAGAAATAGATTACCTTTTTTATGGTTTATATCTGTTATAATACTATGCTCTCTTCTTTTACAGGTAATAATTAATACACTTTATCCTATACAACAATTTTCAAAGGATTTTAATATTTTTGTAAAATTAATGGTAATTATATTATTTTGGCGAACAATTTTTAGTTCAGTATTATTTTTATATAAAAAAATCTTATTTAGTAATTATTTACCAAAAATAAATAATTACTATCTTTTAATCTCGAGGTCTATATTAGCTTTCTGTGCACAAGCTACATTTTTCTTTAGTATTACTAAAAATTCTTCCAATATTGCTTGGCCAATATTAAATTCAACTCCTATTGTTACATGTCTTATTTCTTCTATATTTTTATCTGAAAAAATTAGTAAAGAAATACTAATTACTTTAATGCTCTTTATATTCATTTCCTGCAATTACTTATTAATCAAGTAAATAATATGAATAATCACGATATTGCCTTAACAATTTTTAAACATAATCTCAATTATACTAATAAATGCTTATTCTGTTCTCCTGTTATAGGGTCTGTTTTATTTGAGACTCCTAATTTTAGGGTTTTTCTTGATACTTTTCCTTTGTGCCCAGGTCATGTAATGATTAGCTCAAAAGAACATTATGGTTCTGCAGGTGAAATACCTGAAGAGCTATTTCATGAACTTAATACACTTAAAACACAAATAGATATTTGGGCAAAATCTAAAACTAGTTTTTCTATTTTTTATGAACATGGACGAGCAGGATCATGTAGTAGTTTAAATGCAGAAAATCCAAAATGTCATCATTTTCACTTGCATTGTTTACCAATAAAGGTTTGTATTCACCAAGAATTAGCTTCTAAAAAATATGAATATATACCCATGAATTCATATGATCAGATTCAAAATTTATTTTTTCAATATGGAAATTATTTATTTTTTCAAAATAATAACGGGGACATGTTTTTTTATGTTGCTGGAGAAAAAGCAGTAGCTCCTCATCTACTAAGAACGTTAGTAGGAAAATCTATTGGGAAGCTGCACTTAGCAGATTGGGAACAATATAATAGACCAGATCTTTATATTGAAAATTATGAATTTACAAAAGATTTAAGATAGTATGAAAAATCAACCAATTATCTATTTTGATAATGCATCTACAGTTTTCCCTAAACCAAAGATTATACTTGATTATATGGCAGAATATTTGTCTCACATAGGAGGTAGTCCTGCAAGAGGAGGGCATAAACTTGCTGATCTTGCAGATAATTACATAACAAACGTTAGAAAAAATCTTGCTTCTCTATTTAATATAACAGATCACTCACATGTTGTCTTTACTCAAAACGCTACACATTCGTTAAATATAGTAATTAAAGGATATTTAAAATCAGGTGATCATGCATTAATATGTAATTTTAGTCATAATTCTGTACTACGCCCATTAAATTCCTTAAAACAAAAAAATATTGTTACATATGATATTTTTCAAATATCTTCAGACGGATTAGTAGATGAAGAAGAAATTAGTAAGTTAATTAAAACAAATACTAGAATTATCATATGTAATCATGCTTCAAATGTTATCGGAGTAAAAGCACCATTAAAGCAAATTTCTAAAATAGCTAAAAAATATGGATTACATTTTCTTGTAGATTGTAGCCAATCTGCTATTTATTTGAATATAGATGTAGAACATGATTCTATTGATTTTTTGGTAGGAACAGGTCATAAAACTTTGAATGGTCCGCCTGGAATAGGTTTTTTATATATTAAAGATGGTAACCTTGTTGATTGTTTTATGGAAGGTGGAAGTGGTGGAAATCATTCTATCTCTCCAATGCATCCAAAGTTATTACCGCATAAATTTGAGGCAGGCACTATGAATTTTCTAGGCATTGCAGGGTTAGCTGGAGGACTAGATTATTTAAAGCAGGTTGGAATAAATTATATTATTTTAAAAACAAAAGAACTGACTATGTATGCTTTGAATAAACTTTTAGAAATAAAAGAGTGTATAATTTATGGTTCTAAAGATTTATCATTAAAAATTCCAATCATTTCTTTTAATATACTAGGTTGGCGTTTAATAGAAATAGCTGAAATTCTTGACAAGAATTATTCAATAATGCTAAGACCAGGAATACAGTGTGCTCCTTTGACTCATCATTTATTAGGTACATTACCAAATGGAACTGTACGTATAAGCTTTAACCATATGAATTGTAGAAGTCAAGATTTGATCTTACAGACACTATAAATTTTGCACCTGATTGTCAGTTAAATTTTGACTGTCAGATATATATTCAAGGTACAAGATTTCATTATTCTTTTCAACAGCTAATTTTTTACTATCTTGAAAAGTTTGCATAGGGGTTTTACCATAACAATATTTTCCTGAATGTGGCCTTTCATGATTGTAATACTCTAACCAAATATCAAGATCTAGCTGTAAATCTTCAAGGGATGTATAAATCTTTTTTCGCATAGCTGTATCAAAGAATTCCTGTTTCATAGTTTTGTTAAAACGCTCACACATACCATTGGTTTGAGGCGAGTAAGCGCGAGTAACAGTATGTTCTATACCTTCGATGCTTAAGAATAACTCAAAAGCATGATGCTCTATATTGCCTTTATATTCGCTCCCCCGATCAGTAAGGATACGTAAGATAGGTATCCCTTGGTCCTCATACCATGGTAATATCCGGTCATTGAGCATATCAGCACTCGTCAGCGCTGTTTTCTCAGTATATAGTTTAGCATCTGCTACTCTGGTATAGCTGTCGATAAAGACCTGAGAATAAACCTTACCTATACCTTTAAAATTGCCAACATAATATGTATCCTGGCACCCTAAATAACCTGGATGCTGCGTTTCTATCTCACCATGGGCTTCTTTCTCATTACGACGCTTCTCTAATACTTGTAACTGGGCTTCGGTAAGAACAATACCATCTTGAGCCATCTTAGCTTCTAATGCTTTAAGCCTTTTATTGATATTGTTTAAATCATTACGCAACCAAATTGATCTTACCCCACCAGGTGATACAAGAACACCTGTCTTCTTAAGCTCATTTGATACTCTCAGTTGCCCATATGCTGGATATTCTACAGCCATATCCACAACTGCTTTCTCCACACGTGGATCTACTCTATTAGCTATTATGGGCTTCTTCCGACTTATTTCGTATAGGGCTTCTTCTCCTCCAGTTTCATATAATTCTTGAAATCTATAGTAACTATCTCTACTATATCCCATAGCCTTACATGCTGCTGATACATTGCCTAAACTCTTTGCTAGCCCTAATAACCCTAGTTTGGGCTTTATTATTTTTTGATTTAAGTTCATTGTGACCTTCCATTTTTTTATCTGTATTTTTTATACATTATTTTTATTAAATGTAAGATCAAATGTCAACTAATACAAATAATCTAATAATGGTAATCGTTGGTAAAGGTGGTCTAGAGTTATACTTATTTGATTAAGTTTGCCACTTCATCTGTAACTTGGTAATAGGATAGTTACCAGCAAGTTTGACATAACAGGTAAGATCTGATAGAGTCATGATTTCCGATGGCATGACTAGTAACCTTTTGCGTTCGATGTTGTTGATATTTACTCCATCGCGCATGGTATTGGAGCCATAAGACAGGCTTTCTTGGGGTACAGCTATTGAATAATGTTAACTAAGATATCAAGATGTCGCTTAAGGCATTTTGGTTAATCATGTTCCAAAATTGATTCCACCTTCCTTTTGTTTGAACAAGAGATCTAATGGAAATAACTATTTTGGCACCTTGAGTTCGCCACTGCATTGCTGATTTACATAATCTTTGCTTGATCAGCGTCTTGCAAGCCGCTTCCGTCACACCAGAACCTATAGGAAAATTTTGTGCTGTGTAATTACTATAATTCATACGTTCTAATTGATTAGTAAAATAGCTCACCGCTTTACTCAAATTGTCCTTTATTGCTGGTGATATTTTTTTATTTCCTTCATTTTTTTTCACTTGTTCCTTCATCGTGTCTAAAAGCTCTGCAGCCGCATTGTTTTCATGCTTTAATTTATGACAAGCATTACTCAACCATTCCTTTCTTCTCCCTTCATCACTAAAAAATGAATATGAACTTTTTGCTAAATATTCGCTAGCATGATAAAAATCTAGAATATGATATTGTGTATTCAGTTCTAAAAATTTCCAATTATTACTTGCGCCATCAGCAATGCCAATATAATTTGCTGTAGGATATTTTTGTTTGATTTTATTAACCTCTCCTTGTAAACGAGCTATAAATAACCCTTTACCATATTCAGGAGACGCTCCAATATATATTGTATGCAATCTTTCGCTTTGCGCATCGTACAAAGAGATATTACCTGTCATAGCTTCACGATAACCTTGTTCTTTCATTAAAATACATGTGCCATCTAAACTAATACCTATACTGGTAACCGGTTCTACAATCTTGGGAATAGCATATTCCCAATCTTCTTCTGTCGCTAAAGCTATAGATCCTATATAATCAGCAACCTTTTGGATATATCCTCTCGAACAACTCCTAGAATGATTCTCTGCAAAATCTTCACTGACATCTTTCGCACTTAAAGATGCATATTTATACGAAATCATTTTGGCAAATTTTGGTGTAGAATGAATAATTATACGCCCTTTCTCATCAACTGGACAAAACGTCTTGCCTCCTTTCGAGCTCTGATATACATGTCGCATTATCTCAACAGTACCATAGGGTGTCTCATACTCTTTTTTCACTTTGCCCTTTGAAGACATTCTGACACTACCAATATTAATTATCGCACCAGTTGCATCAAACTTACTTAGGGCTTCTTTAGTTGCAATGCACCCAACCTCATTTACTCCTTTCTGTATCGCATCTTCCATTTCAAGCATAGAGCCATCCAATTTTAATGTAATTTGTATTGTGATTTCTTCTCCGTTCCGTGTTATTATTTCTGCCATAGCTTAATTCCAATTATTTACTAAAATCTCACCATAGCATAATTTAAAACATTATTCAATAGCTGTACCCCTTTCTTGGGTCTCTAACGTTTCTTGTTCGCCTAGCATTAAAGCAGATCTGTGGGCGGTTTGTTGATCGCTAACTCGGAAGATGAATTTGCTGTTAAACAAGTCTAGCATAGAAGCAGCTCCGGCAAGGCCGTAGATTTCTTCTAGTTGGTAGATATTCTGTAGGCCTGCAACAAAGCAGCCGCCATATTTACGGCTTTCCGCTAAGGCAGTTGGTAGAGATGGGATTTTTTGCAACGCTGGCAGTTCGTCGATAATAAACCACATATTGTTATTATTTTTGTGAGTAGACCTATCCATAAGAGCTTTAATTGCGATGCTGATCCAGGCAGAGATTAGAGGCCGCAGCGTAACTCGTTGATTGGGCGTAGCTGTTATAAATAACCAGCCTTTCTCTTGTGGGCCCGTAAACCACTTTCTAATACTAAAATTACCTTTTGGCTGTAAATGCTTTAAAACGGCAATATTTTTCCCAACAGTCGCTTGAATACCAGCTGAAGTTTCCGGGGCACTGCTGCTGACAATACCAGCCACTGCAGTGCCTGCAAAAATTTTAGCAAAAGCTTTATTATCTGAATAAATGATTGTATTAACCAGTTTTGCGATATCTTTGCTATTCTTATATAGTTGTAAAGCTTCGGACAGTACCAACTCGGCATTTTTTGCAAAAAAATTATCTGCTTTATGGTTATAGCTACTAAAACTACTCGCTATGTCATCAAAGTCAGAAATTGCATGACAATCATTCCACGGAAGCCAATGTTGGGTGTTTTCTTCAAAAGGATTCAGCAATTTATCTATTTTAGAATCAAAGAACCTATCAACAAAAGTGCCTGTTAAATCAACAATAATAGCACGTTCTTTTTGTGCTCTAATCTGCGGTAACAACTCATTAAGCATATTAGTCTTACCGGTACCAGTGGTTCCTGTAAGAAGAAGATGTTGTCTTTCACTGCCCTTTACTAGAGGTAGTCCAGCAAACTTGATATTTGAAGCGTTTTTAACCCTTTGCAGCATTTTCGCTAACACTTCGGATTCGACAAAATCCATTCCTCTAATTTTACTTGCCACTATTGATTTTTTCCCATGAAAGTAGCAAAATATTACTGCAGCTATTGTTCCGGAAGCAAAAACTATAAGTGTTTCCCACCAAGCTGTATGCAATAAAAACTGTGCTAATAGATTGATATTTTTTCCATGATTTGTTACATACCAGAATTTATAAATAAATTCTTCGGCATGACGGTAAACCCAATCTTGCTGTTCAAGATAATAAAACTTGATCCCTATCTGCTTAACAGGATAAAAATGCTCACCGATAATTAGTTTTAATTGTACGTATCTTTCAATTATAAAATAATATAAACTAACTAAATATAATTTCTGTGATATTCTCCACATTAACCACAATAAAGCTAACAACAACCCAACTACAAAAACATTACTACTTCCCTGCCCAAACATTCGAAACTGATGCGCTACAACTTGTGAACCTCGAGTGAAACTATTTTGCTTTTGGGAAGAATTCATGCTTATTTATTGTTAAATATCAGGTAATTTACTCTTTTTAGTTATAGGAGCAGTGTTGCGACAATTGCCTAATTTAGATAATTCTGTAAGTGTACCAGATTTTTTGGTAACAGCCTTTACTGATTTATAACCGCTAGCAACGATAATTTTTTTAAGTTGTTCTAAAAATTCTTTATATTCGGTAGTATCGGTAGTGTTTATATCTTTATCCATAATGCTTTTAATTTATTGAAGTTCTAGCTTGTGTTATTATAGTGATTTTAGCCATTTACATGGCCATATACGCACAGTTAATTTATTACTAGATCACAATTAGTTTGACAATAATTTAGCTTTATTGAGCAATTCTGTAGCTTCTTTGACTTTTCCCAGTTTTTGCAATACTTTAGCTTTTTCTTGATAACTTTCAGCAAGATCAGGTTTGTATTTTATTGCCAAATCAAAATTTTCTATAGCTGCTTGGTATTTGTCTAATGCTGCTAAAGAGCAGCCTTTTTTTAAATACGCTTCTGTCGCATCAGGCATATATTTGATTACTAAATCAAAGTTTTCAATAGATTCTTGGTATTTTTTTAACTCTAATAAAGATAGCCCTTTTCCAAAATATGCTTTTACATAATCAGGTTGGTATTTAATTGTTAAATTAAAATTTTTAATAGCTTCTTGATAGTTTCCCAACTTTTCAAATGCTACAGCTTTGTTATAATAACTTTCAGCAGAATTAGGTTTATATTTAATTACCAAATTAAAATTTTCTATAGCGTCTACATATTCACCTAATTTTTCTAAAGCTACTCCTTTACCAAAATATGCTTTTATAAAATTTGGTTTATATTTAATAGCTAAATCATAGTTTTCGATAGCTTTCTCATATTGACCTAACTGTGCTAAAGCAAAACCTTTATTACTATAGCTTTCAATATAATTAGGTTTATATTTAATTGCTAGATCATAATTTTCTATAGCATCTTGATATTTTCCTAATTTTATTAAAGATCCTCCTTTGTTATAATATGCCAGTACATAATCGGATTGATATTTAATTGCTAGATCATAATTTTCTATAGCTTCCTGATATTTTCCTAATTGTGCTAAAGAGAATCCTTTGTCATTGTAGGCTTCTACATAATCGGATTGATATTTAATTGCTAGATCATAATTTTCTATAGCATCTTGGTATTTTCCTAATTTTTCAAATGCTGCTCCTTTGTTATGGTATGCTTTTGCAGCATGAAGTTTAGAATTATTAGTTAAATCACCATCTTTAAGATCTTCTTGCCACACTCTATGTTTATGGTTCAGCTCTTTATCTGGCAGTTCTTGTGCATTTGCAACAGCTATATTGAATAATAGCAATGGTAGAATAGTAACAATTAGCTTTCTTCTGGTTTTCATCCACTAACCTTTATTTATTTTTAGTATATTTATTTGAGTATTAATTTCCATTATCTTGTTTGTTGCTTGATGGTAAAATGATACTTCTTTTTTTGAGAGAATCTTGAGTAATATTCATATTATCTACTATTTGTCCAGCAGTTCTAACGATTGTTGAACTACTGGTTTGATCAAATTGCTTTTTTAATTTGTTACTATCATCCTTGATATTAACAGTCGTAATTTCCAGATCTACTGCTTTTCCTCTTTCGGCACTGGATAATTGTGTATCAAGTATTTCATCTACATTATGACTATACAATTTTTTTCCTTTATTTAAATCAGATTTTACTGATTCCGCTAATGGTTTTGATATATCTGTGCTGTGTGTAACAATATCTTGCTCCTGCAACCTATTACTTGATTCTAGGTAGTTGGTTTTTAGATCATCTTGTGTTGCCAGTGGTATATCGTGAATAGTGGAGTCAATAGTTTGTAGTTCTTTAATTTCAATCTGATTATCGTTCCAGTTACTTGAGGGTAATGAATTATTGATCCCAACTACTTCTTGTGCAACTTGCATAGCTTCATGATTATGAGTACTTGCCCATCTAGCAGCTTGTTCTTTGCTGGTAATTCCTGGTATATTTTTAGCAATAATTGCTTGTAATACCGGTTCATTCATATTGTGGTCGATAGTAGCAGAATGGCTATCAACATAATGCCTTTGATTGGTTAATTGTTGCATGGTTTGGGCTGTTTTAGCTATTTCTCTGCCAACTGATTGTTGTTCATTCCAGGTACTACTTAAATCTTTACCTAATGATTTCACTTCATCACTGGTAGTACTAATACGACTATCTTTTTGAGCAGATTTTACCTTTTCTAAGGCATCATTATAAGCTTTTTGTTGGGTTGTGGACGTATCTTTGCTGAAAGTTTTATTATCAGTACTACTTACTCCTGTACCTATATTTGCGGCTCCTAATTTTATCCCTAAATTCACATTGCTATTAGTAGCAGTTTCTTTTCTCTCTCCACTACCGTAATTTTCATTAAGAGATTGTCCTTGTAAAATAGATTCTTTGATTGCTTGATTTTCACTAAATGAACAACCTTTAATCATTGAGTCACTTTGGGCCCATTTTAAGGCCAGACTCTCGGATTGTCTTTGTTCTTGGGAGTGAAGCATACTTGATCTATTAGTTAATGACCCCATGTTACTTTGGGCCGTCATAAATTGGCTTTGCAAACTATCTGACCAAAGTTGGGAAGATCGGAAATTAGTTACTAAAGAATCTAGTGATTCAGTAGACTTCTTGCATAACCTAGGATATAGGATAAAATGATAAGATTTCAGGAATTTTATCATATGAGATATGAAGAACTTAAAAAGTTTGGAGAAGAAGAATTTAGACGTTTAACAGGGGTTAAGAAGAATACTTTTGCAAGAATGACTATTATTTTAGAAGAAGCAGAAACAAAGAAGAAAAGATTTGGGGGCAAACCAAACCATTTAAGTATAGAAGAGAGGTTATTGATGGCCCTAGAATATATAAGGGAATATAGAACATATTTTCATATATCAGCTTCATATGGAATATCTGAAAGTAGTTGTTATCGGAATATAAAATGGGTAGAAGATACTTTAATTAAGCATCCGGATTTTGCTTTTCCTGGTAAGAAAGCTTTAGTTAAAAGTGATATGACGTATGAAACCATTCTAATTGATGCCACAGAAAGTCCTATCCAGCGTCCAAAAAAAGACAAAAACGCTACTATTCAGGTAAGAAGAAAAGACATACTTTAAAAACTCAGCTGGTAGTAGACAAAAAGACAAAACAAATAATATGTACAAATTATGCAAATGGTAAACGACATGATTTTAGGTTATTTAAGGAATCCAAAATTAATATCCATCCTGATACTAATGTAATTACCGATACTGGATATCAAGGGTTACAAAAGATTCATGCTAAATCTGAGTTACCAAAAAAGAAGACTAAAAAAAATCCATTAACAAAACAAGATAAGAAAAATAACCAAAAACTGGCAAGTACCAGGGCCCTGAATGAAAATGTTATCGGCATGCTAAAACGTTTTAAAATTATTGCTGATAAATATCGAAATCGACGTAAAAGATTTGCTCTAAGATTTAATTTAATCGCTGGTTTATATAATTGGGAACTAAATTATTAGGGTTATGCAAGAGGTCTAGTAATAAATTGTTTGCCGCTATCGCTGTTGGTAACCCGCATACCTCCATCGTCAATTATTCCAGCTCCCATTTGCAGTGATGGTGCAAGATTTTGCTGGGCGATGGTACGGTTACCGATATTATAATTATCCATAGAAATATTATTATCTGCAATATTAGCTCCTATACCGCTGGCAACTGCAACTGGTGAGAATTGGCTGGCCAGCGTTGTAGTAGCATGGGCGCAGGCTTTGAGTACTGCCCATGATAGCATTGGTACCGAGGCGGCTAGCATCTGGAAGGTAGAGTAAGTGTGTAGTAACATTTCCGAGAAACTACCTTGCGATAGGATATTGAGGCCTACTGCTCCAAGGGAAGTGGATTTTCCAGCCAAGCTGATCATCCCTAAACAATGGATGATAGTAAAGAATACTGGCCAGCTGGCAACCCAAATTATCATCAGTAACCAGGTTTTAAGGATATTGAAGCCCGAAGGCAGCATCGACATCGGGAAAACTATAAACATCATGCAGATCACCAAAGCAAAGAATACTGACTGCAGGATTGGCATAATATTGGCAGCCATTTCTCCTGCTACTAAATAAGAGAATGATTGTTGGAATAAGCCTCGGGTAGCGTTCATACTGACTAATTGGGGGTAAATTCTGGTTAAAGAGAATTTCTCCCGCCAATCGTCATAAGATTCCCGATTAGCGTTAAGTAACATTGCTTGTTTCATCCATTGGTGAATATCTGTTTGTTCTTTCTTTAAATATTTTAAGGTATCAGAAGTCATAGTTTTTAGTCGCATATTCAGCATTTCAGGCCTATCAGATTGTACCCCAATAGCCGAGGCAAATTTGGTTAGTAATCCGTCATGTAGTTCTTTATGGATAGCTGCTTTGATCAACGGGGTAGCTTGCCGGCAGGTTTTAAAGGAAATCCCAGAGTTACTGGACCCTCGATAATAAATACCAAAATTATTCGGCATATTCTGCTCGATAAAGCTAATGATATCATTAGTTTGTTGGGCTTCTGCTTTTTTGCCTAAGATATTACCAATAATATAAGGTTTCATGAAACATTGCCTTAAGAATTCCTTGCTATTCGTTAAAGTTACTGGGTCTTGAATTTGGATATCTCTAATTTTACCCACTGCCTTTGCCCCAAACATAATACCAGTTTTTCTAGAATTTAAACCTTCATCAGGTGGCAGCAAGTGTTTCTCTAACATTTCCGATAGAGAGTAGCTGATTCTGGACGATACCGAACTAAAAAAAGCTACCCCGGCAGGAATATTATCAATTTTTACAGGGGCGCTCATTGACACCTCATCTTTTAGCCAGACAGTTGCTTTTGGGCTAAATAAAAAAATAAAGATAAAAAATGACGGAAAGAACCTGTAGAAGTCAAGATTTGATCTTACAGACACTATAAATTTTGCACCTGATTGTCAGTTAAATTTTGACTGTCAGATATATATTCAAGGTACAAGATTTCATTATTCTTTTCAACAGCTAATTTTTTACTATCTTGAAAAGTTTGCATAGGGGTTTTACCATAACAATATTTTCCTGAATGTGGCCTTTCATGATTGTAATACTCTAACCAAATATCAAGATCTAGCTGTAAATCTTCAAGGGATGTATAAATCTTTTTTCGCATAGCTGTATCAAAGAATTCCTGTTTCATAGTTTTGTTAAAACGCTCACACATACCATTGGTTTGAGGCGAGTAAGCGCGAGTAACAGTATGTTCTATACCTTCGATGCTTAAGAATAACTCAAAAGCATGATGCTCTATATTGCCTTTATATTCGCTCCCCCGATCAGTAAGGATACGTAAGATAGGTATCCCTTGGTCCTCATACCATGGTAATATCCGGTCATTGAGCATATCAGCACTCGTCAGCGCTGTTTTCTCAGTATATAGTTTAGCATCTGCTACTCTGGTATAGCTGTCGATAAAGACCTGAGAATAAACCTTACCTATACCTTTAAAATTGCCAACATAATATGTATCCTGGCACCCTAAATAACCTGGATGCTGCGTTTCTATCTCACCATGGGCTTCTTTCTCATTACGACGCTTCTCTAATACTTGTAACTGGGCTTCGGTAAGAACAATACCATCTTGAGCCATCTTAGCTTCTAATGCTTTAAGCCTTTTATTGATATTGTTTAAATCATTACGCAACCAAATTGATCTTACCCCACCAGGTGATACAAGAACACCTGTCTTCTTAAGCTCATTTGATACTCTCAGTTGCCCATATGCTGGATATTCTACAGCCATATCCACAACTGCTTTCTCCACACGTGGATCTACTCTATTAGCTATTATGGGCTTCTTCCGACTTATTTCGTATAGGGCTTCTTCTCCTCCAGTTTCATATAATTCTTGAAATCTATAGTAACTATCTCTACTATATCCCATAGCCTTACATGCTGCTGATACATTGCCTAAACTCTTTGCTAGCCCTAATAACCCTAGTTTGGGCTTTATTATTTTTTGATTTAAGTTCATTGTGACCTTCCATTTTTTTATCTGTATTTTTTATACATTATTTTTATTAAATGTAAGATCAAATGTCAACTAATACAAAGAACCATCCAAAAGCAAATATCCCAATATTTCCCTTGAAAATTGCCCTGGTTCCAGCCCAGATACCGCCTATGGTTAAAGCAAACTTCCCTACGGGCGTAAAATACTCGCTATCTGAGGCAAACACCCTACCGATGCCGTTAAAAATCTGCCATAATATATCGCCACCACCAAAAGTATGTATTACGTAGTCCATATTAGCTCCGTTCTTTAGCCATAATATGTTGCTCTATTAATCGTGCTCTTCTATCGATCTGATCAGCATTAGTCAGCATTGTGCTCCATTTTTCAGTAGCAAAAATCTGCACTCGATCTAAGGCTTTTAAATAAGCAACTAAATGTTGATCAGAGACCTGTTTAGCTTTTAAGGTTGTTACAGCTTTGCGTACTTCAGAAATTACTTCTTTTAAATGTTGCAGTAAACTATAGCTGGCAATTAATTCTGAGGAACTATCTAAAATAGTAACTCCGGAAATAGCTTCTAACGTAATATAATCATAAATAGGGAATGCTTCTCCTATCGATGAGAGGAAAGCTATATCTAGATTGTTAAATTCATTGTTGCTAGCTAGTTTACTTTTTAATTCATCCAATTTTGTTTTAGCCTTACCTTGATAAGATTGATCAGGCGTTATACTGATATTCCTTCTTAAGCTAGGGTTTAAACAACTGCTATTATCACAAGCATAACTTGATGCAGATTCCCCTCCCTTAAGATAAGTAATCCAGCTTTTCTCATCTTTAGCCAGTGAGTCAAAAAAATAGACATTCTTGTCTTTCACAATGATAGTACCAGTCATTGACATTATAGACTGCCGCATATCCATCGGAATACCAGCTTTTTCTGCTGCTTTAGTAAAAATATTATAATCTCCCAGCATCAGCTCTGGATCTTTATTCTGTAGCTTTTGCAATGCGTCTTTCTGTTCCAGGTCATTCCGGCATTTTTTACCAGCTGAGAAATAATCCATCCCCGACTGAGATTGTAAATCTTTGCAAACTGATTCACGCATCGCCGAATCTTTTGGCAGCACGGAGGCAAATAGGGATTTGGTCATTTCGCAGTCACCTTTGGCAAATTGATTTAATTCCATCGCTAAATTCCGTAAATCTTTTAAAGCATTCTCAATTTGTGGGGCGAATGTTTTTAACCCCAGTGAAAATGCATAGGCTTGAGCTTGCGAGCCTATATTTTTCATCAGTTGCACCAATTCCTCACCGGAGATAATCGAAAAACTTCCCAAATAGGCATCTATGCCGCTACAGCTCATTGTTAAAGATGGCGCTGTCATGGAAACGGGATTAAACGATGTTTTGCTAGTGCGCATCGATAAGCCCCAGGCAGCATAATAACCCGCTGCTTGGTCTTGGTATGATCCTGGTTTAGTGACATTGGTGCTCATCCCTTGAAAGACATCATTGATGTTCCATGCAAAAGCAGTGGAGAATTGCAGCAATAAACCTACTATCACTACTATACTTAAAATTATGCTACCACTAAGAGATAAACTAATATTTTTTTGCATTATTGTCACTTTATTGCTAAATTTTGATCATCCATGTTAATAAGGGTCATAATATTTTCAGTAATTTTGTCTTCTGATAATATACCACGAGCTATTGGATATATTTTCTTGCCGTTACTAGCTATTAAATATAGTACCGGCACAGTTTGTTGAGGATTTAATTGGTGTAATAGTCCGGTATCCCTAATGGTTCTCATATTTTGGAAACTTGAATTATTACTAGTAGAGACAAACAGTAATTGAAAACCATATTTATCAGCAAACTGCTGCACTATAGGAGCAAACGCATGGCAGTAAGGACAATCGTTATTTACTTGTAAAATTAATCCCCAGTCTTTACTTAATTCTTGTAATTTCTCGCTACTATCTTGTTCAACTCTTTCTTGATATAATTTTTTATGCAAATTGTTAGATGGTTCAGCAGGATTGCTTAATCGATAATCAATTAAGCTAGCCAACTGCCAGATAGCAGCAAATTTTTGAGATTTTTCCATTATTTGTTTTTGTAACCTTTGAGCTTTAATGACATTCTCTAAAGTCGGATTATCTAAGGCAATACGTTGCGCTTTATTAAACTGCTGTTTTAAGTTTTCTATCCTTTGATCATGGGGTTCTAGTGTTTCTTTCGATGATAATTTTGATTTCAAATATTGTGGTTTCTTTATTGGTTGCATTACCGCCTCATTATACCAAAGAAATCCTTGTGGCTTATCTAACCAGTCTTTGCTAGTGTTTTCTTGTTGTATTAACATTTTATCCTCTACTTTTGTTGTCTCTGCTAACAAGTCGCTTTGGCCATAATTGCTGAAAATTACAATAATTATTATTTTTGTTAATCGGCGCATTGTTACTATCGTACCTACATTTTTTATGGACAGTACATTCCTTACGTCATTGCGAGCGAACGTATAGCTACGCGCGGCAATCCAAAAAAATCCCTTGTGCTATTAATTTTTCTGGATTACCACGGCGGCTTGCAGCCACCTCGTAATGACGACAGAGCTCAATACGATAAATTAGGGTTATGACTCTTACCATTAATTAGGAGTTGCTTCTGCATGACCGGCATTTGATTATGCAGTTGATGCGGGAAGCTTTTACCCATCTTACTTTTAGCCTCTACAAGCAAATCAGCAAATAATTCTTCCATATTAAATTTTGAAAAATCTATTGTTTGTAATTCTTCTACCGTAAACCCTCGACAATTTGCAAATTCTGGACTGCCAAAACCAATGCCCAGTTGCTCCTTACCTTGTTCTTGAAAAATCCTAGCTAGTTTTGAATTAAAACAACAATAGGTAGATTTCTTAGTTAAGCATTTGTTAAATACTGGATCTCGCTCGCTACAATAACTACCGACAAAGTGGCATTGTCCTTTACTTCTTTTGAGTGCCAAAGCTTTTTCAGTAGCTTTGCACCTTCCAAGTCCCAAATCCTTCCCCCAGCCTTTCATTGATGAACAACAATTAAGGAAGTTCACAATATTTTTCCGGCACCCATTGCCTTCTCCTTTAAACACCTCAATTGGCTCGGATTGCATATCTTTCTTCATTTCATTTAACATTGCTAAATAACCAACATTGGAGATATCAGTATTCTGTTCTATAGTTGGCGCAAAACAATCACCCCCTAAACAAAACATCGAAGCCCCTTGCAACGAAGAACTAAGCTCTTTCTTCTCAATAAAACAGCTATAATTTCTTTGCCATAATAAGCAGAGATTGCTATACCTCTTTAAACAGTTACTATTTTCTAGCTGGCACCCTTGAGCCTTTAAAGACTTACAACCATCTTGTGGCTGGCTAGTGCATTGATAGCTAATCTGTTCCTTCCAACATGGGCGACTCACATGGTAGTTGTTAAAAAAGAGTTTATTGCCACTATCCAGGCAGTTACGGTTTATCTCATGGCATTCATTGTCTTCTGTTAATTTCTCTGATTCTTCATTAATGACTTGCCAATATTCACCTTTTTCTTTAAAACTTTTCTGCAAGGTTCGATATTGATAATTTAGCCGTGCTATTATTGGCCGGTGATATTCATCCTGAGAGTAACCTACGGTAATATTATCACCTACCCTATCCTCACTTACCCCTAACTTATAGCTAATTAGCTTTTTAAGTCCCAACTGGACTGTCTTCTCCCATTCTCTGATCTTCAGATAATATATCCAAGTACCTTCGCCGCCAGTAATGTAAGTTATGTCCTCCTTAATCCAATCTCCCCAACTTCGGTCTAAATCATTTTCACCTATATTCATTTGTTGTTGTTGCCAAACACCTAGCTCCTCTACCAGGGTACCTTCTAACATTAACTGTCTAATAATATCTACTTCAAAATTAACACCTTCAGTACAAATCATATTCTTGCAAGGCATCAATTTTTTTTACCTCCATTTGTTGGAACAATTTACCCTCGAGACTATTATTTAAAATATCTGCTCCCTTATTAGTTAAA
This sequence comes from Rickettsia endosymbiont of Bradysia coprophila, assembly GCA_019468145.1. Classification (GTDB taxonomy): domain Bacteria; phylum Pseudomonadota; class Alphaproteobacteria; order Rickettsiales; family Rickettsiaceae; genus Tisiphia. The sequence continues at coordinate 24,056 of JAHXDM010000002.1, forward strand.
TCCTGATCTCTCATATTAGTTAAATTTGAGACATTAGCATCTTTATCAAATATCACTTTATTCCCTAGTTGATCAGGATTACCAAGCTTGATACTACCCCGATAAGTTTCAGCTTGGTTATAGCTGTCTTGCATAGAGTTTGCTAAAACAGAATTTACATTATTAATCATCAACCAAATAACCATATTCAAAATTAATCCTTTTCTATAATTTGTTCGCAAGACCTATACTCCACAGCTATCAAAAGTTCGAAAACACAGTTCCCTATCGGTCATTGCGAGGCGGCTATAAGCCGACGAAGCAATCCAGAAACATCGATTTGTTTATAATTGTCCTTCTGGATTGCTTCGCTGCGCTCGCAATGACGCTGAGATATAAAGTGCGTAGTAACTTTCGACAGTTGTGGCCTATGCTCCATCATCTCCAAGGCTTTTGAGCACGGCACATGACCTGTTAATTTTTTCACGAACCCTTGACCATCATCGATTATGATCACTGGTACCTGTTTAATCTGATATTGCTCAAATAAGTTAGGGTCGATGTTGAAGCTGATAGCCATTTTATCAACTTTAGCTTTAGTTTCTAAAAATGAATTATTAACAAGGCCCCGCATTACTAAAATTGCTCCTACCTTTTGTGCTTCTGCATAATAACTTTTCAACGCCTCATCTGGCATAGAAAAGGATACGAAAATATAGGTTTGTGCTAAAACATTAGTATTATTTAACACTATCAAGCTTAGTAATAGTAGTGCCCTTAAATTCTGCATTATACTTACCATTTAATATGATACCCCCACATTTTTTATGGAAGGCGCATTACTCTCGTCATTGCGAGCGAGCGTATAGCTGCGTGCGGCAATCCAGAAAAAAATCAATTAAGTTATCGTATTTTTATAGGTTCTTCCTGGATTGCCACGCCTGCTAACGCAGGCTCGCAATGACGTGGACCCACGTTTTACCCTAAAAATGTGGGGTACCATGACCCTTTAACTCCTTTAATCAAAATAAACAGCATGCCCTTTTCCGCCAAATCAAGTAACCAAAATCCTCACCTTTAACGGGAAATTCCCGGCCGGCCTGCCAAGTTACTTCCGTTTCTCCTATTTTTTTACAAGAACTCACTTCTGGTATTGGATAAGTCATTTGCAGGCGGTACTGACTTTTCTGCAATATTGGCATTGGATATTTGCCACATAGACCTTCCGTTCCATAATAGCCCCAGAGCATTAATTGCCGATGCATTTTGGCCATAAATTTTGAGACTATTAGCACTGAAGTGCCAACTCCGCCGTTATGATGAGCAGTCGTACCAGTAAATGGGTAAATAGATCCTTGGCAGCCGGCACACCAAAACATCGCATCATTGGATAATTGTCCAGTGCTACAAGTAACGCAGTCTGCAATACACGCGCTTTGAGCAGCAAGATTGCCAAACAACAAGCTCTCTGGATTTAAAATAGTTGATTTCATATCATCTCCCCAAAGTGGATCAAATTCAGTCAAATATGCTACATCTACTGCTACCATCTCTAAACACATAAAATCTAGTAAAATTTCCAGCCAATAAATTACCGGATAAATATACCAATGAACGTGATAAAAAGCTGTGCCTTCTTTATCATCCTTTATTCCCCTCTGGCTACTCGTCCCTAAACTAATGCCTCCTAAACTTACCATACACATCGGGGATTTAGTGACATCCACCAATCGCACCGGCTCCCAAAAACCAATAGGTATGCCAGGAACAGGTACCGGAATATTCGGCCTCGGGCACAAGCATATTGGGGCTCGTGAGTTGCTTGTGTCAGCCATCGGGCTTGCAGCTATTTTCACTCCTGCTATAGTAATTGGAAACAAACACTTCCAACAAACATCAGTGATAGGATTCACAAAACGTCCTACGCAATCTACTGCCGAGTGAGCAGTTCTACTTAAAGAACAAATTATGATTAATATGGTAACATTCCTCATAAAGCAATTTCCTGGAGTCTTAAATGTTTACCCTCTTGCTGTATGATTGCTGGTACTGCTTTAATCTTAAATTTCTTAGTCAATATTCCTCCTTGATCAAAATAGACTTCCTTGTTAAGATTTCTGCCAAGTTCAATAGGGCTACCATTGGTTAGAACAATCTTGCCTTGTTGGGAGTTAGCCCATGCGACTTGGGCTAACTCCTCTCCGTCAATTAAGATGAGCGGCTCACCCCAGCTTATAGTATCAAGAGGATTAACTTTAGTGCCTGCTTCAACTATTATTCTGCCATTTTGGTCTTTAATACTGGTATTTTGGGTAAAAGTTGGGTCATAACTCCAGATTCTATTTTCAGTAACCTTGTGCAGTCCTATTGCCGGTGGGGGCCGAGCTATTTTTTTCTTTACCTTGCTTACAAATTCTTGCTGCATTTTGTCTAATAAACCATCTTGTTTTGCTAATTTAAGTTTTGCCATAATCACCTCGAGTAATGATTAGACTTCTTGCATAACCTAGGATATAGGATAAAATGATAAGATTTCAGGAATTTTATCATATGAGATATGAAGAACTTAAAAAGTTTGGAGAAGAAGAATTTAGACGTTTAACAGGGGTTAAGAAGAATACTTTTGCAAGAATGACTATTATTTTAGAAGAAGCAGAAACAAAGAAGAAAAGATTTGGGGGCAAACCAAACCATTTAAGTATAGAAGAGAGGTTATTGATGGCCCTAGAATATATAAGGGAATATAGAACATATTTTCATATATCAGCTTCATATGGAATATCTGAAAGTAGTTGTTATCGGAATATAAAATGGGTAGAAGATACTTTAATTAAGCATCCGGATTTTGCTCTTCCTGGTAAGAAAGCTTTAGTTAAAAGTGATATGACGTATGAAACCATTCTAATTGATGCCACAGAAAGTCCTATCCAGCGTCCAAAAAAAGACAAAAACGCTACTATTCAGGTAAGAAGAAAAGACATACTTTAAAAACTCAGCTGGTAGTAGACAAAAAGACAAAACAAATAATATGTACAAATTATGCAAATGGTAAACGACATGATTTTAGGTTATTTAAGGAATCCAAAATTAATATCCATCCTGATACTAATGTAATTACCGATACTGGATATCAAGGGTTACAAAAGATTCATGCTAAATCTGAGTTACCAAAAAAGAAGACTAAAAAAAATCCATTAACAAAACAAGATAAGAAAAATAACCAAAAACTGGCAAGTACCAGGGCCCTGAATGAAAATGTTATCGGCATGCTAAAACGTTTTAAAATTATTGCTGATAAATATCGAAATCGACGTAAAAGATTTGCTCTAAGATTTAATTTAATCGCTGGTTTATATAATTGGGAACTAAATTATTAGGGTTATGTGTATTAGTTGACATTTGATCTTACATTTAATAAAAATAATGTATAAAAAATACAGATAAAAAAATGGAAGGTCACAATGAACTTAAATCAAAAAATAATAAAGCCCAAACTAGGGTTATTAGGGCTAGCAAAGAGTTTAGGCAATGTATCAGCAGCATGTAAGGCTATGGGATATAGTAGAGATAGTTACTATAGATTTCAAGAATTATATGAAACTGGAGGAGAAGAAGCCCTATACGAAATAAGTCGGAAGAAGCCCATAATAGCTAATAGAGTAGATCCACGTGTGGAGAAAGCAGTTGTGGATATGGCTGTAGAATATCCAGCATATGGGCAACTGAGAGTATCAAATGAGCTTAAGAAGACAGGTGTTCTTGTATCACCTGGTGGGGTAAGATCAATTTGGTTGCGTAATGATTTAAACAATATCAATAAAAGGCTTAAAGCATTAGAAGCTAAGATGGCTCAAGATGGTATTGTTCTTACCGAAGCCCAGTTACAAGTATTAGAGAAGCGTCGTAATGAGAAAGAAGCCCATGGTGAGATAGAAACGCAGCATCCAGGTTATTTAGGGTGCCAGGATACATATTATGTTGGCAATTTTAAAGGTATAGGTAAGGTTTATTCTCAGGTCTTTATCGACAGCTATACCAGAGTAGCAGATGCTAAACTATATACTGAGAAAACAGCGCTGACGAGTGCTGATATGCTCAATGACCGGATATTACCATGGTATGAGGACCAAGGGATACCTATCTTACGTATCCTTACTGATCGGGGGAGCGAATATAAAGGCAATATAGAGCATCATGCTTTTGAGTTATTCTTAAGCATCGAAGGTATAGAACATACTGTTACTCGCGCTTACTCGCCTCAAACCAATGGTATGTGTGAGCGTTTTAACAAAACTATGAAACAGGAATTCTTTGATACAGCTATGCGAAAAAAGATTTATACATCCCTTGAAGATTTACAGCTAGATCTTGATATTTGGTTAGAGTATTACAATCATGAAAGGCCACATTCAGGAAAATATTGTTATGGTAAAACCCCTATGCAAACTTTTCAAGATAGTAAAAAATTAGCTGTTGAAAAGAATAATGAAATCTTGTACCTTGAATATATATCTGACAGTCAAAATTTAACTGACAATCAGGTGCAAAATTTATAGTGTCTGTAAGATCAAATCTTGACTTCTACATTTTCTAAAAATTACTTTTGTGAAGACATGCAGCTTTAGTTCCTTGGGCAAGCAAATATGATATGTCATCCATTCGGCTGTAATTAGAACCATATCGTCTATGATAAATTGCTTCTGCTACATTATATATTTCCAATGCTTTTTTACGGTTATTCTTTTGCAGTAACACATCTCCGTGTGCTACTAAAGCAGCTGCTAAATCAGTATTAATTACGGATTGAATTTGATATTTTTCGATTTCTTTTTGAAAAATAGAGCATGCTGCTTTCACATGTTGCAGTGCTGCATCTACAAGGCCTAATCCTAATTCAGCCCTAGATAATTGAGTAAGTATCCTACCGTGTATTTCATGATCAGCTTTTTTGTCACCAACTTCTTGCTGATATATTCTTTTGATAATTTCATAACTTTTTTTATACTCTCCTAAATAATTAAGTATTTCTGATTGAAGAATATAAGTTGGTGCTGTAAAAGTATCTTGCGGTAAATGCGATTCTGCCTTGATATTACCTTCTATAGCAAGTAAAGCATCTTGATAATTTCCTTTTGCTAAAGCTATTTTAGCTTGGATAAACCAATATAACCCCATATCAAAATCAGCTTCTTTATATTGCTTAACCAAATTATCTACTTCAAGCATATTTTTTTCTGCATTTATTATATCTCCGCCAAAAGCTTGAGTTTGAGCAATTTGAAATAAAATAGTCGATTTTAATTCTGGCTGATTATGGATATCTTTAACAACTTCTTTTGCTTTATCATAACAAGCTAAAGCTTTAACATAATTAGACTGACAAAAATCTTCATAAATACCAATATCTACCATATACCAACTATAACTTATTTTCTGTTCTTCAGGCATTTTGCTTAATTAGACCTCTTGCATAACCCTAATAATTTAGTTCCCAATTATATAAACCAGCGATTAAATTAAATCTTAGAGCAAATCTTTTACGTCGATTTCGATATTTATCAGCAATAATTTTAAAACGTTTTAGCATGCCGATAACATTTTCATTCAGGGCCCTGGTACTTGCCAGTTTTTGGTTATTTTTCTTATCTTGTTTTGTTAATGGATTTTTTTTAGTCTTCTTTTTTGGTAACTCAGATTTAGCATGAATCTTTTGTAACCCTTGATATCCAGTATCGGTAATTACATTAGTATCAGGATGGATATTAATTTTGGATTCCTTAAATAACCTAAAATCATGTCGTTTACCATTTGCATAATTTGTACATATTATTTGTTTTGTCTTTTTGTCTACTACCAGCTGAGTTTTTAAAGTATGTCTTTTCTTCTTACCTGAATAGTAGCGTTTTTGTCTTTTTTTGGACGCTGGATAGGACTTTCTGTGGCATCAATTAGAATGGTTTCATACGTCATATCACTTTTAACTAAAGCTTTCTTACCAGGAAGAGCAAAATCCGGATGCTTAATTAAAGTATCTTCTACCCATTTTATATTCCGATAACAACTACTTTCAGATATTCCATATGAAGCTGATATATGAAAATATGTTCTATATTCCCTTATATATTCTAGGGCCATCAATAACCTCTCTTCTATACTTAAATGGTTTGGTTTGCCCCCAAATCTTTTCTTCTTTGTTTCTGCTTCTTCTAAAATAATAGTCATTCTTGCAAAAGTATTCTTCTTAACCCCTGTTAAACGTCTAAATTCTTCTTCCCCAAACTTTTTAAGTTCTTCATATCTCATATGATAAAATTCCTAAAATCTTATCATTTTATCCTATATCCTAGGTTATGCAAGAAGTCTATTGAAAAACCTTACTTGATTCCTTTTCTTCAAGCCAATTTTTCATTTTTTCCATGTTATAATAATTTAAAGTAGTCATATAATAATTGAGAAGATTTTTTCTTAACTCTAGAATTTTGCTAAAATTGACACTATATTTTTCTGCGTTATTCAATATTATCTCTAAATTTGATATTAAACTAGGATCCTTACTAATTAAAAAATATCTACTACCTACGCCTCTAGGCATTAACTTATTAAGTTTATCGATAATATCATTAATCGCTTCTTTAATAGTTGTACCTTCTGTACCTTGATTAATCTGTAATATTGCACTTTTAATTGTATCGTGCATTTCAAATATGTTCTCTTCTCTCATGGCCCCAATGTTTTTTATTAATCCAAATCTAGTTAAATTATATATGCTCTTTCCTACTGTATTAATATCTCCTGTTATAGACTTTAACATGTTTTTAGAAAAGTTTTGATTATTGATCAAAGCTATCTTTAATAATAACTTATTATCCTGCTCACTTAATAAACTTCGTATAATTTTCATGTGAGCTGTTATTGGGTCAGAAGAATTAGTTAGGATATCTTTATACTCATCCAAAGAAAGGTAGTTATGCTCTTTAATTAACATTGCTCCTTGAACAATAGGACCAGGATAACCTTTAAAAATCTCTACTAATTTTTCTAAAAAAGCAACTTCAATATTCTTACCCAATATGTTTTTCAGCAACAATAACGCATGTTCTTGATCTAATTTATGGACATATATAACATTTGGTAAATCTTTGTTATCTTGAGATGATATGATAATATGACCATTATGTTGCCAATTAATAATATTTTTTAATTTATTATTATCATTAATTCTAAGATTATCAAACACTAACAACCATTTATCTTTTGTTGCTAAAAATCCCATTACTTCTTGAGTAGAATGATTAGCATTTTCAGAAATATGGTTATTCCCTGTTAGAACAAAAACTTGATTCATTCTTTTGGCTAATGCAACAAATTGTTCATTTAAATCTGTACTAGAATCAAAAAACCAAATTAAGTTATATTGTTTTTGATGTGATGCAGCATATTTTCTGGTAATTTCTGTTTTGCCAATACTAGTTACGCCTACTAAACTTACTATTTTATAAGATTTTAAATTTTCTGATATTGTTTTAATTTCTTGGAATCGGTTTACGAAAAAGGAAACTGGTTTCACTTGCTTTGCTACTAATAACTCAGCTAAAACTGAATTGATTGGTAAAAACATTAAAAGCAACAGTATAATTTTATTAATTTTTGCTTTTCTTATTAAATTTAACAACATTATCTTTTACATCAGTGTTATTGAGTTCAATTATTACTTGATTTTGCCCTTGTTTAGGTAAAACTTGGTAAAGTAGACCACAATTTTTTATTAAATCAAAGATTTTTTGGCTATCAAGAATATAAAAATTTCCTGTATGTTCGAATATATCTTTGGACCAAGTAGCCATATGTGTTTCATTAGCAGAGAAGGAATCATAAGTGAATATGATATTTTGCTCTGAAAAATTTACTGTAATTTTTTTAATGTGCGTACCACCTCTCATAAAATAAAGGATATTATAAAATAAACTCATTAAGATTTGTTCTACAGCATTGAGTCCGCATTTTACAGGTATAAAATCCACAGAAGAAGTTATTTGCAACTCAAACTTGTATCTATAACGGGTTGTATAAGACAAAGCACATGTTTTCATATTTCGTGCAACTGCAGCTATATCTAAGTTGCTGATTTCATTGCTAGGCGATAAAGCAATTGGAAAATGATTTTGTTTATCTTTTAAGTAACATTGATTTATATAATTAATATTAAATTCTAACTCTTCATTAAGAGCATATAATTGATTTACTAATATAAGCTTTGTGATATATTTTCTAACCAAATATATTAAGATTGGAATCAACAATATAACCAATAATGCTGAAGCTAAGAATACTAATTGGATTTGATAAGTAAAATGTTCTGAAGATCTGTTAATATACTTTGAAGCCTTTGTTGGTAATAACTTAATAGTTAATATAGTATTTTTAGTAACATTCGAGTTTTTGACTGAGATAAATTCAATATCTTCTGCATTAGTTGCTAAAATACTATTGTTAAGTTTAAGTTGATAGTAAAAATTTGGTTCCAAAATATTATTTATTAATGAAATTAAAGGCTGCATATCAAAGATTATTGACTTGCTACCTCTTGCTATTTTCAATATTGTTCCTGATAAAATAAAATCATTACCTATATTATTGTTAGATGCAGAAGAATTTGGAATTAATGTTAGGGTATTAATATCTGCTAACGGATTAAAAATTAGTTTAAGATCTCGTAATAATATATTAGATATACTATCTTGATAGGCATTAATAAAATGTTCTTCTTGACTTTTATGATTCTGAATAAGATAGAAATAAATTAAAATATCTAAAATAATAATAATACTAATTAAGATAATTACTGCCTGACAATACTTCCAATAATATTTATAAACATTACTAACATTCTCTATTATTTTACCATTTAAAGATTTTGTAGATTTAAACATTTTAAATATTGCCTAATCAAATTACCCCAAATATTTTTGTTCTAAATAATTTAAAAATATATCAGGGTTAATTTGGTTTTGACCTGTGGCATCTTGCAATAACTGGTTAGTAGCTTTTAAAGAACCAAAACTTCTAATATTTTTGTTCAAAAACTGATTTAAATTCCCAAAGTTTCCTATCATAATTTCTTGACCTATTTGCGGATAAAGCTCTTGCGTACTTTTCATTAACATACTGGCTATAATAGCTCCATTAACATAAGCAGGGAAATACCCAAAACTACCCATTGGCCAGTGAATATCCTGCAAGCAACCTTGCCTATCTGAATCAGGAGTAAGACCTAAATATTCCTGCATTTTCTGGTTCCAATAAAAAGGTAATTCATCTAAGGTTAGATCATTATTGATTAATGCTTCTTCAATTTCATATCTTAATATTACATGCAGTGGATAGGCGACTTCATCAGCATCAACCCTAATAAAACTTCGTTTAACCCTGGTAGTTAATTTATAAAGATTCTCACTAGAATACTCTGGTCCTTGAAAAACAAACTCATCTCTCAGAAGCTTAGCCAAGAATTCCATAAATTCTTTAGATCTTCCTACCTGCATCTCCATAAATAGCGACTGACTTTCATGAATTGCCATACCTTTAGCTTTGCCAACAAACTGATTTTTATAATTAATAGGTAAGTTTTGTTCGTATAAGCCATGGCCTGTTTCATGAATAACTCCCATAAGCCCAGAGAGCAAATTATTCTCATCATAACGAGTAGTTAATCTTATATCATAAGGAGTACCACCACAAAAAGGATGGGTTGCTTCATCAAGTCTACCTTGATTTAAATCAAATTCCATGATTTGCATTAATTTTTTAGCTATTAGTTTTTGTTGGTCTATACTAACCTTTTTGCTAAGAGGAATAATGGTTTGACTTTGTTGCTTATCAATGACTCTTTGAATTAAATTAGGTAACTTATTTTTCAGAACAGCAAAAATCTCTTTAATTTCACTAGCTTGCCTACCAGGATCATATTCATCAACTAAAGCATCATAGAGGGAGCAATTAAATCTTTGAGATTGAACCTTCGCTATTTCTTGAACACAATCTAATACTGTTTGGAGATAAGGTTTTAGCTTAGCATAATCATTGTCTCGCCTTGCTTGTCGCCACACTAATTCCGACTGCGTTGTAGAAGAAACAAATCTTGCATGTAAATTATCATCTATACACAAAGCTTTTTCTACTATTTTGTCAATTTCTCTTAAGTTAGCTAATTGCCACTGATTTAATTGATCTGATTCCTCTTGTACTTGTTCGAGTAAATCAGTAATTTTATTAGATTTTAACTTCCGCTGAACAATTAAGCTAAGAGTAGTAATTTCTTGTTCTCTACTGTTAGCAGCTCCTGCAGGCATATTAGTTGCCACATCCCACTGTAATAAATTAATAACATTGTTGATTTGGCAGATCTGTTCTATTTCTTTTTCTAATTGTAGGTAATTTTTCATATATAGTAACGTAATGATAATGGTTTCATGGATATTATATATAATACTAAATTACTTTGGTTTTATATAATGAATTAAACTCTTAATGTATATAAGCATTTTTATCTTACTGCTACAACTTTGTTGTAACTTTTCCAATTTTCACTTAATTGTTCTTAACATTTTACACGAAGGGCTATAAATTTTAGTATGATTTTATCGTAATGTTTATTAGCTAATATTGTAAAACAATATATTAATAAATAATGAGGGGATAAAATTGTGTTTCTTAATAATTTTATGCTGCATATATGCTGCTTTAATTCCAAAGTATGGCAATACTATGAATAAATATTGACAGATAATACCATTTTGCCTACACTTCAAATTTATAATTTTAATAATAGGAAAAATGCCATGAGTGTTCAGGCTGAAGCAGTCGAAAGAAAAGGAAATAATGTTATTTTTATGCTTTATAGCAAATTAAAAACTGCAATAAAAACACAACCATCTGCCTGTCACGCAGAAGGTCGCGGGTTCGAGTCCCGTCACTCCCGCCAGTTCCCCTTCAGCTTTTCAAGATTTTGTGATTTTCTCCAAAATTCCATATGCTGGCTATATGCTGCTCAGGCTAGCCAAAATAGTAGCTATAATTGCTCGCAAACCCTTGCTGGATCTGATATTCAGACGGAGGGATTATGCAGCAATTAGTCAACTTTCCTTCCACTCCCCATATTTCTACCTGTAGTAACAATGCTACTATCTTTTATAATTTCGTCGGTAATTTTGTCCCACCAGAGTGGCGTGATCTTAAAGGTAGCCACAATAAAGCTTTAAGTAAGACTGCTAAACAATTATTGTCGCTAGTAGTTTTTCGGTTGCAGGTTTGTCATAATAGTGGTAACCGTCTGCAAGAAGATGAATTGCAAGAATCTTATCATTTCTTTGAGCAATCACTAGGTGTTTGTCAAAGGCGTATTAGGCAATGCATGCTTGAATTGCAGGAAGGTGGTTTTATTTCTTTATATAATGCAACTGTAGTTAAGCAACATGTTAAATGTCGAAATACTCCTTGTATAAAATTAGTAAAAAATTTTCAGCCTTACCCGAAAAAATTTTCAGGTGAAGCTGAAAGAAATTTCAGCCACACAATATTATAGATATTAATAATAAATCTAATATATCTAGATCTACCGAATCTGAGATTTTAAAAAATGTTCCTGAAGAAAATGAGCCAGTCCAGTCACCAGAGCAAAAATTCCCCCAAGAGCAAATAGAGCAGCATCAAGAACAAGTAGAACCGTCACTAACAGCATCCTGTCAAGCATCACAAGGAACTCTTCTTCCTAGGGAGAGACAAGCAGAAGAGCGGATTCGCAACATTGAGGATTGGACTAAAAAGGCTTACCCAGCTGAAACAACGTTAGCTGCTAGCCTTACATCTGTGATACAGACAATGTCTGATTTCAGCGCTAGTGAGATGGCAGTATCACCTTACTCTACCACTTCAGTGCCTGACAGCAATAAGGGCTGGTTCAAAAAGAACAGATTAGCAGATTTTCATCCATTAACTGAGGAAGATGCGAATTTACTGCAGATTAGATCAAATCGGGAGTTTAACCTCAATTTTATCAACAAGCTGTTATTGAAATTAGCAGATCAGTATCCTAATCATCAGTTTGGTAATAAAAAAGTGCTGCTGAACTATATGACTAAAGCCTTAGTGCATGTAGAAGTCAAGATTTGATCTTACAGGCACTATAAATTTTGCACCTGATTGTCAGTTAAATTTTGACTGTCAGATATATATTCAAGGTACAAGATTTCATTATTCTTTTCAACAGCTAATTTTTTACTATCTTGAAAAGTTTGCATAGGGGTTTTACCATAACAATATTTTCCTGAATGTGGCCTTTCATGATTGTAATACTCTAACCAAATATCAAGATCTAGCTGTAAATCTTCAAGGGATGTATAAATCTTTTTTCGCATAGCTGTATCAAAGAATTCCTGTTTCATAGTTTTGTTAAAACGCTCACACATACCATTGGTTTGAGACGAGTAAGCGCGAGTAACAGTATGTTCTATACCTTCGATGCTTAAGAATAACTCAAAAGCATGATGCTCTATATTGCCTTTATATTCGCTCCCCCAATCAGTAAGGATACGTAAGATAGGTATCCCTTGCTCCTCATACCATGGTAATATCCGATCATTGAGCATATCAGCACTTAAATGATCATGCAATGCCTTAATTGCTGCATGACAGCTTCTTTGTACTCTAAATCCAAATGAACAGTCCAAAAATAAAGGCTCATATATGCTTTCAAGAATTCGCTGCATCATCTTTTGTACCAGCTTATCTTCTAAATTGCTAATCCCTAAATTACGAACCGCTCCTGCTTTACCTTCCTTAGGGATGGATACTTGACGTATTACCCCAGGTCGATAACTCATTTGCTTCATATTAGCTATTAGCTTCTTTAGATTGCCGTCCAAGTTTTCGCCATAACTTTTCTTATCTACTCCGTCTATCCCTACTGCTTTACTACCATCTAATTGGTGGTAACATGCTTTTAAAGATTCTTCATTGAAGTGGTGCATCAAACACCTGAACTCCTTTGTTGATTCCTTTCGGGACAGCCAAGCTATCCTTGCCAATTTCGTATCCGTTACTGTTTGAGTTTCCGTTGTACTCATAACGTCTCCTTGTTAAGGTTGAATTTACCTACCGGCCTTCCCTCCATTGGCATTACCCAACTTCAATAGTAATATGCCGGATCTGACTTCCTTATCACCTTTTTAACTTCCTCGCTTTTATACTTGTCCGCTGATACTTCTTGAAGCAGAAGAATGATAAGGATCTCCCAAGTTCACTTATAAACTTTAATAACATGCTGTGCTCTTCGACTCCGGGAACGTTACCTTTGTCTCCCCTTTATTGACAAAGATAATTTTGTCTTCTGGTATCTTGACACCATCAACCATTCCTCATTTGTGTTTAACGGAGCTCAATCGCTTCAACCTTTCAGCTTACAGCCTATTATTTCTCTGTCTACGCTTAACTATATTTGTTACCACTTATAGCTCAAGACTCAATACCAAGTGTATTGGGTTATATAGTCAATTAACTTGAGGTAGGGACGGAATCGATTCGTTGCTTACCTAGTAGTTCTAAGCTTTAAGCCTCGCTCCTAGTCCCTAATTCATCTTAATTTACTATACTTCTTGTATAGCTCTCTCAGCTATTAGTTTATAAGCGCTTCCTTGGCGCACCAAGATTATCACTGTATTGTTTTGAGTGTTTTTAGAAATATAATTTCCTAGATGTCTCTAATTTGCAGCGCTTTAGAGTTGTTGGTAAAATCTGTACAGAGTGCTTTCAAAATCCTCTGTACTCCTCATACTAATGGTGATATCTCTGCTGATTAGATACTTGCGCTAATGCAGTATTAAGCACAGAGGTTAAATTAAAAACTACAAAATTTTAACGTATTAACCTCTGTGTTACCCATTGGTTTAACCCAAACAGTACAGGAATAGTATGACAGATAATGTTAAAAATCAACAACAAGATCAAGAGCAAATTGCAGAAAAGAGCTGGATTGTTAAACTCGCTCCAATATTTGCTACACTAATTCCAGCATCTGAGCTTACAGCTGACGTAAGTGATGACCACGGACATTATGTGGATATTACTAAATATACAAACTTACAATTAGACTTACAAGCAACAAAAGAAAAATTACAAACAGCTGAACTAATTACAATAAATTTGCTCAAGAATATTGGTAATAATATTCGCACCCCTGGTAAGGAAATTTTTGCGCAATTAGTTACGCTTTATGAGTGGGAGCAAAATCCTGAAACAAAAAATCATTTGGCTAGTATTATGGAGGCGGCTAAAGATTTGCTCAATTCCTCTAATAATCTATATGAGTTTCTGCAATGTTATATAGGGCTCACTTCTATAGCTTTAAAAGAATTTAATCCTAAAAAATTAATAGAACAATCTATAGAAAAAGCCACACCAGCCGCATTGTATAAGGGGATAAGATTAGTATCGAATATTCATTATGAGATGCCAGAGGTTTTGGTAGGTGATCATTACCGATTGCAAGCAATATTGGATCAGCTAATTGGCAACAGTATTAAATTTACTGAAGAAGGTATGGTTGTAATTACTGCTAATTTATTTCCTGCAAGAAGTTTTAAAGATAACCATGATTTTGATGCTTTAGAGCAAGATAATAGAGATCGGATATTGCAATTTATTGTTCACGATACTGGTATTGGCATTTCAAAAGAAAAACAACACCATATTGGTGAAGAGCTCGGCAGTCCTAGTTCTGCTACACAGTGTAAAGAGCTAGGTTTAGGGTTAATATTTGTTAAGCAACTGATCCACGAAATGAACGGTACAATTGAATTATCAAGTGAAGAAGGAAAAACTACTACTGTTGAGTGCAAAATACCGGTGAAATTGCTAAACAGTATTGATTCTGAGTAGTGAGACTACAATATTGCTGTAAGCCTTACAAACTTACAGCAATATATTATTTGTTTAAATGTACTTAGTGATCCAACTTATTTATGTTATAATTTCTTATACTTTAAAGATCTACAGTAATTCTTAAATATAATCAACTAATATGACAGTTAAATTTTTAGGTATTAATTCAACACCTCAAGCTATTACCCCCCTCCCAGTTGGTAATAAACAGCCTAGAATGTTAGTAGGTACCGATGAGTTTTATGATTTAGTAGTTAATAGCGATGTATTCGTAGATAAAAGCCTGATGATTAGGGAGATATTACAAGATAGTGGTAAAGTGATTCTCATTACCCGTCCAAGGCGCTGGGGTAAGAGCTTGAATATGAATATGCTCCAGAAATTCTTTGAAATAGAAGTAGATGAAGATGGTAGGCCTTTACCGAACGAGCAGAAATTAAATAACAAGCTATTTATTGGTGGTACAGTAGATTTAGGTTTTGATGAAACTAAGGAGCTGGGGCCTTTAAAAATTGCAAGCATTGCAAATGCAATGAAACGTCAAGGCCAATTTCCAGTGATTTCCATAAATTTTAAGGATGTGAAAGGTAGCGACTATCAAGAAATCGAAAATGGTATCAAAATAAGTGTTAAAAACCTATATAATAGTCATAAATATTTGCAGTTTAGTGATAAAATTAGTTTAAATGAAAAGAATAATTTTCTAGATTATTTACAAGGACAAATAGATAAAACTAATTTAAAAATTAGTTTAAAATTTTTAAGTGAATTACTTTTTATGCATTTTGGTCAAAAAGTGTACATACTAATCGATGAATATGATACACCGATCAATAGTGCCTATATTGAATTTGGTGAAAAATCAAAAGAATTTGATAATGTGCTAAAAATATTCCGTGGCATGTTTGGTAGTGGCCTAAAAACCAACCCATACTTAGAAAGAGGTGTAATTACTGGCATATTACGAATAGCTAAGGCTAATTTATTCTCAGATCTAAATAATGTTAGTGAATATACTTTACTGGATAAAAAATTTGCGAAGTTTTATGGGTTTACTAAAGTCGAAGTTGAGGATTTACTTACAAAGGTACCAACTAAAACGGATCCTGAGCAGATTAAAGATTGGTATAATGGTTATACTTTTGGTGGAGAAATTATATATAATCCTTGGTCCATTATGCAATGTCTGACACGTGAAGGAGAGCTTGATCATTACTGGCTAGATAGTGGAGGAACCGGGCTTGTTGACAAAGCATTATTGTCAGATGAAATGCAGGAAGATTTACAGAACTTAATTACCGGTAAAAATATCACTTCAACTATCGTTAAACAAATAAGTTTTGCTGACATTAATAAACCGGTAGGATTATTAAGTTTGTTACTATTTAGCGGTTACTTAAACCCTAATGCCAAGAGTCCGGAAAAAAATATCTATGAGTTATCCATCCCTAATGAGGAGGTAAAATATATTTATGAAACAAGGGTATTACAATGGGTTACTGATCAGCTAAAGATTGATAGTTCCAGGTATTATTCCTTTGTGAGTCTACTACCTGCTTGCCGTATAGAGGAATTTAAAGAAAAACTAAAAAGGTGGTTGTTAAATGCCACTAGTTTTCATCAAACAGGCATTGTACGAGCTGAGCTATTTTATAGCGGTTTTATGCTTGGTTTAATTAATATGTTAGGATCAGATTATATTATAGAAAGCGAGCGAGAAACAGGAAGTGGTAGGGCTGATATTGTCTTAGTTCCTCAAGTAGGTAGGGCGACGAATGCTATTATTATTGAGTATAAGGTCGCTAAAGCGGCAGAAGGACTAGAATCCGTAGCTAAGTCTGGTTTATCACAGATCAATGATAAGAGATATGATACTAAAATCAAGGAACATAAACACGTTAAAAAGATCATAAAAATCTCTATGGCTTTTTGCGGTAAGGAAGTTGCCCTGCAATACCAAATAGATTAACTCTATCTTCCTACTCTACTGAAAACTATTAGTAACAACAGTTAGCCATTAGTTTTGGCATTTGTTTTAGCAGCCCTATGCTTTTTAGCTAATAATTTACGGGGATCGAGCATGGTTTTAGCTAATTGTATAAATTCCTTTAACATAGGGTGTTGTTTATTCTGCTCATTCATAGCAAATAATAGGAATCCTGCAAGGAGCTGATCATCAATAGTCATGGCATTACAACTACTGACAATCTCTAATAAATCCTCTCTGCGGGTTATTAGTACTTTCTGTTTTTTCTCCTCAATTTTCTTCAGTTTTTCTAGTGCTGTTACAGGGTCTCTTGGCATAATAGACTTCTTGCATAACCTAGGATATAGGATAAAATGATAAGATTTCAGGAATTTTATCATATGAGATATGAAGAACTTAAAAAGTTTGGAGAAGAAGAATTTAGACGTTTAACAGGGGTTAAGAAGAATACTTTTGCAAGAATGACTATTATTTTAGAAGAAGCAGAAACAAAGAAGAAAAGATTTGGGGGCAAACCAAACCATTTAAGTATAGAAGAGAGGTTATTGATGGCCCTAGAATATATAAGGGAATATAGAACATATTTTCATATATCAGCTTCATATGGAATATCTGAAAGTAGTTGTTATCGGAATATAAAATGGGTAGAAGATACTTTAATTAAGCATCCGGATTTTGCTCTTCCTGGTAAGAAAGCTTTAGTTAAAAGTGATATGACGTATGAAACCATTCTAATTGATGCCACAGAAAGTCCTATCCAGCGTCCAAAAAAAGACAAAAACGCTACTATTCAGGTAAGAAGAAAAGACATACTTTAAAAACTCAGCTGGTAGTAGACAAAAAGACAAAACAAATAATATGTACAAATTATGCAAATGGTAAACGACATGATTTTAGGTTATTTAAGGAATCCAAAATTAATATCCATCCTGATACTAATGTAATTACCGATACTGGATATCAAGGGTTACAAAAGATTCATGCTAAATCTGAGTTACCAAAAAAGAAGACTAAAAAAAATCCATTAACAAAACAAGATAAGAAAAATAACCAAAAACTGGCAAGTACCAGGGCCCTGAATGAAAATGTTATCGGCATGCTAAAACGTTTTAAAATTATTGCTGATAAATATCGAAATCGACGTAAAAGATTTGCTCTAAGATTTAATTTAATCGCTGGTTTATATAATTGGGAACTAAATTATTAGGGTTATGCAAGAGGTCTAATGTATTCAAGGGGTTTTACATAATCAAAACTTTTACCAACTGGTTTAGTTTGTAAAACATTTGTAATGCGAATTAGCATATCTTCTCTAACTGGAATCGTAAATTTTATTTGTTTTTTAGTCAAAAAATTAAGCCTTTCTTTGCTCATAAATTCACGATCAGCCAGCAAATATTTAATTTTATGTACTCCAAAATTATTAATAAATCTGTCTAACATTGCCTCCATCAACCAGCTAGAGCAAGCCCCTCCATGCTCTAGGGGATACCAATAAATAGGTACAGAAATTTTTCCAAAAACTATGACCAAAAATAATATATTAATATCACTTTTGCCAAATTTCCAGCATGTTCTATCAAGAGCAATAATATATTGATCATTAGCAAAAATATTCAAAATAAACTTAGCAACTTGATCATAATTAAATATTTGATCCCTAAAAAACCTATATATTCTCTGGGTTCTAGAGCTATGTTTAGCTTCACCCAAAATCCCAAGTGCCATGTTTTTACCGCTAACAGAGCAATTCTCAATCAGACTCATAATCATCCCAGTAAGACATTCTATTCTTGATCTTTTCCAAAAAAAGTTTAGTATCAACGACTGAAGTAGTATATTGTGCATGCTCAAAAAATACACTCTTATACTACTTCAAATACCCATATGCAATACCTTCCCTCCCCTTTTATTACAAAAATTGTAGGGTACTATGGGTAAAGTCATGATTTCAGAAGGCATGACTAGTAATCTTTTGCGTTCGATATTGTTGATATTGACGCCATCGCGCATAGTATTAGAACCGTAAGACAAACTTTCTTGGGTTTCAAGAGTTTCTTGCTCGCCTAACATCAGTGCAGATCTGTGGGCTGTTTGTTGATCACTAACTCGAAAGATAAATTTGCTGTTAAATAAGTCTAGCATAGAAGCAGCCCCAGCTGGACCATAAATTTCTTCTAGCTGGTAGATATTTTGTAGGCCAGCAACAAAGCAACCGCCATATTTTCGGCTTTCAGCTAAAGATGTGGATAGAGCTGGGATTTTTTGTAAAGCTGGTAGTTCGTCGATAATAAACCACATATTGTTATTATTTGTATGAGTAGACCGATCCATCAGAGCCTTAATCGCAATGCTAATCCAGGCCGAGATTAGAGGACGTAAGCTAACTCGTTGATTTGGCGTAGCTGTTATAAATAACCAGCCTTGCTCTTGGGGACCAGTAAACCATTGTCTAATGCTGAAATCACCACCAGGTTGCAGGTGCTTTAGCGCAGCAATATTTTTCCCAACGGTGGCCTGAATACCGGCTGACGTTTCAGGGGCACTGCTACTGACAATACCAGCTACTGCGGTATTTTTAAAAATTTTAGCAAATGCTTTATTATCTGAACAAATAATCGTATTGACCAGTTTTTCAATATCTTTGCTATCCTTATATAGCTGCAAACCTTCGGATAATACGTAACCGTACGGTAAAGGCGGTCTATTAAAGATTGTAAAAGTCAAGATTTGATCTTACAGGCACTATAAATTTTGCACCTGATTGTCAGTTAAATTTTGACTGTCAGATATATATTCAAGGTACAAGATTTCATTATTCTTTTCAACAGCTAATTTTTTACTATCTTGAAAAGTTTGCATAGGGGTTTTACCATAACAATATTTTCCTGAATGTGGCCTTTCATGATTGTAATACTCTAACCAAATATCAAGATCTAGCTGTAAATCTTCAAGGGATGTATAAATCTTTTTTCGCATAGCTGTATCAAAGAATTCCTGTTTCATAGTTTTGTTAAAATGCTCACACATACCATTGGTTTGAGGCGAGTAAGCGCGAGTAACAGTATGTTCTATACCTTCGATGCTTAAGAATAACTCAAAAGCATGATGCTCTATATTGCCTTTATATTCGCTCCCCCGATCAGTAAGGATACGTAAGATAGGTATCCCTTGGTCCTCATACCATGGTAATATCCGATCATTGAGCATATCAGCACTCGTCAGCGCTGTTTTCTCAGTATATAGTTTAGCATCTGCTACTCTGGTATAGCTGTCGATAAAGACCTGAGAATAAACCTTACCTATACCTTTAAAATTGCCAACATAATATGTATCCTGGCACCCTAAATAACCTGGATGCTGCGTTTCTATCTCACCATGGGCTTCTTTCTCATTACGACGCTTCTCTAATACTTGTAACTGGGCTTCGGTAAGAACAATACCATCTTGAGCCATCTTAGCTTCTAATGCTTTAAGCCTTTTATTGATATTGTTTAAATCATTACGCAACCAAATTGATCTTACCCCACCAGGTGATACAAGAATACCTGGCTTCTTAAGCTCATTTGATACTCTCAGTTGCCCATATGCTGGATATTCTACAGCCATATCCACAACTGCTTTCTCCACACGTGGATCTACTCTATTAGCTATTATGGGCTTCTTCCGACTTATTTCGTATAGGGCTTCTTCTCCTCCAGTTTCATATAATTCTTGAAATCTATAGTAACTATCTCTACTATATCCCATAGCCTTACATGCTGCTGATACATTGCCTAAACTCTTTGCTAGCCCTAATAACCCTAGTTTGAGCTTTATTATTTTTTGATTTAAGTTCATTGTGACCTTCCATTTTTTTATCTGTATTTTTTATACATTATTTTTATTAAATGTAAGATCAAATGTCAACTAATACAGATAGACCGGGTTTACCATACGCTTACCTCTTTACTTGTCTTATAACAAGAAGAAAACTCTTTTCTATTAACGCAATCAGAATTAAATACTATTGGCACCTACAATCTTGTATTGGTAGAAAATTACTTGGTCACCTAAAGTTTGACATTACCCAAAATTCCATTATATATTTCGACTTGAGGATGGAGCACTGTTTCTCCGATGTTGCTGTCGTCCAGTTTCGGTATTTTCTAATCTACTGTTACTCGCAACGCCACTAGTGGAAGGAGGAGCCAAAACATTAACTAAAGATCGAGCCAATCGTTTATCCTCTACAGAAATAGTATTTACTAATTTAGTTGATGGGGCTGGGGCATCTTTTTCTGCATTAGATGGTTGTTGTTCTGCCGCATATTTTGCTGCCAGCAATGCGATTGAACTGCTAGCTCCTACTGCGGCAACTATAATTCTATATTCTTCCAAATATGGAATAACTCTAGTATTTGGTAAATATTCTGGTTGTAGTTTATTAAAGCTTTGATTAAGAGAGGCTATTATCTTCTGCTCTTCGAGGGTAATTTCTGGTGGCTTCTCAATCTTTGCTATCCAACTCCCTTCAAACAAAGTTTCAAGTAAATCAGGATTATTTTGATTCTTAACAGAAGAATATAATTCTTCTGCTAATTTATTATCAAATTCTGTAAGTGTCATACTGTTTTTTGTAATTTCTTTCTGGTTTATTACTTCTTTAGCTTGTTCTGCCAAGGAATTTGCATAGTGATTATCTAATTCTCCATCTATGGCTTTTGCCCTAGTAACTAATGCAGTTATTACTCCGGGAGGACAGGTACTTAGATTTTTCGCATGAGTGTTAGCAGCCATAACAATAGTTTCCGCTAAATCAAAGTATCTCTGTTCTCGCCAAGTATCCTCTAGGTTTAAACCACTAATATTACTAAACATATCTTCTATTGTTTTAGAGTCAGTGTTTGCCAACAATTTATACATTTCCTGCCTATTGCCTAATTTCTCTAGTGTCACTTCTTGCCCTAATTTTTCCTGGATCATGGACAGTTTATTAACTAACAATTCAGGATTCTTCTCACATAATGTTACAAGCAGTGCTTGTTTATCCTGAAGTGGAATTTCGATAGTATCGATCAATCTTGTGACAAGACCTATCATTATAGGGATAGTAATCGTCTTATCCTTCTTACCCGTTTTAACATCCTCATACTCATATTGATATGGTATTGTCGCATAATCATTATTGTCATTTAAGTATTGGGTTTGTAACCTTTCACTTGCGGTATTAATAGTTTTTTTTACAAACGATTTATCATCAAGTGGCGGCGGATTCTGATCTTGCGCGGTTCTCATAGTAATTTTTTTTCCCACTTTCAGTTAAACTCAGCAAACTTACTTTAAGTGAATTAGGGTTAAATCCAGCTAGTTTGTTTTGGAATGATTTTACTGCTGCTGATACTTGTTTTTCATCTTGGCCGTAAAACTCTATTAATTCTGCCACAGTAAAATTAATGGGGTCCACTACTTCCCTTAAATGCACTCCTTCCCGATCCGCAGTGACATTTCCGATACTTCCTCGTTGAAGGACTGGAGCTGGAATTAGCCCCTTATGAAACAGTAATTGTTGTATCACTGGTGAGTCAGGATAGAAATGCCCTATTGAAGTTCCGTGCAGATTGGGTGAGTTAATAAGAACTGGATAGTCATTATTTAGTATATATTCTACCCACTCATCATTGCGGCGTCTTACTAGTGCAAATACATCATTTTGAATTTCTTCAGGAGTAATATTAGGATCCCTATTCTTTTGTTGCACCAAAGAGCAAAATACTTTTTCTGGTCCATCTCCTTCAAGAGAACAATTTGTTAATTTACCTACCCCCTCTACCTCTTTAGGACCTAGGCCGTTAGCCGATATATCAAGGCTATTGAGGTTAGGAATTTGAGGTATATATTTTGCCCCTTCAGGACCTATGTCGTTACCCGATATATTAAGGCTATTGAGTTTCATTTTAGATATAGCCTCTGCCCCTTTAGGACCTAGGTTATTATCCGATATATTAAGGCTAGTGAGCTTCATTTTGGATATAGCTTCCGCCCCTTCAGGACCTAGGTTGTTATCCGATATATCAAGGGTAGTAATATTACTATTGTTTATGGAATCTACTAATGAGTGAAGTGAGTCTACTTTAATATAAGAATTACTTAAGTTAAGTGTTGTAATATTAGGATTATTTTTTATAAATTCACCTAGATCTTTTACGCGCTCTTCGTATCCTGAATTACAAAATATTCCCCATTTATCTGAAAGATCTAAAACCTGATTATTTTTGATATATTTATTGAAATTAATCGTCGACATTTTTACCTCTTGAATTACTTAACAAATTTTATTTTAACTCGAGAATTAGTCAACCTCAGGAAATATAGCAAATTTCAATAACTCCTAATGTATATTAACCTTTTCGTGTTAGCTATCTGCTTTATCTATCTTTTATTTTTTATTATCGTTAAAGATTAACTACTATTGTGGCAATGTAAATTTATTAAGACTGTTAGTATCTCTCCTACTTTATCTACTTAAAAAAATTAACTAATTGTATCACAAATTAGCTAATATTAAAGATAATTAACATTTACTGTTAGCTATTTTATTTTGCAATAGGTTAAAAAGTTACATATATTTGGAGTAATTTTAAGCTTATTTCACTGATAATCCTCGATTTTTCTGTCTCCCTACTGCATTCTGCAGCTCTTGTTTTATTTCTTTAGCTATTGTTGACTCATGGTTAATATACTGCATTCTTTACCTATGCTTCTGAGATAATCTTCTGGTATGCTGTGGCTTTTGCCTTTAAAGTCATGTATGACTATATCATAAAATCTGGTGCCACATCACATAAGTAATTTGTGTTTTTTGTAGCTTAGAATGTTCATGTTTCTCTTTTATTTTTTCTTCAGAGTCAAAATATTCCTTTTGTAATGCTGCGAGCTTCAATAAATTTTTATAATGTATATTAGTCATATTATTACCTTTGTCAGTTGAAATAAAAACATCGTATATAAGTTTATTCTTCCATACAGTATATTATACAATACAGTACAACTAGAGTCAAATAATAAAGTACAAAAATGTACTTTATTTATGCTATTTATTAGATAGTTTACGGTAATTATGTTGCATGTTTTTTGCTATTGACTCACGTTATTTATTATAAGGCTTTTGTCTAAAACCCAAGTAAATTCTAATAGGGAAGGTAGGAGGGTAGTAGAGATGCAAGCTTTACAAAACTTTTTCTTTGAACCAGCATTTTCATCCTATTAACCATGAGCTAAGCCTATAGTTTGCTCGCAGAACAAAAGTAACTTATCTTATAAAAAAATCTAATATTTTGTATATTGTTTTAGGTCTTTTTCTTGACACATATTGTACTATTATATATACCAAACTGTACCATAATATTATTTTATTTTGTTAAAATGTAGGAGAATATATATGCCAAGAGATCCAGTGACAGCACTAGAAAAACTGAAGAAAATTGAGGGGAAAAAACAGAAAGTATTAATAACTCGTAGGGAGGATTTATTAGAGATTGTAAGTAACTGTAATGCCATGACTATTGATGATCAGCTCCTTGCCGGATTCTTACTATTTGCTATGAATGAGCAAAATAAGCAGCATCCTATACTAAAGGAGTTTATACAATTAGCCAAAACCAACCCGAGTGCATTATTAGCTAAAAAGCACAGGGCTATAATATGTATTAGTTGACATTTGATCTTACATTTAATAAAAATAATGTATAAAAAATACAGATAAAAAAATGGAAGGTCACAATGAACTTAAATCAAAAAATAATAAAGCCCAAACTAGGGTTATTAGGGCTAGCAAAGAGTTTAGGCAATGTATCAGCAGCATGTAAGGCTATGGGATATAGTAGAGATAGTTACTATAGATTTCAAGAATTATATGAAACTGGAGGAGAAGAAGCCCTATACGAAATAAGTCGGAAGAAGCCCATAATAGCTAATAGAGTAGATCCACGTGTGGAGAAAGCAGTTGTGGATATGGCTGTAGAATATCCAGCATATGGGCAACTGAGAGTATCAAATGAGCTTAAGAAGACAGGTGTTCTTGTATCACCTGGTGGGGTAAGATCAATTTGGTTGCGTAATGATTTAAACAATATCAATAAAAGGCTTAAAGCATTAGAAGCTAAGATGGCTCAAGATGGTATTGTTCTTACCGAAGCCCAGTTACAAGTATTAGAGGGGTACAGCTATTGAATAATGTTTTAAATTATGCTATGGTGAGATTTTAGTAAATAATTGGAATTAAGCTATGGCAGAAATAATAACACGGAACGGAGAAGAAATCACAATACAAATTACATTAAAATTGGATGGCTCTATGCTTGAAATGGAAGATGCGATACAGAAAGGAGTAAATGAGGTTGGGTGCATTGCAACTAAAGAAGCCCTAAGTAAGTTTGATGCAACTGGTGCGATAATTAATATTGGTAGTGTCAGAATGTCTTCAAAGGGCAAAGTGAAAAAAGAGTATGAGACACCCTATGGTACTGTTGAGATAATGCGACATGTATATCAGAGCTCGAAAGGAGGCAAGACGTTTTGTCCAGTTGATGAGAAAGGGCGTATAATTATTCATTCTACACCAAAATTTGCCAAAATGATTTCGTATAAATATGCATCTTTAAGTGCGAAAGATGTCAGTGAAGATTTTGCAGAGAATCATTCTAGGAGTTGTTCGAGAGGATATATCCAAAAGGTTGCTGATTATATAGGATCTATAGCTTTAGCGACAGAAGAAGATTGGGAATATGCTATTCCCAAGATTGTAGAACCGGTTACCAGTATAGGTATTAGTTTAGATGGCACATGTATTTTAATGAAAGAACAAGGTTATCGTGAAGCTATGACAGGTAATATCTCTTTGTACGATGCGCAAAGCGAAAGATTGCATACAATATATATTGGAGCGTCTCCTGAATATGGTAAAGGGTTATTTATAGCTCGTTTACAAGGAGAGGTTAATAAAATCAAACAAAAATATCCTACAGCAAATTATATTGGCATTGCTGATGGCGCAAGTAATAATTGGAAATTTTTAGAACTGAATACACAATATCATATTCTAGATTTTTATCATGCTAGCGAATATTTAGCAAAAAGTTCATATTCACTTTTTAGTGATGAAGGGAGAAGAAAGGAATGGTTGAGTAATGCTTGTCATAAATTAAAGCATGAAAACAATGCGGCTGCAGAGCTTTTAGACACGATGAAGGAACAAGTGAAAAAAAATGAAGGAAATAAAAAAATATCACCAGCAATAAAGGACAATTTGAGTAAAGCGGTGAGCTATTTTACTAATCAATTAGAACGTATGAATTATAGTAATTACACAGCACAAAATTTTCCTATAGGTTCTGGTGTGACGGAAGCGGCTTGCAAGACGCTGATCAAGCAAAGATTATGTAAATCAGCAATGCAGTGGCGAACTCAAGGTGCCAAAATAGTTATTTCCATTAGATCTCTTGTTCAAACAAAAGGAAGGTGGAATCAATTTTGGAACATGATTAACCAAAATGCCTTAAGCGACATCTTGATATCTTAGTTAACATTATTCAATAGCTGTACCCTATTAGAGAAGCGTCGTAATGAGAAAGAAGCCCATGGTGAGATAGAAACGCAGCATCCAGGTTATTTAGGGTGCCAGGATACATATTATGTT
Source organism: Rickettsia endosymbiont of Bradysia coprophila (assembly GCA_019468145.1). Lineage (GTDB taxonomy): Bacteria > Pseudomonadota > Alphaproteobacteria > Rickettsiales > Rickettsiaceae > Tisiphia. Next base: position 50,632 of record JAHXDM010000002.1, read on the forward strand.
GGCAATTTTAAAGGTATAGGTAAGGTTTATTCTCAGGTCTTTATCGACAGCTATACCAGAGTAGCAGATGCTAAACTATATACTGAGAAAACAGCGCTGACGAGTGCTGATATGCTCAATGACCGGATATTACCATGGTATGAGGAGCAAGGGATACCTATCTTACGTATCCTTACTGATCGGGGGAGCGAATATAAAGGCAATATAGAGCATCATGCTTTTGAGTTATTCTTAAGCATCGAAGGTATAGAACATACTGTTACTCGCGCTTACTCGCCTCAAACCAATGGTATGTGTGAGCGTTTTAACAAAACTATGAAACAGGAATTCTTTGATACAGCTATGCGAAAAAAGATTTATACATCCCTTGAAGATTTACAGCTAGATCTTGATATTTGGTTAGAGTATTACAATCATGAAAGGCCACATTCAGGAAAATATTGTTATGGTAAAACCCCTATGCAAACTTTTCAAGATAGTAAAAAATTAGCTGTTGAAAAGAATAATGAAATCTTGTACCTTGAATATATATCTGACAGTCAAAATTTAACTGACAATCAGGTGCAAAATTTATAGTGTCTGTAAGATCAAATCTTGACTTCTACAGTCAATTTGATACTGCATAGCAACCTCCTTGCCACAAAAAGCCATAGAAATCTTTATAATTTTTTTAACGTGTTTATGTTCTTTTATTTTAGCATCATATCTCTTATCATTGATTTGTAGCAAACCAGACTTAGCTACGAATTCTAGCTCTTCTGCCACTTTAGCGACCTTGTACTCAATGATAATTGCATTCTCAGCTCTCTCTGCTTGCGGAACTAAAACAATATCAGCTCTACCATCCCCTGTTTCTTTTTCACTATCTATTATATAATCTGAGGCTAACATATTAATTAACCCAAGCATAAAACCGCTATAAAATAGCTCTGCCCTAGCAATTCCTGTCTGGTGAAAACTAGTGGAATTTAATAACAATTTTTGTAGTTTCTCTTTAAATTCCTCTAGCCTAGCAGCAGGTAGTAGACTCACAAAGGAATAATACCTGGAACTATCAATCTTTAGCTGATCAGTAACCCATTGTAACATTCGAGTATTATATATATACCGCACTTCTTTATTTGGTACTGATAACTCATAAATATTTTCCTCGTGACTTTTGGCCTTAGGGTTTAAATAACCGCTAAATAGTAATAAACTTAATAATCCCACTGGTTTATTAATGTCAGCAAAACTTATTTGTTTAACGATAGTAGAAGTAATATTTTTACCCGTAATTAAGTTCTGTAAATCTTCCTGCATTTCATCAGAGAGCAGTGCTTTATCTATAAGGCTTGTCCCACCGCTATCTAGCCAGTAATGATCAAGCTTACCTTTATGCGCTAAACATTGCATAATGGACCATGGATTATATATTACTTCTCCACCAAATGTGTAACCATTATACCAGTCTTTAATCTTCTCAGGATCTGTTTTAGTTGGTACTTTTGTAAGTAACTCATCTACTTCACCTTTAGTAAAACCATAGAATTTAGAAAAATCTTCATCTAATAAAGTATATTCACTTACGTTATTTAAATCAGAGAATAAATTAGCTTTAGCAATCCGTAATATACCGGTTATTACACCTTTTTCTAAATATGGATTGGTTTTCAGGGCGCTACCAAACATACCGCGGAATATTTTTAGAACATTATCAAATTCTTTTGATTTTTCACCAAATTCAATATAGGCACTATTGATCGGTGTATCATATTCATCGATTAGTATGTACACTTTTTGACCAAAATGCATAAAAAGTAATTCACTTAAAAATTTTAAACTAATTTTTAAATTAGTTTTATCTATTTGTCCTTGTAAATAATCTAGAAAATTATTCTTTTCATTTAAACTAATTTTATCACTAAACTGCAAATATTTATGACTATTATATAGGTTTTTAACACTTATTTTGATACCATTTTCGATTTCTTGATAGTCGCTACCTTTCACATCCTTAAAGTTTATGGAAATAACAGGAAATTGACCTTGACGTTTTATTGCATTTGCAATACTGGAAATTTTTAAAGGTTTAAGCTCTTTAGTTTCATCAAAACCTAAATCTACTGCACCTCCCCAAAACAGCTTGTTATTTATCTTCTCTCCCTCAGGTAAAGGCCTACCATCTTCATCTACCTCTATTTCAAAGAATTTCTGGAGCATATTCATATTCAAGCTCTTACCCCAGCGCCTTGGACGAGTAATGAGAATTACATCTCCACTGTCTTCTAGTAATTCTTTAATCATTAAACTTTTATCAACAAATACATCACTATTGAACAACAAAGTTTTAAAGTCATCAGTACCTACTCTCATTCTAGGTAGATTATTACCAGCTGGGAAGGAGGGAATAGCTTGATCTATTGAATTAGCATCTGAAAGTGTCACTGTCATATTAGTGGATTATATTTAAAAATTATTTTAGTTCTTTAAACTATACCAAATTATAACATAAATAAGTTAGACCACTAAGTAATTTAAGCAAATAATTTATTGCTGTAAGTTTGTAAGGCTTACAGCAATGTGTTGTAGGCTAACTTAATCAGTACTATTTGGCAGTTGCACCGGAATTCTACACTCAACAGTAGTAGTTTTACCCTCGATGCTGCTAAGGATAATTTTACCATTCATTTCGTGGACCAACTGTTTCACACATGTTAACCCTAAACCTAATACTTTATATTGCCTAGCAGAATCAGCACTTTCGAGCTCTTCACACATATCTTGTTGCTTCTCTAAAGAGATACCAATGCCAGTATCGTGGACCATAAGTTGTAATATCCGGTTACCATCTTGTTCTAGATCATCAAAATCGTGGGCATCCGCGGAACTTCTAGCAGGAAATAGATTAGCGGTAATTACCACCATCCCTTCGTCAGTAAATTTGATACTGTTGCCAATTAGCTGATCCAATATTGCTTGCAATCTATAGCTATCACCTACCAAAACATCTGGCATTTCATAATGAATATTAGATACTAATCTTATTCCCTTATACAATGAAGCGGGTGTTGCTTTTTCTATAGATTGCTCTATTAATTTTTTAGGATTAAATTCTTCTAAAGCTACAGAAGTGAGCCCTGTATAACATTAGACTTCTTGCATAACCTAGGATATAGGATAAAATGATAAGATTTTAGGAATTTTATCATATGAGATATGAAGAACTTAAAAAGTTTGGGGAAGAAGAATTTAGACGTTTAACAGGGGTTAAGAAGAATACTTTTGCAAGAATGACTATTATTTTAGAAGAAGCAGAAACAAAGAAGAAAAGATTTGGGGGCAAACCAAACCATTTAAGTATAGAAGAGAGGTTATTGATGGCCCTAGAATATATAAGGGAATATAGAACATATTTTCATATATCAGCTTCATATGGAATATCTGAAAGTAGTTGTTATCAGAATATAAAATGGGTAGAAGATACTTTAATTAAGCATCCGGATTTTGCTCTTCCTGGTAAGAAAGCTTTAGTTAAAAGTGATATGACGTATGAAACCATTCTAATTGATGCCACAGAAAGTCCTATCCAGCGTCCAAAAAAAGACAAAAACGCTACTATTCAGGTAAGAAGAAAAGACATACTTTAAAAACTCAGCTGGTAGTAGACAAAAAGACAAAACAAATAATATGTACAAATTATGCAAATGGTAAACGACATGATTTTAGGTTATTTAAGGAATCCAAAATTAATATCCATCCTGATACTAATGTAATTACCGATACTGGATATCAAGGGTTACAAAAGATTCATGCTAAATCTGAGTTACCAAAAAAGAAGACTAAAAAAAATCCATTAACAAAACAAGATAAGAAAAATAACCAAAAACTGGCAAGTACCAGGGCCCTGAATGAAAATGTTATCGGCATGCTAAAATGTTTTAAAATTATTGCTGATAAATATCGAAATCGACGTAAAAGATTTGCTCTAAGATTTAATTTAATCGCTGGTTTATATAATTGGGAACTAAATTATTAGGGTTATGCAAGAGGTCTATTAGAAGAATCCAGCAAAACTTTAGCACTATCCATAATGGTAGCCAAATGATTTCTTACCTCAGGATTTTGCTCCATTTCATAGAGTGCAACTAACTGCGCAAAAATTTCCTTACCAGGCGTACTAATATTATTACCAATATTTTTAAGCAAATTTATTTTAGTTATTTCAGCTGCTTGTAACTTTTCTTTTATTTCTTGTAATTCAAGTTCTAGGTTTTTAAATTTATTAATATCCACATAATTCTCGTGATTGCCACTCACGTCAGCGCTAGACTCAGATGCTGGAATTAGTGTAGCAAATATTGGAGCAAGTTTAACAATCCATCTTGTTTCTGCAGTTTGATTTTGCGGTTGTTGTTGATTTTTAACATTATCTGTCATACTATTCCTCTACTGTTTTGTTAAAAATGGTAGCACAGAGGTTAATATGTTAACTTTGCGGTTTCAATTTAACCTCTGTACTTAATACTACATTAGTGTAAGTACCTAATCAGCAGAGATATCACCATTAATATGAGGAGTACAGAGAATTTCTGAAAGCAGCTGTTGAGATTTTTACCAACAACTTCTCAAGCGCTGCAAATTAGAGACAGATTTCCAAAACCCCCAAAAAAATACAGTGACAATCATGCACTTTGGCAGCAGAAAAAAGTTCTGTAACCAGCATTACTACTGGCATTCTAGCTGCATTTATGATATAATTTGTTATCATTTATACGGTAAAAACTATGCTACCTACTGCTAATAAACCTCAACCATTTTTACAATGGGTTGGTGGTAAAAGAAAAATCACTGATAAGCTAATTGAGCATATTCCATCAGGGCTAAATAATTACTATGAACCATTTCTTGGTGGGGGAGCATTATTTTTCCAAGTAAATGTATTAGTTGACATTTGATCTTACATTTAATAAAAATAATGTATAAAAAATACAGATAAAAAAATGGAAGGTCACAATGAACTTAAATCAAAAAATAATAAAGCCCAAACTAGGGTTATTAGGGCTAGCAAAGAGTTTAGGCAATGTATCAGCAGCATGTAAGGCTATGGGATATAGTAGAGATAATTACTATAGATTTCAAGAATTATATGAAACTGGAGGAGAAGAAGCCCTATACGAAATAAGTCGGAAGAAGCCCATAATAGCTAATAGAGTAGATCCACGTGTGGAGAAAGCAGTTGTGGATATGGCTGTAGAATATCCAGCATATGGGCAACTGAGAGTATCAAATGAGCTTAAGAAGACAGGTATTCTTGTATCACCTGGTGGGGTAAGATCAATTTGGTTGCGTAATGATTTAAACAATATCAATAGACCTCTTGCATAACCCTAATAATTTAGTTCCCAATTATATAAACCAGCGATTAAATTAAATCTTAGAGCAAATCTTTTACGTCGATTTCGATATTTATCAGCAATAATTTTAAAACGTTTTAGCATGCCGATAACATTTTCATTCAGGGCCCTGGTACTTGCCAGTTTTTGGTTATTTTTCTTATCTTGTTTTGTTAATGGATTTTTTTTAGTCTTCTTTTTTGGTAACTCAGATTTAGCATGAATCTTTTGTAACCCTTGATATCCAGTATCGGTAATTACATTAGTATCAGGATGGATATTAATTTTGGATTCCTTAAATAACCTAAAATCATGTCGTTTACCATTTGCATAATTTGTACATATTATTTGTTTTGTCTTTTTGTCTACTACCAGCTGAGTTTTTAAAGTATGTCTTTTCTTCTTACCTGAATAGTAGCGTTTTTGTCTTTTTTTGGACGCTGGATAGGACTTTCTGTGGCATCAATTAGAATGGTTTCATACGTCATATCACTTTTAACTAAAGCTTTCTTACCAGGAAAAGCAAAATCCGGATGCTTAATTAAAGTATCTTCTACCCATTTTATATTCCGATAACAACTACTTTCAGATATTCCATATGAAGCTGATATATGAAAATATGTTCTATATTCCCTTATATATTCTAGGGCCATCAATAACCTCTCTTCTATACTTAAATGGTTTGGTTTGCTCCCAAATCTTTTCTTCTTTGTTTCTGCTTCTTCTAAAATAATAGTCATTCTTGCAAAAGTATTCTTCTTAACCCCTGTTAAACGTCTAAATTCTTCTTCTCCAAACTTTTTAAGTTCTTCATATCTCATATGATAAAATTCCTGAAATCTTATCATTTTATCCTATATCCTAGGTTATGCAAGAAGTCTAATAAAAGGCTTAAAGCATTAGAAGCTAAGATGGCTCAAGATGGTATTGTTCTTACCGAAGCCCAGTTACAAGTATTAGAGAAGCGTCGTAATGAGAAAGAAGCCCATGGTGAGATAGAAACGCAGCATCCAGGTTATTTAGGGTGCCAGGATACATATTATGTTGGCAATTTTAAAGGTATAGGTAAGGTTTATTCTCAGGTCTTTATCGACAGCTATACCAGAGTAGCAGATGCTAAACTATATACTGAGAAAACAGCGCTGACGAGTGCTGATATGCTCAATGATCGGATATTACCATGGTATGAGGAGCAAGGGATACCTATCTTACGTATCCTTACTGATCGGGGGAGCGAATATAAAGGCAATATAGAGCATCATGCTTTTGAGTTATTCTTAAGCATCGAAGGTATAGAACATACTGTTACTCGCGCTTACTCGCCTCAAACCAATGGTATGTGTGAGCGTTTTAACAAAACTATGAAACAGGAATTCTTTGATACAGCTATGCGAAAAAAGATTTATACATCCCTTGAAGATTTACAGCTAGATCTTGATATTTGGTTAGAGTATTACAATCATGAAAGGCCACATTCAGGAAAATATTGTTATGGTAAAACCCCTATGCAAACTTTTCAAGATAGTAAAAAATTAGCTGTTGAAAAGAATAATGAAATCTTGTACCTTGAATATATATCTGACAGTCAAAATTTAACTGACAATCAGGTGCAAAATTTATAGTGCCTGTAAGATCAAATCTTGACTTCTACAAATATCTTAGTTTTTATATGCTCTGACAAGGCAATATCTTTTAGTAACTTCAGTTGATACTGATCTTGCTCTTCTCCTTTAAATTCGCAAGAAGTTAATAACTCATAAGCCGTATTAGCCTCAAATACTCCTGCTATTTTCCGCTTTAGTTGTGCTTGCTTGCTGGTATCGAGCTTGCGTTCTATTTTTTCCAAATATTGCTCTTTTAGTTTTTCTGGCTCGTTAGATTTGAAATGAAAATTGCCCTGATTAACTTTGCTACTTTCTCGAAATTCATGCACTAAGGCTTTAGTCATATAGTTCAGCAGCACTTTTTTATTACAAAAATAATGGTTAGGATACTGTTCTGCCAATTTGATGCATGGGGTGTTTCGACATTTGATGTGCTGCTTGATAATGGTGGCATTATATAGATGAATAAACCCTCCTTCTTACAATTCAAGGATGCATTGCCTAATACGTCTTTGACAAACTCCGAGTGATTGTTCAAAAAAATGATAACTTTCTTGTAGCTCATCCATGTTGTCATTATGACAAACTTGTAAGCGAAAAACTATTAAAGAAAGTAGTTGACGAGCAGTTTTACTTAATGGTTTATTGTTATTAGAGGTAAGATTAAACCATTCAGGTGGGATAAAATTACCAACGAAATTATAGAAGATAGTATCATTGTTACTATCAATAGAAATATGGGGGGTGGAAGGAAAGTTGACTAATTGCTGCATAATCCCTCCGTCTGAACATCAGAACCAGTAAGGGTTTGCGAGCAATTTAAATAGCCATAACTGTATTTAAAAGCAGCATATAGGCAGCATATGGAATTTTGAGGAGAGAGAGTAGAATCCCAAAAAGCTGATAGGGAATATGGCGGACTGTAGTGGACCATTTCAGAACCACGCCAGATATCAAATTATTAATTGTGCAAACCTTTGCAGCATATGAACCCTCCAGAAATTAACGGTTAATTAGTTTTGACTCTTATACTAATCAGAAGCTTGAGATAGATAATGCAAAATTTTTTTTATAAAACTTACTGTATAGCTTAACCAGATAAAATGGCGACATTAGCAAGGACTGAATAGACTGCCTGTAAGAAATCAGTGAAATTACAAGCAGTTTTTCTAATGTCGCCATTTTATCTGGTTAAGCTATACTTTTCATTCGTCTCTAATAAAAATATTAAAATAATGCCTTAGGCTCTCTTCACTTTATAACTCCTTATTTTTTAGAGAATCAAGAGATTGTTTAGAAGGTACAGTTGTTGTGGATATCTTTTTTGGGGCAACCTTAAACTGATGATTCTTAAGCGTCCGTAAGGATGCTATAACTGCTTTATCTTTTAAAATGTTTTTAATCTTGTGAGCTTGGGGGGGAGAATAAGCGGTGGGAAGATACATGTTTATTATATCTATTATCCTTCTGAGTTTTTGTTGCCAATCTAATTTTCTACCAGCAATCTCAACGCCTTTTCTTACCATAGGTCCCGCAATTTGTATAATATCCTTTTTGTTTGCATTTAAAAATAAAGGAGATAATATTTCTTCTACTTTGTTTCTCATTGCCTTTGTATCAGTAGAAGTAAGTGTTTTCTTATCTTCTAACTGTTCCTGAAAATATTTTACTAATTGTTCTTTAACTATTTCAATATATGCATCTTCCAATACCGCTACTAGTGCTATATTTCCACGCCTGCGGACATTTTCTAAAGGGGTAAAACCATTAAGGTCTTGTTTAGTTAATAAACTACGCCCTGTTGGGTAACTTAATAGGGTTTCTGTCATTTTAATTGTATCTTGTGGGCTTTCTAATACTATATCTAAGAGAGTACTGGTTTTCCCTTCTATTATTTTATTGAGACTTGGATCAGCAAGAGAAATTCCCTTGTCTACTAATTGCTTAAATAATAAATCTGCTCCCTCTACATTCCCTTGTTCTATTGCTTTATATAACGTTGGAAGATCAACGTCTATATTAATAGCTGTAGTTATTGATTTTACACTTTCAGGATCATTTATTGCAGCTATTAATGGGGAATCTGCTCTTCTAGGTATTGTACTTCTTGTTAACTCTAGGTTTCTAGAAGTAGCTAACGCTCCCTCAGGTAAACCAGCACCTACTTCTAGAGCTTCTTTATTTATCTTTGATGTCTGTATTGCTAGTGTTTCATTAGATACTAAATTTGATAATTGCTCTTTGATTTCAGAAGAAATTATGGAACTAAGTCTTTGAGAATATTGTTCTATAAAATATTTTTTATTATCTGGTGTTAAAACCTTTAACCATTCTATTGGTTCCATTGTAAAGTTTAGTTCAGGCGGCGATAGTATTCTATAAATTAACTGATCAATAAACTTCCGCTGTACTTGAGGATCAAGAAAATTTACCAATTCTATAGCATGTTTCTGCATAGCTTTTATTAAATCAGGATGTTTACTATTTGCTATCTTTAATAATTGACAAAATTTCTTAACAAATTTTGTTTGGATATCAGTATCTAAATTTTGTAGTATTTTTAATGATTCTCGCTGAATAAGTTGTAAATTATGTTCTTTTGAATCCAACGTCACTAGATATAATAAAAAAATTTGTTCCAAATCTTTTGAGCCCAATGCTTCTGTTAAGGTGATTAGTTCACTTGGTTTTGCTGTTAACAAAGATAGTTTAAATTGTTTATTAAAAAATTCTAAAAAATCTAGACTCAAGTAATTTTGAGAGTTAAAATCTTGCGTAAGAGAACCAAGCCATTTTGCTGATTCTGTTAGTACTCCTTTGAACGAAGATAGTGGTTCTTGCTGTCTTTGAGTTAATGATAAAGTCTCCTTAAGATTACTATTTAATATTAATAAATTGGATATTAAAGATTTGTTAATATCTATACCAGGTATCTTCTTTAAAGTTACCATCGCTTGAGCTATATGTTCGGGTTTTAAAAAAGATTTAGCGATAGGGTTATAGTGATTATCTCGTAATAAAAAAAGCTGGGTCAGAAACTCTTTATAGGCATCAGGATTAAGAATTTGTGATAACATACCTGGTTCCCTTACCTTTTCTATTAGTAATGTATAACTATTCTTATCAGGCATTGTACTAATATATTGTTGTACCTCAGGGCTGATAACTTTTAGGCATTCCACTTCCTTAAAACCCCATAAATCCCAATATGTTTGTTGGACGGGTACAGCTATTGAATAATGTTTTAAATTATGCTATGGTGAGATTTTAGTAAATAATTGGAATTAAGCTATGGCAGAAATAATAACACGGAACGGAGAAGAAATCACAATACAAATTACATTAAAATTGGATGGCTCTATGCTTGAAATGGAAGATGCGATACAGAAAGGAGTAAATGAGGTTGGGTGCATTGCAACTAAAGAAGCCCTAAGTAAGTTTGATGCAACTGGTGCGATAATTAATATTGGTAGTGTCAGAATGTCTTCAAAGGGCAAAGTGAAAAAAGAGTATGAGACACCCTATGGTACTGTTGAGATAATGCGACATGTATATCAGAGCTCGAAAGGAGGCAAGACGTTTTGTCCAGTTGATGAGAAAGGGCGTATAATTATTCATTCTACACCAAAATTTGCCAAAATGATTTCGTATAAATATGCATCTTTAAGTGCGAAAGATGTCAGTGAAGATTTTGCAGAGAATCATTCTAGGAGTTGTTCGAGAGGATATATCCAAAAGGTTGCTGATTATATAGGATCTATAGCTTTAGCGACAGAAGAAGATTGGGAATATGCTATTCCCAAGATTGTAGAACCGGTTACCAGTATAGGTATTAGTTTAGATGGCACATGTATTTTAATGAAAGAACAAGGTTATCGTGAAGCTATGACAGGTAATATCTCTTTGTACGATGCGCAAAGCGAAAGATTGCATACAATATATATTGGAGCGTCTCCTGAATATGGTAAAGGGTTATTTATAGCTCGTTTACAAGGAGAGGTTAATAAAATCAAACAAAAATATCCTACAGCAAATTATATTGGCATTGCTGATGGCGCAAGTAATAATTGGAAATTTTTAGAACTGAATACACAATTTTTGGACGCTGGATAGGACTTTCTGTGGCATCAATTAGAATGGTTTCATACGTCATATCACTTTTAACTAAAGCTTTCTTACCAGGAAGAGCAAAATCCGGATGCTTAATTAAAGTATCTTCTACCCATTTTATATTCCGATAACAACTACTTTCAGATATTCCATATGAAGCTGATATATGAAAATATGTTCTATATTCCCTTATATATTCTAGGGCCATCAATAACCTCTCTTCTATACTTAAATGGTTTGGTTTGCCCCCAAATCTTTTCTTCTTTGTTTCTGCTTCTTCTAAAATAATAGTCATTCTTGCAAAAGTATTCTTCTTAACCCCTGTTAAACGTCTAAATTCTTCTTCCCCAAACTTTTTAAGTTCTTCATATCTCATATGATAAAATTCCTAAAATCTTATCATTTTATCCTATATCCTAGGTTATGCAAGAAGTCTAATGTTATACAGGGCTCACTTCTGTAGCTTTAGAAGAATTTAATCCTAAAAAATTAATAGAGCAATCTATAGAAAAAGCAACACCCGCTTCATTGTATAAGGGAATAAGATTAGTATCTAATATTCATTATGAAATGCCAGATGTTTTGGTAGGTGATAGCTATAGATTGCAAGCAATATTGGATCAGCTAATTGGCAACAGTATCAAATTTACTGACGAAGGGATGGTGGTAATTACCGCTAATCTATTTCCTGCTAGAAGTTCCGCGGATGCCCACGATTTTGATGATCTAGAACAAGATGGTAACCGGATATTACAACTTATGGTCCACGATACTGGCATTGGTATCTCTTTAGAGAAGCAACAAGATATGTGTGAAGAGCTCGAAAGTGCTGGTTCTGCTATGCAATATAAAGTATTAGGTTTAGGGTTAACATGTGTGAAACAGTTGGTCCACGAAATGAATGGTAAAATTATCCTTAGCAGCATCGAGGGTAAAACTACTACTGTTGAGTGTAAAATTCCGGTGCAACTGCCAAATAGTACTGATTAAGTTAGCCTACAACACATTGCTGTAAGCCTTACAAACTTACAGCAATAAATTATTTGCTTAAATTACTTAAGTATCTAATTTATTTATGCTATAATTTGTTATAGTTTAAAGATCGATGGTAATTCTCAAAATATAATCAACTAATATGACAGTGACACTTTCAGATGCTAATTCAATAGATCAAGCTATTCCCTCCTTCCCAGCTGGTAATAAGCTCCCTAGAATGCTAGTAGGCACTGATGAATTCTATGATTTAGTAGTTAATAGTGATGTATTTGTTGATAAAAGCCTAATGATTATGGAAGTACTCCAAGATAGTGGTAAAGTGATTCTCATTACTCGTCCAAGGCGCTGGGGTAAGAGCTTGAATATGAATATGCTCCAGAAGTTCTTTGAAATAGAAGTGGATGAAGATGGTAGGCCTTTACCTGAGGAAGAGAAGATAAATAATAAGCTGTTTTGGGGAGGTGCAGTAGATTTAGGTATTAAAGGTAAAAGGACCCTTAAACCGTTAAAGATTAGCGCTAATGAATATGCCATGGCTCAACAGGGTAATTATCCAGTTATCTCAATAAACTTTAAGGATGTGAAAGGGAATAGTTACCAGGAGATTGAGAATGGAATAAAACGACAAATTATAGGTTTGTTTTTACAGCACCAATACTTAGAACAATACATAAGAGACAATACAGGATTACTGCAAGAGGTACAAAAAAAGGAGCTGAAGAAATACTTTACAGGAGAGCTGAGTACAGATGATCTAAAAATTAGTTTAAAATTTTTAAGTGAATTACTTTTTATACACTTTGGTCAAAAAGTGTACATACTAATCGATGAATATGATACACCGATCAATAGTGCCTATATTGAATTTGGTAACAAACCCAAAGAATTTGAAAATGTTCTAAAAATATTCCGCGGTATGTTTGGTAGCGCCCTGAAAACCAATCCATATTTAGAAAAAGGTGTAATAACCGGTATATTACGGATTGCTAAAGCTAATTTATTCTCTGATTTAAATAACGTAAGTGAATATACTTTATTAGATGAAGATTTTTCTAAATTCTATGGTTTTACTAAAGGTGAAGTAGATGAGTTACTTACAAAAGTACCAACTAAAACAGATCCTGAGAAGATTAAAGACTGGTATAATGGTTACACATTTGGTGGAGAAATAATATATAATCCATGGTCCATTATGCAATGTTTAGCGCATAAAGGTAAGCTTGATCATTACTGGCTAGATAGCGGTGGGACAAGCCTTATAGATAAAGCACTGCTCTCTGATGAAATGCAGGAAGATTTACAGAACTTAATTACGGGTAAAAATATTACTTCTACTATCGTTAAACAAATAAGCTTTGCTGACATTAATAAACCAGTGGGATTATTAAGTTTATTACTATTTAGCGGTTATTTAAACCCTAAGGCCAAAAGTCACGAGGAAAATATTTATGAGTTATCAGTACCAAATAAAGAAGTGCGGTATATATATAATACTCGAATGTTACAATGGGTTACTGATCAGCTAAAGATTGATAGTTCCAGGTATTATTCCTTTGTGAGTCTACTACCTGCTGCTAGGCTAGAGGAATTTAAAGAGAAACTACAAAAATTGTTATTAAATTCCACTAGTTTTCACCAGACAGGAATTGCTAGGGCAGAGCTATTTTATAGCGGTTTTATGCTTGGGTTAATTAATATGTTAGCCTCAGATTATATAATAGATAGTGAAAAAGAAACAGGGGATGGTAGAGCTGATATTGTTTTAGTTCCGCAAGCAGAGAGAGCTGAGAATGCAATTATCATTGAGTACAAGGTCGCTAAAGTGGCAGAAGAGCTAGAATTCGTAGCTAAGTCTGGTTTGCTACAAATCAATAATAAGAGATATGATGCTAAAATAAAAGAACATAAACACGTTAAAAAAATTATCAAGATCTCTATGGCTTTTTGTGGGAAGGAGGTTGCTATGCAGTATCAAATTGACTGACTCTTTCTTATATGTATTAGTTGACATTTGATCTTACATTTAATAAAAATAATGTATAAAAAATACAGATAAAAAAATGGAAGGTCACAATGAACTTAAATCAAAAAATAATAAAGCCCAAACTAGGGTTATTAGGGCTAGCAAAGAGTTTAGGCAATGTATCAGCAGCATGTAAGGCTATGGGATATAGTAGAGATAGTTACTATAGATTTCAAGAATTATATGAAACTGGAGGAGAAGAAGCCCTATACGAAATAAGTCGGAAGAAGCCCATAATAGCTAATAGAGTAGATCCACGTGTGGAGAAAGCAGTTGTGGATATGGCTGTAGAATATCCAGCATATGGGCAACTGAGAGTATCAAATGAGCTTAAGAAGACAGGTGTTCTTGTATCACCTGGTGGGGTAAGATCAATTTGGTTGCGTAATGATTTAAACAATATCAATAAAAGGCTTAAAGCATTAGAAGCTAAGATGGCTCAAGATGGTATTGTTCTTACCGAAGCCCAGTTACAAGTATTAGAGAAGCGTCGTAATGAGAAAGAAGCCCATGGTGAGATAGAAACGCAGCATCCAGGTTATTTAGGGTGCCAGGATACATATTATGTTGGCAATTTTAAAGGTATAGGTAAGGTTTATTCTCAGGTCTTTATCGACAGCTATACCAGAGTAGCAGATGCTAAACTATATACTGAGAAAACAGCGCTGACGAGTGCTGATATGCTCAATGACCGGATATTACCATGGTATGAGGACCAAGGGATACCTATCTTACGTATCCTTACTGATCGGGGGAGCGAATATAAAGGCAATATAGAGCATCATGCTTTTGAGTTATTCTTAAGCATCGAAGGTATAGAACATACTGTTACTCGCGCTTACTCGCCTCAAACCAATGGTATGTGTGAGCGTTTTAACAAAACTATGAAACAGGAATTCTTTGATACAGCTATGCGAAAAAAGATTTATACATCCCTTGAAGATTTACAGCTAGATCTTGATATTTGGTTAGAGTATTACAATCATGAAAGGCCACATTCAGGAAAATATTGTTATGGTAAAACCCCTATGCAAACTTTTCAAGATAGTAAAAAATTAGCTGTTGAAAAGAATAATGAAATCTTGTACCTTGAATATATATCTGACAGTCAAAATTTAACTGACAATCAGGTGCAAAATTTATAGTGTCTGTAAGATCAAATCTTGACTTCTACATCTTATAGCCCTGTGCTTTTTAGCTAATAATGCACTCGGGTCTAGGGTGGTTTTGGCTAATTGTATAAACTCCTTTAGTATAGGGTGGTGTTTATTGTCTTCATTCATAGCAAATAATAGGAATCCGGCAAGGAGCTGATCATCAATAGTCATGGCATTACAGTTACTTACAATCTCTAATAAATCTTCTCTGCGGGTTACGAGTATCTTCTGTTTTTTCTCCTCAATTTTTTCAGTTTTTCTAATGCTGTTACCGGATCTCTTGGCATAATATATGCTCCTACATTTTAACAAAATAAAATAATATTTTGGTACAGTTTAGTATATATAATACTACAATATGCGTCAAGAAAAAGACCTAAATAATATACAAAATATTAGATTTTTTATAAGATAAGTTACTTTTGTTCTGCGAGCAAACTATAGGCTTAGCTCATGGTTAATAGGATAAAAATGCTGGTTCAAAGAAAAAGTTTTGTAAAGCTTGTATCTACTATACTACCTACCTCCCCTATTAGAATTTACTGGGGGTTTTAGACAAAATCTAATAATAAATAACGTCTCTGTACTCCTCATATTAATGGTGATATCTCTGCTGATTAGGTACTTACACTAATGTAGTATTAAGTACAGAGGTTAAATTGAAACCGCAAAGTTAACATATTAACCTCTGTGCTTCCCTTTGTTTTAACCAATGGTAGAGGCATTTTATGACAGATAATGTTAAAAATCAACAACAACAGCAAAACCCACTTGCAGAAAAAAGCTGGATCATTAAACTTTCTCCAATATTTGCTACACTAATTCCAGCTTCTGAGTCTAGCGCTGACGTAAGTGGCGATCACGAGCATTATGTTGATATCACTAAATTCAAAAACTTAGAAGGGTACAGCTATTGAATAATGTTAACTAAGATATCAAGATGTCGCTTAAGGCATTTTGGTTAATCATGTTCCAAAATTGATTCCACCTTCCTTTTGTTTGAACAAGAGATCTAATGGAAATAACTATTTTGGCACCTTGAGTTCGCCACTGCATTGCTGATTTACATAATCTTTGCTTGATCAGCGTCTTGCAAGCCGCTTCCGTCACACCAGAACCTATAGGAAAATTTTGTGCTGTGTAATTACTATAATTCATACGTTCTAATTGATTAGTAAAATAGCTCACCGCTTTACTCAAATTGTCCTTTATTGCTGGTGATATTTTTTTATTTCCTTCATTTTTTTTCACTTGTTCCTTCATCGTGTCTAAAAGCTCTGCAGCCGCATTGTTTTCATGCTTTAATTTATGACAAGCATTACTCAACCATTCCTTTCTTCTCCCTTCATCACTAAAAAGTGAATATGAACTTTTTGCTAAATATTCGCTAGCATGATAAAAATCTAGAATATGATATTGTGTATTCAGTTCTAAAAATTTCCAATTATTACTTGCGCCATCAGCAATGCCAATATAATTTGCTGCAGGATATTTTTGTTTGATTTTATTAACCTCTCCTTGTAAACGAGCTATAAATAACCCTTTACCATATTCAGGAGACGCTCCAATATATATTGTATGCAATCTTTCGCTTTGCGCATCGTACAAAGAGATATTACCTGTCATAGCTTCACGATAACCTTGTTCTTTCATTAAAATACATGTGCCATCTAAACTAATACCTATACTGGTAACCGGTTCTACAATCTTGGGAATAGCATATTCCCAATCTTCTTCTGTCGCTAAAGCTATAGATCCTATATAATCAGCAACCTTTTGGATATATCCTCTCGAACAACTCCTAGAATGATTCTCTGCAAAATCTTCACTGACATCTTTCGCACTTAAAGATGCATATTTATACGAAATCATTTTGGCAAATTTTGGTGTAGAATGAATAATTATACGCCCTTTCTCATCAACTGGACAAAACGTCTTGCCTCCTTTCGAGCTCTGATATACATGTCGCATTATCTCAACAGTACCATAGGGTGTCTCATACTCTTTTTTCACTTTGCCCTTTGAAGACATTCTGACACTACCAATATTAATTATCGCACCAGTTGCATCAAACTTACTTAGGGCTTCTTTAGTTGCAATGCACCCAACCTCATTTACTCCTTTCTGTATCGCATCTTCCATTTCAAGCATAGAGCCATCCAATTTTAATGTAATTTGTATTGTGATTTCTTCTCCGTTCCGTGTTATTATTTCTGCCATAGCTTAATTCCAATTATTTACTAAAACCTCACCATAGCATAATTTAAAACATTATTCAATAGCTGTACCCACTTAGAATTAGAATTACAAGAAGTAAAAGCCAGGTTACAAACAGCTGAAATAACTAAAATAAATTTGCTTAAAAATATTGGTAATAATATTAGTACGCCTGGTAAGGAAATTTTTGCGCAGTTAGTTGCACTCTATGAAATGGAGCAAAATCCTGAGGTAAGAAATCATTTGGCTACCATTATGGATAGCGCTAAAGTTTTGCTGGATTCTTCTAATGATCTATATGAGTTTCTGCAATGTTATACAGGGCTAACTTCTATAGCTTTAGAAAAATTTAATCCTAAGAAATTAATAGAACAATCTATAGAAAAAGCCACACCAGCTTCATTGTATAAGGGGATAAGGCTTGTCTCTAATATTCATTATGAAATGCCCGATATCGTGGTAGGTGATAGTTACCGCTTGCAAGCAATATTGGATCAGTTAGTTGGTAATAGTATTAAATTTACTGAAGAAGGTATGGTGGTAATTACCGCCAATCTATTTCCTGCTAGAAGACTCAGCCAAGATGAAAATGATTTTGATAATTTAGAACAAGATGATAGAGATCGGATATTACAAGTTATGGTCCACGATACTGGCATTGGTATCTCTGTAGAAAAGCAGCAAGATATGTATGAAGAGCTCGAAAGTGCTGGTTCTGCTATGCAATATAAAGTATTAGGTTTAGGGTTAACATGTGTGAAACAGTTGGTCCACGAAATGAACGGTAAAATTATCCTTAGCAGCATCGAGGGTAAAACTACTACTGTTGAGTGTAAAATTCCGGTGCAACTGCCAAATAGTACTGATTAAGTTAGCCTACAACACATTGCTGTAAGCCTTACAAACTTACAGCAATAAATTATTTGCTTAAATTACTTAGTGGTCTAACTTATTTATGTTATAATTTGGTATAGTTTAAAGAACTAAAATAATTTTTAAATATAATCCACTAATATGACAGTGACACTTTCAGATGCTAATTCAATAGATCAAGCTATTCCCTCCTTCCCAGCTGGTAATAAGCTCCCTAGAATGCTAGTAGGCACTGATGAATTCTATGATTTAGTAGTTAATAGTGATGTATTTGTTGATAAAAGCCTAATGATTATGGAAATACTCCAAGATAGTGGTAAAGTGATTCTCATTACTCGTCCAAGGCGGTGGGGTAAGAGCTTAAATATGAATATGCTCCAGAAATTCTTTGAAATAGAAGTAGATGAAGATGGTAGGCCTTTACCGAACGAGCAGAAATTAAATAACAAGCTGTTTTGGGGAGGTACAGTAGATTTAGGTTTTGATGAAACTAAAGAGCTTAAACCTTTAAAAATTTCCAGTATTGCAAATGCAATAAAACGTCAAGGTCAATTTCCTGTTATTTCCATAAACTTTAAGGATGTGAAAGGTAGCGACTATCAAGAAATCGAAAATGGTATCAAAATAAGTGTTAAAAACCTATATAATAGTCATAAATATTTGCAGTTTAGTGATAAAATTAGTTTAAATGAAAAGAATAATTTTCTAGATTATTTACAAGGACAAATAGATAAAACTAATTTAAAAATTAGTTTAAAATTTTTAAGTGAATTACTTTTTATGCATTTTGGTCAAAAAGTGTACATACTAATCGATGAATATGATACACCGATCAATAGTGCCTATATTGAATTTGGTGAAAAATCAAAAGAATTTGATAATGTTCTAAAAATATTCCGCGGTATGTTTGGTAGCGCCCTGAAAACCAATCCATATTTAGAAAAAGGTGTAATAACCGGTATATTACGGATTGCTAAAGCTAATTTATTCTCTGATTTAAATAACGTAAGTGAATATACTTTATTAGATGAAGATTTTTCTAAATTCTATGGTTTTACTAAAGGTGAAGTAGATGAGTTACTTACAAAAGTACCAACTAAAACAGATCCTGAGAAGATTAAAGACTGGTATAATGGTTACACATTTGGTGGAGAAGTAATATATAATCCATGGTCCATTATGCAATGTTTAGCGCATAAAGGTAAGCTTGATCATTACTGGCTAGATAGCGGTGGGACAAGCCTTATAGATAAAGCACTGCTCTCTGATGAAATGCAGGAAGATTTACAGAACTTAATTACGGGTAAAAATATTACTTCTACTATCGTTAAACAAATAAGTTTTGCTGACATTAATAAACCAGTGGGATTATTAAGTTTATTACTATTTAGCGGTTATTTAAACCCTAAGGCCAAAAGTCACGAGGAAAATATTTATGAGTTATCAGTACCAAATAAAGAAGTGCGGTATATATATAATACTCGAATGTTACAATGGGTTACTGATCAGCTAAAGATTGATAGTTCCAGGTATTATTCCTTTGTGAGTCTACTACCTGCTGTTAGGCTAGAGGAATTTAAAGAGAAACTACAAAAATTGTTATTAAATTCCACTAGTTTTCACCAGACAGGAATTGCTAGGGCAGAGCTATTTTATAGCGGTTTTATGCTTGGGTTAATTAATATGTTAGCCTCAGATTATATAATAGATAGTGAAAAAGAAACAGGGGATGGTAGAGCTGATATTGTTTTAGTTCCGCAAGCAGAGAGAGCTGAGAATGCAATTATCATTGAGTACAAGGTCGCTAAAGTGGCAGAAGAGCTAGAATTCGTAGCTAAGTCTGGTTTGCTACAAATCAATGATAAGAGATATGATGCTAAAATAAAAGAACATAAACACGTTAAAAAAATTATAAAGATTTCTATGGCTTTTTGTGGCAAGGAGGTTGCTATGCAGTATCAAATTGACTGACTCTTTCTTATAGCCCTGTGCTTTTTAGCTAATAATGCACTCGGGTTGGTTTTGGCTAATTGTATAAACTCCTTTAGTATAGGATGCTGCTTATTTTGCTCATTCATAGCAAATAGTAAGAATCCGGCAAGGAGCTGATCATCAATAGTCATGGCATTACAGTTACTTACAATCTCTAATAAATCCTCCCTACGAGTTATTAATACTTTCTGTTTTTTCCCCTCAATTTTCTTCAGTTTTTCTAGTGCTGTCACTGGATCTCTTGGCATATATATTCTCCTACATTTTAACAAAATAAAATAATATTATGGTACAGTTTGGTATATATAATAGTACAATATGTGTCAAGAAAAAGACCTAAAACAATATACAAAATATTAGATTTTTTTATAAGATAAGTTACTTTTGTTCTGCGAGCAAACTATAGGCTTAGCTCATGGTTAATAGGATGAAAATGCTGGTTCAAAGAAAAAGTTTTGTAAAGCTTGTATCTACTATACTACCTACCTTCCCTATTAGAATTTACTGGGGGTTTTAGACAAAATCTAATAATAAATAACGTCTCTGTACTCCTCATATTAATGGTGATATCTCTGCTGATTAGGTACTTACACTAATGTAGTATTAAGTACAGAGGTTAAATTGAAACCGCAAAGTTAACATATTAACCTCTGTGCTTCCCTTTGTTTTAACCAATGGTAGAGGCATTTTATGACAGATAATGTTAAAAATCAACAACAACAGCAAAATCAAACTGCAGAAACAAGATGGATTGTTAAACTTGCTCCAATATTTGCTACACTAATTCCAGCTTCTGAGCTTACAACTGACGTAAGTGGCGATCACGAGCATTATGTTGATATTACTAAATTCAAAAACTTAGAATTAGAATTACAAAAAACAAGAGAAAAATTACAAATAGAGGAGCTAATTAAAATAAATTTGCTCAAAAATATTGGTAATAATATTAGTACTCCTGGTAAGGAATTTTTTGCGCAATTAGTTGAGCTTTATGAGTTGGAGCAAAATCCTGAGGTAAGAAATCATTTGGCTACCATTATGGATAGTGCTAAAGTTTTGCTGGATTCTTCTAATGATCTATATGAGTTTCTGCAATGTTATACAGGGCTAACTTCTATAGCTTTAGAAAAATTTAATCCTAAGAAATTAATAGAACAATCTATAGAAAAAGCCACACCAGCTTCATTGTATAAGGGGATAAGGCTTGTCTCTAATATTCATTATGAAATGCCCGATATCGTGGTAGGTGATAGTTACCGCTTGCAAGCAATATTGGATCAGTTAGTTGGTAATAGTATTAAATTTACTGAAGAAGGTATGGTGGTAATTACCGCCAATCTATTTCCTGCTAGAAGTTCCGCGGATGCCCACGATTTTGATGATCTAGAACAAGATGGTAACCGGATATTACAACTTATGGTCCACGATACTGGCATTGGTATCTCTTTAGAGAAGCAACAAGATATGTGTGAAGAGCTCGAAAGTGCTGGTTCTGCTATGCAATATAAAGTATTAGGTTTAGGGTTAACATGTGTGAAACAGTTGGTCCACGAAATGAACGGTAAAATTATCCTTAGCAGCATCGAGGGTAAAACTACTACTGTTGAGTGTAAAATTCCGGTGCAACTGCCAAATAGTACTGATTAAGTTAGCCTACAACACATTGCTATAAGCCTTACAAACTTACAGCAATAAATTATTTGCTTAAATTACTTAAGTATCTAATTTATTTATGCTATAATTTGTTATAGTTTAAAGATCGATGGTAATTCTCAAAATATAATCAACTAATATGACAGTTAACCTTTCGGATACTATTTCAATACATCAAGCTATTACCTCTCTCCCTATTGGTAATAATCTACCTAGAATGAGAGTAGGTACTGATGACTTTAAAACTTTGTTGTTCAATAGTGATGTATTTGTTGATAAAAGTTTAATGATTAAAGAATTACTAGAAGATAGTGGGGATGTAATTCTCATTACTCGTCCAAGGCGCTGGGGTAAGAGCTTGAATATGAATATGCTCCAGAAATTCTTTGAAATAGAAGTGGATGAAGATGGTAGGCCTTTACCTGAGGGAGAGAAGATAAATAACAAGCTGTTTTGGGGAGGTGCAGTAGATTTAGGTATTAAAGGTAAAAGGACCCTTAAACCGTTAAAGATTAGCGCTAATGAATATGCCATGGCTCAACAGGGTAATTATCCAGTTATCTCAATAAACTTTAAGGATGTGAAAGGTAGTAGTTACCAGGAGATTGAGAATGGAATAAAACGACAAATTATAGGTTTGTTTTTACAGCACCAATACTTAGAACAATACATAAGAGACAATACAGGATTACTGCAAGAGGTACAAAAAAAGGAGCTGAAGAAATACTTTACAGGAGAGCTGAGTACAGATGATCTAAAAATTAGTTTAAAATTTTTAAGTGAATTACTTTTTATACACTTTGGTCAAAAAGTGTACATACTAATCGATGAATATGATACACCGATCAATAGTGCCTATATTGAATTTGGTAACAAACCCAAAGAATTTGAAAATGTTCTAAAAATATTCCGCGGTATGTTTGGTAGCGCCCTGAAAACCAATCCATATTTAGAAAAAGGTGTAATAACCGGTATATTACGGATTGCTAAAGCTAATTTATTCTCTGATTTAAATAACGTAAGTGAATATACTTTATTAGATGAAGATTTTTCTAAATTCTATGGTTTTACTAAAGGTGAAGTAGATGAGTTACTTACAAAAGTACCAACTAAAACAGATCCTGAGAAGATTAAAGACTGGTATAATGGTTACACATTTGGTGGAGAAGTAATATATAATCCATGGTCCATTATGCAATGTTTAGCGCATAAAGGTAAGCTTGATCATTACTGGCTAGATAGCGGTGGGACAAGCCTTATAGATAAAGCACTGCTCTCTGATGAAATGCAGGAAGATTTACAGAACTTAATTACGGGTAAAAATATTACTTCTACTATCGTTAAACAAATAAGTTTTGCTGACATTAATAAACCAGTGGGATTATTAAGTTTATTACTATTTAGCGGTTATTTAAACCCTAAGGCCAAAAGTCACGAGGAAAATATTTATGAGTTATCAGTACCAAATAAAGAAGTGCGGTATATATATAATACTCGAATGTTACAATGGGTTACTGATCAGCTAAAGATTGATAGTTCCAGGTATTATTCCTTTGTGAGTCTACTACCTGCTGCTAGGCTAGAGGAATTTAAAGAGAAACTACAAAAATTGTTATTAAATTCCACTAGTTTTCACCAGACAGGAATTGCTAGGGCAGAGCTATTTTATAGCGGTTTTATGCTTGGGTTAATTAATATGTTAGCCTCAGATTATATAATAGATAGTGAAAAAGAAACAGGGGATGGTAGAGCTGATATTGTTTTAGTTCCGCAAGCAGAGAGAGCTGAGAATGCAATTATCATTGAGTACAAGGTCGCTAAAGTGGCAGAAGAGCTAGAATTCGTAGCTAAGTCTGGTTTGCTACAAATCAATGATAAGAGATATGATGCTAAAATAAAAGAACATAAACACGTTAAAAAAATTATAAAGATTTCTATGGCTTTTTGTGGCAAGGAGGTTGCTATGCAGTATCTGTATTAGTTGACATTTGATCTTACATTTAATAAAAATAATGTATAAAAAATACAGATAAAAAAATGGAAGGTCACAATGAACTTAAATCAAAAAATAATAAAGCCCAAACTAGGGTTATTAGGGCTAGCAAAGAGTTTAGGCAATGTATCAGCAGCATGTAAGGCTATGGGATATAGTAGAGATAGTTACTATAGATTTCAAGAATTATATGAAACTGGAGGAGAAGAAGCCCTATACGAAATAAGTCGGAAGAAGCCCATAATAGCTAATAGAGTAGATCCACGTGTGTGGAGAAAGCAGTTGTGGATATGGCTGTAGAATATCCAGCATATGGGCAACTGAGAGTATCAAATGAGCTTAAGAAGACAGGTGTTCTTGTATCACCTGGTGGGGTAAGATCAATTTGGTTGCGTAATGATTTAAACAATATCAATAAAAGGCTTAAAGCATTAGAAGCTAAGATGGCTCAAGATGGTATTGTTCTTACCGAAGCCCAGTTACAAGTATTAGAGAAGCGTCGTAATGAGAAAGAAGCCCATGGTGAGATAGAAACGCAGCATCCAGGTTATTTAGGGTGCCAGGATACATATTATGTTGGCAATTTTAAAGGTATAGGTAAGGTTTATTCTCAGGTCTTTATCGACAGCTATACCAGAGTAGCAGATGCTAAACTATATACTGAGAAAACAGCGCTGACGAGTGCTGATATGCTCAATGACCGGATATTACCATGGTATGAGGACCAAGGGATACCTATCTTACGTATCCTTACTGATCGGGGGAGCGAATATAAAGGCAATATAGAGCATCATGCTTTTGAGTTATTCTTAAGCATCGAAGGTATAGAACATACTGTTACTCGCGCTTACTCGCCTCAAACCAATGGTATGTGTGAGCGTTTTAACAAAACTATGAAACAGGAATTCTTTGATACAGCTATGCGAAAAAAGATTTATACATCCCTTGAAGATTTACAGCTAGATCTTGATATTTGGTTAGAGTATTACAATCATGAAAGGCCACATTCAGGAAAATATTGTTATGGTAAAACCCCTATGCAAACTTTTCAAGATAGTAAAAAATTAGCTGTTGAAAAGAATAATGAAATCTTGTACCTTGAATATATATCTGACAGTCAAAATTTAACTGACAATCAGGTGCAAAATTTATAGTGTCTGTAAGATCAAATCTTGACTTCTACAAGTCATGGCATTACAGTTACTTACAATCTCTAATAAATCCTCCCTACGAGTTATTAATACTTTCTGTTTTTTTCCCTCAATTTTCTTCAGTTTTTCTAGTGCTGTCACTGGATCTCTTGGCATATATATTCTCCTACATTTCAACAAAATAAAATAATATTATGGTACAGTTTGGTATATATAATAGTACAATATGTGTTAAGAAAAAGACCTAAATAATACACAAAATATTACATATTTTTTTAAGATAAATTACTTTTGTTCTGCGAGCAAACTATAGGCTTAGCTCATGGTTAATAGGATAAAAATGCTGGTTCAAAGAAAAAGTTTTGTAAAGCTTGCATCTCTACTACCCTCCTACCTTCTCTATTAGAATTTACTGGGGGTTTTAGACAAAAGCCTTATAATAAATAACGTGAGTCAATAGCGAAAAACATGCAACATAATTACCGTAAATTATCTAATAAATAGCGTAAATAAAGTATATTATTGTACTTTATTATTTGACTCTAGTTGTACTGTATTGTATAATATACTGTATGGAAGAATAAACTTATATACATTATAAAAATTTATTGAAGCTCGAAAAAATCCAAAAGGAATATTCGCAATATGAAGAAAAAATAAAAGAGAAAAATGAGCATTCTAACCTACAAAAAGCCCAAATTACTTCTTCTCAAAACTTAATGAACCTCTCTCTTACTGAATATCAAAATAAATTTTGCCGGAAATATACTGAAGCAGATCATCAAGTGCTGCTTTTACAACCAAACCTCCTACCTGAATTAAATGTAGAAGTCAAGATTTGATCTTACAGACACTATAAATTTTGCACCTGATTGTCAGTTAAATTTTGACTGTCAGATATATATTCAAGGTACAAGATTTCATTATTCTTTTCAACAGCTAATTTTTTACTATCTTGAAAAGTTTGCATAGGGGTTTTACCATAACAATATTTTCCTGAATGTGGCCTTTCATGATTGTAATACTCTAACCAAATATCAAGATCTAGCTGTAAATCTTCAAGGGATGTATAAATCTTTTTTCGCATAGCTGTATCAAAGAATTCCTGTTTCATAGTTTTGTTAAAACGCTCACACATACCATTGGTTTGAGGCGAGTAAGCGCGAGTAACAGTATGTTCTATACCTTCGATGCTTAAGAATAACTCAAAAGCATGATGCTCTATATTGCCTTTATATTCGCTCCCCCGATCAGTAAGGATACGTAAGATAGGTATCCCTTGGTCCTCATACCATGGTAATATCCGGTCATTGAGCATATCAGCACTCGTCAGCGCTGTTTTCTCAGTATATAGTTTAGCATCTGCTACTCTGGTATAGCTGTCGATAAAGACCTGAGAATAAACCTTACCTATACCTTTAAAATTGCCAACATAATATGTATCCTGGCACCCTAAATAACCTGGATGCTGCGTTTCTATCTCACCATGGGCTTCTTTCTCATTACGACGCTTCTCTAATACTTGTAACTGGGCTTCGGTAAGAACAATACCATCTTGAGCCATCTTAGCTTCTAATGCTTTAAGCCTTTTATTGATATTGTTTAAATCATTACGCAACCAAATTGATCTTACCCCACCAGGTGATACAAGAACACCTGTCTTCTTAAGCTCATTTGATACTCTCAGTTGCCCATATGCTGGATATTCTACAGCCATATCCACAACTGCTTTCTCCACACGTGGATCTACTCTATTAGCTATTATGGGCTTCTTCCGACTTATTTCGTATAGGGCTTCTTCTCCTCCAGTTTCATATAATTCTTGAAATCTATAGTAACTATCTCTACTATATCCCATAGCCTTACATGCTGCTGATACATTGCCTAAACTCTTTGCTAGCCCTAATAACCCTAGTTTGGGCTTTATTATTTTTTGATTTAAGTTCATTGTGACCTTCCATTTTTTTATCTGTATTTTTTATACATTATTTTTATTAAATGTAAGATCAAATGTCAACTAATACAAATTAAATGGCGAGTACGCATTTTACGTTCTTTAATTTTGAATTTTACTTCTTCCATTATCAACCTAGCTTTTTTCTGCTGGAGTTTAATTTTTTGCTGAGCAGTGTCGTGCATTTGGTTCGCTGCTACTATTTCAGTATTTTGTTCTTCACTATTTACCATAATTTTCTACATAAGTTGTTTTGTATGTCATGTTGCTCAAACTGCTGAAGTCAGTCAAGTGTTAGATGTGATTGCCTTAAAACTTTTTTTTGAACCAGCATTTCTAACTCTAAACAAACGCCATCACAATCCAATTATACTGCTCTCCAAAACCTACCACGCCATAAAACCATCAACGCAAATCCTACTGTCTCTAACTGGAGACAGGGGAAAAATAACGAGCCTAAGGGTTATAGACTGCCTTCCCAAGAAGCAGGCTATACGCAATATACAAACTTTAGTTTGTAAGAGATTTTCTTGCTCTTTGTGCTTGCATTTGCAATTTTTCCATGCTAAACTGTCCATGCAAAGTAATGCTAGATTGAATAATATTAAAAATCATGGCGATACAATTTGCAAGAATCGAGATAGTTAGTAGAAGTAAAGGGGGAAACGCTTGTTGCAAGGGTGCTTATAATGCTAGAACTATTATTCAAGATGAGCTTACAAATATTAAGTACGATTTTAGTAAGCGAGGTGACAATGTTTATCACACAATTTTATTGCCCAATCACGTAAGTAAAAAATTTAAAGATCCAAAAATATTAATGAATGAGGTAGAGAAATCGGAGAAACGAAAGAACAGTCAGCTGCTAAAAGATATAGTAATTGCTTTGCCTGATGATAAGGAGTTGACCCTGGAAGATAGAATAGCCATTACCCATGAAATAATTGAGGAAATGGCTTGGGTAAAAAATGGTTTAGGGGTGCAGGTAGATATCCATAAACCGCATAAGGGTGAGAAGAACTGGCACGCTCATTTATTGCTCACAACTAGAAAATTTAGTGAAGATGGTAAAAATTTAGGAGCAAAGGCAGTAGATTTAAATCCACAATTTAAAAATACGAAAGGGGGAAAAGGCTTTATTATTCCCGAAGCAGAAATGATTCATGAGAAAGCTAAAGGTATAATCGATAGATACTTCGAAAAATTAGGTTTAGACAACCGGGTAGATGCTATTGGCGCAATAGCACAGCAACATATTGGTCCCGTTAGAATGCGAAGCCTAATCAACAAGACTGTAGAGGAAAATGAATTAGTTAAGGATGCCAATTTAAAGATCATAAAAGAAGCAAATAGCTTATTGGATCACATTACTAAGTATCAAGCTATTTTTAGTAAAAAAGACGTGCAGCACGCGTTGCAAAAAGTAGAGGATGAAACAATACAAACGGAAGTAATAGAACAAGTAATGAATTCCCCAAGGTTAGTAAAATTATACCACCAAGATGGTAAGGCAACAAATTATTATACTACTGCCTGCGTACGAGCAGAAGAATTACGGGCATGTAGAGTAGCTGACAAGGTAAACCAGCACACTAATTATGACAATATTCTTACTTTTAAAAAAGATATAGAAAACCTAACGAATGTCAGTGAGCTGCAAAGAGAAGCGCTAAAAACTATATTAATAACCGATAAAGGAGTCAGAATTTTAAGAGGCAGAGCTGGCACCGGAAAATCTCATGTCTTAGGCATAGCTTATAGACTTGCAACTAGCCGCCGGCAAAATGTCATAGGTTTAGCCCCCACTCATAAGGCTGCAAGCGGGCTAAAAGATCAGGGATATCAGGATTGCCATACAGTTAAGGGATTCCTATTTAAACTATATAATAATAGAATAAATCTGCCCCGCAATAGCCTGCTAGTGGTAGATGAAGCTGGCATGGTAGGAACCTCAGATTATCTAGAATTATTCAAGGTTGCCAGGAAATATAACTGCGGGGTGATACTGGCTGGAGATGAGCGGCAGTTAACTTCTATCGAGCGCAGCGGCATGTTTGAAGTATTCGCCGGTAAGTTTGGTTCATATGTTTTAAGTGACATTAGAAGACAAAGCCAAGCCTGGGGGCGCCAGATGGCAATGTGCTTTGCTGAAGAAGATATTGTAGGAGGCGTGCAATTACTAGCCAAAAATCAAGGCCTAAAGTTTAATGGGATATTACAGCAATCTATAGATAGGCTGGTTAACGATTGGAGTAATAGTCAATTTTCCGTAGAAGAGCGGTTAATAATCACTGTGGGTAACAAGGAAGTAGCCGCTCTAACCTTGCAGATACGGAAATTATTAAAGGAGCAAAAGGTGCTGACAGGGATGGAATATAGACGCACTAGCTTCGATCAGCAATTAGGTAAAGAAATATCGGAAGATTATATGAAAGGTGATCGTATTATCTTTAAAACTAGCAATAAGGAGCTCCAAACAAAAAATGGTGAATTTGCCACTTTGATTGAAGTGAATCAAAATAAATTTATAGCTAAGACAGATAAGGGCCAGATAATCACATTTAACCCCCAAGATATTAACTTCAAACAGGCTTACGCCAGCACAGTCTATAAAGCCCAAGGCTCCTCAATCAAAAATGTTTATGTTTTGCATAATTTAGCAGGTAATAGCAGGAGCTCTTATGTTGAAATGACCAGACATGTCGAGCAAGTAGGGCTTTATGCCAATATGGATGCTACCAAGGGGGCAGTAGGTTTGATATCGCAGCTGAGTAGGATAAATGATAAATCTGCTAGTATAGGTTTCCTTACCAGTAAGGATTTAATACCAGAGAAAAATAATAAACAGCCAGGTTTTTTAGAGAAAGCAAGTAGTTGGCTTAAATCTGTAACCATCAATATTGGCGATAGATTGCACTTAAATTTGCAATATTACCAAATTAAAGATAATATAGAACCTACTGCCAAAGTTGAAGAAGTAGCGATGCAAACTGTAAACGTCATTGCGAGTGAGCCGAAGGCGAGCATGGCAATCCAGGAAAATAATTTACAAGATGGATTACTTTATCAACCTAACGTCCTGCCGCGCCATGACGTTGGCACGGTTGTAGATTTAACTACAAAGCTTCGCGCCAATGACAATTATAATCTTGCCAATGACAATTATAAAATTAACGACAACTCTCAACACCAACTGGAGATAAGTAAAAAAATAACCGTCGGTCAGCAAGAAGTAACAAAGGTTAAGAATGATCTGAAAGCTAATAGTAGCCATAGCAATACTCCTCCCCCTACTTATAATTCCTCTACCAACAAGAAATATCTTTCTGAGCTAAACCGCAAGCAAGAAATGGCTGATTTAAAGCGACAGCTCTCAATGAGAGCCGAAAGAGTAGCTTATTCTCTTCTGGGGTTACCAAATAAATATTTATCCAATAACCACACGCTACGCTGGGGAGAGGATGGGAAAATAGTGATGAAAATTACAGGTAGCAAAGCTGGTATCTGGCACGATTTTAGTAACGATAGTGGGGGAGACTTATTTACATTAGTGCAAAGGGAGAAAGACTGTGATTTTATTCAAGCTAAAGAATATCTGCAAGATATGGTTGGTATGGTTAATAACTATCAAAATAAAGCAACCTGGCTAAAAGATTTGGCAGCAGACGCATTCTACCAAAAAGTTAAATCACAGGAGCAAAAGGAACAAGATGTTGAAAAAGCGAAAATCAAATACGCGCAAGATTTATATAATAAATCCAATTCTCTCAAATATTCCACGCCAGATAATGTAGCAAAAAAATATTTATCAGAACATCGTGGAATTGAAATAATACTAACAAAATATCAGCTAAGCCAAGACCTACGAACCAGCATGATATGGGATAATACAACTAAACAACATTACCCGGTTCTAATTAGCTTTGCCAGGGACAAAGAAGGCAAAATCACCGGCGGGCAAGCAATATATTTAAACAAAGATACAGGTGCTAAAGCTAATATTGACGTTAACAAACGTTCCTTTGGTAAAATTAGCAGATCTTTTGTAGAAATTCAACGAGATAATGACCAAAAAAGCAATATCACCATTATAGCAGAAGGGGTAGAAACCGCCCTTAGCCTCCAAGAAGCAGGACTAAAAGGCAATATCTTCTGTAGCCTTGGAGTTAGTAACATCAAGAATTATCACCCCAAAGCCAATGAACGTATCATAATCGCTGCCGATAATGATGGTCAAAATGCCCCAGCAATAAAAGCTGTAGCAAATGCTAAGGAAATATTAGAACAAAAAGGCGCTATAGTTTCAATCACCATGCCTAAAGAGCCTGGTGACTTTAATGATCTTCTTAAAACTCAAGGCAAAGAAGCAGTAAGAGACCTGCTGGTACCAGAGATTGAGAAATCAGCACTTGGGCATAAAAATAACCAGATCAAATCTATTGAGCTAGAATTATCCAAGGTAGCAACTGCTAATAATGCTCAGACTCTACAAACCTTCCAAAATGCAATAAAATCATTGGAAAGATTTGGCTCAGCGCAAAATATCACCGCTGCTCTGCAAATATATAAACAACAAGGACTAGAAATTTTCATCGACTACAGCTACAAAACCTGCGCTACAGCAATTGAACACAAAATAGCTACAGATTTACAAACCATGCACAATAAATTTAATCCTAATTATCACTTAGTGGGCGTGAGATTTTGTGATATAGTCATACATGACTTTAAAGACAAAAGCCATACAATACTAGAAGATTACCTGATAGCCATAAGTAAAGATAAGCAAGTAATGCGATATATTAATCAGGAATCAACAATAGGCAAGGAAATCAAACTTGAGATGCAGAATGTAGCAGAGATGCAGAGAAATCATAGGATAGTAGTAAAATAAGTTTAAAATTGTTCCAAGTATCTATGTGTAACTTTTTAATCTATTACCAAATAAAATAGTTAATAGTAAATGTTAATTATCTTTAATATTAGCTAATTTGTGATACAATTAGTTAATTTTTTTAAGTAGATAGGTTGACTAGTCCTCTAGTTAAAATAAAATTTGTTAAGTAATTCAAGAGGTAAAAATGTCGACGATTAATTTCAATAAATATATCAAAAATAATCAGGTTTTAGATCTTTCCGGTAAATGGGGAATATTTTGTAATTCAGAATACGAAGAGCGCGTAAAAGATCTAGGTGAATTTATAAAAAATAATCCTAATATTACAACACTTAACTTAAGTAAGTCTTATATTAAAGTAGACTCACTTCACTCATTAGTAGATTCCATAAACAATAGTAATATTACTACTCTTGATATAAGCTCTAACAACGTAGGTCTTGAGGGAGTGGAGGCTATAGCCAAAATGAAACTCCATAACCTTGATATAAGCTTTAACAACGTAGGTCTTGAGGGAGTGGAAGCTATATCCAAAATGAAGCTCACTAGCCTTAATATATCGAGTAATAACCTAGGTCCTAAAGGGGCAGAGGCTATATCCAAAATACCTAACCTCACTATCCTTAATATATCGCGTAACGACATAGGTCTTGAGGGAGTGGAAGCTATAGCCAAAACGAACCTCAATAGCCTTAATATATCGGATAACAACATAGGTCCTAAAGGGGCGGAGGCTATAGCCAAAATGAAACTCAATAGCCTTAATATATCGTGTAACAACCTAGGTCCTAAAGGGGCGGAGGCTCTATCCAAAACGAACCTCACTAGCCTTAATATATCGTATAACAACCTAGGTCCTGAATGGGCAAAATATATACCCGAAATGCCTAACCTCAATAGTCTTGATATATCGGGTAACAACATAGGTCCGGATGGGGCAAAATATATACCCGAAATGCCTAACCTCAATAGCCTTAATATATCGTATAACAACCTAGGTCCTGAATGGGCAAAATATATACCCAAAATTCCTAACCTCACTAGCCTTAATATATTGGATAACAAGCTAGGTCCTGATGGGGCAAAATATATACCCCAACTGCCTAACCTCAATAGCCTTAATATATCGGGTAACAACCTAGGTCCTGAAGGGGCAAAATATATACCCCAAACGCCTAACCTCACTAGCCTTGATATATCGGATAACAACATAGGTCCTGAAGGAGCAAAATATATACCCGAAATGCCTAACCTCAATAGCCTTAATATATCGGGTAACAACCTAGGTCCTGAATGGGCAAAATATATATCCCAACTGCCTAACCTCACTAGCCTTAATATATCGGGTAACAACATAAGTCCGGATGGGGTAAAATATCTATCTGAACTGCCTAACCTCAATAGCCTTGATATATCTGGTAACCAGCTAGGTCCTAAAGAGGCGGAGGAGTTAGGTAAATTAACAAATTGTTCTTTTGAAGGATTTGGGCCAGAAAAAGTATTTTGCTCTTTGGCGCAACAAAAGAATAGGAATCCTAATATTACTCCTGAAGAAATTCAAAATGATGTATTTGCGCTAGTAAGAGGCCGCAATGATGAGTGGGTAGAATATATACTAAATAATGACTATCCAGTTCTTATTAGCTCACCCGATCCGCACAGAATTCCAATAGGGCATTTCTATCCTGACTCACCAAGAATGCAACAATTGTTGTTTCATAAGGGGCTAATTCCAATGCCAGCCCCTGGTTCAGATCAAAGAGGAAGTATCGGAAATGTCATCCAGCATCGAGAAGGAGTGCATTTAACGGAAGTAGTGGATCCCATTAATTTTACTGTGGCAGAATTAATAGAGTTTTACGGCCAAGATGAAAAACAAGTATCAGCAGCAGTAAAATCATTCCAAAACAAACTAGCTGGATTTAACCCTAATTCACTTAAAGTAAGTTTGCTAAGTTTAACTGAAAGTGGGAAAAAAATTACTATGAGAACCGCGCAAGATCAGAATCCGCTTCCACTTGATGATAAATCATTTGTAAAAAAAACTATTAATACCGCAAGTGAAAGGTTACAAACCCAATACTTAAATGACAATAATGATTATGCGACAACAGCATATCAATATGAGTATGAGAATGTTAAGATGGGTAAGAAGGATAAGACGATTACTATCCCTATAATGATAGGTCTTGTCACAAGATTGATCGATACTATCGAAATTCCACTTCAGGATAAACAAGCACTGCTTGTAACATTATGTGAGAAGAATCCTGAATTATTAGTTAATAAACTGTCTATGATCCAGGAAAAATTAGGGCAAGAAGTAACACTAGAGAAATTAGGTAATAGGCAGGAAGTGTATAAATTGTTGGCAAATACTGACTCTAAAACAATAGAAGATATGTTTAGTAATATTAGTGGTTTAAACCTAGAGGATACTTGGCGAGAACAGAGATATTTTGATTTAGCTGAAACTATTGTTATGGCTGCTAACACTCATGCGAAAAATCTAAGTACCTGTCCTCCAGGAGTAATAACTGCATTAGTTACTAGGGCAAAAGCCATAGATGGAGAATTAGATAATCACTATGCAAATTCCCTGGCAGGACAAGCTAAAGAAGTAATAAACCAGAAAGAAATTACAAAAAACAGTATGACACTTACAGAATTTGATAATAAATTAGTAGAAGAATTATATTTTTCTGTTAATAATCAAAATAATCCTGATTTACTTGAAACTTTGTTTGAAGGGAGTTGGATAGCAAAGATTGACAATCCACCAGAAATTACCCTCGAAGAGCAGAAGATAATAGCCTCTCTTAATCAAAGCTTTAATAAACTACAACCAGAATATTTACCAAAGACTAGAGTTATTCCATATTTGGAAGAATATAGAATTATAGTTGCCGCAGTAGGAACCAGCAGTTCAATGGCATTGCTGGCAGCAAAATATGCGGCAGAACAACAACCATCTAATGCAGTAAAAGATGCCCAACACCCATCAAATAAATTAGTAAATACTATTTCTGCAGCAGATGCACAAGAGGCTAAATCTTTATTAGCTAATGTTTTGGCTCCTCCTTCCACTAGTGGCGTTGCGAGTAACAGTAGATTAGAAAATACCGAAGCTGTAGGACAGCAACATCGGAGAAACAGTGCTCCATCCTCAAGTCGAAATATATAATGGAATTTTGGGTAATGTCAAACTTTAGGTGACCAAGTAATTTTCTACCAATACAAGATTGTAGGTGCCAATAGTATTTAATTCTGATTGCGTTAATAGAAAAGAGTTTTCTTCTTGTTATAAGACAAGTAAAGAGTTATATAGCAAGGATATAACAAAATAAGACAGTGGATAGACATGTTATGACGTGTATTAGTTGACATTTGATCTTACATTTAATAAAAATAATGTATAAAAAATACAGATAAAAAAATGGAAGGTCACAATGAACTTAAATCAAAAAATAATAAAGCCCAAACTAGGGTTATTAGGGCTAGCAAAGAGTTTAGGCAATGTATCAGCAGCATGTAAGGCTATGGGATATAGTAGAGATAGTTACTATAGATTTCAAGAATTATATGAAACTGGAGGAGAAGAAGCCCTATACGAAATAAGTCGGAAGAAGCCCATAATAGCTAATAGAGTAGATCCACGTGTGGAGAAAGCAGTTGTGGATATGGCTGTAGAATATCCAGCATATGGGCAACTGAGAGTATCAAATGAGCTTAAGAAGCCAGGTATTCTTGTATCACCTGGTGGGGTAAGATCAATTTGGTTGCGTAATGATTTAAACAATATCAATAAAAGGCTTAAAGCATTAGAAGCTAAGATGGCTCAAGATGGTATTGTTCTTACCGAAGCCCAGTTA
This sequence comes from Rickettsia endosymbiont of Bradysia coprophila, assembly GCA_019468145.1. Taxonomy (GTDB): domain Bacteria; phylum Pseudomonadota; class Alphaproteobacteria; order Rickettsiales; family Rickettsiaceae; genus Tisiphia. The sequence continues at coordinate 86,499 of JAHXDM010000002.1, forward strand.
CAAGTATTAGAGAAGCGTCGTAATGAGAAAGAAGCCCATGGTGAGATAGAAACGCAGCATCCAGGTTATTTAGGGTGCCAGGATACATATTATGTTGGCAACTTTAAAGGTATAGGTAAGGTTTATTCTCAGGTCTTTATCGACAGCTATACCAGAGTAGCAGATGCTAAACTATATACTGAGAAAACAGCGCTGACGAGTGCTGATATGCTCAATGATCGGATATTACCATGGGGTATGAGGAGCAAGGGATACCTATCTTACGTATCCTTACTGATCGGGGGAGCGAATATAAAGGCAATATAGAGCATCATGCTTTTGAGTTATTCTTAAGCATCGAAGGTATAGAACATACTGTTACTCGCGCTTACTCGCCTCAAACCAATGGTATGTGTGAGCGTTTTAACAAAACTATGAAACAGGAATTCTTTGATACAGCTATGCGAAAAAAGATTTATACATCCCTTGAAGATTTACAGCTAGATCTTGATATTTGGTTAGAGTATTACAATCATGAAAGGCCACATTCAGGAAAATATTGTTATGGTAAAACCCCTATGCAAACTTTTCAAGATAGTAAAAAATTAGCTGTTGAAAAGAATAATGAAATCTTGTACCTTGAATATATATCTGACAGTCAAAATTTAACTGACAATCAGGTGCAAAATTTATAGTGTCTGTAAGATCAAACCTTGACTTCTACAAATCAACAAATTATCTTATTAAACGGCGAAAACCCCATCCGCTGCGAGAAAGCTTTGTACTATGATGACCCTTTCTTCATGAGCAAGATAATTGCCCTTTCCCCAACACTGCAGCAATATTCTGGTAAAACGAAACTCCCTACTAAAGATCAGCTCACTATTGCCTTAAGTAAAGGGGGATTGGCGGTTGAACTAATGGAAACGGATTAAATGCAACGTAGAAAAAATTGTTATTTCATAATGAGGATATTAAATAACAAACGTTAATCTTTACGATTGAATGTATAAGCTATATTATGTTACTTGTAGAATAAGTCCCGTAACTAAAGTGGAGTAGGAACAGTGTCCAAAGAACAAGGTGTTGATAGTAATGTTGAGTCACAAGCTACCAGTAGTTATAAAAATAGTGAGATTGAGAAAAATGCTCAAGAATATGGTTATAAGGCAGCTAATTTAATAAATTTAGCTAATCTTGTTAAAAGATTTAAGGAAACTTTCGAGTATAAAAGATTAGTTGAATTTTATGGGGAAGTAGAGATAGAGGTACCTGTTTTCCAGCCTATAGGTTCAAGTGTAATCATAAGCCATTTAGATCAGCATGCGCGAAAGTGGCGTGATTTATGGGATAAGTTTACAATAACTTTTGAAGGACAAAAAAATCGTAATACTTTAGGTGAGGCAAGTATCAAATGTTTAGAGGATCTGCAAACAGTTATTCTAGATTGTTTTAACAAAAATCTAGTATCAGAAGAATTATATGGCCAGTTTTTACAAGATAATGCTATCACAGCTGATGATTTACTGATGGTACGCAGCACTGGGATTCATGAAGATAAAGCGGATATGGCTAATCCTGGGGGCAATGAGAGTTTGCCATGCAAGGCCACACGAGAAGAAATATCGAAGGCTCTTGGCAAGGTGGCGGCTTCTTATGTTTGTGTTAAGTCTTTGTCCCAACGTTTAATAAATAGTCAGGATCCGAAATCAATTACTGAAGTTCCCGTTATGCCTGGTTTGATTCAAAAGATGGTGTATGAGAAGGACGATCAGATGGTTTCTTCGGGGATATCTTATACTAATGATGGTTCTACGACTACCAACGTTACTTATGGTCATGGAGAGGGGATAGCAAATAGTACAATACGTGGTGATAAGATTTTTTTTAGTAAGGTAGGTATCGAGTATTATGCAAGTAACCCCAAACCAGAACGTTTAAAAACCATAATAGATGTTGTCGGAAAGGAAGCGGAAGTTAGATTAGTACCAGTAAAGAATGATAGGGATGGCAAATTTAATCGTGCACTTGATCAACGTTCTTCAAATTACCTTAATGCATTTACTCAATATACTGAGAAGCAATATGGTAAGGAGGTGGATATAGAATTTGGCTGTAGTGATTTTGGTAAGGAAAATTAGTAATATTCTACTCTCAATCTTTTTCAAGTAAGAATAATCCCTAAAGGTAAGAATAGAGGTGAACCTTCAGCTATATCTCCTACCTTTCTAGCTGAGAATCAACATAAGCTCAACATTATAAATGGCCAAAAAGTACTAACACCTTATGCAGATAGAGCAGCAGTAATTACTAATAGCAATCAGGTGATAATTGATAGTAATGGTGAGAATGCATTAAAGCAGTATAATGCATTAGGTAAGGATTCTGGGATTAAAGTTGTAGTTGTGCAAGATGAAAAAGATGGTGAATTTTCGCATGCTGTAGGATTTTTTAACTCTCAATCTGTAGTAGTAATACAGGTAAAAGATATTAACATAGTAAAAGAATTATTGGATAAAAATCCCGGCCACCCTCTAATCATAGATCCACAACGTAGTAAAATTTATCAACTACCTCATGAATTATTGCCCTCAAATTTTGCAAATATAGAAGGAGCTTTATATGAAGCTGAACCCCCTATCTTAGAAACTGGAATTTTTGCTTCACCTGATAAGGATTCGATAATTTCCAGCAGCCATCCTTTACCTCAGCCTCAAGAAAAATTAGACAAGCCAGTAGCAATTGATCCATTACAAGAAGCCCTTGGTGTATTAATAGCTAGGGCACAATCAGGTGATTCCTATAGCTTAAATCAGGTACTAGCTATTGCTCATGCGGTGATCTCATATGGAATAATTGAGAGTCAAAATCAACTTGAGAGAGAGAAAGTTGATCCGCAAATATTACGTAAGAATATAGAGAGATTATCCACCCCTCAGATGGGCCAGGACAATAAAGAATGTAGAGCAGCACTTAGCCGCAATTTAAGGGCAGTGCGAGATAGCTACAATGATGGTGTCATCTCTCAAGAGTTGTTTATTCAAACTATGATAGTGGGAGTAAACTTACATGACTTATTAAATAAGATGAGTCTACTCACAGCAGAAGGACTAACTAAAGAACGGTATAAAGAGAAAAGCAATAAAAATTATCTTGAATATTTTACTATCTTAGAGAAATTTAAAGGTTTAATAATTAAACCTGGTGAATCTCTAATGACTAGCATCCACACTGACATATATAGGGGGCAGGCAGAGAAATTAATTAAAGAATCGTTAGCTAATGATCGAAAATATAAGATACCGCATGATCTATCGATCAGAAAAACAAGTCTAACAATTTCGGATGAGGAACGCCGAGATGTGTTAATAAAAAGTTTAAGTGTTAAACAGTATTTAATTAGCAAAGAACCACAAGATACGTGGGGACAGTTCTGCGCCCATATATGCGCTAGGGGGACAGCAGAACATATAATGAAGTTAAATAATATACTTGATCAACTAGATTCCTATCAGATTCAGGAACAATGGTTAAGCTCTATCTTTACTCAAGAAAATATTCCAGAACAACCTTTAGAAACCTTAAAGAAGTTAGAGCGAGCTTTTCAAGACATTGCTAATAGCGGTTTTTTAAAGAAAATTGACAAAGCAACTAACTTAATAGGCAAGATGGAGGGACAAATATCCAAATGGGCTGATCCAAAGAAGTTTGATAGTTTATATCAGAATCTCCAGGAAAATCTTCAAGAGATTAATCAAAATCTTGAATGGAAGGAGAACAGGAGTAATTTAGAAAAAATCTTGATGGAACAGCAAGAGCATAAATTGTTTAATATAATAGATAAAAGCATTAAAACACTACAGCTCTCTAGCTTATATACTGAAGATCATAAAGATCAAAAAGGTTACAATCTAAAAGTGTCTAGATTTAAAGATATGCTTTCCCCTTTTTTTGACTTAATGAAAATCGTGGTAAACATAGCTGCTCCTCAAATAGCAAAAGATGTAAAAGGTGTTATAATACAATATAGGTTAGATAGGATTGAACAATTTTTGAAGCAACGCAATATAGCTAATGCAACTAAAATAGAATTATCTCCTTCTGCTAATTTTGATGTAAATAGAGCAACTATAAATATTACAGGAAATATACTAGAGCCTAATACCTTAGCAGATGTTCATAGCTTAATACATCAAACTGGTGAAATAGGATGTAATTATATCCGTAAAGAAATAGGTATTAACGACAAGATTATTTCTCAATGTCCTCTTTTAGTACAATCCTTATATGATAAGCTGATTAATAATATATCCCTACCAGGAGGTACAAAACCTAATCCATCTACTAGAGTAGACATAGAGTATCCTAATATAATTATCACTATAAACATACCTTTAAAAGGTCATTCTGTTAGTACTAAGATTCACTATAATCGCACTAACAATGAAATCATATCAAGTTTTTCCATGTTTGGTCAAAATGAAGGTAATAGGTGGGATAATATTGTATTAGACGTTAAACTCGATTCGATTGTCGCGGGTCTTAAGTTTGTGCAAGAACCTTGTTCTGATATACAAAAAGGAACAGTTATATCTGCAATAAAAATTGATAATGAACTACAAGTGGATGCTCTAATTACAATAATACAAAAATCAGTAGATACTAGTAATCTAAGCCACGATGCTTTATCAGTTAAATCAAAATTAGTAGAGGAGCGAATAAAACTACTAAAGCCATATTATAAGAATCATCCAGATGAAGAATTTAAGAAATGCGCTAGTCTTATGAAGATTATGTTGTTGGAACCAAAAAAATTTTTTGGACTTGGTGCTCTTTTGTCTGGAAATGATTTGATTACTCTTAGTAAGAATTCTGTAGAAATTCTAGGTAAGTTAAGTGAATATTGTGATAAAAAGGAAATATTTGAAATATGTTTATATCATGAATTATACAATTTGTCTAAAACACAGCCCTACATAGAAATATATGACACTTGTTTAAAACAAATTACTAATAAAAATGGAGAGTTAAATATTTCATTAGTAGAATTATTAAAAGATACCGATGAAAAAAAGCAGGTTGATATCCTTTTTACTCTTTTAAAGTTAAGAGATAATACAACACCTATATTTAAGTCTATATTTAAGGAATTATTAAATGAAAAGGCAGAATTACTCAATATTCTTAAACCGCAAGCACAGAACATTTTAAAATACTATCTTGTAAAATTAAGCCATACTAAAAACCTTAAGTCCAAATTTACAGACAAGATATCATTGCAGGATTATAATTATAACCTTAAGGAAATATTGAATGGTGTAGCAAAGGCCCTTAGCTCTTTAGATAAAAAAGAGCAACGCTATTTTATACCCGAAATAGTAAAATTATCTAACCCTGTCGAGCTAATAGAGTTATGCAAGCATCTTGATTCGAATACTCAAGAAGAATTAATTCATAACCACCTTCCCTTAGACCGTAATAACTATGATCCATTACAACTCAGATTAAGAGAAGTAGAATTACTACAAGTGTTAGATCCAAAAGTCCAACAGGGTACAGCTATTGAATAATGTTAACTAAGATATCAAGATGTCGCTTAAGGCATTTTGGTTAATCATGTTCCAAAATTGATTCCACCTTCCTTTTGTTTGAACAAGAGATCTAATGGAAATAACTATTTGTATTAGTTAACATTTGATCTTACATTTAATAAAAATAATGTATAAAAAATACAGATAAAAAAATGGAAGGTCACAATGAACTTAAATCAAAAAATAATAAAGCCCAAACTAGGGTTATTAGGGCTAGCAAAGAGTTTAGGCAATGTATCAGCAGCATGTAAGGCTATGGGATATAGTAGAGATAGTTACTATAGATTTCAAGAATTATATGAAACTGGAGGAGAAGAAGCCCTATACGAAATAAGTCGGAAGAAGCCCATAATAGCTAATAGAGTAGATCCACGTGTGGAGAAAGCAGTTGTGGATATGGCTGTAGAATATCCAGCATATGGGCAACTGAGAGTATCAAATGAGCTTAAGAAGACAGGTGTTCTTGTATCACCTGGTGGGGTAAGATCAATTTGGTTGCGTAATGATTTAAACAATATCAATAAAAGGCTTAAAGCATTAGAAGCTAAGATGGCTCAAGATGGTATTGTTCTTACCGAAGCCCAGTTACAAGTATTAGAGAAGCGTCGTAATGAGAAAGAAGCCCATGGTGAGATAGAAACGCAGCATCCAGGTTATTTAGGGTGCCAGGATACATATTATGTTGGCAATTTTAAAGGTATAGGTAAGGTTTATTCTCAGGTCTTTATCGACAGCTATACCAGAGTAGCAGATGCTAAACTATATACTGAGAAAACAGCGCTGACGAGTGCTGATATGCTCAATGACCGGATATTACCATGGTATGAGGACCAAGGGATACCTATCTTACGTATCCTTACTGATCGGGGGAGCGAATATAAAGGCAATATAGAGCATCATGCTTTTGAGTTATTCTTAAGCATCGAAGGTATAGAACATACTGTTACTCGCGCTTACTCGCCTCAAACCAATGGTATGTGTGAGCGTTTTAACAAAACTATGAAACAGGAATTCTTTGATACAGCTATGCGAAAAAAGATTTATACATCCCTTGAAGATTTACAGCTAGATCTTGATATTTGGTTAGAGTATTACAATCATGAAAGGCCACATTCAGGAAAATATTGTTATGGTAAAACCCCTATGCAAACTTTTCAAGATAGTAAAAAATTAGCTGTTGAAAAGAATAATGAAATCTTGTACCTTGAATATATATCTGACAGTCAAAATTTAACTGACAATCAGGTGCAAAATTTATAGTGTCTGTAAGATCAAATCTTGACTTCTACAAACTATTTTGGCACCTTGAGTTCGCCACTGCATTGCTGATTTACATAATCTTTGCTTGATCAGCGTCTTGCAAGCCGCTTCCGTCACACCAGAACCTATAGGAAAATTTTGTGCTGTGTAATTACTATAATTCATACGTTCTAATTGATTAGTAAAATAGCTCACCGCTTTACTCAAATTGTCCTTTATTGCTGGTGATATTTTTTTATTTCCTTCATTTTTTTTCACTTGTTCCTTCATCGTGTCTAAAAGCTCTGCAGCCGCATTGTTTTCATGCTTTAATTTATGACAAGCATTACTCAACCATTCCTTTCTTCTCCCTTCATCACTAAAAAATGAATATGAACTTTTTGCTAAATATTCGCTAGCATGATAAAAATCTAGAATATGATAAAGACAAAAACGCTACTATTCAGGTAAGAAGAAAAGACATACTTTAAAAACTCAGCTGGTAGTAGACAAAAAGACAAAACAAATAATATGTACAAATTATGCAAATGGTAAACGACATGATTTTAGGTTATTTAAGGAATCCAAAATTAATATCCATCCTGATACTAATGTAATTACCGATACTGGATATCAAGGGTTACAAAAGATTCATGCTAAATCTGAGTTACCAAAAAAGAAGACTAAAAAAAATCCATTAACAAAACAAGATAAGAAAAATAACCAAAAACTGGCAAGTACCAGGGCCCTGAATGAAAATGTTATCGGCATGCTAAAACGTTTTAAAATTATTGCTGATAAATATCGAAATCGACGTAAAAGATTTGCTCTAAGATTTAATTTAATCGCTGGTTTATATAATTGGGAACTAAATTATTAGGGTTATGCAAGAGGTCTATTAGAAGAATCCAGCAAAACTTTAGCACTATCCATAATGGTAGCCAAATGATTTCTTACCTCAGGATTTTGCTCCATTTCATAGAGTGCAACTAACTGCGCAAAAATTTCCTTACCAGGCGTACTAATATTATTACCAATATTTTTAAGCAAATTTATTTTAGTTATTTCAGCTGTTTGTAACTTTGCTTTTATTGCTCGTAATTCTAATTCTAAGTTTTTGAATTTAGTAATATCAACATAATGCTCGTGATCGCCACCTCCTTCAGCATTATGCTCAGATGCTGGAGCCAGCGTGGCAAATATTGGAGAAAGTTTAATGATCCAGCTTTTTTCTGCAAGTGGGTTTTGCTGTTGTTGTTGATTTTTAACATTATCTGTCATACTATGTCCTCTACCATTGGTTAAAACAAAGGGAAGCACAGAGGTTAAAGTGTTAAAATTTTGTGGTTTTAATTTAACCCCTGTGCCTGATGTTACATTAGTGTCTCATCATCAGCAGAGATATCACCATTAATATGAGGAGTACAGAGAATTTCTGAAAGCAGCTGTTCAGATTTTTACCAACAACTTCTCAAGCGCTGCAAATTAGAGACAGATTTCCAAAACCCCCAAAAAATACAGTGACAATCATGCACTTTGGCCGCAGAAAAAACCTCTCTATCCCGCATTGCTACTGGCATTTCAACTACATTTATGATATAATTGGGTATCATTTATACGGTAAAAACTATGCTACCTACTGCTAATAAACCTCAACCCTTTTTACAATGGGTTGGTGGTAAAAGAAAAATCACTGATAAACTAATTGAACGTATTCCAACAGGGTTAAATAATTATTACGAACCATTTCTTGGTGGTGGCGCGTTGTTTTTTCAAGTAAAGCACATGTTCAACCAATGTTTCCTATCGGACATAAACCTTGATTTAGTTACCAGCTACAATAGCGTTAAAAAAGATCCAGCTGAAGTAAGTAAATTATTAGAATAGATTTTTCTTTCATAGAGCCCCAAAAAAACGATTTTGTATATTTCGATCCACCCTATCATCAATCAGGTGAAACATTTTATACCACCTTACCCTTCGATGAAAATGAGCAAATAAGATTACGAGATTTTGCTAAAGAACTAGATAGCAAAGGGGTTAAACTGATGATCTCTAATAGTGATACACCCTTTATCAGAGATCTCTATCAAGGCTTTAACATCAGTACGGTAGACATAAAATACTCCATCCCAGAGAAACGAAAAACCTCTTATGAAGTAATTATTACAAATTACTAAATTTATAGGTAATAAACATATTTATTCAATCTATTACAATTCCATTAATTTGCTCTCCTTATCTGCTTGCTCTAGCTTAAAAGTAAAATTTTGGGCTTGAAAAGCCAATCTTAAATCCCCCATATGACGCTGCTTTACTAAATACTCAATAAAGGAAGTATTGGGTTTAAGAATTACTTGGCTGGTAACCTTATCTTCTTCTACCACTGCTAATTTACTGAATATGCTACAGTCCGCATTTTGGCCATGTTCTTCAATCAAAGATCGCCTGACCTTATACCATACTGAAGCTGGATCTAGCTTATTTAGTCCTGAAAAATCATGGGTATCTTTAGTTTCTTGTTTTTGTACTGTAACTGGCTTAAATGATAATATTTGTAGTTGCTTAATTTTATTACCATACACTAGCTGCACTTGCTCTAATATCTTAGTTTTTATATGCTCTGACAAGGCAATATCTTTTAGTAACTTCAGTTGATACTGATCTTGCTCTTCTCCTTTAAATTCGCAAGAAGTTAATAACTCATAAGCCGTATTAGCCTCAAATACTCTAGTTCAGCAGCACTTTTTTATTACCAAACTGATGATTAGGATACTGATCTGCTAATTTCAATAACAACTTGTTGATAAAATTCAAGTTGAATTCACGATTTGACCTGATCTGCAGTAAATCAGCGTCTTCCTCAGTTAATGGATGAAAATCTGCTAATCTTTTTCTTGGCAGCCAGCCCTTATTATTATCAGGCACTGAAGTGTTAAGATATAATCAATTAACTTGAGATAGGGACGGAATCGATTCATTGCTTACTTAGTAGTTCTAGGCTTTGAGCCTCGCTCCTAGTCCCTAATTCATCTTAATTTACTATATGAGGAGATTGCTGAATCATTGCCATTGGAATTAGGCATTTTCTGTATAACAGATGTAAGGCTAGTAGCTAACGTTGTTTCAGCTGCGTAAGCCTTTTCAGTCAGATCCTCAATGTTGCGAGTCCTCTCTTCTGCTAACCCTTGCCCCTCGCTAGGAGAAAGAGTACCTTGTGATTCTTGACAGGATGATGCTACTGGCAGTTCTGCTTGTTCTTCGTGCTGTTCTATTTGCTCTTGGGGTGATTTTTGTTCTTGCCCCTGGACTGGCTCATTTTCTTCATGAATATTTTTTAAAACCTCAGATTCGCTAGATCTAGATATATTAGATTTATTATTAATATCTATAATATTGTGTGCCTGAAATTTTTTTCGGGTTGACACGAAATTTCTTTCAGCTTCACCTGAAAATTTTTTCGGGTAAGGCTGAAAATTTTTTGCCAATTTGATGCATGGGGTGTTACGACATTTTACATATTGTTTCACTATAGTGGCATTATATAGATGAATAAACCCTCCTTCTTGCAATTCAAGTATGCATTGCCTAATACGCCTTTGACAAACACCTAAAGATTGTTCAAAAAAATGGTACGATTCTTGCAATTCATCTTCTTGTAGATGGTTACCACTATTATAACAAACCTGAAGGCGAAAAACTACTAGCGACAATAATTGCTTAGCAGTCTTACTTAAAGCCTTACCATCGTTAGCTTGGAGATCACGCCACTCTGGTGGTACAAAATTACCAACGAAATTATAAAAGATAGTATTATTATCGTAAGTATCAACGGGGGGTTCAGAAGGTAAGCTGCATAATCTTAGCATAATCCCTCCACTGGAACAGCAGATCCAGAAAGGGGTTTAGAGCAATTGAATCTATGGTTTTTTAAAATATTAGCAGCATATACGCAGCATATGGATTTTGGGAGGAAATTATCAAATCTTGAAAAGCTGATAAGTATATGGTGGAGCCAGGGGGAATTGAACCCCCGACCTTTTGAATGCCATTCAAACACTCTACCAACTGAGCTATGACCCCTTAAATAATCTTTAAATTAAAGCATTATTTAATATAGTTTTATACTATAATTGTTAAAATGAATCTATGAATTTTTTAAATATTTCACTATTTTTCACTATTTTGACCTCTTCTTTACACCAGGGAGTAAATTTTTCTGAATATTTTTGGAGGTATAAATTAAATTCTTCCCATTTTAAGAATTTTGTTTCTGTTACTTCCATAGGGTTTGTTTTGATAGTATCATCGGTAAGAGCTAAATATACCGGGCATATTTCATTTTCTATAATGTTATTAATATGAAATTTATAGCGATAATTACTAATGAAATATATTTGTTGTAAATTTTCTACTCCTAATTCAAATTTTGCATGCCGATAAATTGCTTGTTCTGGCGTTTCATTAATTTGGGGATGGCCGCAAAAACTATTGGACCAAAATCCTCCCCAAGTTTTTTTAGTGTTATTTCTTTTTTGTATTAAAAACTCCTTATTACTATTAAATAAAAATACTGAAAATCCTCTATGAAGGGGTGTATCTGAATTATGAACTTGTAATTTATCTTGAATGCCCAGGATATTATTCTCCTCATCAACTAGTATAACATGCGGTATATTCATTGTTATATTATTTTTCTCCTAAATATTGTTTTATGATAGTTAAATAATCCTGGACTATTTGCTGATTTTTATTAACAAACTTTAGAACATTAGTTCGATAAATATTTACTTCCTTACTACCTTCTTCAGAGAGGAGATAATATAGTTTATTTAACAACTCATCTTCGCTGTGAATTTGAGTTGCAGCCTTGTGATGAATCATGCTATTTGCCATATCTACAAAATTACTCATATCTGGACCAAATATAATATAGTTAGAAAAATATGCTGGTTCAACTATATTATGCCCCCCATGTTTAAATGAGCCACCAATGAAAGTAATATACGCCAAGCTAAAAAACAACCCTAATTCCCCAAATGTATCAATAATATAGAGATCATCAGTCATAATCGGTATAGGATGCTCAGACTTTAAATTATAGGTTATCCGTAAGTTATTACACATTTTACCTATCTCATTTTTACGTTCTGGATGACGCGGAATTAGCATAATATAGCAATCAGGGTAGCGCTCTTTTAGTGGCTTGATAATATTAAGCAACCTTTGTTCATCTTCCAGATGAGTGCTAGCAAAAACAATGATTTTTTTATTACCAATATGGTTAGATAAAATCCCCAATTCTGACTTGTCAACGGGTAGTTGTTTATTAGCAAATTTAATGTTACCTAAATTAGTGATATTTTCTGTTACCCCTAGCTGAATAAATTTTTGCAAGTCAGTTTGACTTTGCACTACAATGTGAGAGAACTTATTAACAATTAACTTAAAAAAATAATTTAACTTCTTCCAAGCCCCAAATGAACTATCTGATAGCCTGGCATTAAGCAATAATAATGAACAATAGTTACTTCCCTGGCTTATTAACACTGGCCATAATTCTGATTCGATAAAAATGCCCAGGCTAGGGCGCCAATTACTAAAAAATTTTTTAACAAACATAATGTTATCTATCGGAACGAATTGATGAATAGCATTTTTAGGAAGTTTTTGCTGCAAAAGCCTAGCAGAAGAGTTAGTCCCCGAAGTGACAAGAAATCTTAAAAATGGGGAGGGTATCTCTCCTGTCAACCAAAGATTATTGATGTTTTCTACTAAAGTAATCGCTATAAGAGATTCACCAAGGCTTGCTGCATGTAGCCAAACCAAAGTTCCATCCTTATTATTATATGCTTTACTAATAGCAAACCGTTCACCAATTCGTTTTATATCTTCTTTACCATTTATAACCCTTCCTATCAGTAACACCAAATATACTGGTAGCAGGAGGAAACTTAATAGATGGTAAAAATACATCATGAATTTGAGGTTAATAGCATTAATGCTTGTTTTAAATTTACCTTATCCTGATTCTCATCCCCAATTACTTCCAAAGGATCCCCTATGGTAACTATTATCCTACCAAAAGGTAGGGGCATAATTAACTTATCCCAGCTATTAATTAGAATAGCTCTAGAAGTATTACAAGATATTGGTATTATCTTGATATTATGTTTATGAGCCACCTTATTAATATTACTATTTATCTGATAAATAGGTCCACGTGGTCCATCGGGGGTAATTACTATATTATTTCCATTATGTAATTTTTTTATAATGGTTTTTAAAGCAGCTATCGGCTCCTTATTAGTTGAACCATTTATTACTCCAAAACCAAATTTAGAAACTATATTACTAATGATTTTACCATCTGAATGAGGGGAAATCAATGCATAGATATCTTTATGACCAACAAACATCCCTGGTCCTAAAGCAAGTCTATTATGCCAAAAAGCAAAAATCACTCCTTTTTCTGTTAAAAATTTTTTCTCACTATAACCCTTTGAAAAAATAAATTGCCAATTTGAAGTAAAATAAACAATCCTTAAGTAAGTATATAATAAATTAGTGACAACACTAAGTATAAAATCACTTTTTTTCTTAGTTTTTTTAAGAATTTTTTTTAGCATGTATAATTCTAACAGAGGAATATTAAGAAGTTAATTGTTGACAAGCCTTTTCTATCCGCCTGCAACCTTCTCGTAAATTTTCTAGGGAAGTGGCATAAGAAATTCTAAAATACCCTTCTAAACCAAAGGCGATACCAGCCACTACACCAACACCCGCTTCTTCCAGGAGATAACCAGCAAAATCATTGCTATTTTTGATGGTTTTACCATTTGGGGTTTTAAGACCAAATAACTTTTTACATTCCAGGAACAAATAAAAAGCCCCTTCTGGCTTATAACAACTGATTAATTTGATATTATTCAAAATAGATAAAGCTAAATCTCGTTTTTTCTCAAAATCTTTAGCATTTTTCTTAATAAAATCCTGACAGCCTGTTAAAGCTTCAATAGCAGCCATTTGACTGATAGAGCAGGGGTTAGAAGTACTTTGTGATTGAATTATAGTCATGGCCTTAATTAATGGTTTAAAACCTGCGCCATACCCAATTCGCCACCCGGTCATGGAGTAAGCCTTCGATACCCCATTGATCGTAAATATGCGATTTTTGAGTTCCGGTGCTATTTGAGCAAAAGTATAATATTTAAAATTATCAAAAATAATATGTTCATATATATCATCCGACATAACATTAATATGAGGGTAGCCCCGCAGTAACTCAGCAATCGCCTCTAATTCTTTATAAGTGTAGGTAGCGCCTGTAGGATTACTTGGGGAATTAATAATTACCCATTTAGTTTTTGAAGAGATTATTCTTTCTAATGCATCAGGATTGAGTTTAAAATTATTAGTAATATCGCAATTAATAAATACTGGAGTTCCGCCCGACAAAATCACCATATCGGGGTAGGAAACCCAATAAGGGCTTGGGATAATCACTTCATCACCAGCTTCCAATGAAGCCATAAATAAATTATATATTACTTGTTTCCCGCCGCTAGATACTATAATCTCATCTAGCTGATAGTCTAAATTATTTTCATTCTTAAATTTAGCTTGTATTGCTTGTTTCAGCTCTAATATACCCGAGACATCCGTATATTTTGTGAAACCTCCTTGAATTGCCTTAATAGCGGCCTCTTTGATGTTATCTGGCGTATCAAAATCAGGTTCACCAGCCCCTAAAGAGATGATATCTTTGCCTAATTTTTTTAATTCAATGATTTTATTAACTATTGCTAAAGTAGAAGATGGTTTTATTAGATCCAGACGTTTAGAAATAAGTGACATAATTTGAAGATCCGACAATTTAGTTTTAAAAATTCTATTTATATCTGGTGGACTTATAAGATATAATAGTTATTTAGTTGACAATTTATATATAATATTAGAAAAATTGACTTATAGCTAGTAGTGGCTTTTAAATTTAGTATTTAAATAACATTTTTTCTAACAGTTTGCAATTGGAGTTTCGTAAATTTATGCTTGGGTCAGTAAAAGATAAAATAAAATTATGGTATCAATGCATTGTAAATTCACCAGCCTGGTATAAAGAAAAATTCCTTATGTTTATCAATTATTGGGTAGATGTTAAGTATAAAATAGGCCATATAAAGGAAACTAATCTAACCCTTGGTTTAGAACATTTGCAGAAAAATAACTTAAATGATGCTATATTAAGGTTTAAGTTGGTAGAGAAATTTTTTGATCCTGGTAACTCCTACGCTAATTACTGGCTAGGTTGGACTTATTTTTTAAAAAATAAGCTTCCAGAAGCTTTATTTTATTTAAGGAAAGCTGGCACAACTGATCAGGTAAAATTAGGGGAATTTTTACAAAATTATCAAAACCTTCCAGAAACATCACAAAAAACATTACAAGAAATACCACAAGAAATTTGGCAGCAATATAAAAATCTTATTGCTTTTCAGTATGCTAATAAATTTCTTAAAACTGACAAGCTAGATTTGCCCTATAGTTTTGTCCATAAAACTATGAGTAGGATTACAGATTTGCCAAATATTTATAATATTCTAGAACTGGGTAGTAATGTTGGGATGGTCGGCTATGAGGTGCGAAAACGTTTCCCTGATTATTTTACTTTTACTGGCGTTGAAAATGCTGAAATTATGAATAAACTTGCTTCCTCATATTATACGAATATTTATAATCAGTTAATAGAAATTTCAATACCAGATTTTCTTCAACAAAATTCTAATAATTATGATATAATTTTATGCTGGAACTCCTTATCATTTACTAAAGATCTAGTAAAGTATTTTACTTTAATTTATTCAATAACTAATAAGATGGGGTATTTTGCTTGTTGTTTACCAATTAATAAAAATGCTAATTTTTTCACAACTTTCTCATTAACAAAAAAAGAATTCCTTTTTTCTGTTAAAGATATAAAAGAAGCTTTGAAACAGACTGATTTTATTATATTAAGTAGTGAAGAATTAGATATAGAAAAAAATAGTAATTACTATATGGTAGTTTGTAAGAAAAAATAGACTACCTTAGCATAATTCTACTCAAGATGGTAATTTGGGGGTCGATCCGGAACCGTGGGCTTAAAGGCTCGCTTAGCTAATGACGGCTTTTGTATTCGTACCTTAAAAAGCGTATAAATATAGGGTGTTTAGTGTTTTTTATTTAATCACCTAAATTTACTTATGATGTCAACAAAAACTTAAGGTTAATTATTAGGACTTAAATCCTCACGTACATTTAAGTAGGAGGTGGGTCCGCGGTTTCGGGTCTCCTACAAATTTTCTACTAGAAACCAATTATGCTAAGGTAGTCTAGTTAACCAAGTTACATTAACCAAGTCACATAAAATCTAGCTTATATGAAATATTTTACTCTATTAATATTAATTAGTATGTTGGCTTCCACTGCCCATGCTAATGACTTGCAGCCTTCCGATGATAAAGATGAATTTAGTTATGACTATAATTCTAGTAAAGGATGTAATCAAGTCTACGATCCTTATTATAAAATAAATCGAAGAATTTTTGTTTTTAACTCGGTGTTAGATCACTTATTATTGAGGCCTGTTACTATAGGTTATAAGCGTCTTACTAATGATTATACCAAAGTTAGGGTCAATAGCTTTTTAGGCAATGTTACCCTGCCAGTTACAATTGTTAATTATGGTTTACAGATGAATTATGAGCAAACCATGAAAAGTGTCTGGAGATTTTTGATTAATAGTACCTTTGGGATAGGGGGGTTATTTGATGTAGCCAGTAAAATTGGCCTAAAAGTTACTCCTCAAACTTTTGGTAGCACCCTTGCTACTTACGGTGTTGGGCCTGGGCCATACCTAGTATTGCCATTTTTTGGTGGTACTAATAGTCGGGATGTCACTGATTCGCTATTTACAAATACTTATTTTAATCCTATAATGCATGTAGCGCACAGAGATTTTAAAATAGTCAATCTGACACTTCAAACTATTGATACTAGATTAATATTACTGCCATTTACTGATTATGTAGAAAAAAATTCTACTGATCCGTATATTGCTATCAGATCAGCTACACATCAAAACCGTGAATCTGTAGTTTTTTATCCTAAGCAATTTCTTTGCCCTAAATAAAAATAAGTATAAATTATGAAAAAAATTATCCTTTACTTAATTTTGAGTTCTTTATCTTTGACGGCTTATTCACAAGGTTCATCTACTCAAAATTCTGCACCTGCTTCTGCCAGTGAAACTGTTGATAGTTATGTCAACCAATTAGTGCATGATGGGCTCGATATACTTGATGATACCACTATTACTCAGGAAGTGAAAATTACTAAAACTAAAAAGCTAATTCTAGCTAATCTGGATCTTGGTTGGATGGCTAAATTTACTCTGGGCGGATATAGAAATACCCTTACCCCTGAGCAAATTAACAAATTTACAACTGTTTATAGTAATTATGTTAGCAAGGCTTATGCTGATTTGGTAAAAAATTATCATGGTCAGAAGCCTGGCTCGCTAGAATTTCGTTCTATTGACAAAGGTGAATTTGAAGTGGAAATGGCAATAGGAGAAGTACGAGTAAGGTATAGAGTTCATCAATTTGCTGATGTAAATAATAAAAGCATCTTTAAAGTATCAGATGTTATTACTGAAGGCGTAAGCCTTATTCAATCACAACAATCAGAATTCATGAATATTTTAAGTAATAGAGGTTTTGATGCTCTAGTAGAAGAATTAATGAGCAAGTCTTAAGGGGATATCTCCCCGTATTTATATCGTTATTGTGAGAAGGAGCGAAGCGCTGTACGTAAGCAATCCAGAAAATTAAACCATCGTATTTTTGTAGATTTTCCTGGATTGCTTCGTCGGCCTTAATTAAGGCGGTCTTCTCGCAATGACGTTTTCTTGTTTGGCATTACGCGTAATGATGGAAAATAGCTTTTTCTTAAAAGTGTCGGGTGCTATGAAAAAAAATCTTAAAAATAATGCTCCTGGCTATTAG
Organism: Rickettsia endosymbiont of Bradysia coprophila; assembly: GCA_019468145.1. GTDB lineage: Bacteria > Pseudomonadota > Alphaproteobacteria > Rickettsiales > Rickettsiaceae > Tisiphia. Next base: position 104,353 of record JAHXDM010000002.1, read on the forward strand.
TGTCTCATTATTCTTGTGGTAATATACATTTAATTAATAAAAGTTGGTTTGATTTATAAAAAATGATTAATGTTACTTTTCCTGATAACTCAAAAAAACAATTCCCAGCAAATATTACTGCGCTAGAGATCGCCGCTTCTATCTCCAAATCTTTAGCAAAAGATGCAATAATAGCAGAGATAGATAAGCAATTGAAGGACTTAAGTACTATTATAAAGACGGATTGTAATTTAAGAATTTTAACCTCTAAAGATCCCGAATGTTTAGAAATAATTAGGCATGATGCTGCTCATATAACAGCCGCTGCTGTAAAGGCGTTATTTCCCAATACTCAAGTAACTATTGGGCCAGTAATCGAGAATGGTTTTTATTATGATTTTGCTACCGAAAAACCTTTTATCCTTGAGGATTTACTGAAGATCACAGAGAAAATGCAAGAAATCATTGCTCAAGATCAACCAATTATTAGGGAAGTATGGGCTGCAGATAAAGCAATAGAATTTTTCCATAGAATAGGTGAACATTATAAAGCTGAAATAATTTCAGAAATCCCTGTCCATGAAGATATTACCTTATACCGCCAAGGTAATTTTGTTGATTTATGTAGGGGACCGCATGCTTTGTCAACTGGCAAGGTTAAATATTTTAAATTAATGAAAATAGCTGGGGCGTATTGGCGAGGCAATAGCAATAACCCCATGTTGCAGCGAATATATGGCACCGCCTTTGTGACTCAAGAACAACTAGATACTTATCTGCACAATCTGGAAGAAGCAGAAAAGCGAGATCACCGAAAACTGGGGAAAGAACTAGGCCTCTTTCACTTCCAAGAAGAAGCTCAAGGGATGGTATTTTGGCATGAGAAAGGTTGGAGTATATATAATACTATTGAACAATATATTAGAAAAAAGATTAAAAAAGTTGGATATAAGGAGGTTAAGACCCCTATATTAGTCGATAAAAGCCTCTGGGAACAATCGGGTCACTGGGAGAAATTTAGAGATGATATGTTTGCTTTAAACTTAAGCCCTGATAAAGTGTTAGCGCTCAAACCCATGAATTGCCCCTGCCATGTCCAAATTTTTAAGCAACAGATTAAGAGTTACAAAGATTTGCCTCTGCGTATGTCGGAATTTGGTTTATGCCACCGCAATGAAGCTTCTGGAGCCTTGCATGGTTTAATGAGGGTTAGAAGCCTGGTGCAAGATGATGCTCATATATTTTGTAGTGAAGAGCAAATTAACAGTGAAACCGTCAATTTCTGCAAATTATTGACTGAGATTTATCAAGATTTTGGCTTTTTTGATATAAAAATTAAATTCTCCGACCGACCCTTGTTGCGGGCAGGTAGTGATGAAGTGTGGGATAAGGCTGAGAATTCCTTAAAACAAGCAGTAGAAGAAGCTGGATATACTTATATATTAAGCCCGGGCGACGGCGCGTTTTATGGGCCAAAGCTGGAATTTTGCCTTAAAGATTCCATAGGTAGAGAATGGCAATGCGGTACCCTGCAAGTAGATTTTGTCCTACCAGAGCGCCTGGATGCTCATTATATTGCGGCAAATGGCGAGAAAAAAAGGCCAGTAATGCTGCATAGAGCAGTAATTGGTTCGTTTGAAAGATTTATTGGTATATTAATTGAAGAATATGCAGGACGATTCCCAATATGGCTTGCCCCTGTGCAAGTAGCTATTGCAACTATTACCAGTGATTTAAGTGATTATGCTTTAGAAGTAAATAAATTGCTAATTAACGAAGGGATTAGAACAGATATTGATATTTCGCCAGAAAAAATTAATTATAAAATACGTAATTTTTCTAACCATAAAGTGCCCATAATAGCGGTGATTGGTAAGCAAGAAAGGGCAAATAATACCGTTACCCTAAGACGTCTTGGAACCGATACGCAAGAAGTAGTTACTATGCCAGCCTTAATACAATTAGTCCAAGAACAAAATGCCCGTTATTTATAACCACATTATTTGTTCTAATTAAGGTGACTTTGGAAAATTTTGGTTATAAACATAACTTAAGTAGAGATTTACTTGTAATTTTTGCAAGAATACATTAAATTCACAGAGAATTTAAAAAAAATAATTAAACAATAATAAATGGAGAAGTTTTATTTCTGGAGTTAAAAACAATAATTTTCCGAAGGCTAACAGGGAAATTAGATCTAGTCAAGTTCGTTTAGTCGATGAAAACGGTGAAATGCTTGGCATTGTTCATATTAGAGAAGCTTTAGAACGTGCTGAAAAAGCTAATTTAGATTTGGTAGAAATTTCTCCAAATGCTGAGCCCCCGGTATGCAAAATCTTAGATTTTGGTAAGTATAAATACGAAAGCAAAAAACGTGTGCATGACGCTAAGAAAAAGCAAAAGATTATTGTACTGAAAGAAATGAAGTTCAAACCAAATATCAGTCAGGGTGATTTTGAAGTCAAACTTCGTAAAATAAAGGATTTTCTAAAAGATGGAGATAAAGTAAAAATTTCTCTGTGGTTTAAAGGGCGAGAAATTATCCATAACGAGATCGGGATGAAACTATTTGAACGCATCACTTTGGCATTAGAAGGGCTTGTGAAAATAGATTCTCCTCCTAAAATGGAAGGGAAGCAGATCATAATGTTAGTGAGTCCTGATTCTGTAAAACCTCATTAGACTTCTTGCGTAAGTCGATCTAGTTGGTGATTTTGTCGTCAAAACTTGCCTTCGCTCCTCATGTACATATCTGGTACACGCAGGTAGCCGGCTTCGTTTTTCCTAAAAATCCCGAGGGCTTTTTCGACTTATGTAGGAAGTCTATTAAAAGAATCACGCCACTTGACTTCGGTAAAGAACCTGACCCCGTAACCTAGGCAGGTCCGCGTGTTTTTCATGATATTAAATTAACAATTGATATTTATGCCTATAAAAATCCTAATGCCTGCATTATCACCTACCATGGTAGAGGGTAATATTGCAAAATGGCTAAAACAGGAAGGAGATAAAATTATCCCTGGAGATGTTATAGCGGAGATAGAGACCGACAAGGCTACTATGGAAGTAGAAGCGGTAGAGGAAGGAATTCTTGCTAAAATACTTATTCCGCAAGGAACAGAAAATGTCCCTGTTAACTCACTTATAGCGGTGTTACTAGAAGAAGGAGAAGATGTTGGTTTAATAGATAATGTAATAAATAATTTCACTTCTACCAAAAAAAGTGCTGAGCCTGCTGCTTCCTTTGCGCCTTCCTTCGAAGATCTAAAAGTAAATGTAGTAAATACCGATAAGGATAAACGGATATTTGTCTCGCCTCTAGCAAAAAAACTAGCGGTTGCCGAAAATATTGACCTTGCCAATATGCAAGGTAGCGGTCCTTACGGCCGAATAATAAAACAGGATATAATTTCCTATCTCGGTCAGGAGCAGGGGGGGAATAAAGTTGTTGGAATAACTCGCAATAAGGAAGAATATCGAGTAACACCTAATAATAACATTCGAAAAATTATTGCTAAACGGTTATTGGAATCTAAACAAACTATTCCTCATTTCTATCTTTCGATAGAATGTAGTATGGATAAACTTCTGGAAATTAGAGAAGATATCAATAAAAGCCTAATGCTTGAGAAAAAACTTAAAATTTCGGTTAATGATTTTATTGTTCGGGCAACAGCTCAAGCTTTAAAGATAGTTCCTGAAGCAAATGCCAGCTGGAGGGAGGATGCTATCTTGTATTACAACAATGTGGACGTCTCTGTGGCAGTAGCAATAGATAACGGATTGATAACCCCGATTGTTCGGAATGCGGATCAAAAAAATCTTATCACCTTATCGCTGGAATTGCAAAACTTGATCAAAAAAGCTAGAGATAATAAGCTATCTCCTGAAGAATTTCAGGGCGGAGGTTTTAGTGTCTCGAATTTAGGAATGTATAATATTAAAAATTTTAGTGCTATTATTAACCCTCCTCAGAGCTGTATTTTAGCAGTAGGAGCAAGCTCTAAGCGACCAATTATTATAAATGATCAAATCAAAATTGCCACTATTATGGATGTGACATTATCTTCTGATCACCGCGTGGTGGATGGGGCAGTGGGAGCTAAATTTTTAGCGGAGTTTAAAAAATTTATAGAAAGCCCCAGCCTAATGCTACTATAATTTAACTTGATCTTTGCAACTTTATTCTTCAATTAATATTATATTATGAGCTTTTCTGATAATCTAACTAAAATTCTGGAGAAATATCAGGAATTATCAAAGAAATTATCTACTGGTATAGTTGGAGAAGAATTTGTAAAAACCTCTAAAGAATATGCCGATTTAGAAGAAATTGTTGAAACAATTACTCGGTATAATAAAGCCCTATCGGAGCTTGATGAACTCAAGGAGATGGCAAAAACGCTTGATCTAGATAGTGATACTCACTCTTTAATATATGAGGAAACCCACCGGCTAGAAAATCTTATCCCGACATTAGAAAGAGAAGTAAAATTATCGTTATTACCGAAAGATGAAGCAGATAGTAAAAATGCTATCATTGAAATTAGAGCCGGTACGGGCGGGGAGGAAGCCGCTTTATTTGCCGCCACTTTGTTTAATATGTATATGCGATATGCTGAATTAAAAAATTGGAAATTTGAGATATTATCAATCTCGGATACTGGTATTGGCGGATATAAAGAAGCATCAGCCTTAATCAAGGGACGGGATGTCTTTTCCAAACTTAAATTTGAATCAGGGGTTCATAGAGTCCAAAGAGTACCAGAAACTGAATCGAATGGCAGAATTCATACTTCGGCGGCTACCGTAGCGGTGTTACCAGAAGCGCAGGAACTGGATATCAAAATTGATGAAAAAGACTTAAGAATCGATACCTACAGAGCTTCCGGGGCAGGGGGGCAACATGTTAATACTACCGAATCGGCTGTAAGAATTACCCATCTACCAACTGGGATTGTTGTGGCTTTGCAAGATGAAAAATCGCAACATAAGAATAAAGCCAAAGCGATGAAGATTCTAAGATCAAGGGTATATGAAGCAGAACGTCATAAAAAAGATGCAGAAAGAGCTTTGTCTCGTAAAGGACAAGTAGGCTCTGGCGATAGATCAGAGAGAATTCGCACCTATAATTTCCCACAAGGCAGGGTCTCCGACCATAGAATCAACCTAACTCTCTATAAAATAGAAGAAATAGTAAAAAATGGCCAGCTGGATGAATTTATTGAAGGCTTAATCTCCGATGATGAAGCAAGAAAATTATCCCAGGTATAGTTGTGAATTAAAGAAGTTAAAATGTTGTTGACAAATGTTAATTAATTAAGTATACTTAACAAAAATATCATATTAATAACTTAAAAAGGATTTTTTATGAGAGTCACACTAATGACACGTTTAATTGGATTTCAAATTGAAGAAACTGTAAAATCCTGGGGTAACTATTGTGTAGAAATATTTAGCAGTTTTTACAATAGCTATAATGTACCAAAAATGCCCATGCTAGATTTTAGTAATGAAGCAGCTATTGCACTTATTAAAAAGGAAGAATCAGAGAATAAAGATATAAATGCCATTGATCTAGCTTTGAGTTTTCAAAATCTTGAAGCATCTGCTGAGGAAAAAAGCCTTTCCACTGAAAATGATGAACTAACACCTAAACTTACTGAAATTGCAGAATCCCATGTTGAAAGTCTAAAAAAGGCATTGGAAGACATTCCTGTTACTTTAAGTTCACAAACGATATTGAAGGAGTTGGTAGTTAGTACTCTTGATATAAAAAACAATGAGCCAAAAACTCAAGATCCAGATATTTCGCTAGCTGTTGTTTCTCAGACTCTTGAAACGCCTTCTGATGAAGAAATAAATTTTGAGGCATTTCCGGAAAAGAGTATTAGATTATATGTAGAACTAACTAAATCTGCCGTAACTTCACCCTCATCAACCGAAGCTTTAGTAGAATTAGATAGGCTTATAAAATTACATCATAAAAATTGGGACGAGGTACTCAGAGATTGTTATAATGCTACAAAGGTAAGGATAACTTTTTGTAATTTAACTAATAGTATATATCAGAAGAAAGATGATATAGTAGCTAAAGTTGTAAAATATGGTGGTCCAGCTTTAAGCTACAAGAGTTTTGAGGAAGGCTGTGGTTCGGCGCCCAATATTTGTACTTACGCTAAGCTGAGGGGTGCTGAAATTACTTTAAAAGAGTTAGAGAAACTTAGCATAGAAGCGCCAATTGATTACGAATGGGTGTTGCTATGGGGAGATTGCCCTTCACTTCCAAATGAAGGCTAGGTGTTATAGGCTAAATAATAAAAACTTATCCACGTCTATCTTCTGGCTAGGACAATGGATGAAAAATCACTAAAAATACTATACAGTACCTTTCTTTTAACCTGCGTCATTAGCGAAGTAAGCTATAAGCCTGGCTTGTAATGACGCATAGATGTTATAATAATTTACGCTACTCTCTACCTGTCTGCCCACAGGGCGGTTTAAAGGTCGCCTTCTAGAGTTGAAAAACAAATAAGTACAACCGCAATCGTCATTACGAGTCGGCTGCAGCTAAGCGTGGTAATCCAGGAAAAATTATTTAAGTCATCGTATTTTTATAGTTTTTTCTGGATTGCCGCGCGGGCTTCCGCAAGGTCCTGCAATGACGAGCGTGATATACCTTCAATAAAAATGTAGATACAAGGATTAATTACTGACTCTCTGCTTTAAGCAAATCAACATTTCCTATTGCTTCTACTTCTAATGGCGACCTTTCATTAGAACCCTGGACATCTGATGAAATTAGGATATCAGGGAGAGTGGAATCATTTTCATTTACTTTAGTATAATCTTGTTTTGTCTCTGATTTGTACCATTTGACCGCCTTATACCCTAGAATAGACTTCTTGCATAACCTAGGATATAGGATAAAATGATAAGATTTTAGGAATTTTATCATATGAGATATGAAGAACTTAAAAAGTTTGGGGAAGAAGAATTTAGACGTTTAACAGGGGTTAAGAAGAATACTTTTGCAAGAATGACTATTATTTTAGAAGAAGCAGAAACAAAGAAGAAAAGATTTGGGGGCAAACCAAACCATTTAAGTATAGAAGAGAGGTTATTGATGGCCCTAGAATATATAAGGGAATATAGAACATATTTTCATATATCAGCTTCATATGGAATATCTGAAAGTAGTTGTTATCGGAATATAAAATGGGTAGAAGATACTTTAATTAAGCATCCGGATTTTGCTCTTCCTGGTAAGAAAGCTTTAGTTAAAAGTGATATGACGTATGAAACCATTCTAATTGATGCCACAGAAAGTCCTATCCAGCGTCCAAAAAAAGACAAAAACGCTACTATTCAGGTAAGAAGAAAAGACATACTTTAAAAACTCAGCTGGTAGTAGACAAAAAGACAAAACAAATAATATGTACAAATTATGCAAATGGTAAACGACATGATTTTAGGTTATTTAAGGAATCCAAAATTAATATCCATCCTGATACTAATGTAATTACCGATACTGGATATCAAGGGTTACAAAAGATTCATGCTAAATCTGAGTTACCAAAAAAGAAGACTAAAAAAAATCCATTAACAAAACAAGATAAGAAAAATAACCAAAAACTGGCAAGTACCAGGGCCCTGAATGAAAATGTTATCGGCATGCTAAAACGTTTTAAAATTATTGCTGATAAATATCGAAATCGACGTAAAAGATTTGCTCTAAGATTTAATTTAATCGCTGGTTTATATAATTGGGAACTAAATTATTAGGGTTATGCAAGAGGTCTAATGAATGTTGTTCCAAGGACTGCTAGTATACATGGAATTACTATTTGAGGATAATTACTTAAGGCCTGCCAGAAATCAAAAGAGCTATTATTATTTCCTAAATGTTCTTCCTGATAAGGATCAGAAGGGGGATGATAAAATCTACCTGATAACTGTTGATTATTAGAGTTATCTTCTGCTTCATGTTGGATGATCATGTGATTTTCAACGATTTGATTGGTAGAACTGGTGCCGTTATTAAATAATTCATGAGGCAGATTAGAGAAATTACTACCAGCGGTATCGTGGTGTAAAGTAACGTTTTGGTTAAATAGTTCATCCGTAGTCCCATTAAGATACTCATTACCTAGAACACTAGAAGTGGAGTTAGTTGCTTTTTCAAATGTAATGCTTAGTCTACCCTTTTGGTCATACGTCTCTTTACTGCTTACCTCGTACTCTGTGCTAAGGCAGTCTACAGTCCGCTGTTTAACTTCTGTTGCATTATTTTTACTCATTTCATGAGGTTTTTTCCATTCCCTACATTTGGTTTCTAAGTTATATAGTTTCACAAGTTGGGCATTTTTTACTGTTGAATTTTTGATAATAGCAGCCTTAAATTTCCCTTGTATTAATGCCTTATTACATACACTATCATAAAACCCTATGGTTTCTTGGGCATTATTTATTTTTTTTTGTTGCTCTATTAAATTATTTTTTAATTCTGCTTCAGTGCTATTAGTGCATCCTGTATTTTGTGGTAACATAGTGAAAAATCTTTTTTAATTTATAAAATTGGTTTAGTTAACAAAAATTGTACAGTTTAGTTAAAATGACAATTTTTGTTATTAATAGTTAAAAACATTAACAAATTATTAACTTATTAATGTTATTTTAACCAGTGTATGTATAAACTCTGAAAAGCAGAAGTCAAGCAATTTATGTAATAAAATTAGTTTTTTGTTGTAAATTGTGAGATCTTGAGTCAATCAATAGTTGACAAATGTTAACAAATTCAGCTATACTGAAAGCTTGTGGCTTTTCAATTTTCCTTCCACTATTTAAGGGGAAGTTTAAGTGGTATAACAATAAATTTGGTTATATATAATAAAAATATAAATAAGGAGAAGCTAAAATGTCATTAAGTCTAAAATCTGTAAATTCCATCCCGATAGATCAAGCTTTTCCGGGAGTATTTGAACCCAATACGGGTATTAATGTTTCAGGGAGTACTATTCATGGAGTGGAAGGGAGTTATACCGTAGACCTATTTCCGGAAGCCCAGAAAAACCGTAATCATTATGACAGCCGTGAGGGAGCTCAAATAAAATATCTGATTATGCATTACACAGTGGTGGATTTTGCTGCAACCGTAGATATATTTACGGCTAATATCGATAAGGGCCGTACTAGTGCTCATTTTGTTGTTACCCAAAAAGAAGAGTGTTTGCAAGGAGGGAAATTATTACAAGCCATGCCAGATAACAGCAGAGCGTGGCATGCGGGGGTCAGTGCTTGGCAATTGGATAAAAATCTTAATGCGCTTTCATTGGGGATTGAGCATGTTAACCTGGGGTTTACGGCAAGGGAGGGGTGTGAAAAAATAGAGCTTCCTAAAAAATATTATCCTTTTGATGAAGAACAAATTTGTAGCTCTGGGATTTTGAGCAAAAATATTGTTAAGCAATATAATATTTTACCCCAGCATGTGCTAGGACATGAAGACATTACGCCAGGACGGAAATCTGATCCAGGTCCTTTATTTCCGTGGGCTAGGTTGTACCATAATTATGGCGTGGGTGCGTGGTTGGATGATGAAGAAATGAACAAAGAGGTGATTATCCAAAAATATCACCCTACGCGGCCTTATCCTCCTATAAGTCATGATATTTTACTAGAAATATTAGTATCTTATGGCTATTGTCTTGCAGGAACTACTCCTTCAGATATTATCAAAGCTTTTAAAACGCATTTTTCTGCTAATCAATGCCCAGAAATTTGTGATGACAGTATTAGAGAAGAAGAGATGTTTTGGGCGTGGGCTTTAGAAGCCAAATATTGTGTGGCAAAATACAGAGCAATTTAAAAGTCGCACCCTGAAGTTAAAAAATCTAAAATGATTTTAAGTGAATATGACTGCAACCGTCATTGCCAGGAGGTTGCTGCCTTGTCGCAATGACGTTGGTTATTCGTAATAATCACTTATTACAACCTTTGGGTGTGACTTTTAAACTACCCTGGGCAAAATATGGATAAGAAATTCTCGCTAATTTGTGAAAATTCTGGTAAATTATCAATTTTTATAAATAAAAATAACTTCTTTTGCAACAATGTGCTAGAATCATGTTGTGAGTAAAAATTGTTTAGTAAATAATAATTTTTGTATTAATGGATAAGTTATTAAAATCACTGCAAGATTATATTAAATCTGGGGAATATTTTGTAGATTCTAGAGAGTGGTATAATACTACCTATCTCTACCCTCTTGTGCAGAGGTCAGTGTTATTATTCTTTTTTGGGATAATGTTAACATTATCTGTGATAATGATTGCTAGTGTTAATAGTTTATTACCACTAGTCCAGGATGTAAGATATACTATTACAGCAGAAACCCTTAAAAATGCCACAATAACGAGTGCTAATCATGTAAAAAATGATGAAATTAGTGCTATTGCGGATATTATGATTAGGAATTATGTGACGCATAGGGAATCCTATGATTATGACTTATTACGTCCACAATTTCAGTTTATTCAAAATAATTCTACGCGTATAGTTTTTTTACAGTTTGTTAATTTTATGAATATTGATAATCCAATATCTCCAGTAATGCGGTATCAAAGAAATTTTAGGCGGACGGTTAATATCTCATCAATAACTTATCATAAAAATAATGTAGCAGAGGTGATATTTACTTCGCTCGTGAATAATATTTCCAAGGAAGTTTTAGAACGAGTAGTATGGAAAGCTATGATAAATTTTGAAATAGATCCAATTAATATACATTTGCCTCCTAAGTCAAAATTTAACTTTGCTGTTACTAATTATAAACTTAAGTTAATAGAAGATAAAAGTATTAGATAATGAAAAAGTTAATAGCATTTTTTATATTAATATCTTTGGTAAATACTGTATTAGCGGTGAGGGAATCAAGGCCAATGCCTATTGATAGCAGGATCCGGGTTATGATATATAATCCTGATGATGTATTTAAGTTTATTGGTTATTATGGATATCAAGCAAGTATTGAACTGGCAAAAGAAGAGGAGATAGTTAGCATATCGATGGGGGATACTACTTCGTGGCAAATAGTACCGGCGGGTCATAGGATCTTCATTAAGCCTATGGAACAAAATGCTACTACTAATATGACTATTATTACTAACAAAAGAACCTATTTTTTTGAATTATATGCTGCAGAAGCTTTAGATATGAGAGATCCCGAAATGGTCTTTAATTTAAGGTTTATTTATCCGGACGATGAACAAACTGGAGATCATGTGCAAAATTATACTGCTTCCAGCTCGGCTAGCCCGGATTTAGTTCATCCCGAGAAGTATAATTTTAATTATTCGATAAGTGGGAATGAATCGATTGCGCCGATTAAAATTTTTGATGATGGGGTATATACTTATTTGCAGTTTAGAGATAAGAACGCTGAGTTACCTGCTATTTTTGCAGTAGATGAGGCTCTACGAGAATCTATGGTAAATTATCGTCTGGCGCAAGATAATGCTAATATGGTGATTATTGAGCAAGTATTCCAAAAATTATCCATACGGTTAGGGAAAAAAATAGTGTGCGTGTATAATGAAGCATTTAAACCATATTAATTTTTGCCTATGATAATGTTTTTAGAAACCATATATTCTCCAAAAATCCTGTATTTTTTTACCCTATGGATATTAACTACTGGCTTGTTTATAATGTTGAGTAGTGATAATTATGTTCGGAAAATTATAGGCCTGAGTGTAATGCAAAGTTCGGTATTAATTTTTTACCTTATTTTAGGAAAGGTGAATGGGGGTACGGTGCCAATTGAGCGTAATAGTAGCCAAGCGATAAACCAAAAGGAATCTTCACGTAAAGAGGTCGTTAGTTCTTTAGAATCTCCAATTTTAATTTCCTCTCCTAGCATTACAGCGCAATATTCCAGTCCAGTTCCTCAAGTCCTTATGTTAACCGCTATTGTAGTGGGATTTGCCACTTTATCGGTAGGATTAGCCTTAATTTATCGTATATCGCAACAATTTTCTACTATATGTGAATCTAAAATTCTTGCAGCCAAAATTCTTGAACTTAAGTTGCCTGAACCGAAGGTTCTTTATAATGAAATGGCCGAAAAATGATATTAATTAAGCATTTCCCTGTATTGCAGGTAATTTCTCCATTATTTGGCGCATTATTTTCTCTATTAACTTACCGTTTTACTATTATTGCGCGCCTAATAGCCATTGCTTCAATTTTATTCAGTCTCTATTTAAGTATTCAAGGGTTAGGGGCTGTTAATATACCAGTCTTATATCAGTTTGGTAATTGGCCCGCCTCTATTGGCATTGAGTACAAATTAGATTATCTCAATCAGCCTATAATTATATATATTAATTGTGTAATATTATTTTGCTTAATTTTTTGTAATAAATTAATTCAAGAAACGGTGCTGGAATTTATTGAGAAAAAAAGGCAATCATTATTTTATGCTGTTTTATTATTTGCGCATGTAGGTTATCTTGGCATATTAAGTACTAATGATCTGTTCAACTTGTATGTATTCATTGAAATATCATCCCTTGCTACTTATGTCCTGATGGCGCAAGGGAATAACCCTCGGGCAGCAGTAGGGGCCTTTGATTATCTTATGCTCGGAACTATCGGGGCAACTTTAATATTAATATCGATTGGGTTGCTGCTAAGCTATACTGGCAATCTTAATATGACTTCAGTATCAAGGCTATTAAAATTACATTATAATTCAAAAATAGTACTTACGGCAATTAGTTTTTTTTTAATTGGTGCTATTTTGAAAACGGCTTTTTTCCCTATGCATTTTTGGATGGTAAGAGCATATTATTCAGTAGCACCCGTGATGTTAATCTATATTGCTGGGATATCTAGTATCGTAGGTATCTATATAATTTTAAGGTTTATTCATTGTATTATTGACTATAATGTTATTATTAATATTTTACCGCCGTTTATTAAGCCATTAGCTTTATCGGCTATTATTTTATGTACTTATTTTGCTTTTACGGCTCAAAAAATTAGAAAGATTATTATATATTCTTCTCTTTCCCAAATTGGTTATGTTTTTTTATTTCTGGCTATCCTGAAGAATGACAATATTCTATTACCGTTTTTATTTGCCGATAGTCTTAATAAAATAGCGCTATTTCTAATAGTCGCGATTAGCGATTTATATACCACTAATATTTTAAAAAAATCTGGAATATTATGGCGTTTTTTAGTAGCCTTTAATTTAATTTGTAGCTGCGGGTTGCCAATTAGTAGTATGTTTATTATTAAGCTTACTATTTTTGAGATGTTGATTAGCCAAAATTTCTGGTTGGAGTTTTGCATTATTACCATCACTTCATGTATAGGATTTCTGTATCATTATAAAATTGCCAAAAAACTATTTTTTGAAGAGAGTACTATACTCCTCTCAGATGATTTTGCTGCCTTGCGTGAGGGTAGAGCTGAGTCAAAATCTAGGAGAGCATTGAATAACAACGCACGCAAATTCATATCAGAGGAGTATAGTCGAGATTCACCTTTGGGAGTATTATCTCCTCCTAGTTATTACGGGTTAATGGCGATCAGTTTAGCGCAAATAGGTTTATTAATATATTTAACTAGATGGCAAGGTTACTATTATACCATATTAGGAACCATAATTTAGGGGGATGAAAAATGTATCCGACCGTTACTCCTGATTTTTTGATTTTATCCACTTTATTATTAGCTAGCTTAAATTTAATTACGCCTTTTATTAGTAACAGCGATAATAGTACCCGTAATTCTTTGTTAATTATAATCAGCTGTTTCTTTTTTAGTAATATATTCATTATTGATTGGTTGTTTCTGAAAGGAGTCAGAGCCCAGCATACAGTACAATTAAGTGGGAATTTTTCTTTTAGTTTTCATCTAGAAGCCCTTAGTCTAATTTTTTTAACGCTAATAAGCTTTTTGTGGATTTGTGCTCTTATTTATACTATCAAATATTTAAAGATTAACAATATTGGCAATTCAAGTAGTTTTCTCTTTTTTTTAAATCTAAGTGTGTTTTCTGGAATAATGATTGCCTTGTCCGCTAATCTTTTTACGATGTTTACTTTTTATGAGATATTAACATTAGCAACGGCGCCGTTAATTGGTCATTTAGGGGGAGATAAAGTTATTGCAGGAATGTATCAATATTTAAAAATATTGATAATCTCCGGAGCTTTATTATTTTTACCTGCTATCTTAATAATCTACTCTAAAGTAGGGCATGGCAATTTTCTAACCCATGGTTTTATAGAAAATTATTTTTCTAAAAATCAGGCAATAATTTTATTCTTTATGTTTATTTTTGGGATAGCTAAGACAGCTTTATTGCCGCTGCATCAATGGTTACCAGCGGCAATGGTAGCTCATTATCCTGTCAGTGCATTATTACATGCCGTCATAGTGGTTAAATCTGGGCTATTTTGTATTTATAAGGTTCTTATCTATGTTTTTGGTCTGCAATATTTACAATCTATTTTTGCCGAATTTAATATTGCTCTTTTATTCCCCGCCTTAACCATATTTTATAGTTCTTTGAAAGCTTTACAGAGTGATAATATTAAGAAGATTTTAGCATATTCTACCATGAACCAATTAGGGATAGCGTTACTCAGTGCTTTTATGTTTACCTCCAAATCTATGGGAGCGGCTGTTTTGCATTTATGCTCGCATTCTTTTACTAAAATTTGTTTATTTTATGGTATGGGAAGTATTTACAGTTTAAAAAAGACAGCACAAATTTCCGATCTGTTAGGGGCAGCTGCGGCAATGCCTAAAACTAGTTTTATGGTATTTTTAGCAAGTCTATCATTAATTGGCATTCCTCCTTTTGGAGGATTTATTAGTAAATTTTATATTATGCTGGCGGCCAGCCAGCAGGATCAAATATTTATTATGTGTATGTTAGCTTTCAGTTCTTTATTTTCGGCCGCTTATTTAACGAAATTGCTGATATTTATGTATAAACCTACTGACAATAATATTACACCCCTCTCTCTTGAACAAAAATTACCCTTACCCATGTTCATTAGTTTAATTATTTGTACCAGCTGCGTGGTATTATTTTATTTTATCCAAATTTTTGTTAAAAAGTTTTTTATATATATTGTGTAATTATTAGTTGTAATTTGTAGTAAGTTTTGCTATTATATTATCCTAAACTCGCGTGCATAAGTGATGTAATCATATGGCCATTTATATTAGTTCAATAATTTATCCTCTATATATCATTTATTTATTATTAATAAATAAGGAAAATACGATAATTAATTTATATAAGGATTTATCCCTTAACTTTAACTATGACAATAAACTCCTAGCTCTAGCCTTTATTATGGTAACTTTGGCTACTAACCTATATGCCATTAGCACGAAAAGAAAACTTGAAGTAGTAATAGGGAGTATATATTCTTTTTTTTCTTTAATAGCTCTATTTGCTGGTGATTTTATTTCATTATTCATGTCCTTAGAAATTATGATGATAATGGCAACTATACTAATTTTTTATGGTAATCATCATAATAGCGCCATAGGGGCAAGGCAATATTTTCTTACCCATCTCATTAGCGGCAGTCTTATTTTAATAGGTATTAGTTATATTATTGCTAATAATCCTAATATTCAACTAATCCCTTTAACAGATTTAATAGAAAATAATAATAGTAATGTAATATTTTATATTTTAATTCTGGCAGGTTGTTTAATTAATGTGGCTGTTCCTCCTTTTTCTGGTTGGATGGTAAACTGTTATCCAGCTTCTTCAACAACTGGGCTAATATATTTAATTAGTTTTACGAGTAAAATATCGATTATTATTATATTGAAACTATTTAGTGGATTAGAAATACTGAAATTTTTTGGAATATTAATGATCATTTATAGTGGGATTTACGCTTGTCTTGAAGATAATATCAAACGCGTAATATGTTACCTTACTATTCTGTCGCTAGGGTTTATGTTAATTGCTATTGGGACAAAAGGAACTGAGATGACTGCTGAAATTACAATGTTTCTATTTGTCCATATAGTTTATAATGCATTATTTAGCTTATATTTTGCCGTATTAATAGATAAATATAGAACCGAATATTTCTCGGAAATAAAAATGGGGGGTGGAACAAACTTCCTGCATAAGTCGAAAAAGCCCTCGGAATTTTTAGGAGAAACGAAGCCGGGCCGAGTTGCTTACTCAAGTAGTAGTGAGGAAAGCATGCAAGCTTCGACAACAAAATTATCAACTAGATTGGCTTATGTAGGAAGTTTGATAAAAAACCCTTTATTACTCAGTAGCTTGACGTTAAGTATTTTATTAATGATTTCTTTCCCTTATCTTTCTAGTTTTAGTAGTAAAAACTTTATCATAGGAGCTTTGAATAAAGATATTAGCTATTATGCGGTAGTATTTTCTAAAATAATAATATGTGTTGCTATCTTTTCTATGGTTAAACTGAAGAATATAGTGAGCAATTCTCTGGCCTCCGATCTTTTAAGTAAAATTAGCTTACTTATAATGTTATTATTTACTCTTATTATTAGCTGTTGGTTGGAAGAATTTTGTAATTTATGCAATCTCCCTTATCCATTACCAACAACAGCTGTCCATTGGTCAGATATAACAGAGCAACTAGCAATTATTCTCTCAGGTATTTTAGGGGCTGTAGCTGTAAGATATGCTTGCCGTAGACATTCCACTGCTAACTTTAATATAGATGTATTTCGGTTTATTGAAAATATTATAGGAAATATTTATTTTAAATATCATCATCAGCACGTGCAGCATGAACAACCTCATCCTATAGGAGATAATTATGCTATTTTTCAAAGGACAGAAAAAACAGTTTTACATAAAATAAAATCTTTACATAATCAATCAACAAGTTTATTTATAGTGATGAGTTTATTAATTAGTTTCACTATATATATGAATTTTGGATAAGTTGGTATTACAAATTCACCAACTCAATGGTATGTTATATGTTGTGGCGGATCTTATCTTTTTTATTTAATACTTATCCTCCTGGGGAGGAAAGTTGGTATAGAGGCAAACCCCAGATAACCCCGATAGAGATAGTAGTATATATAATTGTAGGGATTATGATCTCGATTATTGTAGGGATATTGTTAAGTAATTCGAAAGAGGAGAATAATATGACGCCGCCTATAGCCGACAAAATTGCTTACAGCTTTACCCTCCATAATCAAAAAATTACCGATGAGTATGCTTGGCTGAGAGATCCCAATTGGCCCAATGTGCAAGATAAAAAAATTATAGAGTATTTACAAGCAGAAAATAATTATACGGAACAATTTTTTCAGACTACTCAGAAAGAAAAAGAGACAATATTTGAAGAAATTAAAGGTAGAATTAAATTAGCAGATCAATCTGTATACACCAAGAAGGGCGATTACTATTATTATACTAGGACTGAAGAAGATAAAGGCTATCCTATATATTGTCGGAAAAAACATTCAATGTTAGCTGCCGAAGAGATTATACTTGATATTAATTTTATTGCTCGGGACAATTCTTTTACTACTGTAAGAGCAGTAGCAATATCCCCGGATCAGACATTGATGGCGTATAGTGTTAATTTTACTGGTGATGAAAAATTTACAATTAAAGTTTATGATTTTAAACTTAACAAATATTTAGACGATGAAATAAAGGATGTTGGTCATAGCATAGTTTGGCATGAAAAGCTTAACGGATTTTTTTATATGCCTCTTAATGAGAATTTGCGGCGAGATAAAGTAATGTTTCATTCATTGGGTGAAAGACAAGAAAATGATAAATTAATGTTTAAAATCCACGATCCTTTATATCAATTAAACATCGAAAAATCTTCTAGTAAGCAATATGTTTTTATTAATGTTTCAGGACTTAATACTAATGAAATTCATGTGATTGCCATGGAGGATGATAAATTCCAACCAAAGCTTATCAGGCCCCTTAAAGAAGGAATATTTTATGATATAGAACATAATTGCCATAATGGGGATAATAATTTTTATATTAGGACTAATGAAGGAGCTAAGAATTTTCGGGTAGTACTAGTAGATGTTAATAATTTTCAAAATAGCGGCTGGGATAATAATTATGTTCCAGAAGATCCGGACAAGTATTTAATAAACTGTGAGATAACTAAAAACTATCTAATATTGAACTATAGTGATTTGGCCTTAAATTTAAGTAAAGTAAAATCTCTGCAAGATGGAGCCGAGAAGATTATTCATTTTCCGGATCCTGCTTTTTTGGCGATAACTTCCTCTACTAATTTTGAAGAAGATGATATTAGGGTATTTTATTCTTCCCTTGTTAGGCCAATCACTACTTATAGTTATGACTTTAATAGTGAAAAATTATCAATATTAAAAACTCAAGAAATACCTAGTGGTTTTAATTCTGAAGAATATGCTGTTGAGCGAATATGGGTAGATAATGAAGGAGTAAAAATACCCATTAGTTTATTTTATAAAAAATCCTTATTTCACAAAGATGGCTCTAACCCTTTATATCTATATGGTTATGGTTCGTATGGTATAGGGATGGCGGCGGCCTTTAGAAATATTCCTATATCGTTAGTAAATCGCGGTTTTGTATATGCTATTGCTCATATTAGAGGGGGAAATGATCTGGGGCAGGACTGGTACGAGTCGGCGAAGTTTCTTAATAAAAAGCGCACCTTTACTGACTTTATTGCATCTGCGGAACAGTTGATTAAAGAGAAATATACTAAGAAAGGTAATATAGTAATTGGTGGGGGAAGTGCAGGGGGGTTATTAATGGGCGCGGTGATGAATGAAAGGCCAGAATTGTTTAAAGCAGTAGTTGCCCACGTACCTTTCGTGGATGTATTAAATACTATGCTTGATGAAAGTTTGCCCTTGACTCCTGGTGAATTTAAGGAATGGGGAAACCCAAAAGAATTAGAATATTTTACCTATATTAAGTCATATTCTCCCTATGACAATATAAAGCCACAGAACTATCCAAATTTATTTATTACTGCTGGGATTTCTGATCCCCGAGTAGGTTATTGGGAAGCAGCTAAGTGGGTGGCTAAATTGCGGGCCTTAAAAACAGATGATAATATATTATTGTTAAAGACTAACATGGGAGCAGGACATCAAGGAGCTTCGGACCGTTTTGATTATTTAAAAGAATCTACTGAAGAGATAGTATTTATCCTTAAAATTTTTGGAATAATATAATAAGCCGTAAGTTCGATGTAAAAATGAATAATGATTATATACTCCTCTTCAGATGATTTTGCTGCCTTGCGTGAGGGTAGAGCTGAGTCAAAGTCTAGGAGAGCATTGAGTAACAACGCAGGCAATTCATATCAGAGGAGTATAAATATAATTTAAAGTGAATATTATATTTAACCGAGAAAAATTAACAGCTAATCGTAATAAAAGCGTAGATTCTATCAAAAAATGTCCTTACTTCCAGCAGGCGGCAGAGGATATTATGATGAGATTAAATTATATTGACAAAGATTTTGTTAATGTTTTAGATTTAGGATGTCGGAGTGGTTGTTTAACAAAACTATTAGCGCAGCGCTATAAACATGCTATAATTATAGTGGCTGATTCATCTAATAAACTGCTGCAATCTTTTGGGCATGCGCAAAAATTATTAGTTGATGAAGAAAATTTAAAAATAGCCTCAGGTAGCTTTGATCTTATAACCTTTTCGCTAGGTTTACAGTGGATTAATGATGTGCAAAAATTTTTATTGCAAATTAGATTTCTGCTTAAAGAGAATGGGATATTTATTGGGAATTTTGTTGGTGGGAATAGTTTAAGCAGGCTTAAAAAAATTTTTATTGATGCGGAAATAGCCTTAATGCGTCCTACTAGCCCCCATATTTCTCCCTTCATTCACTTTGATCATGTTACCCCTTTGCTCTCTAGTGCTGGCTTTGCCGAAATCATCGTGGATTATGAAAATATTGAGCTAAAATACCGAAGTCCGTTAGAATTTATTAGAGAATTAAAAAATATTGGCGAATCTGGGGCCTTAAATAATAAAAATCATTATGCGATATCCAAGCAAATGCTTGCCATGTTACGCAAAGGTAATATTCCTTTCGTGGAACAAATTAATGTAATTAGTTTTATTGCTTCTCCTAATAAAAATAGTATAAAATTAACTTATAAATAACTTAAATCAGGCACTTATATTATGCAAGAATTTGACTTAATAGTAATTGGTAGTGGCCCAGCTGGCTATACTGCAGCAATAAGAGCAACGCAATTAGGCATGAAAGTTGCCTGTATAGAAAAAAGACTTGCCTTGGGTGGCACTTGTCTGAATGTTGGTTGCATTCCTTCTAAAGCTTTACTAAATTTCTCGGAAAAATATCATGAAGCTACTCATAAATTCTCGGAAGTAGGTATAATAACTGATGCTAAACTTGATTTATCCAAAATGATGGCTAAAAAAAACCAAATAGTATCCGAGTTATGTAAAGGTATAGATAGTCTATTTATAAAGAATAAAATCACTAAATTTATTGGTACTGCTAAACTTTTAGATAGCAATATTGTTGAAATAAAAAATGAAAAGTCAGTTGAGCAAATTTCCGCTAAAAATATTTTAATTGCTACGGGATCAAGTATTATTGAAATCCCTAATATTGTAATTGATGAACAAACCATTATCTCATCGACGGGAGCTTTGAGTCTTACAAAAGTACCAGAAACTATGGTAGTAATTGGGGGTGGTTATATTGGTTTAGAACTGGGCTCCGTCTGGAATAGGCTTGGGAGTAAAGTAACGGTCATAGAATATGCAAACACCATAGTTCCTGCTTTGGATAAAGAGATTATTAGTCAATTTACTAAAATATTACAAAAACAATCTCTTGAATTACGGCTTGGTACTAAAGTTTTATCTGCTGAAAAGAAAATAGCAAATGGTAGAGAGAAGGTTATTTTACAACTAGAAGAAGTAACTAGCAAGGTAGTTTCGCAAATTACCGCTGATATAGTATTAGTCGCAGTGGGGAGAAAAGCTAGTACTACCAATCTAGGGCTGGATAAATTAGGAATAGTATTAGATCAGCAAAATAGGATTGTGGTAAATAATCATTTCCAAACAACAATTCCCAGTATTTACGCGGTGGGCGATGTAATTGCTGGTCCAATGCTTGCTCATAAAGCTGAAGAAGAAGCTATAGCAAGTGTGGAAATAATGGCTGGTTTAGCAGGTCATGTAAATTATAACCTGATCCCTAGCGTCGTTTATACCTGGCCTGAAGTAGCAAGTGTTGGTTTGACAGAAGAGCAATTAAAAGAAGCTAAGATCGATTATCAAGTGGGTAAATTCCCATTTGTAGCTAATAGTAGAGCAAGAACCATCGGTGCTACTGAAGGTATGGTAAAAATCCTTGCCGATCGTGTGACTGATAAAGTGCTAGGAGCACATATTATCGGTCCCGATGCCGGTACTATGATCGCAGAAATGGTAGCCTTTATGGAATTTGGAGCTTCTTCCGAAGATATTGCTAGAACGTGTCACGCGCACCCTACTGTAAGTGAAGCTATCAAAGAAGCGGCTTTAGCTATTGATAAAAGAACTATTAATATTTAATGGCTAATACAATAGTAATCACAAGACTCTTTGGGAATAATAGGGCCTTTCGCACCATAGTACCCTACAATTTTTGTAATAAAAGGGGAGGGAAGCTATTGCATATGGGTGTTTGAAGTAGTATAAGAGTGTATTTTTTGAGCATGCACAATATACTACTTCAGTCGTTGATACTAAATTTTTTTTGGAAAAGATCAAGAATAGAATGTCTTACTGGGATGATTATGAGTCTGATTGAGAATTGCTCTGTTAGCGGTAAAAACATGGCACTTGGGATTTTGGGTGAAGCTAAACATAGCTCTAGAACCCAGAGAATATATAGGTTTTTTAGGGATCAAATATTTAATTATGATCAAGTTGCTAAGTTTATTTTGAATATTTTTGCTAATAATCAATACATTATTGCTCTTGATAGAACATGCTGGAAATTTGGCAAAAGTGATATTAATATATTATTTTTGGTCATAGTTTTTGGAAAAATTTCTGTACCTATTTATTGGTATCCCCTAGAGCATGGAGGGGCTTGCTCTAGCTGGTTGATGGAGGCAATGTTAGACAGATTTATTAATAATTTTGGAGTACATAAAATTAAATATTTGCTGGCTGATCGTGAATTTATGAGCAAAGAAAGGCTTAATTTTTTGACTAAAAAACAAATAAAATTTACGATTCCAGTTAGAAAAGATATGCTAATTCGCATTACAAATGTTTTACAAACTAAACCAGTTGGTAAAAGTTTTGATTATGTAAAACCCCTTGAATACATTGAAGTTAAGGGCATGTTATGGGGCCATGCAGTGACATTATCGGCCTATAGAAATGAGAAAAATGAACTGATGGTTGTTGCGGCTAGCAGTGATATTGATGTCAGCATTTTTGCTTTATATAAATTTCGCTGGTCAATTGAGCGACTATTTAAACATCTCAAAAGCGGTGGATTTGATATTGAAAAAAGTCACATAACAAACCCAGATAGATTCGTGAAATTAGTTACAGTTTGTGCTATTGCCTCGGCTTTAATAATAAAAAATGGACTAATACAACATGAGATAAAACCCATAAGGATTAGAACCGCGAAAACTAATCCAAAACAATTAGTATCATTTTTTACATACGGATTGGATCATTTAAGAAACTCCTTGAAACACGCAAGTAGCAAGGCAAAAGCAGTATTAAAAAGAATTTTGCAGTACGACTCAATTACTGATTTTGATTGCTACTTTCCTACATTGTTACAAAAATTGTAGGGTACTATGCTTTCGCACTTCCACGGAAGGCTACGGCAAAGGTAGTATATTTTACATTTTTAATATTCCTTTATAAATTTTAAGGCAAATGTAAGGCCCCTTGAGTCTATAGTATGCATAAGATCTGGCACTCTATAACTCCTATAGGAGATACTATGTTGTTGGAGATACTTAATGATCTCTTCCATATTGTTTACATCTACTATATCATCTAATTCTCCATGCACTAAGCAAATTGGCGTAATTTTATTTATACATTTGGGAGGTTGAATTAACCGACCAGAAAATCCTATGGTCGCATAAAAGGGTTCGTGTTGGAGAAAAGTTAAATATAGCCCGATCATAGTACCTTGGGAAAAACCAATTATTATAGTCTCTTTATTAGTTAAATTTAATTGGGCTTGTTTTTCTTGAATTATATTTTCCAGCAACTTAATATTATTAGCAAGGATATGGGGCGTGCAAGAATGAATAGACTTCTTGTATAATTCTACTTCTGCTGGTAATTTGTGTGTCGATCCGGTACTCGAATCCTCACGTACACTAGAGTACGCTCCGGTTCTGCGTTCCGTGTCTCCTACAAATTCCCTAGCAGAAGCGAATTCTGCAAGAAGTCTAATAGAAAACCATTGCCTACCATAAGGGCCACTTTCAAATGCTTCAACTGCATGGGGCGCTATAAAATGACAATCTGGTAATTCAGGAGCTAGAAAAGGAACTAACCCTATTAAATCATGCCCGTCTGAACCCAGCCCGTGTAACAATACTACTAGCCTTTTACATTCATTATTGGTACTTTTAACTTCTGGATATGGTAGTATGGCATTGTTCATAATTTTTACTTAACTCTTATGGTTATGGTAATTTTTAAATATACGCGAACTCTCGGATCATTGGATATCGCCAGTGCGCATGTATAATTTGGGGGAATCTACACTAGCAATTCTATTAGCCTCTTCTAATTCTTGCATAGTATTGACTCCCAGTACTAAATTATGATCCTGGGATAGTAAATAAGAGACCTTTTCCCCTTGATCTGTAGCAAGCTTGACAATTTTAGTTAAATATACTTCTTGGTCTTTTTGGGAGTGATTTTGGAGAATTAATGGTAAATATTTCTTTAATATACCAGCTTTGAAAACCATAATTCCAGAATTACAAATTTTTACCGCTTGTTCTTCCAAAGTTGCTTCTTTAAACTCCACAATCTTTACAAAATTACCTGATTTATCAGTAATTATCCGGCCATATTGCCCTGGATCATCACGTTTAAAACATAAAGTAGATATAGCGGAGTCAGTTGATATTAGATTATCTAGTAAATCATTAATAAGCCTTGGGGTAATCAGCGGATTATCTCCATAAATTACGGCGTTTATTTGCCTATTATCGATTAACTCAAAAGCGCTATAGACTGCGTGGGCAGTTCCAAGTGGACTGGATTGGAGTGCTAGCTGGCAAGTCTCTTTATAAGAGGTAATATATGGTTCTAATTGGCTTGAATGAACTAAAATAATCTCCTTGGTAATTTTTCTTGAATTATTCACTACTCTATCAATCATTGGCTTACCACCAACTTCATGCATTACTTTTGGTAATGGAGAATGCATTCTATTACCATTACCAGCTGCTAAGATAATAATCTGACAATTCATTTAAGTATCCTGCATCTTTTCGTAAACTTCATCGGATAATTCGTAGTTACCAAAGACATTTTGTACATCATCACTTTCTTCTAGCAAATCTACTAATTTGAGTAGTTTTTCGGCCTTTTCTTCATCATCTATAGTGATAAAATTTTTAGGAATCCAGCCAATGTAAGATTCAGCAGGCGTTCCATATTTATTAGTCAATATTTCAAGACTTGGGGCAAAATTCTCAATATCCGTAAGAATTAAATAGGAGCCATCTTTACAGAGCATCTCATTTGCTTCTATTTCTAATGTAATTTCCAGCATAGAATCTGCTGATGATATTTCTGCTGGGTATCTAATTACTCCTACATGATCAAACATATAGCTAACACTACCAGTCTCTCCTAAATTACCGCCAAATTTAGTGAAAGCTGCCCGCACTTCAGCGGCCGTACGATTTTTATTATCAGTTAAAGCTTCCACTATTATGGCAATGCCCGCCGGTGCATACCCTTCATATCTAATTTCCGTATAATTTTCTGCACTTGAGTCATGAGCAGAGCTTATCGCTTTCTCAATTCGCTCGCGCGGTAAATTTTGACTGCGGGCCGCAATTATACTATTCCTAAGGCGAGGATTATTATTAACATCCGTACCCACTTTAGCGGCCGTAATAATTTCCCTAACCAACTTAGTAAAAATTTTGGCTCTTTTTTTATCTTGCGCACCTTTACGGTGTTGAATATTTTTAAATTTTGAATGACCAGCCATGCCTATTCTCTTTAACTAAACTTTAACAAATCCTGCTGCAATAGTTTCTCAATATTACTCTACATTTTTTGTTAACCCTTCACTACATAAGGTTTTGCCCCTAAAAAACATAAGGTACTATGTAGTTTTTCTCTTAAGCGGGATGGTATCAGAAGGTGGTTTAAAGTCAAGTCAAAATTCTATTAGATTCTGGCAAAAGGGTTTAAGGGGAGTTGATTATCAGCAATAATCCTGATATTTTCGGTAGATTAGTTACTCAAATTGTCTTTAGGGAATGCAAAGATTAGCAAAATTCATTAGTAATGCCGGAATATGTTCAAGACGAGACGCCGAAATCCTGATTAAAAATAATGAAGTACAAGTAAATGGAATTTTTGTTAATTCCCCGGCAGTAAAAGTTGATGTTGATGCTATTATTCAAGTTTCAGGGAAAGTAGTGCAACAACAAACGGTGCCTCGCTTATGGATATATTATAAACCTATTGGTTTGATCATTACCCATAAAGATCCATATAGCCGAGCAACGGTATTTGAAAATTTGAGTAACTTACCTAGAGTAATTTCAATAGGTCGATTAGATTTAAATAGTGAGGGATTATTACTTCTTACTAATAATGGGGACTTAGCACGAAAGTTTGAACTACCTTCCAATAAAATAGAGCGTATATATAAAGTAAGGGCTCATGGTAACCCTGATCGGATGTTAAAGAATTATCGTAATCTCAACATAGGAGGAGTAATCTATAATCCTAAATCCATAAAATTAACCAAAAAATTGGCTTCTAATTCGTGGTTTGAAATAGTCCTAGTTGAAGGGAAAAATCGGGAAATTAGGAGAATATTTGAATATTTTGGTCTAATAGTTAACCGGTTAATTAGAATCCAATATGGTGATTTTATATTAGGAGATTTACAAACCAATGATTACCGAGAAATAGCTATTCACGAATTTAAGAAATTTTTATAATGAGAATTATAGCAGGTAAACATAAGAATCGGATAATTCCTACGTTAAAAAATTCCCCAAGGGGAATAAATTATCGCCCTTCTACTAGCAAAATTAGGGAAGCAATTTTTAGTATCCTCACCTCAGGGGAATTGCAAAATAAACAATTATTTACCGAAAATACCCTAGTGCTTGATTTATTCACAGGTACTGGTAGCCTAGCTTTTGAAGCCTTATCAAGGGGAGCATCCGCAGCACTACTTATTGACATTAATGCTGATTATTTAAGGGTAGCTAAGGAATTTGCTCGCTTCTTAGGGGAACAAGATAAAACCAGTTTTTTAAATATTAATGCTTGTTCCTTACCAAAAGCTACGAAGACTTTTGATCTGGTCTTTATCGATCCCCCTTATTATAATAATTTGGTAATTAAGGCTGTTACTAGCTTAAAAAAAGGCGGATGGTTAAAGATAAGTTCAGTATTGGTTATAGAACTTGGTAAAAGTGAAGAATTTTCCGATAATTCTTTTGAATTAGTAAAAGAAAAAATATATGGAGATAGTAGGTTACTGGTGTTAGAATATAGAAATTAATAAATAATTAATTTAAAGAGGCGAAAATGAAAGAAGGTAGAGATGATAAGGTAGGCAGTGGTTATAGCCTTGGGGCACCTGAGCCAGGTTTTGCTCGTGCAAGTAGAGAAAAATGGGCTAAAATTGTGGCAAGGCTAAGCCAAAAAGATATAGGTAAGATTGAATTAGAGAAATTACAATCTACAGAAATAAAAGATCTAAATCAGTTTTTAAGTTGTGTTGTTGAGCATAGATTAGCTAACACATTAGTAAATTTTATTAAACTGAATATAATTAAGGAGGTAAACCAACTAATTGAGGGAACAAATAAATTCATTGAGAAGGTAAACCAACTAGAACTACTACTACTGCAGGAACTTTTAATGTCTCCTTACATTAGGAGTTATCAGCCAATAGTAGGTTTGATTATAAAGTCATCTAAAACCTTAAGTGAAACGGTATCTAGTCCAATATTAAATTTATATGCCCAAAGAGAAAGATCTCATGAATATGCAGGATTATTTTCCTTAGAGCTACTAGAGCCTATAATATCGCTAAAGGCAGAAGACCAAGAAGGGAATTCATTGTTGCATTGGGTAGCTAAGTATGGAACTACTGAGATGGTTGAGAGATTGTCTAAAAGAGGAGATGATCCCCATAAATTTATCGATGCCAATATTGTAAATGATGATGGTTTAACTCCTATGCATTTTGCTGCATATGCAGGTAGGGTTGATGTAATACAAATCTTGTCTGATAATAAGGGTGATTTAGATGCTCCTGATAACAATGGTCGCACTCCGATGCACTACGCAGCATTAGGAAATCATAAACCTACAATAACACGATTAAGGCGTCTTGGCGCCAGTGCAATGCTTAAAGATAACAAAGGATTTACTGCATTACAGCTACTAGAAAAGTTTGATTCTACTAGTACTGAGCAATCAAAAGTTCAAAGTACTGCTACTGCAAAAATATCAGAAGAAGTTAATGCAGCAGCTGACCAGAGAGTATTATCTGCTGAAATAAACAATCAAATGAATATCTTAAACTCAATCCAAGAAATTAAAAGACATATTATTACCATAGATTTGATTGAAGATGCTCCGACTGTAAAAAAACCTAAAAGAACTATAGAGAGATGACTAACCATATGCATAGCTTTAAGCTAATAAAATGACCAAACTAAAAAAGCAATATATCTGCACGAATTGCGGTAACACTACTCCCAAATGGGCGGGGCAGTGTTTTGATTGTGGTTTGTGGGGAGGAATTGAAGAAGAACTAGCTAGTAATTCTTTATCAATTAAATTAGGTAACAAACAAGAGCTTCAGAAACTTGATGGAATAGTTGCGGAAAAATTACGGATCGTAACGCCCATCAACGAACTTAATAGGGTGCTTGGGGGAGGATTAGTTGCTGCATCGGCAATTTTAATTGGCGGAGAGCCGGGTATTGGTAAATCTACTTTGTTGTTACAATTAGCTGCTTGCTCCTTCCCTACAAAAATACATTGTTTATATATTACAGGGGAAGAATCAATTCAGCAAATAAAGCTGCGCGCTATAAGACTTGGCATTAACAATCAGGCAACTTCTGTTTTAGCTGCTGTTCATATTGAAGATATCATCTCTACTATTGAGCAGGCTAAGTCAAATATTGACTTAATAATTATTGATTCAATTCAAACAATGGTAACGCGTGAATTATCTTCGCCGCCTGGGACTATTTCTCAGATTAGGGCCTGCAGCAGTGAGCTAGTTAGCTATGCTAAGAAAAATAATATTATAATTTTAATTAGCTGTCATGTGACCAAAGATGGCCAATTAGCCGGGCCGAAATTACTTGAACATTTGGTAGATACTGTTTTATATTTTGAAGGGGATCATAATAGCCATTTTCGGCTTTTACGCTCTGTTAAAAATAGATATGGCGGGGTAGGGGAGATTGGTGTTTTTGATATGACCAGTAATGGTTTAAAAGAAGTGGCGAATCCTTCTGAGTTATTTTTGATAAAAAGAGAAAAAAACGTTAGTGGAGTAGCTGTATTTGCAGGGATTGAAGGATCGCGGCCTTTATTAGTTGAAATTCAAGCGTTAATTGCTCCTTCTACTATGCCAATGCCAAGACGTTCAGTAGTAGGGTGGGATTTGAATAGATTATCGATGATCATAGCAGTGCTAAACGTCCGACTGCAGCTCAATTTAACGTCCAAAGAAGTATATTTAAATATTGCCGGAGGGCTTAAAATTTCAGACCCGGCGTCTGATTTAGCAGTAGCAGCAGCGCTAATTTCAGCAGCAACTAATAAAGCCTTGCTAGAAGGTAGTATCTATTTTGGAGAAATTGGTTTATCCGGCGAGATAAGAAAAGTAAGTAAGGCTGAAACAAGAATTAAAGAAGCTGCGAAATTAGGATTTCAAAAAATAGTGTGCTCTAATTTAGAAAAATTAGATAATCCATTAGTCTATTCTATTAGTAACTTAAAGGGTTTAAATAAATTTTTAAATGGTTAATTTACCTTCGATCTCTTTGCCAAATTCGCTTCAGGTAATTATTAATTTTAGAGTTTTTATAAAAAATTTAGATAATGCGCAAGCCACTTACTCACATTGTAGAAAATCTTGCCAAGACGCGAGAGTTTCTATTGAAATCCACAGCTCCAGTTATTTTAACTAATAAAATTGGTAGTACAAGATATTATGGTATTCTCCCTCTTGATTATATGTTTAAAAAACTTCAAGGTGAATTTCCTCAGATCGTCAAAATCATAGTTCATGTAGGGGATGACCATGCGGCTTTATTTACTGCCGCTCGCCTGGGATATCAAAATATCATTTATACTGGAACGTCGGATGAAGCAAAAAACCTGCTCTTTATTCTAAAGGCACATCAGAAGAAACATCAATATTTGTCAGAAACCAATTTACGTCCTTAGACATAAGGCGCCGAGAAAAAGTCCATTCTTCTTGTAAAGAATTCATTTTATCTGTTATCTTTTTGCCAGTGAATAATACTTTTATAAAAACATTATTTGCGAAACTGTAAATTTCCGATATTTTAGCATCTAATTTGCTGCCATGGATAAATTCTCCATATTTTTCAGAAAAAACATGAAAATTTTCAACATATCGTTTGTCTACTAATTTCAGTAATTCTTCAATATCGTCGTCATTAGCCGCTTCAATAATAAGCTCGAAGGCTAGCCTAGCGCTATTTAAAAACTTGGCAACCTGAAAGGATGGGAGTTTTAAGGATAGGGTTTCTAGGCCAGCTATTATAGCATCCTTATTTTCCTCTATTATTAAACCCTCAAGACTTACTGTATCAATTGGTTCTTTCCTGGCAAAACCCTTGTTGAAGATATTAGGAGAAGAATTTTCGTGGGTATAAGTCACGTCTTTAATTTTTGATTCACCAAAGAATGAGGTTTTTTGTTTAGCAGGATCATTATCTGAGGTAGAACCCAGTTTAGAAATTAGCCTATTGATAACAAAAAAGGCAATACCAGCAAAAATTAATAGCTCGAACATTTGAGGGAACATTAACATAACTCAATTAGATTAAAATAGTATTACATAATTATAGACCGTATGCTGCTTCCTGTTATTCTATTGTAAAATTCAAATATTTGGAAGTAATATTTGGCAGTATGCTATAAGAAAAAATAATAATTTAAGTGGAGAATTAGAAATTTTTATTAAAAAAATTGTCTCTTAACTCTTAGTGGGGCAGAAAAAACTGCTATACTTGCCAATATACTATTTTTATTTCAAGAGGTATATTAATTTTTAGGTAATTATGATAACAAAATATTTAAGAAAAATTTTTAAAGAATCTAACGTTAAAGCAACTAGCAATAAATCTAATCAATTTATAGATTTTATAGGTACCGGAGCAGGAGAAGGTAAAAATATTAAGGCTGGAGTAGAAGCATATAGAAACAATGTGATTGTTTATAGATGTGTCAATTTAATTGCCCAATCAGCAAGCCACGTTCCTTGGATAGTTAGTAGAAATAAACGAGGGAGTTATGAAAGGCTCTTACACCATCCTATTTATAGTCTGCTTAAAAAGCCCAACCCTGAGAAAGCGGGGGCAGATTTTTTTGGGGAAGTGATAGCTAGCAAGTTGTTATATGGTAATGCGTATATTTTAGCAGTATTGGTGGATAAAAGACCACGGGAAATCTATTTACTACCAGCTAGTTCTGTGGAATTAATACTAGATAAAGGGCTAGCGGTGGCTTATAGATATCTCGGCCATACGGACGAAAAAATTTATCCTATCGATCGGATTACTAGGGGCAGCAAAATATTGCATTTAAAAAATTATCACCCTACTAATAGGCATTATGGCTTGTCGTGCCTTGAAGCGGCTTCTCTGCCGATTGATTTACATAATCAAGCCACGCATTGGAACAGTTCTCTGCTTCGTAACGGTGCACGCCCTAGCGGAGCTTTAACGCTAAAAGATGGCTATCTTACGGAAGAACAATTCGAGAGATTACAAGAGCAGCTACAAGAAAAATTTACGGGTAGTAGTAATTCAGGTAAGCCTTTATTGTTGGAAGGGGGGCTGGATTGGCAGGAAATGAGTATTAACCCGAAAGATATGGATTTTATTGAATCAAAAAATTCAGCTGCCCGAGAAATAGCTCTGGCCTTTGGTATTCCTCCGCAATTGCTGGGTATTAATGGGGATAATACTTACAGTAACATGCAAGAAGCTAGGCTCGCTCTATGGGAGGAAACTTTGATCCCGTTACTAGATAAATTATCCGATGCTTTAGGGAACTGGTTGTCGTGCTGGTATCAAGAAGAAATCATTATAGATTTTGATCGGGATAGTATCTCGGCATTGACTGAAAAAAGAGAAAATTTGTGGGCTAAAATTTCCCATGCTAATTTTATGACTTTAAACGAAAAAAGATCAATTGTTAGCTTAAAACCCCTTGAAGGTGGTGATAGGTTAGGGGGATAATTATGACAAATGAGACAATTACCAAATTATATAGCTTTATTGCTAAGATTGTTTCCTTATTGGAAACAGAACTCGATGAATTAGGAGTAATAAAATATAAAAATACAGTAATAGTAAAAAAACATATTACAGAAACCCTTAATAAATTAGTTCATTTAATTATTCAACTAAATAAGTTAAATAAAGATGGTTATTTGAATAATGAGGTTACTAACATGGAGGAAGCGGATGAATTAATCATAACAGAATATTTAAGTAAATATCAATGAGCGTAGTACTTACGTACCCGCAAAAATTATTATATGCCATACTGCGAAAAGATTTTACCAGTTTCATAACTAAGGTATTTAACACCATTAATCCAGGGGTAAAATATCACCCTAATTGGCACATTAAACTTATAGCGGAGTATCTAGAAGCGGTGCAAGCTGGTGATATTAAAAGGTTAATCATTAATATGCCACCTAGATCTTTAAAATCAGTATGTATAGGAGTAGCATGGCCTGCTTGGATACTTGGACATAACCCTGCCAAAAGAATTATGTCTGCTAGCTATTCTCAAATTTTAAGTGAGAAACATTCCTTAGATTGCCGGTTTGTTATGAGTTCTAATTGGTATAGAGAGATTTTTCCTAAAACTATTTTAAGTAAGGCTCATAATAAAAAAAGTAAGTTTCTAACTCAGGATAATGGTTTTAGATTTGCTACCTCTGTTGGAGGTTCGGCAACAGGGGAGGGGGGAGATATTCTGATTATTGATGATCCTCATAATCCCAGCCAAATTAATTCCGTTAAATTAAGAAAACGGGTGATTGAATGGTTTGAACAAACTTTTCTTACGCGGTTAAATAATAAAGATGGGGCAATAATATTAGTTATGCAAAGGCTTCATACTGAAGATTTGTCGGGTTATTTATTAAGTAATTCCAGTTGTTGGCAACATTTAAAAATACCCTCTATGGCTATGCAAGATCACACTTATGTAATAAATAACTTTAAATATCACTATATTAAAGGCTGTAGTTTACATAAATTGAGAGATTACCCTGATTCTCTTATTCAACTAGAGAAAGAAATTGGAACCTATAATTATTCTGCCCAATATTTACAGGCTCCTATAGAAAATAGTGGCCTGTTATTAAATATGCAGGATATTAATT
The DNA here is from genome assembly GCA_019468145.1 of Rickettsia endosymbiont of Bradysia coprophila. Lineage (GTDB taxonomy): Bacteria > Pseudomonadota > Alphaproteobacteria > Rickettsiales > Rickettsiaceae > Tisiphia. Next base: position 137,292 of record JAHXDM010000002.1, read on the forward strand.
TTTATGAAATTATCCCAGAGCAGTTTGATTATCTGGTACAAAGTTGGGATACGGCTATTAAAATTTCGGAAAATGCTGATTATAGCGTTTGTACTTCTTGGGGAATTATTGGTAAAAAATATTATTTAATCGCCATGGTGAGACAAAAATTTACTTATCCTGAGCTGAAAAGTCAAGTGATTAAATTATCAAAAAAATATCGGCCCCGGCTTATATTAATTGAGGATAAAGCTAGCGGCCAGCAAATTATTCAGGATCTCCAATTTGAAGGTTTTACTAATATAGTGCCCATAAAACCTAAGCTAGATAAGATTACTAGGTTTGCGGCAAGTATTGCTCTGTTTCCTACGGCAGTTTATATACCAAAACAAGCTGCTTTTAATAGCTGTCTTCTTAATGAATTATTTACTTTTCCTCATACGCCTAATGATGATATCGTGGATTCAATAGGGTACAGCTATTGAATAATGTTTTAAATTATGCTATGGTGAGATTTTAGTAAATAATTGGAATTAAGCTATGGCAGAAATAATAACACGGAACGGAGAAGAAATCACAATAGACCTCTTGCATAACCCTAATAATTTAGTTCCCAATTATATAAACCAGCGATTAAATTAAATCTTAGAGCAAATCTTTTACGTCGATTTCGATATTTATCAGCAATAATTTTAAAACGTTTTAGCATGCCGATAACATTTTCATTCAGGGCCCTGGTACTTGCCAGTTTTTGGTTATTTTTCTTATCTTGTTTTGTTAATGGATTTTTTTTAGTCTTCTTTTTTGGTAACTCAGATTTAGCATGAATCTTTTGTAACCCTTGATATCCAGTATCGGTAATTACATTAGTATCAGGATGGATATTAATTTTGGATTCCTTAAATAACCTAAAATCATGTCGTTTACCATTTGCATAATTTGTACATATTATTTGTTTTGTCTTTTTGTCTACTACCAGCTGAGTTTTTAAAGTATGTCTTTTCTTCTTACCTGAATAGTAGCGTTTTTGTCTTTTTTTGGACGCTGGATAGGACTTTCTGTGGCATCAATTAGAATGGTTTCATACGTCATATCACTTTTAACTAAAGCTTTCTTACCAGGAAGAGCAAAATCCGGATGCTTAATTAAAGTATCTTCTACCCATTTTATATTCCGATAACAACTACTTTCAGATATTCCATATGAAGCTGATATATGAAAATATGTTCTATATTCCCTTATATATTCTAGGGCCATCAATAACCTCTCTTCTATACTTAAATGGTTTGGTTTGCCCCCAAATCTTTTCTTCTTTGTTTCTGCTTCTTCTAAAATAATAGTCATTCTTGCAAAAGTATTCTTCTTAACCCCTGTTAAACGTCTAAATTCTTCTTCCCCAAACTTTTTAAGTTCTTCATATCTCATATGATAAAATTCCTAAAATCTTATCATTTTATCCTATATCCTAGGTTATGCAAGAAGTCTAATACAAATTACATTAAAATTGGATGGCTCTATGCTTGAAATGGAAGATGCGATACAGAAAGGAGTAAATGAGGTTGGGTGCATTGCAACTAAAGAAGCCCTAAGTAAGTTTGATGCAACTGGTGCGATAATTAATATTGGTAGTGTCAGAATGTCTTCAAAGGGCAAAGTGAAAAAAGAGTATGAGACACCCTATGGTACTGTTGAGATAATGCGACATGTATATCAGAGCTCGAAAGGAGGCAAGACGTTTTGTCCAGTTGATGAGAAAGGGCGTATAATTATTCATTCTACACCAAAATTTGCCAAAATGATTTCGTATAAATATGCATCTTTAAGTGCGAAAGATGTCAGTGAAGATTTTGCAGAGAATCATTCTAGGAGTTGTTCGAGAGGATATATCCAAAAGGTTGCTGATTATATAGGATCTATAGCTTTAGCGACAGAAGAAGATTGGGAATATGCTATTCCCAAGATTGTAGAACCGGTTACCAGTATAGGTATTAGTTTAGATGGCACATGTATTTTAATGAAAGAACAAGGTTATCGTGAAGCTATGACAGGTAATATCTCTTTGTACGATGCGCAAAGCGAAAGATTGCATACAATATATATTGGAGCGTCTCCTGAATATGGTAAAGGGTTATTTATAGCTCGTTTACAAGGAGAGGTTAATAAAATCAAACAAAAATATCCTGCAGCAAATTATATTGGCATTGCTGATGGCGCAAGTAATAATTGGAAATTTTTAGAACTGAATACACAATATCATATTCTAGATTTTTATCATGCTAGCGAATATTTAGCAAAAAGTTCATATTCACTTTTTAGTGATGAAGGGAGAAGAAAGGAATGGTTGAGTAATGCTTGTCATAAATTAAAGCATGAAAACAATGCGGCTGCAGAGCTTTTAGACACGATGAAGGAACAAGTGAAAAAAAATGAAGGAAATAAAAAAATATCACCAGCAATAAAGGACAATTTGAGTAAAGCGGTGAGCTATTTTACTAATCAATTAGAACGTATGAATTATAGTAATTACACAGCACAAAATTTTCCTATAGGTTCTGGTGTGACGGAAGCGGCTTGCAAGACGCTGATCAAGCAAAGATTATGTAAATCAGCAATGCAGTGGCGAACTCAAGGTGCCAAAATAGTTATTTCCATTAGATCTCTTGTTCAAACAAAAGGAAGGTGGAATCAATTTTGGAACATGATTAACCAAAATGCCTTAAGCGACATCTTGATATCTTAGTTAACATTATTCAATAGCTGTACCCATTCAATAAGTCAGTTCTTGAATTATATGAAAGAGTTAGCGGCTAAACGACCAGCTAGGATACGGGGGTTTTAAGGTCACAATTGGCGGATAGGGTACCATTTTTTTTATAATGGTACCAAAAAACTAGACTGCTAAAATTGTAAGATGAGATATAATTTCAAAACACCAAATGGAAATTATATGCCTAAAAAAGCAAAGCAATATAGCGCTACAGAAAAAACAAAAATTATTTTAGAGATAATAAAAGCTGAACTGACAATCGCTCAAATTAGTAGCAACTATGGAGTTCATGCAACGCAAATACAAGCCTGGAAAAAAAGAGGAATAGAAAATTTAGTTAGTGGTTTCCAAATTAAGCCACAATCAAAGGATCCAGACAATCAAGACTTGATAAAACATTTTACCTTATGCTTTTACAGAACTTACAGTTATAGTGCTGAGGGAAATTTATTAGAAGTTTAGGCCCGGATATTTTTATGATAGTATACATGTATTTGTAGATTGTGAATAGAAAATAGACTACAATAAAAAATTAAGATAAAATTGGCAAATTATTAATAGGAATAACATGGCAAAAGTTACTAACCCTACTTTAGTGAGTTCAAAGATAGAAGAGGCACAAAAAATGTTATCTTCAAGGGTTAATAAGTATTTATATACCGATTCTAAGGCAAAAAAACTGATCTCACATTTAGAAGATGAATTTTTAAAATCTCCTGAAGTTGCTATAGGACTAGTCAAAGATATGCCTTTCTATGTATTTAAGTTTTTATGGCCACATTTATCTGAAGAATTATCTTCTAAAATATTTTCTGAACTACCTATTCTAGATGCTTTATACTTTCCTAAAGTGCAAGAGAATGGCAAACCTGTTTTGAAAAAGATTCGATCAGAAAAAGAAATGCAGGAAATATTCACACACTTACCGTGTTCTAAATTAGAGATGCAGTCTATAATTAATTGGCTCCCACGTATTGATCGTGAAAGTGCGCTAATATTTAATATCCAACTTATTAAATCTCCTGAAGCAGCACAACATTTACTATTCGTACAAGAAGATGGATTTGGTCCTGGGTCAATTAGACGAGAGACATTTAGCTTATTTTTAAATAACCAGATAAAAAACTCTGATAAAGAGATTATATATCCATCTAAGACTCTTGCTACCGCTAACAATCAGAAGCAAGAGTTATTTCGCCAATTACATGCTTCTTTAAATAGTGTTATTCCTGATCCGTTAAGTAATTTTAATTTTAATGATTTTAAAGAACCCCATTATAAGTTTGAAAAATTTTTAGGTCGTACTGCACTGTTCTCGCAAAAAAATAAGAAAGAGTTATTGGCCGTTAAAATTAGTAAAAATGACTCAGATAAACAAGATTTATTTAGTGAACATGAAATGATAAAATGCCTTAATGATAATAAAGAAGAATTTAAGTTAGAAAGCAATTTGCCTATGCCATCAGGTATACATGAAATTGATAATACTAACTTAATTGCGTGGCTGAATAGTAATAATCACGATCAGTCTAGTTTTAAACAATTAGTAAAACCTCAAGATAAATATGTAGTTTATACTTATGAAGCTGCACCAGAATACTTTACTTATATTACTGATATAAAGCAAGATCAAGCTTTTGAAGCAGCAGTTTTTAAATCTATGCACGATCTTATTACTATGTTTACAGATTACGGTATTATTTTTCATCAATTGATACCTCTTTTTCATGCTATTCCTGAAGAAAGAGATAGAGAAGATGCTGGTAAATATATAGTTGCGGCAAATATTGTTCAGAATATTGGTTCGTACCGATTATTAGATGGAACTCAATATAGAGCGCTGGGAACAGGTAGGTTACCTGCCTTTGAGAAAGCAGTACAACATGCTAATGAACGAGAATCTGGGCTTGCAGATACTGCTGATTGTAAATCTATCGATAAATTAAGCAAAGTTGTCGGTATCCCATTGTATCAAGCGATGCAAAGTGGTAAGAACTGGACAATAAAGAAAGCTTGGGGCAACAAAACAGATTTAGCATTAACAGCAAATTTTTTAGCAGAATATGTTTTTATTGTAGGAATAATAGCGGGTGTACGTAACAGACAATTAGAAAAGAATAGCAAGGAAGATTGGCTAAAGACTGCTCAGACTATTATGAAGGCTGCTAAATTAGCTATAACTTCCGCAACTAATTTATCTGAAGCGGAAATAGATAAATTTCTTACCACCACTATTAACAAAGAAAGGTTAGCCAGACAAATGCAATTCTTCATGACCAATGAATATGTAGATTACATAGACCACAACAAACCTTTTCCTCTTGAACTATATGATAGTAGAACTAAAAAAGAGGTGTTATACAATAAGGTAAAAACACGCAGGGAAAATGGAACGGTACTATGGAAGCCGGGACAAGAAGTAGCAGAGACAATAGATGGACCTGACTTAGGGGTGCCTGCAGGGAGCATGCCATTAACTGAGTTGTTAAATTTATGTCATTTAGTGCCTTCTGTTATTCTGGTTAATAAACAACAGGAATTTAATAAATTCCCCATTAATATTGACATTCAAAAGCGTTATGAGGACTTATTAGACAAAAATACCGCACAAGAAAAAAAATTTATTAATGTGTATTAGTTGACATTTGATCTTACATTTAATAAAAATAATGTATAAAAAATACAGATAAAAAAATGGAAGGTCACAATGAACTTAAATCAAAAAATAATAAAGCCCAAACTAGGGTTATTAGGGCTAGCAAAGAGTTTAGGCAATGTATCAGCAGCATGTAAGGCTATGGGATATAGTAGAGATAGTTACTATAGATTTCAAGAATTATATGAAACTGGAGGAGAAGAAGCCCTATACGAAATAAGTCGGAAGAAGCCCATAATAGCTAATAGAGTAGATCCACGTGTGGAGAAAGCAGTTGTGGATATGGCTGTAGAATATCCAGCATATGGGCAACTGAGAGTATCAAATGAGCTTAAGAAGACAGGTGTTCTTGTATCACCTGGTGGGGTAAGATCAATTTGGTTGCGTAATGATTTAAACAATATCAATAAAAGGCTTAAAGCATTAGAAGCTAAGATGGCTCAAGATGGTATTGTTCTTACCGAAGCCCAGTTACAAGTATTAGAGAAGCGTCGTAATGAGAAAGAAGCCCATGGTGAGATAGAAACGCAGCATCCAGGTTATTTAGGGTGCCAGGATACATATTATGTTGGCAATTTTAAAGGTATAGGTAAGGTTTATTCTCAGGTCTTTATCGACAGCTATACCAGAGTAGCAGATGCTAAACTATATACTGAGAAAACAGCGCTGACGAGTGCTGATATGCTCAATGACCGGATATTACCATGGTATGAGGACCAAGGGATACCTATCTTACGTATCCTTACTGATCGGGGGAGCGAATATAAAGGCAATATAGAGCATCATGCTTTTGAGTTATTCTTAAGCATCGAAGGTATAGAACATACTGTTACTCGCGCTTACTCGCCTCAAACCAATGGTATGTGTGAGCGTTTTAACAAAACTATGAAACAGGAATTCTTTGATACAGCTATGCGAAAAAAGATTTATACATCCCTTGAAGATTTACAGCTAGATCTTGATATTTGGTTAGAGTATTACAATCATGAAAGGCCACATTCAGGAAAATATTGTTATGGTAAAACCCCTATGCAAACTTTTCAAGATAGTAAAAAATTAGCTGTTGAAAAGAATAATGAAATCTTGTACCTTGAATATATATCTGACAGTCAAAATTTAACTGACAATCAGGTGCAAAATTTATAGTGTCTGTAAGATCAAATCTTGACTTCTACAAATGCTATAAGCTAAAATTAAACTTACTACCGGGTCATTATGAGGAAAAAAAATTTTTGATAGGAAAGGCGCAATAAAACCATATATAGCTGTATCAAAATGGTCTAAACCATTCCCTATTATAATTGATAAATCTTGCCTTGTTAATGAAGTGTTTGTCATAAAATTATTATAATGCATTTCCTGTTACTTAAATTATGGCCAACTTAAAACATCGCAACTCCCATAAGAATAGATTCTTCTTTAGGTAATAATATTTCTTTGAAGTCTATTATTTCTGGCGTCACTAGGGTCTCGTGTCCCTGACTATTATGGAGTGTTGCTAAATTAGAGTTAGCAATGGCAATATTATCATCAGAATGACCTTGTATAATAGCGTCATATTTTGCTGTAAGATGATGTATCAACTCATATACTTTGTGCTTAGGTTTATAGGCCAGAACGTCTATTAATCCTTCCTGCAATTCGCCCAAACTTGCTCTAATATTTTGTACTTCTATTAACATACGTTTACTTAAATCTTGCTCCGGTGACTGAGCCTTGGCATAAATTACTCCTAGCTTCTTCATAAGCTGGAGATTGTTAGGACCAGCACCAGGAAAACATATGGTGGCTATTTCACGAAAGGATATATATTTCAGTAAAAAATTGCTCTCATCTTTAAAAATATAATTTTCATTATGATCTATCTTGTAAACCCCATTTTTGTTAAGATCAAATAAATATTGACATAACTCTTCAAACATTGCAGCTGTACGAGCCCCATTCCGTATTATGGAAGAAATAGATACTAAATTATCATTAAATTCTGCATCAAATTTATGCTCTAGAGTTTTTAACGCTTTTAATGCATACTTATTCTTAATGAAAAACTGCATATATGTCTTTTGCATGCTTTTATTAGGGAGAGCAGTAATGAAATCACATTGAAGTTGCTGGCTAGGCTGCTCTAACTTGAATCTTTTTTGTAGGACAACAAATATGCGTTGGTTTATCTTCGGCTGGCATATCTCTGGTGGTGTATAATTAGTGGTTAGGGTATCTTGCTGCTCGTCATGATTAACAACCGGCAGATTTACTCTTTCTCTAACAGCCGTCTCTACTGCACTGCTAGCACCTACCGCACTGGCGTTTTTACTAGCAACAGAGTCTTTGGTTTGCGCCGTATCATTTACGGTAGTTACCTCCATTATATTATCAATATTAATATTTGGAGAGATAACTTTTGCTGTATTTTCGTGATCATGCTGTAAAGTTTCAGCAAGTTTAACACAGGGAATATTGGGGCTTAGATAAGCGTTAAACATAAGAAGGTATCGTTCTTTAAGACATTCTATGAATTGTTCTACTTTTCTTACTTCTATATTCTGTTCATATTTTAATGAGTGCCTCAATTCATTCCAAGCTTCTTGCATTTCCTCACTTTTTTCTCCACTAGATTTATCTAAATCATTTTCTACTAGCTGGGCTTTGACATAAAATTTACATAATGTTTTTATAATTTGAATATTTATCTCACCAACCCCAGAATGACATATGATAGCGATTTCAGGAAGCGACACATGGTGAAATAATAAATTTATTTCTTCTTTAAATAGAAAATTACCTTTTTGATCTTGACAATAACTATTATGAGCGGCATTCCGACAGAATAATTGCTCACATAACTCGTTAAAAACTTCTATTATATTATTTCCACCTCTTATAATATAAGAAATCCACACTAAATTCTGGTAAAAAGTACTACCAAATATATGTGCTAGAGTTTGTAATACCCTTAAGGCATGGTCATTAGTAAGGAAAAGGTTTATATATTGCAGTTGAGCGATAGCATAATCGCTGATAATTGCAATAAAAGTTGGTTCAAGCGCAAGATCTGGCTGCCCCACACTAAATTTTTGCTGTAGAATAGCAAAGGCTTCTTGTACTTCTCGTGCTACAATTTTGGGGTGGGGTAAGTATAGCTCTCTTGTTAGTGCTAAGGAATTGTCCTGCCGAAACGGTAATACATCCTGGCTTCCCTTAACAGTTTTTTGCCGCTTATTAATTATTAATTCATGATTATTCTGCACTGTACGAGAGCATTTTACAAAAATAGGTTCTGTGTTCATAAATATATTACAAGAAATTAATTAAGAGTAATATTATCTAATCTCTAATTAAAAATAATTTATTATATTTATCTTAAAATTGAATTACAATAAATAATTTATATTTCAGTTGGTAAATGTAATGTATATGGCTTTTCTTAATATTAAGTGTATGTTTAGATAGCTGTATTCCAGCAAGATATTCATATAGAGCTTTATGTGAATCAGATTTACAGACAAAAATGAACTGCAAATTTTTATCTAGTACTACAGTTGTAGATTGAATAAATTATAGAAAAATTTGATATTTTCTTTATGATAGATCCTAAAATTTAGGTATAAATACACAACTGTATCCCTAATGCAGTCATAAAAATTCCTAATTTTTAGAATCTACCACTTAATCAATAGCTGCCACCTCTATTGAAGTGACACTGCTAGTAAGTATTGCAGAATGATCTGCTATTCCTTGAGGTAATCCTAAGCTGTAATAATTCTCTATTGTTAACCATTTAGTATCTGTATTATTAGCAGTAAACGTCATCAATTCAGGATTGAATTTATTTTCTTCGTGCTTATTTAAACACTGTACTATCAAATCTTTTATAGGACTGTCAGGCACTACCGTACTTAGCAATGATATCTGTTCATAAATCATCGGACTTTTTAACATTAAATATTCTATCAGGGAAATTTGTTCTAGTCCGCTATTAAAATGAATCTTTTTGTGCATTGTTTCTAATATTAAGGTACCATCTTGTGCATATTTTGGTAATTGTTCAAAAAAGTTCTTCGTATTTTGTAAACGTTGTTGTTCTGATTTATTATTGTTTTGGTTTTCCAATTTAGAATAATGCTCCAATAAATGCATAACCACAGATTTAGGCAATATACTAAGATTTTTCTCAGGAAAACAATATAAAAATAGGTTAGGCTCTATTACCTCGCAATGTGTACTTATCACATCTAATGTCTGTTGATGTTTGGTGTATAAGGTTAACGCAAAAGCTTTATGCTGAATGGGTAAAGAATTAAAATAATACTCTGTAAATAAACATTCTGCTAGTTCGTGATCCTTCACCTGTAAACTAGCTAAATCTTGCATATTTTTCGCTATCTTTACTAGCTGTTTCGATGCTGGATTTGCAATCCAGGAAACGTAATAGTAACTATCATCATTTGCTAACGCTCTTGATAGATTTGGTTTGGCACCATTTTCAAGTAACATTTGTGTTATTACAGAACCATGATGCTCCTCTGGTATTTCCAATGCTAATTGGAGTGGAGTAATTGCATGATTAGAAATAAAAGCCTGCTTATTATTAATATAACGGCTCAGTGCATAATATAATATCGCTCCAGCTCCGGTGAGACCAATAGTTATATAATTCATGGGTATAGTACAAATAATTCTATTATCATAATCCTGACGCTCAGGTTCAGGATTATAAACAGGATAATACTGAATATTAAGTTTTTCTCCACCGAAACAGTAATCATTAACCATAGCTAATATAGCTGGGGCATATTCTGCAGCAATTATTGCTGGAAAACTCCAGCCCATGGATAAAAGAGAGTTGATCATGGACTGCAGCCTATCATCGTTTCTTATATTATTGGTACTAGCTCCATTAGCAATTAATGTTTCAATATATGAGAGGTTAGCAGCATAAACAGCCAGGTGTAATGGCGTAAGGTTATATACACTTAACCAAAGTCCTGTCTTATCAAGAAATATCGTATTTGCGTCAAAAGGATTGTTTTTATCATTAATTCTAACATTAGGATTAGCTCCAGCTTGAATTAAGTCTTTAATAAGTGCCGTATTACTATTATTCTCAAAGAAAATAGCATGTAAAAGCTTACGGTCCAAAATATCTTGAGGTTCAGCAAGTCTAAAAAATTTTATTATATTCTTAAACATTGTTTGTCTTTGGTCCTTGATAATTACTTATTTCTGACAAGAAATTGTTAATGCTTGAATCATGGGCTTACCTGTCATGACTCTATTGTTTCTACATATTTGTTCTGTATATATAAAAAATAAACCTAGTATCTTGATATTGTCTTTAGTGAAAAACTATAAGATACTTAAGGGCACTTAAGTAGGAGGCTAATATTCTGTGATAAACCTTAGGACTTTATGGTCCTGTAAGTAAGATTAAGAAATTAGCCTTCACATACTCATTGAAGATCAAACGGTATCTTAGGTCTTGAAGTTTATATCAATGAACCTGTATTTACAAGGTTGATCTTTGAGTATTTCATTAATTATTAACATGAATAGTATTTTATGAACAGTATCATTTTAGGTATAGATATGAGTCAAGAGGAAAAAGAGGCAGATCATAATAAGATCAAGCTAAATAGTCCGGAAAGAATAAGTAAGCATTTAGCATCTAAAAAGCAATTTGAGCATGAGAAGAGGATGCTTCTTGATAGTAAATACAAATTGGAATATGAACAAGTTGTGAAATTAAAACATAAGTATGACTTTAAATTTTAGGAAGTACAATGTGCCCTGATTTTGGTATATACTCCTCTTAGATGATTTTGCTGCCTGCGTGTGAGGGGTGAAGCTGAGTCAAATCTCTAGGAGACCATTGATAACAACGCATGCAAGTTCATATCAGAGGAGTATTGATGTGGATACACTAGACCGGACAAAATAAATTACGTAAAATATCATAAAAGAAAATAAGGTAAAAAAATGTCCGGAACACTGTTGACAGATCATCTTTGCAGGGAGATCAATAAAAATATAATACTATTGTTAATAATTTGTATTAGTTGACATTTGATCTTACATTTAATAAAAATAATGTATAAAAAATACAGATAAAAAAATGGAAGGTCACAATGAACTTAAATCAAAAAATAATAAAGCCCAAACTAGGGTTATTAGGGCTAGCAAAGAGTTTAGGCAATGTATCAGCAGCATGTAAGGCTATGGGATATAGTAGAGATAGTTACTATAGATTTCAAGAATTATATGAAACTGGAGGAGAAGAAGCCCTATACGAAATAAGTCGGAAGAAGCCCATAATAGCTAATAGAGTAGATCCACGTGTGGAGAAAGCAGTTGTGGATATGGCTGTAGAATATCCAGCATATGGGCAACTGAGAGTATCAAATGAGCTTAAGAAGACAGGTGTTCTTGTATCACCTGGTGGGGTAAGATCAATTTGGTTGCGTAATGATTTAAACAATATCAATAAAAGGCTTAAAGCATTAGAAGCTAAGATGGCTCAAGATGGTATTGTTCTTACCGAAGCCCAGTTACAAGTATTAGAGAAGCGTCGTAATGAGAAAGAAGCCCATGGTGAGATAGAAACGCAGCATCCAGGTTATTTAGGGTGCCAGGATACATATTATGTTGGCAATTTTAAAGGTATAGGTAAGGTTTATTCTCAGGTCTTTATCGACAGCTATACCAGAGTAGCAGATGCTAAACTATATACTGAGAAAACAGCGCTGACGAGTGCTGATATGCTCAATGACCGGATATTACCATGGTATGAGGACCAAGGGATACCTATCTTACGTATCCTTACTGATCGGGGGAGCGAATATAAAGGCAATATAGAGCATCATGCTTTTGAGTTATTCTTAAGCATCGAAGGTATAGAACATACTGTTACTCGCGCTTACTCGCCTCAAACCAATGGTATGTGTGAGCGTTTTAACAAAACTATGAAACAGGAATTCTTTGATACAGCTATGCGAAAAAAGATTTATACATCCCTTGAAGATTTACAGCTAGATCTTGATATTTGGTTAGAGTATTACAATCATGAAAGGCCACATTCAGGAAAATATTGTTATGGTAAAACCCCTATGCAAACTTTTCAAGATAGTAAAAAATTAGCTGTTGAAAAGAATAATGAAATCTTGTACCTTGAATATATATCTGACAGTCAAAATTTAACTGACAATCAGGTGCAAAATTTATAGTGTCTGTAAGATCAAATCTTGACTTCTACAAATAATTCACAAAGGTCTAAACTTCCTTGTCTTTGGCGCTTCCTATCATAAGGTATCAGCTTCTTCCCTTCCCATTCTTGATAAATTTTACAAAAATTATCTATTAAATAGTATACTTTTGTGATACATTCAGTAAAATATTGGTTAATAAAAAAAAACGTTTTAATAAAAAAGAGGAAGTATGGCTAGATTCATTGATAGGTTAACTTTGTTAAATATTAGAGATATAAATACTATAAATAAAGAAGGAATCCTTCTAGCAGGAGACTTAGATGAAATTGCTGAGTGTATTGAATTAGGAGTTAATTTTAACTCCTATTCCGGTAACACTTTACTACCAGAGGTACCAATTATATGCAATAATCTTGATGTTTTTAACTTAGTTATTAAATCAGTGTCTCATGATGATTTACATCATAGGTATGCAGACAATAGAACAAGGGGTGAAAAATTATTATTCACAGCATGTGGCAACAATAGGCTTGACATGATAAAAATACTTCTTGATCTTGGTGTTGATGTTAATGCTACTAATCGTGATCAAGTAACTCCTTTATATGAGTTAATAAGGCATATTCCATGTTGTGATAAGGTTACTTCTAATGATTTAGGATATAGTGATTATCTAGAGGGTGTACAAGAATTGATCTGCAGAGGTGCTAATGTTAATGCTATTTCTAAATACAACGGTAGATCGTTGTATAAAGCAGCTCATTATGGTGCAGTAAGTATTGTTGAAGAGTTAATCAAAAATGGTGCTAAAAGTATTATGCCTATGTCTTATGCACCAGGAGTAGATACGACCACACAACAGGAAATAGATGTATTGCTTAAGATACCCACGGCTTTTGAAAACAAAGATTGGTCTACTGTAGAAAAATTATTAGAAACAAATAAAAACCATGTAGTAATACAAAGACTTTATGATATGGGTTATGACTCAGATTTAGATTTGATAACTCATTATACTAAAAACGCCTTAGAAATAGACAGGGGTTTATTACATAATTTAGAACCTCAAGATAATCAACAAGAAGAGAGTGGTATTTTATAGGACAGATCATGGAATATTGTACTATTTTGTGAGGTTTAGGCAGCATTTGGGTACGCTCCTAAGATGTATTTCTCCCAGTTTAGTTGTGCCAATCATTACTAGCATATGCACAGCGAATTTATAGTATTGGTTGGACTGCTTCCCTAGACCATTGCATATGTTGCTTTCCTTTGCATCTTTGATTAATTAAGCTTTCAACGGTACATTCAGATAAATTACTAGTAAAAATAAGGTTTTGATTTTTACGGGTATTGTAATCAATAATTTTTGACTCATTATTGGTAATGTATTGCCGCAGTGCGCGAAACTTTGTAAGTGAGCCAATTACTCCTACTATAGTCAATCAACTTGAGATAGGGACGGAATCGCTTCGTGGCTTACCTAGTAGTTTTAGGCTTTGAGCTTCACTCCTAGTACTACAGTTGCAGATTCTAAAAATTAGGAGTTTTTATGACTGCATTAGGGATACAGTTGTATATTTATACCTAAATTTTAGGATGTATGATTTATAGACATGGTTACAATAATAATGTAAGATCAAATGTCAACTAATACAAATCAACTTGATAGTGCATAGCAACTTCTTTGCCACAAAAGGCCATGGAAATCTTCAGGATCTTTTTCACATGCTTATACTCTTTTATTTTGCTATCATATTGCCTATCCATAATTTGCTTTAACCCTGATTTTGCAGTCGATTCTAACTCTTCCGAGGTCTTACATATTTTATATTCAATGATAATTGCAGTACCTACTGCCTGAGCTATTGGGATCAAGATATGATCGCACCTACCATGTCCAGATTCTCTGTTAGATTCTATCATATATTTTCGAACTAAAGGGGCTAAAATTCCACCCATTAAATTATGATAATCCCGCTCCCTACTTAGGTCATGATAACTAGTTGAGCCTAGTAAATATTCTTGTAATTTTTCTTTAAATTTATCTATTTGCTGTAGTAACAAGAGATTAATAAAATTATCATACTCACTCACTTTTATGTTTAATTTCCTAGCAACCCATTTTGTTACCCTAGCAATATAAATGTACCGTACCTCCTTATTAGGGATGGTTAAATGATAAGTTGGAGCTTCTGCGTTATCATCAGCAATCGCAGGGTTTAAATAACCAGCAAATACTAGTAAACTGTAAAATATATCTTCATCTTCGTCTATCTCACCTAAGGAAATTTGCTTGTATAGCTTTTTAATTATACCCTTACCTACTAGCAGCTCCTGCAAATCTTCTTGTATTTCATCTGATAATAATGCCTTATCAACAAGTGAAGTTCCACCGCTATCTAGCCAATAATGATCAAGCTTACCTTTATGCGCTAAACATTGCATAATGGACCATGGATTATAGATTATTTCTCCACCAAATGTGTAACCATTGTACCAATTTTTAATCTCTTCAGGACTAGTTTTGGTTGGTACTTTTGTTAATAACTCATCAACTTCTGTTTGAGTAAAACCATAAAACTTAGAAAAATCTTCATCTAGTAAAGTATATTCACTAACATTATTCAAATCTGAGAATAAATTAGCTTTAGCTACTCGTAATATGCCGGTAATTACTCCTTTCTCTAAATATGGATTGGTTTTTAGGCTGCTCCCAAACATACCGCGGAATAATTCAAGCACCCGCTCGAATTCTTCTGATTTATCACCAAATTTAATGTACGAGCTATTGATCGGGGTATCATACTCATCGATTAATATGTAAACTTTTTGGCCAAAATGCATAAAAAGTAATTCACTTAAAAATTTTAAACTATACTTCAAATCTTCTTTCGTCAGCTCTTCTGTAAAATATCGTTCTAACTTTGCTTTTTGTGCACTATCTAATAGTCCTATATCTTGCCTTAGGTAACGCTTTAAATAATAATGATTAGCAAACAGTTGTATAATCTGATTTCGTATACCGCTTTCAATTTCTTGATAATTACTACCCTTAACATCCTTGAAATTTATGGAAATTACCGGGTATTTTCCTTGACGTTTCATTGCATTTGCAATACTGGCAATTTTCAAAGGTTTAAGTTCCTTAGTTTCGTTAAAACCTAAATCTACTGTACCACCAATAAATAGTTTGTTATTTAATTTCTGATTGTCCGGTAAAGGCCTACCATCTTCATCCACTTCTATTTCAAAGAATTTTTGGAGCATATTCATATTCAAGCTCTTACCCCAGCGCCTTGGACGGGTAATGAGAATTACTTTACCACTATCTTGGAGTACTTCCATAATCATTAGGCTTTTATCTACGAATACGTCGCTATTAACTACCAAATCATAAAATTCATCGGTACCTACTAACATTCTAGGCAGCTTATTACCAGCTGGGAAGGGGGTAATAGCTTGATGTATTGAATTAGTATCCGAAAGGTTAACTGTCATATTAGTTGATTATACTTGAGGATTATTTTAGTTCTTTAAACTATAACAAATTATAGCATAAATAAATTAGACCACTAAGTAATTTCCAGAAAATATTTTTTGATGTGTCAACACTTTTGCGGACAGTTTGTATTAGGCAGTTATAGAAATTGCTTCATATTCAGTTGGTGATAAATAATCATTAGCCGAATGGAACCTAATCCGATTATAAAACACTTCAATATATTCAAATATTACATTTTTGGCTTCCTCTCTATTTTTAAATTTATGTTGATAAATTAATTCTGTTTTTAAAGTATGAAAGAAACTTTCCGCAACAGCATTATCCCAGCAATTTCCTTTGCGACTCATGCTCTGAATAATTTTATGTTCCTTAATAATTTTTACATGGCTATCAGCAGCATACTGGCCACCTTGATCTGTATGCCAGATTAATCCTTTAGCAGGTTTACGCTGCCAAACTGCCATTAATAGAGCATTATTAACTAACTCTGCTTTCATTCTGTTACTCATTGACCACCCTATTATTTTTCTAGAATACAGATCAATAACAGTCGCTAAATACAACCAACCCTCATCAGTTGGGATATGAGTAATATCACCAACCCAATAGCGATTTATTGCGTCAACATTAAATTGTCTTACCAATAAATTAGGAGCAATAGGTTTATTATGTTTTGAGTTAGTGGTTGCCTTAAATTTACGTTTGGTTTTACATACCAAACCCTCTTCCTGCATCAAACGAATAATTCTTCGACGGCTAACAACAATCCCATCTCTTCCTAACTTTTCATGGTTAGTAATTCTTTATCTTTCTTAACCTTATTGCTTTCAAGCTTGTTTAACCATTCATAATATCCACTCCTAGATACTGACATAAATTTACACATTACAGAAATAGCAAAATTAGCTTGATTATTTTTTATCCATGCGTACTTTACGGGGAGTCTTTTGCAAAGTACGCTGCTGCCTTTTTTAATAAATCGCGTTCCTGACTAACCCTATATAATTCTTTTTTTAACCTATTAACTTCTTCATATATATGTTCATCAGTCCTTTTGCCATCTGCCTTAGGTTTCGAATATTTTTCAATCCAATTATATAAGTTATTCTTATTAATTCCTAACTCCCTAGCTATTTGGGCCAGCGGCACTTTTGATTCGTTGGCTAATTTGACTGCCGATTCTTTAAATTCCGAGCTATAGACTTTTTGTTTGTTTACAGACATTTTTGTACTTCCTTTTTGTTAAGTTTATACTAACCTAACTGTCCGGATTATTGTTGCCACATCAGTTAGAGGACAATACGTTGCTGTAAGTCCCAAAAACTTACAGCAAAAAATATTTTCTGGAAATTACTTAGTGGTCTAATTTATTTATGCTATAATTTGTTATAGTTTAAAGAACTAAAATAATCCTCAAGTTAATCAACTAATATGACAGTTAACCTTTCTGATATTAATTCAATAGATCAAGCTATTCCCCCCTTCCCAGCTGGTAATACGCTACCTAGAATAAGGGTTGGTACTGATGACTTTAAAACTTTGTTGTTCAATAGTGATGTATTTGTTGATAAAAGTTTGATGATTAAAGAATTGCTAGAAGACAGCGGGGATGTCATTCTCATTACTCGTCCAAGGCGCTGGGGTAAGAGCTTGAATATGAATATGCTCCAGAAATTCTTTGAAATAGAAGTGGATGAAGATGGTAGGCCTTTACCTGAGGAAGAGAAGATAAATAATAAGCTGTTTTGGGGAGGTGCAGTAGATTTAGGTTTTGATGAAACTAAAGAGCTTAAACCTTTAAAAATTGCGAGCATTGCAAATGCAATGAAACGTCAAGGCCAATTTCCAGTTATTTCCATAAATTTCAAGGATGTTAAGGGTAGTAGTTACCAGGAGATAGAGACTTGTATAAGGAAACAAGTTATTAAGCTATTTGCGAATCATTACTACTTAAGGCGTTATCTAATGAAAGATATAGAATTGCTAAATAATGCTCAAAAAGAAATATTAGAACGGTATTTTGCAGGTACGTTTGACCAGGAAGACCTTAAAGATAGTTTGAAATTTTTAAGTGAATTACTTTTTATGCATTTTGGTCAGAAAGTTTACATACTAATAGATGAGTACGATACACCAATTAATAGTGCCTATATTGAATTTGGGGATAAATCAAAAGAGTTTGAAGATGTTCTCAAAATATTCCGTGGTATGTTTGGTAGTGGTCTAAAAACTAATACACGTTTAGAAAAAGGTGTAATAACCGGCATATTACGAGTAGCTAAAGCTAATTTATTCTCAGATTTGAATAATGTTAGTGAATATACTTTACTAGATGAAGATTTTTCTAAGTTTTATGGTTTTACTCAAACAGAAGTTGATGAATTACTAAAAAAAGTACCAACTAAAACAGATCCTGAGAAGATTAAAGATTGGTATAATGGTTACACATTTGGTGGAGAAATAATATATAATCCATGGTCCATTATGCAATGTTTAGCGCATAAAGGTAAGCTTGATCATTACTGGCTAGATAGCGGAGGCACCGGGCTTGTTGATAAAGCATTATTGTCAGATGAAATCCAAAAAGATTTGCAGAAACTGCTAATAGGTAATGGTATAATTAAAAAATTGTACAAGCAAATTTCCTTGAGTGAAATAGAAGAAGATGAAGATATATTTTACAGTTTACTAGTATTTGCTGGTTATTTAAATCCTGCGATTGCTGATGATAATGCAGAAGCTCCAACTTATCATTTAACCATCCCTAATAAGGAGGTACGGTACATTTATATTGCTAGGGTAACAAAATGGGTTGCTAGGAAATTAAACATAAAAGTGAGTGAGTATGATAATTTTATTAATCTCTTGTTGCTGCAGCAAATAGATAAGTTTAAAGAAAAATTACAAGAATATTTACTAAACTCGACCAGCTATCATGACTTAAACCGAGAGAGGGATTATCATAATTTAATGGGTGGAATTTTAGCCCCTTTGGTTCGAAAATATATGATAGAATCTAACAGAGAATCTGGGTATGGTAGGTGCGATCATATCTTGATCCCAATAGCTCAGTCAGTAGGTACTGCAATTATCCTTGAATATAAAATATGTAAAGCTTCGGAAGAGTTAGAATCCACTGCCAAAGTAGGGTTAAAGCAAATTATGGATAGGCAATATGATAGCAAAATAAAAGAGTATAAGCATGTGAAAAAGATCCTGAAGATTTCCATGGCTTTCGCGGGCAAGGAGGTTGCTATGCAGTATCAAATTGACTGACTCTTTCTTATATGTATTAGTTGACATTTGATCTTACATTTAATAAAAATAATGTATAAAAAATACAGATAAAAAAATGGAAGGTCACAATGAACTTAAATCAAAAAATAATAAAGCCCAAACTAGGGTTATTAGGGCTAGCAAAGAGTTTAGGCAATGTATCAGCAGCATGTAAGGCTATGGGATATAGTAGAGATAGTTACTATAGATTTCAAGAATTATATGAAACTGGAGGAGAAGAAGCCCTATACGAAATAAGTCGGAAGAAGCCCATAATAGCTAATAGAGTAGATCCACGTGTGGAGAAAGCAGTTGTGGATATGGCTGTAGAATATCCAGCATATGGGCAACTGAGAGTATCAAATGAGCTTAAGAAGACAGGTGTTCTTGTATCACCTGGTGGGGTAAGATCAATTTGGTTGCGTAATGATTTAAACAATATCAATAAAAGGCTTAAAGCATTAGAAGCTAAGATGGCTCAAGATGGTATTGTTCTTACCGAAGCCCAGTTACAAGTATTAGAGAAGCGTCGTAATGAGAAAGAAGCCCATGGTGAGATAGAAACGCAGCATCCAGGTTATTTAGGGTGCCAGGATACATATTATGTTGGCAATTTTAAAGGTATAGGTAAGGTTTATTCTCAGGTCTTTATCGACAGCTATACCAGAGTAGCAGATGCTAAACTATATACTGAGAAAACAGCGCTGACGAGTGCTGATATGCTCAATGACCGGATATTACCATGGTATGAGGACCAAGGGATACCTATCTTACGTATCCTTACTGATCGGGGGAGCGAATATAAAGGCAATATAGAGCATCATGCTTTTGAGTTATTCTTAAGCATCGAAGGTATAGAACATACTGTTACTCGCGCTTACTCGCCTCAAACCAATGGTATGTGTGAGCGTTTTAACAAAACTATGAAACAGGAATTCTTTGATACAGCTATGCGAAAAAAGATTTATACATCCCTTGAAGATTTACAGCTAGATCTTGATATTTGGTTAGAGTATTACAATCATGAAAGGCCACATTCAGGAAAATATTGTTATGGTAAAACCCCTATGCAAACTTTTCAAGATAGTAAAAAATTAGCTGTTGAAAAGAATAATGAAATCTTGTACCTTGAATATATATCTGACAGTCAAAATTTAACTGACAATCAGGTGCAAAATTTATAGTGTCTGTA
Organism: Rickettsia endosymbiont of Bradysia coprophila; assembly: GCA_019468145.1. Taxonomy (GTDB): domain Bacteria; phylum Pseudomonadota; class Alphaproteobacteria; order Rickettsiales; family Rickettsiaceae; genus Tisiphia. Next base: position 157,869 of record JAHXDM010000002.1, read on the forward strand.
AGATCAAATCTTGACTTCTACACACTTTTGCGGACAGATTGTATTAGGCAGTTATAGAAATTGCTTCATATTCAGTTGGTGATAAATAATCATTAGCCGAATGAATCCTAATCCGATTATAAAACACTTCAATATATTCAAATATTATATTTTTGGCTTCCTCTCTATTTTTAAATTTATGTTGATAAATTAATTCTGTTTTTAAAGTATGAAAGAAACTTTCCGCAACAGCATTATCCCAGCAATTTCCTTTGCGACTCATGCTCTGAATAATTTTATGTTCCTTAATAATTTTTACATGGCTATCAGCAGCATACTGGCCACCTTGATCTGTATGCCAGATTAATCCTTTAGTAGGTTTACGCTGCCAAACTATAATGACCCCATAAAACTAGAGCAGAGACTAAGTCCATAGTACCCTACAATTTTTGTAATAAAAGGGGAGGGAAGGTATTGCATATGTGAGTTTGAAGTAGTATAAGAGTGTATTTTTTGAGCATGCACAATATACTACTTCAGTCGTTGATACTAAACTTTTTTTGGAAAAGATCAAGAATAGAATGTCTTACTGGGATGATTATGAGTCTGATTGAGAATTGCTCTGTTAGCGGTAAAAACATGGCACTTGGGATTTTGGGTGAAGCTAAACATAGCTCTAGAACCCAGAGAATATATAGGTTTTTTAGGGATCAAATATTTAATTATGATCAAGTTGCTAAGTTTATTTTGAATATTTTTGCTAATGATCAATACATTATTGCTCTTGATAGAACATGCTGGAAATTTGGCAAAAGTGATATTAATATATTATTTTTGGTCATAGTTTTTGGAAAAATTTCTGTACCTATTTATTGGTATCCCCTAGAGCATGGAGGGGCTTGCTCTAGCTGGTTGATGGAGGCAATGTTAGACAGATTTATTAATAATTTTGGAGTACATAAAATTAAATATTTGCTGGCTGATCGTGAATTTATGAGCAAAGAAAGGCTTAATTTTTTGACTAAAAAACAAATAAAATTTACGATTCCAGTTAGAAAAGATATGCTAATTCGCATTACAAATGTTTTACAAACTAAACCAGTTGGTAAAAGTTTTGATTATGTAAAACCCCTTGAATACATTGAAGTTAAGGGCATGTTATGGGGCCATGCAGTGACATTATCGGCCTATAGAAATGAGAAAAATGAACTGATGGTTGTTGCGGCTAGCAGTGATATTGATGTCAGCATTTTTGCTTTATATAAATTTCGCTGGTCAATTGAGCGACTATTTAAACATCTCAAAAGCGGTGGATTTGATATTGAAAAAAGTCACATAACAAACCCAGATAGATTCGTGAAATTAGTTACAGTTTGTGCTATTGCCTCGGCTTTAATAATAAAAAATGGACTAATACAACATGAGATAAAACCCATAAGGATTAGAACCGCGAAAACTAATCCAAAACAATTAGTATCATTTTTTACATACGGATTGGATCATTTAAGAAACTCCTTGAAACACGCAAGTAGCAAGGCAAAAGCAGTATTAAAAAGAATTTTGCAGTACGACTCAATTACTGATTTTGATTGCTACTTTCCTACATTGTTACAAAAATTGTAGGGTACTATGATGCTTTCCATGAGTCAATCATTTAGTTTGTGTAAGTTCTAAATTTTATTTCCAATAAATTATATTTAAAATCGCCACAAAGTATTTCGAATTGGTTCAAAGCTAAAGCCCAATCTTTAATAGGCATGGTCCATTTTTTGGCTGCATTTTGCATGGATAAAAATATTATTTTTTGAATTGACTTATCATCCGGAAATACCCCTTTATTTTTAATAATTTTTCTAATTTGACGATTTACAGATTCAATGGTGTTAGTAGTATAAATCACCTTTCGGATCTCTTCAGGAAAGGCAAAAAATGGTATTATTCCAGACCAATTACGCTGCCAAATATCAGAAATTACTGGATATTTTTTATCCCATTTTACACCGAATTGCTGGAGTTTTAAACGTGCCATTTCTTCATTAGACTTCTTGCATAACCTAGGATATAGGATAAAATGATAAGATTTTAGGAATTTTATCATATGAGATATGAAGAACTTAAAAAGTTTGGGGAAGAAGAATTTAGACGTTTAACAGGGGTTAAGAAGAATACTTTTGCAAGAATGACTATTATTTTAGAAGAAGCAGAAACAAAGAAGAAAAGATTTGGGGGCAAACCAAACCATTTAAGTATAGAAGAGAGGTTATTGATGGCCCTAGAATATATAAGGGAATATAGAACATATTTTCATATATCAGCTTCATATGGAATATCTGAAAGTAGTTGTTATCGGAATATAAAATGGGTAGAAGATACTTTAATTAAGCATCCGGATTTTGCTCTTCCTGGTAAGAAAGCTTTAGTTAAAAGTGATATGACGTATGAAACCATTCTAATTGATGCCACAGAAAGTCCTATCCAGCGTCCAAAAAAAGACAAAAACGCTACTATTCAGGTAAGAAGAAAAGACATACTTTAAAAACTCAGCTGGTAGTAGACAAAAAGACAAAACAAATAATATGTACAAATTATGCAAATGGTAAACGACATGATTTTAGGTTATTTAAGGAATCCAAAATTAATATCCATCCTGATACTAATGTAATTACCGATACTGGATATCAAGGGTTACAAAAGATTCATGCTAAATCTGAGTTACCAAAAAAGAAGACTAAAAAAAATCCATTAACAAAACAAGATAAGAAAAATAACCAAAAACTGGCAAGTACCAGGGCCCTGAATGAAAATGTTATCGGCATGCTAAAACGTTTTAAAATTATTGCTGATAAATATCGAAATCGACGTAAAAGATTTGCTCTAAGATTTAATTTAATCGCTGGTTTATATAATTGGGAACTAAATTATTAGGGTTATGCAAGAGGTCTATTATTGGCTGTATAAATTTATTTTAAATCTGATGTGACCTCTTTTGAATCTTTATATGACACATACTTTACTGAATTGCGCACCATATGGACAATACATAATTGTACTATGGTACTCGGAAATACGCTGCTTATTGCTTCTGGAAAGCCCTTTAAACCATCAACACATGCAATATAAATTTGTTCAACTCCTCGATTCTTTAATTGGCGTAACTACTTGCATCCAGAATTTAGCACCCTCATTTTTACCTATCCAAATGCCAAGTAATTCCTTTCTCCCTTCTACATTAACAGCAATTGCTAAATATACCGCTTTGGTTATTACTATGTGATTATCTCGAGATTTTACATAAATACAATCCAAGTATAATATTGGGTACACCCTATCTAAACAACGATTCTGCCACCTAGTTACTTCTTCTAGCACTCCATCTGTTATTGTTGATATTAAATCACCAGATACCTCTGTTTGATATATTTCTTCTAAATGCCCTCGGATCTCACTAACTGTCATCCCTCGTCCATAAAGAGATATCACCTTCTCATCAAATCCATTAAATCTCCTTAGCCCTTTAGGGATTAATTGTGGATTATATTCTCCTTCCCGATCTCTTGGTATTTCTACTGTCAGCTTGCGACCATCACCATCAATAACTGTCTTCTAATAGTTACCATTGCGACGATTATTATCTACTTTTGGTACTTTGCTATGTTTTGAATATCCTAATTCATGATCCAACTCACTTGCTAATATTTTCTCAACTATTTGCTTTTTAAGCTGTTGAAATAACTCATCTCGACCAAACAACTCTGATGGATCTGCTTTTGATAGGAGATCTTCTACTAACTGATTATTTATGTTTAATTTACCTTTATCTATATCTATTTTTTTAGCCATAATTTTCCTTTGTTTATGTTACTTTTTCTACAGTAATCTCTTACTGCTTTCTTTGCAACTTACACAAACTATAGGACAGACCCCTAATATTTTTGCCCCCCAAATTTGGTAATTATAGTTGGCGGTAAACAATTCCTATTATTTGCTATGAATGAGCAAAATAAGCAGCATCCTATACTAAAGGAGTTTATACAATTAGCCAAAACCACCCTAGACCCGAGTGCATTATTAGCTAAAAAGCACAGGGCTATAAGAAAGAGTCAGTCAATTTGATACTGCATAGCAACCTCCTTGCCACAAAAAGCCATGGAAATCTTCAGGATCTTTTTCACATGCTTATACTCTTTTATTTTGCTATCATATTGCCTATCCATAATTTGCTTTAATCCTGCTTGGGCAGCAGATTTTAGCGCTTCTGAAGTAGTACATATTTTATATTCAAGGATAATTGCAGTACCTACTGCCTGAGCTATTGGGATCAAGATGTGATCACACCTGCCATACCCATATTCTTTGTTAGATTCTATCATATATCTACTGACTAAAGGTGCTAGCAGCCCTCCCATTAAATTATGATAATCTCTTTCTCCACATAAATCATGATAACTGGTGGAATTTAATAAATATCCTTGCAATCTTTTGCCAAATCTCTCTATTTGCTGATCAATTAATAAGGCGATAAAATCATAATAATCACTCATATCCATATTTAACTTGAGTGAAACCCAGCCCGTTACTCTTTCGGCGTAGATCCCTCTGACCTCCTTATTAGGAATGGTTAAATGATATCTTGGATCCTCTGGATTATCATTTGCCAGGGCAGGATTTAAATAACCAGCAAATACGAGTAAGCTATATAATATATCTTTATTATGTTCTATTTGCCCTAAAGAAATTTGTTTATATAATTTCTTAACAATTCCTCTACCTTCCAATAATTCTTGCAGATCTTCTTGTATTGCATCTGACAATAATGCTTTATCAACAAGCCCGGTGCCCCCGCTATCTAGCCAATAGTGATCAAGCTTACCTTTATGCGCTAAACATTGCATAATGGACCATGGATTGTATATTATTTCTCCACCAAAAGTATAACCATTATACCAATCTTTAATCTTCTCAGGATCTGTTTTAGTTGGTACTTTTTTTAGTAATTCATCAACTTCTGTTTGAGTAAAACCATAAAACTTAGAAAAATCTTCATCTAGTAAAGTATATTCACTAACATTATTCAAATCTGAGAATAAATTAGCTTTAGCTACTCGTAATATGCCGGTAATTACTCCTTTCTCTAAATATGGATTGGTTTTCAGGGCGCTACCAAACATACCGCGGAATAATTCAAGCGCCCGCTCGAATTCTTCTGATTTATCACCAAATTTAGTGTACGAGCTATTGATAGGGGTATCATACTCATCGATTAATATGTAAACTTTCTGACCAAAATGCATAAACAGTAATTCACTTAAAAATTTCAAACTATCTTTAAGATCTTTTTTGGTAAATTCTCCTGTAAAATATCGATTTAATTTTTTCTTTTGCACCTCATCTAACACGGTGGTATCTTTTGTTATATAATGTTTTAGGTAGCGGTGACTTGCAAATAATTTTATAACCTGTCCTTGAATTTCCTCTTCTATTTCTTTATAGTTGCTCCCTTTCACATCCTTAAAGTTTATTGAGATAACGGGATAATTACCTTGTTGAGCCATGGCATATTCATTAGCACTAATCTTTAAAGGTTCAAGGATCCTTTTACCTTTAATACCTAAATCTACTGTACCTCCCCAAAACAGCTTGTTATTTATCTTCTCTCCCTCAGGTAAAGGCCTACCATCTTCATCCACTTCTATTTCAAAGAATTTCTGTATCATATTCATATTCAAGCTCTTACCCCAGCGCCTTGGACGGGTAATGAGAATTACATCCCCACTATCTTCTAGTAATTCTTTAATCATTAAACTTTTATCAACAAATACATCACTATTGAACAACAAAGTTTTAAAGTCATCAGTACCTACTCTCATTCTAGGTAGATTATTACCAATAGGGAGAGAGGTAATAGCTTGATGTATTGAAATAGTATCCGAAAGGTTAACTGTCATATTAGTTGATTATATTTTGAGAATTACCATCGATCTTTAAACTATAACAAATTATAGCATAAATAAATTAGACCACTAAGTAATTTAAGCAAATAATTTATTGCTGTAAGTTTGTAAGGCTTACAGCAACTTGTTTTAACCTAACTAATCAGTGCTATTTGGTAGTTGTACCGGTATTTTACACTCAACAGTAGTGGTTTTACCCTCGATGCTGCTTAGCTCAATCTTCCCCTTCATTTCGTGGATCAACTGTTTCACACATGTTAACCCTAAACCTAATACTTTATTCAGATCCTGAAAAGGATTTGACGCATTTATGACACTGATTATTTAACTGGCAGGGAGCATATAGGGAGCATATGAATTTTGTGATGAAATTATAGAATACTCGAAAAGCTGATAAGTATGTGGTCGGGGCAGAGAGATTTGAACTCCCGACCCTCTGGTCCCAAACCAGATGCGCTACCAGACTGCGCTATGCCCCGTATAGTATTTAATTATCCCAAGCCCCTAATAACCCTTCTTCTAAGATAATACTTATTGCACGTCAGAAGATGCTTGGAACAACGTCTTGAGCTAAACTTACCCTTTATTTTTCAGAGCCAATTCGTCATCAGTCACTGCGGAAGTAATAGCGCTTGTGAACTTGCAAGAATTGATTTATGGCTACGTGGTCATAAAAGGTCGCTACAAAAGCGGTATCCCTAAAAGCGGTTAAGTACAGCCCAGCAAGGCTCCCTTTAAGGCTTTGCGTAAGCTTTCCCCTATCTCTTAACTTTTATAGTTTTTAAGTTAATTCTATCGCCTACTGACTTTTTGAGAATCCTTAAAGATAATATACCTCAATTAAAGATAATCATAAAACATATTATAGACAACCTTGTTTAATTATATAGACTATAATATTGATCAAATCAATTTTTTTGTTTTTAAATCTTATTATTTTATTTAATGTCTTTGTTCCATACCTCAATATTAACCATATTCCCCGAAATGTTTCCGGGTCCTTTACAATATTCCCTGGCAGGTCAAGCTTTAAAAAAGGGAATATGGTCTTATGATATAATCAATATTAGAAATTTTGGGTTAACTAAACATAAAAAAGTGGATGATGAACCTTACGGGGGGGGTAATGGGTTAATAATGCGTCCTGACGTTGTTGGAAATTGTATAGAACATATCCTTAACCTTAGAAAAACAAAGATATACTATCCATCCCCTAGAGGAAAACTATTTACCCAAGCAAAAGCTCATGAAATTATCAGAGAACAGCAAATAATAATTTTATGTGGACGCTTTGAAGGGGTTGACGAACGGATATTTGAAGAGTATAATATTACAGAAATTAGTATAGGGGATTATATTTTATCAGGTGGGGAGCTAGCCGCGCTAACTATTCTTGATTGCCTAATTAGGTTACTTCCAAACGTCCTAGTAAATCAGGATACATTGCAATCAGAATCTTTTGAAAAAAATGGGGAATTTGCTGGATTGCTTGAAGCCCCCTTATATACTAGGCCTGTAGAGTGGAAAGAAAAGAAGGTTCCAAATGTGTTGCTATCTGGGAATCATCAGTTAATCAAAAATTGGAAACAGCAACAATCTATGGATATCACAAAAAAACGTAGACCAGATTTATTAAATATTTATTAGGAGTTTCAAGTTGAAAAATATTATTAAAGAATTTGAACAACAGCAAATTTTAAGGCTAACCGAGAATAAACAAATCCCTGATTTTAAAGCTGGGGACACTGTAAAAGTTACTGTCAAAATAATTGATCGGTCAATTGAAAAAGATGGTAAAGAAAAAATACTTGAGAGATTTCAAGCATACGAAGGGGTAGTAATTGCCAAGAGAAATAGTGGGATTGCTTCATCAGTTGTTGTTCGTAAAGTTAGTCATGGCGAAGGGGTAGAAAGAAGATTCATGATTTACTCTCCTATGGTTCATTCTATCACAGTGGTTAAATATGGGATAGTGCGCCGCGCTAAACTTTATTATTTAAGAAACTTAAGTGGTAAGGCGGCTCGGATTAAAGAAAAATTGAGGATAAATGTAAAAGAAGTAAAGCCGCAAGCTAATGTAATTTAGGGCACTGCCGATATACCACTCTGATATGAATTTGCGTGTGTCGTTACTCATCGCCTATCTTCGCTCCATCGCGCAAGGCAGGAAAATCATCGGCAGAGGGGTGTAAAAGTGTTGATACCGAAGCAAAAATTGTGCGTGGGTAGCTGTAACCTCATTAGCTAAGCGGGCGTTTGCTGCGCGCGGCAATTCAGGAAAATTAGCTTGTTTCAGGGTTTTTCTGGATTGTATCTTGAAAATATCGTTAAAACGAGTCAAAGTAGGACGGGAAGGGGTGATACCGTTTTCTGGATTGCTTCCTCGGCCTTTGCGGCCTCCTCGCTATGACGATGATCTGTCATCAACTAAAAGTTTATCGGTAAAGCCTAATTTCGCATTAATTAGGCTTGTACTTCTTCTTAATTAAGTTAAGGCATTTAGAATTATTTTGGTTTTCTTAAGAAAGCAGGGATGTCGTGAATATCTACCTCTCCCTCTTTATTTTGCGAAGGAGCAGAAGGCACGGGTGACTTTGTTTCCGGAGATGGTGAGTTAGATTTTAAAGAACTCCACATCCTGCTAAGTAAAGAGGATTTGTTCATACTGGATGTTGGTTGATCTTGTGGATTGTTAATTGCTGCTTGCATCCCCAAATTTAAAAGTGGCAACTCATCACCTGTAGATTCAGGTTGCTGGCCACTATATTGAGCAAAATTGGGGATTTCTTCCAAAATTCCTGCCTCCCCCTCTATATAATTATTAAGTAGTTTTTCCTGAGCTGCACTCTCCTCTTCCAGTAGAGATTCATTAATAGAGGTGGTGTTACTTATCATCTGATCCGCATCAATACCGGTAGCAACTACCGACACTCTAATCACCCCATTTAATTCTGGATTAAATGTGGAACCAAAGATAATATTGGCATCTGCTTCTCCTACTTCCTCCCTAATCCTATTAGCAGCACTATCCACTTCAAATAGGGTCATATCAACTCCGCCAGTAATGTTAATTAACACCCCCCTAGCGCCACGCATTGAATTATGATCCAGTAAGGGGTTAGAGATAGCTTCTTCGGCTGCTTTGACCGCTCTATCTTCCCCAGAAGCTTCTCCTGTTCCCATCATTGCTTTACCCATTTCACTCATAACTGTCCTGATATCGGCAAAATCTAGATTAATAAGACCAGGCATAATCATCAAATCAGTAACCCCTCTAACACCGGCATGCAACACATCATCAGCCATTTTAAAAGCATCAGTAAAGCTAGTATGTTCATTAGCTATACGAAATAAATTTTGATTCGGTATCACTATTAAAGTGTCAACAAATTTTTGTAAATCTAAAAGCCCTTGCGTTGCCGTCGTCCGCCTATATTTTCCTTCGAAATGGAACGGTTTAGTTACCACCCCTACCGTAAGAATACCCAGTTCTTTCGCTATTTTTGCCACAACTGGAGAGGCGCCAGTACCTGTGCCACCCCCCATACCAGCAGTGATAAACACCATATTGCTACCTTCTAAATGCCCTTTAATCTCTTCAGCTGATTCCTCAGCGGCTGAAGCGCCAATTTCAGGAGATGCTCCAGCTCCAAGACCTTTGGTTATGGTAATACCTAGTTGAATTTTGTTGTCACATAAAGAATGTTCTAACGATTGCGCATCCGTATTAGCAACAACAAATTTTGCTCCTTGTAATTTTGCAATTAACATATTATTAACAGCATTTCCTCCAGCTCCACCAACCCCAAATACTGTTATAATAGGTTTAAGCACTACATTTTCTGGGGCTTTAAAGTTTAAGGCCATAATAATATTTCACTCATTAATTTAAATTATTTGATAGTTCTATTGATCTGAATTAATAATAGACTTCCTGTATAAATCGAAAAAGCCCTCGGGATTTGGAAGGGAAAACGAAGCCGAGCTGAGCTACTACATGAGACTACGGCAGGAACGTCAGGCCACAACTGTCGGAAGTTATTGTACATCCCTATTCTCAGCGTCATTAAACCTTAATCTTTATTTTATTCAAATTGATTATAGTATAATAAATAAAATAGAAATTTCCACCATAAAATAACCTAAAATTCGTTCTCAAGTTAATTTAACGATAAACTAGGGACGTCAAGTTGCTCGTTGCTTTACTATCATAGTTCTAGACTTCGTGCCTTCTTCCAGCGTCCCTAATTCATCTGAATTTGACTATAGTTTAAAATGAGCTAAGAAATAAACACAAGAATCAACAGTAATTTGATAAATGAAGGTAGTAAATAAGGGGCCTTTGGTATTAATCCGTATTATTTAGGGAACATATTCAACGGGCTCCCATATCCCAATCGGGAAATTGCTTACCGATAAGGTGTGATCAATCTTTACTAACTCTCGCTCCATTGTAATAGAGGCTATATTAGGAAAAGAATACCCTTCAAGGGATACGTAGAGATATGGATTACAAAATATCTTAGACCCTTCCACTAATTTCAACCATATGGGGTTTGGGTCTTGCCAGCGCTTATTAGTTACCGTAGCTACACTATTATATTCCATTATGAGATAATGGAGATTATCGTTATCCTTAATTATTATTTCAAGGTTAGTACTACCTTTGCCAATAATTAATCCTGTTATTTCACCCTCAGCCAATTCTATTGCCATAGGATTAGAAGGAAAAAATGGTAAGATTTCCGGAAGGGTAAAAACTATTTTATTAGCCTCTGTACTAACAGCAATCATATCGTTTTCATCAGATACTATAAAACTGATATCCTGGTTATTATTAATATTATTCCCCTGATTATCTTCGACGTAAATACGTACAATTCCTACTCCGGAAGAATTTTTAGAAGGTCGATGATATTCACTAGTTATTTTCATATATTTACATTTTATTAGTCTCAATCGCTATACATTATTTTAAATATACTATGTTACTGACATATTACATTGCAATAAATTTTTCGTGGGGTTATAGGCAATTAATATAATAATTAAAAAAATATTAATTTAAATAGAATTAACGCTTCTTAAATCAACTAACAAAACTTAAAACTCTTAATTTGTAACAAAAACATCACAGAAATATTACCTAATCTATATTAAGTTATTAATAAAAACCTAATATCTTAATAGTTGATTTGAACTGATTAATCTTTTGCGTTATAGCTTTCGTTAATAATGAATTTTAATAATGACTTTAGGAGGGTTATGAAAAATTTTAAATTACTAGGAGAGTTCACTAATAGCAAAATAAAACGAAATATTAGATCGCTATTGGTTACCTCAAGCATAGTAACCACTATTATCAGTTCACCTAGTATGAGCCTTGGAGTAGGGGGAGATGGAAACAATTCGCCTCTTAAGAGCACAGTTGACAGCAGCACCAATGCAAAGGAAGCGACTGCAAGTTCAGGCCGCACCTCAACTACTAACAAGTCAAGTTCTTTGAGAGGGAAGTATAATTATTTGAATGATATAGTTGGTTCCAAACCTAGTAATAGACCTACTGTAAAATCTAAGATTGCAGCTAATAACACCACCACTGCAACGGAAGATGAGGCAGGTACAAGCAATACCCCACCTAATAATGGAGGCCCTACTGGTGAGGAAGAAGGCGCTACTGCCGCGTCTGCCCCCGGCCCACAAGTAGCTGGCACTTCCTCACCTGTGGCCCCCAAACCCATAGTCCAGGTTAAGCATGGAGGACCACCACCACCGCCTCCGCCGATACCATCTTCTCTTACCGCTCCTCTGCCAACGGTTAACATAAAAGGAGGAAATAAAAAGCCAGGGGACTCCTTAAATAAAGTAGCCGACGGTGACAAAAGCGATAGGAGTCAAGTTAGGGGTGCCGTTAATAATCAGGATCCGACAGGAGCAGGGGCAGGGACTTCAGGCAATGCTTCTGCTCCTAGCGATGGTAACCAGGATGGAGCGCAAAGTAGTAACAACCAGCACAACAATACCAGCACCCAATCAAAAACGTCATCTGGACCTCAAAAAAATGCTAGTTTGATAGATGACTTAAGGAATAGTTTGAACAAAAAAAAGAAAATCCCTGATATTCCAGTGGGCCAGCAAGGTCCAATTAATAATGGCACAAAACAAGAGCAAACCCATGAGGATCTTTTAGGCCAGAACCTTCAAAATAAAAACAATAATGCTGTGGGCGCTGCTAATAACCCTTCAGCTAGTAGTGCACCCAATGCTCCCGCTACTACTCCTCCTGATACCCCGGCTAGTACTCCACCTGTTAGCCCAACAACTATCAAAAGGGGTAGCATAACCAGCAGTGGTAGTGAGGATTCAGAGCTAACTCCTGGTAAAGGTAATAATAACGCTGCTCCTCTTCCCCCTCAGAGTTCATCAGGTTATGGAAGCAGCCCTACTACCGGATCACCTTCCGAGACACCACGGCCCGGGAGTCCAGAAGAAGATTCTAAGCCCCCTGTTAAGCATCTTCCACTTAAGATTAAAACTATAGATGTTATAGGGGTAGGAACACACTTAGATGCAATTCAGAAGGCGGCTGGAGGAAAGGGTTTATTAAGGCACGTAGAGGAAGAAAAAAAAGACCCGACTAAGAAAATGCCCTCTATGTACCAGAATATGTCGAATACTATCCCACGTTCATCAAGTAAGGCTAAACCAACACTAGCCTCACTCCTTAAAGAAGAAGGAGATATCAAACTAGAAGAGTGGGATTTTTTGGGAAGACCTTGTGACCGACCAACTCCGGTTATTGGATCTACTACTTTGCCTAGAACAACTGCAGCTCGTGTTAGGGCTGCACTTACTAAGTCCAAGGTATCAGAGATAAAAGAACCACCTGCGGAAGAACTTCAAACCTGCACAGAAAAAAAGAACGAAACTAAAAAAATGTTTCCCCCAGAACCTGAAGCAGAGCCCCAGGTAGATCCAGTAGTGCGCCAATATATGAGTTTAATAAGAAAAAACACGAGAAATAGCTCCGACGATTCTCAAAGTGAGGATGAAAAGATAGACATCTCTCACGGTAATACTGATAATGAAGGCGATCATCAATCTAGGAGCAACACCAAGAACCCCAACGTCCCTAGTCCTCAGGATAATCAGATCCAAGTCAAAGCCCCTGCTCACACGCCTAATGTTGATGGTCCTAACCCCCTAGGTCCCATTGCCTTGAGGTGTATAGCGCCTCAGCCAGGAGGAGCTGTGAACGTGATAAATATGGCTGACTCCGACCACCACCCATTACCATCTAATAGCTCTGTCACAGATACCCCCCTTAGTATAGGCGCAGGTACTGTTGATGCTAATATGCCCCCTATTGACATGCATGCAACAATCAGACCTTCACAGCTCAAACTAAATACACAGGCAGAGCCACAGGTAGATGCGCAGGCAGAGCCACAGGCACCACCACAGGTAGCCGTGCAGGCAGAGCCACAGGTAACCGTGCAGGCAGCACCACAGGTAGCCGTGCAGGCAGAGCCACAGGCAACTGCGCAGGGAAGTACCCAGGCACCACCACAGGTAGATACGCAGGCACTACCACAGGTAGCCGTGCAGGCAGAGCCACAGGTAGCCGTGCAGGCAGAGCCACAGGCAACTGCGCAGGGAAGTACCCAGGCAGCACCACAGGTAGATACGCAGGCACTACCACAGGTAGCCGTGCAGGCACCACGACAGGTAGCCGTGCAGGCAGAGCCACAGGCAACTGCGCAGGGAAGTACCCAGGCAGCACCACAGGTAGATACGCAGGCGCTACCACAGGCAGCCGTGCAGGCAGAGCCACAGGCAACCGCGCAGCTAGCCGCTCAGGGAAATACACAAGTAGACGTATCTGATCAAAATGTAGGAAACTTGATCCAAGGGTTGGAGGATAAAAATGCTGATAGAACTTCTAAATTCACAGCTCCTAGTAATTTTGGGAGTACATGGCCACCACTAGGAGGCGAGCAATGGATAAATAGAGAGGACTCTGTTGATGACTTTGAATCGTTTAGTGAGCCACCCCTTAAAAGAAGACACAGCTGCCCTTCTAGAATAGACTTAGATGTTGTTGATAATCCCCTACGTGAATGGTACGACACAATCAAACATCCAACACCACAGGTAGTACAAAGCCCAGCAAACATAAGTCAAGAATGGAAACCGGAAATAGATGATGAGGAGAACGACGAGCTCAATGAAAAGTTGATTCGCTTAGAAGCCAAAGTTGATGCTTACTTAAAGGTTTCGTCCGATTCCTCTACTGATGAGGAATCGACCGGTGATGAAGATCAAGACAACCTTCCAAAGAATTGTTATGCCAGATCCATCTCTCCTACTAGTACAGAAAGAACTAAACGCCCTTCTGGGGGAAATAGAGGTACAATGGAAGGATATTCCAATATCACCGGAAACCATAAAATGCAGGATTTTCCTCCTCCGAATGTGCCTATACCAGAAAACGCTCTTCAGTCTTCCCAACTTACAAATCAGAGTGGTGAAGACGCTCTTGTTATCACTGAAGCACCAACAACCAGCATTCCAATTAGTGAGACGGTAGAAAATAGCAGTAACAATAGCCCTACTATCGTCGCAGTTTCTTCAGCTAATAATGGAAATATACAGAGTAGAGATAAAAGTAACAATGATAAAAATCTCGGTAATAATGTAACATCTGTAAGCAACCCTACTAAAAAGAAAATCATTGCTTCCCTTTCGGATGATGGCGGAGGTGACAGTAGTGGAAATGGTGGTGGTGGAAATTTACCACCCCCTGCAGACGGTGGTGGTGGTGCCCCTCCTTCGGCCGCCCTTGTAGTAATCAACCCTATTACTGGATCTCTAGATGTTGACCATGTAGTAAATAACGCTATGTATACTGCGGAGAGAATTATAGAAGATAGTATAGGGTGTAAACTTAGAGCTATTTTACAACTACCAGTTCCTTCGGGAGAGACGGAAGAAGATAATGGATTATCAAAAAGAGTCTGGATTAATGGAGCACATGGCATTAGTAAATATAATGGGCAACATGATTCAGCTAAGTGGTATACTTGCAGAACTAGCGCTGCTACTATTGGAACAGATGTAGAACTAGGCAATCACAGTATAATTGGCATAGCTTATAATTATATAAAATCTAATTTTAAGTATAAAAACTCTATTGATAAAGCAATAACCAAAACTCATTTAGTCTCATTATATGGCCAAGGTAATTTAACAGAAAGGCTAATATTACAAGGATTTGTTTCTTTAGGATTTGGTAATATCTATACCAAATCCTTACTCCGCAATGAGCTAATAATAAATAATATCAAGAATAAGCCTTATAATAGCAAAGTAATGCTGGCGCATAAAACTAATCTAGGCAATTTATTAGTTGTGCCAAATATTGCTCTAAAATATGGCGCTTATAACCTAGGCAGCTACACGCAAAGTTTTGATACACAAAGCCTATCTGTAGTTGCGGGCAATAGTAACCGAAAGACTTCTGGGAGCGTGGGGATTGAAACTAGTATACCAATCCAGCTGAGTAATACTACTATTCTCATTCCAGGATTATATGCTGAAGCTGAAAAGTTTTTCCATAATAAGCAGAGTATATTGGAGGTATCACCTGCTAATTCATCTACCAATCAAAAGCAGTTATTATTAGCTGAAAAGCCAGCTAAATATAGCTATAAAATTGGTGGTAGTATGGCTATTAAACGCGGGATAGTAGAAATTATCTCTAGTTATAACTACTTAATTACCAATAAAAAATACTCTAGTCATCAAGGGGCAATCAAGTTAAAATTAGCGTTCTAACTTGTGGGTTAACGCAAATTCAGGGTAAATTTATTTTGAATTTGCGTTGATTGTGGTTTTTTTGATATAAATAAATTTATTTTTTCTTCAAAAATGCAAGCTAAATACTATTTTTTATTAACTGATTGTGATACAGTTTAAAGATACTTCAATAAAAAAATACTATTAAACGGGGTAAAGAATTATGTCTTCTTTTAAAACTAAAAAGCCTTCTCAAGTCTCATCGCTTGATAATGCCAAAACTCAAGAAGATGCTTTATCTCAAGAAGAGGCTTGGATTAAAGAATCCTTTCTGCAGAGAGACGCCTCTCGGGCTAGAGAAGCCGCTTGGATTAAAGAAGTCCTGGCTGATGCAGAGCCTAAAAAAATAGAAGATAAACAAGATATTAATGTGTTATGTTTAGAAGGCGGTGGGGTCAAAGGGAGGATGCAATTAGAAGTGCTTAAAATATTGGAAGCTGTAACGAATAAATCCCTGCTTGAGTTATTTGACGTATTCGGCGGTACAAGTGTTGGAGCTCTAATAATTGCTGGCATTACTCTTCCTAAAGAGAAAAACAGTACAGAGCCCCTTTTCCCTACTGTTAAAACATTTACTGAATTCTTTGACGAAATATGTTCCGTTATTTTTCCACCTAAAACTCCAACAATATATGAAAAAGTTGTCGATGCTTTCCTAAACCCTGTTAATACCATTGTTGAAGCTTTAGCAAAAATAGTTCCACCTATTTCTTCCGCCTCCCCGGAACCACAAACAAAGTTGGAAAAATGGTCTGAAAAAATTTTCCACAAGTTTGTACAGCCTGTAAGCACAGTTATTGAAGGGTTTGGTAAAATAGCCCCTGGTGTTTCCACCCCTTCACATGATCCATGGTATGGAAAAATTTTCTACGGTTTTCTAAAAGCTAAATATGACCCGGCACCTTTATACAATATACTTGCAGAATTAGGCAAAGATCTGACTCTGACTGACACTCTTAAGCCTGTCATTATCCCTGTTTATCAGTGGACGGATAGAGATCCTGGAGTAATGGCAACAATGAAAGCCCAAAAAAGTCAAGATGATAATTATCCCTTAAAGCAGACATTAGCCGCCACCACAGCTGCCCCCGGGTATTTTCCTTCTGTAAAGGGAGACAGTATTGCTAACTCAAAGCCTTATCAAGTCTTTAAGGATGGAGGATTAACTCCAGATAACAACCCTAGTAAACAAGCCTATATTCTATTACATCCAGAATATAATATTAAAAACATGATTACTATCACGATGGAAGAATTACGTGATAAGGGTTATATGGGTCCTTTCGATTTCGAACTTGATCCGCCCCCCACTCCTTCTATCAAACATGCGATTAAGTCCAAGCTTCTCTCTGGCTTAAGCGCTGTTGGCCATTTCCTTAAACTCGATGGTGGAACAGCAGATATGGCAAGAAATAATATATATGATATTTGTGTAGCAGCTTCACAAGCAGTTGATAACAAATTCCTGGAAGTCACATTAAAAGATGCCTATTTGCCATTGAAGATCCCTATTACTAAAAAATCGAATAATAGCTTAGATGATGCTTCCCCTAAAAATTTACAAGAATTAATAGAGACCACTCAAGACTGGATAAAAAACAACGGCAATGCTTGGATTAAAGGAACTGTGGATAAGCTGGTGGAATCTTATAATCAAAAACATCCTGAGAATAAGGTCTCCATGAATCTTGAACTATATCAAGAGTTATTTGCTACTCTCCCTCCTTATATGCTATCAGAAACAACAGATGAAGGTTATGAGAGCGGCGTAGCAGAAGAGGGGGGGGATAACGCAGTAAAAGACCAAACACCCGCATCTTATACAGAGCCTTCTGCTCCCATTTTACCCTCCGCGCCTTGGGAGGAAGACGAACCACCAACTTATGAAGAAGCCCTCTTATATGCTACCCCATCTCCTGTAGTAAGGCCATCTTCTGTACAGCCTTCTGCGCCTCCATTAGAAGAGTTACCTCCTAGCAAGTTGGATATAGATGCTGATGATGGGTATGAGAGCGGCGTGGAAGAAGATCCTAAGCCAGTAGTAATTGCAGTAAAAGAACAAATATCAACTTCTAACACAGAACCTGCTATCCCTTCTGCGCCACCAGCATATTATGAGGAAAACATCTCTTATAATACTACTCTTGCTCCTGAATATAATAAGGTAGCATCTGGGACTTTTCAGCCACCGCCATCTTATAAAAAAGCACTCTCTTCTGGTGGTACTCTTGCTCCTGAATATAATAAGATAGCAGCTTTACCTATCCCAGATAAAATATTATTGGACTCTGAAAAATCTGTATCAGAAGAAATGCAATTACCATTAAAATCACCTATTCCTCTGACCAACTTACCACCGCATTATGCACCACAAGATTTAACTTTTAATGAAAAATTAGCATTAGAAGAGAGCTATAGAGAGGAAGAAGATTTGTTGGATCAATTGATGGGGCATCAAGTAATGACAGATGATGGGGGCCCCTCGGAACAGACTTAGAAGGTGTAGATCCCGAAGGAATGAGGGAGGAATATGTCTCATAAATTCTCTTATCTACAACTATTAAATTTAACTTAAATTTGATATACAGTATAATTGATAGCTAAGAGGCACGTGAGAGATTTTAATTTTTTTCATAAATTACCCTTGTAAAATATCCACTCCAATATTATATCAAAACTTATATAGTTAATTTTTAAAACGTTCAAGTTCGAGATAAAAATAAATATTTTTAAATTGAGATCAGGAGTATATTATGGCAAAAATAGTAGGTATAGATTTAGGCACAACCAATTCTTGTGTCTCAGTAATGGAAGGTGGAAAACCAAAAGTCATAGAAAATGCCGAAGGTTTTCGGACCACTCCTTCAATGGTGGGGTTTAGCAGTTCTGGAGAAACATTAGTTGGTGAACATGCAAAACGCCAAGCTGTTACTAATCCAAAAAACACTTTGTATGGTACTAAACGTCTAATAGGGAGACGTTATACTGATCCTATGGTCAGAAAAGATCAAGATCTAGTAGCATTTAATATAGTAGAAGCTAATAATAAGGATGCTTGGCTTGAAGTTAACGGAGAAAAATATTCTCCAAGTCAAATTGGCGCTTATATTCTTCAAAAAATGAAAGAATCAGCCGAGAATTACCTTGGTGAGAAGGTGACGCAAGCAGTAATTACCGTCCCTGCTTATTTTAACGATGCCCAACGGCAAGCAACAAAAGATGCAGGAAAAATTGCTGGTCTTGAAGTATTAAGGATCATTAATGAACCAACCGCGGCAGCCCTAGCATATGGTTTTGATAAAGCTGAAAGCAAAATAATTGCAGTTTATGATTTAGGAGGTGGTACTTTTGATATCTCTATTCTGGAAATAGGAAATGGAGTATTTGAAGTCAAATCTACTAATGGGAATACTTTTCTGGGGGGCGAAGATTTTGATGCAAAAATCTTAAATTACTTAATTGATGAATTTAAGAAAGAGAGTGGCATCGATTTACGTAAAGATTCTCTTGCCCTACAACGCTTAAAGGAAGAAGCAGAAAAGGCCAAAAAAGAATTATCCTCCGTAGCTCAAACTGACATTAATTTACCATATATTACCGCTGATAGTTCAGGCCCTAAACACTTAAACATGAAATTTACAAGAGCCAAGCTAGAATCCTTAGTGGCAGCGCTAATTGATGCTACAATAGAACCTTGTAGGAAAGCTTTGCAAGATGCAGGATTAAAAGCCTCTGATATTCAAGAAGTAATTCTTGTTGGTGGGATGACCCGCATGCCCAAAGTAATTGAGAAGGTAAAAGAATTCTTTGGCCGAGAGCCTCATAGAGGTGTGAACCCTGATGAAGTAGTGGCTTTAGGAGCTGCAATCCAAGGTGGTGTCTTAAATAAAGAAGTAACTGACATATTATTACTGGATGTGACTCCTCTGTCATTAGGTATTGAAACTTTAGGAGGAGTCTTCACAAGATTAATTGATCGGAATACTAGTATCCCTACTAAGAAAAGCCAAATCTTTTCAACAGCTGAAGATAATCAAAATGCTGTAACTATTAGGGTATTCCAAGGGGAGAGAGAAATGGCCACGGACAATAAATTACTTGGCCAATTTAACCTTGAAGGAATTCCGCAAGCAAGTAGAGGAGTGCCGCAAATTGAAGTAACTTTCGACATAGATGTGAATGGTATAGTGCATGTATCTGCTAAAGATAAAGCAAGCGGTAAGGAACAAAAAGTAACCATTCAAGCTTCTGGTGGATTAAGTGATGCTGAAATCGAGCAAATGGTAAAAGATGCTGAAAAAAATGCTGCTGAAGATAAGAAGCGTCGGCAATTAATTGATGCAAGAAATCATGCTGATAGCCTAATATATTCAACTGAGAAAACAATCCAAGACCAGGCAAGCAAGATATCTCCTGAAACTAAACAGGAAATAGAAGCTATTATAACCCAATTGAAAACTGCTTTAGAAGCGGATGATTTAGAACAAATTAAAGCAAAGACTGATCTTCTAACTGCTAGCAGTATGAAAATTAGCGAAGCAATGCATAAAGAGGATGATAATAGCCCTAATTCTCCTTCTGACGAGAATGTTGTTGATGCACATTACGAGGATGTCAGTAATAATAAGCAATAGGAAGCTCCAGTTTGGGATAAGAAAAATATCTTTTCAGTAAATAATCTAAAACTACGGATAAGGATAACTATTTTTATGCGGCAGTTTGCGTTATTAAAAAATATTATTTCCACCATCAGGGGGCTATAATGTCATAGCCCTGATGGTTTTTAACTATAGTCAATTATATAATATAAACTATGGACGTGGTCCGTTGCTCTACCAGCGTACTCTTAACTTCGCGCTCTTCGCGGCGTCCCTAATTCATTTGAAGTTGACTATATGTAACGTAAAAGTTTTAAGATACTTGTTATCAGATAAGTTCGCATAAATTCCGGTAAATAGGTTAAAATCAAATATATATGTCAACACGAGATTATTATCAAATACTTGGGGTAAGTAAAACTTCTACCCAAGCAGAGTTAAAAAAAGCCTACCATAAATTAGCGATGCAATATCATCCTGATCGTAATAACAATGACCCTGAGGCAGAAAAAAAATTCAAGGAAATAAATGCTGCCTATGATATTTTAAAGGATGAACAAAAAAGGGCAGCTTATGACCGTTTTGGACATAATGCTTTTCAAAATAGTGGTGGCGCCTCATCAAGGCATCAAAGTAGCGGTTTTGGAGCAGATGTAAATGACATATTTGGTGAGTTTTTCAATGATTTTATGGGTGGAGGTAGCAAAAGACAACGTCCTTCTACTACCGCTCGAGGTTCAGATTTAAAATATAATATCACCATTACCTTAACCGAGGCATTTAAGGGACAAGAGAAAAATATTAATTTTACTAGCGAAGTAAAATGTACTGGTTGTAATGGTAAAGGCTCCGAAAATAATACCGCGATGACAAACTGTACTACTTGTGATGGCATGGGCGTAGTACGGATCCAGCAAGGGTTTTTTACTCTTGAACAAACTTGTGCTAAATGTCAAGGGTTGGGGAAAATTATAAAAAATCCTTGTAAAAAATGCCATGGTAATGGTCGTTCTTCTCAACACCGGAATTTACTCGTAAACATCCCAGCGGGCGTAGAAGAAGGTACAAGAATACGCCTTACTGGTGAAGGAGATGCGGGAATACGGGGCGGAAGCAGTGGAGATTTATACATTTTCATTACCATTAAACCACATGATCTTTATAAGGTGGATGGGATTAATTTACATTGCAAATTACCTATTAATTTTATTCTAGCCACTTTAGGAGGAGAAGTAGAAGTCCCTGACATAGAAGGCACTAGAGTAAAGCTCAAAATACCTGCTGGCACCCAAAATGGCGACCAGCTGAGATTGAAAGGAAAAGGAATGTCTAAAGTAAGATCTACTGTCCGAGGAGATATGTTTGCCCATATCCATGTGGAAATACCAAAGAATCTTACTAAAAAGCAAAAAGAATTACTCGAAGCCTTAAACAAAGAGATGAATAATGACACAGAAAATGATGATAATTTTTTTAACAAGATGAAAAACCTGTGGTCTTGAAGAGCTTGTCCTATATTTTGTGTAAGTTGCAAAGAAAGCAGTAAGAGATACCGTAGAAAAAGTAACCTTGTTCGTTAGATTACTCTGTATATTAGATATCGAACCCTTGAAAAAATAGTTTACTGGATATAGAATATGCCAGGGAGATAATCAACCCATATTATCAATCTGATATTGCATAGCCATTTCCTTGCCACAAAAAGCTAGAGAAATCTTAATAATCTTTTGAACATGGGATTGTTCCCTGAGTTTAGTATCATATTGTTTGTTATTAATTTGAGTTAGCCCTGCTTTAGCAATAAATTCTAAATCTTCAGAAGTTTTGGATATTTTATACTCAATGATAATACTGTTATTATATTTACCAGCCTTAGGTATCAAAATAACATCAGCTCTACCACTCCCTGATTCTTTCTCACTTTCTATTAGATAACTTCCTGCTAATGTATGGACTAAACCTAACATAAAACCGCTATAAAAAACCTCTGCTTTTTTCTCTCCTGTTTGATAAAAACTAGTAGAACCACGTAATAATTCCTGTAGTCGTTCTTTAAATTCTTCTATCTTGCAAACCGGTAGTAAGCTTACAAAAGAATAATACCGAGAGTGATCAATTTGTAACTGATCAGTTACCCATTGTAGCATCCTAGCATTGTATATATGCTTGACTTCTTTATTAGGCGCTGATAGTGCGTAGATATCTTCATTTGGTTCAATAGACTTCTTGCATAACCTAGGATATAGGATAAAATGATAAGATTTCAGGAATTTTATCATATGAGATATGAAGAACTTAAAAAGTTTGGAGAAGAAGAATTTAGACGTTTAACAGGGGTTAAGAAGAATACTTTTGCAAGAATGACTATTATTTTAGAAGAAGCAGAAACAAAGAAGAAAAGATTTGGGGGCAAACCAAACCATTTAAGTATAGAAGAGAGGTTATTGATGGCCCTAGAATATATAAGGGAATATAGAACATATTTTCATATATCAGCTTCATATGGAATATCTGAAAGTAGTTGTTATCGGAATATAAAATGGGTAGAAGATACTTTAATTAAGCATCCGGATTTTGCTCTTCCTGGTAAGAAAGCTTTAGTTAAAAGTGATATGACGTATGAAACCATTCTAATTGATGCCACAGAAAGTCCTATCCAGCGTCCAAAAAAAGACAAAAACGCTACTATTCAGGTAAGAAGAAAAGACATACTTTAAAAACTCAGCTGGTAGTAGACAAAAAGACAAAACAAATAATATGTACAAATTATGCAAATGGTAAACGACATGATTTTAGGTTATTTAAGGAATCCAAAATTAATATCCATCCTGATACTAATGTAATTACCGATACTGGATATCAAGGGTTACAAAAGATTCATGCTAAATCTGAGTTACCAAAAAAGAAGACTAAAAAAAATCCATTAACAAAACAAGATAAGAAAAATAACCAAAAACTGGCAAGTACCAGGGCCCTGAATGAAAATGTTATCGGCATGCTAAAACGTTTTAAAATTATTGCTGATAAATATCGAAATCGACGTAAAAGATTTGCTCTAAGATTTAATTTAATCGCTGGTTTATATAATTGGGAACTAAATTATTAGGGTTATGCAAGAGGTCTAATAGCAGTTGGATTTAAGTAACCGCTAAATAACAGCAAACTAAATAGGCCTTTGGGGGTATTGATATTTGCAAAGCTGATTTGTTTGGTAATAGGTGATATAATGTGTATTAGTTGACATTTGATCTTACATTTAATAAAAATAATGTATAAAAAATACAGATAAAAAAATGGAAGGTCACAATGAACTTAAATCAAAAAATAATAAAGCCCAAACTAGGGTTATTAGGGCTAGCAAAGAGTTTAGGCAATGTATCAGCAGCATGTAAGGCTATGGGATATAGTAGAGATAGTTACTATAGATTTCAAGAATTATATGAAACTGGAGGAGAAGAAGCCCTATACGAAATAAGTCGGAAGAAGCCCATAATAGCTAATAGAGTAGATCCACGTGTGGAGAAAGCAGTTGTGGATATGGCTGTAGAATATCCAGCATATGGGCAACTGAGAGTATCAAATGAGCTTAAGAAGACAGGTGTTCTTGTATCACCTGGTGGGGTAAGATCAATTTGGTTGCGTAATGATTTAAACAATATCAATAAAAGGCTTAAAGCATTAGAAGCTAAGATGGCTCAAGATGGTATTGTTCTTACCGAAGCCCAGTTACAAGTATTAGAGAAGCGTCGTAATGAGAAAGAAGCCCATGGTGAGATAGAAACGCAGCATCCAGGTTATTTAGGGTGCCAGGATACATATTATGTTGGCAATTTTAAAGGTATAGGTAAGGTTTATTCTCAGGTCTTTATCGACAGCTATACCAGAGTAGCAGATGCTAAACTATATACTGAGAAAACAGCGCTGACGAGTGCTGATATGCTCAATGACCGGATATTACCATGGTATGAGGACCAAGGGATACCTATCTTACGTATCCTTACTGATCGGGGGAGCGAATATAAAGGCAATATAGAGCATCATGCTTTTGAGTTATTCTTAAGCATCGAAGGTATAGAACATACTGTTACTCGCGCTTACTCGCCTCAAACCAATGGTATGTGTGAGCGTTTTAACAAAACTATGAAACAGGAATTCTTTGATACAGCTATGCGAAAAAAGATTTATACATCCCTTGAAGATTTACAGCTAGATCTTGATATTTGGTTAGAGTATTACAATCATGAAAGGCCACATTCAGGAAAATATTGTTATGGTAAAACCCCTATGCAAACTTTTCAAGATAGTAAAAAATTAGCTGTTGAAAAGAATAATGAAATCTTGTACCTTGAATATATATCTGACAGTCAAAATTTAACTGACAATCAGGTGCAAAATTTATAGTGTCTGTAAGATCAAATCTTGACTTCTACATATAATGCTTTTACCGCTAGCTAGTTGTTGCATATCTTCCTGCATTTCATTTGCTAATAATGCCTTGTCGATAAGCGAAGTCCCTCCACTATCTAACCAGTAATGATCAAGTTTACCTTTACTGGCTAAACATTGCATAATTGACCATGGATTATAAATTATTTCTCCACCAAAAGTATAACCATTATACCAATTTTTAATTTCTTCAGGACTTGTCGTTGTTGGTACTTTGGTAAGTAAATCATCAACTTCTGTTTGAGTAAAACCATAAAACTTAGAAAAATCTTCATCTAGTAAACTATATTCACGAACATTATTTAGATCTGAAAACAAGTTAGCCTTAGCAACCCGCAGAATGCCAGTTATTACTCCTTTTTCTAAGTATGGGTTGGTTTTTAGGGCGCTACCAAACATGTCTCGGAATATTTTTAGAACATCTTCAAAATCTTTTGATTTATCACCAAATTCAAGGTAGGGACTATTGATTGGGGTATCGTACTCGTCAATTAAAATATATACTTTTTGATTAAAATGTTTGTATAGTAATTCGCTTAAAAAAGCTAAACTATCTTTTAGGTCTTCCTTATCAAGTTTTCCTGTAAAATATCGATATAACTTTTCTTTTTGTGCATCATCCAATAAATTTGTCTCTTCTGTTATATGAGATTTTAAATAACGATGATTTACAAATAATTTAATGACTTGATTCCTTATTCCATTTTCAACCTCTTGATAGTTACTTCCCTTAACATCCTTAAAATTTATAGAAATAACAGGAAATTGACCTTGACGTTTCATGCTACTTGTTATATTTGCAATTTTTAGAGGTTTGAGTTCTTTAATCTCACCAAAACCTATATTTATTTCCCCTCCCACAAATAATTTATGATTAATCCTATTGTCAATAGTCAAAGGTTTACCGTCTTGGCCTACTTCTATTTCAAAGAATTTCCCAAGCATATTCATATTTAAGCTCTTACCCCAGTGCCTTGGCCTGGTAATGAGAATTACATCTCCACTATCTTCCAGAAATTCTTTGATCATTAGACTTTTATCAACAAACACTTCACTATTTAGCAATAATGTTTTAAAATCATCAGTACCTACTCTCATTTTAGGTAACTTAATTTCCTCTAATGGGCTACTTGTATCAGAAAGTCTAACAGCTATTACTATTTTATTATTTGAGAACAAATTGATTTTCTTAAAGGAATTATAGCATAAATCAAGCTAATAGCACTAGTAATTACAACAAACAACTCAGTGTATATTTTCTCTATGGTAAAACTACTGTTGTAAAGCAGAATAGCTATATTGAAGAGCCTTATGTGGAAAAACCACCTGTGTAGAGTGCTGGGAAGGATCATAGCAAGGAAACTTCATTTACTAAAAAGGGGAAGTAAGAGTTATGATTTCTACTCAATATTTACAGAAATTTTGCTGCTTTATCTAAGTTAGGTCGTACTACTGCCTGTTCTTTACAAAAGCTCTGATAAATCTCACAGTATTTTAGGAGATTTTCGTGATTATCGTGAGCAATTAGCAATCCATTATCTATGACTAATATTTCGTCTGCTTGTTCTACGCTGGAGATGCGATGTGCTATAGATACTATAATTTTGTCTTTCATCGCTTTCTGTAATCTCTTAAGTAGCTGTTGCTCGTTTTCATTATCTAAAGCACTCATCGCTTCATCTAACAGTAAAATTTGGGGGTTATAGAGAATTGCTCTACTAATCGCTATTTTTTGCTTTTGTCCACCCGATAGTTTGACTCCCCTTTCTCCTACTTCAGTATCCAGCCCATGTGTAAGGGGCCGTGCAAACTCCATTACTCCGGTAATATCCGCTACTTTTAGGATTTCTTCTTCGCAAGCGGTAGGTTTTACAAAAGCTATATTAGATCTAATACTACCAGAAAAAATCTTGGAATCTTGGGGTACATAACCAATTAAACGTCTTACTTCTTGGGTATTAATTTTTGAGATATCTTCTCCCATGATGTTAATACTACCCTTTATAGGATCGTAAAACTTTAATAATAACTGCATTATTGTACTTTTTCCTGCTCCTGATTTTCCCACTATCCCAATAAATTTATCTTTGGTAATCTTAAATGATAGCTCTTTAAAAACTAAGGAATCTAACCTCGAAGGGTAAGCAAAACTTACATTATCAAACTCAATAAAGGGTTGCTGCGGAAAGCGGTCATGATCTACCTTATTTGTAGTAGCTTGCGGATTATTAGTAATATTTTTCGAGGATTGAAAATCATAATCTATAAGAGCAAAGACTCTTTCGGACGCTGCTATAGATGAAGGAATTTCACTTAAAAATTCAAAAATACCGCCGCTACTTATGCCAGCTACTAATGCATAATAAATAAAGGATATCATTTGGCCTGAGGTTAAATTTCCGGATAATATATCCCTACTGCCTATCCATATTATTATAGTTATCGCGAATAATATTACGGCCATAGTTAAGGCAAAAAAAATTGAGCGTATTTTAACACGCTTAGAGGAATGTTGTAAATAATCAGAAATTTGGTTGTTAAAGTGCAGAATTGTGTTAGGTTGCTGGTTAAAGGCCTGAATAACTGCGATATTTGCAACGCTCTCTTCTACATTAGCTGTAATATCTGCCTGTAATTGCAGAACTTTTTTTGATATATTTTTAATATATTTGCTAAATTGTATTAGTGGGAACAATAATAATGGTATAATAATAATTACTAGCAAGGCAAGTTTAGGACTTTGCCAAAACATTAGGATAAGACCACCATATAACATGAGGGAATTACGGATAAAAAAAGAAAGGAAATTGATAATAAGCTTAGAGAGCAGTTCTATATCTACCGTTAAACGGGAAATAATATCGCCTATTTTCAATTCTTCAAAAGAAGAAAGGGTAAAGTTAATTATATTGCTATAAGCTTCTTTTTTAATTTGGTTGATTATTTTTTCTACAACATTATTGATGAAATAAGAGCGAAAAAAACTAGCTATACTAAAGATTATTATTAAGCCAACAATAAACAATATTGATCGATCAATTGAATGAAGGTAATTTTGAGTTAAACCATTATCAATCAACTGCTTAAAGCTATTACCTAACGCTAGCAAAGAAATAGTGACGCAAGATAATGCCAGCATAACAATTGCAAGATCCAGTTTATAGAACTTTAAGTATCCGTGGAGTCTGCCAAAAATAGTGCTAGTCATATAATATAAATAGGTCAATTGATATGAAATTGAAAGGCAATATCTTGTTAAAATACAAGGAATGGTAAGCTGCGGAAATGGTTTACTTCCTTAATTTTAGCAATTAACTATAAAAGACGAGCAGGGCCAACTAAATGGTGCCGGATGTCGGATTTGAACTGACGACCTATCGCTTACAAGGCGATTGCTCTACCACTGAGCTAATCCGGCAAAAATTATGTCATTGATGCAGATGAATATGTTCTAGGAAATAAACTATGGAAGGTTATGGATAAATATAAAAGTAATTCGTAAAAACCTACTGGAGAAAACATAATGCCCCCAAATTATAGATCAATAAAAATCTTGGGGTTCTGCCTACTATTAATCGTAAGGCCTGCCCCCCCTTCTTTTCCAGTATCCCTAAAGCTATAAATTGGCTCTAAATCTTCTTTAAGCTTTTTTGGATTCTTTTTTAGGGGCTTTGGCTTTACGGCTTTTGAGTTTTATTTCCATTTTCTTCTTAATTGAGGCAGGAAGAGCTATGCCAGCTTCTTCAATAAACCGAGCGACGCGCGGTGTAGGCTGAGCTCCAGTACCAAGCCAATATTCTATACGCTCAGTTTTTAATACCACCCGGCAGCCTTCATCCTTTGCAAGAATCGGGTTATAAGTTCCCACCTTTTCCAAGAAGTCACCATCTCTAGGTGCTGTGGAGTTTGCTACCACTACCCGGTAGTGAGGACGCTTTTTTGCTCCCCCTCTTGCCAAACGAATCTTTGTTGCCATATATATTTCTACTAACTAATTTTTATTAATTATTTAATTTTTTCTTCTTTGAAAGGAACATGTTTCCGAACGACCGGGTCATATTTCCTAAATGCTAGCTTCTCTGTTTGGGTTTTAGGATTACGTTTTTTTACTAGAAAATATCCAGTACCTGCAGTACTTACAAGCCTTACCAAGACATTCTTATTCTTTTTAGCCACAAAATACCTTAAGCCTAATTATTTTTATATTAACCACCAACCATGATAAAAGTAAGTGAGCAAATAGTCAAGGACAAAATCATTATTTTCCCATGCATTTTTGGAGAGAGCGGTTTAAAAGTCGCATCCTGAAGTTAAAGAAGACTCGAATAATTTTCTAAAAAGTATAACCACACCATCCTACATTTTTTTATGGAAGGTGCATTCCCATCGCTATTAGCGAGCGAGAAGAAGGCGAGCGTGGCAATTTCTACACAAACCTGTCCAAAATACGATGACATAAATAATTTTTTCTGGATTGCGTACGTACGGCCTGAAGAAAGCCTCCTCGCAATGACGTTTGCAGTTGTACTTATTTGATTTTCAACTCTAGGGAGCGATTTTTAAACTACCCTGATTTTTTATTAGAGCGTCAAGAAATATTGATGCATAATTGGTACTAAATATTTATGTCTCTAAAACTCATCTAAAAATCTGAAATAATTACCATAAAGTTGTTATTTCTAACAATAATTTATACTATTTATGTAGATTTCCTTTGGATGTTACTTTATAAATTTAGTATTAATAGTAATTGTAGAAAAATGAAATAATTTATGGATAAAGAAAAAGCGTTGCTAGCCGCCCTGAGCCAAATCGAAAAAAATTATGGCAAAGGTTCTGTGATGAAACTGGGGCAGCGGCGTGCTATAAATATAGAAGTAATACCAACGGGTTCTTTAGGTCTTGATCTAGCTCTAGGTATCGGGGGGTTACCAAAGGGGAGAATTATTGAAATATTTGGCCCGGAAAGTTCTGGAAAAACTACTTTAACTCTGCATGTCATTGCTGAGTCCCAGAAACAAGGGGGCACTTGTGCTTTTATTGACGCAGAGCATGCTTTAGACCCCATATATGCTAAAAAACTTGGCGTTAATATCGATGAGCTAATTATTTCTCAGCCCGATACTGGTGAGCAAGCTTTAGAAATTACCGATACTTTAGTCCGCTCTGGTGCTATTGACATGATAGTTATCGATAGTGTGGCAGCCCTGGTCCCGAAGGCAGAAATTGAAGGAGAAATGGGGGACTCGCATATGGGCTTGCAAGCAAGATTAATGAGTCAGGCTCTTCGTAAATTAACAGCTTCTATTTCCAGAACTAACTGCATTATTGTTTTCATTAACCAAATTAGAATGAAAATAGGCGTGATGTTTGGTAGCCCAGAAACGACTACCGGCGGGAATGCCTTAAAATTTTATGCTTCCATTAGGCTGGACATCCGAAAAGTCTCCACCCTTAAAGATAAAGAAGAATTAATTGGTAGCCAAACTAAAGTCAAAGTAGTAAAAAATAAAGTATCTCCCCCATTTAAAACCGCTGATTTTGATATAATATACGGCCTAGGTATTTCTAAAGAAGGAGAAATAATTGATCTAGGAGTGAAATTAGAGCTAATAGAAAAGGCCGGGTCATGGTTTTCCTATAAGGACATAAGGATAGGCCAGGGAAGAGAGAATGTAAAACAATATCTCAAAGATCATCCAGATATTTGTGCTGAAATTGAACAGCTAATCCGGCAAAGATCCTCTTCCACTAATAATATTGTTTTTGATAATGAAGTAATCGAAGAGGAAGAATAATAATATGATAGATTTAACGGCCACCAGAGCCTTAATCACTGGTGCTACAGGAACAATTGGTGGGGAAATTGCTAAATTATTTCATCTTTTAGGTAGCCATGTAATAATTACTGGTAGTGATGAAAACAAATTGCAAAACCTTGGGAAAATTCTAAAAGATAATTATACCATAGCTCCTTGTAACCTCACCAACACTGACGAATGTAGTAACTTAGTGGCTAGGTGCGAAAAAATTGATATTTTAGTTAGTAATGCTGGTATTACTAAAGATATGTTAGCGATAAAAATGACCAATGAGATGTTTGAGCAAGTGCTTAATGTCAATTTAAAAGCGAGCTTTATTCTCAATCGTGAAGCAATAAAAAAAATGCTTAAAGAGCGATATGGGAGAATAATTAATATAGCTTCAGTAGTTGCAGTTTCTGGCAATGCCGGACAAGCAAATTATTGTGCTTCCAAGGCTGGGCTGATAGGGATGACTAAATCTTTGGCTCTTGAGGTAGCAAGTAAAGGTATTACCGTTAACACCGTTGCTCCCGGTTTTATTAGATCTAATATGACTGATACATTAAATGATTCCCAAAAAGAAGCAATTATGCAAAAAATTCCTCTTAAAACCTTTGGTGAACCAGAAGAGGTGGCAAATATAGTAGCATTTCTTGCGAGCAACAAAGCCTCCTACATAACTGGGCAAACTATTCATGTTAATGGAGGGATGTTGATGGTGTAGGGATTTTGATGTATACACAAATAGACCTTCTAAATGAAATTATTGAATTTACTGGTTTATCTTCAGAAGAGATAGAAAATTTAAAAATATAATAAATTATCTATTAGCGGCTTAATAAATTTATAACGCCTACATTTAATATTTACTTATCCATGCCATGCCCTACTTATAATTAATAATCACTAGTTTTATTTTAATAAAATTATCTTTAAGGAATCAACAATTTCCAGTTGATTTCTAGCACCAAACTATATTATTATCGTGATATAGAGCAAATATTAATAAACCTATGATACTTCCCAAGACGTTTTATGCAAGAGATACCCTTACGGTATCACAGGAATTACTGGGAAAAATCCTATGTTTTAATGGCATTACTGCCCAAATTATTGAGACAGAAAGCTATAGAGGAGAAGATGACCCCGCTTGTCATGCAGCTAGAGGATTAACTAAACGTACTCAAATTATGTATGGCCCTGCTGGTAATGCCTACGTCTATTTAATATATGGGATGTATCATTGCTTGAATATAGTAACAGAGACAGATGGATTCCCTGCTGCAGTATTGATTAGAGGGGTAATCCAACATACTCCTATCTCATCTTTACTAAACGGGCCTGGTAAAGTATGCCGCGCTATGGGTATTAATAAAACCCATAATGGTCAAGATATGACTCTTAATGAATCTTTTTGTATTATTGATGCCGGAAATACCCCTAATTTTATTATTACTCCGAGAATTGGTATTAGCAAAGGTAGAGACAAATTATGGCGTTATTTAGCAACCTAACTAAAATAACATAACTTAAATATTTGAAACCTTTAGTTGATATTCCAATGCTTAACAACTGCAAACCAAACCTACGAGTTGACTGCAAAGCAATTATCCAAAAAAATATCGCAAAAATTCAAGATAAGGAAACTCAATTTGCTATTATAAATCAACTATGGCAATTAATAGATTTATTGAATACCTGGCATATCGGAATATATTACCCTAATCAATATGAAATTAATATTTTGAAGCTGATGGAATTAAGAACAGATTTATCTTTTTCTTTACCTAAAATTATTGATGAGGAAATGATGTTTACTAAATATAATTTAGGAAATAAATTAACAAAAAATAAATTTAATATTTATGAATCTAACTCTACTGAACCAGTAGTTCCTCAGTTAATATGCCTGCCTGGACTAGGGTTTAGTACAGATGGCTATAGGCTAGGGTATGGCAAAGGATATTTTGATAGTTATTTAATGAAACATCCAACAATATTCAAGGTTGGCATTTGTCTCAAAGAACAATTAATCCCCCCTTTTCCTCGTAATGATTTCGATCAAAAACTTAATTATATTATTACGGAAGAATAATATAATAATAGAATTACTTAGCAGAATTCACGCTAATTTGGGATAAGAACTTGGTTCTATAATGGACTGAAGAAAATAGACAGGAAAAAAGGTAATTTTGATTTCTAATTAAGGTAAAATAAAATGAAATGAAATTAAAATTAGGAAAGAAAATGACCAAGAATAAGGCCAAAGTTTTCAGAGTGAGGAGAAGACAAAAATAGTACTAGAATTATTACGAGAGGAAAGTCCATTATTTGTACTTTCGTCAAAATATTAAGTTAGCGGTAAGACTATTTAAAATTGGAAGAAGCAATTTGTGTCAAATGCAGCCTTAGCTTGTGTCAAATGCAGCCTTAGCGTTTGAACCAGCTAAGGTTTTAAGTGAATATTAAGAAGAGGTTAACAAACTTAAAGAACAAAATGCCGAACTTGCTAAAGCACTTGGGAAGACTACAGTTGAGAGGGCCTTAGCCGTGGGAAAACTAAAAAGCTTGGACTTATCAAATAGAAAAAGTCAGCACCCCTGTAATTGAATCAGCAGGATGTAACAAGCTATTATAATCAGGGAAACAAAAAAATGGAATTCCCTGATTGTACTTGTCGTCACTTGTTTTGTTACTTTCCTTATTTGTATTAGTTGACATTTGATCTTACATTTAATAAAAATAATGTATAAAAAATACAGATAAAAAAATGGAAGGTCACAATGAACTTAAATCAAAAAATAATAAAGCCCAAACTAGGGTTATTAGGGCTAGCAAAGAGTTTAGGCAATGTATCAGCAGCATGTAAGGCTATGGGATATAGTAGAGATAGTTACTATAGATTTCAAGAATTATATGAAACTGGAGGAGAAGAAGCCCTATACGAAATAAGTCGGAAGAAGCCCATAATAGCTAATAGAGTAGATCCACGTGTGGAGAAAGCAGTTGTGGATATGGCTGTAGAATATCCAGCATATGGGCAACTGAGAGTATCAAATGAGCTTAAGAAGACAGGTGTTCTTGTATCACCTGGTGGGGTAAGATCAATTTGGTTGCGTAATGATTTAAACAATATCAATAAAAGGCTTAAAGCATTAGAAGCTAAGATGGCTCAAGATGGTATTGTTCTTACCGAAGCCCAGTTACAAGTATTAGAGAAGCGTCGTAATGAGAAAGAAGCCCATGGTGAGATAGAAACGCAGCATCCAGGTTATTTAGGGTGCCAGGATACATATTATGTTGGCAATTTTAAAGGTATAGGTAAGGTTTATTCTCAGGTCTTTATCGACAGCTATACCAGAGTAGCAGATGCTAAACTATATACTGAGAAAACAGCGCTGACGAGTGCTGATATGCTCAATGACCGGATATTACCATGGTATGAGGACCAAGGGATACCTATCTTACGTATCCTTACTGATCGGGGGAGCGAATATAAAGGCAATATAGAGCATCATGCTTTTGAGTTATTCTTAAGCATCGAAGGTATAGAACATACTGTTACTCGCGCTTACTCGCCTCAAACCAATGGTATGTGTGAGCGTTTTAACAAAACTATGAAACAGGAATTCTTTGATACAGCTATGCGAAAAAAGATTTATACATCCCTTGAAGATTTACAGCTAGATCTTGATATTTGGTTAGAGTATTACAATCATGAAAGGCCACATTCAGGAAAATATTGTTATGGTAAAACCCCTATGCAAACTTTTCAAGATAGTAAAAAATTAGCTGTTGAAAAGAATAATGAAATCTTGTACCTTGAATATATATCTGACAGTCAAAATTTAACTGACAATCAGGTGCAAAATTTATAGTGTCTGTAAGATCAAATCTTGACTTCTACACCTTATTTTCTAAATAATCTTCATAAAATTCCCTAAACATAGTTTCATTAGTCATTTCTAGTAGAGCATAACGCTCTTCATTTGTGCGGGCTATAACAATAGTGGAAGTATTGGTTATATTGGAAGATGAAAATAATGTTATGTCATCGTTATCAAGGTCTATCCTAATTATTGTTTGTTTAAATTGATCTGATATAGCTTGGATGATAAGATCATTTGTGCAGTTATTATTGTTTTGCATTTTTGAGATATAAGCTGTTATTTTTTCATCGTCAGCAAATAATATTCTGGACTGAGATTGATCTTCATGTAGATAATCATAATTGGAATCTCTGAAATTTTGTCCTAATGATTCTTTACATAAAATCTTTACTAACAGAGTAAAAAAATCACCGTCTTCTAACATTTCAAATGTTTCTTCTAACCCCTTATGAGTTAATTGCATTTCTTGTAATTCTGTTTGTAAAGGAGTAGAAAGTTTCTGTTCATTAATATACTCAAGATTGTTTAGTATTATATCATTTGTCAGATGATATGCTGCTTGTATTTGTGCTTTTTGTTCGATAGTGATTTTAGCATTTGTTTGTATACTATTAATTAATGATTGGAGTTCCTGTTTGGTATCATCTATACTATCTTGCCAATTAGTAAGAAATCTTTCTCGCATCTGATCATTATTTTGGCACTCATTTTCAATTTCTTCTATCCTTATTTTATTTTGCTTATCTTTTGTTTGCCATTTAATACGCCAGCTATATTCTTGTGCCAACTTATATTCCTTTTCCTTTAATCGTATCTTATTTAATTCTTGTAAATCAGTAATAATTTCATTGAAAATTTCTTCTTCGATCTTTTCTTCATATTGCTGGTACTTTGACAATAATTGTTTTCCTTGTAATATATATAATTGATGCAGCTTAGAGGATAATTTTTCTGCTTCGTCTAGCCTTACTCCTACATCGTGCATTCCACATAGCTTCCGCAACCATGGCCATGTTGGAGCAATTAGACCACTACTTTTCCACTTAAATTCTGATTTGGTTATCTCGTTCTTACGTTCATTGATCAATTCATTGAACGTAGCTTCATTGAAAGTATTATCAGGTGGAAGTGATGCTACTTCTTTCTTTAAGTTATATATTTTTTGTTCTACCATTTGTTTTCTTAATTTATTTGATATATTTACAAGTTTATCTAGCGTCTTGATACATTTTTGTGCTACATCTAGGTAGTGTTCTACTGCTTTCTGTGTTAATTGTGTCGCCTCTTTGGAATACATAACCATCTGACCATATTTACCCAAACAACTTAATACTCCACCAAGAAAACCATGCTCTATTATTTCCGGTACTATACCGGTATAATGTACTAAATAGGTTACTGGTATTAATAGATTGTTGAAAAATTTAAGTCTTGTGTCCTGCTTATGAAAACGTATCAAGGAATTAAAAGGTTCAGGATTATCGGACTGATACTTAAGATAGCTATATTCCCCCTCACATACTACTGATGGTTGATTATCGTGTTGCATAATATGGCACGAACCTTTGGGATAAGGAAAGTTCTCTCTCTTATAAAACATACCAGGATTATCTATCTTAGGTAATAGGGTAAATTTTCCTTTATAACCTGTACATTCTGTCTGCTGAACTATAAAGGTTTGGTGTTCATTAGAAATATAGACTGCTTTACTGATGCAATCCTCAAAGATGGTCGTATGGCACTGTGAAGGTTTGGCATAACATATGGGTGCCTTATCAGCTCTTATATTTTCATCTTGACTATTCTTAGCATGAGAATCCTGACCACTGTCATAATGAGCATTATTACATTGCTCAAGGACCTCTAGGGCAGTAATAATATCTGCCTGCAGATTCATAGGAGTGTTTGTTTGCTGTTGCTTACTTTGAGGTAATGGGTTTCTCGTATCCGGAAATATCTGCGACTTATCTTGAAGACTATCTGCCACTTGCACTACTTGCGCTGGTAGTTGCTCAGCTGTTGATAGATCTGGCAAGCTATTGGATAACCATTTCTCTACTATATTTTTAATAGTATTAAATATTGATCCTATCGCGAGTAACCTCTCTACTCCCCATAAAGCCGGTCTAGATCCACTATTTGTTACTTTCCCTTCTAAATTTTGTTGCTTCCCTAAGTCATTCACTTCTCTCTTGCTTCTATAACGTTCAATCCCGCATTCATCTTGAGAATGGTCTACATATAACGATAGATTAAGACCATGTAATTGCTGCGTAGTGCACTTTATTAGATTAAACATTTGACCATTGTGCAATAGGATAGCTCTATTAATTAACTGGCTATTCCAATTGATTATTTCGATAGTATTAGTTAAGATAACCCCCTGATCATTAGATGATTTACAGACAATGATTAAATCCTGCTCTCTTTTACTAAATGCAATATTCTCCACTTTTTTAACTTTGTGTAAATCTAATATAGCCACTTTTCCTGTATCATTAGGTTGATTGATACTTAACTTGATCTTGAATTGTGGCACAACTGGGTTAAGGTCATAAATTACATAAGGACTATCGATTACTTGCGCTTGAGTGAATTTATTATGCAATTCTAGTGCATTGATGCTTTCTTCTCTTAAATTGATTGTTACTAACTGCTGCGATAAGGTATGATTATAAAAATCTTTGATAATTATTAATTTATTTAAATTTTTTAACTTTAATATTAAATGACCTCGTTGTTGATTAAAATCTAAATTCAAGGCTTTATCTATTTGAGGTATTGACAGAGCATTATAATTATTTAAATCCTTGGCTTCTAGGACATGTATTTTCTTATTTTCGGGAATTAAAATTAGCAATGTTTGTCCTGTGTCAACTTTACGCCAGTTAAAACCATCATTTTCTATTTTAAGTCCATAAGTTACATTACCATTAATGACTTTGAAATTTCTAGTAGCATTACCATTATTTTTTAATATTATTTTACCAAATTGTGGTAAGTCGGCTTTAGAGATACATTGATTTTTACAAAATTGAAAAGATTGAAATCCCCTATTTGTTACTGTTGCCTTATCACATAACGATATATCCATTGTGGCATTCATTGATAAATGTGGTTGAAGCATTAACTGGATAATCGTACAGTTAGTTAAATCTAATAATTTGTTATTTAAAATACCTTCCTTAGGTAATAACATTATTCGGTGATAATTATCAATATCCCAATTTGGCAGTATCACTGTTTTATTCCCTGGGCTCATGAGATGCATATTATCACCAACCCCTCTAAATATAATATCTTTTAACTTTATTTCCCTGAAATCTAGTATCAGCTTATTATTATAAGGCGGACGTAAGGAAGGGTTATAATATTCATATACAGGTTGAGCAATATTGCGATATTCAATAATTATATCATTTCCTTGACCTAAACACCGTATATCCAATAATTCAGGAGTTGGCAGTTGAAAAATGATAAGATCAGATAATGTAGCATTATTGGCAATAGTTGCCGAATTAATGGTGATATGATTATAATCATCAATAAAATATATATCATCACCAGCATTTAAAGAGATATAAAGAGCTTTTTTATCTACTCCGTCCGACTGTTTGGTGGAAATATAATGTTTATTTGAATGAGTCTCTATTAAGTATTTGGTAGTTTTTGTTTGCGCCGTAAAACTTATGGTAAAATTAATATTAGTAAGTGTTGCTAGTTTGTCTATCAACTGCCTTGACTGTTGATTATTTAAGTCAGTTTGAATGTCAATATCTAGATGGAGATTCTTGACCTGCTGAATAGTTTGATTGGAGTTATATTGTATTAAGGGGATTAATACAGACTGTGCTGCAACACCCATATTTTCTTGTAACAAAAAGCTAAAATTGAACTGTTGCTCTAAAGAAGAATTGAATATCTTTATCTTTCTTAATGAATTTGTGTTATCTGAAAATTCTAAAACAAGTTGCTTAAGAGATGAGTTATATATTATCTCCACTAATTGCTGTACTGAATAAGGTAGGAATAAGAAACCTTGAACTATTTTATTGTTGAAATTGATACTAATATCTCCAGCAGCTTTTCTTGAAACATATAATTTAACTTTATAGCTCTCTGTTCCCTTGATCCGGTCATCTAGTAGATACGGATCATCTAATAACATTAAATGATCTCCGCCATATAATGTAACAGTTGCATTATCAACCTTTCCTAAACCTATTACATCCCCACCACCGTTAAGATCAACATGTTTTAGTGCCGGCTTACTTAATTTGGATGCTATTAGACCTCTTGCATAACCCTAATAATTTAGTTCCCAATTATATAAACCAGCGATTAAATTAAATCTTAGAGCAAATCTTTTACGTCGATTTCGATATTTATCAGCAATAATTTTAAAACGTTTTAGCATGCCGATAACATTTTCATTCAGGGCCCTGGTACTTGCCAGTTTTTGGTTATTTTTCTTATCTTGTTTTGTTAATGGATTTTTTTTAGTCTTCTTTTTTGGTAACTCAGATTTAGCATGAATCTTTTGTAACCCTTGATATCCAGTATCGGTAATTACATTAGTATCAGGATGGATATTAATTTTGGATTCCTTAAATAACCTAAAATCATGTCGTTTACCATTTGCATAATTTGTACATATTATTTGTTTTGTCTTTTTGTCTACTACCAGCTGAGTTTTTAAAGTATGTCTTTTCTTCTTACCTGAATAGTAGCGTTTTTGTCTTTTTTTGGACGCTGGATAGGACTTTCTGTGGCATCAATTAGAATGGTTTCATACGTCATATCACTTTTAACTAAAGCTTTCTTACCAGGAAGAGCAAAATCCGGATGCTTAATTAAAGTATCTTCTACCCATTTTATATTCCGATAACAACTACTTTCAGATATTCCATATGAAGCTGATATATGAAAATATGTTCTATATTCCCTTATATATTCTAGGGCCATCAATAACCTCTCTTCTATACTTAAATGGTTTGGTTTGCCCCCAAATCTTTTCTTCTTTGTTTCTGCTTCTTCTAAAATAATAGTCATTCTTGCAAAAGTATTCTTCTTAACCCCTGTTAAACGTCTAAATTCTTCTTCCCCAAACTTTTTAAGTTCTTCATATCTCATATGATAAAATTCCTAAAATCTTATCATTTTATCCTATATCCTAGGTTATGCAAGAAGTCTATTATATCCACTCTTTGAGAATTATATGTCCCAACTAAGTTTTCTACGTTGGAGATATTAAAGTTACTAGATGATAATAAATTACCCTCCACAACTATGGTATCTTGTCCTGCCTGCCCATCAATCAAGGCTTCGTTAATTTCTTTGCGGATCACAAAAACATCATTATTACCACCACCCAAATATGATCCGTTATTTTTAACTATTATAGTATTTTTGTTATTTGCTGCTTTTACTACATCCACATTTTGATATAATACAGCTATATTAAAATCTGCCTTATCTAATACATTAGATGATTTTATTAATGCAATTGTATGATCACAATAATTATTACTAACAGTATTTAAATCAAGCTCAGGATTATTAGGTAAAACTACCTGTGTTATTTCCCCTTTACTTTTGATCCTACCAGATGCTTTGTGACATTCTTGTTTTATCTGTCGGTAATAATTATTATAATTACTAACTCTTCTATCGTCACTGGTAATACATGGTATATTATCATTTATACATACCCATCTTATTGTACTGTTTACATAATAATACTTTTTTTCAGGATCAAGTATATCATCATTATTGTAAGAGACTTTGATACAATTCCCACAATAACTAGTATAATCTTGCTCATTAGACTTAGGCACTACTATGTTAATATTTTTAACATCCTGCGCAGTAGGATTACAGATTAATTTTACCTTATCATTAGATGTACTAGGGATAATTCTTGAGTGTGGTGAATATTTGGTGCTATCTTTAAGTGACGATATATATACTACATTTCTGGTGGGTGGTTCCATAAACGTAGAATCACTGATAGAGTTAAGACCACAATACTGGTAGAAAAATGTTCCTGGGTTAGAAGGATAGAGAGGAGATATAACTTCTAGTTTTCCTGTATATGTTTGGAGTTGTTGTATCCTAATTGCAGGTAATGATGTGATATATGCATCAAAGCCAGTCATGTTTAAAAATTGTTGACTTACGTTGTCAAGCCAATAGCTATAAATCTCATGAGCCTGTAAATTATTTTTTATACTGTCAGGTATTTCCTGAGCCAGCAAAAAAGCGGCAAAAATACTTCTGTACTCCTTGCTAGAACATTCCAATTCATCACATATTTGGTCAGCTTCTATCTTGGTCGTGGCGAGTGTTGATACTACTATTAAAGCCACACTTGCTATAGCAAGAGCTGGAATAGCTTCTCCTAAACAGAGTGCAGCTAACTCTAGGGTACTTATTGCCATAAATCCTGCTGAAGTCGTTACTCTAATTTCTGCAATTTTGGCAGCATATTCCTCTGGGGCCGTCTGTAAAGATTTTATAGCATCTTGTAAATCATAGATATTGAATCCAAAGTTAAGTATAGTTCCGATTTTGCCACCTTTTATTATATTAGTAAATGCAGGATATTGTTTGGTTAATTGGATTAATTGTTGTTCTATGAATTCACTTACTTTAGGTAAACCATATAATATTCCAATATCTTGTACTAGTTCTTCAGGATCTTTGTTACTTATATCTCTAACAATCATAAACATATTATAGGCGTGTTGCAGATGGTGTCCTACAGTATTGACATTTAAATGATCTAAAACTGTTACTCGATTATTATTTTCTGCCATTGCCTCTAATACATTCTCTTGTACCCCTTGATTTGATTGTAAGGCTTCCGCTACTTTATTATATGATTCCTCATTTTCAAACTTCTCCTGATTAGTTGAGTCTATTATACAAAAATTCTCAGTAAATCTCTTATATCTACTAGATCTCAAAGAACATTGTGCTATAAGATTATATTCATCAGATGATTGATTATCTTCAGAACTGTTTAGATTATCTAAGTAATCAAGGACGTCATCTACCGGCACAGTTTCTAATTCTGGGATGTTATCTTCAGGCCTATTTAGATTATCTAAATAATCAAGGACGTCATCTACCGGCACAGTTTCTAATTCTGGGATGTTATCTTCAGGCCTATTTAGATTATCTAAATAATCAAGGACGTCATCTACCGGCACAGTTTCTAATTCTGGGATGTTATCTTCAGGTCTATTTAGATTATCTAAATAATCAAGGACGTCATCTACCGGCACAGTTTCTAATTCTGGGATGTTATCTTCAGGCCTATTTAGATTATCTAAATAATCAAGGACGTCATCTACTGGCACAGTTTCTAATTCTGGGATGTTATATTCAAGGTTGTTGAGATTATTAACACCATCAATAATATTCTCTGCTGCTAATGCACTATGGAAAATATTATCGTTATAATTTGGGTCATCAGTAAATAAATTAGGCGATAAAGCTGGAACATTAACAGTACCACTTTTTTTGTTACTAATTAACTGTATTACAACCTGTCTATTGAGAGAATTGGGATCTATGTTTGGGATTAGTACATAATGATTATTTTGTTTAATAAAAAGCAACTCTAATAAATTGTTACAATATTTAGCAGCATTAATTCCTGCACCATTCAATATAGTAAAAACTTTAGATACCCCTATTTTCTTGAAGGCAATTAACATTTCTGATGGAATATATTTGTTATATACTTGATAACTATTACTAAGGACTACAGTTGATTGAGGATTCAGTAAAAATAATTTATTAAACAATAAATCAAAAGCTTTTGGGATTTGGGCTCTTGCACCGTGTAAAATATTGCCAATATCTTGTAAAGATATTCCTTCCTGTTTTAAGGCTTGTAATAACTCTGATTTTCTCCATATGTTATCTTGTTTGACCAATAACTTACCAAGCAAGGAGTTCAACACTGCCACTGCTTTAACCCCTGATCCATTTAGAATAGTGGCGATATTAGAGAAAGGTATTCCAATATTTTCTAAAGCTTGCAATGGCTCTGATTTTCTCCATATGTTACCTTCTTTGACCAATAACTTACTAAGAAATAAATCAAACATTTCTGGGGCGCTTACTCCTGCTCCATCTAAAATACTAGAAATATTAGAGAAAGATATTCCAACATTTTCTAAAGCTTGTAATGCCTCAGATTTGACCAATCTATTGTCTTGATTAGTAAATAACTTGTTAACTAATGAGTCAAGAGCTACGTCAGCTTTTGCTCCTACTCCACTTAAAATACTTGCAATATTCTGTAAATATATTCCTTCACTTTCTAAAGCGTGTAATAGCGCTGATTTTATCCATATATTATCTTGCTTGATAAATAATTTGTTAAATAATGAGTTAAGAGCTGCTGGGGCTTTTACTCCTGCTCCATTTAACATACTTGAGATACTAGAGAAAGGTATTTTTGCATCTTGCAAGGCTTGTAATAGCGCTGATTTTATCCATATATTATCTTGCTTGATAAATAATGTGTTAAATAATGAGACAAGAGCTTCTGAGGCTCGTGCTCCTGCTTCATTTAACATACCAGAAATATTCTGTAGTGACATACCAGCATTTTCTAAAGCTTGTAACAGCGCTGATTTTCTCCATATGTTATCTTGCTTGATAAATAATGTGTTAAATAATGAGTCAAGAGCTGCTGGGGCTTTTGCTCCTGCTCCATGTAAAATACCAGAAATATTCTGTAGATATATTCCTTCTCTTTCTAAGGTTTGTAGTAACTCTGATTTTACCTGTATATCACCTTGCTTAACAAATAACTCACCAAGCAGTGACTCAAAAGCTCCTGGAGCTTTTGCCCCTGATTTACTTAGGATACTAGAGATAGTAGAGAAGGGGATTCCTTCGTTTGCTAAGGTTTGTAATAGCTCTGATTTGATCCATCTATTACCTTCTCTAATAAATAATTTATTCAATAAATTCTTAAAAGCTTCTGGTCCTTTTTTCCCTGATCCACTTAAAATACTTGAGAGATTAGAGAAAGATATTTCTGCATTTTGCAAGGCTTGTAATAGCTCTGATTTTACCCATCTATTACCCTCTTGAGTCAATAATTGACTAAGCAAGGACTCAAAAGCTTCTGGTGTTTTTGCCCCGGATGAACTTAGAATACTAGCGAGATTAGTAAAATTAATTCCTTCTTGTGCTAAGACTTGTAACCGTTCTGATCTTATCCATGTATTATCTTGCTGGATCAGCAACTTATTACATAATATATTAAAAACTTCTGCTGCTTTGCTGTTGGTATTATGTAAAATCGCAGAAATGCTTGTTAACCTAATATTATTTTCTTGTAAAGCTTTTAGTCTACTAATATTATCTGGTTTTAGGAGAAACTCTATAAACGGTAATTGTGATTCTAACTTACCGGCACTTATAGAAGTGATAAAAGTTAATTTTATGGTAACTCTTAGTTCTCGTAACTTATCTTCAAGTATCTTAAATTTTTCATCTCGTAATATTAATAGTTCTCCTGAAAGTTTTTGTTTTTTATTACTCGGACTTGTAGGTGTATCATTA
The DNA here is from genome assembly GCA_019468145.1 of Rickettsia endosymbiont of Bradysia coprophila. GTDB lineage: Bacteria > Pseudomonadota > Alphaproteobacteria > Rickettsiales > Rickettsiaceae > Tisiphia. The sequence continues at coordinate 201,986 of JAHXDM010000002.1, forward strand.
TTTCTACGTTTGCTCATTTTGTTCTTCCACATTATTGGATTGCTGCAATAAATAATTTTTGATTATCAATTTTATTATTCATGCACGACTATTTTTTCTATTGATAGTTTATTATAATATTATAAATTGTTTTTGTTGTAAACTTACTAAATCATTGATAGAAAAAATAAATTAACTTATCCTCGAGGCATTGCGAATTCCATTAAAGTACTGAAATTAGCGACAAGATTAGCCGGGATTCTGTCCCGTCTATTTATTAAAGGATTAAAAGGAGGTATAAAGGTATCAAAATAAAGTTATAGAACTTAAAGGGGGCGTTGCAGTTATACCCTGTCAAAATCATCTTGTTAGTGATTTTGCGATTCAAGCTATTACTAAACACAAGAAAACTCATGAGCCGAGTAACCAACTTGTCTGAGATTCTTCAGAGAGAGCAAGCTAGAGTCTTGCAAGAGCTAGAAGAAGGAGAGGATTATGCAGACCCAATCTTAATACCGGAAGTAGTAATTAATAGATGTATTGTAAATTTACAGAAATCAGAATTAGAGTATGACTGTTCAGGGATTTTGATAGGCAGAAAAAAAGCTTGCATAAATATTAAATAAATGTAATTTGAAGTTAAATATCTAAGTAAGATTAATAGAAATAACGTTAGAATTTTCACCCCAGCATAGTAGTTAGTTATTAGATAAATATTTATTTGGTGTGCCAAGAAGAGAGTAAGCTACTCTTTCTGCTCCCAATGAAAGTTGGCGCTTTAAGTCAGTCATTTCTTGTTGCAGGGTTTGAGGCAGTAAGATATTTTGGATCAGAATAAGAGTTATTATAGCGATTATTGGGGATAGTAGTGGTGGCAATGCTGATGGTAGAGTTATTATTACTTTTATAATTTTCCCCTTCTTGCTGACCGACTGCTATTTTATTACTTATCTTCAGTTGGTGTTGATAGTTGGCGTTAATTTTATAATTGTCACTGGCCAGAAGCTCTGTAGTTAAATCTACAACCCTCTCCTCGTCATTGCACGGAAGGGCCGTTAGGCTGACAAAGCAATCCATCTTGTAAATTATTTTTCTGGATTGTGTCTTGAAAATATCGTTAAAATGAGTCAAAGTAGGATGGAAAGGGCTGATACCGTTTTCTGGAGTATCACCCTTAGCTGCTGCTGGCTTATCTCATGACGATTGTAGCGTATTGTCAAAATTTACGCTACCAATAATTTTTATTTAGCATGATATTTCAACTTCTTTAATAATTGTGGGGCGCTATGTAAAACGCTACACTTACCAGAATAACTTGTTACTGAGCTGTTAAAATACAAGGAGTATTAGTTGCCTATGATGAATAAACCTATCATTATTCTTGTCGCTCCTCAAATGGGAGAAAATATTGGGGCAACTGCACGGGCTATGAAAAATTTTGATATTTCTGAGCTAAGGATCGTATCTCCTCGTGATGGTTGGCCAAGCCAGCCAGCCCGTAATATGGCAGTATCGGCTGTGAATATTATTGATAATGCTACCGTGTATGATAATTTAGAAAATTGTATAGCAGATATTGAATATTTATATGCTACTAGTTCACTAGGGCGAGATATGAATAAAGATTATATTTCTTCCCAAAATTTAAATGAAGATTACCCTAACAATCTTAAAGTAGGCATTATGTTCGGCCGAGAAAATTGTGGCTTACAAAATAAAGAAATTACCTATGCTAATAAAATTCTTACCATTAATACCGGCAATTTTAGTTCCCTTAATATTGCCCAATCAGTAGTTATTATCTGTTACGAGCTATTCTGTAAAAATAATGCACAACAGACAAAGAATATACCTACTGAGCAAAATTTAGCATCAAGAGGAGAATTAGAATATTTTTTTAACCATTTATTTACGGAGTTACATAACAAAAACTTCTTTAAAGTACCTGAAAAAACCCCCCATATGACTCAAAATATCAGGAATATTTTCACTCGCGACAAGCTATCCAAAACAGAACTCCAAATTCTCCGAGGAATTATTAGTGCTCTAAGCTCGGAAGAAAAAAAATAAGGAAGAAGGACTTCCTTATCTTTTTTGTTACATTTGATTAGATGTAGAAGTCAAGATTTGATCTTACAGACACTATAAATTTTGCACCTGATTGTCAGTTAAATTTTGACTGTCAGATATATATTCAAGGTACAAGATTTCATTATTCTTTTCAACAGCTAATTTTTTACTATCTTGAAAAGTTTGCATAGGGGTTTTACCATAACAATATTTTCCTGAATGTGGCCTTTCATGATTGTAATACTCTAACCAAATATCAAGATCTAGCTGTAAATCTTCAAGGGATGTATAAATCTTTTTTCGCATAGCTGTATCAAAGAATTCCTGTTTCATAGTTTTGTTAAAACGCTCACACATACCATTGGTTTGAGGCGAGTAAGCGCGAGTAACAGTATGTTCTATACCTTCGATGCTTAAGAATAACTCAAAAGCATGATGCTCTATATTGCCTTTATATTCGCTCCCCCGATCAGTAAGGATACGTAAGATAGGTATCCCTTGGTCCTCATACCATGGTAATATCCGGTCATTGAGCATATCAGCACTCGTCAGCGCTGTTTTCTCAGTATATAGTTTAGCATCTGCTACTCTGGTATAGCTGTCGATAAAGACCTGAGAATAAACCTTACCTATACCTTTAAAATTGCCAACATAATATGTATCCTGGCACCCTAAATAACCTGGATGCTGCGTTTCTATCTCACCATGGGCTTCTTTCTCATTACGACGCTTCTCTAATACTTGTAACTGGGCTTCGGTAAGAACAATACCATCTTGAGCCATCTTAGCTTCTAATGCTTTAAGCCTTTTATTGATATTGTTTAAATCATTACGCAACCAAATTGATCTTACCCCACCAGGTGATACAAGAACACCTGTCTTCTTAAGCTCATTTGATACTCTCAGTTGCCCATATGCTGGATATTCTACAGCCATATCCACAACTGCTTTCTCCACACGTGGATCTACTCTATTAGCTATTATGGGCTTCTTCCGACTTATTTCGTATAGGGCTTCTTCTCCTCCAGTTTCATATAATTCTTGAAATCTATAGTAACTATCTCTACTATATCCCATAGCCTTACATGCTGCTGATACATTGCCTAAACTCTTTGCTAGCCCTAATAACCCTAGTTTGGGCTTTATTATTTTTTGATTTAAGTTCATTGTGACCTTCCATTTTTTTATCTGTATTTTTTATACATTATTTTTATTAAATGTAAGATCAAATGTCAACTAATACAGATTAGAAGATGAAGGAGATTTACTCCTACTACGCCGTGCTTCTTCAGCTGCTGCATGTGAGTTTTTATCTTTTGGTGGGTTTTTTATATCCTTGGACGTTAAGTGTGAAAAAATTTTTTCCCGTATCTCAGGAGGAACTTCAAGAAGAATACTGAGAGCATTCTCATCTTCCTTAACTCCTTCACGAAAAATACCGGTGCGAGTAGAATAATTTGCCAATCTATGATTATTTAAAGCATTTATTGCACTTTCAGCATTAATATCAGGGTATTTTTCTCTCATTCTTTTAGCTAATAAATTGTGCTGAGCCTTCTTAATGTTATAGAATACATCTAACTCTTGAGGTGATAAGGCATTTGAAAACCTTCCACCTGTTACAGCACGAATAACATCCTCAGCTACTTTGTCTACTGTTTGCATAAATTCATTGATTACATCCTTGCCTGGATTAGGATGGTCAGGCAAATCAGGCTCTTGTGCCTTTGCTAAGGGACTTCTATTATTGTTATCTACAGCCTCTACATCAGCACCTCCTTTAAGTAATATTTTTATTGTTGCAGGCTGTATAGATGGGTTTGCAACAGAAACATGTCTCATTGATATATGTAAGGCAGTTTCTCCATTATTATCTTTAGTATTTACCTTAATACCTGCATCAACTAATATTTTTACTAGCTCTATTTGCTCCTCCCCAGGATTGCTTGCTAATATATGTAAGCCAGTTAGGCCCTTGTCAGTTGTAATATTTATATTAGCCTTCTTTTCAAGTAAGAACTGCACTGCCGCAGTATTGCTTCTCTCTATCGCCATTAGAAAAGCTTCACTAACATCATCATTAATTTTTTTTAGATCAGTATCAGCTGGAATTAGTAGTTTTAGTACTTCAACGCTCTTACTATCGCTACCATGGCGTGTAAAATTACTTACTGCTGCTATTATAGGCTTATGCATCTTAGGATCAGCACCTGCTTTAAGGAGTGCTTCTACGATCCCAACTTTTCCACTCCTCGCTGCCCATGTTAACAAAGAGCTACCCATAGCCTCGTAAGCACCGCTACCTACCTTTTCATAATAAATATTTAGATCCACCTTAGCTCGTTTTAACAAGGTTGCTAGATCCTGAGGTGTCATTTGTTCTTTTTTAACAGCTTTAGCAAGATCCTCTCTTAGAGGTATAATAGTATGACTATTCGCTGCACTTATTGATTCTACTATTTGATTAACGGATTGATTTGGCATACTACTTCCTTTTTTTTAAAGAGCTCACAAAAATATAAAATAGAATAAGAGGGGATAGTGCAATTCATAGCACCCCACTAATTATTATACATCATTTTTGGACGAGTAAGCCACTCTAAATTAAAATATTAACAATACTTAACAAAATTATGCTCCGTTGAGTGTAATAACGTAACAAAATATCAAGATCTTATGGCAATTCTGCGATAAAAGGGCATATCTTTTTCTGCTTAGCTGTAGATTCTGTGAACCTTTCTACTTCGTTACTTCGATATCAATAACTTTAGAACCTATCTCGGTTAAAAGCATTAAATACATACGAAGTAAAAAGCTTATCTCACTCCACTATATTGTTCTCTTTTACTACAAGTTTTACATTTTATCTCTTTGTACTCCATCACATAAATACTAAAAAATGTTAATTGATTTACAAAAGATAACAATACTTCTATAGTATATTCTCAATTTCGCAAAATATATAAATAAACTTAATAAATATGAAATCACATACTTTTTCCAATAAAAATATTAAAGCTTCAAAAGCAATTTTTAATGATTTATCATCGTTTACTATAGAGAAGCGTTACTCTAAATATAATAATCCTAAAAATTTCAATAAAGTTATCATTAGTAGTAAGATAACTACTGAGATTGAAAATGATATAAATAGGTCACCTAATCTTTTTATTCAAAATCAAAATTCACCTCTTGTAAATATAGTAGATAACTTAAGAGACCTATTACAACAAAATACATTATCTACTCGAGATTTGTCTCAATACTTACAAAACAAGTATGAATTGTCTTTATCTCAAGCTAATTATGTGGTGATGTCTAGCACACAAAGTTCAATAGGAGGAGGATATATACTATCTGCTAGTTTAATTAATAATAACAATATTGATCCTACACACCTGATCTATAGACCAGAACTTATGTCTAAAATCATTATAGATGAGGAGAGAAATGTAAAATATATTGGTGGGCAAATAATGTTGTTTGATTGTTCTACGTTAGATTATTCAGAAGCTGTTAATGAAAAAATAGGATTCGAAAATTATTTAGCACTAGGAAGCCACGACAAATTAACGGTCTATATCACCGCAATATTAGGGAAATTAGGAGAAAAATTTATCAAGGTACCTCAAGTAATATTTGATGTATCAGGTGAAGGCAAGATTGCCGAGAAAATAGTACAACAATTCCAAACAGTTAAAACTCAATATAAAGCAGGAGACGGGCTAGAAATTTTTAACGATTATATAGAGTTTTCAGAAGAGATATATATAGTCACTGGGAAAATGTCTGCAAGATATGAATATTTAGAAAATCCCCTGCATAAAAAGATGATTAAGCCATTTTATGAGGTAGAGTTAAATGGTAATACAGAAGACCTAGAATCAATAATTACCAATGAATACTCGAACGACAATATTGTTAATTCTGATAATCCAAAAAATAGTGATAATTGTAGTAATATAAGCCTTGCCCCAATAAAAAATAATAACCAGTTAGATAATCCAGATATCCTCCTCTCAGATGATTTTGCTGCCTTGCGTGAGGGTAGGGCTGAGTCAAAGTCTAGGAAAGCATTGGGTAACAACGCAGGCAAATTCATATCAGAGGAGGAAAGCTGGAATTTGGTTGATACTCTAAATGACCTAATGCAAGTAGTTAGCAATATAATTAATTGGACAACCACAAATAATGATATATTGAGCTTACAAGATATTTTCATTCTCTATCCTAATAAGATAGAATCCTTTATTAGGGCCGTAAATAAAATATTGAATAATCAGCAACTACATATGCTAAATAATTCAATAATGAAAGCAATGAATGTGTTATTACCTGTAGAGGATAAACAATGTTTATTACGTTTATCTGAGCATCAAATTTTTCATAAATTATTATTATTAGAAGCAAAACGTAATGGTTTAATAATAAAAATTCCAGATAATATTGATGATAATTTAGTGCTGCCTGAAATCCCAAAAGAGATCTGGGATCATTACCTGACATTAGAAAATATATTTTATAATCAACCATTGCGTAATTCTGACAAAACATTGGCAGAGCTAAAAGCCGAAAGCATTCATTGGCTTTTCATCAATCCGTTAATTCTTGAGAATACAAAGGTCCAAACAAATCTCCAATTAGCCAAGAAATTACTGCAATTTCCTGGAGAATATACTAAGTTACTAGCAGAGTACGCTACTGTAAATAATATAAACGACCCAACGGCTGACGCTATTAAAACGCATTGTTCATTACCTAAACAACAAGCAAATAAACTTAAAGGTGAAATTCTCCAGATATTTATAATTGACTTAAGTAATTGGCTTGTCCAAGAAATATTAGAAAAATCTACGATATCGATCAAGAAATTGAAAGCAGATAAAATAAACGATCAAATATTAGATCATTTACTGATGAATGCAAATGTGCAAAATTTGTTTAATAAGGCAACCTTTCTAATACTCGAAATATCAGATTATCTAAAAAAACTTTATAATAAAAATGAGAATTCTAAGCACGAATTATTAACCAAATTTTTATATACAGTTATATCTTTTGCCTCTTTACAAGAGAAAATAGAGAGTAAAAATGATGTACTTAAACCAGATAAAGCACTAGAAGATTATAATATATCTTCCTCCTTGCAGGAGCTTACTATCAGTAGTCCGAGTTCCCAAAATATAATTCTAGACCAGCAAGCTATAAATACTAATATATTAGCAGAAGACCAGATAAGCTTAAATAGAGGAAAGTCTTCTCCAGAAAAAATTGCTCGAAGCTCTTTAAAGAGAAAGAGGTCGATAGTAGAAGAAGACGAGCAGTTGGGAAAAAAAACTGTTAAACACGAGATAGATAAATATAAGGAAGAGGAAAATTTTGTTCCGTTAAGTGACATAAATAATTATCCAGACTTGATTAAACATTTAAAAAAATATTATACAAATTTCTTAAGTAAAAAATTATTAGATAACTTAATCAATTCATATTCTAATCTAGGAGAAGAAGGTATTAGTCGTATAATTGAAGGTGTCCAAGATTGTATAATCCAATTAGGGGACGTCAAAATCATTGATTGGATGATCCAAGATGAAGGGTTTGATCCTATAATAATTCTTGATGATGCTATATATCATTATATCAGGTCAGAAAAGATTGCTCAATTTTCAGTGATTCCCATAATAGAATATATAGTAACTCATGAAAGTGATATTACTCTACCCAATATTCAAAAATTATATAATGACCTTAGAAACGACAACTATTTAGAGATCATTCATCCTCATAACATTCAAAAAATCTTAACCTATTTAAATTCAGTAGTTAATGCTTGGCAATTTGAAGATAAATTCTCACTAGGAGATCTGAAGTTTGATTACAAAACAGAGTTTTCAAAATTAGATAATTTGACGCAAAAAATCTATCTTCAGATGGTTACCAATAGTTTAAGTAATAATAGAGAGAGCACTTATCAAGAATTAATACCACTGTGTCAGCAAAATAATGATCATATTTTATATGACATACATTATAATACTATAGATGAAACTTCAATTAAAGTGTTAGGAGAGTAATAGGTTTACGTGAATTGCCAGGATACGTGACCGGGCAATTGGCGTATATTGCAAAATTCGTACTATTAATAATTTCGATTTAATATGCTATTTCAACTTGTTTTTTAAAATGTGTTATATTACACTATATATGTTATACTTATATTGAATTATCATTTTAAAACAATTGAATATGGCATATATATGAACTGTCTATATAGTGAAAAATTAGTTGATAAATTGCTTAAGTTAAATGCCCAAGTAGAAAATAAGATCGATATAGTAGGAATCAAAAGAGCGGTTTACTTTGCCAAAAAATACCATGGTGCCCAAAAAAGACAGTCGGGTGAACCTTATTATTCTCATCCATTAGAAGTGGCTTCCATGGTTGCGGATTATCTTTTAAAAACAGATATTATTATCACAGCTATATTGCATGATACCATTGAAGATACAACTTTAACTCAAGAAATGATTGCAAATATTTTCGGGGAGCCGATTGCAAGTCATGTAGCAGATTTAACGAGAATTAAACCTGATGGTAAAATTACTTCTGCGGAAATGGTGGAATTGCTTTATAAGCAAAAGAAGTATGATTTATTGTTAATTAAATTATTCGATCGACTCCATAATATGCAGACTATAGGAGCTAAATCTCCTGAGAAAGTGCAAAAAATTATCGCGGAAACTTTAATAAGTTTCATAAGTTTTGCGGTGCATTTCGAAATGCCAGAACTAAGGCAACACTTAATTGATTTATGTTATCAAGGTTTAGATATTACTAAACCTATAGATCATGATTAATATGTTTTAACGAATATTATCGACATTATTTTCCAATTTTTCAAAGTGCAATATTCCAAAGGTAAACCCTATAACTATAGGAATTACTATAATCAATATCCCTAAATTACCAAAATATTCTGTTAAATAGACCAGGCCAAATGAGGTAATAAGATATATAAAAGTTCTTGATAGAGCATAAGTAAAACTGGCATAAGTAAAACGTTTAAAAATAGGAAAATGCTTATAAAAAATAGGCATAGCTGAAGAATAGGAAAGGGAGAATATAATAATAGCTATTTGAATCATAAGTAAATCAAAAGACGACTCTATATTACTGACTAAATATGGGAAAGCCATAATGATAACAGCAAATATTACTGCTTTAATTTTAAGAAGAGTTAATGGGTAAACGTAACAGCTAAGGTAAGTCCAGATTACAAAACCTAGTACTTGGAATATTGAAACAATAAAATTTTGGTGAATAATTTGTTCAGCATTGTAGTTAAAAGAGTGTTTTAAAATATTACCGCAATGAAAATAAGTAATATAAAAACATACTGGCCAAGCACATTGTATGGTAAATAAAGCCACAGAGGATCTTTGATTAACTTTCTCTTGCCAAGTAGGGTGGTTTTCTAATTTTTGTTCTTGAATATTAACTTTCTCTAAAGCGGATTCTAAATTATGCTTTAATTGAAGTTTTGCATTCGCAAATTCTGTGGTTTCTTTAAGGCGTGTTCTTGCTATTGCTCCCACCACTGCAATAATTGCTCCAATCCAAAAAGCACTACGCCAATTAAAGTCAGTGGTAGTAGCAAAAGTAGCAATAGCTAAAGCCGCAAATCCTCCTAAACTAGAAAAAATTGTAATTAAGGCAACGGCTGGATATTGTACAGGGGGCTGGGTTATTTCCGTAACATACAGTTCTGCGCCTATTACTTCTCCCATAGAAGACATGCCCTGAACAATACGGCAAATGGTCATTGCCCAGGCAGCTGTTATACCAATTTGCTCATAAGTTGGAAGAGTAGCCATAACCACGCAAGAAATAGACATCATAGTAGTGGTAAGAATAACTGTCGTCTTTCGTCCGATATTATCCCCCATCCATCCAAAAATTAAAGCCCCAAATGGTCGTAATAAATAAGTTGAACAAAAAGCTGCCGCAGAATATAGAGCAGCAACATGAGAATCAGCTTTAGGAAAGAATAATTCATTTAACAGTACGGCCATATGGACATAGAGCATTAGGTCGAAATACTCTAAAAAAGTACCTATCGATAATAATCCAATCGCTTCTTTTTGTTCTTTTTTTAAGGATAGAAATGTTTTCTGATCATTTTTTAGATATTTTAGCATTGGTTCTCCTCTCATTTATAGTTATATAATAGGCCGAGTAAGCAAGTCAATAAGAAAAATTAATGTGAAATAATAAAAAACAAACTGCCTATTAAGATGAATTAAGTATTAGGAGTTTATCGGATAAGCAATTAAATTAAGTTAAAAATATAATATTAGAATTCTACAAAAAGTCTATTATATTCCGCTGATATGAATTTTCATGGGTTGTTACTCAAATGCTTTCCTAGATTTTAACTCAGCTCTACCCTCACGCAAGGCAGCAAAATCATCTGAAGAGGAGTATATTTTAAAGAATAAACTTAAGAACGATATTTACCCATTCACGGTGAGGGCAGAAATTCAATCAGGGCCATTGGAGGAGTGGCTTACCAGGCATTTTTTATAATAATTGGAAAATTATAAGGTCTGATAATGACTAAATCAAATCTAATCTGATAATTTTGGTATTTTGGATTAGCATTTAAAAATACACTCACCGATCTTTTTATCCGCATTTGTTGTTTAGCTGATAAGACTCTATACTTAAGATTAGAGCGTCTGGCCTTAACTTCTATGAAAATAAGTTGTTGACCGCGCAGGGCAATAATATCAATTTCCCCAAGATAATATCTTTTTCGGTGAAATAAAATTTGATAAAATTGGATTTTATAAATAATAATAGCTATATATTCAGCGAGTAAACCAAAGGTAAATTTTTTCATAGTTTATAACCCCCCTTAAGCTCACTATAGAGGAAGGATATACTCCTCTGATAGAATTTGCATGCGTTGTTACTCAATGCTCTCCTAGATTTTGACTCAGCTCTTCTACCCCTCACGCAAGGCAGCAAAATCATCTGAAGAGGAGTATAGTTCTCTAATTGGTAGCGAGAGAGGGACTTGAACCCCCGACACGCGGATTATGATTCCGCTGCTCTAACCAGCTGAGCTATCCCGCCATTAATAGTGTACCTCTAACAATTGATTTTAAGTTTTTGTTGACAGCTATACGTCATTATTACGACTTGCGAGCGCCAGCGAAGTACTCAAGGAAAAAACTATAAAAATACAATAACTTAAATAATTTTTTTCTGGATTGCATACGCACGCTTACAACCGGCTTGCAATGACGAGGGTGATACCACAACTGGCGAAAGTTATTGCACATCCCTATTCTCAGCGTCATTGCCGAGCACAAGCGAAGCAATCCAGGAAGACAATTATGAACAAATCGATGCTCCTGGATTGCAAACATCGACTTATGCGTCTCTTCACTATGACCCATAAGGTCCTCACTATGACCCATAAGGAGCTGTGTTTTTAAGCTTTCCACAGTTGTGGAGGTGATACACCTTCCATAAAAAAATCTGGCGGGGTACTATGTCAAATTTTTTGAAATCCCTAAAATATTAACGTTTAGAGAATTGAGTTCTTTTACGTGCTTTATGCCTACCATATTTTTTACGTTCTACACCACGTGAATCCCTTGTTAATAAACCAGCATGGCGTAAGATAGCATGGGATTCCGGAAAAATTTTATCAAGAGCCCGAGCAATACCATGGAGTATAGCCCCCATTTGCCCTGACATCCCCCCACCTTTAACAGTACATGTTATATCGTATTGTCCAGGAGTCTTAGTGATAATAAAAGGTTGTAGTAAGGTTTTAATATGGAATTCACGGGTAAAATATTGTTCTATACTTTTTTTATTGATGCTAATCTTACCAGTGCCTTGTTGTATCCATACTCGCGCAACTGCACTTTTTCTTCTGCCGGTGCTATAGACTCTGTTGGCTGTATTTTTTACACGCTCCTTGCTCTTAACTAATTTGCTTTGACCTACAATACCAGGTTGGGCTTCATCAATTTTAGTTTTTTCGTCGTGAATTTTCAATGCTGTCATAACTTATTACTTTTTATTCTTGGTATTTTTGCTTGCAAAATCGTAAAATTCGGGCTGTTGCCCTTGATGCGGGTGCTCTCCTTCTGCATAAACATATAGATTGCCCATTTGTTTAGAACCTAAAACATTTCTGGTTATCATTCTTTTTACAGAAAACTTTATCACGCGTTCAGGATGCTTACCAGCTAAAATTTTGCCAGCAGTGGTATCTTTAATCCCTCCAGGAAATCCAGTATGACGGTAGTAGATCTTCCCATCTTTAAGGTCTGATTTCTTACCACTTAAGTAGATATATTTTGCATTGATTATTATTACGTAATCTCCACAATCTAAATGAGGGGTATAAGAGGGCTTATGTTTCCCTCGTAATATGTTGGCTACTTCGCATGCAAGCCGGCCTAATACTAAATCTTTCGCATCTATAATCCACCATTTCTTGTGAATTTCCGAGGGTTTTGCAGAATAAGTTTTCACATTAATATCTTTATTAATTACAAATTACGCAAATTGCCAGATAACAAATTATCGCAAATTTGCGTGTTTACCAGTAGTATATATTACAGCTGTGCACAAGAATTAGGGCAAAGCTCCTGCAACGTCCTACAAATAACCTTAAGTTTTTGTAAGCTATTTCTTATTCAGCTAAGCGATGTGCTCTTACTTAAAGCTTTAAGTGACCTAATCGTCTATCCAACTTTAAGAATATGCTTAAAATTATAAAGCTACTTAAGCCTCTTTGTATAATTCATATCCAACTGACCATCTTATACTTAATACCATTATACACAGTCATTTGTCAAGTTAAATGTAAAATTATATCTTCACTATAAAACTTGAAGTTACCCATGAGGTTCTATAAAAATTAGGTTTCGGTCCGTAATTAAATATAGTTTCCCATCAATTGTTTGGCCGTAATATTCAATCTTTTTAGTAATTTTGGTAATCTGTGGATATTCTCCTAGATTGCCATTGATATCTCTTTGAAAGTTGTATAATTCACCATTACTCGAGATGATATTTAAACTCCAATTATTATTGGATGATCCACTAACTAGGGGCGCTAAGAACGATGAAGCTTTAGGTTTTTTCGTATTAATTTGCGACAAATTGGCTACAAATTTTACTTTCCCTGAATCAAGGCTTATTGCTGCTAGTTGCCCAGCATTATTGGTAATAAACAGACTGTTTCCCGATAAGCTCATAGACTGAATATCTTCAGCTTTAGTTTGCCAAAGAATCTTCCCATCTAGAAGGTTAATCTTAATTAGTTTAGTACTATTAGCTATATATAGATTTAGCTGGCTAACAATAGGCTTACATAATATAGAGGTAGTTTCAAAATTTGGTAATCCCATATCTTGCTGGTTAATCGAGATATCATGTGACCATAAAGTTTCTCCCTTGAAATTTAGAGCAACAATTTGACCAGAGTTATAATTTACTATAATACGACCATTTTGAACGATTGGCGCCACATGATAGCTGGAGGTTAATGTTTCAAACATCCCTTCATGCTGCCAAACAAAATTTAAACTGTCAATATTAATTACTAATATTTGATTACTTATTGTTTGTAGTAAAATATTATGATTATCAACTAAGATAGGTTCCACTCTGAGAATATCCGGCAGTTCTTTTCTGATTATTTCATGGCCTGAGTTGCTCTCTAAAATCACTAAAAATCTTGAACCATAAGTTACATATAATTTGCCATTATGATACAAAATTCCTCCTCCCACATAATGATCGTTCTTATTAGTACTTATATTATATGACCAAATAATAGAGTTGCTGGTAGTGGAAAACGCTGAAACATTCCCTCTACTATCGATAGTATAGATAATATTATTATGGAATACGGGATTGGCTATCACTTTATGGCGGGCAATAGTGTGCCCCTTAGCATTTAACATTGCTGGTGTAAAGTTATTGATCCCAGAATCTACTAGAATTACTTCATTACTTTCTACTGATAATTTAGAGGTTAATTCTGTAATATTTTTGGCTTTTTGTGAACCAAGTCCACAAGAAACTAAAATACATGAGAGGAAAAAAGTGATTAATAATTGTATTTTCATAATAATATTCTTTATTATTTTGTTATTACCAAAGAGGTAAGTAAGATTTTAGCTTGTTCTTTTACACTTTCGCTAACCTCTTCCGAAATTAACTTGCCAAGAAGAGCTACTGCTAAATTTTCCGAGCCGTTTTTAATATACCAATAGGCTTTAATAAGATTGGCTGTTCCATAAAATGGCTTATTTGATGTATCGAAATAATCAAAATACTCCTCTATTTTTTTAGTAGTTTCATTATTATTTATAGTCGATAAATTTGATTTGTCTACCCTTAAGCTTAACCACATTAATTTAGCATATGAAGTTGTTATTTCATCATAATCTTTATTATTAATTACTTTTTGTAATAAAGTATCTGCCTTGGAAAAATTATTTTGTTTAATTTGAAGATTAATCTGCTCAATTTGAGCTAATTCTTTTACTTTATTATCACTGGTTTCTATCAAATGTTCCAATGATTTGATAGACAAATCTTGGTTATCGGTAGTAGTAATAGCTTTAACTAATATATCCCCTACTTGCTGATTATCGTTTGTTTTTTTTGCCTCATACCAATTATTGATAATCATTAATAACACGATTATTAAGGTCAATATAACAATTATAGGCAATAATTTTTTAAAGTAATATAATTTCCTTTCTTCATTATTGTCATTTAATACTTCTTCTAAAATATCTGTCATTAATAATTACCTCTAGATAGAACTTTAATATTACTTTAGATTAGGCCACCAAAATTATCACCCCCTCCTAACTTCTTTGGTGAAGGCCTTGCTTATTATCCTGTCTCTTAGGAAGAATACTATTATTTCTAAGAGGCCCATCTGACAAGTGTTTTTCAACTGTTTTAGCAATATTTTCCAAAGTATGATGCATATGTGGAGTACTATTTAATATTTCAATAGATTGCTCAAAAATATCCTTTGCTTTTTTATATTTTTCATTAAACTCTCCTTTCTCTTTGCCAGTTGCGCTATATAATAGATAGGTCTCTATATATTGAAGAGCACGACCTATAACATCTATCACTTTTTTCCACTCAGGATTGTTTTGGTGTTCTGTTTTACACCAAGTCTGTAAATCTTCAAGACCTTTTCTCCATTCCTTTTCTTTGTTGCTACCTCTAATATTAGAATGCCACACTTTTCCTACTATGCTGTCCAAGCTATCATCTTCGGTACTAGGGGCTGGTAAAACGGTGTGTTTAAGAGATTGTTTTATCGCCCCCATTTGCTTTTTAATTTCAGCAACCTTAGATTGGTCTATCAATTTACCTGTTTCTTCAGCATATATTGCTTTTTCCAAATCCCTAATAATTCCATCTATTTTGTTATTGTTTTTCTGTATCATCTCCCAATTTTCTCTATCTATTCCCCGTGATATAAGGAAATCATCTATTTCTTTCTTAAATTGAGTACAACGTGCTTCAGGCATACCTTCAGCAATTTTAGCAAAACTATTTGCTATTTCTATTATTGTTTCATCATTTAAGGTTGGTTCTTCTTGATCTTTCTCTCCTTTTTTTTGTCCCTCAAGGCTTTCCAATACGCCTAGACAATCACGTGTCTTAGGGCCGAGGAGATCATCTGGAATTTGATGATTATGCATTATTTTTGTATTTATTATCGCATCTTTTACCTTGGGGCCGAATACTCCCCAAAGTTTATCCTCTGGATCATCTGATTTCACTATTGTTTCAATTTCATGGAACAAACTGTTATTTTGATATATATTTTGTGCTTTATTGTGATCACTTGGAAATGGCATACCGTGATATCCTAGTACTCGATCGGTAATTTCTCTACTTAATTCAGCCCTAACTTTATCAGGAGTATCTTTGATGATATGCTTTTCAATAGCTGCCGCTACTTCAGTAGCTACCGGAATTAATTCTTGGTAGTTCTCCAATAACTTCTGAAACTTATCATAATACTTCTCCATAGCCTCGCTGCGGCTTCGCTCCTTGGTAGGAAGGTCCACTACACTTGACACAAAAAAGGAGTTAAAGGAAATAAGTTGCTTAATATCCTTCTCAATCTCTTTAATATCCTTCTCCATTTTCAAGTTTTTTTTACTAAAAATAGTATTTACTTCCTTAAGAATTAAAGAAGATTTTTCTTCTAATTGTTCGTGATATTCTTTAACTTTTCTTTTTATCAATGATTCTATCTTTCCTACTATTTGAGAGGTATTTTTTCTAATTAATTTAGCTACCTCTTTATCAGGAGTATCTTTGATGAGATGCTTTTCACTAGTTTGCCGAGCTACCTCTTTATCAGGAGTATCTTTGATGAGATGCTTTTCACTAGTTTGCCGAGCTACCTCTTTATCATCAGGAGTATCTTTGACGAGATGCTTTTCACTAGTTTGCGGAGCTATCTCTTTATCATCAAGAGTATCTTTGATGAAATGCTTTTCAATAGTTTGCGCTAACTCTATAGCTACCGGAAGTAATTGTGGATTCTCCTCCAATAGCTTTTGAAACATACGAGGATACTCCTTTATAACCCCATCCAGGCTTAACGAATTGATAGCAAGGGTGACTGCGTCAAACCCCAAGACGTGGTTACGGAAAATGAGCTCCTTAATCTCCTCTTGAATGTTAGGCTTCATTTCCAAGTTTTCCCTACTAAAAATAGTATTTACTTCCTTAAGAATTAAATGAGATCTTTCTTTTAATTGTTCGTTATATTTGCTAGCTTTTCTTTTTATCAATGATTCTATCTTTTCTACTACTTTAGAGGTATTTTCTCTAATTAATGCAGCCCTACCTTTATCAGGAGTATCTTTGATGATATGCTTTTCACTAGTTTGCGGAGCCACCTCTTCATCAGGAGTATCTTTGATGATATGCTTTTCACTAGTTTGCGGAGCCACCTCTTTATCAGAAGTATCTTTGATGATATGCTTTTCACTAGTTTGCGGAGCCACCTCTTTATCAGAAGTATCTTTGATGATATGCTTTTCAATAGCTGCCGCTACTTCAGTAGCTACCGGAACTAATAGTGGGTTCTCCAATAATAATTCCTGCAAAATATCAGAGTGCCTCTTAAACTCCTTTTCGGTTATACTCGTCTTAGAATGGTTAGCTAGCTCTGCTACGACGGAAATCAGCGACTCTATATGCATTTCAATGCTTGTATCACTTTTTAAGTTTTCCCTACTAAAAATAGTATTTACTTCTTGAAAAATTAAACGATAATTTTCTTTTAATAGTTCCTTATTTGCTATCTCTGTTAATACTCGCTTTAATACTTTATCGATATTTTCTTTAATTTCCTCCACTTTAGCTTCATTAGGAGTATCTTTGATGATATGCTTTTCAATAGCTTCCACTACTGGAGTAGCTACCGGAAATAATTGTGGGTTCTCCCCCAATAATTTATGCAAAATATTATAATAACTCTTCCTAAAATCCTCTTGGTTTATACTCGTATCAAGATGGTTAGCTACCTCTGCTAGGATGGAAATCAGCGACTGTATATGCATTTCAATGGTGGTATCACTTTTCCAGTTGTTACTACTGAAAATCTTATTTACTTTAAAAATATTTTCTACTTTCTTAAGAATTAAACGCTCATATTTTGTTAATTTTTGCTTATAGTCTTTCTCTTGTTCTAATAACGCCATAATATCTATCTTTTTTTATATTTATTTAAGATTGTGTTAAATAATTAATACATATATAAAAATAATTAGTCTATTATTTCTTACACTAGAGGTAATTCAAACTTAATTATAAATCTCCCCCTCTGCTATAAGAATCAAATATTAAACCTGGTAGATTTCATTGAAGTTATACTCCTCTGATATGAATTTGCATGCGTTGTTACTCAATGCTCTCCTAGATTTTACTATGGTTTTACCCTCATGCAAGGCAGCAAAATCATCTTTGAGAAAGCAATCCAATTGATTTTTTAGCCTGCTCCTTCTGTTGTTGTTGAGTAGGAGAAGGCTCCTTATTTATAGTATTGTTACTCTTTAACTGGGATTTAAGCTCTGTACTAATCTTTTCCAACTCTGTGTGCATAGTTTTAGAATCTCTTAATACTTGAATAGATTGATCAAAATTATTCCTTGCTGTTTGATATTCTTTTGCAGACTTGTCTTCTCTAGCTATTCCATATAATACTAAGAATGGTATATATTGAAGAGTAGAACTTATCACATTTAGTATCTTTTTCCATTCAGGGCTATCCACTTCTTTCTGTTTTTTTTCACACCAATTTTTTAAGTCTTCAAGACCTTTGGTAAAAGCTTCCTTTTTTTTACTACCTCTAATATTCCAATGATCCCTTGTGTAATCCGTTGTTCCGTGGTCTTTTGTTCCACTTTCATAATTCTTGGAACCCGTTGTCTCACTTGCGTGGTGCAGAGATTGTTTTAAGAGTTCCATTCGTTTTTCAAATTCAACAGCATTCGTTTCACCTATCAATTTACCTAGGTTTCCCTCATTATATATTATTGTTTTTTCCAAAGTCTTAATAGTTTTGTCTATTTCTTTATTGGCTTGTTTTATACTAGGCCAATTTTCTCTCTCTAGTCCCATCGATTTAAGATCAAAATCTATATTTCTCTTAAATTTATCAGCACGTTCTTTAGGCATACCTACTGCAAGCTCATCCAACTTATTTGCTATTGTTATTATTATATCATCCCTTATAAGAGCTTTTTCGTGCCCTGCGTTTCCTGTAAATAGCGAGCCACTTTCCCCCAATATTTCTGTATATGACGATATCGGATCTTTGAGTAGATAATCTGGGATTTTATTATTATGCAGCTTTTTGGTCTTTCTTATCGCTTCTCTCATTTCTAGTATTACAGTATCTTGCAACGGACCTTTATATTTTTCAAGTAGTTGTTCAATTTCCTTAGTGATCTTATTATTTTTATATATCTGTGGTTCTGTTTTTCGATAAGTTTCCCATTTAATATTATGAGATCCTAATACTTCCTCGGTAGTTTCTCTAATTAATTCCGATAGTTCTAGATCTGTAGTATTTTTTATGCATCCCTCTTCAATAGCTTGCGCTAACTTTCCAGCTATCGAAAGTGCCTCTGGGTTGTTCAGCAATAATGTATTGAAAGCATCATGATAACCCTTCATCAGAGCATTTACACCATTACGCTCATCTATGTAATCTGAATCTTTAACCTTATAACACCCCTCATCGGAACCAAGTAGACCAGTTACATCAGTTAGCTCTACCAACTTAGAAACGATAGATCCTATATCTTTGTTAATTGTTGGGTTAGTTTTTAATTTTTGTTTGTGAATATTTTCAAGAATTGAATTAGTATACTTTGCGACTTTATCTTGTTTAGCTTCTTGGAAGTTTGTAGGTATGTTGAAACCGGTCATATATCCTCTATAAATTGGTTACTATATAAGTTAGTATAAAAAGTTAAAGTTAGTATAAAATTTTAATAGCAATTAGTCTATTATTTCTTGCAGCCAAATTTAATTTTTGCCTCTTTAGCCCTGGTAATTGAGGTGCTAGCTCTCGAGGGGAATTCTGCTTCCAGCTTACTTAAAATAGAGCAGGCTTCTTGGTTTTTATTAAGGCTCCCAAGAGCGAGTGCCAATTTGAGTAAGGAATCAGAAGCTTTAGGGCCTTTTGGCGCTTGTTTATAGCCCTTTAAATAGTTTATAGCAGCCTTATCAAAAATATTGCGTTTAAAAAAACTTTCCCCATACCAAAAATAAGCATTACTTACTAAAGGATTGGTAGGATAATTTTTTAAAAACTCTGCAAATTTGCTTTCTGCTTCGGGTAATTTGTTATCTTTTAGATCAGCAAGTGCTAAATCATACAGTTGTTTAGGACTAGTTGGACTAGTGGAAGCATTCGGATTTTTATTCATTCCCTCTTTACTAGAAGAGGCGTCAAATATATCATTCAAGGAATCCGAGCTTGAATTTTTTGTTGCCATATTGTCACGAGAATTCCCTGTTTCTACTTTTAAATTTTCTGGCTTTATACTACTTAAAATCTTCTCTAGTTTGGCAATATTATGCTCAACTACCTCAATTCTCCCAAGCAACCGGTGATTTTCTTGTTCTAAAGCTTCGAGCCTTTCAATATCTTGATACCCAGCAAACTGTAAATTGCGCCCTATTATCTCATCTTCTGCTAACGTAGGGGTGCTAAGCAGGAAAGTTAATAAAAATATATAAAAAGTTTTCATAAAGAGAATATTTTAAGTTGCGAGGTAATTATGAAAATTATTCATTAGACCTCTTGCATAACCCTAATAATTTAGTTCCCAATTATATAAACCAGCGATTAAATTAAATCTTAGAGCAAATCTTTTACGTCGATTTCGATATTTATCAGCAATAATTTTAAAACGTTTTAGCATGCCGATAACATTTTCATTCAGGGCCCTGGTACTTGCCAGTTTTTGGTTATTTTTCTTATCTTGTTTTGTTAATGGATTTTTTTTAGTCTTCTTTTTTGGTAACTCAGATTTAGCATGAATCTTTTGTAACCCTTGATATCCAGTATCGGTAATTACATTAGTATCAGGATGGATATTAATTTTGGATTCCTTAAATAACCTAAAATCATGTCGTTTACCATTTGCATAATTTGTACATATTATTTGTTTTGTCTTTTTGTCTACTACCAGCTGAGTTTTTAAAGTATGTCTTTTCTTCTTACCTGAATAGTAGCGTTTTTGTCTTTTTTTGGACGCTGGATAGGACTTTCTGTGGCATCAATTAGAATGGTTTCATACGTCATATCACTTTTAACTAAAGCTTCCTTACCAGGAAGAGCAAAATCCGGATGCTTAATTAAAGTATCTTCTACCCATTTTATATTCCGATAACAACTACTTTCAGATATTCCATATGAAGCTGATATATGAAAATATGTTCTATATTCCCTTATATATTCTAGGGCCATCAATAACCTCTCTTCTATACTTAAATGGTTTGGTTTGCCCCCAAATCTTTTCTTCTTTGTTTCTGCTTCTTCTAAAATAATAGTCATTCTTGCAAAAGTATTCTTCTTAACCCCTGTTAAACGTCTAAATTCTTCTTCTCCAAACTTTTTAAGTTCTTCATATCTCATATGATAAAATTCCTGAAATCTTATCATTTTATCCTATATCCTAGGTTATGCAAGAAGTCTATTATTATCCTAAAAAAATTATAGTAATCTAGAGCTTTAATAATAGTTTTATATAATATAGTCAAGTAATATAAACAGTAGTGCTCATTAACTACGATGGTAAAGCAAAGCGCCACTGAACCCCCAAGTTTATATTATTTGACTATAACACTAAATTAGGGTTCCACTAATAGATTTTAGACATAATTTTACTATTTTTATTTTGATCCTTAAGTTAGTTATGAAAATGATGAAGATATTTGCATTATTAAAGCTAATGAGGCTTTCAAGCCCCACTGGCTATATGGCCTCGTTTTTTCCGGCATGTTTTGGACTATTCTTAACCAATGTTTCAGGTAAGGATTTGATCAGGTTGCTAATATTATTTTTTATCGGTAGCGTCATTACCAGGGGGGCTGGCTGTGTTATCAATGATATTTTTGATAAAGATTTTGATAAACATGTCTTGCGGACCAAAAATAGACCGCTGGCTAGTGACTTGCTTACTGTTCAGGAAGCTTTGAGCTTTTTAGTACTATTATTACTGTGTTCTCTAATAATTTTATTATCGCTCAATAAAACCTCAATCTATCTTGGTTTGATTGCGTTTGTCATGATAGTTTTCTATCCATTGATGAAACGAATTATTACCTTTCCGCAAGTATTTTTAGGATTGGTATTTAATTTTGGAGCTTTGATTGGTAATAGCGCAGTAATAGATACCATTTCTAGAGAATCGGTGATAATGTATATAGCCTGTGTTTTTTGGACTATTGGGTATGATACTATCTATGGATTTATGGATATCGCGGATGATAAAAAGATTAAAGTTAAATCTTTACCAATCTTTTTAGAAAACAAAAATTATCGTCGACATTTATATATTTATTATACTCTTTTTATCAGCTTATTTTTCTTGGCAAATATTATGGCTGCCAAGCCGCCTAATTATATCACTCTATTAGTAGCTTCTAGTATGTTAATTTGGCAGGTAGCTACCTTACAAATTACTAATCCGGGTAATTGTCTTATCAGATTTAAAAACACTAATTATGTTGGGATAATTTTGACACTCGGGTATATAATCTAACGAGATACTGCTACTACCGGATAAGTCATGTATGGACTTGACCATTAAGGTTTAACAAAATTTCTTGAATTGCAATCTATAATAGATTATTCTTTACTGGAAATCTATTAATAGATTAAGCATGTTTGTATTTTGGCAATTCCCAGGAATTAATCGTACTTTAGAACAAGAATATCATAATCTTAGCCTTTGGTATTGCGTAAGCTTTATAAGTGGAATTGTTACTTATTTCTCATTAGAAAATGAACCATCTTTCTTAGTTATCTCCTCTCTTTCTTTATTTATTCTGCCATTAATTATCTTAAGACGACACATATTGTGGCGGTTTATATTAAGTTTAATAATTGCCTTTTTCTTTGGCTTATTAATTAGCAAGTATCGAACCTATTCAACTAACCACGATATATCCTATATATTTCACAAATTGTTCAATAACCAAATAGCAGGTAATCCTAACCCTAATCTATTAAGCACTAGAGAATAGACCTCTTGCATAACCCTAATAATTTAGTTCCCAATTATATAAACCAGCGATTAAATTAAATCTTAGAGCAAATCTTTTACGTCGATTTCGATATTTATCAGCAATAATTTTAAAACGTTTTAGCATGCCGATAACATTTTCATTCAGGGCCCTGGTACTTGCCAGTTTTTGGTTATTTTTCTTATCTTGTTTTGTTAATGGATTTTTTTTAGTCTTCTTTTTTGGTAACTCAGATTTAGCATGAATCTTTTGTAACCCTTGATATCCAGTATCGGTAATTACATTAGTATCAGGATGGATATTAATTTTGGATTCCTTAAATAACCTAAAATCATGTCGTTTACCATTTGCATAATTTGTACATATTATTTGTTTTGTCTTTTTGTCTACTACCAGCTGAGTTTTTAAAGTATGTCTTTTCTTCTTACCTGAATAGTAGCGTTTTTGTCTTTTTTTGGACGCTGGATAGGACTTTCTGTGGCATCAATTAGAATGGTTTCATACGTCATATCACTTTTAACTAAAGCTTTCTTACCAGGAAGAGCAAAATCCGGATGCTTAATTAAAGTATCTTCTACCCATTTTATATTCCGATAACAACTACTTTCAGATATTCCATATGAAGCTGATATATGAAAATATGTTCTATATTCCCTTATATATTCTAGGGCCATCAATAACCTCTCTTCTATACTTAAATGGTTTGGTTTGCCCCCAAATCTTTTCTTCTTTGTTTCTGCTTCTTCTAAAATAATAGTCATTCTTGCAAAAGTATTCTTCTTAACCCCTGTTAAACGTCTAAATTCTTCTTCTCCAAACTTTTTAAGTTCTTCATATCTCATATGATAAAATTCCTGAAATCTTATCATTTTATCCTATATCCTAGGTTATGCAAGAAGTCTAATGTATAATTTCCCCACTACAGGGAATAGTAAAATCAATAAAACCTACTAATCATGGTATCCAGCTCATTTTGCAACAAGTCACAATTTATAAACTTAAGCAGGAATTACTCAAAGTAAGAATAACTATGCCCACTAAATATGCTAGTGCAATTGAGATAGATAACACCATAAAAATAACCGCCAAGCTTTGCAAGCCCCAGAATAGTCTGCTGCCCGGGGGATATGATTTTAGCTTTTATGCTTATTTTAACCATCTAAAGGCCACGGGTTATGCGCTAGCTCCTCCTATCATTATATCAGATAATAGCCCTGCCACTAATAACTTTATCTATAAAATTAGAAAAAATATTTACCACCGATTACTCCAAGTGCTTGGTGCTATTAATGGCAATTTTGCTGCCGCAATATTACTGGGAGAAACAAAAGCCTTAAATAAAGATATCATGCAAGCCATGAGACAAGGCGGCATCTCTCACATATTGTGCGTTTCTGGTTTACATCTATCATTAGTGGCAAGTATCGTGTTCATCGCCACCAGATTTCTATTAAATTGCTCCAACTATCTTGCATATAATTATAATATCAAGGGGATTTCTGCAATTGTTTCTTTAATTGGAAGCTATTGTTATTTAGAATTAACTAGCATGCAAATCGCAGCTACCAGGGCTTTCATCATGAGTGCAATTTTTATTTATGCCATTATGAAGGAGCGCTCTATTTACCCTTTAAGGTCGCTAGCTACTGCTGCTTTCCTGATATTACTGATCAATCCAGAATACGTATTCCACCCAAGTTTTCAACTTTCTTTTATTGCCGTATTATCCTTAACTAGTGGCTACGAATTTTACCTAAAAAATCAATGGATTCTCGGAGAAAGCAAAGGAGTATTTGCTAAGGTAAAATTTTATTACCTATCTAATATTTATTCCAGCTTACTTGCCGGGGTAGTCACAATGCCGGTAGTAATCAACCAATTTTATATTTTTCCTACTTACTCTATCCTTCTTAATCTCATTGCCGTTCCCATTATGTCGTTCTTTTTAATGCCGTTAGCAATCACGGCATTATTATTAATGCTATTTGGAAGAGATGGGTATTGTCTTCAATTAATGGGTTTTTTTATTAATTTGATCATTAAATCCGTAAATTTTACTAGCTCTCTACCATCCCCCACCTGGTATTTTGGTTATATCACTAAGATAAGTTTAATTATTTTTTTACTAGGTTTCTTTTGGCTTTGCTTATGGCAAACAAAATGGCGTTTTTTAGGAGTAATAATAATTTTAATATCATGGGCCCTAATGCTCACTTCTCCTTTACCTAATTTTCTAGTTGATGTAAAAACCCATACTGTAGGAGTCAAAAATATTAAGGATGAACTAGAGATTTATATATATTCCCCGAATTTAAAAGAGGCTAATATTAAGCAACCTAAGAATAATGCAAAAGAAAAGATAACAAATTTTAAACATCAATATTGGTCCCATTGGTTTGGCCAAAAAGAGGCTAAAATATTTTATCAACCTCATGATATTTTTATTTCGGAGGGAAATAAACTCATCATTAATTCTCTTCGCATTAATAATAAATGTGAAAATGCTGATATTTATGTTAATCTTAAAAATAATATTCAGTGTCAGGGGAACAAATTGACCCTATCGCTAGAACAGTTAAAAAGCGGCGTAATAATGATATTTTGCAACTCTGCTCGCTGTAAAATTGTTACCAACAGCCATAGATTTAACGTCAATTAACTAAGATAATTTATATTATTTGTAATATGCAGCGTTATAGTACCTTCTGGTAATTAGGGATTATCACCTATCCATACGTTGACTTCTCTCGAATTTTTTACCAAGAGACACAATAGCACTACTAAGTCTTCCAGTCACATACTTTCTCAAACCTTTTCCGGATGCACGACTTTCTTTAGCAAGCTTAGATTCTTTTTTAAATTTTTCTTGATATTCTACCAGTTCCTTACATGTATTTTCAATCTTCTCCTGTACGGAGAGAGTCCACACACTAACAGCTTTAAGATCTGATATTTTCTCGGTGATTCTACTTATTACTTCTTTTGCTGTCTTGCCTTTTTTTCCATATTCTATTATCCCTTCTACAAGTGTTTCTTCTTTTATATTTTTTATAATGTTATCGGTGAAGTTTGCCCCAGCTGTAATTAAAAAATTTACTGCTTTATCATGTCCATTTTTTGCTGCAAAATGTAGGGGGGTAGAGTAATCGTGAGAGAGCATATTAACATTTGCACCTTTTTTACATAAAGTTTCAATAGCATCAACATGTCCTCCTATTGCTGCAAAATGTAGCGGGGTCATTCCGTCGTTGCTTTTTGGTTCTAAATGTGCTCCTTTTTTATATAAAGTCTCAATGGCATTCACCTTTCCATTTGCTGCTGCGTAATGTAGAGGAGTCATTCTACTATTGATTTCTGCGTTTATAATAACTACATCTTTTGGTTTGCATAAAATTTCTATAATCTCACTATTTCCTGCACCCGCTGCCAGATGTAAAGAAGTTCTTCCGATATTATCTGCTATATTTACGGCAGAAGGCTTATTAGCCATTATGGCTTGTGTTACGTCAATAAATCCTTTGTAGGCTGCCGCATGTAAAACATTATTATTTTCTCTTATGTTACAAGTGTTTAATTCCGCTAATATTGGCTCACTTATAGGTGCTATATCAGCCAATTTTAATAAATGATCTTTAAGTGCGATTGTCACGGCAGGAAGTAGGGTAGGATCATTAGAATTTACTATTAATTCATTAATTTTTCCATGCCCGATTGCACTTAAGTCATGAAAACCTTTCAAAGGGTTATTTTTGTAGGAGTTACGGGCTATGTTTATTAGTTCCTTGACATTCTCTAATATCACTGGCGAATATTCTTGTAAGTGGGCTTCTGTATCTTCCCTTACTCCTATATAGATTTTAAAAGTCTCACATATCTCATATCCCAAGATGTCTAATTCTTCTTTGGTTAAGATTTTCTCACGAACGAACCAATCTGACCCGCTGGTTGCATGGAATTGTTCTTCTTTTTGGTTACCCTTCTCAGTCAGTGCTTTATCTTTCTCCTTCTGGACGTCTATTGCTTGTTGTTGATCTTTTATAGCAATATCTTGCAGGAAATTAGCATAGTTTTTCCTTAATTGATCCCTTGCTTTAATTAGTTTAGCATGTTCTTTAGGGCCTTTTTTATTATTAGTTAGAGTTTGTTCATTATGAAAGAATTTAATCCAATATTCTTCATATTGTTGTTTCTGTTGTTGTTGCCATTTCGCTTTTATCTCAGAAATATTTTCTCCCTTCAATCCATGACTTTCTTGCCACTTGGTAAAATCTCTATCAAGGGTATTTTGTAACTCTGTTGCATATTCTATACTATTTTTGGGTAATTTAGATAATTTTCCTACCAATTCTCTTTGAGTATTTAAATGCTCTAATTCTCCTTGAAAGTAATTAATACAAGCTTCTCTGTATTGCTCTATTTCCTCTTGTTGGATTTTTTTATCACTTTCGAGGTCCTCTTCTATTTTTTCGACAACTTCTACATGTGATCTCGCAATATACGCTAAATCTTCTTTTAATTCATCTAACAATTTTAAATCATTAGTTTGAATAGTTTTTGGTAAAATAACCTTCTCCTTGTCGTGTGGCAAATTAGATAAGGGAGAATTTAAATCATTCCTAATCTTCTCTAATATACTTTGTAGTTCAAAAAATTGTCCTCGCCAGTTTTCCTTAATATTGTTCCAGCTGCCTCCCGTTTCTTGGGCTACCACCCCCATAAAAAATCTAAAATATTCTGTCTGTGCCTTTGCCATATGCATCCCCTCTGCTTGATTTAATTCTACCAACAACCCCTTGAATTTATTAAAATAATAAACTAGTTATATTAATTATAAAACTTATTTCTGATATTTCTTGATTTTTCTGCCGCCCTGTTGCATTCTAATCAATTACCTTTAAGGTAACCTTAAAAGTGTTGTTGATACTATGCGTTATACGCCAACTTCCTATACTTGCTAGGTAAGTTGACATTGCCGATAAGTTTAAGAGATTTAACTTGCATTAACTAAAATAACTTATATCATTTGTAATTTTATGCACCGAGCTCCTCTACTTCTTTTTTTGCTATCATGTTTGTTAACCAGTTGTAATAACGAGTCAACGAGTCAGGAAATAATAGTGGCTACTTCCGCAGATAACCCTCCTTATGAATTTATTCAAGATGGTAAGATAGTAGGGCTGGATATTGATATTATTAATGCGATAGGCAGCAAATTAGAGAAAAAGATTATTATTGAAAATTTTGATTTTAATGGCTTAATACCAGCTTTGACAAGCAAAAATGTTGATATGGTGATCGCTGGCTTAACCGTAACGTCGGAGCGGGAAAAATATGTTAGTTTTTCTGTTCCGTATACCGTAACTAATGTTTCAATATTATATCGGCTAGAAGATGATATAAAAGAGACAAAAGATCTAGAAAATAAAATAATAGGGGTGCAAGCCGGGACTACCTGGGCAATAATAGCACAAGATTTAGCTAAGCAGTTTAATGGTAAAATAAATTATTTATCAAATAATTTAATATTAGTGGAAGAATTAAAGACAAAAGTTGTAGATGTAATAGTACTTGAAGAGTTACAATCCAAAAAGTTTAAAGAAAATAATCCGCAGCTAGGCAGTTTTAGTTTAGTTGAATTTTCATCTAGTTTAGCTATTGCTTTAGAAAAAGATTCACAACTTAAAGAAAAAGTGAATAAAGCTATTAGTGCACTAGAAAAAGATGGTACAATCAGTAGCATAAGAAAAAAATGGCTTCAACAGTGAATTCTCAACAATTTAAAAAAGCTTTAAGCAACTTTCCTAGTGGTGTTACTATTGCTACTACCTCATATAATAATAGATTATTTGGCTTAACTGTTAGTTCGTTTACTTCCGTATCATTATCTCCGCCTTTAATATTATTTTGTATTAATACACTATCTACGAGTATTAATGCATTTACTAACAGTAAATATTTTGCTATTAGTATTTTAGCTGCCAATCAAGCCGCTTTATCCCAGCATTTTTCTCAGCCGCAATTTAATAAATTTGCTAATATTTCGTATCATTTAGGAGAACATAGCGCAGCTCCCTTAATCGATGGGGCTGTTTGCCATATTGAATGCGCTAAATTCACTCAATATTCTGCTGGGGATCATGAAATCATGATCGGTGAAGTGATTCATACTGTAATTAACGAGGAGTTAAGACCCTTAGTTCATTGTTTAAGACAATATAGAGAGTTAAAATGAAGCTAAAAAGTGATACATTAGAAAATGATAAACTAAATAATCAGCTTCAGAATTTATCTCCTCTCCCAATTGGTATAGGGCTGTGTGGTTCCACTGGTAAGATGGGAAAAATGATCATTAAAAAGTTAGAAGAATCTAGTTCTTGTAGGCTTTTGGCAACATTTTCGCGACAAAATAATATAGAGGATATAGGCGAATTTTGCAAAAATTCTACGATCATTATAGATTTTTCCAGTAGTGATATATTAGACCAATTATTAAAAAGTGCCTTAACTTATAAAAATAAATTGGTTATTGGCACTACCGGTTTGAGTAACCAGCAAATTGATTTATTACAGGAAAGTGGGAAAGAGCTTGCGATATTATATTCCCCTAATATGAGTTTAGGAGCAAATTTGCTAGCTATGCTAGCTAAAAAATCGTCCGAAATTTTAGGAAAAAGCTATGATATAGAGATTGTAGATTCTCATCATCGTTGTAAAAAAGACGCACCTTCTGGTACTGCTCTAATGCTTGGGGAAATATTAGCGCAAACACGAAATTTGAATTTCCCGGAGTGCGGCGTATTCTCTCGTGCTCAAAAAGAGGGAAGAAGCGTAGATGAAATTGGTATTGCCTCTATTAGGGGCGGTAAGCAAAATGGAGAGCATGAAGTATTATTTTTAGGAGATCATGAAGTTGTTAGTATGAAACATATGGCACTTAGCAGAGAACCCTTTGCTGATGGTGCCATTAAGGCGGCAATTTGGATCAATGATAAGGCAGCGGGCTTTTATTCAATGCATGATATATTTTATGGAAATCGGTAATCTTCATGTCACCTGATAGGTTAAGAGCAAACAAAATACTGGGTATTAGGTGGCCATAAAATAAGACCCTAAAAAAGTGACATAGTAACAACCTTTACGGAAAAGTAGTAAGATGGTTTATCACGTATTAGTAATGTCCCTTATCATTATTGAAGGGTTATTAATTGTTATATCATTCAGATATTTGCAAAAGATAAGTTTAGCTAGTAGAGATTTTTCTATTGTATTTAGTAAAGTAAAAGGAGAAATATCTCTCTTGTTTCAAGAGGTAAAAGAGTTAATTACTATTACCAATAGAAGAGAAGATAATATTTTAAGTATAGTTTTCCATTTAGAGGAGATTGAGATGCATATTAAAATGATTCTAAACAAACTTGAGCAACAAGAGAAATTAAAGGTATCCGACCAACCACCTTTACCCACGAATATTGATAAAGATTAACGAGAACTACTGGATAACTTGCACGGGCGTGGCCTCATGAACACAATTAGATCATGGTAGGTAAGGCTACAAACTGTCGAAAGTTATTGCAATCCCCTATTCTCAGCGTCATCAACTATGATTTTTGTTTTTAAGTTTCCCCTTAAGAATACGTCATGGCGAGTCGGCCTTCTTAAGGCCAGCGAAGCAATCCAGAAAAAATTTACAAAAATACGATGATTTAAATGTTTTTCCTGGATTGCCGCGCCTGCTAGCGCAGGTTCGCAATGACGATCTTCTTCCTCTCTCGTCATTGCAACAAGGCCGGAGACCATAAGGAACTGTGTTTTTGAACTTATCGACAGTTGTGGGGTAAATTGTTGACACATCACAACAAAAACTCATTTGTTTTATGGTAAGGGTAGTAGCTAATTTACTTACTCTGTTGGGGGCCTTCTCCTTTTTTTGAAAAACAATATTTAAGAACATTAGACTTAGACCTGATAGGATTAGTAGTAGAGGTCTTAGTAGAGGAATTAATAAGAGTTCTTGCCAGCTTTGAGGGAGGCGTTAAAGCGATGCCGAATGCCTCCTCCACGTGCCAGTCTTTAACTAGAGTATCAACTTGTTTGTTTATTTTAGCCACTTCTTTTACGGTTCTATTTGCTGTGTT
The DNA here is from genome assembly GCA_019468145.1 of Rickettsia endosymbiont of Bradysia coprophila. Taxonomy (GTDB): domain Bacteria; phylum Pseudomonadota; class Alphaproteobacteria; order Rickettsiales; family Rickettsiaceae; genus Tisiphia. The sequence continues at coordinate 233,023 of JAHXDM010000002.1, forward strand.
GAGTGTCTTGACTATACTTTCTTTAATATCGCCGAGAATGCGTGCAATATCACTAATATCTACTAATCTTTGATACAAGGTTTTATTAGGTTCACAAGCCTGGGATAACTTTTCTCTTATTTTTGATAATTTCTCTTCTATAGAATCTTTTATATTTGTAACCTTTCCAGGAATATTTTTAACTATGTTAATGATTCCTTTCTTTAGCTCATCAACAATTTTTGCTATCCCCTCTTTATTTGGAGGAAAAGATTCGTACTGCTTTATAAATGCTTTAAATAGTATTTCATGATATTCATTGATAGGCTTAGTTGTAAGACGTTTCACAAGCTGATCTAATTGTTCAGGACGGCATTTACCCTTAACTATCGTTAAAGGAGAACAGTCTAGTATTTGAGATATTTTATATATTTGCGTTGCCTCGTGATATTTTTTCTGCAACCTCTCGCCTTTCTGAATTTCATCACTTTTTTCGCGCAGTTCCTGTTGTGTTGTTTTCCAACCATTCAGTTGATGGCTTAAGTTTTCCTGAGTAAATTGAGATTTAACAATGTCTAAAATACCACTTCCGTATAATATCAAAGCTACCACAGGAACATGGACCGCTATTACTGCAAGCAGAAGATAATGTAGGGAATCAAGTATTGTTTGGGAGGCGTTATCATATAGACGGTCAAGTTTTTTTTGGAATTCTATAATATTTGCAAGAATGTTGGTGATCTTTTTAAGAAATTCCTCTTTAGATAAGAAGATTTCGGCTTCTATCTTTTTCTGGGCTTTCAGGTAGTCCTCTAATTCGCATACAGAATTGCCTACTGTTTTTTTAAAATCCTCGAAGCCTACAACAGAATGTTGTTCTTCTGTTGAAAATATCAATTCTTCTATATAGCTAATTATTTTTCGTAATCTAGCAATATCAGCCATAAGAGTATTTATGGTATTCTTTATCCTACTTCTCTGGTTGTTTAAGGAAGAAAGGTTAGACGTAAAAGGAAGTGATGAACTACTCATAATTAAATATGGATTTTAAGTTTTGATTTTCCCTAGATTTTATATATTATTATGAATAAAATCTATAGTTATATTGCTCTTAACTATAATTTTTGATATGTTATACTCCTCTTTAGATGATTTTGCTGCCTTGCAGGAGGGTAGAGCTGAGTCAAAATCTAGGAGAGCATTGAGTAACAACGCCCCGCAAATTCAGATCAGAGGGGTATAGATACCTAAACTTATGTGAATAGAATACTTAAAATTTTTACCATCAACACTTTTAGAAAAGCCACAATATGAAAAAATTTATTTACTTTGTCATTATTATTTTTTTAAACCATGCAGCTTTTGCGGTAGAATTACACGAGGCTCTAACAAAAGCCTATCCTAACAATGCGAAATTACAAGATATTAGGAATAGTTTTGTAAATGATATTGAAACATTTTCTGATGCTTTTTCAGGATTCCTACCTAAAGTATCATATAGAATTACTTCTCAGATGGATAAGATCAAAGGAACCAGATCTCCAAATACGCCGTCAATAACACATCGCGGCAGGGAAGGAGTGTTCTTAATAGAACAACCTCTATTTAATGGAGGTAAGGATATGGCAAACTTGAAAGCAGCTCAATTAGCATTTCAAGCATCACGATCTGGCTATTATGAGAGTGAACAAAAAGCTATATATGATTTAATCCAGGCTTACCTTAACTGTTATGAAGCAAAAGAGAAACATATTATCGCGGCAGTCAGTGTAAAAGCTTCTAAACAACAGTTGGAACTTGCGGAAGAACAGCTGAAATTAGGAGAAGCAACTTTAGGAGATTTAGCTACTGCTAAAACCCGGCTAGCAAAAGCTGAAAGTGATAAACTTATGGCATTTGCTGGATTACAACAAGCAAATGCTACCTTTGTCAAGGAATTTGGTATAGAAGCAACGGATATTACCCTGCCGTTTGTACCGGATAATATACCGGCTTCAAGGGAGAGCTGTATACAAAAGGCTCTAAAAGTAAACTATACTATAGATACTGTAAGGCATAAGGTCCAAAGTAGTAAAGCGATGGAATTGGCAAGCAAGGCAGAGCTTTTACCGGCAGTTAGCTTAAAAGTGACTAATAGTAGGGACTTTAATCCGGTGGGAGTAAATAAACGCACTACCACATCACTAATATCACTAAATGTTCCTATTTATTCGAAAGGTATCGAATATTCAAACATTCGAAAAGCCAGAAACAAGACAAGAATGACGGTAATTAAGTTAGATGACACTATTAAATTCATTCAAGCAAGTGCAATTTCTAGATGGGAAGAATTTGAAGCAGCAAAATCTAGCATTAAGTTTGCTACCCAAGGCGTAGAAGCTGCTCAAATAGCGTATGATGCAGTGCTGCAGGAGGAAATAGTAGGTTCTAAACCAATATCGGACGTGTTTATAGCTGAAGAACGTTTATCTAAGGCTAAAGCCCAAAAAGTGGAAGCGCATAAGTCGGCAATTTTAGCAGCTTATGGAATCAAATCATTACTGGGAGAATTGACAGCCAAAAGCTTAAAGCTCCCAGTTAAATATTTTTCTCCGGAAGAAGAATTTAGATTATTAAAGAAAAAACTTTTCATAGGTTCTTAAATTATGAACATAGAACGTAAACCTTCCACAGATGATATGTCTGTGGAAGAAATATTAAAATCTATTAAAGAAGTAATTAATAATTGCAATCAAACCATAGAATCTCCCACAAGCGAGGATATATTAGAATTAACTAATATAGTTGCCAATAAACACGAGACAGAGAAAATTTCCAAACAAACTACTATGGTTAATGGTCTTGATAATTTATCTCACCAAATATTACAACAAACTTTTGTAGAAGCTCAACTTCCAGAGCAAGCCAGTACTCATATTCTCCAAAATTTTGCAAAAATAGCAGCAGCGGAACCAGGGGTTACTAGTAATTGTAAGGTTAAAATTCTCGAAGATTTAGTAATCGAGTTACTGCGTCCCCAATTAAGTCAATGGTTAGATAAAAACTTACAATTTCTAGTAAGGCAATTAATAGAGAAAGAAATTCAACGTTTAATGCCCCCCAATTCCAAATAATTAATATAACCCTAGCAATTTGTTTACGTAAAGAGCCCTTAAGCGATCAAGAGGTCACAAGTGATCTGTGAGGGAGGGGTGCCCCCGCATTTTTTGTTTGTTTTGGGGTGGGGGGCGCCGCACGGCTCAAGAAGCTCCCCCCCCAGCGTAACACTTTTTCGCGACTATTTAGAGTCTATCCACGATATGTTGCCATCTCTCCGATAGTAAACTATATTAATACGATTAGTATTAATATTTTGAAACATTAAGGCGGGTAAATTTTCAAGATCCATTTTCATTACTGCTTCACTTACTGATAAATTCAATATTTCTATAGATTTTTCAGCTATAATTACCGGATTATCACCGGTGATTATTTCATCTTCCTCTTGGTTAGGGGTGATCACGTATTTAACTGCTGTAGGAGCAAGTTCTGATAGTTTAATTTTCTCATGCCGATCTTTAAGCTTAGATTTATATTTTCGCAATTGTTTCTCAAATCTCGAAATAGCGATATCAAATGACGAATATATGTCATCTGAGGTGGCATTACCTTTTAACAACATGTGCTTACCAGCACCATCATTTACTACTATATCACAAATGAATTGGAATCCTTCTTTAGAGAAATGGATATGTGCACTAATTGGATTAACAAAATATTTTGCGGTAATTTGAAAAATACGGTTTTTAACATATTCCTGTAATGGATTTCCAATTGAAATATGTTGACCTGATATTGATATCTGCATAAACTTCCCTTAAGTTAATGTTGAAATCTTAATAATAGCACAACAATTCGCTTTCACTAATAGTTTTATATCATTTTTTTTAGGACAATTTAAAAATCTTACTACAAACCATAATAGATAAATTTTTAAATTGCCCTGTTATTAAATAATTTACATAAAATTTGCTAAAAATACTAACTTAAATACCATTAACTCATATTTATATTAAATTCAAGTCAAATCAAATCATTATTCCTCATCTAATTTTCAGTATTTAAGAAATTTTATTTATCTTGAATGTAGACCCTACATTTGGGGGATTGGTCGCAATATCGACTCCGATATTTTTACTTCTTTTTTTCGAATGAGCTTTAAATCGAGATTGATGTTTATGAAGTTTTATAAGCCCCTTAGTAATTTTTACCACAAAACTAGGTTCAATTCCTCCTTCCATACAAGTTGATATAAATGATTCTTCCCTTCCAAAGATCCAAGCTTGTGCTTCTAAGGCAAATTTTTTGGCACTAGGAAGTTCTGATAAATTAGTGGCATCAATAACTGCTTGAGTAATAATTGCCTTACGTAAGGCAACATCAGGGGAGGCAATATATGATTTAAGGCGTTCAAAGGGGGCTGGAAATTTGATAGTATTAGAATTATTAATTTTATTAAGCATAATTTTACCATTCTTTATATTAATATTAAACTAAAAAGTATAAAGATTTTTAGTAGTCTACTAATAGTTCACCCTAAAAATTATATAATATTTAAAATTATTTTAGTAAATTGAGACTATTTCGTTGTAGCTTAATAGCAATTCCTGCAAATAGAATTTCTGGATAAATAATTATTAAATCTTAAAGTTAATTTTTTAACTAATTTCTTGCTATATAAAATAACTTCTATATAATCCCTTTATTTATTAACATCTTTTAAGGTCATAAAATTAGCTCGTAATTTTGAAGGGCGAAATTGAGGTGTGTTTTAAGATAAGAAAAATACCTTTAATTTAAATATAAGTAATAAAATGCCTTTTCATAATGTTACTAATAATTCTACTCAGAGGAATAATCACAACAGCAGTGCTGTTACGAAGACCCTAGTTACCAGCAGCCTTTTTAGTATTCTAAAATCAAATAATTCTAATACCACAAGGGGAAAAGAGAAATTTTCGCTTCAGGGTAATTCTACTATTAAAGATTTAAAACCTATTCACAATAATAGTACTAATCATCTTAAAAATGGTATGCAGGGATATTCCACCAAACTACTTGTTAAGCATAATGCAAAACCACTTAATACTACTCGAAGCAAAGGTAAATCCAAAAATGAGTTTAAAAGTGATGATAAAAGTGAATTGAACAAAACTCTTACAGCGGTTAAAAATATAGAGAAAAGGGATATCCATAAACAAGACTCGGGTAAACTCGCCCATTCTTCACTAGATGCAAAAGAATGTTTACTATGGCCCTATCGAAAAGATACATATGAAAGCTCTATTAAAACAGGTAAAAATTCAAAAATAACCATGAAGTATGCCTCCGGGACTAAGGGAGAAGAGAAGAAATTTGTTGAGGAGATTGCTGAAATGGGAGTGGAGATTTTTTATAACACTATTCTTACTCCTAAATTCCCTAAATTACCAATAAACCACTTTATTACCTGGAAAAAAATAGCAGAGAATAATTCCCAAAAAGTGTTAGGAACAGCATTCGCCAAATACGTTTACCTTAGTTTTAATAAGGAAAACCAGACTATGAATTCCGAAATAATAATTCGTGATAGTTACTTCCACGATGCATTAACAATATTGCATGAATTCATACATGGTTTAGCTCATCAAGAAGTAGGAGTATATAACCTCCACGTAAACCGAGGGTTAGTAAAATTGTATTCTGAAGGAATACGTGCGACACGAAGTTGCTCGAATAAAGTCTGCAGCAATGCAGCGGGGTTGCATTTAAACCTTTGTTACCACTATTCTGGTGCAGAATTGGCAACAATACTGTGCTAAGCAGAATAGAAAGCCTAACTAAAGTACTAAGCTGGATGGAAAATAGGGGCAAGGTAAAGCTAAAACTGGTTAAACGAAAGTGAATCTTCGTGTGGAAAATATCGTCACCAAGGAAAAGCAGATACTCCAGATAATATCTGTTATAGGGATATAGGTTGCAAAGCCTAGCTGCAGGAAGGTTTGTGTTCACCTTCTGAAAAATGCCAGCTCCCCGGTATAGAGAAGATAACCAAATTAGCGCATCTTTAACGAGTGGAACGTGGTAAGCCTATTACTCAACAACGGGTAGTAGGTATGAGATGTCTTAAAAAGCGAATGGCGCCAAGAGCGAAAGCTTACAGGAATAAATAACTGGGTGCATAGGTGTATATTATACTAATCAGAAATGATGCTGACTTAAGACTGGTGATTTACCCATAGATAAACAAACAAAGATTACGAATTAGTTGGAAAAGTTAGATGCCTAGCGCAAATGTAACAATTAAGACCACAAGTGATGCAAACACAATCAGCTGGCATAGAGTTGATTGGAAGAGTATTCATAAGAAGGTTAATAATCTTCGGAAACGTATCTATAGGGCATCTGCGAACGGTAATATGAAATTGGCAGGTAATTTACAGAAATTGATGTTAAAATCAAACTCTAATAAGTTACTGGCTATCAGACGTGTTACTTTAGTCAACCAAGGAAAAAATACTCCTGGTGTGGACAAAGTTGTCATTAATACAGACAGGGCAAGAGAAGAGCTATTACAAAAACTAGCTAAGATCTCCCCGTCTTCAGTTCAACCAATCAAACGCCTCTACATTCCTAAGAAAGGGGGTAAAACTAGACCACTAGGCTTACCAACAATTTTAGACAGATGTAAACAGGCTATTGTTAAATCTGCATTAGAACCATTTTGGGAAGCTAAGTTTGAAGGCTGCAGTTATGGCTTTAGACCAGGACGCAGTGCTCATGATGCAATACAGAAACTGTTTTGCATTGTAAGACCCGGCAAAACCAGAAGATGGGTTTTAGATGCTGATATTGAAGGAGCATTTGACAATATTAGCCATGACTTCTTGATAAAAGCTACCGGCAACTTTCCAGGACGTAAATGGATTGAAGCCTGGCTCAAGTCTGGTGTTATGGAAAACTGTCAACTTGTTCCAACAACAGCTGGTACACCTCAAGGAGGTATTATCAGCCCTTTGCTTGCCCATATAGCTCTTCATGGAATAGAAGACGCGCTTAACATAACTTATGATAAGCAAGGCCGACTAAACCAAAAATCTGAATATGCAGTGGTCAGGTATGCTGATGATTTTGTAATATGTGCAAAGTCGGAAGAATCTTGCATCAAAGCAAAAGAGATAATAGGCAATTGGTTAAATATTAGAGGATTAAAATTATCAGAAGTAAAGACTAAGATACGTAGTATCGAAAAGGGCTTTGATTTTCTAGGGTTTAATCCTTACTATTACCCACAAATATAAAATAGGTATAAAATATCTAAAATATATTTGTATGACAAGAGGTATCCTAATGGCAAATGTTCAACTATCTAATACTTACGAATTAGGTGATAAGTGGCTGGAAAGAGAATTTAGGCATGTTAATTTAGGAGATAAAAGACTTATAGCAAGGCTTATCAAAACCACCACTTTGCTTGAGGGCAAAGCATCCGGTTCAATAAATCAAAGTTGCAAAAGTTGGAGGGAAGCTAAAGGAGCATATCGATTATTAAGTAATAAAAAGTTTAATCCTGAAGAAATTTATTCTTCGCATTATAAAGAAACAGGAGAAAGAATTAAAGGTAATAAATATGTATGTTCAGTTCAAGATACATCAAATTTAGACTTTGATTCTCACATCAAAACTAAGGGACTTGGTAGCATTTCAAAGGCTTATACAAAACATAAGATGGGTTTAATGGTACATACCGCCTTGATGCTTACAATGGAAGGATTACCTTTAGGTCTATCTTCTCAGCAATGTTGGGCTCGTGTGCTCCGGGAAGAAACGGCGCAAGAAAAGACAAGAAGAAAATATATTTCTTCTATTAAAGAAAAAGAAAGTTATAAATGGATAACAGCTCTGCAAGACACTATGAATATTATACCGGTAGGTACGCAAGTTGTTACTATAGGCGACAGAGAAGCAGATATTTTTGAGCTTTTATGGCGTTGCCAAGAGTTAAGTACTTTATTTATTGTTCGTAATAGACAGAATAGAAAATTTATTTGCCCAAAAATTGGTAAAACAAATTTACAAACGCGGATAAATCAAATACGGGAAAAGGAGGAGATGGTCCTTCAAATACCAAAAAAGCAAGGTCAAAAATCACGAGAGGCAAAAATTGAAATAAAATATATCTCTGGTTTGATACCAATTAGCTCTCCATCATTATATGGTTCAAAAGATACCGGGCATAAAATAAGTGATAAAGTAGCAATCAGCGTTGTCAGGGCTAAGGAAATTGATCCCCCTGAAGAAACAGAAGCAATTGATTGGACATTACTAACCAATATTCCTGTTGTTAACTTCAAAGATGCGATTGAAAGGATAAATTGCTATAAACTAAGGTGGAAAGTTGAAGAATATTTTAGAGTGTTAAAATCTGGATGTAAAATAGAAAATTCGCGTTTATCTACCAAAGACAGATTAGAGAAATTGATTGCCCTAAAAAGTATTATTGCATTTAAAATTTTATATTTATCGAAAGCTGCTATATCTCACCCTGAAGAATTGTGTACTAAGATTTTGTCTTTAGAAGAATGGCAAGCACTTTATATTCGTGAGCATAAAGCTCTGATCATACCGAAAGATCCACCAACTATAAAACAAGCTATTATTTGGCTTGGAAAATTAGGTGGATTTATGAATAGAAAAAGTGATAAATTGCCGGGCACTATGACATTATGGAGGGGTTACGAAAATCTTAAAGACAGTATGGATATGTTATGTTTATTTATCCCTCAAAATTGTGGGTAATAGTAAGGGTTTAATATCAGGCAATATAACACCAAAAGCAAGAGAAGAGGTATAACGGTACTAACACGACCCTCTAAAGATTCTATCAAATCCTTTAGAAAATCAATGATACTAGAATGGAAAAGGAGTATGTCATGGCCCCTTGATAGAGTAATTGAGAACCTTAATCCTAAAATCAAGGGTTGGGGCAGTTACTTTAATAAAAGTGCGGCAAAAAGCACCTTTTCCATGTTGGACAATTGGATGTGGATTAGACAAGCAAGGTTTGTACATAAGAGACATCCAAACAAACATTGGTGGTGGTTTAAGCTAAAGTACTGGGGCAGAATTAAAGGACGAAATGATAATTGGGTATTTAAGGACAAAAGTAAGCGTCAAGAGCTCTATCTATGGAAACTAAGTTGGACAGAAATAAAGAGACATGTTTTAGTCTTTGGCAAAGCATCTACTGATAATCCGGAGCTTCAAAGTTATTGGCAAAAACGCCAAACTCATAACAAGAAGTACCTGTTTAAAACCAGGCAAATACTCTGGCGTAAGCAAGAAGGGGAATGCCCTATCTGCTTGGATATCATAGATAATGGAGAAGAAATACACTTGCACCATAAATTACCTAGGAAGAATGGAGGAACTGATCATATTAATAACCTTGCCTTACTACATACAAATTGCCATATGCAAGTGCATAGTAAGCAGGGACAACAAATTGCAAATGTGAGTAAATTGCTTGAGCCGTATGCTGGGTAACTAGCACGTACGGTTCTTAGGGGGGAAAGCGCAATCGCGCTGACCTACCCGCTCAGTCCGTGCAGAAATAGAAATAAATCCTCAACTTGGTCAAGATTTTTATGCAAAAGCTAGTTTATTAATAGACTTCTTGCATAACCTAGGATATAGGATAAAATGATAAGATTTCAGGAATTTTATCATATGAGATATGAAGAACTTAAAAAGTTTGGAGAAGAAGAATTTAGACGTTTAACAGGGGTTAAGAAGAATACTTTTGCAAGAATGACTATTATTTTAGAAGAAGCAGAAACAAAGAAGAAAAGATTTGGGGGCAAACCAAACCATTTAAGTATAGAAGAGAGGTTATTGATGGCCCTAGAATATATAAGGGAATATAGAACATATTTTCATATATCAGCTTCATATGGAATATCTGAAAGTAGTTGTTATCGGAATATAAAATGGGTAGAAGATACTTTAATTAAGCATCCGGATTTTGCTCTTCCTGGTAAGGAAGCTTTAGTTAAAAGTGATATGACGTATGAAACCATTCTAATTGATGCCACAGAAAGTCCTATCCAGCGTCCAAAAAAAGACAAAAACGCTACTATTCAGGTAAGAAGAAAAGACATACTTTAAAAACTCAGCTGGTAGTAGACAAAAAGACAAAACAAATAATATGTACAAATTATGCAAATGGTAAACGACATGATTTTAGGTTATTTAAGGAATCCAAAATTAATATCCATCCTGATACTAATGTAATTACCGATACTGGATATCAAGGGTTACAAAAGATTCATGCTAAATCTGAGTTACCAAAAAAGAAGACTAAAAAAAATCCATTAACAAAACAAGATAAGAAAAATAACCAAAAACTGGCAAGTACCAGGGCCCTGAATGAAAATGTTATCGGCATGCTAAAACGTTTTAAAATTATTGCTGATAAATATCGAAATCGACGTAAAAGATTTGCTCTAAGATTTAATTTAATCGCTGGTTTATATAATTGGGAACTAAATTATTAGGGTTATGCAAGAGGTCTAATAGAAAAAAATCGTGGAAATTATAGTTATGAAGCTTTAAGAAGTATAGTTGACTCTGGTAAGAATGAAGGTGCTGAATATCCATTAGGGCTTGTAAAAGTTAGCCAAATGCTTAAAAATGACAAATCTTCTATCTCTCGTATTATTCTACATATGAGGAAAGGGAAGGTATTTGATGAAGAGAAGAATCATCCTTTACTTAAAGGTATACATACTGAGGAAAACTTTAAAGAGGAGATAAAAAATGGCCCACCTTTGCGTGATCTTTCAGATTCTTCTTCATCTACATCCCTTCCTGAGTGCTCCTCATACACAGTTTTTGTACGGCCTGATTCTACAGCGAAATATGAGAGATATTGGTGCAAAAAAGAAGTAATTTCCCAAACTCAAGATATACCGCTTCACCAAATGTATGATTGGGTGATAAATAATCAAGAGTGTGGTATTGCCAGAAGTACAAGCGATATAAAAAATATACCACCAAGTTCTAACATTCTTATTTGTAATGAGAATGAAAGGGTATATGTTAGTAATGATGGAAGAATTATACTAGACACTGACAAAAGATATATTTGTCCCCAAGATTCGTATTCAAAGATAGTACAGGATTTTCTTACAGAGATAGAACGTTATCAAAATACTATACAAAAAATACAAGAGAATTGTGGAGCTTTTAAACTCCCTGCCTCCTTACCCTTTACTGGCAAACACCACCATCCACATAAGTATAAGGATAGAGGTGATGAAATAAAGGAGATAGTAAAAAGAAGTTATGCTAACCCTAAAGGGTGGAATTCGGAAGACCTACTAAAAGATTTTTATTTTAAGGAAGACGCACGAGAGAATATGGGAGATGCGCTAGATTATTCGGACTCTGAATATTAGATCCCTTGCAATAGTTCTACGAGCGATGGTATACTGCTGTGCACTTTAAGAATTGTTACAAGTCCTGCCTTAGGCTTTGCTGGGTCTTCTACAAATGTTGAAAGAAGGCCTTTAAGTTTTGCAATAAGTCTGTTGTAAAAAACCTTTTAGAGAAGTTACATAAACTTAAAAAAACTTAAAAAGAATTTTTGTGAAAATAATTTTTATGGGGACACCAGAATTTGCTGTACCTACTCTTAAAAAATTAATTGACTCTCGAGAGCATCAAGTGGTGGCGATATTTACTCAATCTCCAAAATCTAAAGGAAGAGGATTAAATGAAAAACCTTCTCCTGTTCAGAACGTAGGGTTACAGTACAATATTCCCGTTTATACCCCAGCTACTTTACGTAATAAAGAAGTAGGAGATTTAATTAATTTGATCGCTGCCGATATAATAATAGTAATGGCTTACGGTTTTTTAATACCTCCAAGCATTTTACAAGCCAAGAAATATGGTTGTATTAATGTTCATCCATCTAGTTTACCAAGGCACCGGGGAGCTGCGCCATTGCAGCGGACTATTATCGAAGGTGACCTTCAGACTTCTGTATGTATAATGCAAATGGATGAAGGATTTGACACGGGAGATATTATCATGACCCATACATGGAGATTACTGCCGCGCATAACGTTACCAATTTTGCATGATCAATGTGCAAATATAGGGGCTAATTTATTGTTAAAAGTGCTGGAAAATATTGATAATTTACCCAAAATTGCCCAAAACACAGAAGGGGTGAGTTATGCCCCTAAACTTAAGAAACAGGAAGGGAAAATTAATTGGCAGGAGAGCGCCCATCAGATAGATTGCAAGATTAGAGGTATGAACCCCTGGCCAGGAGTATATTTTCAATATAATGGCAAAATCATAAAAGTTTTAGAAGCGGAAGATAGTGATTGCGATAGTAAATTACCTCCTGGTATGGTGGTAAATGATAAGTTATTTATTGCTTGTGGTACAGGGGTGTTAATAATTAAGAAATTACAGCAAGAGGGAAGAAAAATACTAAATGTTGAAGAATTTCTCCGTGGTGAAAAAATAGAGGCTGGCACTTTATTGGATTGACCATAGACTAATTCAAACTGAAGATGCTTTAGGGACCACACGAAAATTATCCAGAAGTCTGTCACCTAATGATTGAACTAATGCGGAATAATCTACGGCAAAAAACTTTAAATAATAAAGGTAATAATAATATAACTATTTCTTTAAAACACTCGTTTTTTGGATTCTACTATCTGTTAAAGATTTACTCTTAGCTCTAGTACCACTTTCTTCTAATATAGACATTTTATTTTGTAAGTTGGTTTGGATATTACTTGGGATTAATATTTTTTGTTGTTGATTAGTTGTTGCTTTACTTATCGATTCATTTTTTAAAACTATTTCACGTTTTTCTACTGCTTCTTGTAATTTTTTAATATCTTCATCACTATTAAGTTGTAATTGCACTGTACCTTGTTCTTGATCTATAGCTAATACGTTATTTGGCATTTTTGGTGTTAGATCTTCTATAGCTATAAACTCAGTATATGTAAATAGTTGTTTAGGAACTTTAATTTGACTATCTTTTACTTCAGAGGTTATTATTTTTAATAATGTTAGATCGTTAATTTTATCTATATATTCTTTTATGTATCTTGCCACAATAAGTAGTTGGATAGCGTCTATACTATTATTATTACAAGCAGTAGATAAAGGGCTCAAATCCCAACTTATTTGTGTAGTATCTGCATTATGGTTTAATAATAGTTTTATAATATCGGTATTATTTTCCCGGCAAGCTGCGCTTAATGATGCAAAATCATTAACATTAGCACCATGTTCTAATAACAACCTTACAATTGCTTCATTATTTTCTCCACACGCAAGGTTTAAAGGAGTCATTTGAATCCCATGATTAGGGCTTGCCCCATGATTTAATAGAATTTCTACTATTTCTGGATTATTTATATTAATAGCTAGTAATAAAGGAGTGACGCCCGATAAATTACCTTCTAAATCTATACCATGTTTTGTTAGCACTGGCAGTAAATTTTTAATTAAATTATTGACACTAGGTGAGTGTTGTGATATAAAAATAAGGTGTAATAATGTACCTGTTATAAAATTTTTTATCTCTTGGTGATCTAAATTATTAATATAATTAAGCGCTTTGTTCATAGTCTTATATGTATTTTTATCTACTATTGGCCCAAATTGATCTCTAAATTTTCTACCTTCATCATACAAAAAAATCTTTGTCAATTCTGCAAGCGCAGTATTACTTTGGGCTAATGGTTCTAAAGTGTTAATAATGATATTAGCGATCTCTTCGCTTGAAATGCGAGTAGTGGAAAATTTATGCACATAACCATCTGCTTCAATTTCAACTATACTTGCTGATTCAATACTTCGGGGTATGTCATAAATAAATTGTTCATGAGGATTGAATGTATTTTTTAAATAATCTTTAATAGAAGCTATCTGTTTTAGAGTACTTAATAATCCAGATGATTGATTTGTATCTTCAATATGGGTAAATATTCTTACAGTTGTATTTAATGATTTTAAAAGATTTATTGCATTTTCATTAACAGCAGTATCACCGTAACATGACCGTATATGCACCTGATTTAATGCGATGGTATGCGGGTTATTTATTTTGCTTAAATCAAATACAAACTTATAAGTAATAACTTGTTTACCTAAGCCTATAGTATGGTGTTCTATATTGTCATCATCGATGAACTTCTCTCCATGGGCGTTTATATCGATTCTAGTATTATTGGTTATTACTTTATTACGTTCTTTTAATACTTCTTTGATTAGTTCTATGTTTATCTTACTTTTACCATCCCCAATCATAAGACACCCCTCAGTAGTTTCGTATAGTGTTCTGAGTTGTGGATTTATCTTGAGACCAGGACCAGCAATAAAAAGAGAGACTAATTCTTTTGGTTTGTGTACAACTGCTTCTATATTTTTATTCATAAAATTGTTTGCTCACATTTTTATAAGTCATAAGTTGTGGTTTTTTGTATGGCCATTGTAGCATCTTCATTTTGAATTGTCTATACTCCTCTGATATGCATTTGCGGGGCGTCGTTGCTCAATGCTCGCCTATTATCTATAGGCTTCGCTCCATCGCGCAAGGCAGCAAAATCATCGGCAGAGGAGTATAGAGCCTTAAATATTTTTCCGGCGTGTTATATCCGCTCCACAATTGGTCAATTTTTGTTCTAAAGTTTGGTATCCACGATCCAAATGGTATATTCTATGGACTATCGTTTGATCTTGGGCGGCCAGCCCTGCTAAAACTAAAGATACCGAGGCCCTAAGATCACTTGCCATTACCTCTGCCCCTATTAGAAAAGGTACGCCAGATATTAAGGCTTGCCTACCATCGATAGTAATATGGGCTCCCATTCTGCATAATTCCGGAACATGCATAAAGCGATTTTCAAAAATATTTTCGGTAATGGTAGAGCACCCATGACACAAAGCCATTAAACTCATAAATTGAGCTTGTAGGTCCGTGGCAAAGCCAGGATAAGGATTTGTATGAATATTGACCGGATTTATTTCGCCTAGGTAAGTGACTTTTACCCCATTCTCAATTGGTAATACTTGAATCCCTGCTTCCAGAAGTTTTAAGGCAATATTCTGAACTATCTTATATTCAATGCCATAAATATTTAAATCACCTTTAGTAATTGCCGCGGCTATCATATAAGTCCCCGCTTCAATACGGTCTGCCATCACTTGGTACTTAGCGTTTTCTAAATGACTTTTACCAACAATAGTTATTTCACTAGTGCCAATCCCTTCGATCTCTGCTCCCATCTTTTGAAGGCAATAACATAAATCAGCTATTTCTGGTTCTTTAGCGCAGTTAAATAAAGCGGTTTTGCCTTTTGCTAATGTAGCTGCCATTATGGCGTTAATAGTAGCTCCAACAGAGATTTTGTTGAAAGTGAAATGCACGGCTTTTAGCCGTCCTTTGGTTTTAGCATGAATATACCCATGATCCACTGAAATCTCTGCTCCCATAGCCTGCAGCGCCTCTATATGTAGATCAACTTGCCTGGTACCTATGGCACATCCTCCGGGCAGGGAAACTTTTGCTTCAAAAAATCTAGCAAGAAGAGGGCCCAAAACCCAAATGGAAGCTCGCATTTTACGAACAATATTATAGGGAGCTGTGAAATTATTAACCTTACTATTATCAATTTCTATACTTAAATAGTCTGGATGATCAGTAGAAGTGATGCTACTGCCTATTTCTTGGAGTAAAGATTTCATGGTAACAATATCCGTAAGCCTTGGGATATTAGTGAGAGTAAGTTTATCGGTAAGTAAAGAAGCGGCCATAATTGGCAGAGCAGAATTTTTTGCCCCACTCACATTAATATTCCCCTTTAAAGGGATCCCCCCCTTAATAATTAGGCTGTCCATTTTTATTTTTTAGTCCGTAAGAGTTATTGATACGTCAATTCAGGATTGTACTGGGAATATATAGTTAAAATGTGCAAAAGTAAAGAAATTCTAATTACAGCGATGGTGTATAATCAATGTAATATAAGAAAAAATAAGTTGCACAAAACACCAAAAACAGGCAAAGTGGAAGAAGAACTATTGTATAATTTAATGTTTAAATCATAATATTCCACACTTATTGTTAAGAGGTCAAATAATGTATTGAATAAAAAGTTACTAATAGTGTAAGTTTTAGTAATAGGCCCTAATCGTCATTGCAGCCGGCGTAGCAATTCTTAAGAAAACCTACTAAAATACGATGACTTAAATAATTTTTTTTCTGGATTGCCACGCTTAATCTGCAGCTCGCTTAGCTAATGACGATTTTTATTCTTAAATTGCCCTGAGGTAAGACAGAGGATAAAAAGGAGTTAATGACTAACGAAATAATAAATAATAGTTAAAAATACGGACAACAGTCCAACAAGATGATTTATACACAAAAATGCAGTTGTTAAAAAAATATCATAATTATGATTTGATAATTATTGGAGCAGGAGGATCCGGCCTTTCTGCTGCTATTTTAGCGGCCAAAGATGGTTTTAAAGTGGCGGTAATTAGTAAAGTACACCCAATGCATAGCCATACTGTTGCGGCTCAAGGTGGTATTAATGCGGCGCTTGGGAATGTTACTCAGGATGATTGGCGCTGGCATGCTTATGATACTATCAAAGCTTCTGATTGGTTGGCGGATCAAGATTCCGTGGAGATAATGTGTGCTCAGGCAGCTGGTGCTATAAAGATGTTAGATGAAATAGGCGTGCAATTTAACCGCACAAATGATGGGCTGATTGATCAAAAAATTTATGGAGGGCAAAGTACTAATTACGGGTTAGGAGATCTAGCATACCGCGCTTGCTATTCAGATGATCGCACGGGCCCTTCTATCATGACTAAATTATATAAGATAGCCGCAGAATGTGATAAAATAACCTTCTTTAATTATAATTTTGCTCTTGAATTAATAATGTATGATGATAAGTGCGGCGGGGTAGTGAGCTGGGATATAGAAAATGGTTTATTAAATATAATATCGGGCGCTCATATTATCATTGCCACGGGCGGTTATAGTCAGATTTATGATACCTCAACTTCTTCAGCAATCTGCACGGGTGATGGGAATGGCTTAGCAGTAAAAGCCGGCATTAATTTACAGGATATGGAATTTGTTCAATTCCATCCAACTGCTATTCATCAGCTGGGAGTGTTAATCACTGAAGCGGCCAGGTCCGCGGGGGGGCTGTTACTCAATAGGCATAAAGAGCGTTTTATGGCAAAATATGCCCCCAAATTCATGGAACTAGCATCTAGAGATGTAGTGGCAAGAGCTATGGCTACTGAAATAGCAATAGGAGCAGGGTGCGGGGTTAATCAAAATCATCTATTCCTGGATTTAACGCATTTAACAGCAGAATATATCCAAAATAATTTACCTACGGTTTTTGAAAATTGTCAGTTCTTCTTAAAACTAGATCCAAGTCAAAGCCTTATTCCAATTGCACCGGCGGCTCATTATACTATGGGGGGGATCCCGACTAATAAATTTTGCCAAGTAGTAAAATTTGATCAAGAGGAATTATTGGTAGAAGGATTATATGCTATTGGGGAGGCGGCATCTATTTCAGTGCATGGAGCTGGTCGTCTTGGTTGTAATTCATTGCTGGATTTGATAGTGTTTGCGGCAGTAGTAGTTAAAAATATTAAAAATAATCTCTCTTCTCTATTAGTGAAGAGTTCAGATTGTGGTAAGATAATAAACAATATAGAAGAGAAGATTATTAGCCACTTTAATAGGAGCCAAGGAAGCACTAATAAGCTCAAGGCTGAGCTAAGGGTACTTATGCAAAAAAATGTTGGAGTATTTCGCTGTCAAAATAGTTTAATTAATGCAATAAAAGCTTTGGATAATATTAAACAAGCCTATAATGAGAGTGGAGTACAGGATAAAACGCTTGTATGGAATAGTGAGTTGCAGGAATATTTAGAATTAGGAAATATGATTATTTCGGCAGAGGCGACTATCTATTCGGCCTTAATGCGGCAGGAGAGTAGGGGAGCGCATTGGCGAGAAGATTATCCCACGAGGGATGATAGAAACTTTTTGCATCATACTATTTATATAAATAATAGTGGGCGTGCTACTAGGAGAAAAGTGCGAAAATCAGTTGAAAATCAAGGGCTTTTTTCTCTTGCTGCTAGAAAATATTAATTATTAACTTCAATTAGTAATATTTAAGTGAAAAAAATTTTATTATATATAATATGTTTATGTTTTAGCATAGCTAGTAGTATTGCGCTAGGAGGGGAAGTTAAGTTCCCTAATAAATTTAATCAATGCAAACTAACTAGAAGTGCGCTCAATAATTATGAACCAGAGGAATTTCAAGTATCCAATAATTTGTTGAGAAAGAGCGGGCAAGCCCCAATATATAGCGGAACTAAAATTATAGTGAAAGGGAGGTTATTAGATCAAAATTGTGTGCCAGTATCAGATGCCAAAATATATTTATGGCAGGTTGGATCTGATGGTAAATATCCTTATAAGCCATTGCGCAACAAAGTGAGCTCCAAATTACTCAACTTAAAAGCTAAATCGACTTTTACCGGATCAGGCACAGCTACGACTAATAATAAAGGAGAGTTTTATTTTATTACTCTCTACCCTGGCAAGAATATTAATCAAGCGGCCAATGTAAATATCCGAGTTGAACATCGGGATCTTGGGAATTTGCAAACTAGGCTTCATTTAACGAGCAATATAGTTAATAGCGAAAATTGCGGAGAGATTAATCATTCTTTAGCTAGTATTCCTCTCGATGTAAATATGTATGATTTTGATATTGTAATGAGGGGGAGGACTTTAAGGAAATATTAACTTCTTGGATTAGTTTGTTTTTGTTGTTTGTTTGGGGTTTGAGGGGGGTACTTCTAAAGGCTTTTTTAGTCCACAAGAACTCAGCAAGCAAGTTAATATTATAGGTAATAGACTTCCTGCATAAGTCGATCTAGTTGGTGATTTTGTCGTCAAAACGTGGCCTGACGCTTTCTCATGTACATCCCCGTACACAGCTCGGCTCGGCTTCGTTCTTCCGAAAAATCCCGAGGGCTTTTTCGACTTATGCAGGAAGTCTAATAAAATATTATTTTTCATAGGTTTAAGTTTATATTATCTATATGGATAAGTACAGTAAGTATTGCGTTTTAATTATAACATTTTTATCTATTACTACTACTAGTATTATGAGTATGGCCCTTGTGAAAACGTTAGATTTATCGCATGTTCCTGACAACGTATTTTTTTTTGATGAAAAGGAAGAGAAATATTCTCTTGATAAATTTGAAGGTAAAACTATATTATTAGTATTCTGGGCAACTTGGTGTGCTTCTTGTGTGAAAGAAATGCCTGATTTAGACATATTACAAAAAGATTTTCGCAAATTACCCTTTGAAGTAATCCCCGTATCACAAGATTACCAAGGAATAGAAGTGGTACAAAAATATTACAAAAATTATGACATAAGATATTTACCAATCTATCATGACTTTAAAAATCAACTGTTTAAAGCTTTGGGAATAGTGGGTTTACCCACAGCTCTTTTAATTAATCCTGATGGCAAAATGTTAGTGAGTTTTGTAGGGTCAATAAATTGGTATGATGAGGAAATTCGTCAAGTTATTTTATCAAATATTCCAGGGAACTATGTTGAGCCTAAAAATAGTTATCAAGAGCAATCTCTTAACCAGCCAGTTAATAGAAGCTCAAAAGTTGCTCCGCCCCCTCCTTTGAAAGAAGAAAAACTCCAAGGAGAAGGGCTAGAAGAACAGGGATTAAAGGAAGAGCAAGTACAAAAGGAGCAAGCAGTAGAGGAGACAGCTGAGAAGAAGACTAACAATAAGGAGATAAATAAAGGAACAGAGAAATGAATAAAGAAGTGAACAAGTTGCAAAATAATAACTCAATTGCTGATGCAGAGTTTGATGAGACAATTTCTAAACGTCAAGTTGGTAAATTAACTCAATTATTTTCTATGCTACCTATAATAGGTTCTAAAAATTCTCAAACAATAGCAGTGCTTCACTTAAGCGGGGTTATAGGTAAAGTAACTGCCTTAAAAACAGGTTTAACCCTTGAAACCTTGAATGATTTAATTGAAAGGGCTTTTGCTACTAAAAATCTAGTAGCTGTTTGTTTGACGATCAACTCACCAGGCGGCTCTCCTGTTCAATCAGAGTTAATTGCCAAGCGTATTAGATCTTTATCAGAAGAAAAAAAAGTCCCCGTCTATAGTTTTATAGAGGATGTTGCTGCATCAGGTGGATATTGGCTTGCTTGCGCTGGTAATAAAATATTTGCTTCTAAAAGTTCGATTATTGGTAGTATAGGAGTAATATCAGCTGGTTTTGGTTTCCCTACTGCTATTAATAAGCTGGGCATTGAGAGAAGAGTTTATAGTGAAGGGAAGAATAAAGCCATACTTGATCCTTTTCAGCCGGTCCAAGAAGAGGATGTAAAAATTATTAAAAATTTACAAAGACAGATCCATGAACATTTTATCGATTATGTTAAAGAACGCCGTATTGGTAAATTAACCCAGGAAGATAGTATTTTATTTAATGGAGAATTCTGGTCGGGGCAAACTGCTGTTGATTTTGGCTTAATTGATGGTATAGATGATATATATAATTTTATCAAACAAAAATACGAGAATGCTAACATCAAGCATATTACCGCAAAGCAATCTTGGATTAAGAAGAATCTAGGGATGGTAGGGCAGAATTTTGCTTATGATTTATCTACAAGTTTGGTAGAAACAGTAGATAATAAAATTAACTATGATCTATATAAAGTCCAATGAATTTTATTGATGAAGCGAAAATATATTTAAAAGCCGGCGATGGTGGTGATGGGGCTGTAAGCTTTCGCAGGGAAAAATATATTGATAATGGGGGGCCTGATGGTGGCGATGGAGGACGTGGGGGAAGCATAATCTTTCAAAGCAATTCTCACCTTAATACTTTAGTAAATTTTAGATATAAACAACAGTTTAAAGCCGATAATGGGGAAAATGGTAAAGGCGCAAATAGGAGTGGAAAATCCAGGGCTCCAGTAATTTTGTCAGTGCCGGTAGGAACTCAAATTTTTTCGGAAAATATGGATTTCTTACTTTATGATTTTACTACTAACCAACAAAGTTTTGAGATACTTAAAGGAGGAAAAGGGGGGCTAGGGAATAGTCACTTTAAATCATCGATTAACCAAGCTCCAAGGCGCCGGACAGAAGGGGAAATAGGAGAAGAACTGTGGGTGCATTTACGTCTAAAACTACTCTCGGATGTTGGTCTTATAGGTTTGCCTAATGCCGGAAAATCTACTTTCTTAAGCGCTACCACTGCTGCAAAACCGAAAATTGCTGATTATCCTTTTACAACTTTAGTGCCAAATCTGGGAGTAGTTTATTTAGATAATGAAGAGTTTGTTATAGCGGATATCCCAGGATTAATCGAAGGAGCCTCGACTGGGCACGGACTTGGTGATAAATTTTTAAAACATATTGAAAGATGTAATGTGCTAATTCATTTGCTCGATGCGACAAGTGATAATATCAAAGATAATTATTTAACCATTCGAAATGAACTTGCCTCTTACTCAAAATTATTAGAAAAGAAAACGGAAATAGTCTGTTTGAATAAAACAGATGTTTTAACAGAGCAAGAAGTGAATAAAAAGTTTAGTCAATTACAGGAAGTAGCTAAAGGGGAAATTTTTATAATTTCCTCTTATGCAAAAATTGGGTTAAATACTGTTCTTAAAAAAGCCCTGGAGACTATCAAATTAGTACCCCGCTAGTAACTGCGGCAGCCTCATGAACAAAAAATAAGGAATTGTTAATAATATAAGCTGTAATTCTGGAGGGGTAGGTTTAATACCGGTTTCCATTCTTAATAGAGCAGATAGTTTCGCATAATTGTATTATAGTAATGCAATTTAGCTCTATAAATTATTTGCCACGTTAAGAATAGAAATTGGTATAAGGTCTCAATTTTCTATCTTTGCTTATATATTTCGACTGGAGGATGGAGCACTGTTTCTCCGATGTTGCGGTCGTCCAGCTTCGGTATTTTCTGGTCTACTGTTACTCGCAACGCCACTAGTGGAAGGACGAAAAACATTAACTAAAGATTGAGCCAATCGTTTATCCTCTACAGAAATAGTATTTGCTAATTTATTTGATGGGTCTTGGGCATCTTTTACTGGATTAGATGGTTGGTGTTCTGCCGCATATTTTGCTGCCAGCAATGCGATTGAACTGCTAGCTCCTACTGCGGCAACTATAATTCTATATTCTTCCAAATATGGAATAACTCTAGTATTTGGTAAATATTCTGGTTGTAGTTTATTAAAGCTTTGATTAAGAGAGGCTATTATCTTCTGCTCTTCGAGGGTAATTTCTGGTGGCTTCTCAATCTTTGCTATCCAACTCCCTTCAAACAAAGTTTCAAGTAAATCAGGATTATTTTGATTCTTAACAGAAGAATATAATTCTTCTGCTAATTTATTATCAAATTCTGTAAGTGTCATACTGTTTTTTGTAATTTCTTTCTGGTTTATTACTTCTTTAGCTTGTTCTGCCAAGGAATTTGCATAGTGATTATCTAATTCTCCATCTATGGCTTTTGCCCTAGTAACTAATGCAGTTATTACTCCGGGAGTACAGGTACTTAGATTTTTCGCATGAGTGTTAGCAGCCATAACAATAGTTTCCGCTAAATCAAAGTATCTCTGTTCTCGCCAAGTATCCTCTAGGTTTAAACCACTAATATTACTAAACATATCTTCTATTGTTTTAGAGTCAGTGTTTGCCAACAATTTATACATTTCCTGCCTATTGCCTAATTTCTCTAGTGTCACTTCTTGCCCTAATTTTTCCTGGATCATGGACAGTTTATTAACTAACAATTTAGGATTCTTCTCACATAATATTACAAGCAGTGCTTGTTTATCCTGAAGTGGAATTTCGATAGTATCGATCAATCTTGTGACAAGACCTATCATTATAGGGATAGTAATCGTCTTATCCTTCTTACCCGTCTTAACATTCTCATACTCATATTGATATGGTGTTGTCGCATAATCATTATTGTCATTTAAGTATTGGGTTTGTAACCTTTCACTTGCGGTATTAATAGTTTTTTTTACAAACGATTTATCATCAAGTGGCGGCGGATTCTGATCTTGCGCAGTTCTCATAGTAATTTTTTCCCCCCTTCAGTTAAACTCAGCAAACTTACTTTAAGTGAATTAGGGTTAAATCCAGCTAGTTTGTTTTGGAATGATTTTACTGCTGCTGATACTTGTTTTTCATCTTGGCCGTAAAACTCTATTAATTCTGCCACAGTAAAATTAATGGGGTCCACTACTTCCGTTAAATGCACTCCTTGCCGATCCGCAGTAACATTTCCGATACTTCCTCGTTGAAGGACTGGAGCTGGAATTAGCCCCTTATGAAACAGCAATTGTTGTATCGCTGGTAAGTCAGGATAAAAATGCCCTATTGAAGTTCCGTGCGGATCGGGTGAGTTAATAAGAACTGGAAACCCTTTATTTAGTAGATATTCTACCCCCTTATCGTTGCGGGAGCTTACTAGTTGAAATATATCATTTTGAATTTCTTCAGGAGTAATATTAGGATCCCTATTCTTTTGTTGTAGCAAAGAGCAAAATACTGTTATGAGGTCATCCCCTTCAAAAGAACAATTTGTTAATTTACCTAACTCCTCCGCCCCTTTAGGACCTAGCTGGTTACCAGATATATCAAGGCTAGTGAGGTTATTAAACATTTTGGATAGAGCCTCCGCCCCTTCAGGACCTAGGTTGTTAAACGCTATATTAAGGCTATTGATTTTCATTTTGGCTATAGCCTTCGCCCCTTCAGGACCTAGGTCGTTAGCCGATATATTAAGTCTATTGAGGTTATTAAGCATTTTGGATAGAGCCTCCACCCCTTCAGGACCTAGGTTGTTAAGCGCTATATCAAGGCTAGTGAGGTTAGGCAGTTCAGATATATATTTTGCCCCTTTAGGACCTAGGTAGTTACTTGATATATTAAGGTTATTGAGGTTATTAAGCATTTTGGCTATAGCCTTCGCCCCTTCAGGACCTATGTTGTTAGTCGCTATATTAAGTCTATTGAGGTTATTAAGCATTTTGGATAGAGCCTCCGCCCCATCAGGACCTAGGTTGTTACTCGATATATTAAGGCTAGTGAGGTTCATTTTGGATAGAGCCTCCGCCCCTTCAGGACCTAGGTTGTTTAACGCTATATCAAGGTTATGGAGTTTCATTTTGGCTATAGCCTCCGCCCCTTTAGGACCTAGGTTGTTACTCGATATATTAAGGGTAGTAATATTACTATTGTTTATGGAATCTACTAATGAGTGAAGTGAGTCTACTTTAATATAAGAATTACTTAAGTTAAGTGTTGTAATATTAGGATTATTTTTTATAAATTCACCTAGATCTTTTACGCGCTCTTCGTATCCTGAATTACAAAATATTCCCCATTTACCGGAAAGATCTAAAACCTGATTATTTTTGATATATTTATTGAAATTAATCGTCGACATTTTTACCTCTTGAATTACTTAACAAATTTTATTTTAACTAGAGGACTAGTCAACCTCAGGAAATATAGCAAATTTCAACAACTCCTCATATAGAACTCACAAACAGTTTAACATGTATAAATTTATTAGAATTTTTAATATCTCTCTTACTCTATCTATTGAAAAAGTTAATTAATTATATCACAAATTAGCAGATATTAAAGATAGTTAACATTTAATGTTAACTATCTTATTTGGTAATGGGTTAAAAAGTTACACCTCTATACTTAGAGCATCTTTAAACTTATTTCGATAAAGCAACTAAGCGTTTTACTGTCTTATTAATCTTTCATTAGAGGGAACCTTGAAATTTCTATCGGTAGAGCGATAAGGTGAAATATCTATCCCTCCTCTTCTGGTATATCTTGCATATACTGAGAGATATTCAGGTTGCAGCGCCTTACTAATATCCATAAAAATACGTTCTACACAATGTTCATGAAATTCATGATGGTTTCTAAATGATATAAGATATTCTAATAAACTGGTATGTTCTAATTTTTTGCCTTTATATTTAATGGCAACTGACCCCCAATCTGGTTGGCCAGTGACCAAGCAATTGGTCTTTAATAAATTTGAGTTGATTTCTTCTTCGGCGTAAATATCTTGGTATTTTATTAACTGGTTGTTAGCACTAGCATAATTTATACACTCAATATCTAAATGATCAATATTTTCTCCAGGCAGCACTCCAAAACTATGTGGAGTATTTAAGGGGAGCAAAATAACCTTGATAGGAGATTCCACTAATTTAGATAAATCTTGGTTTAATAATTGGCTTACTTCCGTCATAGATGCAAATTTACTATTATTCAAAGAATTCAAATAAAGCTTTAATGATTTTGATTCTATAATATATTTAGAATCAGCTGGTATAGAGAATTCCCCTATAGCAACTTGGGGCTTCCCTCTTAAATTTAGCCAGGAAATTTCATAAGCATTCCAAAGATCTACTCCAAAAAATGGCATAGTATCTTTATTTAAATTTAATGTTTTTCTTTGATCTTTTCGGGAATAGGGAAGAGTAAAGTGGGATCGTAAGTAGATGCATATTCTATTTTTTTTCCTAATAAACAATTAGATAAGTTCATAAAAAAATAATTTTTAAAATTAAGGTTATAAATATTTATTTTATATCGAATTAAGATTATTATATACTTAAATAATATAGGCTCCCCATTTATTTAATTATTTACGCGAACTTTAGGAGAATAAGTTACTCGGCAGTTCACGTAAGTTCGCGTTTTTTGTAAATTTCAGTTAAAACTCTAATAAAATACGGAATGAATAATAAATATGTCAGAATCCTCAATTTTCGAAGCTGCAATTAAGTCAAATGCTTGGCCATTCTTAGAAGCCCAAAAAATCTTAGATAAAATTAACCATACTGTTCCTGCTAAAGGATATGTTCTCTTTGAAACAGGCTATGGTCCTTCAGGTTTGCCACATATTGGTACCTTTGCTGAAGTTGCCCGATCTATTATGGTAGAGCAAGCTTTTAAACAATTATCCAATATCCCCACCAGAGTTTTCTGTTTCTCTGATGATATGGATGGTCTGCGTAAAGTACCCAGCAACATTCCTAACCCTGAAATGTTAGAATTACATATTGGCAAACCCTTAACATCTATTCCTGATCCTTTTGGGGAATGTGAGAGTTATGGGCATTATATGAATGCTAAGTTACGTTCATTCTTAGATCAATTTGGGTTAGAATATGAATTTTTCAGTAGTACTAATTGCTATAAATCTGGAATGTTTGATCATATGATGCTGAAAGTTCTTGAGAAATATGATGAAATCATGGCTTTAATGTTACCAAGCTTTCGAGAAGAAAGGAGGAGTACCTATTCTCCTTTTATGCCAATCTGCCCGACAACTGGCGTTGTGCTGCAAGTTCCTATTATCAAAAACACCGTTACAAACGGAACTATAGCTTATAAAGATGTAAATGGTAATTTAGTAGAAGTAGAAGTAACCAAAGGGAAATGTAAATTACAATGGAAACCGGATTTCGGGATGCGCTGGGCAGCACTGCAAGTGGACTATGAAATGTATGGTAAAGATCATATGCCCAATGCGAGGATATATTCAGAAATTTGCCGAATTTTAGGAGGCACGGAGCCGGTACAATTTTTTTATGAGTTATTTTTGAACGAAAATGGAGAAAAAATTTCTAAATCTAAAGGGAATAGTATAACAGTTGATGAGTGGCTGCAATATGCTCCTTTGGAAAGTATGTCATTATTTATGTATCATAATCCGACCAGAGCCAAGCGTTTGCATTTTGATGTAATACCTAAAAATGTTGATGAATATATTACCTTTAATAAAAAATACCATGCTGAAACTGATCAAGTCAAACGTTTCATCAACCCTTTGCATCATATCCATCATGGTCATGTCCCGATAATTGAAACTTTTGGCATTAGCTTTAGCCTATTGTTAAACTTAGCTTCAGCTTGTAATCCCGAAGATAAATCAGTACTTTGGGGGTTTATTAATAAATATAACCCAGGAGTAACTCCAGAAAATGCTCCTTATCTAGATCATTTAACAGATTTTGCCATTCATTACTATAATGATTTTATTAAAGCTAATAAATGTTATTTAACGCCTAATAATAATCAAAGCACGATCTTACAAGAATTAATATCTATGTTATCTACTCTACCTCTTGAAATTACTGCTGAGCAAATTCAAGAGAAAATTTATGATATTGGCAATAATCATGGATATGAAAATTTAAGAGAATATTTTAAAGAATTATATCAAATATTACTCGGACAAACAGAAGGGCCACGCCTTGGAACTTTTGTAACACTTTTTGGTATTAACAATACCATCAATTTAATTCAGCAAAAATTAGGGTAGGCAAATATTTCTTTATTTATAAGTGATATTCTCAGATTTATGAAATCACGCGAACTGCCCGGTAACAAAGTTATTAGGCAGCTTCTGTTACACCTATAGAAAAACAGTTTTGGGGTCGTTCCAGGGTTTATATTAATTAGCTATATGATCAAAAATATATTTTCTAATCTAATAGGGAAATATTCTCTAAAAAGGATTTTAGGCAACAGCGGAATAGGGGAAGGTACAGCGTCTTTTATAGAATGTCAAATTCTACTAGGTCGTGCAAGAAGTCTATTAAATACTAGAATTCTCCTATACAGAGAAGAATTAAATATTAATTATTATAATCATCACAATAAGATCAAAGCTTTTAAAGAATATTTGTATCTTCTTGACGATAATAAAATTACAAAATACTTCTTTAATGAGAATAAAATTTCTTTATTCTACCAAATGCATTTTTGTTCTATCAAACCATTCCGAGCTGAAGCCTGGCACAGATGCAATTTAGATAGTTACAAAGCTAACTACCTATTTCATGACCAAGATAGTTTTGATTTGAGTTATAATGTCCTTGGGCCATATAAAAATTATACTATAGAAACTAACTATACCAGAATAATCAACTAATACTCTTCTGATATGTTGTTAGTCAATGCTCTCTTAGATTTTGCTAGGCCTACCCTCACGCAAGGTAAGCAAAATCATCTAAAAAGAGAGGGGATACAAGAGAAATTAGGAGATATACTTGTTCTTCCTAATTTCTCCTAATTTAAGTTAGTTTGTTCGGTTAGTTTTTTCGATTACCTAAGAATCTTATAAGATATAAGAACAAATTGATAAAATCTAAATATAAGGTAAAAGCCGCCATAATAGACATTTTTTGACCCATCTCACCTCCCCCATACATAAAATACATAGATTTTATTTTCTGAGTATCCCAAGCAATAAGGCCCATAAATATTCCAACGCCAAGTATAGAAGTGGCAAAATATAAAGCAGAACTTTGCAAGAATAAATTTGCCAATGAAGCAATTATAAGACCAAATAATCCCATAATGAAGAAAGAGCCCATAGAGGTTAAATCTTTGTTAGTACTGTAACCGTACAGGCTCATCCCACCAAACACAGAGGCACAAATGAAGAAAGTACGCGCTATTGACTCCCCGGTATAAATAAGACCTAAGGAGGCTAAAGCCATGCCAGTTAAGCTAGCGTAAACCCAAAATAAAATTTTTGCAGTTTCCAGTCTCATTGTCCCAAATCCCATAAAGAAATATAAGGCTATTCCTATTGGGGCAATCATTACCAAAGTACCAAACCCGGTATTGCCAATTTGACCATTTGGCGTCACTGCAAACATTAATCTAGTTAGTGGCTCAAACGACACAGTAGCAAAGGCTACTACTCCTGTAAGAGCAAGTGCTAAGGCCATATAGTTATATACTTTTAGCATATAATCTCTTAATTCAGCATCATATATTTTATTCTGGGTATCAGAAAAAATTCTTGTTTTTGTGTAATCAATCATAAGTAAACCCCATGAACCTGTTATTAGTTATTATCATGTTATTTAGTATAAGCTTCAATGCTTTGTTTTTCAAGTATATATTTTAAAAATATTTTTAATAACTACAATTTTAAAGTAAATTGTTTACATATCAAAACTATATAGCTATTTTTGAAGGATAATAATTTAACAGCCATTTGGTAATTCGGTTCACAAGACCTAGAATCCCCAACTGTTGATAAGTTCGCAAACACAGTTCCTTATGGGGCATTGTGGCCTTCTTGCAATAACGCTAAAGATATAGGATGTGCAATAATTTTTGATAGTTGTGACCTAGAGCCTCTGTGGTGGAATGGTAGACACGGTAGACTCAAAATCTACAGCTCAAAAGGCGTGCTGGTTCAAGTCCAGTCAGAGGTACCACTACAAAATAATAAATATTATTAGGTTCTATTCCTTAAATTTTAGGTTATTTTGAGAAGAATTTTCCTGTTAAGAGAACTACAAAAAGATATTTATTAAAATAATCTTGTGTAGCTGCTAATATTTGGTGTATAAATTAAGTTTTAAAAATTATAAGATTATGAAATCAACAAAATTATTATTTTATATCATTATTGCTGGTTTAAGCCTGTCTAGCTGTAAAACTAAAAAGGTAGATGATGAGCTGATAGTCCCGGTGCAGGAGCTGTATGACGACGGAGTTATTTTGCTTGAAAAACAAAAATATTCGCAAGCGGCTGATCAATTTTCCAGAATTTTTTATCAAGATCCTGGTAATAAAGCGGCTCCGCAAGCTGAATTAATGCAGTCATATTCTTTATTTTTAGCAGGGCAGTATGATGAAGCCGTGGATGTCTTGACTACCTTTATCAAACTTCACCCAATGAATGCTGATATCTCTTATGCTTATTATTTAAAAGCCTTGTCATATTATATGCAAATATCTAATACCCAACTTGATCAATCAAGGACATTTTTGGCGAAAGAAAGTTTTGAAGAAGTCATAACTCTTTTTCCAGGTACGCGATATGCTGTTGATGCAGCCTTAAAAATTGATTTAGTTAATGATCATTTAGCGGGCAAAGAAATGGATTTAGGTCGTTATTATTTGCGGAAGAACAACCCAATAGCCGCTATTAATAGATTTCAAGTGGTAGTAGATAATTATCAAACTACTTCCCATATAGCAGAAGCGCTGTATCGGTTAGTGGAAGGGTATTTGATGCTAGGGTTACCTGAACAAGCTAAAAAATTTGCTGCAGTACTAGGCCATAATTATCCTCAGAGTAATTGGTATCGATATGCTAATACATTAATTAACCATTCCTTAAAAGGATAGGATGTTACAAAGTCTTTCGGTTAAAAACTTTATTCTGATAGACGAAGTAGAAATTGAATTTGAGACAGGTTTGTGCGTAATTACCGGGGAAACAGGAGCAGGAAAATCTATTCTCCTTGATGCGATTTTATTTTCATTAGGAGGCAAATTTTCAGATGATATAATAAAACATGGGAGCGATTATTGTGTAGTCACCACGATTTTTACCTTAAATGATAATTTAAAAAAACTTTTAGAACAATTTGATATTGAATATGATGGAGAATTGCTGATAAAACGTATTCAAAAATTGGGTAATCGCAAAAAATTCCTGATTAATGATCAAGTAGTTACTCAAAATACTTTACAACAAATAGCCGGGCATTTATTTGAATTGCATGGTCAAAATAATCATACTTCATTGCTTTCTCCTTCTTCTCATCTCAATATTTTAGATAATTATGGGGATCTTCTGGATTTAAAAGCTGAATTGAATAAATATTATAATATTTATCAGGAAATCACTAAGGAGACAAATAAAATTCAGCAAGGTAAAGAGGCGATAGATAGGGAGATTGGTTATTTAACTTTTATAATTGAAGAATTAACAAGCTTGGACATTCAAGAAGGAGAAGAAGAAAAGCTGGTAAATATAAGGCGTAACTTGCAAAATCGTGAGAAAGAATTACGTGCTACGGAAGATATTCTTTCCTATCTAGAGAATCCTAATTTAAGCAACTTAATCAATAGCGCCCAACGTTTAATAACGCGCCAGTTATCCAACAATGAAGAATTTCTAGTGATTTCCGCAAATTTAGATGATTGTGATACTAGTTTAGAAGAAGCTCGTATTAAGTTACAAAATATTATTAATAAGTTTGAGGCGAATGAATTTAATATCGAAGAAATAGAGCAGCGATTATTTACCTTAAGGGCTAAAGCTCGTAAATATAATATTTCGTGTGATTTGATTCCGCAATTCCTTAAAAATTCTAAAGAGCAGTTAAAGATTTTAAAAGATCAAATTAATAATATTAAAAGTTTGGATAGTAGTAGAGGGGAGAAATATCAGGAATATTTTAGATTAGCGTCAATTTTATCACAAAAAAGAACATTTAGCGCAAAAAAGTTAGAAATAGCTATTAAAAAAGAGCTAGTACAACTTAAAATGGAAAAGACAGTTTTTAAGGTAGAAATTGTTTCGAAGAGTATCGTTCCAAAAAATAATGTATCTTCCAGTGAGTTGGAGGCCAAGAATATAGGAGAGAAGTGTGATAATCAAGCTGTAATATATAAGGATGGAATTGATAATGTCCGGTTCTTAGCTACCACTAATCCTGGTATGGAGCCTGCTTCTATTGATAAAATTGCCTCTGGAGGGGAATTATCACGCTTTATGTTAGCAGTAAAAACTTGTCTTTTTGATAAATTATTAGTTGATACTATAATTTTTGATGAAATAGATACGGGTATTGGTGGGGTTGTAGCGGATAAAATAGGGGAAAGACTAAAGAATCTTAGTTCTTTAGCGCAGGTAATTGTGATTACTCATCAACCACAAGTAGCAGGCAAAGCAAGTCAGCATATTTTGGTTAGTAAAACTCACTATGATCGGGGTACTAAGGTGGCTATCAAAACTTTAAATATTGATGAAAGACAACAAGAAATTGCTCGGATGATCTCAGGTAAATCTATTACTAAAGCCAGTTTAATAGCTGCAAAGGAATTATTAATAAGTTGAATATATAAAGATAAACGTAAGATTGATATGAAAATACTCTATACTCCTCTAATATGAATTTGCATGAGTTATTACTTCAATGCTCTCCTAGATTTTGACTCAGCTCTGCCCTCAGGCAAGGCAGTAAAATCATCTGAAGAGGAGTATATTGTTTCGGGAAGTGAAGATTTAAGGGACTGAAGATAAATAAAAGGCGATAGAAGCAGCGTTTGATACATTGAGGCTTTCTACTTTATTTGATATGGCTATTCTCGCTAACTGATCACATGTTTCTTTTACTAATGACCTAATACCTTTATCTTCAGAACCAAGCACTATCGCTATTTTTCCTGCGAGCATCTTGCTGGTTAAAATGTGGTCTGCATAACCATCTAGACCTATGATCCAAAAATTTTGTTTTTTCAAATATTCTAATATTCGTGTTATATTAGTTACTTTAAGAACCGGGACTATTTCAAGAGCTCCAGAAGCTGTTTTAGCTATTAAGGCGTTTTCAGCAGGGGTATTATCCTTTGGCAATATTATAGAGCTAATATTAAAAGAGGCGGCGCTGCGAATAATTGCTCCAATATTATGCGGGTCGGTGATTTGATCAAGAATTACGATTTTACAATTAGGATTTTTTATGTTAATATCTTCAATATGATTTAAAAATATAGTTTGAACGTAAGCTGCTATTCCCTGGTGATTTTGCTTTAAACCAAAAAGACGCATTAAAGATTCCATTGTTGTAATCTGATAGGCAAAATTAGAGATTAATTGTTGGTTAGAATTAAAAATCTCTTCTGTGCATAAAATATTTTGTATATGGCGTTTAGGGTTTTGAAGTGCGGCCAGGACCGTATGTTTCCCATATATATAATGGAAGTTTTTAGAAGATTTGTGTTTATTTGACATCTTAAGTAAACCGAACAAGAATTAATTCTTGACACAAAGTACTATTTATTATAGAAAGTTACAACTGATAAACGTTTTGGGTATATAAAATTTAATGTGGGCTTCATTAGCGGGCTTCAAGAAAAATGAGTAAGGTAGCTTATTTACTCTTCTTGTGCTTTTTAAGAGTTGTGCTTTACGTTTTGTTGAACTATTTAATACTTGCGTAAGTTCTGCGGAGGAATGGCCGAGTGGTCAATGGCAGCAGACTGTAAATCTGCCCGCGTAAGCGTACGAAGGTTCGAATCCTTCTTCCTCCACCACACTGGTTTTTAGGTGAAATACGCGGGTGTAGCTCAATGGTAGAGCCCCAGCCTTCCAAGCTGGTTGCGTGGGTTCGATTCCCATCACCCGCTCCAAGAGTGTAAGTAAAATAGTTGGAAATTGGGTAATTTGTTGTTTATTAATTAGTTAAATTGTATTAAACCTTAATATTTGTGGAGAAAATAAATTATGGGAAAAATGAAATTCGAGAGGTTAAAACCTCATTGTAATATAGGAACTATAGGTCACGTAGATCATGGTAAGACCTCTTTAACAGCAGCAATAACTATTGTGCTCGCCAAAGATGGCGGAGCGAAAGCTAGAAAATATGATGAAATTGATGCTGCTCCTGAAGAGCAAGCAAGAGGGATTACCATCTCTACTGCTCATGTGGAATATGAAACTAAAGCAAGGCATTATGCGCACGTCGATTGTCCTGGTCACCAAGATTATATAAAAAATATGATTACTGGAGCGGCTCAAATGGATGGTGCTATCTTGGTAGTGTCTGCTGCTGATGGTGTTATGCCTCAGACTAAAGAGCATGTGTTGCTTGTTAAACAACTTAACGTTACCCACATAGTTATTTTTTTAAATAAAGTGGATATGGTAGATGATCCTGAGATGATTGAACTAGTTGAGGAAGAAATAAGAGATTTATTGAAAGAACATGGTTATGATAGAGACAATACCCCAATTATTAAAGGTTCGGCTCTGCAAGCTTTAGAAGGAAAACCTGAAGGAGAAGCAGCAGTTAAAGCTTTGATGGATGCAGTTGATGAGTTTATACCACAACCTAAGAGAGATACGGACCGTCCTTTTTTAATGCCTATCGAGGATGTCTTCTCTATTTCTGGAAGAGGGACAGTTGTTACTGGACGAATTGAGAAAGGGATGGTAAAAGTTGGGGAAGAAGTAGAAATCGTGGGTATTAAAGATCTTCAAAAAACAACTTGTACGGGTGTAGAAATGTTCAAGAAGTTGCTGGATCAAGGTGAAGCAGGTGATAATGTTGGAATATTATTACGAGGCACTAAGAGAGAAGATGTTTGTAGAGGTCAGGTGCTTGCTAAACCTGGGAGTATCACTCCCCACAATGAATTTGAAGCAGAAGTATATGTGCTTACTACCAAAGAAGGGGGGCGTCATACAGCTTTTACAACTAATTACCGTCCGCAATTCTACTTTAGAACCACTGACGTAACTGGGGAAATTACTCTATTGGAAGGTAGAGAAATGATTATGCCAGGTGATAATGCAAAATTAAAGGTGACATTAATTGTACCGGTGGCGATGGAAGAAGGTTTACGTTTTGCTATCCGAGAAGGTGGTAGGACTGTAGGTGCGGGAGTGGTTACTAAGATCTTAAAATAGATATTTTTAAGCATCTTTAGGTAAAATATACTCAAAATTAGAATACCGTTTGTTAACCGTTTTAAGAAGGTATTCTCTCATTTTGCTAGCTAGTTTGGTATAATTGATAAAAAATCATCCTATACCAAATTTTAGATGGTGAGGGAGCTTTTTTAAAAGATTTTAAAGAGATAGAGGAATTAATTATGGTGTACGGTTGTACCCTGCTGTTTATCAAAAGGTTAGTTAATGAAGAATAATCAGAAAATTGAAATCCGCTTAAAGTCATTTGATCATCGTGCACTGGAACGGGGTACTAAAGAGATAGTGGGAGCTGTTAAGCGTAGAGGAGCCGATTCTGACGTTATTGGTCCCATACCACTGCCCAGGAGGATTGAAAGATTTACTGTGAATAGATCTCCACATGTTAATAAAAAATCAAGGGAGCAATTTGAGATTAGAATTCAGAAGAGGTTGATAATAATAAATTACCCAACCCCGCAGATTGTAGATGCTTTGAAAAAAGTAGATTTGCCTGCTGGTGTTGATGTTGAGATTAAGTTAGTGAGTGTTGAATGATGAGAACTGGTTTAATTGCTAAAAAAATTGGTATGACCATGATCTTTGATGACAAAAATGAAAAAAGTGCTGTGACTTTTTTGCAAGTTGAAGATTGTCAAGTAGTTGGTCATAAAACTCTTGAAAGAGATGGTTATAATGCTCTGATTATCGGAGTAAAAAATAAGAAACTTTCTAAAGTAACAAAACCATTGAAACAAGTTTTTGCTAATAATAAAGTTCCTCCTAAAGAAAAGCTAAAAGAGTTTAGGATCTCACAAGATTACTTTGTTGAAGTGGGCGCCGAGTTGTATGTTGATCATTTTGCGGTTGGGCAATTTATAGATGCTGTGGGTATTACTATTGGTAGAGGTTTTGCAGGTGGTATGAAAAGGCATAATTTTAGGGGGCTTGAAGCTTCTCATGGCGTGTCAATATCTCACCGTTCTCATGGTTCTACAGGTGGAAGACAAGATCCTGGTAAAGTGTTTAAAGGCAAGAAAATGGCTGGGCATATGGGTAGTACTAGAGTAACTGTTCAGAATTTAAGAGTAGTTATTACTAATAAAGAAAAAGGGATTATAGCAGTTAGGGGTAATGTTCCTGGCTCAGAAGGATCTTACATCTATCTCCAAGATGCTGTTAAGAAAACTGTAGTAGGATAAAATATATGAAAGCCGAATTAATAAATCTTGAAAATAAAACGGTCGGTGAAGTTGAATTAAACAGTGAAATATTTGCTATAGACTATATTAGAGATGATATTATTAAACTTGTTGTTGACTGGCAATTGCTTAAAAGAATGTCTGGTACCCATCATACTAAAACTATATCGCAAGTATCTGGTACAACAAAAAAACCTTTTAAACAAAAAGGGACAGGAAACGCAAGACAAGGTTCTTTAAGATCAGTACAAATGAGAGGAGGCGGTGTTTCGCATGGTCCGGTCGTTCGAAGTCATGCTATAAAATTACCTAAAAAGGTTAGAAAATTAGGCTTAAAACATGCTTTATCGGGTAAATTTGCTCAAGGAAAATTATTAGTGGTAGATTCTTTAAAATTAGATCAATATAAAACGGCTAACTTGCTGAAATTATTAAATAATTTTAATGGCAAAAGCTATTTTATGGTTAGTGGAGATGAAGTTGATATTAATTTTGCATTAGCTGCAAAAAATATTCCTAATGTAGTTTTAGTGCCACAAATTGGAGCCAATGTGTATGATATAATACGTCATGACTATATCTTATTATCCCAAGAAGCTGTCGGGGCTTTAGAAAAGAGGTTGAAGTGAAATCTTATAAACATTATGATCTAATCAGGTTTCCTGTTATAACTGAAAAGTCAACTATTTTAGCGCAGCAAAATAAATTCACTTTTCATGTAGCTGGTAAGGCCGAAAAAGCGTCTATTAAAATAGCGATTGAAGAAATTTTTCAAGTAAAGGTTGAAAAAGTTAACATCATGAATGTTAAAGGTAAGAAAAAGAGATTTAAAGGTGTTAATGGTCAACAATCTGATAAAAAGAAAGCGATTGTGACATTAGAAAAAGATTATACTATCGATTTTAGTGGAGGTATTAAATAATGGCTTTAAAAACTTTTAATCCCGTTACTCCTTCTCTTAGAGAATTAATACAAGTTGATAAATCTAGCCTTTCAAAAAATAAACCTTATAAACCTTTAACTAAAGGGCTAACTAAAACGGGTGGTAGGAATAATTTGGGGCGTACTACCTCTTGGCATAGAGGGGGAGGGCATAAGAGGCTTTACCGGATAATTGATTTTAAAAGAAATAAACTTGATATTTTTGCTACAGTTGAAAGAATTGAATATGATCCGAATAGGACTTCATTCATTGCCTTGATTAAATATGATGATGGTGTTTACTCTTATATTTTAGCTCCGCACAAGCTTGTGATAGGTGATAAAATAATCTCAAGTAATGAAGCTGATATTAAAACTGGCAATTGTTTACCCCTGAAATTTATTCCTGTAGGAACCACCTTACATAATGTGGAAATGAAGATCGGTAAGGGGGGGCAATTAGCAAGATCAGCTGGCACTTCCGTTGATTTAGTAGGGAAAGATGCAGGTTATGCTCAGCTTAAGCTTCGGTCTGGGGAGTTTAGATTAGTACCATTAGATTGTAAGGCCTCGATAGGAGCTGTTTCAAATCCTGATCAAAAAAATATCAATTTAGGAAAAGCGGGGAGAAATAGGTGGTTAGGTTGGAGACCACATGTGCGTGGTGTTGCAATGAATCCAGTAGATCACCCCCATGGTGGTGGTGAAGGGAAAACATCTGGAGGTCGCCATCCAGTGACTCCATGGGGGTTTCCAACTAAAGGGAAGAAGACTCGTAAGAATAAGCTTACATCAAAATTTATTATTAAACGAAGAAAGTAATTAGGTAGTAAATATGGCACGTTCAGTTTGGAAAGGACCTTTTGTAGATGGTTATCTAATAAAAAAGGTGCAAAAACTAATTGATTCTGGTAAATCAGTAATGATTGAGACCTTTTCTAGAAGGTCGACTATTTTACCATTTTTTGTGGGTATAACGTTTTCTGTGTATAATGGAATGAAATTCATCCCAGTGACTGTTACGGAAGAAATGGTTGGGAGAAAATTAGGGGAATTTTCTCCGACTAGAACATTTCACGGCCATGGGGCAGATAAAAAAGTTAAGAGAAAATAAATATGGTGAAGGTGAATAATAATTCGGCAACAGCAATCGCGAAATCTTTGAGGGTAAGTCCTAGAAAACTCAATTTATTGGCCACTTCTATCAGGAACATGAAGGTTTCGGAGGCATTAGTACAGCTTACATTCTCACCGCGCAGGATTGCTAAAGATGTTAAGAAATGTTTGCAATCTGCGGTAGCAAACGCCGAAAATAATTTTGGTTTAGATATTGATATATTATTTGTGACATCTGCAACAGTGGGTAAAGCTTTAGTAATGAAAAGAATTATGCCAAGAGCCAAAGGAAGAGCAGCAAGAATTAATAAATTTTTTAGTAATTTATATATTACAGTTACTGAAGTGGAGAGGGATTAAAATATGGGGCAAAAAGTTAATCCACATGGTTTTAGAGTGGGGCCAACTTTAATAAAAGGTTGGGATTCGGTGTTGTATGCTGAAAAGCAATATAAAATTTTATTCCTTCAGGATTTAAATATTCGGGCTATAATTGATAAAAACTATGTACCAGCACAAGTTAGTAGAATTTTAATAGAAAGACCTTCTAATAAAAGTGTTATAATTAATATTTTCGCTAAAAATCCGAAAATGATCATTGGAAAAGGTGGGAATGATATTGACAAACTAAAAAAAGATGTACAAAAAATTACGACATTAGAAGAGATATACATTAATATCCATGAAGTAAAAAAACCTAATATAGATGCTGTTATTATTGCTAAGACAATTGCTATGCAGCTTAAAAAAAGAGTCTCTTTTAGAAAAGCTATGAAAACTGCTATCCAAGCTTGTTTGAAACAGGGTGCTTTAGGCATAAAAGTAGCTTGTTCTGGCCGTTTAGCTGGTGCTGAAATAGCAAGGACGGAGAGATATAAAGAAGGGAGAGTTCCGCTGCATACTTTAAGAGCTGATATTGACTATTCGGCAGCTGAGGTCATAACAACTTATGGTGTTATCTGTGTAAAAGTATGGGTTTACAAAGGTGATCATGTTGAGATCAGAAAAAAACATAATTAATATTGAAGAAAAATAATGTTAGCTCCAAAAAAACAAAAATTTAGAAAAGCTCATAAAGGAAGAGTTCCTTCAAAAGCTAAAGCGGGCACTATGTTAGCGTTTGGTTCTTTTGGTTTAAAGTCTTTAGATGGCTTAAGGGTTACTGCAAGACAAATAGAAGCCGCAAGAAAAGCAGCTATTCGTTGTATGAAAAGGCAAGGAAGATTATGGATTAAGATTTTCCCTGATTTGCCTGTCTCTAAAAAGCCAGCAGAAGTTCGAATGGGGAAAGGGAAGGGTTCACCTGAGTTTTTTGCTGTAAGAGTAGCTCCTGGCAGAATAATGTTTGAAATTGAAGGTGTAACAGAAGATATCGCAAATAGAGCATTGGAACTGGCTAGTGCGAAATTGCCCGTTAGGACAAAGATAGTGAGGCGTTATGAATAATCCTAGAATATCTACTAAAGAATTGGTAGGACAAACAACAGAAGAACTTAATAAAAAACTATTTTTGTTTAAAAAAGAGCTATTGAATCTTAGATTTCAGAGAAAATTAGGAGAATTAAAAAATATTAGCAGATTTTCTGTTGTAAAAAAAAATATAGCTCGTATTAATACAGAATTAACAGTAAGATTAAAAACTGGAGAATAGAGAAAATGCCAAAAAGAGTATTGCAGGGTGTAGTAGTTAGTGCTAAAACTGATAAAACAATTAAAGTTAAAGTTGAACGGAGATTTAAACACCCTATATACAAGAAAATTGTAAGAGTCTCTAAAAAATATACTGCTCATGATCCAGAAAATACCTATAAAGATGGGGACAAAGTTAGTATAATAGAAAATCGGCCTATTTCTAAGACGAAATCTTGGGTAGTACTAGTAGGAGAATAGTTTTTTCTCTGGACTTGAATGGCGTATTTTATTGTGTTATTAAATATCTTTAGTGAGAAATTAAGTTATGATTCAGATGGAGAGCACCTTAAAGGTTACAGATAATTCTGGAGCTACAATGGTGAAATGTATTAAAGTCCTTGGTGGGTCGCATCATATGATAGCAGATCTTGGGGATGTTATCGTAGTATCGATAGTAAAAGCATTACCGAGGAAAAAAGTAAAAAGCGGTGAGGTACATAAAGCATTAATTGTTAGAACAAAAAAAGGGGTTAGAAGAGCAGATGGTAGTACCATTAAGTTTGGTTCTAATGCAGTAGTGCTTTTAGATAAACAAGGGGAACCAATAGGTACAAGAGTGTTTGGTACAGTAACCCGAGAATTAAGGGCGAAGAAATTTGTTAAAATTATGTCGCTTGCAGAGGAGGTATTGTAAATGATAAAACTGAAAGTAAGAAAAGGTGATGAAGTTATTGTTATTACAGGAAAAAATAAAGGAAAAAAAGGGAAGATTATAAAAATTTTTCCTGATGAAAATAAAGCTCTGGTGTCGGGCGTAAATATTGTGCGTAAGCACACTAAAGCCAGTCAAGTAAGTGATGGGGGAATTATAGCTAAGGAATTACCTATTCATATTTCTAATATTGCTCATATAGATCCTAAGTCTGGTGCTCATACTAAAGTTGGTTTTAAAATTTTAGAAGATGGTTCTAAAGTTAGAGTGGCAAAAAAATCTGGTGAAATTATTGGTAAGGATGGTAAATAATGTTGCTTAGATTTAAAGAATTATATACTAAAGAAATTATTCCAAATTTGCAAAAAAAGTTTGCCTATGCTAATAAACACCAAATACCTAAAATTATTAAGGTTGTGATTAATATGGGCGTTGGGGAAGCTGTAGCAGATTCAAAAGTAATTAATAATGCTGTAAATAATTTAACTTTAATTTCAGGACAAAAACCTGTAGTAATTCAAGCAAAAAAATCTGTGGCTATTTGGAAATTACGGGAAGGAATGAAAATAGGTTGTAAGGTTACGTTGCGTAAAGATAGAATGCTTGATTTTTTTGAAAGATTGCTGATGGTGGCTTTACCGAGGGATAAGGACTTTAGAGGGTTTTCTAGTAAAAGTTTTGATGGGAAAGGTAACTTTACTTTTGGTATCAAAGAACAGATAGTTTTTTCAGAAATAAAATATGATGAAATAGATCAGATTCGTGGTATGGATATTACTATTGTTACGAGCGCCAAAACTAACGAAGAAGGAAAAGCTTTGCTTTCGGGCTTTAATTTTCCTTTTTATAATTAATATTTAGAAGATAAAAAATGGCTAAAATAAGTTCTATTCAAAAAATAATAGAAGAAAAAAAAATGCACAGAATGCATATAATAAACGTACTAAATTAAAAGAAAAAATCTATGATAAAACCTTATCATTAGAAGAAAGATTTTCATTAGTAATGGCCTTGGCCAAATTACCAAGAAATTCAGCTATGAATAGGGTTAGAAATAGATGTGAAATTACTGGGCGCCCAAGAGGGGTATATAGTAAATTTGGTTTATCAAGAAATAAATTAAGAGAGATTGGTAGTAAAGGTTTAGTGCCTGGGTTAATAAAAGCAAGTTGGTAAAATAATAGGTTTATTCATATGTCAATGACAGATAATATAGCAGATATGTTAACTCGGATTAGAAATGGTCAAAAAAGTAAGTTGATTAGTATATCTCTGCCTGGGTCAAAAACAAAATGTGCTATTTTAAAAGTACTGCAGGAGGCAGGATATATAAAAAGTTATGAACTTTCTACTGAGCAAAATATA
This sequence comes from Rickettsia endosymbiont of Bradysia coprophila, assembly GCA_019468145.1. Classification (GTDB taxonomy): domain Bacteria; phylum Pseudomonadota; class Alphaproteobacteria; order Rickettsiales; family Rickettsiaceae; genus Tisiphia. The sequence continues at coordinate 274,654 of JAHXDM010000002.1, forward strand.
AGTCAAATTGAAGTATATTTGAAGTATTCTATTAAAGGAAAACCTGCTATATTTAAGATAGATAGAGTATCCAAACCTGGAAAAAGAGTTTATTCTTCCATAAGTAAATTAAGGGGATATTATAACAATATGGGAATTTATATTCTTTCTACCTCTAAAGGAGTATTATCTGATAGAGAAGCACATAACCAGAAAGTTGGTGGTGAAGTAATTTGTAAAGTGTTCTAAGGTATAAAAATGTCACGTGTTGGAAAATCGCCAATTTTTATTCCTACAGGGGTAATAATTGAGCTGGATGGACTTAAAATAAATGTAAAAGGTCCTAAAGGAGAGTTAACAAAAGTTTTTGTAGGAAATATAGAGATTGTTTTGCAAGATAAATTTTTGGTTGTTAAACCATTATCTAAAAGTAAAAAAGCAAGGGAAATGTGGGGTACTACAAAAAGGCTTATCGAGAATATGGTAAAAGGTGTGACAGAAGCTTTTACTACGGAACTTGAATTAAGTGGTGTAGGTCTAAAAGCGAGTGTAAGTGGTGAATATTTAAATTTAGCATTAGCTAAAAGCCATAACACTAAAATTAAAATACCGCAAAATCTTAAAATCAATGTTCCTAAACCAAATCAAATTATATTGGAAAGTGTGAATAAAGAGCTACTAGGGGAATTTGTATCTATTACCCAAAAGCAGAGACCACCTGAACCATATAAAGGTAAGGGGATTAAAATTAAAGGGCAGTATGTCCAAAGAAAACAAGGCAAGAAAAATTAAAAATTAAGAGTAAACTATGCGTACTTCAAGGTCAAAGTTTGAAATAAGAAAAGCCAGAGTTAGAACTAAGTTATCAAAAATTTCCTCTAGGGTTAGACTATCTGTTTTTAAGTCGGGAAAGCATATATATGCCCAAATTATCGATGATAATCAAGCTATAACTGTTACTTCAGCGTCAACCTTAGAGAAAGAAATTAGGCAGCTTAAAAAGTCAAACTGTAATATTAGTTCTGCAATAAAAGTCGGGGAATTAATAGGTGAAAGAGCCTTCCAAAAAGGAGTGCAGGAAGTGGTGTTTGATAAAGGTGGTTATAAATACCATGGAGTTGTTAAGGCTTTGGCTGAAGCAGCAAGAAAAAAAATAACGTTTTAATCTAGATGTTGTGAGTTGTTATATCCAATTTCAGATGATTTTAAGGAATAATATTTTAATTTAGGTGGTAAGGATGGCTAAATCAAAAAATACTAATGAAGCATTAACAGAGACTCTAGTGGATGTCAGAAGAGTAACGAAGGTAGTGAAAGGAGGAAGAAAATTTTCCTTTTCTGCCTGTATGGTTGTTGGAGATAAGTCTGGTAAGGTTGGATATGGGCATGGTAATGCAAAGGAAGTAACTGAAGCTAGGGTTAAAGCTAGACAAGAAGGAGGAAAAAAGATGATAAAAGTTTTCCTTTATCAAGGGCGGACCATTCATCATGATGTTATTGGTAAAAGTGGAGCTGCCACAGTTATTTTAAGACGAGCTAAAGCTGGTACTGGAATAATTGCGGGAGGAGCGATGAGAGCAATTTTTGATTCTTTAGGTATTCATGATATTGTCGCTAAATCATTGGGTTCTAGTAATGTTTATGCTATGATAGCCGCAACGTTTAATGCCTTATCGCAACTTTCTTCTCCTAGAAGTATTGCTGAAAGAAGGGACAAAAAAGTTAGTGAAATATCAACAAAAGCTATAAGAGAAGGAGTGACAGTAGTAACTGAAGCGTAATTTGTAAGTTAAATAAATGCTATAAAAACTCTTCTATCATGCTATACTTAAATTGTCACTAGATCTATTTTGAGATAAATAAATACCAGTGTCATTAAAGAGCTAACAGTTTATTCGTTTATAGTGGAGCCTCTTAAGGTGCTATATAAAATAAAAGTAAAAATTTGATTGTAGGAATCTATGAGTAATGATAAATTAGTAAATAACCAACTTTTTCCAGAAGATTCGAGCATGGAATCTGTAGAAGATACGGAACTTAAAAACCTAGCGTACGGCAGTAAAGGCGAGCTTGGTACTGGGTTTTCGCAATTACCAGCAGAACTAGATGTGCATAAGAGCTCTATTCCAAGAATTAGAGTTACTCAAATCGGAAGTGGTATAGGACGCAAATATGATCAAGAACAAACTCTAATCGGTTTAGGTCTAAATAAAATGTATAAAACTGTAATTTTAGAAAATACTGCTTCTATTAGAGGGATGGTAAAAAAAATACAACATTTATTAAAAGTAGAAAATTTAAATTAGAGTTTAAAAATGAAGTTAAATGAGTTATTTAATAATTTCGGTGCTAAAAAAAACAAGAAAAGGTTAGGGCGTGGAATTGGTAGTGGTAAAGGTAAAACATGTGGAAGGGGGGTAAAAGGCCAAAAGTCTAGATCGGGTGTTGCGATTAAAGGGTTTGAAGGAGGGCAAATGCCTTTAATAAAAAGGCTCCCAAAAAGAGGTTTTAATTGTCCTAACAGTAAAAAATATAGTGTAGTAAATATTATCGATATTGAATTGTTGTTATTAGCAGGTACTTTAAAAAATACTGAGATAGTGACTAAAGACAAATTAGTTGAATTAGGGATTATTAAAAACACTAATTTGTTAGTCAAGTTGCTTTCTGTTCATAGTGATGAATTTAATAGCCCAATATCATTTAAATTAGATGCTTATTCAGAGTCTGCTAAATATAAAATTGAACAAGCTGGTGGCCAAATATTGTAGTTTATGAATTTAAATTCTATACCAAAATTTAATCAAGATCTGGTTAGTAGGATTATTTTTACTATTTCAGTGCTTGTAGTTTGTAGGTTTGGATCTTTTATCCCGATAGCAGGGATTGATTCAATAGCATTACAGGCTGTTGTCCAGCAGAACCAGTCGGGTATCTTAGGTATGTTTAACATGTTATCTGGGGGATCCTTAGGTAGGATGTCAATTTTTGCTTTAGCAATTATGCCTTATATAACCGCCTCAATTATTATTCAATTATTGTCAATAGCTTATAAGCCTTTAGAAAATTTCAAAAAGGATGGTGAGTCTGGTAAAAGAAAAATCAATCAGTTATCTCGGTATCTAACAGTTTTATTAGCTTCTTTTCAAGCATATGGGGTAGCAATTAGTTTAGAACAGGCAGTAACGAATTTAGGTCCTGTGGTTATCATACCAGGGCTATTTTTTAAAATTACTACTGTTATTACGTTAGTTGGGGGAACTATGTTCCTTATGTGGTTGGGCGAACAAATTTCTGGTAGAGGGATTGGAAATGGCTCTTCTTTAATCATATTTATAGGTATAGTATCGGGCGTACCCAGCGCAATTATCAATATGTTTGAGTTATCAAGAAATGGGGGGATATCGCCATTGCTAGCTGTTATTATTTGTCTAGGGGTAGTTGTCATGATAACTACGATAATTTTTTTTGAAAAAGCTCAACGGAAAGTTTTGGTACAATATCCAAAGCGTCAAGTGGGTAATAAAATTTATGGTGGGGATGCAACTCATATGCCATTGAAACTTAACACTGCTGGAGTCATTCCTCCAATATTTGCTAGTTCAATTTTGTTGTTTCCCATTACTATAGCTAATTTTTCTAGTAATAATTCAGAAACTATGAATTGGATAACTTTTTATTTAAGTCATGGAAAACCTTTATACATTTTCTTCTATATTATATTAATAATGTTCTTTAGTTTTTTTTATACCGCAATAGTTTTTAATTCTGAAGAGACTGCAAATAACTTAAGAAAATATGGTGCTTATATACCTGGGAGAAGGCCAGGGAAAAATACCTCAGAATATTTTGATTATTTACTAATGAGATTAACGGTAATGGGGGCTATATATTTAAGTTTTATTTGTGTAGTGCCTGAGATATTAATGAATAAATATGCAATATCTTTTTCTTTAGGAGGAACAAGTTTTTTAATTGTTGTCAATGTGGTATTGGACACTTTTACTCAAATTCAAACTCATTTATTTAGTAATAGATATGAAGGGTTGATTAAAAAAATGAAATTGAAAAACTAATAGTAGTTTTTTATGTTGAAAATTAGGACAATTTAGCCTAATATATAACTTTTGAGAAATTGTCATATGAATTGGTAATCTTTAAATAATATATTGACATATATAAGAATAGGCGTTAACTTATGATTGTAATTTTTAAGACATATGTTTAAAAGCGAGTATCATTTCATGCTAAAAATGAGTTTAAAGTGATTATAGTACTTATGGGCCCTCCTGGTTCAGGGAAAGGAACGCAAGGAAAATTATTGGCAGAAAAGCTAGATTTACCCCATATATCTATTGGTAATATATTTAGAGAGATGGTAGGAGCTGGGAATAAAGAAGGGGAATTGCTTCAAGACTATATGTCCAAAGGAAAATTGGCTCCCACGGAATTAGTCAATGAGATAGTCCAAAAGTTTTTATCGCCAGTTAAATATGACAAAGGTTATGTTTTGGATGGTTATCCCCGTAACATAGACCAAGCTAAGTTTTTAGATGGTTTGATAAATCAAGATAGTAAGATATTATTTTTTGATATAGAGAATCAAACGATTATAAAAAGAATTTTAGGTAGATTTAATTGCACAAATTGCGGGCAAATCTATAATCAATTTTTTATTAAGCCTAAAATTGAGAATATTTGTGATCTCTGTGGCTTGAGTCAATTCACTCACAGAAAGGATGATGACGAAGAAACAGTAAGACAACGAATAGAAGAATATAAAACAGAAACTTACCCATTAATTGATTATTATAACAATAATAAAAAGTTATATATGGTTAATGCCAATAAAAATAAAGAAGATATAGAGATTTTTATAGATAAATTATTAAAAATTGTTTGACTTTATGGGTTATGTTTATATTATTTACTTTTTGAGTGTTATAGAAATTTTGGAGATTATTTGTGGCAAGAATAGCAGGTGTTAATATCCCAGCAAACAAAAGACTAGTAATAAGTTTAACCTATATTTATGGTCTTGGTTTTTTTGCTTCAGGGGTGATTTGTAAAGCAGCAGGAATATCTGAAAGTAAAAGAGTTAAAGATTTAACTGATCAGGAGCTGATTGTTTTGCGTAATATTATTGAAAAGCAATATAAAGTAGAAGGTGACCTTAGAAGAGAAGTAACTCTTAATATTAAGAAAAAAAAGGATATTAGATGTTATGAAGGCCTTAGGCATATCAGGAAATTACCTGTGCGTGGTCAAAATACTCACTCGAATGCCAGAACAAGAAAAGGCAAGGCTGTTGCAATTGCCGGTAAGAAAAAAGTTACAAAGTAATATGGTAGAATAATGAGTCAGGTTAGTAGTAAAATTAAGAAAAAAAAGAAGAATATCTCGTTGGGAGTTGTGCATATAAAAACAACCTTTAATAATACTATTGTTACTTTTACAGATGTTCAAGGTAATGCTATAGCTTCTTCTACAGCAGGTTCTCATGGATTTAAAGGTGCTAGAAAAGCTACTCCTTATGCTGCTCAAGTAACTGTAGATAAAGCATCAGAATTAGCAAAAGAACATGGTATGAAAACAGTTTCTATTAGAGTACAAGGGGCAGGAGCTCAGAGGGAATCTGCTATGAGGGCAGTTTTTAGTCAAAATTTTATAGTGACCTTAATTCTCGATGTTTCCCCAGTAGCGCATAATGGTGTTAGAGCACCAAAAAGAAGAAGAGTATAGAATAATTAGGTAAGAAATGTTATCGTTAAATAAAAACTGGAATTCTTTGATTAAACCCTCTAAAATAGTTTATGAAAATTCGGCAAGAGATGTTGATACCGTAAAGATGATTATAGAACCTTTAGAAAGAGGCTTTGGTTTAACAGTAGGTAATGCTATGAGGAGGGTGTTATTGTCTTCTCTGCAAGGAGCTGCTATAACCTCAGTAAAAATACCAGGAGTTGTGCACGAATTTTCTGCTATACCTGGTGTTAAAGAAGATTTAGTTGATGTAATATTAAATCTTAAATCAGTAGTCATTAAAATGCATGGCTCAGATAAAAAGATTGTAAGGTTAAATGTTACTGGTCCTTGTACCGTAACAGCTGGTATGATTGCAGCAAGTCATGATGTTGAGATACTAACTCCTGATCATATAATTTGTACTTTAGCCAAAGATGTCCAGCTTGAAATGGAGCTCGGATGTGAAACCGGTAAAGGGTACGTTCCAGCTATTACTAATGAAGATGCAAGTGCACCAATAGGATTAATCCCCATTGATGCGTTGTTTAGTCCGGTAAAGAAAGTTACTTATAAAGTAGAAAATACCCGGGTTGGGCAAGTGACAGATTATGATAAATTAATTATGACGGTTGAGACTAATGGCAGTATTCCTCCCGAGATGTCTATTGCTCTTGCCGCGAGGATTTTGCAAGATCAGCTACAATTATTTATTACATTTGAAGAACAAGAAGAAGAGAAAGAAGAACAGTTAGAAGAATTATTATTTAATCCTGCGATGTTAAAAAAGGTTGCAGAATTAGAATTATCTGTCCGCTCTCAAAATTGTTTGCAAAATGCTAATATAATTTATATAGGAGATTTGGTTATCAAAACTGAAGCAGAAATGCTTAAAACTCCCAATTTTGGTAGAAAATCTCTAAATGAGATTAAGGATATATTAGTAGGTTTTGGTTTGAAATTTGGTATGGATGTACCAGGATGGCCTCCAGAAAATATCCAAGAATTATCTAAACGTTATGAAGATCCATATTAATTGTTAAGGTAGTAACATGCGACACAAGATTAAGGGAAGAAAGCTAAATAGAACAAGTACGCATAGGCAAGCTATGTTCGCTAATATGGCTGTAGCGCTGGTAATGAACGAGCAAATTAAAACTACTCTACCTAAAGCTAAAGAGCTGAGGCCCTATATTGAAAAATTAGTGACTAAAGCAAAGAAATCGGATTTAGCCAATAGAAGAATAGTGCTAGCTAAAATCAAGGATAAGGTTGCTACGGAAAAATTGATTACTGTGCTCGGAAAAAGATATAATAATCGAAATGGAGGGTATACCAGAATAATCAAAGCAGGTTTTCGTTATGGAGATATGGCATCTATGGCCTATATCGAATTTGTGGATAGGGATGTGGAGAGTAAAGGCCGTATAATTCCTATAGCGGTTGAAGAATAGGCTTTTTGCAGAACCAATTGATTTAATGAATTTATAGGGTAATAAATTATATGGCTAACCATACGTCAGCAAAAAAAGCAATTAGACAAACAATAAAAAAGACTTTAATTAATAAAAATAGATCGAGTAGAATAAAAACATATATAAAAAAAGTTTTACAAGCAATTGGTGAAGGATCAAGAGAATCTGCAAAATCTGCTTTGATAGTTGCACAATCTGAAATAATGAAAGGTGTAACAAAAAATATTATCAAATTAAATACCGCTTCCCGCAAGATTAGTAGATTATCTCAAAAAATTAAAAATATGTAATAAAGGGGAGCCTCCGTGCTATCCTTAGAACAATTGACATTTAATATAGGAAAAAAAAAATTATTTGCTGGGATTAGCATATCTTTTTTACCATCTTCTATAATTTACTTACACGGCAGTAATGGATCGGGAAAAACTTCCTTACTGCGGATAATATCTGGCCTGCAGGTTCCAAGCAAAGGCAGAGTGCTGTATAGATCATTGGAATGTAAAGACCTTAAAAAACCATATTGCAATTATATTGGTCATAATAATGGATTAAAGTTGCAGCTCACGGTCTTAGAATATTTAAAATTCTGGAGCCAAATTTATGACTCTCTAGAAGCATTAGAGTCTGCAATATATTATTTTAAATTATCTTCTATTTTACATACCAAATGCCATATACTTTCTGCTGGTAATCAAAAAAAACTTGCCTTAGCTAAATTGATGGCTTGCCAAACTAATTTGTGGTTATTAGATGAGGTAGAAGCAAATCTTGATCAAGAAAATAAAGGATTATTATATAATTTAATTATTTCTAAAGCAAATAATGGGGGAATTATTATACTAACTTCCCATTCAAATATAGATATTAAAACTGCTGAAATAATCAAGTTAGAGGATTATACCCCTCTGCCGATGGTTTTGCCGTCTTGTGCGATGGAGCGAAGCCTTATAGATAATAAGGCGAACGACGGGTAACCGACCGGCCCCGCAAATTCATATCAGAGGAGTATATAAAGCCATTGACATGAATTTGAGATAAATTCTATATTTGTTGAAAATTGTTTCTTTAATTGTTTTTTGACTTTGCTAAAATGATGCTGTATTAAATGTAAAAGTTAGTAATTAAATAAAATTGGTATTATATATGGTTTTCCCCCAAGATGATGCAAAGAATAATGATCCACCAAAGGTAAAGGAAAGCAAAAAAACGATCTCTCAACAATTTCAAAGTAGGTTTTTGAAGGCCATCGGAGGGTCTTCATTACCTATTCAAGATGAGGTAAATAATGTTACCACTAAACTGGATGATCTAGCTTCTTTATTAAAAAATGGAGATACCGCTGAGAAAAAACAGTTACTACTAATGCTTAACGCAAGTAGACAGTTATTAGGGGAGAGATCTTATACCAACTTACCCAAGATGCCACAGGAGTATGCCATTTCATTATCACCGAATAATAGTTCAATTTCTGAGAAGTGCAAAGAATTGTGGGAAGCTATTGGAGCATGGGTAAAAAGTGGCTACAAAAGAACTGCCAAAGCAGAAGTAGATAAATTAATCCAGGAGACGGAAAATGCAATAAAGAATCAGCCTCAGGAAGAGAAAGAAAAAACTTTTAATGTTCCTGATAGGGATAGCAAGTTAACTACAAAACCTAGCGTAGAAACTAAATTAAGATCTAGTTCCGATCCTACTCCTTTGGTAGAGAATAACCGTGCTGGAAGAGTAGGAAAAACCTCCGGAGTAGCTGATCTTTCTTCTAAAGTGGGAGATCATATTTTAGGTGTTAATAAAAATATGGAAGATGGCGGGGGAGCACCAGAAAACACAGCTGCTACGCGCATTATCCCTAATAAAATCAAAGAACAAAGCCGGGAAATAGGAAATACTATACAAAACTTGCTACCAGAAAGAAAATCTCGTGCTAATTCTCTGCCAAGCTCCCCTACCATTACTGGGGAGGCAAATTTTACAGGATGGCAGAATAATAAAAATGATAAAGTATCTTTTAATTCGACAAATATATCAGATCAGGGACATCCACAAAGAGAGGAAGAAGGCGTACCAGTTATTATTGCAGCTCCGCAAGATTTTTCTTCTCAACTGGTAGTCAATAAAGCTCCTAATATTAGTGGCGTAGTTCCGCCTCCGCCGCCGCCTACTTCACAAGAAAAGGGTCCCCAGGAAAAAGGTCAAGAACCACTCCCACAAACAGAAAGACCTATAGGACAAGAGCAACCTTCAACAGTTCTTTCACCGAAAGAGCAACATAAAGATATGCTTGCTGAATTGACCAAGGTGCTTCGGAAAAGGAATCAGCTATCAGCTGACGATGATCAGCAAGAAAATAATAAGGAGGAAACACCGCTCAGTAGAGAGTTGAAGGAGATTAAAAAGAAAAAAAGAGAAGAGGAAGAGAAGGAAGCTCAATTGGCTGAAAAAGAGAAAAGTAGAAAGGAGCCGGAATCAGAAGAAACAGCTAGAGAGGAAGCAGAGAGAGAACAGCAAGAAGTTCTAAAAAAACTGCAATTCGTAGCGATACCAGCTCCTGTAGGAGGTGGACCTCCACCACCGCCTATTCCTCCGGGAGGGATTCCCCAATTGAAATTTGTTCGTGCTCCTGCTCTTGCTCCTGTGGCTACTACATCTTCGGAAGAGAATCAGCCAGATGGAGCAGTAGTTCCAGCTCTCAAAAAGAGACTAGGAGCATCAGGGCCTCTTCTTATTTCGCCGGATGCTTTGAGGAAGGTTAAACTTAAGCCGACTCGTGCTAAGGCTTTTGAAGTAGAAAAGAAGTCTGAGATCCCGGGTCCAAATATGCTTAAAAGAAGGGAAATAGATTCCTCTCAGGCCAAACCAGATTCTCCTGGAAAGTTCACGAACCAGAATTATGGTAAGCTCGAATCCAATAACTTGAAGAAAATATCTCCCCCAAGTAGAAATTTTGAACGGTGACCGGCTAATAATTGTACCCAATATGGTATGGTAATAGGCTTTTTATGCCTTTAAGACAAAGCCGTTAAGAAAAAGGGCAGTAAATAACTATAGGTTAAATAAGTAGAAGCAAGGCCAAGCAAGGTGCCGATGATTATTACCCGGTATTTAGAAGGGCTGATTATAATTATAATAGTTATAGTTATAATTATAATCCTTACCCATTCGGCCATAGTATAAGTTTTATAATTAAAGGCTAAAGCATCAAAAACACATATTATAAGTATCAATAAAAATATTGTAAAATATTTATAATTCAATAACCCACCAAACATTTTAAACCTCTATTGGGCCGGTAGTTAATCCATGAATAAATTGCTGGAGATAGGGGTTATCACTGTTCTTTACTTCATCTTTTGTACCAAACCATAAGATTTTGCCTTGATAAATCATGGTAACTTCCTTGGCTATCATATAAGCGCTATTCATATCATGAGTAATAGTTACCGTAGTAGCTTGTAGTTCTTCTTGAACTTTAATGATTAATTCATTAATAACATTGGCCATTATAGGATCCAGGCCGGTAGTCGGCTCATCTAGAAAAAGTATTGAAGGGTTACTACAAATCGCTCGTGCCAGGGACACTCTTTTTTGCATTCCACCAGAAAGCTCAGACGGGTAGAGTTTTAATATTCGGGGTGATAAGCCGACGGCCTCCAGTTTAGAAGCTGCTAGTTCTTCTTTATCTTTTGCAGATAATTTGTGTAATTTTTCTGCAAAGAAGACAATATTATCTTGGACAGTAAAAGAATCGAAAAGCGCTCCCCCTTGAAATAAAAACCCGATAGTTTCCATAATTTTAAATCTATCTCGTACTGAAAGATTAATAGTTTCCATCCCATCAATAATTATACTACCATTGTCAGGTGTGATTAACCCGACTATGGTCTTTATTAAAACCGATTTTCCACTACCTGAGCTGCCCAGAATCACAGTGGAACTATTTTCTTTTATATTTAAATCTATTCCAGCTAATACTTGGTGGCTAGCAAAAGATTTAGATAAAGAACGAATTTTGATTTTGGTTTTTCCATCACTCATCATAGAACCATGCACTTATTTATTGAAAACACTTGAAATAATATGTTGAATTATAAATAAGTTATATTGAATTTATAAGTTAGGTTAAAAAAATAAAGCTGTTAATAAGTAGTTGCTACATAAAATTAGCACCGATGAACTGACCACAGCCGAAGTAGTAGCAGTTCCCACTCCTTTAGCTCCTTTATCGGAATAATAACCACTATAACAGCTAATTATTGAAATAATAAAGCCAAAAACTGCTGCCTTTACTAAACCAGAAATAACATCTATTGTTTCGAGAAACTTAAAGCTATTTACCAGATAACTAGCACTATTGAAGTCTAATTTATAGACACCCACTAAATATCCCCCAAGAACTCCCAGTACATCCCCTATTAATACTAAACAGGGAAGGGTAATTACGGCAGCTATTACCCTTGGAAAAATTAAGTAACGTAACGGATCGGTGGATAAAGTATAAAGCGCATCTATTTGCTCTGTTACCCTCATCGTGGCTATCTCAGCGGCAATGGAGGCGCCTACCCTGCCAGCTACCATTAGCCCGGCTAAAACTGGCCCAAGTTCTCTAGTGATAGAGAGGACCACCACTGTGGCTATCGAGCTTTCTGCGGAAAATCGCGAAAAGCCGGTATAGCTTTGCAACGCCAGTACAGCACCAGAAAAGAAGGTAGTCATCGCCACTACCGGTAAAGAAAAAAAGCCGATAGAGAGAAACTGCTTAAAAATTAACCCATAATATATAGGGCGCCTGAAAGCACCAGAGAGTACTAAGAAGGTAAAGATAGAAAAATTCCCTACATTCTTTGCTAAATCTAAGGTGCGCCTGCCCAATAAATTAACTGTATCAACAATCATTGGTATATACTTTTTTATATCTATTGCCCATCATAGTTAGTATCTCATAACTAATGGTATTTATTATATTAGCTATTTTATCGGGTGTACAATTATTCCCTATAATCTCTACCTCTTGCCCTAGAAAAACTTTTTCTGGTGGCAGATCAGTAACATCAATAGTGATTAAATCCATTGAGACCCTCCCAACAATAGGAACTCTGTGAGAGTCAATAAATACTTCTCCATAATTACTAAAGCCCCGAGAATAGCCATCAGCATACCCAAGAGGTAAAGTAGCAATTAAACTATTACGTTTCGTTTTAAAGGTCATATTGTAACCAATATAATCTTTAGCTGTTAATTCTTGCACCTGAATTATGGGAGCCGTTAACCTAATTGGGTTATGCATTGGGTTTGCTTCTAAACTTCCCAATGGATTAATACCATACAAGGCGGCTCCAGTACGTATTAGGTCAAAATGATAATCTTTTCCTAAAAATACACCACTTGAATTAGATAGGCTAGCCTTAATTTCAGGAAAAAAGCTTAAATGATATTTAAATCTTGTTAATTGTTCCTGGTTATAAGGATTCTCAACAATTTCTGCCGAAGCTAAATGGCTTATAATATACTCTAACTTTAATCCTTCTAATAATTCTGGGCTAGCTATTATATGCTCTATTTCAGAATGGGACATACCTAAACGGTTCATGCCAGTATTAACATGGATAACACAAGGTAGCAATTGGCTTTCAGAAAATGTACTTGCTAACAATATTTCTCTATTCGTGAGAGCAAAATTTTGCCACATTTTTAGTTGCGTTATGTTGTTGAGAACCGGAATTAAGTTGTTCTCCTTAAATTCTTGCATATCATTATAAAATACTCCATTAAATACAAAGATTTTAGACTCACGAGATAATACCTTGCGTAAGGCAATAGCCTCCTCAATGGTAGTTACAAAAAAATTCTGGCAATTCTCCTTCTGCAAAGCGCTAGCCACAAAATTGGCTCCTAAGCCATAGCTATTAGCTTTTACTACTGCTGCCACTTCTGAAAATGGACAAAGATTAGCAATAATACGATAATTAGCTCGTATTTTGGCTAGATCTATTTCAAGAATACATTGGGCAGAACGCATAAATATTTACAATTTATTTTACTATAACATAAATTATATACACCACTAATAGCAAATTATTAATTTAGTGATATATTATTTTTTTAGTTGGAACCATTATCGCGATAATAGAAATAAGCGCAAGGGTTATACTGACCACAAAGAAAATACCTAAAATTAAAGGAGATTGATATTTTTCTAATAAATAAGAAGCTATAATAGGAATGAAACTTGCTACTGAATAAGCACTGTTATAAATTAAGGCTATAGCAGTATAGCGCATTTTAGTGGCAAATAAACGTGATAATATAGGCATGTAGCTAGTAAAAAAAAGAGCAATAAATAATTGATATATTATAAAAAATATTTGCAATGCCCAAAAAGTCTCAGCTCCCAGTAAAATAAATGAGAAAAATAAAAATATGCTGAAAAATATTAAAGAGAATAATAAAATTTTTAGTTTTGAAATATAATCAGCCAACCAGCCAAAAATAATTATAAAGATAAAAGAGGCTATCATACTAACAGTCATACTACTGTAAATATCAGCTAGCTCATAATTAAAATATTTATTTATATAAATAGGAAAATATAAATTTATAATCACCAAATTAGCATGAAAAAATACTAATCCAAAACCTATGGCTATTATAGACAAGTGTTGGGATAGTAATAACTTTAATGGTACTAGTAGATTAGTGGGAGTTTTTTTATTGTTGTTAGCTTCTTCTTGTAAAAATTCAGGAGTTTCACTAATATTTTTGCGAATATAGTAAGAAATTATAGCCAATACTCCCCCTATTATAAAAGGTACTCGCCATACTCCTTCAATAATTTCTTGATAGCTATAGAGTTTATTTAACATAGCCACCATTGCGGTAGCCATAAGCGCCCCTATACTAGTACTTGAGAGCATTACGCTACATAATCTACCTAATTTACTAGCTGTAGCATACTCGCTAATAATAGTAGTTGCCCCAGGTAATTCAGCACCTAAAGATATACCTTGACATAGACGACATAATAATAGTCCAATAGGTGCAATAATTCCTACCTGATTATAGGTTGGTAACAAACCTATTCCCATTGTTGAAAGTCCCATTACTAGCATAACAATAACAAAGGTTTTTTTTCGCCCGTAAGTATCAGCTATCATTCCTATAATAGTTCCTCCAAACGGTCTAATTAAATATCCTATGGCAAAAACTATAAAAGTTTGAATAATGCTATTTAAGCTATCAGTTGTGGAAAAAAAAATATCTGATAAATATTTAGTCATCATTCCATAGATAACAAAATCATAATATTCGAGCCCTGACCCTAATGAGGTAAGTAAAGCTACTTTTAAAGGAATATTTTTATTTTTTATGCCCATTGTAATAATGTAATTATTTTCCATTCATTTTTTTAAGGCGTCAACTATAATAGGGATAACAGATATTACCTGAAATTTTGGCGGTAAATCAGTAGTTTTTATAGTATCTGTGATATATATATTGGTTATATTAGAATTATTAATATCTTCTTTCGAAGATCCAGAGAGTACTGGATGAGTTATAAAAGCCTCAATAGATAATGCTCCATGTTCTTGTAATAGTTTCGCTCCTTTACAAAGAGTTTGGCCACTATCAACAATATCATCGATTAATAAGCAATGTTTTCCCTCCACATTCCCGATTATATCAGATATTTGGCATTCATTATTGGTCCCCCGGCTTTTATTAATAACAGCAATATCCATATTAGCAAAGCTGTCAATAGCTCTAGCGCGGACAAATCCCCCTACATCAGGGGAGACAATAATAGTATTATTATAGCTATTAATTATGGAAGTAAATAAATTTATTGGGTTAAGATTTTTTACTGGAACCCTAAAAAATCCTTCTAAGACTGGGGAATGTAAATCTATGGTAATGAGCTTGGTTATCCCGGCAGTTTCTAATAAATTAGCGATTAGTCGAGCCGAAATAGGAGCAAAAATATATGATCTACGATCTTGACGACTATATCCAAAATACGGCATCACTGCTGTAATACTTTTAGCACCGGCTCTTTTTACAGTATCAACTAATAGCAACAGTTCTATTAAATGGTTATTAGCTGGCCGGGATGTCGATTGGATAATAACAACCTCACAGTCATTCATATCCTCCATTATTTGTACTCTTGTTTCACCATCCTCGAAAGTAGTGGTATAAACTTCTACATATTGACAATTTAGCTCTTTGGCTAAATATTGTGCTAATTTTTTATGGCTCCCCCCTCCTAGAATTTTCATCTATATAACTCACCTGTAATAAAGCATTGGTATATGGCTGTGAACTTCAAGATGAGCTGAAGGCAAGTTTAAAGCATAAAGGCGCCTAGAGGGTAGCAAAAAAGTAAGAAGCAATACTTTAGAGCGCTTAACGTGGTTCCTTTTGGTCTTTATAGCCTGGCGACTTTAGTTCTTGAAGTGAACAGCACTATACCATAAGAATGATTTGATGTAAATACAGGCTTTGTAAACCTCTACCCAGCCAATCGTAGGCTGGGTAGGTAGTTATAGACTTCTATTCTATGATAGAGGAATCCTCTCCTATTATATCTTGAGAAGAATTATCATCATGGGGATGTAGCCAAGATGTTACTTTCTCAATGGCGTGGTCTATAAATTTCCCCCCAGCGGACATAAAACCACAAAATTTCGTAACTAGGCTAGAAAAAAAGCCTTTCTTGGGGGCATTATGTATCAATGGAGTTGTTGGTTCGTCTGTAAGACTAGTATGTATAATGTTTAGGGAATCACAATTTGCTTGAGAAGTATTACCTGAAATTTGATTTGCTTCCGGCAAATCATGGTTCAAAGCACTGTTGATGGATAATATTTCTGAATCTACCTCATTTTGTTCTACATAGTGTTTGTCAAGTAAAAGAGGTAGGTCATCTGCAAATGATGGGTCAGGGATTTCCACAACATTATTGGAAATAGAATCAACTACGTCTTTTGAAGATTGTCGTTTTAATAATGTATCGAGCGGTTTTTCCTGCTTGCCAATTAAGACTAATAGGTCATCTGCAAATGATAGATCAGGGATTTCCACAACATTATTGGTGATATAATCAAGTGCGTCTTTTGAAGATTGTCGTTGTAACAATGCATCGAGCGATTCTTGCGGGTTGTAAGTTAAGTTGCATATTTCTTCTGCCAATGATAGATCAGGGGTTTTTTTAACCTCATTGGAAGGAGAATCAGGCATGTCTATTGAGTTGGCGAAGGGAGAATCTGTGAGTATATACCCCTCTGATATGAATTTGTGTGCGTCGTTGCTCAATGCTTGATTATCTATAGGCTTCGTTCCATCGCGCAGGGCAGCAAAATCATCTGAGAGGGGTAGAGCGGTTTGCTCAGTATCAGAACCACTATCACTACCAGAATCACTAAGATCTTCTTTGTTTTTTTTATCCTCAGAGTTCTTATTCTTATGTTTCTTCTTTGAATCTTGAGTAGGCTTCTTCTTGAATATCTCTCGGCTTATTGGCCTTATCACCTTAGTAGAGAAAAAGGATTCGTGTTTAATAGTTTCTTTGGAATCCTCAATCTCTTTGTTAATTTGAGGAAGGATGATATCCTTATTCTTTAAATAAATCTCTTTCAATTCTTCGGAAAGGATAGTATCGATAGTTTTTTCAATGTGTTCTTCAGTAATTTTTTTCCTATCTTTTAACTTTTCAGTACTGGTAACAATTATTTCCTGGATGATAAGATTATTATTAACTGCAGTAATAAAATTTTGAAAACTCTCTTGGGTAAGTTTTTCTTTATCAAATGTACCATATTTAAATGTTGAGCTTAGTCTCTTTTTTGAGGTAACTTCTTGGATATCTGTACAAAAGAGATCAACAGCTGTGCCGTTATTTGTTTGCTTTAACCAATCTAAAGCATGCTGATTTTTTAGCATAGAGATTAGCAATGTAGGTGAGATTATTATATCTTTTCTAGTTGCCTGGCCAATGCGATGTTGATAATCATTAGCTGCTACCATGTTATTGACATCTAGACCAAATAAATTTTCAAATAATCTATCTTTCATTCCCTCTATTAGAATAGTCTTTCTTCCTTCCACACACCCTAATTCTTGTCTTATATTGTTGTCAAACTCATCAAGTTCTAGCTTAAAAACTTCAAAATATTTGGGATCTATTGGCGGAGTTTTGATTCCATTAATGGTTATACCCGATGTTTCTGCTTCAGTTATTTTTTGGCTTATAGATTTTTTAACTTGCGCTAGACTTCTTGCATCTCCCCCTACTGTCTTCTTTACGTCAAGTACGGAAATAACCATTTCTTCCCACTTGAGGTTCTGCCCGTCAATCTCTCCATTATTATTATGTGCTACATCTACAAGGCGTTTACTTATAAAGCCTTTTAAGGCAGTTAGCTCTTTTTTGAAATGTTCTGTAATTAAGTCATCCACTGCTGCTTTTATTGCTTCAGGAGACACTTCTTGTGCCTGGAAATTTTCTTTTTCATTTTCTTCCAGTAGTGAAGTAGGATCTCCTGATAAAAGGATTTCTAGTTGATTTTCAGAATCAGAAGAGTGCGTGGTCATATTCATTACTCTTGTTTTATAAATTTATTGTTGTTGGCGGACTAGGATAAGTTATAGTAAAAATTACACAAAAGTTAATATCTATAAATTATATTTCAATGGTATTAATGCTATTATAAGTAGAGTCATTATTTGAAGGTGATTATCTATATTTCCTTATCTTAAGTCAAGTCTATTTGATGATGAAAGGTGAGAAACAATATGGGAAAATTAGTGGGTAAAAGTGAAGAGACAAAAATTAATGACGAATTTTTTCTTGATACCCATGAAGGTTACATCGTAATTTTTAAATTATTTTCAATGTGATAGAAATACAATTTATACAAGCCTTGGGTGAGCTGAAGTAGTGAGATAAAAAAATAATTTTTAAAAATAAATAGAGTATATACTTAGTGCTATCACTTTGTTATGCTACACTAGTGTAATTACAAACTATAAACAAACCATCCATCAATATTTGGTGGTAATTAATAATAAACAAAATGATTGGCATTAGAAATTTTTTGATCAAGTTAAGTATAGTAGTTTGTGCAATTATTCTGGCTGTATATTTATTAATATTAAGTGCGAATTTAGGTTATTTAGATAAACCAATAAAAGAAATAATAGAATTTTATTTAGATAAAAAAAATGCCACAATCAAGCTCGGTAATTTGCAATTAAGACATAATACTCTTACAATTGATAAAATTACTATGAATTTAGCAAACAATACTAAAGGAGAAATTTCTAACCTTAACGTTAATTTTGTTATAAGTGATTTAATGAACAATCCAGTGATAACTAATGTGATTAGTATGGATAATTTAGTGATAATTTCGGAGAATAATCAGCCGATCCTAACTACTAAGATATCTGCTAAGCAGATAATAGAGCTTTTTAAAAATAATATTGAAACAGAAATCCACCTTCTGCCTATTAAAAACATCACTTTGCGTGATTCTTATGGCAATAACTTACCAGATGGGCAAGGAGTTTGTTTTTATAAAAATCGGTTTTCGGGAATTGTTGAAAAATCAGTAGAATGTAAGTTATCTTTTAGTGATCAAGCTAATTTAATGTTAAAGAGCATGGTTAATGACCAGGGAATTAAGGCGAGGGTTAATATTGAAAACATTCCTATAATGATTTATAAAATTGCGGAGAAATTTCTGGCGGATAATAAGGTAATTCAGTTTTTACAAGGATATATTAAAGATGGTTATATTAGAAAAGGGGAGCTAGATTTAAATCTGGATACAAATTCTTTAGGTAATAATATTCCACCAGCAGCAATAAAAGGTAAGTTTCATGTGATAGATCTGGAATATAACTATGATAAAGACTTCCCTTCTATTCGAAGAATTGATACGGATATTGAGGTAGCGGGGCCAAAAGTTAAATGCGTCTTAAATCAAGCCTATAGTAGTAACAGCTTACTCTCAGGACTAATAATGTTTGAATGGCAAGGGATAAAGGATTCTCGTTTTACTGTTAAAGCGAATGCTAAGGGAGAGGCAAAAGACCTTATTGATTTTATTTCAGATCAAAACTACCAGGAAACAAAAAACCAAGGAATTGATCTTAAAAAAATTAGAGGAGAAGCGGAGTCAATCATTGAAATAATAATACCACTGAATCCCAGTTCGCCCAACTCTTATAATATCTCCACAATTATTACTAAAGCACATTTTACTGCCTTTAATGATAATATAATATTAACCAATGCAAAAGTTACCGGGTTATTTGATGGTGACAAGATAGTTTTGAAGGGAGTAGGGAAAATTAATGAGAATGCTAGTAATTTTGTTTACCAGTATAATATTAAGAAGAATCTCAAAGAGGATTATGAAACTATATTAAATATTAAGACTAATATTTTAGCGAGTAAACAACAGTTTGGAATATTCAAGTCGATCTCTGGTAAGACTGTCCTAGATTTTGAATATAAAAAACCCAGTAATGGGCAAACTGTAATGAAAGCTAGTGCAAATCTAAAAAACCTTGAATTTTATATTGATAAAATTTCTATTCATAAAAAGCTCGGTAAAGTAGCTAAATTAAATTTGACAAGCAATTTAGAAAAAGATCTATATAATAATATCAATTTTAGTCTGGTAGGGGAGGATAATTTAAAAATTATTGGCAAAGTTAGGGCAGAAAATTTTAGCTCTGCGGGGAAATACGAGGTAAATTTATCAACCATTAGTTATTTAGATACTCAACTTGCCGGTAAATTGTTGTTGGATAAAGACAATTTAAATGCGGCAATATATGGCAAACAATTAGATTTATCGAATGCTAATATGATGCAATTTTTGGAAAAAGCAGCCGATAGCAAAAATACTCATTTGCAGCTAGATATAGAAAAAATTCGTTTAAAAAATAATATATGGCTGGATGGCTTTAATATGCAGCTTAATTGTAATAAACAAAAATGTTTTTCTGGCTCCTTACTCTCAACAATCGGCACTAAAACATTCAAAATGTTTCTCACCGACAAACCAGACCGCGAACAATGGGTCATTAACTGTGATAATGCAGGGGCTTTATTTAAAGGGCTCGGTATGTATAATAATATGAAATCGGGCAGCCTCAATTTAATGCTGGAAACCAAAAGACAAGAGGTTAAAACAGGAGAAATAATACCAATTTTGGATGGAACATTTGATATTAAACATTTTGTGGTTACCGATATGTCTTTCCTTACTAGAATAGTTTCGTTTGTCTCTTTCCCAGGCTTTATGAGCTTTATATTGAATAATAAAGATATTATGTTTACTAATATGCATGGAAAATTTCAGTTTACAGGTAACACCATAAAAATCACTGATAGTAGCGCCACAGGGCCATTCTTTGACTTTACCATGAAAGGGATAATTAATACTGATAAACGGCAAATAAAGCTCAAAGGCAATGTTATACCGTCTTTCTTTTTTGTAAGTACCGTTATAACTAAAATCCCCATTATTGGAAAAATTTTTTCCAAAGTGGCGCCTTACTCAGTTGAGCTAGAATATAAAGAATAATATTTATTATGGAAAAAAAAATTATTACTCTTTCAGACATAGATCCTTATTTTAATTTTGAGGAGGAGATTTTACGTCTTAAAACTCAAAAAAATGCCATAATTCTTGCTCATTATTATCAAGAGTCGGAAATTCAAGATATTGCAGATTTTATTGGGGATTCTCTGGAATTATCTAAAAAAGCGACCACTACGTCAGCTGATATAATAGTATTTTGTGGCGTGAAGTTTATGGCGGAAGCTGCCTATATCCTGAATCCTGGTAAAAAGGTTTTATTGCCCGATTTAAAAGCGGGCTGCTCATTAGAAGAGTCATGTATTGCAGAAGATTTTCGTAAATTTAGAGAAGAAAACCCAGAATATATGGCGATAACTTATATTAATTGTTCAGCAGCCGTGAAAGCCTTATCAGATATTATAGTGACTTCCTCTAGTGCTGAAAAAATAATTAATTCTATCCCCCAACAGACTCCTATTCTTTTTGCTCCTGACAAGCATTTAGGGAATTATCTCATAAAAAAAACGGGGCGGCCTATGAAACTATGGAATGGTTCGTGCATGGTTCATGAGAATTTTTCCGAAAGAGAATTGATTAAACTGCAAGCCATAGCTCCTGCTGCTAAAATTATTGCTCACCCAGAATGCCCAGATAATCTATTAAAATACGCAAATTATATAGGGTCTACGTCTTCTTTACTCAAATATACCGAAACAAATAATGGTCAAGAATTTATTGTTCTTACCGAACCTGGCATTATTCATCAAATGCAAATGAAAAGCATAAATAGCAAATTTTATGAGGTACCTTCAATTAACCAAGCTGGTTGTACCTATTGTAGTAATTGCCCTCATATGAAACTTAATACTATTGAGAAATTATACCTGTGTATGGTTAATGAATCTCCTGAAATTACACTGGATCCAGAGATAGTAATTAAAGCAAAGCAATCTTTAGATAGAATGTTGGAACTCACGTAAATAACGCGAACTGCTAGGTAACTGGTCATCCAGCAGTTTAAATAAATAGTTTATATTTCTCTAATGGGTTTAAATTTTTTCTTGTTAGGATTAAATATATTGATTCGCCGTAAAAAATTAGTGAAAGAGCGGGTTTTAGAAATATCCCGTTTATATATTGTCTTAGTCATTTGCATATAGTTCGTTATTAACGACGGGATAACTTCATTGTAATATATATTATATAACCCTTTCATTGTTTCCATAGTTGTTAAATATCCCCACTTCATAACTTGTTGAGGGACCCTTGCTAAAGCCTCCACACACGCTATAGTTTCCTCCACCTCAGGATTACTATGTTTATAGACATCTGCAACTAGAGCAAGATTAAATAACATATCTCTAATCATTGTCCTAATCATCAATCCCATATAACGATCTTTCACAAATCTTTTAACAAACAATAACTGTTTGTTGTTAACATTAAATAAAAATTTCTGTTTATGAATAAAAGCCAATAATTTTGCGTTAAAAAATCTTATTCCCCGGATGTTATTTTTATCATAAAATTTTACTTTTTCTTCGTAATTGATCATTTGTTGCATCCCTAAACTTAAAAGTTGAGCAAATAGTTTCTCACAATTAACAATGTCCTGCCTTCTTGCTTGTTTAACATGGGGCTTTGCTTGTGTTCCCACAAAATTTGCTGAATGACGACTAATTTGTTGGCCTTTCTCATCCCTTTGAATATCAGCAAAATGCCCTAATTCTTGCCCTGCTATAACTTGCAGTCTAGCTACGGCTGCCCAGCCTTCACCATAAGTTGGGTGATCTTTATTATTATCAGCAAATGGATCCCCTCCACAAGAAACAAAAATTGCCACATTCTTTCCATCAGTGCTTTGCATGCCACTATTATTGCCAGAACGTTGCCAATCCGTTATATTCATCATGTCTCCTATATTATAAGAGTAAGTAATAAATACTTGGACCTTATCATGTAATAACCATTTTATTACTATTGGATGTGCTGCTTGGACAAAAAGTCTTGCTAATTTTTCTGTAACTTCTTGTTTAACTGGTTGTAATTTCTGAATTTGGCCACGTAAATCCCGATAAATAGCCGCTAATTTGGTCTGCGAGAAAGAAGACTTATATAAAGATTTAAATAATTGATTGGTTCGAGGTATTAATTCAGGCTTTAGGATCTCTTCTTTACTGATCATACAACTAATATTAAATTTGGGATCTGAGAATCTGGCAAAATTACTGCTAGTATCGGTATCTATTCTCAACTTCCCGGATTTAACTAATTGTTGCGCTAAATCCTCATATTCTTGCTGCATATCTTCCGGAAAAACCGCTGGTACCTTATCAAGGATATGATAAATAGAGCTCATCAAAATCTACCTAAAAGTTTATATCACTACCCTTTTATTTTTTATGGCTGGTAATACGCCAATTCACCCCACATGCCAACTAACTTGTGAGCTAACATCTCTCTAATGCATGTCAAACCAGTTATCACCCATTTTAGTTTCGACAATAAGCGGAACAGTTAATAGAGGTGATTTTTCCATAGTAGTTTTGACAATATTAACAGCTATTTCTACTTCATCAATAGGAGAGTGGAAAAGCAATTCATCATGAATCTGGAGAATTAATTTAGTCTTTAATTGTAATTGTTGGAATTTATTACTCAACTCTATCATAGCTATTTTAATTATATCCGCATTAGTACCCTGAATTGGCGCGTTAATGGCAGCTCTTTCTGCAACTTGTTGTCGCGTATAATTTTTATCAAATATTAGAGGAACAAAGCATTTTCTGCCAAAAAGATTAAGGACATATCCATGGGTTTTGGCATAGATTTTTGTCTGTTCCATATATTCTTGAATTTCTGGATATTCTTGGAAATATTTTTTAATATACTCGGCCGCTTTAGTTCCACTAATATTCAACTGTTTTGCTAACCCAAAAGCGCTAATACCATAAATAATACCAAAATTTATTGCCTTAGCTTTACGACGATGGTCTGAGGTTAAATCTCTTTCTTCTAATTGAAAGATATTACAAGCGGTTTTACTATGAATATCCCTACCTTCGATAAAAGCTTGTTTTAAGGCAGGGACATTTGCGATGTCGCTTAAAATGCGTAGTTCAATTTGCGAATAATCTGCTGATATTAACTTGTGCCCAGCTTCTGCAATAAAAGCTCTTCTAATATTATTCCCTTCTTTAGAGCGAATGGGGACATTTTGTAAGTTCGGCTCTTGGGAACTAAGCCTTCCAGTACTGGTTGAAGTTTGTAAAAATGTGGTATGGATTTTTTTGCTTACCTGGTTTACTTGCAGCGGCAAGCTATCAGTATAAGTATTTTTTAATTTGGTTAAGTGACGCCATTTTAGCAATAAATCTGCAACTTTAAAACCGTTTTCACTGAGTTTTTCTAAGACTTCTACACTAGTAGAATAAGATTTTGTTTTAGAGGATAATTTACCAAAAGGTAGCTGCATTTTTTGGAATAAAACTTCCCCAAGCTGTTTGGGCGAAGCTATATTAAACTGCATAGCGGTGGTAGTAAAAATTTGCTGTTCTAAAGCCGCAATTTCCAAACTAAATTCCTTAGATAAAGTCTGAAGATAATGACTATCGAGTTTAATACCTTCTTTTTCCATGGTATCTAAAATATAACATAAAGGTAAATCTATTTCTCTATACAAGGCTAATGCATGATTATCTTTTAGCTCTAATAGTAATTTTTGGTAATTATTACTAAACTGAACAATAATTTCCTCGATAGGAGGCTTAAGGGATGCTAATAGATCTTTTTGGGGCTTGCCTGCAGATATGGCATATTGCATTAATTCTAGATCTTCCATAGCCACTATTTGTTCAGCAAGAGGTCTATTATTATCCAAAATAATTCCTGCAAAGAATTTTAGCAATGTTTTTAAATGATAAGTAATTTTTTTAATTGATTTATCTTGGAGAAGATTAATTATAGTAGACATAAACCATTGGTTACTATATAGCTGACGAAAATCATCTGCAAGCAAATCGCTCATCTCTTTAGATTGATGGGCTATAAACTTCAGCTGATAGCATTTATTATCAATAGATAGCATTATATAAGGGTTTTGAGTTTGGAAAGGGGATAAATAAATCCCCACAACTCCCACTCTTTCTATTTCCACCATTAATTGCTCAAGTTCTGCTAATCTTAGAATTTCTTGAACCGCTACTGCTATTCCCTCAAAAGAAGCAGGGGAAACTTCTGGAGGAAGCTGAAGTTGAAATAAGGTTTCTACTCTTTTATATAATGATTTAAAGCCATATTCTGTTAAAAAATTAGCAATTTTGTCAGTAGCAGGAGCTTCCCATTGAAATAAATTGAGATCTAAGTCTATATTTACATCTTTCTCTAAGCCTACAAGTTGCCAGGACAGGAGCACTAAATCCTGAGAATTAGTTAAAATTTCTCTTTGGCGGGTATTAGTAATTTGATTCAAGGAGTTTAACATCTCTTTGACGGAGCCAAATTGCTGGATAAGCGCTGAGGCACTTTTAGGACCAATACCGTAGGCACCCGGAATATTATCCGATTTATCTCCCATTAAAGCCATCACTTCCCGGACTTGACTAGGACCCACACCAAATTTGGCTATTACCTCAGTTTCAGAGATATAGTTATTTTTTATTGGATCATACATTTTAGTATGGGAATTAATGAGTTGCATTAAATCTTTATCAGAAGAAATAATGATAGTTTTCTGGTGATTTAACGATAATTTATGCGCAAGAGTGGCAATAATATCATCTGCTTCGTAACCTTCTTTTTCAATTATAGCAAAATTTAAGCTTTCAGCTGCCACCCTAATTAATGGGAGTTGCGCAACCAACTCGTCAGCAGGCGCTGGCCTATTGGTTTTATATGGCTTGTAAAGGTGGTGGCGGAAATTTTTTCCTCCATAATCAAATACTATTACTGCATGTGTTGGTTTAAAATCATTTAATATTTTTAGTAACATCGAAGTAAACCCATAAACTGCTCCAATAGGTAAGCCTTTGGGGCTGCTTAAAGGGGGCTGCACATGATACGCCCTAAAGACAAAACCATAACCATCGATTATTAAGAGAGAGTTTTCTGTAGTCATATGGTTTATTTAAGTAATAAATTTGGTTGGTGATAAAAAGCACTGCGCTCTTTTCTCAAACGCATCAACCATTTTGTTAGTGGCTTTGCTGAAGAAAATTTCTACTAGTTTATCAACTATTGCAAATTTCATTTTAAAGTCAATGAAGAACTCTATTTGAGTAACAGGTTTACCCCCCTGATCTTGCCTAGAAAATTTCCAGGAATTTTTTAAATATTTAAATGGTCCGGAAATCGCCTCTACCTCAATAGAGTAAAGCTGGTCTTTTGGATTCTGGGAGTAAATAATCCTGGACTGATATTTATCGCAGAAACCTTTTAATTGGATTACTAATTCGGCAATAATTTGGTTGTCATTGTGGGAAATAATTCTAGCTGCCTGACACCAAGGCAAAAATTGAGGATACGATTCTACATCTAGTACTAAGTTAAACAGTTCTACTGGTAGATAAGGTAGTATTTTAATTTGCTGGAAACTGGGCATTTAAAGTAGCTTTATTAATATTTTTGAAAATCAGTGACTCGTCCTTTATGTTGCCAATCACCATGAGTGGTAGGTTCTTGTCCTTTAAACCCTCCTATTTCCTTGGGGTTTTCTTTTTTATCTTTTTCTGTATTATTATCATTCATATACATATTACCTGAACTATAAAGCTTATGAAATTTTCTTCTCTTCCTAGAATATACGCGAATATCAAACTAATTGAAAGTTGCTTGTTAACTTTGCCAGCAGATAATATTCACTATTTGCTAGCAGTATTAAGGCTTAAAACGGGTGATCATTTTAGGATTTTTAATAATAGAGATGGGGAATTTATAGCACAAATTATTAGTAACAGCAAAAATAATTTAGTAGTTGAGGTTAATAATCTCTTTAGAAATTTTACCTCTGAACCAGCGGTTAATTTAGCGATGGCTATTATTAAAAATGATCGGATGTTATCAGCTATCAGTATGGCAGTCCAACTTGGAGCTACTATGATTACTCCGTTAGTAACGGATCGCTCGCAGCGCTATAATATTAATAGCCAAAAATTGGTAAGATGTATTGTAGAATATACCCAGCAGTCTGAACGTTTAGTTCCAGCTCATTTGGAATCAACAGTATCACTTTCCCTATTTCTGGACAAGAATTATAATCAATTTATATTATATGCCAATGAAGAGGAAGATGAAAATAATACCTTATTGAAGGTGGTAGGTAATTATGCAAGCAACCTTGCCAATATTTCAGTTATTGTTGGCCCAGAAGGTGGGTTTTCTGTAAGTGAGTTAAAGATGCTGTCTTCTAAAGCTAATTGTCATTCCATAAGTTTAGGTTCCACTGTTTTAAGAAGTGAAACAGCAGTAGCTAGTTGTTTGGCACAAATTAAATTATTAAGATAAGGTACAAATTAAGTTATGTTTAAATTAGAACAAAAATATTTAAGTCCAGTTGCTGGAGTAGATGAAGCAGGGAGAGGCCCTTTGGTAGGACCGGTAGTAGCTGCCGCGGTTATTATTGATCAAACAAAAATTATAGATGGAATTAAAGACTCCAAAAAATTAAACAAAAAAATGCGGGAAGTGCTATATGATCAAATTACTCAGCATTATATTTGGGCTGTGGGAATAGTGCATCAAGATGAGATAGATGCCATTAACATTTTGGAGGCTACTAAGAAAGCTTGTACTATTGCCGTAGTGAATTTATCAATTTCCCCTGCTACGGTGATCGTAGATGGTAATATGAAATTTGAGGATCCTCGGTTTTATAGTATAATAAAAGGGGACAATCTCTCACTTTCTATAGGTGCTGCATCGATTATCGCAAAAGTTACCAGAGATCGTTTAATGACTGAGTATTCGCGCGAATTTCCTCATTATATGTGGGATAAAAATGCAGGGTATGGCACCAAAGAACATTTAGAAGCGATAAATCTCCATGGTATTTCACCTTACCATAGGCATAGTTTTAAGGTGAAAGCTTTGCAGAAATAATGGTGTTAGAAGTTGAAGAATTTATATGAATTATTTGCTTAAATTAGCTTAGTGGGACAACTTATTTATGCTATAATTTCTTAAAGATCTAAATTAAATAGTTCAACTATGACAGTTAAACTTTCAGAGAATAATATAATTAGAGCCCCTGAAGGCCCTAATAAGCCGCCTAGAATGCTGGTAGGTACGGATGAGTTCTTTGATTTAATAGTGAATATACTCCTTTGATATGGATTTGTGCGCGTCGTTACTCGTCTCTCGCCAATTCATATCAGAGGAGTATACCGCTAAAGCTGGATTAGCCCCGATTAATGACAAGAGATATGATACTAAAATCAAGGAACATAAACACATTAAAAAGATTATAAAGATTTCCATGGCTTTTTGTGGGAAGGAGGTTGCGATGCAGTATCAGATTGATTGACTCAATAACCATAAAATAATATCAATCTTTATACCTCCTCCTTGCCCATTACGGTAAGTAGAAATGTTCAGAGCAGTTCGTATATTGGTCTAAGAAATGGCAAAATAACGTATCAAAATCCGTGTCGTTTATGGTATCTCTATAATTTACTTCTAAGTAGTTTAAGTATGTAATATCTAATTTTGCTGCTTGCTTGAAACATTCTTCTGCTTGTTTATTGTCGCCTTCTTCCTCTCGCTGACATAGAAGAGAAGCTTTAATATAATAGGCTTTAGCGGGGTGAAGTTCACTCTCGATTACTTTATCCATTACTTGTATTGCTCCTGTCAGTTTATTTTGTTGGCGTAATAAATCAACAAGGATATAGGAGCTTTCTAAATATTTAGGGTTTATTTTTATTACTGCATCAAGCCAATATTTTGCGTTGGCAAATTGTCCTTGTTGGCGTAAAATATTGGCTATTATACAATTAAGTTTTAGATCAGGTGTACTATCATTTAAACTTTGTGCTTGAACCAACACTTCTAATGCTTTATTCGGGTCTTCGCATTCATTTAAAAAGCAACCTAAATTAAAGTACATTTGATAATGATCTGGTTGCAATTCTATTGCCTTTTCGGCATATTTTTTTGCTTCTTCAAACTTGTTTAATTTGCGTAAACACTGGGATATTTTACAATAAACTTTTGCATGATTATGTGATTGTGGGGGAGGAGAAGGATACTTAATAGCTTTATTAAAATCTTCTATTAGACCTCTTGCATAACCCTAATAATTTAGTTCCCAATTATATAAACCAGCGATTAAATTAAATCTTAGAGCAAATCTTTTACGTCGATTTCGATATTTATCAGCAATAATTTTAAAACGTTTTAGCATGCCGATAACATTTTCATTCAGGGCCCTGGTACTTGCCAGTTTTTGGTTATTTTTCTTATCTTGTTTTGTTAATGGATTTTTTTTAGTCTTCTTTTTTGGTAACTCAGATTTAGCATGAATCTTTTGTAACCCTTGATATCCAGTATCGGTAATTACATTAGTATCAGGATGGATATTAATTTTGGATTCCTTAAATAACCTAAAATCATGTCGTTTACCATTTGCATAATTTGTACATATTATTTGTTTTGTCTTTTTGTCTACTACCAGCTGAGTTTTTAAAGTATGTCTTTTCTTCTTACCTGAATAGTAGCGTTTTTGTCTTTTTTTGGACGCTGGATAGGACTTTCTGTGGCATCAATTAGAATGGTTTCATACGTCATATCACTTTTAACTAAAGCTTCCTTACCAGGAAGAGCAAAATCCGGATGCTTAATTAAAGTATCTTCTACCCATTTTATATTCCGATAACAACTACTTTCAGATATTCCATATGAAGCTGATATATGAAAATATGTTCTATATTCCCTTATATATTCTAGGGCCATCAATAACCTCTCTTCTATACTTAAATGGTTTGGTTTGCCCCCAAATCTTTTCTTCTTTGTTTCTGCTTCTTCTAAAATAATAGTCATTCTTGCAAAAGTATTCTTCTTAACCCCTGTTAAACGTCTAAATTCTTCTTCTCCAAACTTTTTAAGTTCTTCATATCTCATATGATAAAATTCCTGAAATCTTATCATTTTATCCTATATCCTAGGTTATGCAAGAAGTCTAATATGTTAAAGAACTTACAGGAAATATCAACGGCAAGCATAATCATATATCATACGATCAATTAACAGAAAAGTTAACATATAATCAAGAGAGCACTACTTTTGCCCAAGGAGTAGATAGTGCATCTCATTTATTAAATGGGCTAATATTAGTTAAAGACCTAACAAGCCACAATTTCAAGGAATTGGCGGTGGATATTAGCTCAATATATGTTGTACCTAATATTGCAGCAATGATAGATGAAAAATTAGTAAGTTTCCTTGAATCTAAAGGGATAAAATTATTGCCAGGAATACTTGGGTCAATAGTAAATAATGTAATGGCAAGTTTGGATCTCCAACAGGCAATAAAAGATTTAGGACATGCTACAAATAAATATGATGAAGAGCTAGATATACTAAGAATTTCAGTTGATAGCGCGATGCTCACTCTTAGTTTAGCAGAATGGGGAGCATCAATATTTCTGGGTACTACTCTTGGGCCAGTTGGAGGGTTAGTAACATTAACATTGGTTGTAGGCCAGATGATAGCAGCTGCGATTATAGAAGAAAGAAAAATATGTGATCAGCTAGGTTGCTCTGGTCAAGAAAGATGGGAGATATTTGAAAATATGTTATTAGGTGGTTCTATACCTGAATATATATTAGATGATCTAAAAGCAAAAGAGTGGTATGGTGCATTGCTGAGTCAAGCAGCCCAACTACTTGTTAATTCGGGATATGATGCATTGGCTACTAGCTTACCTGACATTTGGGAAGTCGAAACATTACAATTTACTGGTAAGACACTTTCTAGCACGGAGTATGGTAACAATTTAGTATATTGCGAAATAGATTCCATTAGCACTAATACTACTTTGGAGGTGACAGCAAAAAGTAGTGTAGAGATTAAGTCTTGGGTAAATAAGAATCAGTACTCTCCACCTAGTCGTATCTTAACTACTGATTTAGGAAATATCAGTTTAATTTGCAACCCTACTGCTGCCAATGTCCAGAAAGAAATTATTCATAATATTGGTTGCTCTGATTCGTCAGTAGTACCTTGTCACCAATCTAAAGTATATAATATAGAGGGTGTAAGAAAAGCTCAAAGAGAATTAGAATTGGTATGTCATAACAAAACAGGTGAGACATTCACGAGCGTCAGATCAAAGACATCTTTACCTAACCAAAATAGCGCTACTAAACAACAATCATCAAATACTAATACTTGCTCAGCTGCGGTGGTACTGGCCACTGAAGGATCATCAAGTAAAGCAGAAGGTGAGATAGAGTTGCTGCATTATAATATATATCCAGAAAAATTACCTGAAGCAGTTAAAAATATTCGTTTTATTACCAATAATGACAAATGTACTGGAGGTAAAAATGCCGATACTTTGATTGTAAGGGAAAAAATTAATAATTATACTATTGACGCTAAGGAAGGGGAAGACACTCTACTTATCACAGGAGATATGCGAGGTAATAGAGGGGATGTTATAAACCAAGTAAGCAATATAGAACATATTGTTGGCACTTCTAACTCGCAAATAGTTACCATAGATAACTCTGTATTTTCTGGATCTAATATTAAAACTATTAACTTCAACGGTGGAGGAGATATTCTAGAAGTATACTATGAGAAAATCAATACGGAAGAAAGTTTAACTATAGATTTATATGGAGGAGATACCCTGCTTTTAGATAGCCAAGATGTGACCCATAAAAAAGCCCCTCTTAACCTCCGCATTTGGCAAGAAATAACAGGAGATATCTCAATATCTCTCCCTATATTGGGCCAGCGTATTTTACAAGAGGTTGCAATATTATTACCCTACACAATAGAACAAATGACAATAAAACATTGGGCAAATGTTCTTTACTTGGAAGTAGATGATAATGGTGATCTGCGAACAATTAAGATAGATAATTATAATTTTAATAGCGCCACCTTTGCTCATTTATTTCTGCAACAACTCTTTGGAACAATTCAACCATCTGTAGAAATCATTCCTATAATTCCTAAGGATTTAGCAAAAATTCAAAGGATGACAGGGGATTTGTCACTGGCAACTAAGATTATAAAAGAAGTGCATCTTAAAGTACTGATACCATCTGTTTTAAATAATACCGAAGATTTTTTATTAATTAATGATCTTAAATTACTCAAGAATGATAATCATATAATAAGTATCTCTGCACGTACTCCAAATAAAAAATATATAATAGAAACTCATTCCAGTAGCCATATTATCTCTACTAATCAAATGGAAGATAATAAGGATATTCAAGCATTTTACATCTCCATAGATTCAGGTGGGGATACATATGGCATTGATGATTTTAGTGAGGTAGTTATTGATGGTGAAAATAGTCAACAAACGGCAAGCAATACAATTTTATTTAATATTGCTACTAACAGTAGTATAAATATCGATATCAGCCAAAAACATGGTAATGTGATTATCCAATATAATGATGAAGAAAAATCAGGACAAGTAACACTAGAGCGTTATTGTAAACAATTTAATAATAAAAGTTTTAAAGTAGTTAAGAATGATATAGCCTATGAATTAATAAGTAATGAAAACGGGGAATTGGAGGTATTAACCACTCACGTGGACAAAGTAAAGTTAATTACTATCCCCAAAGAAAAATCTATTGCTATTTTATCAGCCGAAGAATTAGCTGAATATAAAACATTATATATGCCGAGTATAGAGAAGGCCTCAGATTTAGAATATTATCGGCATGAGCAAAAATTAATTTTGCGAGTTAAAAATACCGACCTATATATTATAATATATGATTTTTACCAAACCGGAATTAAAGATGAAATAAGATATAATGATATTAACCTGCTCTTTGCCAATGATAAATTAGATGCCGTACAAGTATATAATAAAGTAACCCACGCTACATCATACCTTGATGAAATAACGCATCACCTTAAAAAGAATTATATCATTTTCCTGACGCAAGCTCGCCTTATTCCTGCTATCGCTAACAACACAGATACAGAATGTGACAAATTAGATATTAATCAACCATTTGATACCGGTAAAAAAGCTATAATAGATTTGAGTGATACTAGCCCTGACCATATCACTTTTCAAAAAGACCAAGAAGAGCATTTACTAATCCATGCGGTGCAATTTGATGGTAGGAGAAATCACACCTCTTCTGCGGTTACTGAAAAATGTCTGGTGGCAAAGAATTGGGATGAAAAAAAGGAACATAGAGGAATAATTATGACTAATGAAGGGGGAGTGGATTTATCTAACTGCATGGCTGCTCATTTATCCAACGCTACCTTGTCATTTTTTATCAATAATTTAACTAATAATTGCATACAAAAAATTTTTTGGTTAGGTGAAGGGCATAATATCCAAAAAAGAGCAGCAAACCCTGCGCCAGAGAAGTTACATTCTACTGAAGAATTTCCTGCAGAAGAATATAACGATAGTTATGAAGAGATTAAAGTAGATGAGGAAGATATCGAAGAGAGATATGAAGATAGTAGGGAATATATTGAAGATGATAATAATGAAGGTATCAAGATTGACTCTGTACCAAGTAAGGCCTCTAAAGCGCAACCGTTTGTAACGGAGTTTATGGATTTTATCGGTGATAATATAGGCGTTTTGTATGTTGTTGCCTCTAATTCAGTAAAACAACTATTAAATCAGCTCCGTGAGAATTCGCCTCTAGAATTGACACACCAATTATTCACAGCAGCAGAATTGCCAGTGACGAGTATTGCTGAAGATGAGATAGAAGATGGCTATGTAGAGGATGTAGAAGATGAAGAGGTGGCTGAGCAAAAAAATTGTCAAGTAATAACAAATGTTAAAAAAGATTATAAAAACGGCCAGGCATCTCTTATCTATAGTAGTCATTGTGAGAACAATGATGGAGTCACCATAAATATGGTCGAAGAAAAGGTATGTCAACTTAAATTTTCTCAAGCTACTTGTACCCCAGAACATTGTGAAATAGAGGAAGAAATAGTATGTCCAGATAGCCCTCCTCCTAAATATTATGATTATTCTAAAGCAGAAAACACTATAGGAACCCTAGCTTTCCTAGTAACACCCATTTATTTGATTTTATATAGTATAGGGTACTTAAGAGGAAATAGGGAAAAAGAACTAAGGGACGATTTTGTCAAACATGAAGAGCTTAAAAATGCACCAATAGAAGAATATCTCAGGAAAGCATTAATATGTCAAAATACAATCCATGAATTTGAAAAGATATTAACAAACACCAAAAGTAAATTTATTATATCTCAATTTAACTCTATTCCTGTTAATATATTAGAAAATATTAATGAACCATGGCTGAGTAAATGGTACAAAATTTTTGGAAAAACCGAATGGCTAAGTAAATTAGCGGGGTATAAGGATAAAGTAACATTTTTTGAGAATCTTGAGGACATAAAAAATATAACTAAAGATGGGATAGATGTTACATTAGAAAATATCAATGAACCATGGCTGAGCAAATGGTACAAAATTTTTGGGAAAACCGAATGGCTAAGCAACCTCTTGGGATATAAGGATAAAGATAAAATCTGTGATGAAATTTATAATCTCTTATTAGAGTTAGACCCAACGCTGAAAACAAGGGAAGTATTCTATCAAGATCTAACATGTACTGAAGATGCTATACAAGACATTAAAATTAAGTGTCTCGTCTCTAATTTGCAGCAACAAAAGACCATATCTAACAATCAAATAGAGTGTTTGCAAATATCAAACGAAAATATTAGAGAATTAATTCAAAATAAGGGGAATACCACTACTAATAAGTACGAGCAGCATGCTCATACTCAGCTATTAAATGTCCATGATAATAACTATCAAGAAACAACTGGTAATAATTATAATGATAGTCTCGAGCTTATTGGGGTATAAATATTACTATCATCATCATTTAGCGTCAAGGGGTAGTGTTAATAACATTTATTACAATGCCATATTGACATGAGCAGTTTGTTTATAGTATAATTAATTTTAAGTGGTGGTCGTGCAGTTGCGTAAAATAATCAAACTAGATGTTTACGAGGAAAGTCCGGACTCTACAGAGATATGGTGCTGGTTAACGGCCAGCGGGGGAGTAATCTTTTAGGGAAAGTGCCACAGAAAATATACAGCCAACTGGAGTGGTTGGTAATGGTGAAATGGTGCGGTAAGAGCGCACCGGCAGGTTGGTGACAAGCTGCGCATGGTAAACCCCACCAAGAGCAAGATCAAATAGGCACTACAGAACTTGCATGTTCCTAGGTATCTCTGACTAGAAGTAGTGTGGGTAGATCGCTTGAGGTAAATGGTAACATTTATCCTAGATAAATAACTGCAGTAAATATTTTGTAATAGATATTTATACAGAATCCGGCTTATAGACCATCGCAAATATGTTATTATTAATTAAAAAACACCTAGATAGTAAATTAATCCAATTATCATTGGTTTGCTCTTTAATTTATTGTCTGTTGTTTAATTCTGTAATTAGTATTTATAGATTTAGTTACTATAAAGCGACTTTTTGGAAAGCGCTATTGGAATTAGGAAAGGATGCTATTTATGTTTATTTAACTTGTCTTATCATTTTTTTGGGATTAACTCTCCATCGGTATGTGTTTATAATAGGGGTGCTATTTTTATTCATAACAGGAGCTGTTGCTAGCTATTATCTGTATTTCTTTAAAATTGCGCCTACCAAGGAAATGATCGGCAGTTTTTTTGCTACTGATTTCTATGAAGTATACGAGCTAGTCAGTATTAAATTGCTAGTTTGGCTAGTATTTAGTGGATCTGTCGGTATTTTCGTGATGAGACAATTTGCTATGTTACAGAGCAAATTAGTAGTAATGAAATTACTGTCAGTAATTTGTCTTGTGCTAACCATTACTAATATTATGGCTCCGCAGTTCAAATTAATAGGTAGTTATTTTCCTATCCAATACCTTCATAACACATATTTATATTTTTTTAAAAATAAAAAAGGAGCTTTATGTGAGGATATAAGTAAAAAATTTTCTTTCCTTGATAAGTCAGATCCCAATATTATAGCAGTACTTGTTATAGGAGAATCCGCGAGGTTTGATCATTTCGGCCTGAATGGTTATCACAAAGATACCACGCCATATTTAAATTCGGTAGAGAATCTTTTTTCATTCAAAGCACAATCTTCTTCTAATCATACCCACTTGGCTGTTCCATCGATTTTATCTCGTCATTCCGCTAAGGATCTAGAGAAAGCTACTGAAGAAACAGGTTTGTTATCAATTTTTACTAGGCTGGGTTTTAATACTAGTTGGATTGGCACTCAAAGTTTAGCAAGATATTTAAGAAGTAAAAGTCAACTGACAATTTATGATGAGGCTAGGATGGTTATGATCCCGGGGGGCTCTGTTTTATTAAAGAGGTTGGACTATGATGAAAAAATGTTACCTTATATTGCCGAGATTATAAATTCCCATACTTCTAAAAACCTTCTAGTTATCCACACTGCTGGCAGCCATTGGAAGTACTCCGCTAGATACCCACAGGCATTTCAAAAATTTTTTCCGATCTGTAATAGTATTGCCAAACCTGATCCTAGCACGTGTGACATTGAAGGGCTAATTAATGATTATGATAACACGATTTTATATACTGACTTTTTTTTGGATAGAGTAATAGCTCTATTAAAAAATAGTAATGCTTTTTTAATATACGTCTCGGACCATGCTGAATCGTTAGGGGAGCATGGGTTTTATGGCCATGGAGGGCCTATGATTCAGGAGCAGACTACTGTGCCTTTTCTAGTTTGGGTCTCCGATGAATTTAAAATAAAACATCATGATTTGGTAAATTCTATAACCAGTCATTTAGGCAAGGAAATTAGCCATGATCATGTATTCCATTCGTTCCTTAATTGTCTTGGTATTCAATCTAAAGTAGTTGAGCTAAATTTAAGTCTATGCACGTCTTACGTCCACTGATGGTAAAAACCAAACAATTTATAAGAGAGCTAATGTTTACCAACCAAATATCAAGAAATTATCCCGTAATCTTATGCCTATTTCTAATGTGTTTACATTTTATATGTGGCTATCCTGGGGGAATGTCGGTAGATAGTTGGGATCAGTATATTCAAAGCGTCAGCGGAAATTATACATCCCACCATCCTCCTTTAATGGCAATGATATGGTCTTTTTTGCATTTCATTTGCGAAGGGCCTGAGACGTTGCTATTGCTAAATTTAGCGTTTTTTTGGGGTGGGGTATTATTACTTTTTTCTTCAGATTCCACAAATAAATATAGATATCTTTATTTTCTGATCCCTTTTTTTTCCAACTATATTATCTCAATCTACAGTGATTTGGAAAGATGTAGCATTTACTTTCTCTAGCTTTTTTGTAGTAGCGAGTTGTATCTTTTATAGAGCTCAACATAAAGCTCCTTCTATAATTGGAGTTATTAGCTTGTTATTGATTGTTTTTTATGCAGAAGGAGTTAAATTTCAAGCTAAATTTATCACGCCAATTCTCGTTTTATTTATCTTATCCACTTACCTTAACACTAGCCTAGCTATAAGAATAATGTGGACTACTGCTATTTCAATAATAATAATATATGGTAATATGCTACTTATTAAGCATTATTCCCATGACACTCATAGTGAACAATTACGGCAATTATTTGATATTGCCGGAGTGAGTAGTACAATAAATAATGATAATTTAATCCCCGACTATATTAAAGCTGACAAAAATTTATATAGTTTTGAAAAACTAAAGAAACATTATACTCCTTACTCAGTTAACGCTCTGTTTTTTTTTAAGGAGAGTAAAATTTATAATTTAACTACTGACCCTTTAAAATTGCAACAACTGCAGCTTGCTTATCTTAGGGCAGTAACAACTTATCCCCTTGCTTATCTTAACCACCGGCTTCAGAATTTTACTATATTAATAGGAAGGTCCAGCTACTATTATGGTGATTTATTAATTGCTAATAAAGAAGAAGCCAAAAACCATGGTATTTTTGTCGAAGAGAATCATTTCCGCAATATAATACTTAAATATTTGGCAGTTTTTCCAACGTTACTTGTAAAAAATTTTTTTAGTTTGATATTAATACTCGTCTATTTTGCAACTATTTTAATATATCGAAAACAAAATCACCTGGAAATAGTTATTCTATCTTATATTGTAGCAATTTGCCTAGTGTTTACGGTAATATTATTTTTTACCACGATGGCACCGGATTATCGTTACTATTATTTAGTCAGAATGCTATCCTTATTTTCTTTGCCTATTTATTTAAATTTAATATATAATGGTAGACATGGTGGAGGATGAACAAAATTACCACTACTACTCCTCTGATATGAATTTGCGGGGCGTCCGTTGCTCAATGCTCGCCTATTATCTATAGCTTCGCTCCAGCGCAAGGCAGCAAAATCATCGTAAGAGGATTATAAATATAGGGATTGATAATGTTTACCAACCAAATGCCGAGAAATTATCCCGTAATCTTATGCCTATTTCTACTGTGTTTGCATTTTATATGTGGCTATCCTGGGGGAATGTCGTCAGATAGTTGGGATCAGTATCTTCAGAGCTTGAATGGGAATTACATCTCCCACCATCCTCCTTTAATGGCAATGGTATGGTCTCTTTTGCATTTCATTTGTGAAGGGCCTGAGACGTTGCTATTGCTAAATTTAGCGTTTTTTTGGGGTGGGGTATTATTACTTTTTTCTTCGGATTCCACAAATAAATATAGATATCTTTATTTTCTGATCCCTTTTTTTCCGAGCATATTATCTCAATCTACAGTGATTTGGAAAGATGTAGCATTTACTTTCTCTAGCTTTTTTGTAGTAGCGAGTTGTATCTTTTATAGAGCTCAACATAAAGCTCCTTCTATAGTTGGAGTTATTGGCTTGTTATTGATTGTTTTTTATGCAGAAGGAGTTAAATTTCAAGCTAAATTTATCACGCCAATTCTCGTTTTATTTATCTTATCCACTTACCTTAAAACTAGTCTAGCTGTAAAAATAGTGGGGACTGCTGCTATTTCAATAGTAATAATATATGGTAATATGCTACTTATTAAGCATTATTCCAAGGATACTCATAGTGAACAATTACGGCAATTGTTTGATATTGCCGGAGTGAGTAGTGCAATAAATAATGATAACTTAATCCCAGCCTATATTAAAGATGACAAAAATGTATATAGTTTTGAAAAATTAAAGAAACATTATACTCCTTACTCAGTCGACGTTTTCATTTTTTGTGATGATAGTAAAATTTATA
Source organism: Rickettsia endosymbiont of Bradysia coprophila (assembly GCA_019468145.1). Taxonomy (GTDB): domain Bacteria; phylum Pseudomonadota; class Alphaproteobacteria; order Rickettsiales; family Rickettsiaceae; genus Tisiphia. The sequence continues at coordinate 313,914 of JAHXDM010000002.1, forward strand.
ATTCAACTACTGACCCTCTAAAATTGCAACAATTGCAGCTTGCTTATCTTAGGGCAGTAACAACTTACCCTCTTGCTTATCTTAACCACCGGCTTCAGAATTTTACTATGTTAATGGCAGTTACCCGACATCGTTCTAGTCAGGTATTGATTGCTAATAAGGAGGAAGCTAAAAAATATGGTGTTTTTGTCGGAGAGAACCCCTTTAAGAATATAATGTATAAATATTTGACAATTTTTCCAACGTTACTTGTTAAAAATTTTATTAGTTTGATATTAATATTCGTCTATTTTGCAACTATTTTAATATATAGAAAACAAAATCACCTGAAAATAGTTATTCTATCGTACATTGTAACCATTAGTCTGGTGTTTACAGTAATATTATTTTTTACCACGATGGCACCGGATTATCGTTACTATTACTTAGTCAGAATGCTATCCTTATTTTCTTTGCCTATTTATTTAAATTTAAGATATAAGGGGAGCCATGGTGGAGGATGAACAAAATTACCACTAAAATATGCTGATTTGTAGATTATTTTTGTGGTTTTATTGATAATTATTGTTAAAATCCTTGATAATAACTATAATATCATGTAATATGGTGCTCTAAATCGTGAAGAAGTTACATTGAATTTTAGAATTTATGGGAAGTGCATCCCCATCGTCATGAGCTAAGACGCGCGTAAGGCCGGGTGGCAACCCAGGAAAATTATTTTATCGTATTTATAGTTTTTCTGGATTGCTTCGCGTGATGCTCGAAATGATGCATAGGTGTCAATTTAAAACATAAATCGTCATCAACTATGATTTTAAAATTGAACAAAATAAAGTAAAAAATCAAAATCATAGTTTGCGAGCGGGCGTTTGTTGCACGTGGCAGTCCAGAAAAATTAGTTAAGTTATCGTATTTTTGGTAGAGTTGTGCTTGGATTGCTTAAGACCCGCCTAGCGCAGTTTATGATGAGAGTAATGCACCTTCCGTACAAGAGTAGGATACACTATCAAGAACTTTAATAAGCAAATAAGTGTTTTTAAATTAAATTATGTAAAATTAATATTTCAGGTAACTACAGATGAAACAAAAAAATAAATTTTTTGCTAGCATTTTGCTGGCTACGACTTTCTTAAGCTCTGGGGGCGCTATGGCTGCTCATACTCCAAAGGAAGATTTTACTAATGTCATTAGTTTTGGTGATAGTTTTACAATTCCAGATAACAGCTGGGCTGCGTTAATTACTCAGAGATATGGTTTTGAGTTTGTTCATGACAAGAATAATTTTGTGACTGCTACAACATTTAATCTTGCTGATCAGTATAAACTATATAAAAATAATAATGGTGATAAAGTTGACCCCCATGCTCTTTATCAGTCGTACACAGGGGTGAATGATATGGAACTACTTCATAAGAAGCTAGAGAATTATGAATTCCAGATGTATGAAGAAGGATATGAGGATAGAATACGTAACCATCCGAATCTCTTACCTCCATTAGTGGAAGTTATGAATGGTATCAGGAATTTAACCATAATTTCTGAAGGTGATAAAAGGAAAATAAGAAGAGATGTGGCAGCAGAAGCAGCAGCAGGGAAACCAAACAATTACCTCATTGCTATTGCAACAATGAGCCTTTTGGATATGTTACAAGATTACAATGGTATGACTATTAAGGAGATAATGTCTAGTATAAGTATGCCATTACCAGAGCTCGATTCAGCAGCATTTCAGAAAGAAGCTTCTGATTATTTAGCTGAAATTGCGACTGCCAAAGCAAATTGGGTTAAAACTCTCCATGATGATGGGGTAAAGCATATTGTACTTCTTAATCATTATAATCAGTATTATAGCCAGTATATGCCTGGTGATACCGATGAAGAAGATAAAAATTTGGGAGAAAAAGAAAGTAAAGAGTATAATAAGGCGATGTATGAAGCAATGGATCGTATTGCGCCTGGGGCAAATGTGACCTTTGTGGATTATGATAGATTAGTTGAAGAGGTTAGTAGCGACCCAAAAGCCTATTTTGGCAAAGAAAAGGATATAAGAACCTTCAGAGGATGGGGGTTTTTTACCCGCCTGGGGGGCGATCCAACTCCAGCTGCTCAAGAACTAACCAAGCAGCTTATAGCTTCAATACTGGAAGCACCAGCTAGAGTAGCGATGGTAAGAGAATTGCCAATAGCGGTGGGGACTAATGCGCTGCAAACTATTCATACTACTGCCCATAATTCCGTGTTGCATCCAACTGAGCAGTTCTATACTAGTGAAGTAGGGGGTGACTATATTTATAACCATACGAAAATAATAAGCAAGAAAGAATTAGGTATTAAAAAAGCTAATACCGGAGTGGCGCATGCTACTATCAACTATAAAATTAATGAAAATTTCAGTTTAGGTTTGCAACTTAATGGTGCTAAATCTAAAATGGATTTTCAAAAAGATCATGGTAAAGCAGATATCAAAGAATATTTAGTCTCTATTAATGGTACTTACAAATTTAACAATCCAGTGTTTATCTACGCTGCATTTGGCGCGGGTCAGATTAAATATAACATTAAACGTAAAATTACTTTGGGGCTTGCTACCAGAGAAGAGAGAGGTAAACCATCAGGTGTTCATTATATCGGAACTGTAGGTATAGGTTATAATTATCTTGATGAATCACAATTAGCTGTTACCCCATTTGTTAATGTTAATTACCAAGAAGTATCTTTAAAAACTTATAAAGAGATAGGGGATATCAGAAGTACTACTATGGAATTTAACATTCCAAATCGTAAATCTTTAATGCCGGAAGTAGGGGTAACTATTTCCAAAGATTGTAAGGTACAGGATAATTTAACCTTGATCCCATCTCTTAGCTTGTCTTATGGGCATGAATGTATCAAATCTATAAAAAAAGAAGCGAAAATAAAAACCTCAGATAACCCACGGACTTCTTCTTTACCTACTTATAAAGTTGATGAATCCAACTTTATGGTTAGTGGAGAGCTGCGGGCGAAGAATGATACTTATCTCAATTATGGTGTCAGAGCTAGTATGCAGTTAACTAAACGTGCTAAACAATATTCTGCTGGTTTATTTGCAGGGTTTTCTTTCTAAAGACTTAAAAGTTAATAAGGTTCTGTAAGTAACTTACAGAACCTGTTATCCCCCATCTTTAAATCCTTACCTCATTCTCCTTATATGACTTTAGAAGAGTTTCGAATTAAATATAACTATCAGCATGCAACGAAGATGATGCAGCAATATCTAGATATTAAATTTGCTAATCTAGATTGCTTATTATTATTTAGAATGGGTGATTTTTATGAAATGTTTTTTGAAGATGCGATAATTAGCAGTCAGGTCCTGAGCATCGCTCTAACAAAAAGAGGAAAAAATGGTGATACAGAAATTGCCATGTGCGGGGTGCCTTATCATTCTTTAGATACTTATTTAAATAAACTAATAGAAGCTAACTTTAAAATTGCCATTTGTGATCAGTTAGAAACGCCCGAAGAGGCAAAAAAACGTGGGGGCTATAAAGAGGTAGTGCGCAGAGAAGTGACCCGCATTATTACGCCCGGCACCGTTATGGAAGAAACATTAATCAGCCTTCATCAACCAAACTATTTAGTCAGTTTGGTGGTAATGAAAAATACCACGGCGATTTGTTATGTTGACCTTTCCACTGTAGAAATTTTTTTGCTTGAACTACCTTGCAGTGAAGTGCTAAATGAGTTAGCTCGCTTGCAGCCCAAAGAAATTCTCCTTAGTGAAAATTACCGGGGGAAAACCTTATCTAGTGAGATTCTTCATCAATTACGTCTTAAGATTTCTTATCAAGTTGATAGTTTTTTTGCTTCTAAAAAATGTCAAAAAATTATTTTAGATTTTTATAAAATTCATGACCTAAAAGCTATTGGTGAATTATCAGACTGTCAAATAAGTAGTCTAGGCAGTATTTTAGAATATCTATCTTTAACTCAGAAACAGAATATCCCTCTTCTGCCTTTTCCTAAAATTATTAATTATCATAATTTTATGACTATTGATTCTGCTACTCGCAGAAATCTGGAAATTACCAGTAATTTACTGAGGCAATCAAAGGGCAGTATCCTTGATACCATAGATCATACTGTTACCAAAGCGGGTAGTCGTTTATTATATCATTTTTTATCAGCACCACTAATAGATATAAATGAAATAAATTACCGGCAGGAAATAACAAATTTTTTTTATTCCCATTTTCACCTAGTAGAAAATATTAAAAATCTTCTTAAAAAAACGGCAGATATAGAACGTTGTTTAGCCCGAATTACTATGAATCGTGGGTGCGCGAGGGATTTATTAAATATTAAATATAGCTTAAATGCCGCCCTTCAGATCAAAGGGGAGATGATAAGCTTTGCTGGCTTAAATTTCCCATCTTATATAGAAGATTTAATGAAACCTTTGTCTGGAAATGATGAATTATATGATTTAATAGATCGGGCTATTCGAGAAGATGCTCCCCATTATATCAATGAAGGAGGGATAATAAATCATGATTATCACCCTAAAGTCCAAGAATTATATGAGTTGATCAATAATGGTAAAACATATATAGAAAAGTTAAAATATCAATATCGCCTAGAGACAGGAATTGAAAATTTAAAAATATCTCATAATAATGTCTTAGGATTATTTATCGAAATTACTCCAAGACATAATGAAAAAATGAGTAATAGCAGTTTTATTCACCGGCAGACTACCGCAAGTGCCGTTCGCTATACGACTACGGCGCTACAGAAATTAGAAAGCGATATGGTTAATGCAAGGAGTTTAGTGAATAATCTGGAAATTGAATTATATAGAACAATCTGTCAAAAAGTTATTGCTAAAGCTACTGCGTTGCGCCTGCTTGCTAATTCTTTAAGTAATTTTGATGTTTTCTGCAATTTTGCTTATATTGCTCATGAATATAATTATGTAAGACCGTTACTAACGGATGGGCTAGACTTTGAAATTATCAAGGGTCGCCATACCGTTGTGGAACAAAGTTTACTGAAGGAAAATAAATCGTTTGTTAGCAATGATTGTAGATTATTTTCAGATAATAGAATTTGGTTAATTACGGGGCCAAATATGGCCGGGAAAAGTACCTTTTTAAGGCAAAATGCTATAATAGCGATATTAGCGCAAATTGGCAGCTTTGTCCCCGTAACTAGTGCTAAAATAGGGATTATTGATAAGATCTTTAGTAGAATAGGAGCAGGAGATGATCTGCAAGCAGGTAGGTCAACTTTTATGGTGGAAATGCTAGAAACTTCTGCAATTTTAGCGCAATCTACTGCCAAATCGTTAGTAATTTTAGATGAAATTGGTAGGGGTACCTCAACATATGACGGAGTATCTATTGCCTGGTCAGTGCTGGAATATATTCATGATCAGTTAAAATGCCGTTGTTTATTTGCAACACATTATCATGAATTAACTAGTATGAGCAGTTTTTTGCCCGCCTTGGAGAATTATACCAGTAGGATTGAAGAATTAGAGCATGAAATATTGTTTTTGCATAATATTGTCAAAGGGGCGGCGGATAAATCATACGGAATTCATGTGGCAAGCTTAGCGGGGCTACCAAAATCTGTTATAATTAGGGCGAATGACATCTTAAAGAAACTAGAAAAAACCAGCAACAATAAAAGTAAAAATATTGTTAGCAGCCAGTCAAATAACCTCAATTTATTTGACCTATCTATTACTTCTCTAAAAGACTTAAACGCCAGTAAATTAAAGGAAACAATTAATAATATTGCAGTTGATCAATTATCCCCTAAAGAAGCCCTAGATTGGCTTTACAAATTAAAAGAATTAGCGTTAAACTCTAATTCTGGATAAGAATAACTATTCTGTATATCGGGAGGTCCATACCATTAGCCCGGCTTCAGCCCTTACCTCAGGTAACCAGCAATAATACCTAGTTACCTGAGGTAAGGGCTGCAGGGATACTTATTTTTAACTATAGTCAATTAATATAAACTATGGACGTCGTCGCTCGTTGCTCTACCATCGTAGTCCTAGGCTTCGCGCCTCTTGCAGTGTCCCTAATTCATTTTAATTGACTATAACCTTGAAGTTAAACTGTCCATTAAAACTGTTGACACATCAAATTCTGACAACATATAACTACCCTCCACCGCAACTAGTTTGGCTTTGATAAGTTGTCCGGAAGTGAGCTCCTGATGAAGTTTTACAGGAATAAAATTTTCGGTATGAGCTATTTTATTATTTTCTACCAGTAGTTCTACATTATTACCAATATTGCGGTGGTAGAATTTTGTTAATTGCTGGATGCCTTGCTTTCTTAAAATTTCAGCTCTTTTTTTTCTAATTAATTTTGCTACTTGCGGCATTCGCGCAGCGGGCGTTTCATCTCTTTCAGAATAGGGGAAAACATGTAAATATTGCAGATCTGCTTCTGAAATTAGTTTTTGGGTATTTTCAAACATCTGATCACTTTCTGTAGGAAACCCGGCTATTATATCAGCTCCAAAGGAGACATTTGGTCGTAAATCACGTAATTTATGGCAAAAATCAATAACATTTTGACGATTATGACGTCGTTTCATCCTTTTCAGAATCATATTGTCACCTGATTGTAAACTAATATGGAAATGTGGCATAATTTGAGGAGTATAGGCCATTAGATCAAATAGTTCATCATCAATCTCGGCAACATCAATAGAGGATAATCTAAATCGTTTTAACTCAGGCACCGCCCTAATAACTCGTCTTAGCATTTGAGCAAAAGTTGGAGAGCCAGGAAGATCTGGGCCATAAGCCGTCACATCTACTCCCGTAAATACCACTTCATTATAGCCATTTTCTACTAATTTTCTTACCTGCTCTGCGATTACTCCGATTGGCACCGAACGACTATTACCTCTTCCATAAGGGATAATACAAAAAGTACAACGATGGTTACAGCCATTTTGGACTTGAATAAAAGCCCTTGATCTTCCATCAAAATGACTCACCAAATGATTGGCAGTCTCTTTAACGAGCATAATATCATTTACCACCGCTTTTTCCCCATTCAACTGATAGTGAATAGGCAAAAGCTTTTCGCTATTACCAAGTACTTTATCTACTTCCACCATATCTATAAAACTGGCAGGATTATTTTGTGCAGCACAGCCAGTGACAATTATTTTTAACTCAGGATTTTGTTTCTTTGCTTTGCGAATTGCTTGACGAGATTGTTTCTCTGCTTCTTTAGTAACCGCGCAAGTATTAAATACCACTACATTTTCAAGGCCAGAAATCCTTAAATTATTTTTGATAATTTCACTTTCATAAATATTTAACCTACAGCCAAAAGTTACAACTTCTTGCAACTTAGCTGGTAATTCATCTGGCGATTTAGACATCCCAAAACTCTCCCAAGGCAACCAAAATAGCAGGTCCCGTCATAATTATATTTTCCTCTTCTTTGGACATTTTTAGTTTGCCAATAGGAAATACTACCTCACAAGAAGAGCGAATAAACCCTACCTTAACGGCAGCGGCAAAAGTAGCGCAGGCTCCACTGCCGCAGGCCAGGGTTAAACCCACTCCTCTTTCCCAAACTGATAAATAAATGCTATTATCTTTAATTGTGGCAAAATTAACATTTATACCATCTGTAAATAATGTTTTTTCTTGTAATTTTTCTCCTACTATCTGTTTATCTTGATCACTAAGATTACTGAAAATAATCAAATGGGGATTACCTATATCAACGCAGATAATTTCTTTTAAATCTAACATATAGCGCTCGGCTATTTCCCAAATTTTATCATAAGAAGGCATCCAAGCTTCTTTAAAGCTGACAGTACCAGTATTAACGCTAATGGTATTTTCTTCTAATACTTTACAGGCTAATTTTTTATCGGCGATATTTATAATAATTTCTCTAATACCACTATTCAAATACATCAATTTACCAAGACATCTAGAAGCGTTACCACATAATTTAGCGCTTGACCCATCTTGATTATATACCAGCATTTCATACTCATTTATCCTATTCTGATGGTAAATTATAAACTGATCACACCCAATCCCAGTATGACGATTAGAAATATTGATGGATAATTTTTGTAAATCACAACTTTCAGGTAAATCAGCTTTATTAACAATTACAAAATCATTACCCAGCCCATGCATTTTAGCAAAATTGATTTTTTCAAACACTAAATTTTTTTTAAGCACTAAGTGGTATCCTTTTTTTGTTTATTATAACAAACATATCACAGACCTGCAATTAGATAATATTACTAGCCGTTTACTTCCATCTTTGAAGTTGTAGAAATAATTAATATGCAGTAATTCTTATTAAATATAATTTATTTATTAGGAGTATTATTTATGAAAATAGAGTTAAGAGAGTTTAATATTTGTGGCGTAGGGTCTCATCAATATTTGGCGATATATGAACAAAATAAGTTAATATATGAAATACACGGATTAGCATTTGATAGAGCTACCAAACAACTTGTACCAGCTAGCTTTAGCTGGGGTGACGGTCAGCATCTTTTAAAAGGAGTAATATATCCGCCTCTAGAACAATATCCTGATTTATCTGCACCAGGTTTTGCAGGATTATATAAGGTCGGCCAAGAAAACATGACACTACGAGAAGAACCTGAAAAAAATCTTGAGCCATTTTTGGAGATGGTAATAAAGATACTCACAGAAATCAATGACAGAGAGGTAGTATATAATCTATTTGGCGGAAATATTAACAATATTGCCGAAGGTAATAGCAATAGTGTAACTAAAACATTTTGTGAGATTCTCGACTTCCCTCATGCCAAACTTAGCGGAAGGCTAACGTGGGGATCGGAGAAAAATTTACTCCCTAAAGAGCAATTTGGAGATTTATATTTACCAGCTCTGGATTCTTTAACGGAAATGCAATTTGCAGGAAATCTAGAGATGCAGGAGTTAGATTGACTATATAGTAGAGATTATATATAATTACCTCTTACTCTTTTGTTTTGAAGAATTGTTTTTGGAAAATATAATGGACGTTAAGGAGGTTATTGCCCACAACTTCGATAAGTTATTGCACATCCCTATTCTCAGCGTCATTGCGGGGCCTGCTGCAAGCAATCCAGGAAGACGATTATGAACACGATGCCCCTGGACTTGCGTGCGTACGGCTTATGCGTCCTTCTTCGCAATGACTCATAAGGAACTGTGTTTTTGAACTTTCGACAGTGGTAAGGTTATGCCGTGCTTTGCCTCCTTCGTTATACTCCTCTGATATGGAATTTGCAGGGGTTGTTATGTTGCTCTCCTAGATTTTGACTCAGCTCTACCTCATGCAAGGCAGCAAAATCATCTGAAAAGGAGTATATTGATTTTCAAGTCCAATTCTAGAAGGAGATTAAAGTATTCATCTAAAAAAATTATATTATAATGACTTTTAATTCCAGTAAACTTAAAAACGGCCTAACTATCCTTAGCTATAATATGCCAAGTGTTAATTCGGTAGCTATTAACTTAATTGTCAATGTAGGTGGAAGATACGAGGAGCCAGATGAAGAAGGCATGTCTCACTTTCTCGAACATATGGCCTTTAAGGGAACAACTACCAGAACTGCTAAGCAAATTTCTGAAGAATTTGATTCCATTGGTGGACAATTTAATGCCTATACCGGGCATGAACAAACTGTTTATTACGCCAAAACCTTGAATGAATATTTCCCGAAAGCTTTAGAAATACTAGCCGATATAATCCAAAATTCAGTTTTTTCCGAAATTGAAATCAAAAAAGAATATCAAGTAATTTTACAAGAAATTGCTCATGTTCACGATAATCCTGAGGAGATGATTTATGAAAAATTTTATGCGAGTGCGTATGATAATCAATCACTAGGCAAATCAATTTTAGGGACTTCTAAAACTTTAAGCAAATTTACCACCAAGCACTTTAATGATTATATGCAAAAACATTACTACGCAGAAAATATTTATCTGTCAGTCGCAGGAAATATTTCTCATGAGCAAGTTGTATTATTTGCAGAAAAATTGTTTAATGCATTACCAACTAAACGAAACAATCCTTTCCCCAAAGCCAGCTATACTGGTGGACATAGTGTTCTTGCTAAAAAGCTCGAGCAAAGCACCCTAATTCTGGGGTTTGAGAGTGTCTCTTATCTTAACATACAACAATTATATCATGTTCAGCTCCTATCACTAATATTTGGGGGTAGTATGTCATCAAGATTATTCCAACAAATTAGAGAAAATCTTGGCCTTGCCTATTCGATTGGCAGCTATAATAGTTCCTATTACGATAGTGGAATATTTGGGATATATGCTTCTACTAATCATGATAAGTTAATAGTTATGACTACTGAATTAATCAATGAAATTAAAAAAATATCGACTGACATTCAAGATTTAGAGCTAACACGAGCAAAAATACAACTCAAGGCCAGCATTTATATGGCTCAAGAAAAATCTTCTTACAAGTCAGAGGAAATAGGCAAAAATTTTGCCGTTTTTGGTAAATATATCCCACTTGAACAAGTTATTGAAATTATCATGAATATCACTACTCAGGATGTAGTCAATATTGCGCAACAAATATTTGCAACCTCACCAACTTTATCTATCATTGGTCCTACTCCTAGCGTAATAGACTATCACAAATTATGTACGGATCTCGGGTATATACTCCTCTGATATGAATTTGCATGCGTTGTTGCTTCAATGCTCTACCATCGTAGTTCTAATATCTTTCATAACTATGGAGATGATTGAAAAAACGTCAATTCGGGATAAGGACCAATGTTTACAGCCCTAAATTAGAGATTTAAAGGAGAGCAAGATGAATACCGCATTTATTGGATTAGATTATATTGTTGATATCATGGGAGTAGGAGGGAAAATTGCCACTTCAGCTGCCCATGCGATTGAGAAAAATTCTATTGCTAATGTGAATAAGGCATTAAATATTTCTCGAGCGAAAAATTGGTTAACAATATTAGTAAAAGTGGGATTTACCAGGCACTATTACGAACAACCAAAACATTCCCCGATGTTTGGGAAAGCTCATATATCTCACGCTCTGGCCCTCGGAGAAAAAGGAACAGATTTCCATCCTGCTTTGGACCTGCAGCCGGTAGATCTCGTAATTATTAAGCCACGAGTAAGTGCCTTTTACTGCACAATCCTTGAAGCTGCACTGCGAGCTAACCAGATTCAACGGTTAGTCATAGCAGGGGTCAGCAGTGTTTGGGCAGTACAATCCACAGTACGTGATGCACATGACAGGGACTATGAGATATTCATTTTAGAAGAAGCTTGCGCGGCTGCCAATGAAACTATCCATCAACTATCTATGGAAATGTTATCTGCTATCGCGCAGATTATTCATTTAGAAGATTTGAAAAAACTTTAATTACTTCCCCTTCTGGATGAAGGATCATTCCTATCCAGCAGTAGAGGTGAATTCTAAGGCAGTTTTTGGATAGAATTTAAAGTAGTCTCGAGCAGCATACTTGCAGCTATTGCATCATCTTTATTATTACGTTTTCGTCTATTAAAACCTAAAGATTTTAACAAACTATCTGCAGCTCTGGAAGTAAGACGTTCGTCTTGCAGATAAATTGGGAGAGAAGTGGCATTGCTGAGCATTCCAGCAAATTTTAATAGTATAGTAGTTTGACTGCTAATTTTTCCATCCATATTAACTGGTAAACCTACCACTAGACTCCCTGCTGAGTAAATATGTGATAAATTTAATATAGCTTTGATCTTTTCTTTGTCTTCAGTTTGGTAGATAGTATTAATGGGCATAGCTATAGTTTGTTCAGGATTGGAGATAGCAATACCTGTTTTTCGCATACCATAGTCAATTGCTAGGATAGATTTGTTAATTTGTAAAAACTGGACAAATTCTTGTAGAGATTGGGTAATCATTAAATATCCATTAAAATTAACTGTAATCAAAAAATTGAATCAATCTGGTAGGCTAACACCGCTTCCTTCCCTCAAAAAGCTATCGCAATTTTGATAATCTTGTTAACATGTTTATGTTCCTTGATTTTAGCCTCATATACTCAAAATCATCGGCAGAGGAGTATAGAGCTAAAAATAAGGACTACTTCTAAAGTTCGATATTAGAAGTCACCTTTTTTCTGTTATATTCTTGGTCAAACTTTTTTACCATATAGTAGGCTAATACTGCAAAAATAATAAGGTAGATAATAGGAAATAACTTAAAATTTAGAAACTTCATGACTAGTAAACAGATATAATTGGCGCTGCCCCCCATTAACATTGCTCCAATAGTATGGCCAAGGCTAATAGCACGGTAACGATTATTCACCGGGAAAGCTTTCACAAAAATACCATGCGCTAAAGCATTCACGGGGGCCACGCACCCTGCAAGCATTAAGCATGAAACTAAAGTAAGGTTAAGCATGGCATTATTGATAGCAATCATCAGTAATAAACTAGTGATAATAGTGCCAAATAAACTAACTCTTATTACTAATATCTCACTAAAGCGGTCAGCAAGCAGCCCGGCAATTGGCATGCAAATAGCAAAACATAGGACTATTAATACCGAAAATGTGCTCATAATAAAAACAGTTTGGGGCATTACTAGCGGCAAATATTGTTTCATAAAGATAATAGCAATTTGATAGGTCACCCCGAATCCTCCTGCCAGGAAGATGACCATCAAAGTTAAGCGCCACTGAAGTTTAAATAAACTCCCTAGTTTTTCTATTTTAATGCTTTGTTCTTTATTCATAAATTCTGGGGTTTCATCAAGTTTTTGCCGAAAATATAAAACTATTAAAGCTAAAGGTAAGCTGATTAAAAAGGGAATACGCCAACTCCAATCAGGAAAAATATGAGAACTAAAGAAATTAGTTACCCCTATTCCGAGTAATATACCCAAAACTCCAGTACAACGTGTTACAGCTGAGGCAGTAGAGCGATATTTTTCTCCTAAATGTTCGATTACATAAATAGCTGCTCCATCATATTCCCCTGCTACAAAGATACCTTGCATAAAGCGGCATGCTACTAATATGATGGCGCTCCAAGAACCAATCATCGAATAGTCAGGTAACAGCCCTATGATTACCGTAGGTATTACAATACCCAAGATAGTTATATTAAGCACTACTTTACGACCATAAAGATCCCCTATTCGCCCAAAAATCATTGCTCCGAGGGGTTTGGAGAGATAAGCTACTGCATAAATTGCAAAAACATTAATCAGATTAGTTAGATAATCGGAATTGGGAAAGAACTTCAGAGCAATAATGCTCGCGGAAAAACCATATAAACTATAATCATAATATTCAATAATTGTCCCCAAAAAGGCTCCTATTACCTTATCATTTGACTTTTCTTTCATTTACCCATTACTTTTTTCGAAATAATTACTATTACCTTTTAATATAAAATCCATTTTTAAACAAGTTTATTTATTTATTAAGATAATTATCATATAGATGCTTTTATTAAATACAAAAATATTTATTTTTATATTTTATGAGAGTATTGTATAAATTTTACTAGACTTCATATGCTAATAATTATATAAAACTTTAACAATTATTGTTAAAGGGCCTGTAGTTCAGTTGGTTAGAACCCACCGCTCATAACGGTGTTGTCGCAGGTTCAAGTCCTGCCGGGCCCACCACCTGACTTTTAAAACAATGATTAACCTTAAAATCCTTTCCGCTTATTTATTTAGACTATATTGCAGTTATTTTATCGGTATATTATTTATCATTATTGGTATTTTAATTCTTTCTAATATCTTCGATCTGTTACATAAATTCAAAGCGGTGTATATCCCACTTCACTATTTTGGGAAACTGATATTTTTTAAAATTCCTTATCTGCTTAATGAAATAAGCTCATTAATTAGTTTCATTGCGATGCTATTTTTCTTAAAAAGACTAACAAAACATAATGAATTACTGTTAATTTTAAGTAACGGTGTCCATATTTGGAAAGTAATATTCATTCCAGCAATTGCGGCAATAATTTTTGGTATTATACTAATAGCTATTTTTAATCCTATAGGCACCCTAGGTTTACAAAAATATGAGCAATTAGAGGCCAAATTAACTAAAAAAAACTCCTATAATTTAAAAGTGTCGAAATCAGGGTTGATATTTCTTGAAAAAGATACTAATACTAAAAAAATACTGCAAACAAAAGCTATTGATATAGTTAACAATAAGCTATTAAATATAACTTTATTGCTTTTGGATAATAATAATAATTTTTTAGAAAGAATTGATGGGTCATATGCTTTTTTAACTAACAATAATTTAGAAATAATTTCTGCAAAAATTTATGATGGTGAAAACTTTAAAAATTATGCACAATTTAATGTGGCAACTAATTTATCCATAAAAAAATTATTAGATAATTTTATAAATCCGGAAATGATTTCAATATGGGATTTACCAGGCGCTATAAAACAATTAACAGAAACGGGTGTACCAATAACCAATTATCAAATTTATTATTACAAACAATTATTTAAACCAATAATTATGGCGACTATGGTACTCTTAGCTTCTTGTTTTTTTAGTTTAAGGCAGCATGATCATTCTGCAGCGAAAGCTTTAATATTAGGATTATTCATAGGGTTCCTTACTTATTTTATCCTAGAAATTTCCTTTAAAATGTTTTCTTATAATGGGGTGCCACCTTTGTTAGCGGTATTATTACCTAATATAGGTATATTACTGCTTAGTAATTTTATTATTATGCCTTCCCAGCATGCTAGTTCAGGATAGTCAGGTTCTACAAAATGTCTATAATAAAGCAACAGTATAAAAATTTGTTTGGAGAACTATCAAAATGTTAGCAAAATTCTTTAGTAAGTTTACATCCGCTATTGCTATCGACCTTGGTACAGCTAATACTTTAGTGTATGTCAAGGGAAGGGGAGTAGTACTTAATGAACCTTCAGTGGTGGCATTAATTAAAGAGAATGGCACCTTTAAGCCTTATGCATTTGGTCATGAAGCGAAAATGATGTTAGGTCGTACGCCAGCTGATATTGAAGCAAAAAGACCTTTAAAAGATGGTGTTATTGCCGATTTTAAAGGAGCCGAAGAAATGATAAAATATTTTATTAGAACCGTTCATAACCGCCGTTCATTTACTGGTCCAATGATTATAATTTGCGTACCATCCGGTTCGACGCCCGTAGAACGTAGAGCAATTCAAGAAGCAGCAGAAAGTGCCGGTGGAAGAGATGTATACTTGATTGAAGAACCAATGGCCGCAGCAATTGGCGCAGGGCTGCCAGTAACAGAAGCTACTGGCTCAATGATTGTAGATATCGGAGGGGGGACCACAGAAGTAGCAGTCCTTTCGCTTGGGGGTATTGTTTATGCTAGATCAGTACGTGTTGGTGGAGACAAAATGGATGAATCAATTATTTCTTATATTAGACGACATTATAATTTATTAATTGGTGAGGCTACCGCCGAAAAAATCAAAAAAGAAATTGGTACCGCGTATGTAGATGATAGTCTAGAGCCAAAAGTAATGGAGATAAAGGGGCGTGATTTAGTGCATGGTATTCCGAAAGAAATGTTATTGAATGAAAAACAAATAGCTGATAGTTTAATTGAACCAGTCAGCCAAATTGTAGAAGCGGTAAAAGTTGCGTTAGAATCTACTCCGCCAGAGCTCTCATCGGATATTGTTGATACAGGGATTGTAGTTACTGGTGGAGGGGCGTTATTGCGAAATCTTGATTATGTTCTCAAAGAGGCGACCAATTTACCCGTCATAATTTCCGATCAAGCCCTTTCATGTGTAGCACTTGGTACTGGAAAAGTATTGGAAAATTTTCCTAAACTAAAACATGTATTATTTAAACAAGATTAGCAATGGCATTACTTGAAAATAGAATAAAAAATACAAGTGAAATAACATTGTTTATTAAAGCAATATTTACCACTTTAAAACGTATTTTTCTTCTGTTTTTTTTAGGATTATCCTTATATTTATACATCGCTTCTCCTCAAAAATTATCTGTTATTTCCTTGGAAATAGTCGGGCATTGTATTTCTGGGATTTTTTCATTTCATAAAGTTATCTTTAAACAGATTAATTTAGTAAGCCAAAATGTTATTTATTTCAAAAATTTAGCGAGTGAAAATATTAAATTACAATCAGAAGTAGTAAAATTAAAACAATTGCAAAATGATTTATATATAATCCAAGCGGAGAACCAAGAATTGCGAAAATTATTATCAGTAATAGAAGAAGAACAATATAAACATATTGCTGCGCGGTTAATTAGTGTGTCATTAAATCCTTTTAGTAAAACCGCTATAATGTCGGCAGGTGCTAAACATGGGGTAGAAATTAATCAGATTGTTACCCATGCGGAAGGATTAGTGGGGCGGGTTATACAAGTAAGCAATAATTATTCTAAAGTAATTTTGGTTAATGATATTAACTCTAGAATACCTATTACTACAGCTGTATCCCGAGAAAAAGGGATTATGAGTGGAGATGGAAATAATAGTAAAATTCTCTATTTACCCCCTACTCACCTTGTTCAAAAGGGAGAAAAGGTTATAACATCTGGTGATGGGAGCATATATCCTTCAGGGATTACAGTAGGATATGTCAATAACATTCAGCAAGAAAAGATTATGGTAGAACCAGTAGTAGACCTTTCTAAAGCAGAATTTGTGAATATATTATTACCTAAATAAACTCAAGCGAAGCTTAGGGTAAAATAAATTTGTAATAAATATATGTTTGGGCAAAACCCTCGAAGATCAGCCATATTTAATGATGGTACTAGTCTTGAAGTAAAAAGTATTTTTAAAACTATTCAAGGAGAAGGACCATTTGTAGGCATTCCTGCTATTTTTATCCGGCTTGGGGGATGTAATCTTGCTTGTAATTTTTGTGATACGGATTTTGAAGAATTTAATACTTTATCCCTTCCGGAAATTATGGAAAAGGTCTTTAACTTTTCTCTTAATTTTGCTAAGCAACGTGTAATAAATTTAGTAGTCATAACTGGCGGGGAACCTTTTAGACAAGCTATTGAACTATTATGCCATAATTTAATAGATCTTAATTTTACCGTACAAATAGAAACTAATGGTACTTTATATCGCCCTATTCCTCCCCAAGTATATATAGTTTGTTCGCCAAAAGTAGTAAGGAACCATTACTCCACTTTACGAGAAGATTTAATTAGACGCCTGCAGGCTATAAAATTTTTAGTAGCCAAAAATATACCCGCCTATTCTGTCGTGCCGGAACTTGGGCAAAATAAATATAATATCCCGGTTTTTATTCAACCAATGGATCAAAATAATCCAATTCTGAATAAAGAAAATGAAAAATTTGCTATTGATTTAGCCCTTAATTATGGCTATCGTCTTTCTATTCAAACTCATAAGATTTTAGGAATAGATTAAAATATCTCCTGCAAACTTCATCAACTATGATTTTAATTTTTACTTTATTTTGTTAAATTTTAAAATCATAGTCGATGACATTTGTGACGTTGCAGTTTATGTTTATTCAAGAATTATTCAAGAGCTTTGCAACTTAAAGACGCGGTTTTTAAACTGCCCTGACGGTAAGCAATTCAGGAAAAATTATAAAAACATGATGACTTAATTAACTATAAAAAACTTGTCAATAAAACCTCCTTCATTTAAGGGTTAATAAAAAATATAGAGTAATATGGGTAAAGAGCATACCAAGGAGTTATCTAATAATTATATCAAATGGTGGTGGCGTAGTATTGATCAACAAATGATTATTGCTTTAGTAATTTTGTTTGTCTTTAGCTTGATGTTAGTCACCACTTCGGGATCTGCTGTCGCAAACAGGATAGGGTTAGGGGAACATTATTTTGCATCACGGCAAGTAATATATCTAGCGCTTGCTTCTATAATTATTATTTTCTTTTCGGCTTTTTCCAAAGATTGGTTAAGAAGATTCTCAATTGTAGGATTTATTATATGTGTTATCATGTTAATCCTGGTTAAATTTTATGGATATGAAGTAAAGGGAGCTACTCGGTGGATTAATATTCTTGGACTTTCTCTGCAACCTTCGGAATTTGTCAAACCTTTCTTTGTGGTAGTAGTGGGGTGGATATTATCTCTTAAATTAAAGGAAGAATTTCCAGCTGTTAGTGTTTGTTTAATTTTATACATTATTGTTGCTTTATTATTAATTATTCAGCCAGATTTTGGGATGTTAGTAATGATAACATTAATTTTTGGCAGTCAACTTTTTGTTGCTGGTATGCCGATATTTTGGATTATGCTGGCAGTGTTTATGTTAATTGTTGGTGTTACTGTAGCATATTTGTGGCTTCCCCATGTTACCCAAAGGATTAATAGCTTTTTAGACCCTAATAGTAGTGAGAATTATCAAGTAGGTAAATCCCTTAGAGCCTTTGAACATGGAGGCTTATACGGCCGGGGGCCAGGTGAGGGAGCTCTTAAACAAGTATTGCCAGATTCTCATACTGATTTTATCTTTGCGGTGGCAGGAGAAGAATTTGGGGCAATTATTTGTCTAATTATTATCGGAATTTTTGCTTTTATAGTAATTCATAGTATACTAAAATTATTGAAGGAAGAAGATAAATTTATTCAGCTAGCTGGTAGTGGGATTATTACCCAATTAGGCTTACAATCAGTGATCAATATAGGGGTTACTTTAAATTTATTGCCAACTAAAGGGATGACGCTACCTTTTATTAGTTATGGAGGTTCTTCGACGTTAGCAATAGCTATTGCTACCGGTATGTTACTGGGTTTTACTCGGCATAAAACTTCTCTTACTAAATATAAAATTCAAAATATTGAAATATGAAAAAGATAATTGTAGCTGGAGGCGGTACGGCAGGACATTTATTCCCAGCTATTACCCTTGGCAATGAATTAATAAACCGTGGTTACAAAGTATATTTAATTACTGACCCGAGATGCCAAAAATATTTAACTAACGACCTAAAGTTAATCCCTCATGTGATAAATGTTAGATTATTTAGTCAAGGCTTACTAAATAAACTCAAATTATTCATATCATTATTCTTTATAACTTTTAAGCTCATATTACTTTTTATCAAGATTAAACCTTCTGTGATAATTGGTTTTGGGGGATATCCCACTTTTGCTCCACTCCTTGCAGCTTTATTGTGGCGTGTGCCAATAGTAATATATGAACAAAATTGCTTTCTAGGTAAGACTAATAGGTTTTTCTTAAAATATGCCAAGAAAATTGCTCTTACCTACCCTGAAACTAAAGGCTATCCAGTTTCTGCTAATGAGAAGACAATAATTATCGGAAATATTATCAGACAAGATTTTAAAAATGTAGGAGTAAAAGATAATTTTACTAATGAGCCTTTTAGGATACTGGTTTTTGGTGGGAGCCAGGGGGCAAAGATTTTTGCTACTTTAATACCGGAAGCTATTAAAATATTAATCACATCGAATCTTAATCTTCATATCACGCAGCAAGCAGCTTTAGAAGACCAGGCTTCTATTGCGGCAATTTATAATAGCTTAAAAATCTCCTATCAACTAGCTGAGTTTTTTCATGATATGGATAAACAATATAAAGATCATGAATTAGTAATATCCAGAGCTGGTGCCTCAACTATCGCAGAGCTTAGTTATATTGGTTTACCATCTATTTTTATTCCCTTGCCCTCAGCTGCGGATAACCACCAATTTCATAATGCCAAGGCTTTAGAGGACAGGGGGGCCGGGTGGTGTTATGAACAAAAAGACATTTCACCGCAAAAATTAGCAGATAAAGTATTAGTGCTAATGAAAAATCGTGGTATATTAAAACAAGCCTCTTATGAATTATTAAAGAGTAGAAACGATGGGAGCATGATTTTAGCAAGTGTGATAGAAAGTATAATAGGCTAATTTTGTGATTGATAGTAATTTGATAAAAGAATAGTTAGGGGTAACTTATGCTAAAAAAAATTATTGTAGTAATTTTGGGAGTATTCTTACTTTCGGGTTGTAGTGATGGTTTTAGAGGATATTTTAAAAAATCTGCCAACAATAAATTGGTAGATAGAAAAGGTTTTGAAGGGAATAAACGCGCGCCCCTCTATAATAAAAAATATATAGCCGCCGCTAAAAGAAACGTAATAGAAGAAAATTTTGATGATGAGGAAGAAGATTTACTGAGTGAATATGATACTGAAAAAATTAATCCTACTTTAAGAAACCGTAAAATGTATCTAAAGATGGTGAAACAAGATGCTGATCATCATGCTAAACAACAATTACTAGAAGCTGTAGGAAGCGGTACTTCCCTAGTTGAAGCAAGCAATAAAGTTAAAAAAAAATCTAATGATAATTCTCAAGTACAGCTAAAAAAAGAAGTGGATAAACTAAAATCTCTGTTAAATGAGACTAATAAAAAATTAGAACGTTATAAATGCCCTGACTCTATTACTGAAGGTAATGTAGCAAGCTCAGAGATAAAAAGTTCTGAAATAATCTTACCCAATCCAATATCACCTAGCTTACTGCATGAAGGAAAAAATAAAAATGAGAGGATAGAAGTTGGTAATTCTTCGGGTTCTAAAGACACAGAAATAAAAAAGAAATTTTTAAGCGAGGATTTTGATGATTCAATAAAAAATGGTACCCGCCCCCATAGAGTAAATAATACTGTGATAGAAGAGTATGAGAAGGCAGAATCACCGCCGCGGGAAATATAATTAAAATCGTCTATCCTTAAAAAAAGTGTTAAATTATTGACAATTTCTTAATACTCTGTTATTAATTGCCAACTTAATTAAATATATATATAAGGAAAAATTATGGCAAAAGGCCCAAAAAATACTAATATAAATAGTGAAGAGTATATTCAAAGTTTTAACAGATCCCTCCACCCTACCCAACTCTGGATCACTCATCTGGATGAGCTGTATAGAGATCGTTCAGATCATAATGACTCCTCTGGCCAAGAGTACCGGGGTGTTTTTGACTGTGTACTACATGTTATAGGTTGTTGTATAGGATGTATTTGCGTGTGTGCTGATTAGGTTTAGGCTCAGAGGCATGGTCGGTTATTCATGTTTATACACTCCCCATAACACTGTTTTGGGTAACCATCCCACTTTGTTTTTACAACTAATTTGGCAATGGTCATCCTTACATTTATTCAGTAAACAACGAACTTTAGGGTGTATTTTAGCAATAACCTTCTGTTTCATAGAAGGAGTTTTAGTAAGTTCTACTATATTAGAGCTTATGATAATTACTGACCTTTTACCAGATAATACGCTGGAATGTACCCATCCTCCTTCCCCACTAATATCACGGATTTGCCGCCATTGCTCATACTCCTGGATAATTTCTACTGGCTCCCCTTTTTTCACAAATACCCATTCTATAGGGGATTTGACAGTAGGACCAACCCTGGCATTTACTTCATTCGATTTTATGGAAGCAAATCTCGGCAGGGGAAGTTTTGAATTCTGCGCTAGTGCTAGCAACGGAATAATCATTAAGATGAGGCTTCCTGCAAAGCTCCCTATAGTTGGTATTAACCAAACCAGCCTATCCATTCTTTTTTCTTTAATAGATTTCTGAATCATTTTCTTCTAGAGCACTTAGTGCATCATCACGTTTGGCTATTACATAATTTCCTGACCTAAACTGGCCTTTAATACGATTAATTTCATACTCACTAATACCAATAAATTTTAAAATTGTTCCTCCAAGTTGTAAGCCCGTTTCATAACTTTCTGGAATAATGGTGGTTGCACCTGCATCATAAAATTCCCGCGCATTTTGCAGGTTTTTTAACCGAACAATAACTTCAAGATCTGGAAAATAGCTAGATATTGTTTTTAAGGACTTTTTAATGGTAATATGATTATTCATAGTAAGAGCTAATGCTAAAACTCTTTCAGCTCCCACAGCTTTTAATGTATCAATTTGAGAAACATCCCCTTTGAAAACTGGAAAACCATTGGCTGTTTCTTCTTTAATAATTTCATCATTAACATCCAAAGCTATATAATTAATTCCTTCCGCTTCTAACACTAATGCTATCATTTTTCCTACACTACCAAATCCAGCAATTATTATATGGTTAGTTAAGTCTCGTGCCCCAAGTTCTATAATTTGTATCGGAGTTTTTCCAAGGCCTTTATCTAGCCTTTCCGCAAGTTTCTTACCAAACATTGCCAGTAAAGGAGTCAGTGCCATAGTACAAGTGACGGTTAATAATAGGATATTAGCTATTGATTCTTCCAAGATACCGGTTTCTTTGCCAAGACCAAATAAGATAAAAGCAAATTCTCCTCCTTGGGATAATAATAGGCCAGCATGCAGCGCCACTCCTTTATTAAATCCAAATAAGATGCATAAAGCCGTAATAATTAATGTTTTAACAGCAATTAAAGCTAAAGAGCAAGTAAGAATAGTGGAAATTTGAGCGTATATTTCATATGCATCAATTTTCATACCTACCGTCATAAAGAATAGCCCTAGTAATAAACTTTTAAAAGGATAGATGCTTTCCTCGGCTTGCAAACGAAATTCTGTTTCTGCCACTAGAACACCTGCGACAAATGCTCCTAAAGCCAGCGATAGGCCAAAATATTCAGTAGCCCAAGCAGCAGATAACACTACCAGTAAAGTCATCGCAATAGGCAATTCATTAACATCCCCATTCTCCGAAGAAATTAAGCCAAATAATGGTCGCAGTAATAGCCTACCTGCTATAAATATTGCTAGTAACGCAATAATTGCTTTCACTAACGCTATCCCTAAAGCCGACATTAATGAAGCTTTGCTATTCTCACCCAGTAACGGAACAATGACCAGTAAAGGAACCACTGCTAAATCTTGTAATAATAGCACGGATAGAGCTATACGGCCATGTTGCGCAGATTGGCTGCGGCTTTCTTCTATAACTTGCATCACCAGAGCCGTTGAGGATAACGCCAGCCCCCCCCCAATAATAATAGAAGCACTACTATTGCCGTTAATTATGACAACTGCGGCGGCAATAATTATCGCAGTAGTGACTACTTGTAATGTCCCAAGGCCAAATACATATTTTCTCATTACCTTCAATCTAGTGAAAGATAATTCTAAACCAATGGCAAAAAGCAGGAAAACGACGCCCAGTTCGCCGAGTAATTTTGTTTGATCGTAGGTAACAATTTTAAAGCCATTATCGCCAATTGTCGCCCCGGCAATTAAATAACCTAAAACGGGGCTTAAATTAAAGCGCTTCAGTGTGGCTACTACAAATACCGCAGTGCCAAGTAAAATTATAACATTGATTAGGATATGTCCTTCCATTTATACCTTTATATTGTTAGATTTTTTGTTCCACATCTCTTCTAAATTAAAACGTTCCCTAACTTCTGGATAAAATATATTGATCAATATATCACCTGTATCTATTAATACCCATTCTGATTTTCCAAGACCTTCAATAATAACATTAATACCAGCTTGATTTTTTAATTCTAGCGCTACATATTCACCTATTGCCCCGACGTTTTTGATTGATCTCCCATTAGCAAGAATCACATATTCCGCCAAGTTGGTTTTTTGGGTAACATTAATTACTGTGATGCTTTCAGCTTTTTTTTCTTCTAGACATTGTAGTATAAATTCTTTTAATGTTTCAACATTATCTAACATATTGCCTGACATATTTTTTAATGTTTCTTTTAACAGATTTTTTCAACATATTTATCCTTTTAATTTTTCTCGAATCACACTTGAAGATGCGTGCGACATAATTCCGCGTAGGATCATTATATTGTTAGTTTGATTTTTATCAATATTTGCTTTATTATTTATAATAAAGCGTTGGAGATTTAACCGGCCAAAAAGGCTAGGCCTATCAAAAACCACAATTTTACATAAATTAAGTATATCTTGATATCTATACCACTTGTGAAAATTATTGATGTTGTCAATACCCATCAGAAAGGTAAAATTTATCATATTAAATATTTCTTTAAATTTCCTTAAAGAATTGTAGATATAATATGATTTGATATCATACTCGGCAGAAGAAACTAAAATCCTCGGATGTGTGACAATTTGGGCAGCCCTCGTGGTCCTTGCAAATATATCTGAATTATATTGTTTTTTTAAAGGGTTTTGAAGGGACACGAGCCAAATTACATAATCTAAGTTTAATATTTTGATAGCTTGCTGACTAATATGTAAATGACCAATATGAGCGGGATCAAATGAACCTCCTAAAATCCCAATATTTAATTGGCAATTTCGTAAAAAATTTAAAGATTGCAGATTATAAATTTTTGTTATATTTTTCATATTTTATATAATATTATCACAGATGGCAATACCTATCGATAGGCTTGAGGAAATTATACGAGATAGTTTCCCCAATGCCAAAATAAAAATCATTGATTACGCTGATGATCAGGATCATTATTCTTTAGAAATAGAAGATGAGGCTTTCCGTGGGGTCAGCCTTGTTAATCAACATAAAATGGTTAAAAAATCTCTAGCGCAAATAATTGATAGTAATCAGTTGCACGCTATAACCATCAAAACCATCGTGCCTTCTTCTATAGCCAATTAATATAAACTATGGGTCGTTTCATCGTATCTTCTTATCGCGCCTCATCCAGCGTCCCTAATTCATCTGAAGTTGACTATAATTTGATATGTTTATAAAAGAAAATTTGATTCTAGTAGGCGCAATATTATCAGGCCAAGGGCTTAAAGGTAATGTAGTTGTAAAATCTTTTACTTCTCCAACTGTTAATATAATAGATATGCAGCTAGTTAATCACCTTGAGGAAAAAATTATCTTAAAACTCCTTAATCAAAATTCTAAAGGGGATTTAATTTGTAGATTTAACGATATTAACAATAGAACAGAGGCGGACGCCTTAAAAGGTCTTCAGCTTTTTTGTGATAGATCAAATTTTCCTGTATTAGATAATGAGGAATTTTATATTGCAGATTTGAAAAATTTACCAGTTGTTGATCCCCAACTAGTTCCTATAGGCAAAATTATAAATATCTTTAATTTTGGTGCAGGCGATATCATTGAGGTGAAATTTACCCTTAATGAAAAATCGAAATTATTCCCTTTTAATAAACAATTTTTCCCAGTGGTTACTAAAGAATATATTATTTTAAATTTATCGTCCGTGCGAGAAAGCAGTAAGGCAGGCGAAGCTATCCCAGGAAAAACTATAAAAATACGATAACTTAAATAATTTTCTGGATTGCCACGCCTGCTAACGCAAAGTCCTGAATGACAAGGATAGCATCTTTTGCCTAAAAAACTTATGGTGCTATGGTAATAATTCTTAGAGGTCCCAGTAACTATCCTTAAACTTATCTATTAAAACTCGAAGGAATTGGAGGGGCGTTTCTCTTATTTGTTACTTGTTGAACATAAGAGGGGGAGTGTAGCTTTACTTCAAGCCCCTTCAGCATGGGATTATTTCTGCAAACCTCTTTAAAATCTTCATTTGCTTTTGCTGTATCAAGGTTAGAAAAATTAATTACTTCTAGTTTAGGAAAATTTTCTTTAGCACGTTCTGCAATTGCTATTAATTTTTCTGGCGCTGGGTAGAAAAAACAGCCTTGCAAACTAAGTATTTTAAGATTAGGCAAGTGTTGTTCTGTCAGTTTTTCTAATGCTGTTATACCCAAACTACCTAATCTTTTTTGATCCAGCGTATAATTGTGTTTTAAGTCAAGTTCAGTAATAGTAGGTAAAGGGGTTTCCTGCAATGCTTCTATAAATTGTTCCAGTGGATGAGGTCCTAGCACCAATGACGCAAAATTTAGTATATTTATTACAGGCTCATCTTTTAAAGATTTTACTAGATCTTTAAAAAAATTTTCCGACTTCGATTCTTTCCATAATGCTGGTTTACCGCTAATATCGAATATATTACCATTTATATAATCTTTAAAGTTTACTTTCATAAAATACCTCCTAGTAGTTGTATATTATTAAATCTTAGTTTACCATTATTAATTAATAATATATAAACTATTTTTAAGAATTATTCTTTAATTGATTAATAATAGTTTGCATTTTTTCTTCAGTGAGATCTTCAAAAAAATCATCATTAATTTGCACGATTGGTGCGTTAACACAAGCCCCAAGGCATTCAACTTCAGTAAGGCTAAATTTTTTATCCATTGTTAATTCGCCGAAATTAATGCCAAGCTCTTTTTTGCATTTATTAGTAATCTCGTTACTGCCTCTTAACCAACAAGGGGTAGTGGTGCAAATTTGTATATGATACTTTCCTACTGGTTGTAAATTAAACATAGTATAAAATGTTGCCACTTCATAAGCCCTAATAAAGGGTAAATCTAGTAGTTTTGCGACGTATTCTATAGAAGGCTTAGGCAACCAGCCATTGTTCTGCCTTTGAGCCAGATCAAGCAAGGGAAGAATAGCACTTTTTTGCTTATTTTCCGGGTATTTTTTAATAATATTTTTCGCTTTCTGTAAGTTTTCTTCATTAAAACTAAAATTCATTAGTTCTTTGTTCATCGGTCAATTTCTCCAAAAACTATATCTAGACTAGCAAGAATTGCTACCACATCTGCCATTAAATGCCCTTTTGCCATAAAATCCAGACCCTGTAAGTGAGCAAAGCCTGGGGCTTTAATACGGCATCTGTAAGGCCTATTTGTGCCATCTGAATATAAATATACCCCAAATTCACCTTTTGGTGCTTCGACGCTTCTATAGACCTCTCCTTTAGGGACATTATACCCTTCAGTATAAAGCTTAAAATGATTAATCATGGCTTCCATTGATTCTTTCATTTTAGCTCTCGGGGGTGGCGAAATCCTAGGGTCATCAGTTTTAATAGCTCCATCAGGTATTTTATTGTAGCATTGTTCTATTATTTTAAGTGATTGATACATTTCTTCTACGCGAACTAAATATCGATCATAACAATCACCAGTTTTACCAATCGGTATTTTAAAATCCAGCTCTTCATATATATCATAAGGATTAGATTTTCTTAAATCCCACGCTATGCCGGAAGCTCTAAGCACTGGGCCAGAAAAACCCCAATCCATCGCTTCTCTTGCGTTTACTATCCCAATATCTACAAGACGTTGCTTCCAAATTCTATTATTATTTAATAAATTTTCTACATCCTGTAATTTTTTATAGAATTGTTTAGTAAAATTTTCAATATCTTCAAGCATTCCTTCAGGTAAATCAGCGGCTACACCGCCTGGTCTAAAATAATTGGAATGCATTCTCGAACCAGACACTCTCTCATAGAATTCCAT
This sequence comes from Rickettsia endosymbiont of Bradysia coprophila, assembly GCA_019468145.1. Taxonomy (GTDB): domain Bacteria; phylum Pseudomonadota; class Alphaproteobacteria; order Rickettsiales; family Rickettsiaceae; genus Tisiphia. Next base: position 341,247 of record JAHXDM010000002.1, read on the forward strand.
GATTTTTTCGCGCTCTTCAAATAGCCATAATAAAGGGGTGGTAGCTCCGACATCTAAAGCCAGGGTGGTGATATTAAGGATATGATTAAGAATGCGTGTTAACTCAGAAAACATTACCCGAATAAATTGCGCGCGTCTTGGTACCTCGCAACCAAGCAATGTTTCAACTGCTAAAGCAAAGGCATGTTCTTGGCACATCGGGGAGACATAGTCCAACCGATCAAAATAGGGAATAGCTTGCAGATATGTTTTATGCTCAATTAATTTTTCAGTACCGCGATGTAGTAATCCGATATGGGGATCAGCTTTGTTAATTACTTCCCCATCCATTTCTAGAATTAGCCTTAGAACTCCATGAGCAGCAGGGTGCTGGGGGCCAAAATTTAAGGTAATATTAGACTTTTTTGCAGGAAGAGAAGCAGAAGTTGAATCTAATTCATCTGAGTTAATACCTTCTGGAACTTGTTTAGCTAACGAAGAAGTATTGTAAGAGGTATCCATAATATTTCTTATAGTTATAATTTATTAGTTGCCTTCTTGTCCCCAGGTAATACATAAGTAGGTCCTTGCCAACTGGATGAAAAATCAAATTCTCTATATTCTTGGCTTAATTTTACTGGTTCGTATACTACTTTTGCTAAAACTTCATCATATTTAACTTGGACATAACCAGTTAATGGAAAATCTTTGCGCAGAGGAAATCCCTTAAAATCATAATCAGTTAAAATACGCCGCAGATCATGGCTGCCACTAAACTTTATTCCAAACATATCATATATTTCCCGCTCATACCAGCAAGCAGCGCTAAATATTTTGGTAATGGATTTTACTGTTTCTTCCTCTCCTACTTCAATTTTCACCAAGATACGTTGGTTCAATTTAAGGCTTAGTAAGTTATAAGTTACTTCAAACCGTTTAGAACGGTTAAAAAAATCAGCAGCAAATAGATCGGTTAAAATAGTAAAGCGTAAAGCTTCGGATTGTTTTAAGGAAGATAAAAATAAGGGCAGGCTATCTATGTCAGATTTATAGGTTGTTAAGTTAGTTAAAGATATAGGAGTAATATTAAGATTGTGATTTTTGATTAAATTATCAATGGTATCTATAATATCTTGCATGTTTTATATCAAACTTTAGGTTAATTATTACTGAACCTGGTCGTCCTTTTGATTTTATTTTGTAATAATATTAATCCGTATATCAATGCTTCAGCAGTAGGAGGACAGCCAGGGACGTATACATCCACAGGAACGATTCGATCACAGCCTCGCACCACCGAGTATGAATAGTGGTAATACCCACCGCCATTAGCGCAGCTACCCATGGATAACACCCATTTAGGTTCAGTCATTTGATCATACACTTTGCGTAAAGGGGCGGCCATCTTATTTGTGAGGGTGCCTGCCACTATCATTAAATCAGATTGCCGTGGGCTAGGCCGAAATAACATGCCAAAACGGTCCATATCATACCTGCTGGAAGCAGCATGCATCATTTCTACAGCACAACAAGCCAGCCCAAAGCTCATAGGCCACAGGGAATTGGCTCTTGCCCATCCCAGTAAATCATCCAGCTTGGTTATCAAAAAACCTCTATTAGAGACTTCTTCTTGCAATATTTTATCTTGCTGGGAAGATTCGATAATTTTTTCTACTGCCGCTGTCCCTGCTATTGCCATATTATTCCCATTCTAAAGCTCCTTTTTTCCATTCATAGATAAAACCAATAGTCAGGATGAATAAGAAAAACATCATTGAAAAAAAACCGAATTTACCAATTTTGCCAAGGGTAATAGCCCAGGGCATTAAAAATGTTATCTCTAAGTCAAAGATGATAAATAAAATTGCCACCAGATAAAATCTAACATCAAACTTACTTCTAGCATCCCCAAAAGCTTCAAAGCCACATTCGTAACTATCTAGCTTGGCTTCATTATGTTTTTTGGGGCTTAAAAGCCTAGGTAAGGTAACTATTATTAGTGATAAAACAAATGCTATACTGAAAAATATAGCAATAGGTAAATATTCTAGTAAAAGATCAGAGTTTTGTAACATTAGAGCTTATACCTTTATAGACCAATAGTTGCAGTAAAATAATTGTCCCAAAAGCCGTGCAAACCCACCAGGTTTGCCAAATACTATAAGCAATCATGCCAATGATATAATAATTTATAAAAGCAGCATATGCAACAGCAACATAGTTTAGTATTTGAGAATTTATAATATTATTTTTTGGGCTATCTAGCAAGGCTAAATCGCCAATTTGTTTAATATATTTATAAATTAACGATAAAAATAGTAAGAATCCTATTAAGCCTGTTTCAAATAGAATCTGCAGGACATTATTATGGGGATGCAAAGGGAAGGGTGACCAAAGCTTCTCCTGATAAGAGATCATCTCATCATTTTTGACATGATCTTGATAAGGCCGCGAGGCAGATAATCCATAACCAATAATTAGTTTTTGACCTATTTTTTCAGCAACAAAATTCCAAACAAATAGGCGATGTTTGGCAGAAGGTGGCAGAAAGTTAGCATAGTGATTGGAAATAACATAGGGCTCCATTTTATAAAACACTATGGGCATTAATATCGAACCTAGGAGCATTGCAGTAATAAATAATTTTAGAAAAATTGATTGTAATGCCTTGGTTATTAATAATCTACTACTTAAAAAAACTAATCCACCAGTTATGAAAGCGACAAAACTAGCAAGACTATCTGAAATAGATAATAAATAAAAAATTAGTAAATAGTATATTAGTGCTAGCAAGTATTTATGGTATTGTATTAATATACCAATAACTATCCAGGAGAAAACTGATAATAAAGAACAGCCGTGATCAAGAAGATATAGGTAAAATTGCCCAGAACCTTTAGATTGAAAAATAGAGCGAAAACTGCGAATGATAAAGCCGTTAGTAAAATATTCTATAAAAAACATACTAATTGCGAATGCCATTCCTATTAGAAAGTTTCTCTGGAGAGTAGGAATATTAATGGATAATTTCTCAATGTTATCGCGCAGGAGAAATCCTATGAATGAAATTGAAAAGACTTGACTATAGACAATTACCGAATTGAGATAATTGGGAGAATAAAAAATGGCCATAAAACACCATAGAGCAAAGATACATTCTAGTTTCCCTCTTGCCAACACATTGTAGGGGTTGATATGACTTAAATTAATTAACAATTTGCCCGGCAGGGTAGTTAATAGTAGTAGAAAAAAAACAGGGATTGTTGCAGCTGCCGAAAAGCCAGAAAGTAAGCCAATGGCAGGAATTAGTATTACTAATAAATTAATTAATATGTATAGCATTGTCGTTTCGTCCTATAAACAATCTTTAGCAAAAAGTTCATAAACTGGATGCTCTAAAGTGGAAAGCGAAGCGCTGGATGACAGAAGCCAACCTTGAAATATTAACATTGAATCCTCGTCGATTTTATGTTCAGTAATAGTGAGTAACATATAAGCATCTTCATTATATGGATCAGGATTTTTAAGACATTTGTGAAGGGTAATTTGTATATTACCAAAATATTGTGGCTCCTTCAGCTTTAGCAATAATTCTTGGGAGGTAGCGGTAATTTTATTTAAAGCCACTACTTTCGCAGAATTGCAATTTTTGAACTCGAAATTGGTAGTATCAAGGTTACCTTGCATATTACCGTGAAGAGTAATATCTGGTATCTTCTTCACTGGTTCTTCCTTAATATGGGGCGCTGGTTCAGCTATTTCATCAGTAGTGTCAACCGACTCTATATTGTTGAATATATCCTCAGTTTCGCCGTAAGAAGGAGGAAGATAAATAAAAAATAGTATATTGATAAATATCAAATATTTTGTTAGTTGTTGGAGCATTATAAAAATTTAGTAATTGTTATTTGTAAAAATTTCCAGTTTAACTATAAAAAATTATATAGTAGGATAATATGATTGTATAGTATTAAAATGTATAAAGGTTGCGGTAAAAGTTCAAGTAAATACCTTAAAATATTTTTACTAATAGATGTTTTTTAGAAATTTTAGTAATTTTTCTATTGTAATTTATTTTTGTATGCTGCATATTTATTACTTATGATTAAAATATATAGACTAGGTTCTTAAATAAATACTTAAAATTGAGTGAATATTGATGCAAGCTGTGGACCAATTTATATTAACTTCCCCTCCGGTAGGTAGGAAAGTTAGAGTTATTTTTTCATATTTTTCGATATTGCTTTTTCTAGGGTTTGCGACTTTTGTATCTTCATCGGTTACTAAATTTGTGAATGATACGATGTTGATTACAGTAGCAGAACCAGAAATAGTGGTGGAGACAGAAGAATTATCTGAGGCAATTTCTCAGACGGTAATTGCTCAAAAGGGAGATACTTTAAAAGCAATCTTGATGAAGCAAAAGATTTCAGGTAATGAAATAGCTCAAATAATAAAACTAGTAAAAGAAAAAAACCTTGATTCTTCATTAAGAATAGGGCAAAAACTAATATTTGATTATGAAATTAAAATCGTTGAAAAAGATGATGAAGACCTGGCTGTAGAATTACGGGTGTTGAATAAAGTAACTATTATCTTAGATAAATTGAAATCTTTGGAAATTATTAGAGAAGATCAGAAATTTTATTCTAAAGATGTGGTGGTTGCTGTTGATAGATTTTTAACCAAATCTTCCGTGGTGATTCATTCAAGTTTTATGGCAGCCTTGAAATCGTTAGGTTTGTCCAGTAATAGCATAAGTGAATTAGTTAATTCCTATAGTTATCAGATTGATTTTCAGCGGCAAATTAAAAATGGTGATACTATCTCGGTTATTACGGAAAAATTTGTTACGAAAGATGGTGATTTTTCCCATTATGGTAGGATTTTATATGTATCACTTAATTTGTCAGGTCAGGAATATAATATTTATAGATATTCCCCAAATAATCTAAAAGCAGATACTTTGCAAGGCAAGCATGCTTTCTTTTCTGAAGATGGCAAGAGTGTGAAAAGAAGTTTGCTTAGAACTCCGGTGAAATTTATTAGAATTTCTTCACATTACGGAATGAGGCAGCACCCTACTTTAGGCTATAGTAAAGCCCATAAAGGGGTGGATTTTGCAGCTCCCACGGGTACGCCAATTTATGCGGCCGGTAATGGAGTGATTACTGAAATAGGGTGTAAGTCGGGTTATGGCAAATTGGTGCAAATAAAACATAGTTCTAACTTATCAACTATTTACGCTCATGCTTCTAATTTTGCCAAAAATCTTAAAGTGGGGAGCGTGGTAAAGCAAGGGCAGGTCATTGCCTATGTTGGTAGCACGGGCAGGACGACTGGCCCGCATTTGCATTATGAAGTTAAAATTTCTGGTAAACATGTTAACCCGATGCTTGTTAAGACTACGCCTGGGATAGAGCTGACGGGTAAGCAATTGGCGCAATTTAAGCAGTTTAAAAATAATGTTAAGTCTTTAAGTAATGAACTTAATAGTAAAGTTGAAGTGGCAGAAAATGGGAGAATAAAGTTTTTTTGAAGTTTATGGGTAAGATTAAGATAACCAATAAATACGAGGTATAAAATGCCGCAAAATAATGAGAATGATAATCCGGGTATAACAACAGGAGAATTAAAAAGTGAAGGGGTTATATCTGAACCCCCTATAGATAAGATGTCATTGGAAGATTTAAGGAAGGAAAGGTCTGTATTAAAGCAAGAGGTTCAGGAGAAATACAAAATATATGCTAGGGATCCTGAGAATCTATACAAGTTTAAGGATATATCCGCTATCGTGAATAGGTGGCAGAAAAAGATAAATAACCTAGTGGCATCTAATAGTGATTTAGTAGATAAGGCTGTACAACAAGGAAATTTTTTGGAATTAAAATTACAAGAAATTAAAAAATATGATTTAGGTGAGAATAAATCTAATTTACGCGTAGAAAATATTGGTGAGTTTACCAAGAAATTAGAAAAAATTCAGAGTGAATTAAAAACAAATCCTCTACTGACGCCATCCAATGGGAAGCTTGTTGATATGGTTATAACTTATACAAAAACCGAACAGAAATTAGCAAAAGTCAATGAGGTAATGAGGAATAAAGAGGATAAAATTGAAAAGATAGCGGCACCAATTAAAGATAGCCTGGATCAAGGTAAAAACTTTAACGCTACTAGTAAATTAAAGAATGAGAATAGAGGGAAAAGGAAATCCAGCGTGACATTTAAGCTCTAAATATGTATTTACCATTTAAATTTAAATTAAGAAAATTTTGGTTAACTATTCGGCAGAGTAGTAAAATAGTTATTAAATTAGTTATTATTGACCAAGTAGTAAAATGGTGGTTTATCGGTTATTTAAGAAATAGACCAGGGTTAACGTTAGAAATAACTAGTTTTTTAGATATGGTATATAGCTGGAATTATGGAATTAGTTTCGGGTTATTACGGAATTACTATCAATATAGTAATATGTTGTTTTCTGTCTTAAATTCAGCAATTATAGTATATTTATGGGGTGTTTTGCTCCAGTGCAAGTCAATATTAGGGTTTATTGGCTATAGTTTTGTAATTGGGGGGGCGCTAGGAAATTTAATTGATCGCTTTATCAATGGAGCGGTATTTGACTTTATTTATTTCCATTATCAAGATATTGGCTTTCCAGTATTTAATCTGGCTGATAGTTTTATCTCGGCAGGGGTAATAGTTTTGTTATATGATTATTATAGATTTAAGAAAATTGTTGCGCAAAAAAATATAATACTATATAATAACGCCCTTGTCCATCATGAAGCGGAGAGAATTCGATCTCTGGCTTTAAAAAAAAAATATCAACGATAATGAAGGAGATTAAGTGCAAATACGTATAGTTTGTTTATTATTTACTATTTTAGTAATGCTTCCGGCGTGCAGCAAGAAAATACAAGAGAAAATAGGTATAGTATCCCCTGGGCCTAATGAATATTTGGTAAAACGTAATAAAATTTTAGAAATGCCGCCTCATTATGAGTTACCTTCTGCTCTACCGGCCGAGAAAACGAGCCATAAAAATCTGGGTAAGCTTAATGAAGGGGAAAAAGCTTTACTAAGTGAAATAGGGAAGTAATGAAGGGTGCCTCCCCCATCGTCATCTAACAATTGCATTTAAGTTTGTGTTGACACCTATGCGCTGGCCTGAAGAAGGCCCGGTTTGCAATGATGGTGGGGATACACCTACTACATAAAAAATGTAGAGTAGTAAGGGAATAAGGATTAAGGTGTAACGTATGATTATAATAATAGGAGTTTTAATATGCAGAGCCCTGACTCAAAAAGCTTATCAGATACTGTTCCCTTGATATTTCAATGGCTGCCAAAATAAACGATACGAGATAGTTTTGTTCCTTAAAATATGATCCCTCTAAGCTATAACAAATCGTAAATCTCGTTACTTAAATACTTTAAGAACCCGTAAGCATATTATACAACTTAATGAATAATTCCCCACGTTCTTCAAAATTTTTAAATTGATCAAAAGAAGCGCAAGAGGGTGCTAATAAAATATTCCTTTCCCCTATAATATCGGCATTAATATCTAACTTTGCATCTCTCAAAGCGGCATTAAAGCCTTCTGTTAAATTACAGCAAATTTGAAAATTTACTTTGCCTTGCAATGTTTTAAGCAATATCTCCTTATCTTTGCCAAAAAGATAGGCTTTACGAATTTTAGGAAATAGTGGCTCTAAAGCAGTAATCCCCCCTTCTTTGGCAATTCCGCCAGCTAGCCAATAGATATTATCAAGCAGTGAGATAGATTTATAAGCCGCCTCAGCATTTGTTGCTTTGCTGTCATTATAAAAATGGATTTCCTCTTTGTTATTCATATTTTCTGCGCGGAGATCGTTTAGCGGCATACTACCAAGATATTGCATTCTATGGGGTAGGCCTTTAAATTCCTCAATAGCAGCGACTATTTTTTCAGGGCTCAGGCCAACTAGACAGCAAACGGCATAACTTGCAGCAATATTTTCTTGATTGTGGGGACCTTGTAAATATTTATTGGTAGGCAAGTTAAAAGCACAACTAATTCCCATTTTATCATAAATAACATTATGACAGATTGACACCCCGCTGTCAAGTATTTGCGAGGTAGAAATTGGGATTAAGTTGGTTTTATTTTCCACTGTTAACTGGTCAAAAAGCTTTTTGGTGATTGTATTATCCATATTAATGATGGCAAATGAATCTTTATCCATTCTATCAAAAATCTTATTCTTTGAAGCAATATAATTTGTAAGGTTACCATGGCGATCTAAATGATCTGGAGTGATGTTAAGAAGTACGGCAATTTTAGCTTTAAAGTTGGTTAATAAATCTAGTTGAAAGGAAGATAATTCCAGTACATAACCACGAGCTGTTAAATTCATATCCAAAACTGGAATACCAATATTGCCCCCAACCGAATATTCCAGCCCGCAAGATTGTAAAATATGGCCGGTTAAAGATACACTGGTGCTTTTGCCATTCGTCCCGGTGATCGCAATGAAATTAGCTGATTTACATTCTTCAAATAATAGTTCTATATCTGAAGTAATTGGGATATTATAAGTCCTAGCGAGCTGCACAATATCATGGTTTAAGGGAACCCCGGGGCTTAGGACAATTTTATTAAGGCTTTGCCACCTAGCGTCGAAGATATCAACAAGTGGAGCCGTGCCGTATTTTTTAACGAAAGCTTCTTTGCTACTAGTATCTTGATCATAACAGATTACTTCAGCCACTTTAGATAAAGCTCTATACGAGGATAGGCCTGTTTTACCTAAACCGAATATACCTATTTTTTTATCTTTTTGGGAAAGGAGTAAAGACATAATTGATTGGTAAATAAGATTTTTAAATGCTCTAATATACCAATAATACCATGCTACTTCAATTTATTTCTATAGTAAAAGTACCCTCGATTTGATATAATATGCCGAATTTGCAGTTAATTAGGTATATTATGCACTCCGACGTAGCAATTATTATTCCATCCAGATTAGAGTCAGTAAGGTTGCGTAAAAAGCCACTCCAAACTATTGGTAATCTCTCTATGATTGAGCATGTGTTAAGGCAAGTACAATCTACCGGTTTAAAAAATATTTTTGTAGCTACCGATTCAAATGATATTGCCGAAAAAGTTGCTAATTATGGCGGCCAATTTATTTTAACAAAGCAGCAATGTCCTTCTGGTACCGACCGGGTATATGAAGCCTTTCAGCTCATTCCAGAAAATCATAACATTAATTATATTCTCAATGTGCAAGGTGATATGCCTTTTATAGAATCAGAGACTATCATGGCGGTTATTGAAAATCTAAAAAATAGTGATTATGAAATAGTAACGCCAGTGGCAAAAATTGACTGGCAATTAGCGGTTAGTGATAGCAATATAAAAGTGGTTACTGATAATAATAACAGAGCGTTATATTTTTCGCGTAGCTTAATTCCTTACAGTGCTAGTAAATTTTTATACCATATAGGTGTGTATGGTTTCCGTAAAACAGCATTAAGCAAATTTGTCCAATTAGCCCCTTCCTATTTAGAACAAAGTGAAAAACTTGAACAACTCAGAGCCTTAGAGAATAATATATCGATCGGGGTATGTTATGTTAATAATATTCCTATTTCTGTGGATACCGAAGAAGATTTAAAGCAAGCTATAGAATTTTATCGGCTTCAATACAAGCCAACTTCAGAGGGAGTAACGCCAACTGCCTGATAAGAACAGCGTAAAAGGCTTCGCGCCTCTTCCAGCGGCCCTAATTCATCTGAAGTTGACTATACTACATTTTTATCACACAATTTTTTCTCTCCTTACCTCCTTTTCTGGCTATTTCTTCTCCTTTTTAGCATCTATTCCGTATTAATAAACATTAACAACATTAACTATTTAGCGGTTATTTTAATCAAGCCTCCTGCCATTTAATTGACTTGTATTTTTTTAGTGTAATAAATTAATTATTGATAAATTTATTAATAAATTTTTTACGTATATTTACCTACAGTTAGGCTCAATTTAATAAGAATTTATCTGTGGATAGTCAATTAATATAAACTGGAGCCCCTTGGCTTCAAGCTTGGTTTTAACTAACCCTTGAGCTTTGTATCTTTTTTTTGTGGTTCCTAAACTCATCGGAAGTTGACTATAAAAATATCAAGAAAATAATTAAGATAAATTAACTAATTAAAAATAGGAAAAAATAATGAGTAAAAATAGCAAAAAAAATACTTTGCAAAAGAATTTATTAGCTACGGCTTCAGTTATTGCAGTTTTAAGTAGTGGTAATCTATCAGTATTTGCAGACCGCGGAAAAATAGATGGAGCAGATTCTGCTGTACAAGACGCAATCCTTAGGCCAGAGGGGCTCCAGATTAAAATGGACGAGGACAACCCAAATGTTGATGTTAGTGGCTCACTAGGAGGAGAGGAAGATGGTAAGGGTAAAATTATCGCCACCACTACGGCCTTAAAGAGTGAATTAAATATTAATGCAGGAAAAAGTGAAAAAAAGAGAGTTGGCAGATTGGAGGTTTATGTAGATGAGGGTGGAGAGATTACTGTTAAAGGTAATGTATATCCAAAGGTAGGTTATTTTGTAGTAGGAAAACATGGAAAAGTAATAATGATGGGTGATTATAGTGTAGGAATAAATGGAGACACCATATTAGAGGGATCTGTCTCGTTTAAAGGGGGCAAAGGATACTTGGGGAAAGTAATAGGCCAGGGGTCTGTGGCATTGGACGGTTACGAGCTGAGAGTTATAGGAGTTCTACCGCATATAATGTTTGTGTATAATAAAAGTTCGATTAACTTTAGTGAGTGGAAAGGTGCAATAATTCTGAAGGATCGTGCGGAGCTGACTATTAATTATACAAAGCTTTATGGAGGTATTGATAATGAGAACAGGAGATCCGGGAATAAAGGGAAGGTATATTTTAATGATGTAACTATGTATGGCAAGGGTATAGGAGAGCTGGGTTGGGGAAGTGCAATAGGAAAGGATAGGTATTTAACTTTTATTAATGTTCCTGAAGTTAATCTTGATATGGTTAAGATGCAAAAAAATTCTTTAGTAGCCATAAAGAGTGAAGATAGTAGACCTCTTGCATAACCCTAATAATTTAGTTGTATTAGTTGACATTTGATCTTACATTTAATAAAAATAATGTATAAAAAATACAGATAAAAAAATGGAAGGTTACAATGAACTTAAATCAAAAAATAATAAAGCCCAAACTAGGGTTATTAGGGCTAGCAAAGAGTTTAGGCAATGTATCAGCAGCATGTAAGGCTATGGGATATAGTAGAGATAGTTACTATAGATTTCAAGAATTATATGAAACTGGAGGAGAAGAAGCCCTATACGAAATAAGTCGGAAGAAGCCCATAATAGCTAATAGAGTAGATCCACGTGTGGAGAAAGCAGTTGTGGATATGGCTGTAGAATATCCAGCATATGGGCAACTGAGAGTATCAAATGAGCTTAAGAAGACAGGTGTTCTTGTATCACCTGGTGGGGTAAGATCAATTTGGTTGCGTAATGATTTAAACAATATCAATAAAAGGCTTAAAGCATTAGAAGCTAAGATGGCTCAAGATGGTATTGTTCTTACCGAAGCCCAGTTACAAGTATTAGAGAAGCGTCGTAATGAGAAAGAAGCCCATGGTGAGATAGAAACGCAGCATCCAGGTTATTTAGGGTGCCAGGATACATATTATGTTGGCAATTTTAAAGGTATAGGTAAGGTTTATTCTCAGGTCTTTATCGACAGCTATACCAGAGTAGCAGATGCTAAACTATATACTGAGAAAACAGCGCTGACGAGTGCTGATATGCTCAATGACCGGATATTACCATGGTATGAGGACCAAGGGATACCTATCTTACGTATCCTTACTGATCGGGGGAGCGAATATAAAGGCAATATAGAGCATCATGCTTTTGAGTTATTCTTAAGCATCGAAGGTATAGAACATACTGTTACTCGCGCTTACTCGCCTCAAACCAATGGTATGTGTGAGCGTTTTAACAAAACTATGAAACAGGAATTCTTTGATACAGCTATGCGAAAAAAGATTTATACATCCCTTGAAGATTTACAGCTAGATCTTGATATTTGGTTAGAGTATTACAATCATGAAAGGCCACATTCAGGAAAATATTGTTATGGTAAAACCCCTATGCAAACTTTTCAAGATAGTAAAAAATTAGCTGTTGAAAAGAATAATGAAATCTTGTACCTTGAATATATATCTGACAGTCAAAATTTAACTGACAATCAGGTGCAAAATTTATAGTGTCTGTAAGATCAAATCTTGACTTCTACAATTTAGTTCCCAATTATATAAACCAGCGATTAAATTAAATCTTAGAGCAAATCTTTTACGTCGATTTCGATATTTATCAGCAATAATTTTAAAACGTTTTAGCATGCCGATAACATTTTCATTCAGGGCCCTGGTACTTGCCAGTTTTTGGTTATTTTTCTTATCTTGTTTTGTTAATGGATTTTTTTTAGTCTTCTTTTTTGGTAACTCAGATTTAGCATGAATCTTTTGTAACCCTTGATATCCAGTATCGGTAATTACATTAGTATCAGGATGGATATTAATTTTGGATTCCTTAAATAACCTAAAATCATGTCGTTTACCATTTGCATAATTTGTACATATTATTTGTTTTGTCTTTTTGTCTACTACCAGCTGAGTTTTTAAAGTATGTCTTTTCTTCTTACCTGAATAGTAGCGTTTTTGTCTTTTTTTGGACGCTGGATAGGACTTTCTGTGGCATCAATTAGAATGGTTTCATACGTCATATCACTTTTAACTAAAGCTTTCTTACCAGGAAGAGCAAAATCCGGATGCTTAATTAAAGTATCTTCTACCCATTTTATATTCCGATAACAACTACTTTCAGATATTCCATATGAAGCTGATATATGAAAATATGTTCTATATTCCCTTATATATTCTAGGGCCATCAATAACCTCTCTTCTATACTTAAATGGTTTGGTTTGCCCCCAAATCTTTTCTTCTTTGTTTCTGCTTCTTCTAAAATAATAGTCATTCTTGCAAAAGTATTCTTCTTAACCCCTGTTAAACGTCTAAATTCTTCTTCCCCAAACTTTTTAAGTTCTTCATATCTCATATGATAAAATTCCTAAAATCTTATCATTTTATCCTATATCCTAGGTTATGCAAGAAGTCTAGTGTAGTAGTTATATCGCCGCAACTGTATGATAAGAGTAGTAGTATAAATGCAACAGAGGTAAAAAATGAACTGCGCGTTAAAGGAGATCTTGGTAACGTAGATGGAGGATTAAATACGTTGAATCTAAAGGTGAAAAGTCTAGTATTAGAAGGTAAGGCAGATTTGGAGACCATTAATTTTAATGATGCTCCTTCAACAGTAATATTCAAACAAAAGGATTATCGCTTTGGGGAAATGTTGAATGCTAGCCAGGTTATTTTAAAACCGGAATTAGAACGGGAATCAGAGATTACATTTTATGATTCCAAGATAGAAGGCTTAAAGTTTGATTTTACAGGTGACCTTATTTTAACCCTTAAGAATAGTACAGCAAAATTTCCCTCTATAATTCATAAGAAGGGAGAAGGTAGATTAAGATTAATAGGCAACGATTCTAAATACCTCATCCCTCTGGGTAAACGAGCTGACTCTCTTGGTGGACTAGATGACAATAATTTTGGTAGTGTAGAAATAACTAAGGACGTAGCAGGACAAATTGCAGAACATTATCTGGGAGCTCTAGTTTTAAATGATAATTCTAAGTTGGAGATAACTGGTGAAGGTTATGTATATTGTTTAAAGAAAGGTAAGAATGCAGAGATAGTATTTAAAAATGAGCATCCTATAACATATTATGTTGATACTCTGGGAGTGCAAGATAACGAGGTGGAAAATCAAGATGGTGTGAAAGATCTAGAGGACAAATTGAATATAACAATAGATGGAAACGATGTTGACTTCACGGGTACGGGGGTCATGCCAGGTAAAGATTTTGTATTCCAAAAACCATCTACTTTAACTTTACCCGAGGATGAGCTTCTTGACGATTTCAATATTGAAAGTACAGTTCCAGCTTCAAAAGGGAAGCCTAAAGTGGAAATATTCAAAAACCAGCACACTATTAATCAGGGGCAGAAGATTAGCGGTATTGATATAATTTGTGGCGAGGGTAGCAAGATAAATATTAACAATCCTCAATTTGATGCGGTGATAACTCCAAAAAATGAGGGCAATAATAATATAGTAGTGAATGTTGGGGAGCCTAAATCTACACAAGCGATACAGATCCGTGGATTTGGGGAAAATAATAAAAAAATAAAAAACGTAAATATTAACGTTAATACTACTAATCTGGGTGATACTTATGTAGATACTACCACCGTTGGATTTCCTGGCTCTGGTAAGATTACATATAGGGCTGGAGGGAACGTAGCGACAACTTTTGAGCTGCATCCGGATGTTAAGGTTAAACTTGATGATGGTGTTAATTTCATAAGTGATATAGTAGCTGTGGGTAATCAAAGTTCTGATTCATCTGATCCACCTAAGGTTATTTTTAAAGGAAGTAGTGAGATAAATAAGAATATTGGTAGTACAGATCAACCTTTTAAAGGTGAGATTGAGTTTAAGGGGGATAAGAAAAAACAGATCCTCCGCGCTTCTATATATACTACGAAGATTTTGGATTTTGGTAATAATGATATTGTAGTAGATAGGCCGGAAGTAGAGCTGAATGCTACAACTAGTATTAATGGTAAAATTAATTTAGGGTCAAATAAGTTGTAACCGTACGGTAAAGGCGGTCTATTAAAGATAATAAGGTATAGTATGATAACATCTTAATAAAGAAGGATATAATTCTATGCCAAATAACTATAAGAAGATATTGCCCGAAATAAAGGAGCAAATATTACGAGAAGCTCAAGCACCTAATTGCCTAGTATCAAAGCTCGCTAAATCTTACAATATTTCAGAAACTACGATATATACTTGGAAACGAGAGGCGAAGAAATTTATAATAAGTAACAAAAATGAAACTGATAAAGCTAAGGGGTTTGTAGAATTGTCAGTTTTAGATACCAGAAGCTCTACTTTAGAAAAAGCCTCACTAATATTTAATGATTTTTCTCTGGTTATTGAAGGTAAAGTTAAAAGTTCAAGTTTAGTTGAGATATTGAGAATATTAGAAGAGCAATCATGTTAAATCCTGAAGGTAATACAAAAATATATTTGTGTACTGGTTATACGGATATGCGTAAGGGAGTTAACGGTTTATCTTTACTTGCTGAATCAATATTATCCACTAAATTTTGCAGTGGTGCAATGTTTGTTTTTCGAGGTAGAAGTGCTGATAAAATCAAGATTTTATGGTGGGATGGGCAAGGATTTTGTTTATTTTATAAATGCCTTGATAGCGGCAAATTTACCTGGTTAAAAAGTGATGATAAAGATTCTATAGGTATTACAAGAGCTCAATTATCAATGTTAATTGAAGGAATAGATTGGCGTAATCCAAGATGGTCCAAGGCTCCAGAGTATGCTGGATAGAAGTGGTTAAATGGTATTTTTTATTTGCAGCAAAAACCTATAAAATCTTTGAAATATAATGGGTTTAATGGTATAATAGCTGGATGATTTTAGACCTGCAAAAATTACCTACTGATACTGTCATTTTACATCAAATTATTACTGATTTGGTAGAAAAAATGACATCTCTTGAAAACCAACTTGCTTTGCTTAAAGCAAAACGTTTTGGTAAATCCTCGGAGAAATTAAATAGGCAAATAGATGAGCTTGAACATGCTATTGAAGATAGTGAGTCTTTGAGTAATCAGTTATCTAATATTTTACTAGAAGATAAGGAAGATAAATGCGAGACCGAAATCTTATCGAAAAAACATCCTAAACGTCAGAAGTTACCTGATAATTTAGAGCGTACAGAGGTGATATTAACCCCAGATCCACTATGTCCTACATGCGGAAGTGAAAAATTTCGTACTATTAGCAACGATATATCAGAAACACTAGAGTATATTCCATCATCATTTAAAGTGATACGCCATATTAGACCACGCTGTGCTTGCACCCATTGTGAAACTATCGTGCAAGCCTATCCACCATCAGGCGTAATTGATAAAGGTAAGGCTGGGCCTGGTTTACTTGCCCATATATTAGTACAAAAATATTGCAACCATCTACCGCTATATCGTCAGTCACAAATTTATGAGCGTGAAGGTATAGAATTGGCTAGAAGTACTATGGCTAGCTGGGCTGGTCAATGTTCTAAGCTATTACAGCCATTGATTGATAGTCTAAGAAAATCCGTATTCTCTGCTAGTCAAATCCATGTTGATGACACTCCTGTGAAAGTGTTAGCCCCGGGTATTGGTAAGACCAAGATTGGCAGAATTTGGACTTATGTTAGAGATGGTAGGACGCATTCAGATAATATTCCACCTGCAGTTTGTTATTTTTATAGTCCTGATCGTAAGGGAGAGCGACCATTTAACCATTTAAAAGACTTTACAGGAATAGTACATGCTGACGCTTATTCGGGTTATGATCAAATATATAAAAATGATGATAATTCAGTAGCTCGGATAATAGAAGCGGCATGCTGGGCACATACGAGGCGCAAGTTTTACGAGGTAACTGTAAATAATGATAAAGCAAATATTGCCTTTAAATCATTAGAGCAAATTGCGTTAGTTTATAAAATTGAGGAGGAAATTAGAGGCCTAGATCCTGAGCAGAGGCGTAAACTGTATTAGTTGACATTTGATCTTACATTTAATAAAAATAATGTATAAAAAATACAGATAAAAAAATGGAAGGTCACAATGAACTTAAATCAAAAAATAATAAAGCCCAAACTAGGGTTATTAGGGCTAGCAAAGAGTTTAGGCAATGTATCAGCAGCATGTAAGGCTATGGGATATAGTAGAGATAGTTACTATAGATTTCAAGAATTATATGAAACTGGAGGAGAAGAAGCCCTATACGAAATAAGTCGGAAGAAGCCCATAATAGCTAATAGAGTAGATCCACGTGTGGAGAAAGCAGTTGTGGATATGGCTGTAGAATATCCAGCATATGGGCAACTGAGAGTATCAAATGAGCTTAAGAAGACAGGTGTTCTTGTATCACCTGGTGGGGTAAGATCAATTTGGTTGCGTAATGATTTAAACAATATCAATAAAAGGCTTAAAGCATTAGAAGCTAAGATGGCTCAAGATGGTATTGTTCTTACCGAAGCCCAGTTACAAGTATTAGAGAAGCGTCGTAATGAGAAAGAAGCCCATGGTGAGATAGAAACGCAGCATCCAGGTTATTTAGGGTGCCAGGATACATATTATGTTGGCAATTTTAAAGGTATAGGTAAGGTTTATTCTCAGGTCTTTATCGACAGCTATACCAGAGTAGCAGATGCTAAACTATATACTGAGAAAACAGCGCTGACGAGTGCTGATATGCTCAATGACCGGATATTACCATGGTATGAGGAGCAAGGGATACCTATCTTACGTATCCTTACTGATCGGGGGAGCGAATATAAAGGCAATATAGAGCATCATGCTTTTGAGTTATTCTTAAGCATCGAAGGTATAGAACATACTGTTACTCGCGCTTACTCGCCTCAAACCAATGGTATGTGTGAGCGTTTTAACAAAACTATGAAACAGGAATTCTTTGATACAGCTATGCGAAAAAAGATTTATACATCCCTTGAAGATTTACAGCTAGATCTTGATATTTGGTTAGAGTATTACAATCATGAAAGGCCACATTCAGGAAAATATTGTTATGGTAAAACCCCTATGCAAACTTTTCAAGATAGTAAAAAATTAGCTGTTGAAAAGAATAATGAAATCTTGTACCTTGAATATATATCTGACAGTCAAAATTTAACTGACAATCAGGTGCAAAATTTATAGTGTCTGTAAGATCAAATCTTGACTTCTACACGTAAACAGCGACAAGAGAAATCTAAAGAAATAGTCCAAAAGTTATTTGTAGATTGGAAAAAATTCTACCAGCTACTCCCTAAAAAAAGTGCTACGGCGGGGGCGATTAGCTATGCTCTAAATAATGAGGCAGCCCTGATGAGATTTTTAGATAATGGTAGAATAGAGATTGATAATAATGCTGCTGAACGAGCAATGCGTTCGATAGCGGTAGGTAGAAAAAACTGGCTTTTTGCCGGCTCAGATAGCGGGGGAGAAACTGCAGCTGCTCTATATTCGCTAATTGAAACTGCTAAGCTGAATAATATAAATCCTTGGACATATTTACAAAAAGTACTCACCATCATACAAGATTATAATTCCACTAAGATCTTAGACCTACTGCCCTGGAATCTTAAACTACAATAACTGATAATGATAGACCGGGTTTACCATACGCTTACAATAAGTTAGTATTGAAAGATAGTTCTAATACTATTGATGATGATGATGGTTCTCATGTTTTTCCTTCCGAGTGGGGATCTGATACTTCTATCAACACTACTTTCAGTCCAGATCATATACTTGGTTCTATTGATATAAAAACTAAAATAGACATTGCTAAAGGTCACACAGTCTACGTAGATTTGGTAGATAATGCCCCGGATGTATTTGATTATGATGAACAGCATAACGTTATTAATATTGATAATACTGAGGGAAAATTAGATTTGAAGGCGGTACGCTTAGGTCAAGTTCAAATTCAAGCTCAACAAATGCAAGCTTATGTAAAATGGGAAGCTGAAATAGAAAAGAATGAAATATCTTTAATACGTAAGAATATTGCGTCGCAAGGTATTGGGCAAGACATGCTAGCAGCAGGAGGGAAGAAAGAAGATGCGGACGATATGACAAAGTACTTATTTGCAAATCTCGATCTTCACACAGACGAGGATGAGGAAAGAAATGATCCTTCAGACAAGCCTCAGAATCGAGTTCGTAGAAATGCTCCAGCAGATAATGTTCTAGCAGATAAAGTGTAGAAGTCAAGATTTGATCTTACAGACACTATAAATTTTGCACCTGATTGTCAGTTAAATTTTGACTGTCAGATATATATTCAAGGTACAAGATTTCATTATTCTTTTCAACAGCTAATTTTTTACTATCTTGAAAAGTTTGCATAGGGGTTTTACCATAACAATATTTTCCTGAATGTGGCCTTTCATGATTGTAATACTCTAACCAAATATCAAGATCTAGCTGTAAATCTTCAAGGGATGTATAAATCTTTTTTCGCATAGCTGTATCAAAGAATTCCTGTTTCATAGTTTTGTTAAAACGCTCACACATACCATTGGTTTGAGGCGAGTAAGCGCGAGTAACAGTATGTTCTATACCTTCGATGCTTAAGAATAACTCAAAAGCATGATGCTCTATATTGCCTTTATATTCGCTCCCCCGATCAGTAAGGATACGTAAGATAGGTATCCCTTGGTCCTCATACCATGGTAATATCCGGTCATTGAGCATATCAGCACTCGTCAGCGCTGTTTTCTCAGTATATAGTTTAGCATCTGCTACTCTGGTATAGCTGTCGATAAAGACCTGAGAATAAACCTTACCTATACCTTTAAAATTGCCAACATAATATGTATCCTGGCACCCTAAATAACCTGGATGCTGCGTTTCTATCTCACCATGGGCTTCTTTCTCATTACGACGCTTCTCTAATACTTGTAACTGGGCTTCGGTAAGAACAATACCATCTTGAGCCATCTTAGCTTCTAATGCTTTAAGCCTTTTATTGATATTGTTTAAATCATTACGCAACCAAATTGATCTTACCCCACCAGGTGATACAAGAACACCTGTCTTCTTAAGCTCATTTGATACTCTCAGTTGCCCATATGCTGGATATTCTACAGCCATATCCACAACTGCTTTCTCCACACGTGGATCTACTCTATTAGCTATTATGGGCTTCTTCCGACTTATTTCGTATAGGGCTTCTTCTCCTCCAGTTTCATATAATTCTTGAAATCTATAGTAACTATCTCTACTATATCCCATAGCCTTACATGCTGCTGATACATTGCCTAAACTCTTTGCTAGCCCTAATAACCCTAGTTTGGGCTTTATTATTTTTTGATTTAAGTTCATTGTGACCTTCCATTTTTTTATCTGTATTTTTTATACATTATTTTTATTAAATGTAAGATCAAATGTCAACTAATACAGATAATGCTCCAGCAGATAATGTTCTAGCAGATAATGCTCTAGCTAATGCTCCAGCAGCTAATGCTCCAGCAGATAATGCTCCAGCAAACAATGCTCCAGCAGATAATGTTCTAGCAAACAATGCTCCAGCAGATAATGTTCTAGCAGATAATGTTCTAGCAAACAATGCTCCAGCAAACAATGCTCCAGCAAATAATGCTCCAGCAAATAATGCTCCAGCAAATAATGCTCCAGCAAACAATGCTCCAGCAAACAATGCTCCAGCAAACAATGCTCCAGCAAATAATGCTCCAGCAAACAATGCTCCAGCAAATAATGCTCCAGCAAACAATGCTCCAGCAAACAATGCTCCAGCAGATAATGTTCTAGCAAACAATGCTCCAGCAGATAATGTTCTAGCAAACAATGCTCCAGCAGATAATGTTCTAGCAGATAATGCTCCAGCAAACAATGCTCCAGCAAACAATGCTCCAGCAAACAATGCTCCAGCAAACAATGCTCCAGCAAACAATGCTCCAGCAAACAATGCTCCAGCAAACAATGCTCCAGCAAACAATGCTCCAGCAAACAATGCTCCAGCAAACAATGCTCCAGCAAACAATGCTCCAGCAAATAATGCTCCAGCAAATAATGCTCCAGCAAATAATGCTCCAGCAAATAATGCTCCAGCAAATAATGCTCCAGCAAATAATGCTCCAGCAAATAATGCTCTAGCAGATAATGCTCTAGCAGATAATGCTCCAGCAAATAATGCTCCAGCAAATAATGCTCTAGCAGATAATGCTCTAGCAGATAATGCTCTAGCTACTACTCCGGTAGCAAACGCTTCAGCTACTGCTCCAGTGGCTGTTTCACCGAAAAAGGTTCCAGCAGCAAGGGTGAAAATGACAGAGCTCGAAGCTTTAATTGATGATATTGGTACTATACCAAATGAGAAAACTCGTGGAGATGCATGGGCAAAAATGAAAATTGGCAATAATGAGGCGTTAGCTCTGGTAAGTTACAAGAATATGAGCTTCATCAATTCTGCGATAGTACACAGACTAAGTGAAGTTACTAGCCCTAGTATGATGTTAATTGGAGCTGGTGATGAAAATGAGCGTGCAAAAGCAAAAATTGGTGTATGGGTTCTCCCATTTTATAGCCATGCTCATCAGAAGCAAAGAGGGCTCAGTGCTCCTGGATATACTAGACCTCTTGCATAACCCTAATAATTTAGTTCCCAATTATATAAACCAGCGATTAAATTAAATCTTAGAGCAAATCTTTTACGTCGATTTCGATATTTATCAGCAATAATTTTAAAACGTTTTAGCATGCCGATAACATTTTCATTCAGGGCCCTGGTACTTGCCAGTTTTTGGTTATTTTTCTTATCTTGTTTTGTTAATGGATTTTTTTTAGTCTTCTTTTTTGGTAACTCAGATTTAGCATGAATCTTTTGTAACCCTTGATATCCAGTATCGGTAATTACATTAGTATCAGGATGGATATTAATTTTGGATTCCTTAAATAACCTAAAATCATGTCGTTTACCATTTGCATAATTTGTACATATTATTTGTTTTGTCTTTTTGTCTACTACCAGCTGAGTTTTTAAAGTATGTCTTTTCTTCTTACCTGAATAGTAGCGTTTTTGTCTTTTTTTGGACGCTGGATAGGACTTTCTGTGGCATCAATTAGAATGGTTTCATACGTCATATCACTTTTAACTAAAGCTTTCTTACCAGGAAGAGCAAAATCCGGATGCTTAATTAAAGTATCTTCTACCCATTTTATATTCCGATAACAACTACTTTCAGATATTCCATATGAAGCTGATATATGAAAATATGTTCTATATTCCCTTATATATTCTAGGGCCATCAATAACCTCTCTTCTATACTTAAATGGTTTGGTTTGCCCCCAAATCTTTTCTTCTTTGTTTCTGCTTCTTCTAAAATAATAGTCATTCTTGCAAAAGTATTCTTCTTAACCCCTGTTAAACGTCTAAATTCTTCTTCCCCAAACTTTTTAAGTTCTTCATATCTCATATGATAAAATTCCTAAAATCTTATCATTTTATCCTATATCCTAGGTTATGCAAGAAGTCTACTGTAAAAACAGTTGGAGGAATAGTTGGCGTAGATGCCGCCCTCAATGATAACCTTACCCTCGGAGTTGCTATTTCAGTTATTAACGCCGACATAAAGTATAAAAACCTTAAAGCAGGAAGTACCCTTAATGCTAACACTATGATGTTATCTGTTTATGGAGTACAAAAACTTACTGAGCAATTTTTTGTTGAAGCTATTGCTTCTTATGGTTTAACTAAAGTTGCTAGTAAAGACCGGAGAACCTTTTCTTTTGGGGAGCAAGTTGCTAAAGCTAATTATGAATCCATATCTTATGGTGGTGAGATATTAGTTGGTTATAATGCGGTATTCAATAACTCAGTTTTACTCACTCCACTTGCTGGGGTGCGTTATGTAAAATCTCAGGATGATGCTTATAAAGAAACAGGCACCAAATTAGCTAACAGAACGGTGGAGGCTTGTAATAATAGTAGAACTGATGGATTGATTGGTGCTAGAGTATCCGCTTCTGTGAATGTTGGGAGTATGGTGCTGGTACCTGAAGCGCATGCTATGCTTTCTCATCGTTTAGGAGGAAAGGCGGGGAAATTTGTAGCTCATCTACCAGGAGGACGGGGTGAACCTATTACTACTACTCCGAGGGAGGTGGGAAAAACTCTTTATAATCTGGGGGTAAGTATTACTGCTAAAAATCCTATTATAGAATATGGGATAAGCTATGATGTGCATTTAGGTTCAAAATATGTGGCTCATCAGGGTAGCATAAAAGTGCGTATTAACTTCTAATTTAAATACATGAACTTAAGGGTAACTAATTTAGTTACCCTTAAAATCTTTCTGCGCCTACCAATTTACCTTTAATGTTCTATGATATGCTCTATATTAACGATGATAATTGGGGATTTGTTAATCTCTTGTTTCAAAGTTTTTCTTATAAAAGATCTTACAGTATTTTCAATTTTTTCAGGGAATATTTTGCCTTGTGAAGTAGCTTGAATTTCCACCGTCTTGGCAATCCCATCTTTAATAATATTAATTAACTGAGCATCATCGTTGGCATCAAGAAGTCCAGGCATTGAGATAATAGGCCGAGCTTTAAGCCCCCCTTTTTTATTAATCACTAAAGAAGCCACTACTACTCCAGATTCCCGCATGCGCCTGCGCATTTTAAAAATGGATGATTCTGTAGGCAAGAGGTAATTACCATCAACCGCTAAATATCCTGATTCTACTTTGGTGATGATACGTGGGTTATGAGGGTCAAGTAGTAATAGACTACCATTTTCTACTTCCACGGCTTGTTTTATGCCATTTTTGCGAGCTAGTTTTGCATGTTCATGGATATGGACAGGCTCTCCGTGCACTGGGACGCAAATTTGTGGCCGCACTAGCAGGTACATGCGCTTAAGTTCTTCAATAGATGGATGGCCAGAGACATGAACAAAATGATCACGTTCAGTGATCACTTCCACTCCTAGTCTTACAAAAATATTAAATAAACGAAAAATTTTCTTTTCATTACCAGGAATAATTTTGGAAGAGAAAATAATAGTATCTTTAGGTGCGAGCTTGATGCTTGGGTGGCTATTATTTGCCATTTTCGCGGTAGCTGCCATTGGTTCGCCTTGACAGCCTGTTGCTATTACTAGCAATTCTTCTCTTTTAAATCTGGCTATATCTCGTTCGTCAACTAATGGTAGAATATCGCGCATATAGCCACTTTCTTGCGCAGCATGCAGAATTCTGTGCAAACTTCTGCCTGTTAACACCACCTTTCTTCCTGATAATTGGCCGGCATGAATTAAAGTATCCAACCGAGCTAGATTTGAAGCAAAAGTTGTTACTACTACCATTTTAGGGCAGCTAGCTATAATATCTACTAAACTATTCCGTACTGCTCCTTCGGACCCAGAAGTGCCTTCATTAAATACGTTAGTGGAATCACAAACTAGGGCTAAAACACCTTCATCTCCGTAAGATTTTAATAATTCCTCATCGGCTTTTTTGCCAAGTACTGGTTCATTATCAAATTTCCAATCTCCAGTATGGAGAATATTACCCGCTTCAGTACGAATCATTATTGCTTGCATCTCTGGCGCTGAATGAGTAAGTGGTACCATTTCTAATTGAAAGGGAGCTAAATCTATTTTGGCAGAAGGTTCTACCGTGTGGATTTTGATATTTTTGGTGAAGGGATATTCCGCTAATCTTAATTTTAAGAAATTAGCTGTGAATGTTGTTGCATATATAGGACATTTCAGGTTATTCCATAAATACTGGACTGCTCCTAAATGGTCTTCATGAGCGTGCGTTAGTACTAAACCAATTAAATCTTCCTTATATTTTTCAATAAAACTAATGTCAGCAACTAACATATCAACCCCTGGGAGATAGTCATCTGCAAACCCACTACCACAGTCAACCATTAACCATTTGCCTTGATAATGATAGAGATTAACATTTATTCCTATTTCATTTGCACCTCCCAGTGCTAAGAATAGTAGATCATTTTTATGGTTTTTGATGTTGAATGACATATTAACTTCTATATTATTATTCTAAATTATTATAAATATACTTGGATGGAAATAAATAACTCGAATTCTCGGGCCTATCTAACCAAAAGTTTTCTAACCAAAAGTTTGATATCGATTGTTATCGAATTCGCTTTATATAATAAAGCCCTTCTACTCTTATAACTGATTCTTGGATTACAGTCTATGATTAATACACGATTAGTATATGCTAGTATATTTATCTCCGGCACTTTCTTACTTTTAGTTATAATATTTCCTAGTTTGGATATAGATTTTTCGAAATTATTTTATAATAATAATGAGGATGGTTTTATTTATCGTAATAATGAGATTGTCCAATTATGTTTTACAGCTATTCCTATCTTAACTGTAATCTTATGCGTAGTAACTTCATTGTGCTTACTATACTCCATTGTTAAATATAGAACCTTTAATAAAATTATATTTTCCTGGAGTTTTTATATAATTATTGCCACATCTATAGGCCCTGGGCTGTTAGTAAACCACGTATTTAAAGAAAAATTTGGAAGAGCTCGTCCCGTCCAAATTACCAATTTTAATGGCACCAAAACTTTTACTCCGGCTTTCTGGATTAGTAATGAATGTGAACATAATTGTTCATTTTCCTCCGGCCATGCAGCTATGGGATATAGCTTCACTAGTCTTGCATATGTGTTCCCTATCATATTTTTTACGAGAATCTACAGCCTTGCTTTATTTTTAGGTTCTGTAGTAGGAATAAGTCGTATATTAATGGGAGGACATTTTTTAAGTGATGTATTAACTTCGTGTTTTGTCATCCTCATTATTAACCATATATTATATTTATGTTGGCAAAAATTAAAATTAATTTAAATAAGATTGCTCTTATCCATAGTAAATCTGTTAAGTCTTTAGAATTAGTGAAGCAATTAGAAAGATTATATATATTTTGTGCAATAGATGAAGCAGAAGTAATAGTAGTAGTAGGTGGAGATGGGGAATTACTCCATGCTATCCATCGTTACATGGACTTATCGATTCCTTTCTTTGGAGTAAATGCTGGCAATATTGGCTTTTTAATGAATACAGTTACTGCTGAAAATTTAATGGATAATTTACGGGAAGCTAAAATATCATATTTACATCCTCTAAAAATGCGGACAGAGACTATAGAAGGTTACACCCGAACCGCTTTAGCTATTAATGAAATATCCATTTTTCGTAAAACTAATCAAGCTGCCAAATTTAAGATTGAAATCGACAAAATTGAACGTATAAATTTAGTAGCAGATGGTGCAATGGTGGCTACTCCCGCTGGCAGTAGCGCTTATAACTTGTCTGCTGGTGGGCCTATTTTGCCTTTGGAATCTAATGTATTATGTTTAACTCCTATCTGTCCATTCAGGCCACGGCGTTGGAATGGCGCATTACTACCTTTTTCTACTACTATAAAATTTGAGATTATAGAAAGCTCTAAAAGACCAGTAAATGTTGCAGCAGATTTTCAAGAATTTGATAATATCAAAACGGTATTAATTAAATCTGTCAGAAATAAGACTATAAAATTACTTTTTGATAAGAAGAATACTCTTGAAAATAGAATCATTAAAGAACAATTTAACAATTAATCACCGACATGTTAATATATAAACGTTATATAATAAAAAATATTTTTCCATCGTTAGTGACTATTATAGTGACCTTAACTACCCTTATATGGATTACCCAAATATTAAAATTTTTATATTTAATTGATAAGGGAATAAAAGTTAGCTATTTTTTAAATTTAATTATTTTAATTATCCCTTCTTTATTATTTATTCTTCTACCCTTTGCTACTATTATTTCTACTATATATACTTATATTCATTTAAGTGAACGCCGGCATCTAATTATTTTACAAAATTTGGGATTAAATAACCTCCAGATTGCCAGCCCTGCATTAATCATCGCTTTCCTAGTGGCGGTATTGTCTTATTATATTTCTGCTAGTTTATTACCATTATCTTATACTACTCTTAAGTCAAATCTTAGTTTTATGAAAAATAATTATACCTCAAATATGTTAGAGGAAAAAATATTTAATGCTATTACTAAAGATATTACAGTGTATTTTGAAAAAAAATTACCGGATAATATTATGAAAGATTTAATTATTTTTGATAATCGTCATGAGGATAAACCAGCGATTTTATTTGCTAAATCAGGTAATATTAGACCTTATAACAATAGTTTTATTTTTCAGTTAACTAAAGGTATGAGACAAATAAATGATCATAATGGCAATTTAACGAGTTTAACCTTTAACTCCTTAATAATAGAGTTAACTAACAAGCTTGAGAGCAGCTTAATGAAAAATAGGGATAATCGGGAGATTAATGAATATTATATCCACGAATTATTAAATCCTAATGCTGATTTAATTCTTCAAAGGCGGGCAAAATTAATTGCTGAGGGGCATCACCGCCTAATTTGGCCGATCTATAATTTCATCTTAGTTTTCTTAATTTTAGCTGTTTTTTTGCAACAGCCACATAATAAAAAATCTCACTTAAGACAGATATTTGTTACGGTATTGGGAATGGGAATTATCACATTTTTACACTTTATATTTCAAAATTTGGCTTCTCAAAACTTAAACTTTATCTTTGCATGTTATGCTAATGTGATTATTGCTATGATATTTAGTCTATATTTATATTTTCGTAAGGTGATATGAGCTTCCAAGATTTATCCCAATTTTTAAAAATTTTAGAAAAAACTGGCCAGCTTAAACGTATATCTTATCCAGTATCCACTAATCTTGAAATCACTGAAATCAGCAAACGAGTCCTTCTGAATAATGGCCCTGCTTTATTATTTGAGAATGTTATTAAAAATGATGGTAGTAAATCTAGTATACCTGTTTTAACTAATTTATATGCTAGCACGAAGCGGATTGCGTTAGGGATTAATTTAGAAGATAAAGAAGGTTTAAGAAAATTTGGGGAATTACTTGCCTTTCTTAAAGTCCCAGAACTACCGTCTTCCTTTAAGGAAGCATTTGCCATGCTTCCTATAGCAAAAAGAATATTGGCTATGTCTCCTAAAATGGTTACTAAAGCTCCTTGTCAAGAAGTTGTTATTCATAATCCGGACATTAACATCCTGCCAATTCAAACATGTTGGCCTTTAGATGTTTCTCCATTAATCACTTGGGGTATAGTAGTCACCAAAGGACCTACGCACGAGAAGATAGATAATTATAATCTTGGGATATATAGGCTACAGGTAGTAGGGGGCAATAAACTTATTATGCGTTGGCTTAAAATGCGAGGAGGAGCGCAGCAACATAGGCGCTGGAAGGCCATGAAAACTGAAAGCCTGCCTGCGGCAATCGTTATTGGAGCAAGTCCAGCTGTCACGTTAGCTGCAGTTATGCCTATCCCAGAGAACATGTCTGAGTATAATTTCGCGGGGCTCTTAAGAGGGAAGTCGATTGAGTTAGTAGATTGTATTAGTGTAAATATGAAAGTGCCAGCTCACAGTGAAATTGTGATTGAAGGATATGTAAGTTTAGATGAATATTTACCAGAAGGGCCCTTTGGTGATCATACAGGTTATTATAATGATGTAGAATATTTCCCAGTTTTTAATATCAAGACTATCACTATGAAAAAACAACCAATCTATCTTAGTACCTATACCGGTAAACCTCCAGATGAACCTTCTATATTAGGGGAAGCATTAAATGAAATATTTGTGCCTATCTTACAGCAACAATTTCCTGAAATTATTGATTTTTGGTTGCCTCCCGAAGGTTGTTCTTATAGAGTGGCAGTGGTTTCAATTCATAAAGCTTATCCCGGGCAAGCTAAAAGAATCATGATGGGGATCTGGTCATTTTTAAGACAATTTATGTATACTAAATTTATTATTGTAGTAGATGATGATATAGATATTCGAGATTGGAAGGAAGTAATTTGGGCGATCTCGACTAGGAGTGATCCAGCGCGTGATAGTATGGTTATAGAAAATACCCCGATAGATTATCTAGATTTTGCCTCCCCTATCGCAGGTTTAGGAAGTAAAATAGGCATCGACGCCACCAATAAAATTTCTTCAGAAACCACTAGGCACTGGGGTAAAAAAATAGAAATGACTAAAGAAATTAGCGATAAAATTGATAAAATATGGGATTTCCTTGGATTATAACATAGATTATATATAAATTCGTTGTTAATTGTCAAATAAATTTGAAAAAGGAACTCTTAAATGTTAAATAATATATCTATTGAGCAAATAATTAATAATATAAAACAAATTAGTGAAAAATACCAAGAAATCATATTATACCTGATGCAAGGTAAGGGTAATATCATTCCTCCATCACTTGTTGATATGGATAAGAATCGAATGATAGCTGCCAGTCTAGGTGAACAATTTTTCAAAAATCCGGAAAAATTTTGGCAGTTAAATATAGAATATGTAGAAAAATTTCAGGCTTTAGTTACTAATTCCCTAGATAAATTTATAGGTAACAGCCCCAGCCCATTATTTTCTCCTCATAATAAAGATAGGAGATTTAAGGATGTAGCTTGGGAAAATAGTGCATATTTTGACTTTATAAAACAATTTTATTTAATGTCTTCAGAATGGTTACAAAAAAATATTGAACAATATGACTTAAGCTCTGAACTGAAACAACATCTAGAGTTTATAACTGCCCAATTTATTAATGCTTTTTCCCCATCAAATTTTGCTTTTGGCAATCCGTTAGTGTTAAGTGAAACTTTAAAAACCGGCGGGCAAAATCTTGTACAGGGCTTAGAAAACTTCCTTGCAGATATCAAAAATTCTGAAGGAATATTAAGCATTAATACTACCGATAAAAATGCTTTTATATTAGGAAAAAATATAGCAGCGACTAAGGGCAAGATTGTGCTTCAAAATAAATTAATGCAATTAATCTGTTATGAACCTAAAGATAGCAGTTATTCTACTCCCTTATTGATAATCCCTCCCTTTATTAATAAATATTATATACTTGATTTATCCAGCCATAATTCAATGGTGGCATTTCTTGTCGAGAATAATTTTCAAGTATATATGGTTTCTTGGATTAATCCTGATCAGCTGCTGGCGGATGTTAATTTTGAAGATTATTTAAAATTGGGCTTTCTAGAGCCTTGTGAATATCTACTTAGTCTTGGTTATAAGAATATTAATTCTATGGGGTACTGTATTGGTGGCACTTTACTAGCAGCGGCAAGTAGCTATCTTAAAGCTAAAAATTTACATTATATTAATAGTATTAGCTTAATTACTACCATTTTAGATTTTAAAAATCCAGGAGAAGTGGGGATTTTTATTAATGAACCAGCGATTTCTATCTTAGAACAAGAAATGAATTTGAAAGGTTATTTTGATGGGCGTTATTTATCAAATAGTTTTAGCTTGCTAAGAGCCAATGATTTAGTATGGTCTTTTTTTGTGAATAATTATTTACTAGGCAAAACCCCAATGCCATTTGATTTACTGTATTGGAACTCTGATCCTACTAATCTTCCTGCTAATATGCATAGTTATTATTTACGTAATATGTATCTAAATAATTTATTAAAGGAACCAAATAAATTAACCCTACTTGGTACTCCCATTGATTTTAGCCTCATCGATTGTAATACATTTTTTCTGGCAGCCCATGATGACCACATCGCCCCATGGCGTTCTGTATATGACGGAT
The DNA here is from genome assembly GCA_019468145.1 of Rickettsia endosymbiont of Bradysia coprophila. Lineage (GTDB taxonomy): Bacteria > Pseudomonadota > Alphaproteobacteria > Rickettsiales > Rickettsiaceae > Tisiphia. The sequence continues at coordinate 371,786 of JAHXDM010000002.1, forward strand.
TGAAATTATTAAAGGGTAATAAAACATTCTGTCTTACCAGTTCAGGCCATGTTGCAGGAGTAATCAATCCTCCTCTTCATTCTAAATATAACTATAAGACTAATGAAGATTTAACACTTACTAGTGAGTCATGGATTATGAAGTCCGAGGAACAACAAGGATCATGGTGGATTTATTGGTTAACATGGTTACAAAATAATAGTGGTACTCTTCAAAAGTCTCAGGATTATAATAATTTGAGGGCAATTGAAGAAGCCCCAGGTAGTTATGTCAAAAAAAGAATAGACATGTCCTGAAAACACAAGCTAATTTAAGGATATACTCCTCTTAAGATGATTTTACTGCCTTGCATGAGGGGAGAGCTGAGTCAAAATCTAGGAGAGCATTGAGTAACAACGCATGCAAATTCATATCAGAGGAGTATAGATATATTGCTTTAATATTTAGCTTATAGGAGGAAGATAAGATGGCTAAAGATGCCAGAGGAGATAAGCAAGAAATCGTTGCTAACAAGATAATAGCTTATACCTCTCCTTTGCGCCCAGCAGAAGATACAGCTTTACATAAAGCCGTAGAATCTGCAAATCTCAACAAAGTAAAAAAATTGCTTGAAGATCCAAGTGTTAAAGTTAATATGCTGAATCAATATGGTAAGACTGCTTTGCACCTAGCGGCAGAATTAAAACGTTTGGACATAATTCAGGAGTTATTGCAGCACAAAGATATTGATCCTATGGTTCGTGATCGTTTTAAACATACCCCTTTTAAACTAGCAGTACGGACCGGATGTAATAGTGAAATAGTAGAGTTATTGGCTACTCATGGGGTTGAAGATATAAATGAGTGTTTAAAAGAGGGAGTGTTAGCACTTGCTAAATTGGAAATAATAAAATTATTGTTTAAGTATGGTGCTAAGGTAGGGGATAATCTTGTAGGTAACGCATTGAGAAATAGGATTTCTACTCCTATAATACAAGAGTTACTCGCCAATGGCGCTAAAGTAAATTATAGAAATGAAAGCTATCTCGGCCATATACCATTACATGACGCAATAGATATTATAATTAGAGCAAGGCCCTCTATGTCTGGTGTAAGCAAGACTGACATTGATAATATAAGTTTATTGATACAATTTGGTGCTGATATATATTGTCCATGGCAGGATGGGCGTATGGCATGTGATTCTTCTTTTAAAGGGCAAACTCCTTGGGATATAGTAAAAAGTGGCCAATGCGGGGAGGAAGTAAAGAAAATATTTGAGATAGGAAGGGAAGTAAGATCTGAAGTACTGGAATTAATGCAATTTATTTGGGAACATAAAGAGTTGCCTCCTAATTTTAACCCTACACAATTAAGTAATATTCAACTTTTTGTCAAACAGGAAACGTTAATTAATCTTCTACAAAAAAAGGAGGGTATCAATAGAAAAAGTGCTCGGAATAGAATCCGTTCTGCCAAGGGTTTTATTGAGAAATTAGTAGAAAATAAAAGAGCTAATTCCACTACAAAGGAGTTAACTGTAGTAGAACAGGCTCAAGAAATAGGTAGCCGCATATCGAGTCAAGCTGGACTCTCAGGCGCAACTAATACATCACCCTCTCGTAGCAAAAAAACCTTTAATTGGCCTCAAGGTCCTTCGACGTTCAGGTGATCCTTAACCCCTTTAAACATGACAAATATATTCCGATTTTATAATAGTAGCAGCAAGATTAGAAAGAGAGTCTGTCGAATGAAAACCTAGTTCTACTAAAATTTTAGTACTCTCTTCTACCTGTTTATCAGCTTTCTTCTTATTAGTTAATAATGTTATTAATTCACTAGCTAATTGATGTTTAGTACAATTAAACTGGATTAATTCCGGTAATATTGTCTTGTTAGCTATAATATTAATAATAGATATATATTTTATTTTTATTAAAAATTTTATTATCCAATAACTTACTAAATTCACCTTATATGCTACAACCATAGGGGTTTGACTAGCCGCTATTTCTAAAGTATTAGTACCAGATTTTGCTAAAGCCAGATCTGCAGCAGCAAATACCTTGAGTCGTTCAGTAGAAAAGCAGTACTGAAAATTAGTATTTTTCAAAAAAGGTTTGAACAAGCTCTGATGATTCTGATCAGCTAGAACAAATATAACCACCAATGGTTGGTATTGCTTAGCTACAATATTTATAGCTTCTATAAATATTGGCAGATGTCTTATTATCTCCCCTCTGCGACTACCACAGGTAACAGACAAGACTTTTGTCTGCGAATTTAGAACAAAATTTAAAGATTTATCTGGATTACTAGAATATATTTGTAATTCCTCTTGTAATTGCTTTTGATTTTTTTTCTCATAAAAATTTTGCTGGGTTATAAGATGGCCAATATAGCGGCAATCTACCCCTAATTTCTGAAAATAAGGAGGCTCAAACGGTAACAACGCAAATAAATAATTATATAGGCTGGCATATTTTAATGCCCTAGACGGCCTATAAGCCCAGACTGACGGAGCCACAATATGAAGCATTTTTAAATCAGGCTGTAATTTTCGTACCTTTTTTGCTACTCTATAAGTAAAACCAGGTGAATCTATAGTAATTAATAAATCTGGCTTTTGCTGCATGACATCTAAAGCAGTTTGGTTGATTAATTTAATAATCTTAAAAATATGGGGTATTATTTCAACAAAACCCATAAAATTTATTTGTTTGATAGGAAAAAAACTCTTTCCTAGGCCTGCTTCTTCCATTTGTTTCCCCCCTACACCTACAAAATCAATATTTTTTCCTTCTGCTTGATACAGGTCTGTAAGACTTCTCATTAATTTACTAGCTATAAAATCTCCTGAAATTTCTCCAGCGATAAGATAAATTTTAACCATCCAGCTTCTTCCTATAGGTTTTAATGAATTAGAGTTTATTAAAATTAATTGACTATAATCCCTCTAGCGCTAGGTAAGATTCTATACTATAATATATCTAACACTAATAGTTTTTAAGTAAAAAATATGAAAAAAATTATGCCGTGAATTTATATAGAATTAGTGCATCTTTACCATTCTTAGAAATATTAGCTGATTTTATTGTAGAGAATTTTAGTGGTAGAGAGGCTATTGACAATCTTAAGGTTATATTGCCAACTGGTATGGCTTGTGTAACCTTACAAAATATTCTGGTCAATAAGCACGATATAGTATTATTGCCTAAGATTATCCCTATTTCTAATGTGAGTGCTGAAGGCCTAGCGATATTTAATATTCCTGCAGAACAATTAGAAGTTATTCCATTTTTGCAAGAAAAAATTATTCTCACAAATATTATTCATAATTATCCTAAATTAAAGTTTAATCTCAAGCAAGCTTTGCAGTTTTCATCCGTAATAGCTGAGCTATTTTATGAGCTAGCTTCTCATAATTTATCAATAGTGAATGTCAATGAAATAGAACAAAAAAATCCATCAGAGCAATGGGATGCTATTTATGAGTTTCTTCACTATATCTATCAGCAGTGGCAACAAAAGCTTATATATTTGCAAAAGCCGGATCAAGCAGCCTACCACATTATAATGATGGAGGCAGAACTTGCAAGGTTACAGCATTCTAATTCTAGTTTAATAATAGCAGGAATAGTAGGGCATAATCCTATCTCCTGGCAATTCTTAAAAGACGTCGCTAATTTCTCTAAGGGTTACATAATTTTACCCCCTATTGGTGATATTGCAGATTTATCTTTGGTAACACAACCGTTAGGCAAGCAAAATTGTTTATATAATTTTAAAAAATTACTGGAATTGTTAGGTAAAGATTTATCTGATTTTCAACCTTTGGGTCCGGAGCAGCAGCCTACGAAGTATAATATTATTTTAAATAAACTTCTGGTTGATAGTGATAGTGGAGAGCTTCTCCCGAAAATAACGCCTGATGTATCTCATATAAAATATTTTGAAGTAGAGGATATTTTCCAGGAAGCTAAGCAAATAGCTCTGATATGTCAGCAATATAGCGATAAAAAAATCGCCATTATTATTGACAATTCTTTAACCAAGCCCTTTTATTGTAATTTTTTAACTAAATATTCATTAGAATTTCAAGATTTATTAGGAGATAATTTATCTCAAGCTTTAATTAGTAGCTTAATCATTTCTATTAGTGAAATTTTATGTAATAATTTTGATATCAGAAAGTTATTTTTACTGTTAAAGCATCCGTTAATTAATTTTAAATTAGTACAAGAACTAGAATTATTAATTAGAGGAAAAAATCGGTTTATTCTGAGTACGGAGCAATTATTGTTATTAATAAAAAATACTAATAATCATGAATTAATAGAATGGGGGGAAAAGATAGTAAGCTTGCTGTACCAAAATACTGATAATAGTTTTATTAAAATATTAACAGCTGCAATTAAGGTGGCAGAAACGCTTTATCCTGATATTTGGTATGAGCTTGCAGCTTTCGAGTTATCAAATTTTCTATCAGAATTGATAAAAATTAAGGAGAACTTACTCTTAGAAAATAAAGAAATTTTCCCTAATATTTTGAAAACTTTAATGTCAGGGAGCAAGTATTTTGATGACAATAATTATGCTAAAAATATCATTATTGGCCGTATGGAAGATTTAGTGTTACTGAAATTTGATTTAGTAATATTAGCTGACTTCAATCAATATAAGTCCCCCTCCTGCTTATCAATTAGTAGCTGGATTAATGACAAGACCTTAGAAGAATTACAGGTTACTTTAGTTAAGACAGCCACCTCTATTTCTCAATATTTTTTCTATTTATTGTTGCATAATGATCAAGTAATAATTACTAGAGCCAAAAGACAAAATGGTAAAGCGGGTTTATTACCTGCTGATTTATTATTGAAATTACAATTTATTTTAGGAGATAAATTAACTCCCCAAAGTTGCATGCTAGCCAATGGTAAGATAGATAGTGTAAATCATAGTAAGGCTCTGCCTTCAAATAAGCTGAACTACATTAGACTTTTTTCGAAACTCGCTTCTGGTAGGGAATTTGAAGGAGATGAGGCGTGCAAAACCACAGCGTACGGCAGTGTAGCTGAGGATTTGAACCTAGAATCATTGTCCAAATTACCAGCAGAAGTAGAATTTCGAAAAAAGTCTATTCATAGTCCAATTTTTCCGGATATATTGTCAGTGACTAATATAGAATTGTTAGTGCGCAATCCTTATAGCTTTTATGCTAAGACCATCCTAAATTTAAAGCGAAAAGAGACTATAGGTCAGGATCCTAAAATATCAGAATTTGGGGTGTTTATTCATAAAATCTTAGAACAATATTCTAAAAAATATGATGAATTACACGAAAATAAAGTGCAATCTATCTTAGATATAAGCCATGATATTTTACACAGTACTAACTGGCCGTCTTATACCCAGAAAATTTGGCAAACAAAATTTTCTTCTATAGCAGAACCTTTTGTGATATTTGATGAAGAACGGCGTAAGTTTCGAAAATATATTTACCCCGAATGTAGTGGGGAACTCTCTTTAACTATTGCTGGTCAAGACTTAAAAATAGTTGCAGTAGCTGATAGAATAGAAGTAGACGGGCAGGGTAGGGCAGTGATTGTCGACTATAAGACAGGGGTCTTGCCTACTAAAAAAGATATTGAAAATGGCTTATCTCCGCAGCTAATTATTGAAGCATTAATCTTAGAGGGAGGGGGGTTTGGAGTAAAAGTGCATAACGTAGAAGAGGTTGTTTATGTAAAATTCTCTAGCTCCCCGCCTTATCTTCAAACTACTACTATAGAATTGTCGAAAGAAGTGTTAAATAAGCATAAACAGGGGATGCTTAATTTATTGGAATATTACATAACCAATAAAAATTTTTCCTATAATCTCGACTTACTCACCTATAACGATTATGCCCACCTTGCTAGAATCATGGTAAAATAAACACATACAATTACTATTTCTTAATAACTTAGTTAATAAATTAATTGAATAATTAACCGTTATTAATTATGGTTTGTGGAATCATTAGAACAACAAATAGAGATTATAAGATGGCCCCAATAGATATTAAACACATTGACAAGCTTACTGGAATAAAAAATGGTGTAGCAAATTTAAATACTATATTAAACCATTTGCCTCTTTCTAAAGAATTATTGGATCCTTTTTATTCTGGCTTTCCCAATATGGATAAGATGATTGACATAATCCGTAAATATCCTGATGATATTAGAATACTTGCTGGGATTAATTTAGAGTTTAGTATGGATTCATTACAATCAATCTTATCATTGCCAAATATGAGCAAACTAGATAGTATTGTTTTTATTAAGTGTAAGTTGACTACCAATAACTCTAATTTTGAATGGGACGTGGCATCATTAAAAAATTTACAAAATCTTCATACTTTTATGTTAAATGGAGACAAGTCAGTTATAGATGCTTCTCATTTGAGTAAATTGTTATCCTCTTGTGAATCTTTAAAAACCCTTGATTTATATAATAATAATTTCAATTCGCAAGAATTAGCTCAAATAATAAACACTTTAGGTGATCATTGCCCAAAACTAACTAGCTTGGCTATAGACGGTAACAAGGTATTAGAAGACGAAGTGCTCGATAGTTTAATAGAAGCTCGTCCTAATCTCCCAGATCTTACCATAATATCTTTACCTTATGTAACTCTTGATACTTTAGCAACTGTTACTGAAGTGTTTGGGAATAAGGTAAAGGTTCGGGTAGAGAATATTATTCCGCGCCCCGGAGAAGAGGAGATACAAAATGAGGAAATTATTAATTTTGCGCAATATTGCAAGGCAAATAATTACGATGTATATTGGAATTTAAGAGATGATAGGACTCAAAAAGATGATTACAATGCAGATATTAAAAAACTTAGTGAGGAGATAACTAACAAACCATTAGTAGGCTCGACTTTTAACATTAACGAAACAGACGTAGACCTAAATAAGTTATACGAAGAGCATCAGAAGGATAGTAGTAAGGATAAGTTTGTAGATTGGGCAGCCCAAAAAATCTCCTCAGATTTTGGTAATGTTTTTTACATTAAGGGAAATAATGTTTCACTTACTACCAAAGAATTGCAAATATTACTCTCCTGCCCTAATATGAATCACTTAAGGGTTTTAGAGGTGGATAACAGCACTCTATTTACTGAAAATACTAATTTTGGAGAGGCATTAGGGAAACTACCCAACGTCGCAAATCTCTCAGACTTTATGCTCACTAACAATCCTCAGGTCAATGTCCTTGAGCTTAACAAAATATTATCTTCTTGCGGACAGTTAAGCCTAGTTTGGTTATCTAATAATAAATTAGTTGATACAGATCTAGCGAGCGTCATAAATTCCATAAATTCTAAAAAATTATTTTGGCTAGATATAAGAGGTAATGACCTAGGAATAGAAGGGGCTAAGGCTCTAGTGGCGAATTCTAATATTCTGCATGTTAAACATCTTGCATTACCTGAAGTAACTCTAGAGGTGTTAAGAACTATTACTGAAACTTTTGGGAGTAAGACCGAGATTTCTGTAGATAACATTATTCCACCATCCGATATGTCCGAAGGTGATATTACTGGGTTTGTCGAAGATATTATTGAATTTGCTGCACAATGTTATGACAATGGATACAAATTAAAGTGTGGAATGGGTAACACTTCCACTCCATATAGTCAATTATTTAATCTTCATATTAAAAACCTTCAAAAAGTGGAGGAAATATTTAAAAATAGTGAAGATGATGAGGAAAGCATGGATCTATCAGAAGAGATGGACGAACTAATTGACGAAGTTATTCAGATATTGGGCAAACCTCCAGCAGACATAACAAGAGAATCAGGTGAGGTACTGATGGATGGTGCTGATAATAATAGGGAAGATAGTGAGTTTGTTAACAATTAACTAATTGTGGGGCAAGAGTCTTTAATCATAAATTAGGGCTCTTGCTGTGTATTTTTTAGTAGGATTTTTCAATTATTAGAGTATATTGCAATAATAAAAGAAAATTTACAAAATATTAATGAAAATATTAATTAATCAACTTAAACCTAAAATTGGTGATTTGAATTATAATAGCCAGTTAGTAAAAGAATATTATAATATAGCGCTTAATCAAAATGTCGATATAATATTATTCCCGGAATTAATCACTACTGGGTATTTATGTGAGGATCTATTCTTACATCGTGCTTTTATTGCTGAATTACAAGCTTATTTATCTGACTTAATCCTTATCACAAAAAATCCAGTCCTGTTACTCCCCACACCAATTTATAAAGATAATAAATTATACAATGGCGTAATGGCCTTCCAAAATGCTACTTGTATTGGTTATACTACTAAAAGACATTTGCCAAATTATGGAGTGTTTGATGAGAAAAGACATTTTGTAGAAGGAAAACCCACCATAATAGAGATTAATGGCATTAAGGTGGGGGTAGTAATCTGTGAAGATTTTTGGTTTCCGGATGTAGCTAGGGAATTAAAATCACAAGGAGCAGAAATATTTTTAGTGCCAAATGCCTCTCCTTATGAAAAGGAGAAGTTTAATATTCGCATTCAAAAGGCTGAAGAATGTTTTAGTGCTAATAATTTACCCATTATCTACTGTAATCAAGTAGGGGGGTATGAGGGGATAATATTTGATGGGAGAAGTTTTATCTATAATAAGGGAATTAAACATGTCCTTAATTCATTTACCGAAGATGCATGTATTGTTGAGATGGATTTTAATTGTGTACCAGCTCGGGATATTAATATTACCCGAGTGGAGAATTTTAAATCTACTCCTCCTCCTCCTTCCTCCTTGCGCCAGGGGTTATTCTCAGAAGAAGAGCAAATTTATAGTGCAATAATATTAGGGTTGCAAGATTATATTACCCATAATGGCTTTAAATCAATATTGCTTGGCATATCAGGGGGAATAGATTCAGCGTTGGTCAGCCTCATTGCTGCAGATAGTATTGGCTCTAACAATGTCAAGTTAGTAATGTTACCATCTGAATTTACTAGCCTAGATAGTAGAGAAGACGCTGCTGTGTTAGCTGAAAATCTAGGGGCTGAGTATCAGTCTATTTCAATAATAGAGATGCTTAAATCTGCTAAGAATACTATTAATGATATCTCCCCTAAGGCGTATGAAAATTTGCAAGCGCGAATAAGAGGAGTAGTTCTGATGACTTTAGCTAATTCTACTAATAGTTTAGTGCTAGCTACCAGTAATAAAAGTGAGAGTGCGACTGGCTATGCTACTTTATATGGAGATATGTGCGGCGGCTTTAACCCAATTAAGGATTTATACAAAACTGATATTTATAAAATAGCTAGGCACCGTAACCAAAATATTCCAAGTTTAATTGACATTAAAAACCCCGTGATTTCTATAATCCCTGAGCGGGTATTTACTAAACCGCCATCTGCTGAATTGTCCTATGGCCAAAAAGATAGTGATTCCTTACCAGAATATGAGCTGCTTGATCAAATTTTAAATTTACATATAGAACAAAATCTAGGAATGCAGGAAATTATAAATTTAGGGTTTGATAGAAGAATAGTCAAAAAAATTATTTTACTAGTCAAAGATTCAGAATTTAAAAGAAAACAATCACCCGTAGGAGTAAAGCTATCCATCTGCAGTTTAGGAAAGGACCGGCGCTACCCAATTAGCCATGGTTATCTGCAGGAGTAAGAAAATAATCTTCTATAAGATATTGCGGGTTATCAATAAATGTGTTAATATATTAATTATATAAAAAGGAAAATATAATTATGATAGATTTAGAAAAATACATGAATGTGCAAAAACAAGCAATTTTTACAGCTGATGAGTTGAGCCACCTAAATGATCTACCTAATCTGATTTTGGAAAAGAGATCTACCCCGGAATTGAATGATTTGCACGGTTTTAGTGTTAATGATATCAAATTATCTGCGAATGCTTTTAATTTAGCTTCTAAAAATTCTTCTAATAGGGTAATCAAGTTTGTAGCCAATGAGAACAATGAGGTAGTAGGGATAGGACAAAAATATTGGAATGGTTCTTTTTATAATAGTTCCGAGAGTTGGGCTTTCCACAATCATAATGAGGAGCCAGCTAAAATTATCGGAGGGCTGCTTTCAGTTGACATTTCTGATATGTTCCCTAGTAGTTAGAGAAAATTGATAATAGTCTATTTACGGACTTGCCTTTGGTAGGGAATTTGAAGGAGACTCTAAGGGCAACACGCCCTAACAATTAACCTTAGGTTTTTGTTGGCCCCTATGCGTCATCAACTATGATTTTGGTTCTTAAGTTTCCTCTTAAGCGTCATTGCGAGTCGGCTGTAAGGCCGGCGTGGGGATGCTCTTTCCACAAAAAATGTAGGGGAGTATGAATTTACCATCTCCAGTAGAATGTGTCAAAGAGGTCTAATGAAAAAAGCCGTTATTTTAGTCAGTGGTGGTATAGATTCATCAACTGTCCTTGCCATGATTAATAAAATGAATTATGAGATCTATGCTATAAGTTTTTCTTATTTGCAGCGTCATAATATTGAACTGCAGTATATTGCCCAGTTTATTCAAGATTATAATGTTAAGCAACATAAAATAATTAATATAGATCTCCAGGCTTTTGGTGGTTCTGCCCTGACTGATGACAAACTAGTAGTACCAAAATATCAAGATGCAAGTGAATTACAAAGCGATATACCAATAACTTATGTTCCCGCTCGCAATACTATCTTTTTAAGTTATGCGTTAGCTTTTGCGGAAGTGATAAAGAGTTATGATATTTTTATAGGGGTTCATGCTACTGATTATGCTAATTACCCAGATTGTCGCCCGGAATATATTCAAAGTTTTGAAAATATGGCAAATTTAGCAACGGCGGCAGGGGGTCAAGGTAATAGGCTCAAAGTTCATGCACCGTTACTGCAGATGACTAAAGCGGAAATTATCAGTACTGGCCTTAAATTAGGTGTTAATTATGCGAAAACCATCTCATGCTATGACCCAACTCATGAAGGTTTATCGTGTGGCAGCTGTCATGCTTGTTTGCTACGCTTAAAAGGCTTCGCTGAAAATGGCATAGCTGATCCTATTAATTATGCATAAGTCACTCTAATTGGTAATTTTGTTGTCATATACTCCTCTGATATGAATTTGCGTGGCGTCGTTGCTCAATGCTCGCCTTATTATCTATGGGCTTCGTTCCATCGCGCAAGGCAGCAAAATCATCGGCAGAGGGCTATAATAAGCTTGGCCGTGCCCTCCTCACTACTACTTAAGTACGCAGCTCGGCTGGGCTGGTCTTTTCTTCAAAATCTCGAGGGCTTTTTCAGATTATCCAGGAAGTCTTATTCTTAAGTAGCAAATTAAAAACAAAAAATCGTCATGCACTAAGCAGGCATTTAGGTCTGGTTAGCAAGCCAGGAAATTAATAAATTAAATCATCGTATTTTTGTTAGGTTGTGTAAGGAATTGCTGGGCTCGCCTTTGGCTCACTTATATACTCCTTTTAAGATGATTTTGCTGCCTTGCATGAGGGCAGAGCTGAGTCAAAATCTAGGAGAGCATTGAGTAAAAACGCATGCAAATTCATATCACAGGAGTATAGTCAATTAATATAAAGGATTAATAAAAAATGTAAGGGTACTAGAAAATAAAAATTTTTTAAATTTTTTTGATAAAAACACTTAGTGCTAGTAGAAATTAATGTTATTAATGATAGGAATTAAAACTAGTAAAAAATATGACTTTAAAAAAAACTTCTCTGGAAGAGGCAAAAGAAGCGGTAAGGACATTATTGCGATTTATTGGAGAGGACCCAGATAGGGAAGGTTTGATTAAAACCCCAGAGAGGGTAATTACAAGCTATCAAGAGATATTTGCGGGGTATCATCAAGACGCCGAAGAGATATTAACTACTAAATTTTATGATACATGTAATTTCCAAGACTTTATTTTGTTAAAAGATATAAATTTTCATTCTTTTTGTGAACACCATTTGTTACCTATAACTGGCAGCGTTGATATCGCTTATATCCCTGATAATTGTATTATAGGGATCAGTAAACTGGCAAGAATAGTGGAGGTATTTGCTAGGAGATTGCAAATCCAAGAAAAAATGACAGTGCAAATTGCCGAGACTTTGCAAAAATATGTTAACCCTTTAGGAGTGGCCGTAAAGATTTCGGCTACACATAGCTGTATGACTTTGCGAGGAGTCAGGCAAAATGATACTAAGATGACCACTATGCATTATACGGGTATTTTTGTAGACCAACCAAAATATCGTCAAGAATTTTTAAATATAGTTTCAAAAAAATAATTAAAGGCCTTTATGCGATTATCACAATATTTTTTACCTGTTTTAAAAGAAGTTCCAGCAGAAGCTCAGGTAATTTCCCATCGTTTAATGCTACGCAGTGGGATGATCAGGCAACAATCTAGTGGGATTTATAGTTGGTTGCCTCTTGGTTTGCAAATATTAAAAAATATTGTCAATATTATTAATCATAATATGAATCAAATAGGTAGTCTTGAGATATTAATGCCATGTATTCAACCAGCTTCTTTATGGGTAGAGTCTGGCAGGTTTGAGAATTATGGCAAAGAAATGTTAAAATTTCAAGATCGTCATGATAATACCTTATTATTCGGTCCTACCAACGAAGATATGATTACCGATATTTTTAGAAATAATATTCAATCCTATAAAGATTTACCAAAAAATCTTTATCATATTCAGTGGAAATTCCGGGATGAAATTAGGCCGAGATTCGGAGTAATGCGGGCGCGCGAATTCTTAATGAAAGATGCTTATTCTTTTGATATAGATCAGGTAGCTGCTTATAGCACCTATAATAAAATGTATCTGGCTTACTTAAAGACTTTTGCTGACATGGGCCTAAATATAGTGCCGGTGCTAGCTGATAATGGCCCGATTGGCGGAAATTTGAGTCATGAATTTCATATTTGCACTGAAAATGGTGAGAGTAATATTTTCTATGATAAAAAATTCTTGAATTTAACAGCTGATCAAAAATTGGATATTGCGACATTACACTCTCTCTATGCGACCGCAGAAGAAAAACATGACCCTCTCACTTGCCCGTTAGCGGAAGATGAGATGATTACGAGCAGAAGCATTGAAGTGGGCCATATTTTTTATATTGGCACTAAATACTCTTTAGCGATGAATGCCTTGGTCAATGATAGTAACGGTAAGTTAGTGCCCGTAGAAATGAGTTCGTACGGTATTGGTGTTTCAAGATTGGTAGCAGCTATCATTGAATCCCACCATGATGAGAAAGGTATTATCTGGCCCGGCCGTATTGCGCCTTTCTTGGTCTCATTATTAAATTTGAATATAGGGGATAATAAATGTAATGAATTAGCCCAAAATTTATATGATAAACTGCTGGGCAATAATATTTCGGTATTATATGATGATACCCCCGAGAGGCCGGGGAGTAAATTTGTTACTCATGATTTAATAGGCTCTCCTTACCAAATAATTATTGGTCCTAAAAAAGCGGTAAATAATATTGTCGAATTAAAGAACCGGAAAACTGGGCAAATAGAAGAATTAGAGCCAGGGGCAGTTTGTGATAAAATTATTAATTCTCAAAAATTTTTAGGTAATAATTGTTAATTTTTCTCGAATTATTTGTAGATAATTACTACAATACTAATTACTATTAAGTTAAATGTAAAAAATTAGAGGAATGTATGGCTAAAGGTATGGATCCAGAGATTGAGAAAGATAAGGAATATATTGCCGGTCATTTTCAACGAACGTTAAAGATAGATGATAAGGAAAAAGTTGTAGGTTATACCTATTTAGGAGCAGAGAGATTAAAAGAGATTTGTGAGAAAAAGGCATTAAATATACCGCAACAAATGGCAGCATTTTTTGTTGCAGCAAACAAAGATCTGAACTTGAAGGAAGTGAATAATTATATAAATAATGAAATTCATAAAAATAAGGCATTCTACAAATATTTTTGGGAAGAATTGGATTTGCAAAATAGAAGCCTGGTCGAAGGTTTAAGAGAATGGAATCAAAAATGTGGTAATATTCCGGATTCCGAGAAATACGATGATTTTAGCACTAGCTATATAGCAGCATATCGTGAGAAAAATCCTTCTATGGAGGGATTAAGGGAAAAAAGTGTGATAGCTTTGGTAGAGTCAATTGTTGAGATGAGTGAGGAATTATCTCAGGATTCGCAAAATAACAAAGTAACTCTTGGTCAGCTTACGAAAAGCTGGGAAGAAAATTATACAACGCGTCAGGTAGACGATGTATTAGAACCTGTTGAGAAATTATTAGATCAATTTAAAAAATTTAATAAGGAATTACAGCTAGATGAAGAAAAGCAAAAACCTTTGCATAACGCAGTAGATAAATTTAATTTAGTTAAGGAGGCAAAAGAACGTGAGAATGAGGATTTTGATGCAATTGAGAAAAATCCAGCTCACGATAAACAAGTGTTGAAAACAGCATTAGAGGAGCTCAAAAATTTTTCGAACAACTTAGAGGAGCTCAAAAATTTTTTAAACAACTTAAACACAGCTGATCCTAAGAAGGAGATGCTCAACTCTAAGTTGTTTAAAAGCGCATTATGGGATCTTAAGAAGGCTGAAGAAACCTTAGAAGACACCACGGTAGATCATCATATTACACTGGCACTGGAAAAGACAGTTAGCGAGATGAATCAAACCCCACTTGTTTCTAAGCATGAGCAATTATCTCCGGGGTATAATATTGCAACTAATCAGTTACACAAACATGAAGGTTTTAAAGAACTAAAAAAATTATTAAGTAGTAAGATAGAGAATGGCAACAAAATTAAAACGGCAATATGGGGTGATTTAGGATCGGTAGAAGTTAAAAAATCTCGAGGATGGTTACAAAAACTTTTTGGTTATCAAGGTAGTATATTGATAACCAATGACGAAGGGGCAAAGTCCTGTGTTGATATATGGATACCTAACGCTATTTCTAAACGAGTTTTTAAAAACACCAATCGAGGAATGGTTCTTCGACCAGAAAGTTCGGATAATCCAGAATTAAGGACAAAAAATTTAAAGCTCACTGCTCAATTAACACATCGTTTAGGGTCATTAGGTATACAATATGTGGAAGGACTGGGTTTTTCAGAAGAGGAATTAAACAAGGAATTAACCTTCGTTAGAATTAAATCATCAGGACTGGGGTTCGAGATGGATAAGAAAATTATTGCCAACCCTGATCTTTCTCCTGTTCCTCTTAAGAATCGTCCTGAGGATCTACCAGAGAGGGTGAACCAACCACTAGAAGTTATAAATAACCCGGTTACATCTACGGAGGAAAAAGCACCACGTAGCCCTACTGTCAACGAGAGACTCGGACAGTTGAGTGATAAAATAGTAGAGAACTTCACGGAAGGAATACGTGATATCACGAAGAAAGTTGGTGAGTGGAGAAACAAGAACAAGGTTAAGAAATCAGGTCTACAGGAAGCCCAAGAAAATGCCCCCCAATTTTTACAAGAGGCAGAGGAGGTCGCGAAGTTGGCTAAGCCATATTTAGGGACGACAGCGTTCTATGGTGAGAACAAGGACAAGGATGACCTTGTGGGTAGGGCTCATGCCCCCGAAGAAAATTTGCAGAAGAAAAAGGACAAACCTCTTGATAAAAGATCGTCTCTGAGTCATTAAGTATTCAGGGCTTTGATATCTTAAAAGCTAGAGATAGATGAATGCCATTTTCTGATCAAAGATATAAAAACTTATAAACTAATGCCGCGAAAATTATTAATAAAGCGCTGGTTATTTTCTTGTTGCTTTATGGTGATCTTAATGATTTTGCTGGGGGGGATAACTCGGCTTACTGATTCTGGTTTATCCATTGTCGAGTGGAAGCCAATTACGGGTATTATCCCTCCCTTAAGCACTGCTAGCTGGCAGGAAGAATTTGCTAAATATCAAAATTTTCCGGAATATCATTACAGGAATGTGACGATGGCCGAATTTAAGTGCATTTTTTGGCTGGAATTTATTCATCGTTTTGCCGGACGTCTTACTGGTCTAATATATTTATTACCATTAATATATTTTTTAATAAATAAGCAACTTGATAAAAAGGCCATTTTTACCTACTTTATAGTATTGTTGTTATTCTTTGCACAAGGATTTATGGGGTGGTATATGGTCCAAAGTGGCTTGAATCTGCATCCATATGTCAGCCATTTCCGTTTAAGTGGTCATTTAATTATTGCAGTTATTATCTATAATTTATTATTCTATCAGCTGATGAAGAATAGTTTTGATATACTACCAGTGGCTGAGGTGAAATTCACTACCCTTAAAATCTTTTGTCTAGTATCGCTACTTAGCCTGTATATTCAAATTATGCTAGGGGGGTTAGTGGCAGGTCTTGACGCTGGTTTAGTATATAATAGCTTTCCTTTAATGGGTAATAATTTTATTCCCGAAGAGGTAATGTCGGAAAACTTTAATATTCAGAGCTTTAATGACCCGGCCATTGTGCAATTTTTCCATAGAATGGGTGCCTATATTGTTTGTGCTAGCACCCTCTTATTGGTAATTAGTTTAATCAAGTCCGGTCATGCTAGGTTGCAAAAAGTGGCATATAGTATAATTGTGCTATTGATATTGCAAATGTTAGCTGGTATAATTACAGTTTTATATTCTGTTCCTACTTTGGTGGCATTAATGCATC
The DNA here is from genome assembly GCA_019468145.1 of Rickettsia endosymbiont of Bradysia coprophila. Lineage (GTDB taxonomy): Bacteria > Pseudomonadota > Alphaproteobacteria > Rickettsiales > Rickettsiaceae > Tisiphia. Next base: position 388,493 of record JAHXDM010000002.1, read on the forward strand.
AAATTTTGGCAGTCATGTTGTTATCTTCTTTATCATGGTGTTATTTTCTATTATCTCCCTTCAAGGAGCCGCTTTTAAGGTATGACAATATTGAACGTTAGCGGGGAGTTCTCATCTAGATTAGATCGCTATTTAAAAAAATTATATCCTGACCTTACACAAGGAATAATTGAAAGGGCGTTGCGTCTTAAGAAGATAACAGTAAATTCCCATAAGATAGAAGCCGGTTATCGTGTCCAACAAAGCGATCAAATTTTTATAGATAATAGCCTAACGTTAGAATCCCCTAAACCCCATAAGCAGAATTTTTCTAATTCTACTAAGGTGTTAGCAGATAAGCTATTAAATGACTATCTAATTTACCAAGATGATTATTTGCTTGCTATTAATAAGCCTAGCGGTCTTGCTACGCAAGCAGGGAGTAAAATCAGCCTATCGATTGATGATGCGCTGCAATATTTAAACCTAAAAGGGGGGGGGTATAAATTAGTCCATAGGTTAGATAAAGATACTTCTGGGATCTTGCTAATAGCTGCCAGTTATGAAAGTAGTGTCAAATTAGGGAAGGCTTTTTATGAAAAAATTATTAACAAAACTTATTGGGCACTAACTTTAGGAACCCTTAAAAAAAATGCCGGAGAAATTTCGGGGATGATAGCCAAAAATAGAGGAGGAGTCTATCAAACCGTTCAAAACGATCCGGAAGCTGGTAAATTAGCTGTAACTCACTATCGAGTGATAAAAACCTTCTCCCACCTTGGTAATACGATATCTTTGATTGAATTCACTCCTCTTACTGGCAGAACGCACCAGCTCCGATTCCATGCTAAAATGCTCAATTCTCCGATAATTGGTGATACAAAATATGGCAACCTAACCTCCAACTCTTTATCCAAAGAGCTGCTATTACATGCAAAAAAAATAATCTTACCCTCCCAAATATTTGACAAGGAAGTGGTGGTTGAAGCCTTACTGCCAAACTATTTTCAAAGATACCTAGATTTAATATCTCACGCCAATTTAGGATAAATTTTGGTATAGTTAATTAATATAAACTTGATAATAATTACGGGTTAAAAATATCATGTTAAAAATATCACTTATGTCTTTTCTTCTACAGTAAAACAGGCTAGATAATGTTGCTTTATATAAAATTTTTTAATATGCTCATTGATTAGGCAGTTTTCTAACTATAAATTACGAATGATAACACCCTCTTCTATTAGACTATATGATATTAACAAATCGTTATTAAGAGCGAGCGTAAGCCAGAACGGCAATCCAGGAAATAGGTTTTGCGGGTCCTGTTGTAGAATGTTGCTGGTTATTTATCTATTATTACTCCTTCCTTGTTATTCATACGCTAGTCTAGATATGGAACTTCTTATTTCCAATCAATGTGTACGGTTATTTTCTGATTTTGAAGCACAACATGGCATTCCCCGTAATACTCTTCATTCAATTGCTTTAAAAGAATCTGGTAAAAAACATAGTCAACATAAAATAGTTATAGTCTGGCCTTGGACTGTGAATGTTGAAGGCAAAGGATATCATTTTAACAGTAAAAGAGAGGCTATATTATTCGTTAAAAAGCAAATAATTAAAGGGAAGGAAAATATTGATGTTGGTTGTATGCAAATCAATCTAAAACATCATTTAGATGCCTTTAATTCTTTAAGTCAGGCTTTTGATCCTGCACATAATATTGCCTATTCGGCTAAATTCCTAAAAGCTAAATATGACCAATTAGGGAGTTGGCATAAAGCAATAGCCCATTATCACTCTGCTACCCTTGCGCTGGGTTCCAAATATAAACAAGATGTCATTAAAATTGCCAGTAATATGCATCTATATAAAAACTCGCTTAACCAACAGGATAGTTCCAACTACTATAGTAAAATTACTAGTAACCCTGGGATTAATAAGAGAGCTCATCGTCCTTCTCTGCCTTCTTCCTCCTTTCAAAAAAACATCCGAAGATACCAAAGTAACATGATGATAGCAGTACCCAAAAAAATTCCTTAAAATATTGCTATTTTTGGGAAATTATTGTATACATTCCCGTACTTACAACTATACAGTGAAGAGTTTTATTAATCAGATGTTACCTTATAAATTACCAATCCTTAAAATAAAATTATGGTTTTTATCAATTTATAATAATGGTAGTTAATTCTCTACTAAAAATATATAAAAAATTACTTCGATTTACTTAGTGCACACCGAATTATATGATATAGTGGATTTCAAGTAAGGAAAGAATTAATATATAGATTAAATGAATGAATATTTTTTTAAATAAATTATCTGAAACGGATAATGAAATATATCAAATTATTAAGGCAGAAGAAAAACGGCAAAATGACGGTATAGAATTAATTGCTTCAGAAAATTTTGTCAGCCCTGCAGTGTTGGAAGCTGCTGGATCAGTGCTGACCAATAAATATGCAGAAGGATATCCAGGAAAGCGTTTTTATAATGGTTGCAAAGAGGTAGACCTAGCTGAAAACTTAGCTATTGAACGGGCAAAAAAATTATTTAATTGTAAATATGCCAATGTCCAACCGCATTCTGGTTGTCAGGCAAATCAGGCGGTATTTCTTGCTTTATTAAAGCCTTATGATACTATCCTTGGCATGTCGCTAGATACGGGTGGGCATTTAACCCATGGCGCTCCTCCGAATCTTTCGGGTAAGTGGTTTAATGCTACTTTTTATACGGTAAATAAGGAAACTTATTTAATTGATTATGATCAAGTAGAAGAGATGGCTTTAAAACATAAGCCGAAACTAATTATTGCTGGCTATTCTTCTTATCCTCGACAATTAGATTTTGCAAGATTTAGAGAAATAGCAGATAAAGTTGGTGCATATTTATTAGCAGATATCGCCCATATTGCAGGGTTGGTAGCTGCTGGCGAGCATCCAAGCCCGCTGCCCTTTGCGCACGTGGTAACTTCGACTACCCATAAAACTTTACGGGGACCCCGCGGTGGGTTAATTCTGTCAAATGATGAAGAATTAGGAAAAAAAATAAATACGGCATTATTTCCTGGCTTACAAGGCGGACCTTTAATGCATATTATTGCCGCAAAAGCCGTAGCATTTTTAGAAGCCCTGCAACCAGGTTATGCCCTCTATATAAAACAGGTGGTTGCTAATGCCCAGGCTCTGGGCAGCAGCGTAATGGCACGAGGCTACGATATTTTAACCAAGGGCACTGATAATCATATGATATTAATTGATTTAAGAAAATGTGGCATTACTGGTAAGGCAGCGGTGGACTCTCTTGAGCGAGCAGGGATGATCTGCAACAAAAATGTTGTCCCTTTTGACCCTACGTCGCCTTTCATTACTTCAGGTATTAGGCTAGGGACTCCGGCATGCACTACTAGGGGATTTAAGGAAGAAGCCTTCAGAGAAGTTGGCGAAATGGTTTGTGATGTATTAGATGGCTTAAAAATTAATCCTGAAAATGTCAATAATAACCGAGAATGTGAAGAAACAACTCGCAAACAGGCGCAACATTTAGTAAATAAATTTCCTATTTATAGCTAATTTTGCATAAGGAAAATAATAGAGTAAATATTTCCCCCGTCAAAAATGTTATCAAAAACCTATGAATGTTTATTTAGATTATATACGAAATTATAAACAAATTGCAGCTTAAAAAATGCAATAATGAGGAAACAAAATTAGTGAAAATTTGTCTTGAAACTTCAGGCCAGTATCCTATGCAGCATTCCCAAAAATTAATATCAAATTTGATTACTTTAGATAAGCAAGGTCTCCCTATTCAAGTACCTATAAGATACAGTAATAAAGCTAAAAATATTGCAATTAGGGTCAATCATAAAGGAGTAGAATTAGTTTTACCGCACTACAATTTTAATGCTGGATATAATTTTCTCCTAAAAAAAGAAAAGTGGATCAGGCAAAAATTGCAAAATTTCTCTAAAAGAGAACTGATTGATCCTTATACTATTCCTATCTTAGGAGAAAAATATTCACTACAAATTATTAAATCCATATGTAATAAAGTTACAATTAATAAAAATATAATTCAAATATACTCTATTTTAGGTAAATATAATAATATATTAATAAAATTTTTACAAACAAAGCTATTAGAAGACATAACCAGATCAGCTACAATATTAAGTAAGCAATATAATTTAAAATTTAATAAAATTAAACTTATGAATAATAGTAGTAAATGGGGAAGCTGTAATAGTAAAGGGATTTTATCATTTAGCTTGCGACTTATTTTTGCGCCTAGAGAAATTTTAGAATATGTAATAGTTCACGAAGTGTGCCATATAGCAGAAATGAACCACAGCCCACGTTTTTGGAAGTTAGTGGAGAAAATTTATCCAAATTATAAAGCTGCTAAGCTATGGCTTAAACAACATGGATTTATGCTAAATCAATATTTAAATGTTATTCTAACTTATTAGGAAACAAAATAACCTTTTTCCCTATCTAATTTCTTCAGGTCATTATAATGGTGAGGAGAGAAGAAAAATGCACATAGAATCAAGAGAGAGATTTATTCATAAGAAAAATATGTTGCTAAATCCAGAATACAACCTAAAATATGAAGAAGAACAAAAATTAGATATAAAACATACGCATATATCCTTAATAAAAACAAACGTAGCTAGTAGGAGAGATGATGGTTTGAAGAAAATGAGGAGAGTAATTAACTAATAAAAAATAAAAGTTATATAAAGGTAAAAGAATGCGTATCACATTTATTGCTATGGTGCTATTAACTATAACGATTAGTTCCTGCAATACTATGGAAGGGATAGGTAAAGATCTGCAAGCAGGAGGTAAAAGTCTAGAGCGCTCAGCCGATCAAAATAAACCAGCTTAATACACCTAAGCGAATCTTCTGGGAAGGAAAATTTATACTAAATCACTATTTTTTTTATTGACTTCCATTACTGATACTAGCATTTATCAGCAATAAAGTATAAAAACGGTAGACAATATATAAGGGAAAGGGTATAAAATGAGAAGAAATATTACATTAGACAAAATAGAATGCTCAGGAGCTGAGCTAATAGCAGATACTGAAATCATAGAACGTAAAGAAAAATGCGCTTTCTATATCCATGAAGCAGCTTCTCCATTTGGGGATTTTGCAATTTACCAAGGTACTTAGTATGTTGGAGGTATAGGTCTAGGGGCAAGCAGAAGTAGCAAATTTCAGTCCATTATAGTTATCATATATAACTTCTTTGGCTGACGGTCAAAGGAGAAAATATATGACAACGTACGAAAGTTTAAATCATTCTAAATGGGATTGCCAATATTATATCCCTTATCCAGAATTGACGTGTAACGCAAAGTGGTTCAAGTTAGGGAGTATAATGAATAAGATTTAGAGAGAGACAGAATTTCTCGCAAGGGGGAACTTATGTTGCTTCATTATTATGATAATACTCCCCTATTATGCTTGAATTTGGTGTATTTTCGGATTGATTATCATTATGATAAGATACACTTGCATTCCCTTGAAATTTCAGGTGATCCGACTGTTGCAATTGGCTTTCCTCCTTTACACCAGATTCTAGATCTTTATCTATTAAACTAGCGTGGCTATCTCTAAGCTTATTATAAAGAATTTTATCTAATTCAGATTTTTTATGCCGCAACTTCACTGCTCCATATATTAGACCACCTACTACACCAACTACTGCTAAAGTGCTCAATATAGTACACACTATGACTTTAAAATCATAATTATTTTCTTCCTTCATACGTGTTTCCATCACCTCCCATAGATCTTTAGCATAGCTTGCTATCAATTCATTATGATGTTCTTCCCAACTAATAAGGTTATCTTGAGTACATACTGTATTAATTATTTCTATCTCCTTTTCGTTTAATGAGCCTTTATGCAGAAAGTCTATACATTTTTTCAATCTTTCGTCAGGCGTGCTTCCATTGGATATTATCAAATCTAACAACTTTTTTGATAATTCTAGGGCATTTGTCCATGATGGGATTACTAGCATAATATTTCCTATTGTAAAAGTTAATTAATTATTTATATATTAATAATATTTTAATCAAGGGCAGCATAATATAGTAATTAAAATAAATCAAGAAAATATTTAGAAGATTGTTAAGCGCCAAACATTTTTCTCCCCCACAAATTGACGTTCCTCCGCTGCAAAAAGTACAAAACTACCCTCTAAAGAACAGCTGGCTCTTGCTCTAAATAATGAAGAGCTTGCTGCAAAAATTAGTTAACACCATATAGTAAAAAATTAACTACTTGCGAAAAATAATGAAATCTTCTAATATCTGACAATAGAAACTTAACTATCAATCAAATTTTTAATATACTAAATTTTTTCAGGAATATTGTGAGTTTTGCAATATTCTGAAGTATAGGCTTAGAATCTGGTTTACTCTCTCCCCAGTTGCTTGAGAGCAGCAGATATTAGAGCCCCTCGGGGGGACTCAACATATTATTTTAACTTCTGGACAATAACTGTGGGCTACCATGAAAAAATCTACCCCCTCATCTCCTCAATATAAAAATCAACACACAATAGAGCTAAATGATATAGTAGAATCAGATGATATCAAAAAGTTAAATAAATTATTATGTACCTTATATGATTCTATAAATACTAATACAAATGAATTTATTATTACTAGTGAACAAAATAATTTGTTAAAAAGTCTTGATGAGAACGTAACGCCTAATTTTAGAAACTTTAAAGTAGCTCTTAATGAAATTTTAACAAACAATTCATTAGATATAAATGAAAAAAAGACGGTATTAAACTATCATATATCTTTAACGGGAATGTATGTAATGCGTGATATTATAGAGCAAGAATACCGATCACTTGAAACTTACCCAATTATACTTACTCTAAGTTCATCAACTCAGAATTCTTTAGTGAACTTAAACACACAAAAACACCAATTAAACCAAATATTAAATATTGATAATGTTCCAGAATTACCAACTTCAATTACCCCAGAAACAGCAAATAAATATTTAAAAAAATTAGTAGACTTCGATAAAAACTTATCAGGAGCAACATCAGGAAGTATAAACTATAATTTAGCGGACCGGTTACCTCGTAGCCTAGAAACTTTTTCTATTGAAAAAGGTGTGCCAATAAAAGGGACACATGATGTACAAAAAGCTAAAAGTACCCTTTTACATGATTTTGGAGAAAATTATTTTTTAAAAAATACAATAGATAGGACTATACTGCTAACAGATAATTTAGAGCTTCTATTAGAATCTGTAGCAGATAAAATAAGTAGCGTGTCTTTTCCACGAACAATAGCCCAAGTAAAAAATGTGAGCGAAATAAAATCACCACTACGCACGCTAGGGGTAGAACTACCTAATAAAATTACGGAAGAAGTCTCTGGTGTAAGGTCAAAAATAATTCCCGGAGTTGAATTTTGTTACTATCAGGGAGACCCCAAGGAAATTGAAAATTTCGAAGAATTTATAAGTAAAAGTTTGGTGTTGCTTGATCCTGATTGTCACACAGGGAATGGTTTTGTACATAATAAGAGACTTACCAAAATTGATCATGGTCGTATTGGTTGGCTTAACTTTAAGGATATGAGTCAATTAGAAGAATTTATAAGAGACAGATTTATCAATAATGATTTTTGGCAAAGAATACCTTTTGATCAAGAAAAATTAATTAAAGCAATGGTTAATGATTTAGATAAAATAGATAAATCATTGTTGGATGACGGTAGCAAAATAGATAAGTCTAACTTAAGATGGGTTAATGAAAAAAATAACAATAGAAATATAATCGGAACGAGTTTTAATGAAATTAGTAGGAAATTTAATATTTACCCTACTGCGGTACCCAGGATTGATAACATGAATGATTATCTAGAATTGCCTTGGAACCTAGACGTTATAGAAACACCTGCAGAATTAACAGATTTTTTTACAAAACGTTTTGAACAACAACATAGTTTGCAACGTGCTTATGTTATTAATCACGCAATAAAATTAAATTTAACATTCGATGGATTAGATCCTATAACTTACATTAGACAACCAGGCAAAGAACTTTTTTTAAAAACATATAATACCTTAGTGTTAAAATCTCCAGAAAAGCCGTTAGTTACTATACAAAACACCACATCAGAAAGAGATATTACTTCTCCTGAAATAAGAGAGGCAATATTTACAGCTGATAGCCCTTTAAAACCTATACCCAAAAATGCTCAGGATAAGGTTAATAAAACTTTTAATATAGTAAATCTGTTAGTTAATTTTTTTAAACGAAGCCCATCTTGTAACCCTAAAAAAACGAAAAAGAGTAACGAATATTTAAGCAAAAAAACTTCATCTAAAAAAGCTAATAATCGAGTTGGTCATGCAAAATAATACTCAAGATATAAAACTACAATTAAATGAAACAGCCTATGAATTAATGGTTACATCTATTAAAAATGATATTAATAATATCAAAGAAGTATTTGTTCTACATTATCAAAAACATACTATAGCTCTATTTAATGTTATTAAACAAAGTGATACGAATAATATAGATCGAATACTAGAACCATTACAACGTGAACTTGTTAAGGATTTTCCAAGTGTAAAATAGCAATATTATCTTGTAAAAGACTTAATAATTTAGTTACTGAAAATAGTGATGAAATAATTTCTACTTATAAATTAGATAGTATTACAAGACTACCAGATAAAAATTCTATTGAATTTGATAACTTATTTAAGAGTATAAAAATTTTCACAGAAAATGCAATAAATGAAAATATTAATGAAATAAAACAAGAAATAATTCTTCAAGCAAATAGGGTAGATGATTTTGGATAGGAATGGTCGGATTAAGCAGAACCCTACTGAGGTGATCTGTCAACAGTTTTCCGGACAGTTTTTTTAAGCGATTTTTTGAATTTCTTCGTATTCCATTGGTGATAAATAATTATTTGTGGAATGTATTCGAATACGGTTATAAAAAACCTCAATATATTCAAATATTACATTTTTTTGCTTCCTCCTAGTTTTAAACTTATATTGACAAACTATAGTAAATTAAGATGAATTAGGGACTAGGAGCGAGGCTCAAAGCCTAGAACTACTAGTAGGTAAGCAACGAGAATAACTCCGTCCCTATCTCAAGTTAATTGACTATAATTCATTTTTTAGAGTATAAAAAAAACGTGACCGTTCAGAGTTTTTCAAGAGAGTTGATTGATTAATGCCTGGTAAGGATTTAAGTGTTGAAGTTTTGATGATGCGAAAAGGGATTTAGCACGTTCTAAAAAGCGCTCACCTCTTGTTGACCATGTAAAAAAATGAGTTTTTTCTGTATATGACATGATATTTTACCTAATTTATTTTGTCCGGTCTAGTGTATTCACATCAATGTATTATGATGATAAATGCTCAAAATTTAATAATAGCGTAAATAGATGTTAATTTTCACCTTATTTATTATTAATTTTAATAAATTAACGTTGACGTATTGATGATCTCACATTGTTAGGAGTGCTAGGTGCCATAAGTGAGCTGGAGGTGGCTACAGTAGTGGTATGATCTTTCCGCATTTTACGGATAATTTGTGGTGGTTTAAGATTACTAATTCTTTGTCTTCCAGCATTTGCTATAGATTTAGTGATCTTAGCAGTTTCCGCTAATAATTCTTGAGGATGGTGTAGTTGGTCGATTTGTTCATAATGATTTTTAAGAAATTTTTCTTTCACTCTATTATCGATGCCTTTTAACTCAGTATATGTTTTGTACAATCCCTTTAAATTTGCTTTAGTTACTGCTATTTGTTTTTCAGGAGATTCTTTAAAGATCGACTTAATAGAATTGAGAAAAGTATTACCTATTTCTTTGATTGCACCTATTACAGGTGATACTACTTCCTTTATTCCTTCGTAAATTTTTTGTAAGGCCTGAGTAATAATAGTTGATAGTTGGGCTTCATATTCTTTAGGTATAGGAGCTATATCAGCAATTATATTACTCATTTCTTTAAGTTTACTAGCTAGATTAGTTAATGATTTCTTGTCTTTTACATCGTCATATTGATCAGCAAATGTGTCAGCTATACCTGCTTGTGCGTCAAGGTTAGCTGTAATGATTGATTGAGTATCATCAAAGGAAAATCCTACAGGTATTTTTTTTCTAACCTCATTAGAAGTATTATTGGAGATATCTGATAAGTCTGTTGGTGATGTCTTTTGACTGATGGACCTATCATCTTTTAGTCTGCTAAGTCTATTCCATAGCTCTTGATCTGTTTGGTTGCTTAATTCTGCACTTTTTGCTTCGAGAATAACTTCAGATTGTGTTTGTGCTAGTAATTTATCTACTTCATCATCAGAATGCGAATCTGTACCCCATAATGTATCTAATCTTGCATTAAATTGTTCATTCACTTGATCAAAGTTGTTCATCTCATTTTTCAGATCTTTTTCGGATCGTGCTGTAAGTTTTGCAATTCTGGCTTCCAATTCCTTGAATGATTCAGGATTAAATATTTCATTCTTTCTGTTAGACATTTGTTTCCTTATAATTTTACTATTTATTCAATCTTAAACGACTATTTAAATTTAATCAAAAAAATAATTAACCTATTTTTAAATAACTATATTTAGTATTGTGTAATAAATATTAGTGTGCTTTTATCATGAAGTCTTGTTGGTGTTGACCATTATTATACTTTTTGTTAGTTGTTGCAAGACTATAAGCATAGAGACAGTTGATATTTTAAGTTTATTATATTTTTACGCACATGTTAATTACTTTAGAAACCAGTGTGCTAATACCTGTATGGATTTGTATTAGTGGTGCATTTAACATGAAAGCAGGAGTAGTAACTAGCTTATTCTTCTCATCTACCACGATATTATCAGCAAGGCAGGTTTGTTCTGTAGCTGCTAATTTTTGAATCAATTCATTTTTGTTACCAAGGGTAATAGTAATGTTAGCATGCTCTTTTAAAGCTAATGCTAACAGGGCAGGAGAGATGCAAATTGCCCCAATTGGTTTTGCTACTTTGTAAAATTGAACAATTATTTCTTGTAAGTCTGCTATAACTTTCGCATTCTCATTATTTGCTGCTAAATCTGATAAATTTAATGCTGCACCAAAACCACCAGGTAATATTAATGCATCGAAATTTTGTACCTTCAATTCTGGTAATGGTTGTATTTGACCACGAGCAATACGCGCAGATTCTACCAGTACATTACGTTGTTCAGGCATTTTTTCTTGGGTTAAATGATTAATTACTTGCAGTTGTTTTATATTAGGAGCAAAAATTTTTACTTCAGCATTATTTTTATCTAATTCCAGCAAGGTAAAAACTGTTTCAAAAATTTCAGCACCATCAAGATGCCCGCATCCAGAAATAACTACTGCTACTTTGGTCATAATATTCTTTAAATAAGTTTCTTATAGTTTATAGCAATGAGCATTAATAATAAAGTGATATTTTTAAAGTTTTAGAAATATCAGTAATACTCATACCATGGTTTTTTGATGTGTCAACAGTTTAGAGGATAGTTTTTATTAGGCAGGTATAAAAATTACTTGAGGCTATTCAAAAACGGGGCAAGATTTTTTTACTTTAAGTTGAGGCGTCAAAATCCATTTTCCAATTATATAGTGTTTGTCTTGAAACTTTAGCCATTCTTGCCACATACGACATGCATACTTACCATCTTTCATCATATTTACGTATTCCTGCCTGATAGTTTTATCTGCCGAATAATTGCGACCTTTGTATTTTCCTGGTGACTGCAACCAAAGGCAAACTCTAAGGGATCCTAATAAAAAATAATAATCTATCCTTTGTTAATACTCCGGATATCCCACTAGTTTTGACATTTCCTCATTTATTAGATAGGAATTGAGAATATAATAGTTTGATATTCGAGATGGATAGATTATACAATATTTCGACTAATTTAGAATAAAAATCTGTCGTTTTGTAAAAGGACCGTTTGTTAAGATAATAAATTCTACTTGTTGTAACATTATCTATACCAACAAGGTGGAGATCTATTGGTCCATTTAGGTTTTAGTTGATCATATTGCCATTTAGTCATAAGATATTTTTGGTAGGCCTCATGTATATCTGTAATATTAGTAAAATCAACTTGTAAGATTTTTGATTTAGTACAATTAGGAAAAGGTGTTATCTTTTTACTATGAGGAAGGCATTTACTGTATTGCGCTAAAGTAAGTACTAGCTGTTCAGTTTTATGCTTTTTATTATAGCGAAAAGTATACTCGTAACATAGAGATTGGAAATGTACAAAAAGCCAATCCCAGTTAGTTTTGTTTAAAGAAGCCCAAAGAGTACACGGATGTTTTTGGTGAGTTGGTTTATATATATCATGGTGCAGAATATTGCTATTGAGGAATATGGCGGTGCTTAGAAGTTGCGCAGATTCAAGAACCATTTTAATTAGGCGTTTATCATCTAAGTTATGTGCTGATATTATTGGGCAAATATTAGTAGCAAAAATATTCATGTTAAGGATTAGCTTAAAATAACCAGAGCGATGGATTAATGATATGGCATTACACTGTTATTTATTTTAAAAATACGTTTTTAGCTATTGAACGTACTGGAAGTATAAAAATTAAAATTTTTTCAACAGCTCTACGCGTTTCTTAAGACATTATATTCGTTGCGGTATCTGTTTTAGAAAAATTAAAATAATAATTATTAGTAATATAACTATTATACTTAAGCCACTATATATAGTATATCTGAGATTAGCACTTTTTCCCAAATAAATAACAAGAATAAAACTATATGTCAGAGTCACAGAATACAATATCTACTAAATATAATCTATATGAACGTTATATTATGACTGTAGGTATTCTAGGGCAATCAATGCACTACATACAAGCGTATAAAATATTTTCTCCTCAGTCTGCAGAGTTGATTCAGTAATTTCACTAGTTCAACAACATTGTTATCTTGGACAGTAGGCATAATGTTTTCTTTCTATTTTAATGCTGCACCAAAACTACTAGGTAGGATGGCTTTGTCGCATCGTTTAGGCGGGTTTAAGAAGCCTCAGGATTTTTAACTATTAAGCAGCCATTAATGTTACAAAATTTTCAAAAGTAGAAAGATTATCATTAGCCTGAGTAATTTGTCTTTTTTGAACCATTCGAATATTCTCGGATCCAGCGATAGTAATTTTAGCAGACGTAAAGTTTTTAAAACCAAGCATTGGCTTAAGTCATTTCTTGATAAATCTATGATCCTGTTCACCTATATTGTTAAGGTATTTAATTTGAATAACCTTAGGATCTATTTAATTGTTCCTGTAGTAATATTTCCATTTTTTCTTTAAAAAGAATTGTGAAATTACCTTGATCCATTAGCATGTATGTGCTGTTACAATCAGTGATTGCCGGGTGATTTAAGTAAGATTTATCAGCATCAGTTGGTAATGGATTTAAAATTAATAACCTACTATTTAAATTATATTTAGCTCCCCAAGCAGTATTATAAGGACCTTCTAGTATTGTCCCTCTACTTGTGTCTATAATCCATATGTTTAGGCAGTTGGTACCACAACCTATCTCCACGATAGTGTAATGTCCTGCAAAATTTGGGCCATTCTTAAGCCCTTTTTGTAAGAGCGTTTTAAACTTCTTGCCACTTGGATGGCTTGATAACTGTATTTGAGGGACACGGCCTTTATAAATTTCTGAAACAGAAAAATGTTTTAATATATCCGGGATATCGAGAGCTTCTGATATCCCTATTGTTTTAATTTTTTCAGTAGTTAAAGACTCTACCTTAGGTAACTGATTTTTTGAAGATGAAGCGCTACTAATCATTGGCACAATGCTTGCTGATAATATTAATACGATAAATATTATCATAGGTGATATTATTTTTTGCCTTAATTGACTGAACGCTAATCCTTGATATTTTATAAAATGATTATTTGACATATTTGATTTTTATTACTGTTAATAATTCACAATGAATTATATATATTTACACCCTGGCATACCCAACTAATTGACATTTTCTCGTTTATTAGATAAAAATTGAGAATATAATAGTTTGATATTTGAGATGAGTAGATTATACAATATTTCTGTTAATTTGTCATAAAAAATTGTTGTCTTGAAAAAGGGTTTCTTGAGACATTTTAACTCCATTAGTGAATAGGTACGATAGAACCTGGGTTACACACCTATAATATTGTTTTTACATTTAAGGATGAATATTGACTCTTGAGAGTTTACGTTTTCGGGAGATTCCTTTTACATAAGAATCTGAAGTAGCTATTTACGGTTCTCTGTTTATAATATCCTGCAGATCGTCCATTCTTGTACTACAATCTGTTTGAGCTTCTCCTATCATGTGTATGTTCGGTGCTTCCTCCGGGGTATTTTCTTTTTTTAACCATTTCTTTATTGTAGTTATTGCTTCTGATTGTTTAAAACTATCTATATATTTCTTACCAGTAATATTACTTGTGAAGTTATTATTAGATACATACTGGATGAATTCACTTTCATCTTGTGATAATTCCAACTCATTTTTTCCTTTATGATCTAAAATATATTCTATAGGGTCGATAGTTTCTGTTGCATCATAAGTATAAATTACAGATGCACTATTTTCTGTTAATACTTTTATTGCATATTTATTATCCATAGCCCATATTAAAGCATTCTGTTTGTTGATCTTAATATTATTCATAGCAGCATAAAGTATTGGACTTTTATTCTCAAAAGGATATTGCTGTATTGATGTTATCCATTGTCCATTTCTAAAATCCTTATCAACATTACTAAAATTATTCACTAACTCTAGATCTTTTGTAATCTCTTTCATATTCTCAAAACTTGCACTTAGAAGCTCTTTATGTAAATCACTTAACTTCTTAAAATCATTAATCACAGTTTTACTTAATTCTTTTTGATCAAAACTATAAGTTATACCAAAATTACTAACATTAAATTGTTGGGTCTCTAATGTTTTAATTACACGATTAATTATATTATTTATTTTATCTTCATCATGAGTATTAATCATGTGATTTAAAGTATTTAAGTATTCCCCTACATTAAATATAAGATTTTTATTATCAATAGCTTGTTGATATTCAAAATACTCAAATAAATTGTTTATAGAACTAATTAATGTAGTAAAATCCTTATGAAATGTTAAAAATGACCTACCATGATCTATTTTCATAATTATATACTTATCTCTATGGTTTTCATCTTGATAAGTTTGCACCATGAAATTTCCAGCATGATAGTCATCTTCTCCCATTATGTGACAAGCTGCTATTGCTTTTTCAAATCCTAATAACTCGCGTAATTTAGGATTATTAGGATCAAGCCATTGATAACTTGAGCTACCGTTACTTGAGATAGAATCATCAGATATATTAGAAGATGTATCAAATGTTTTAGAAAAATCACTTAATGTAGTATCAGTGTCTTGGAAGAATTTAGAACGTACATATAAAATCTCTTCATTATTGCCTATCACTAATTGGGCTTTAGGAACACGATCAAAAAGTAACATTGCATAAATATCAGAAGCTATTAATTCTCGCACAGCAAACACTCTTTCCTGCTGCATACCATGAATTTTTTTTAATCTGATCCTTTACGTTTTCGTAATAAAGTGCTTTTATCGCTTTTTCTCCAGCTTCTACATTCTTATAAAACTTTTTTAATATGAAAGTATTAGTAGTAGCATTTTCTTTAGCAATGTATGCACTTGCGCTCCCGGGACTATCTCGTAAGTATGTATATTCTTTTTCATGTGCTATGCTCTTATCCCTTAGCAGGGTTATTAAACTCTGATATTTCTCTTGTTTCTCCATACCACTAATTACTTGTACACTTTCTTTGATATTTGTCATAACAGATACATGAAGGTCCTGTTGCATTTATAGGATAAATCAATTTGATCAATAATTAAGAATTAAAGTAATAGACTATCAAGGTTGTGCTAATACTATTTTTTTCCTTAAGAAAATCTCAACTAGAAATACCCTTAGCCTATTCAACATACTATTTATAATGATTTTGTAGAAATTGCAATGATTTTATTTAAATTTATTAATGATTATGTGATAAATGTTATGATAAGTTTTGTATTTAATAAGTATTAATTAAGACATTTTCTTAGGTTAGAAAACTTGTATAATTAGACGAATGTCTATTTTGACATCTCAAAAAATATGAAAAAAGTAACCATATAACCCTTATAAATACTGACTTGTAGCCTTATGCGGAATTTTTACAGAAATATTTACAATTGCCCTAATTATGATGAGTGATTTGTGAACATCAAGATAACAAGTGATGAGTTCTTAGATTATGTAATAGATATATTAAGTCCTCTATACCAGGTAAAAACACGCAAGCTGTTTGGGGGATATGGTCTTTATATTAATGGCAAAATTTTTGCTTTAATTGCTCAACAAGAGCTTTATTTTAAAGCTCATAATAAAGCAACGGAATTTTTTATAAAATTTAACTCTGAACCTTTTTCCTACAAGAAAAGGGGTAAAATTATTAAAATGTCTTACTGGAAAGTTCCGGCAGAAATTTTGGAAAATCCAGAACTATTACAGCAGTGCCTCAGTATTTCGTTGCAAGACTATGGAGAAAGTTAAATATGCTTTCACTTGATATTGAATATCTATATACCCCTTCGGCCGATAATTTTGCTGCCTTGCACGGTGGAGCGAAGCCTATAGATAATAAGCGAGCATTGAGTAACGACGCACGCAAATTCATATCAGAGGAGTATACCTGCTTTTCAGAAGATTATTAACAGAAATTGCTGGGCTAATACAAAATGTCTTTATTAAACTGCCTGAACATTATCTTAAGATGGCACTCCTGGCCACATATCAATACAATAATCACCAGCCACATCCATCATAGTAGGGTTATTTGAATCTACTAGCATTAGAGGACGTTCTGAGTAAACCCATGTAGGGGTAGAAAAATTTATGATCGACTGGTCCTCCATTGTTAGCTGTATCCCAGGCAAAGGAGAAAATCGTTGAATATTTAATATAGTTTCACTATTCTCTTCTAAGTGTATTTGAGCCAATCTACTACAATTATTAGTAATTATTATCTTTAGATGCTTACTATTTTCACCAATAATTAATGTATCGGTTATATTATCAGGCAATTTTACTTCAAACTCCCGATCTTTTGGATGTGTCAACAACATTTGATTATTATGGATATAAACAGTAATGATATCTTCTGCCTTGGGTACTACAAAACAAATACCATTGACAATATTATTTTTTGCATCATCCTCTATATAAACACGTACCATATCTACTTCTGAAAAATTCGGAACAGGTCTAAGTAATTCACTAGTTATTCTCATATATTTGTCCATTTTTGTTTATTAATTATAATAAATTAAAGAGATAGGAGATCGAGAGCATACCAAAACTCTTGTTTTCCATAAAAACTCTTTAATTTTTTTTTACCACTTTATAGTAAAATTAATATTTTTAGCAAGAGTTTATTTGAAAAAGATTAAGGTATTAATTTTTAGAGGGCTAAATATTTAATCAGCTAATAAAATATGGGTTTCTCCGGACTTTCCGAGAATTTTTAGCCGGCCATCGGGGGCTAGGCCTTTAAAAATACCGGTGATTTTGGTATTTTGATAATTAACAGTAATTAGTTGATTAAGATTATAGGCTCTTTTAAGCCAATATTGCCTTATTGGTTGGAAACCTTGAGATTTCCAATAGGTGAAGGATTTTTCAAAACTCGTCATAATCACATCTAGTAAATATTCCAGATTTTTTACTTCAATATTTTCCTTTAATAAATTAGTAGTTAACTGATCAATATTACTAGCATGGTGTTTGACATTGATTCCAATACCTATTACCAAATAGTGATGATTAGTGAGGCTGATCGATTCTAGTAAGATGCCAGCTACTTTCTTGTTATTGATTAACAAGTCATTTGGCCATTTTAACTGGATAGTATTTGGGGATTTAGTGGGTAAAGAGTGAAGAGCTTTATGAACAGCCACGGCCGTTACAAACGACAATTGAGGGAGATAGTTAAGATCGATATTATGTTTTAAAAGGATGCTAAAATGTAAATTTCCAAGACATGATTGCCAAATTTTGTTATTTCGACCACGAGAATGAGTCTGATTTTTAGCAACTATCACATAATTTACCTCTGGAAGAGTTTTAGCTATTCGCAACCCTTCCGTATTGGTACTATCTATTTCATCAAAAATTATTTGATTATATTTTTTCTTCCAAGAAATACTTACCTCTAAATTACCTTATATTAGAAAAATAATTATTAAAGAAAAAAACAAGAGAAAACCTATCATAAGGCAAATGATGATTTGTAATCCTGGATAAGTTTTTACCTGATCCTGGGTAGCATCTTCATTTGCTTCAAGAAAATACATTGACCGGACTATTTTAAGATAATAATAAGCAGCAATCACACTGGTAATAATGCCTATAATAGCTAGAGTAAATTGCTGATGAATAATAGCCTCATAAAAAAGAAAATATTTGCCAAAAAATCCTGCAAAGGGGGGAAGACCAATTAGAGAAAACATGATAATAGTAATCCCGGCGGCCAAAGCTTTTCTCCTCAAAGCTATCCCATTTAGATCATCAAAAGTCGCTGCTTCGGCTTTTTTACCCAATAAAGCAATGAGGCAGGCAAAAAAACTGACTACGGCAGTAGCATAAATAATCATATAACTTATTGCAGAAATTGTGCCCATTTCATCTTCATCCTGGATAGAGATGCCAATTAAAATATAACCGACATTTAAAATAGCACTATACCCCATTAACCTTTTTAAAGAAGTTTGTCTAATTGCTCCGATAGAACCAATCAACATAGATAAAATCGCCAATATCTTTACTAAATCAGTTGAAATTGGTTTATATTCTTCAACTAATGTAATGACGTTGAATAATACAATTACACTACCAAGCTTACTTGCGGCAGAAAAATAAGTAACAGAAGGGATAAATGATCCTTCATAGACATCTGGCGTCCAAATATGTAAAGGTGCTACTGCTAATTTAAAGAACAAGCTACTTAAAAAAAGCACCAACCCAACTATTAAGCCAATATTAGGCGTTGATAAATCTCTCATCCTTTCAACAATATGATGATAGTCTAAACTTCCACCAAACCCATAAATATAAGATATCCCAAATAATGATAGACAACTAATTAAAGCGCCCAAAATAAAATATTTTAACGCCCCTTCGGATGATTTTAGATTATGGATATTAAAACCAGCAAGAACATAGCCAATTAAGGCTTGTAATTCCATACTACAAAATAGCAGTAAAAAGTTACGTGATGAAATGGCAGCAAAAGAACCCATAGTAGAAAGCAATACCAATGTTATAAATTCAATTTTCAATTCTTCATTAGTTATTTGGCAATAATCTTTATAAATAATTATGGTTATTATTGAGAATAGCAAAACCACCGCTTTGTAAATAGCAATGGGTCTATCTATAACAAACGAATTATTAAAACCTATCATTCCCTCATTAGTTAACCATGCTGCCGCAGCAAATGATAAAACCATTAGCAGGATTACTGAAATTAATATCGTACTGTTAGTAACTAACTTTGCTCTTTTAGTGAAAAATAGACCAGCTAATTGTGAAAATAATGCTAATATCACCAGCGAAATTTCTGGTAAAATAATTATAAATTGTTTGAAAATTGAATGTAACATAATTAATGATATTAGTTATTAAAATTCTGTTCCCTTAAAGATTAGACTCGTCAAAGACGAAGAGTCTAGCACGCTTAAAGCCGTAACTCCCCATACCGCTTAAACATATTTATCAAGCACCATCGACATAATCTTGCTGGCAATTGGTGCTGCATCACGCCCCCCTCCACCGCCATGATCGACATATACTAAAATAGAGTATTGCGGCTGATGGTAAGGAGCAAATCCCATAAATATAGCATGGTTACGTCTCTCCCAAGCAATTGATTTTCTACTTAAATCATCATTTACATTAGCTTTGGATTGTACTTGCGCTGTTCCTGTTTTACCAGCTAATTGATGATTTTCCGATAAAATTCTGCTATAATATGCCGTACCACCTTCAGTATTTACCGCTTTAAACATAGCTTCTTTTAAAATATCCAAATATTTTTGTGATATGTCAACTTGTTCAAAAAGAGGTACTTCTGCGTTAGGAGACCTTTGCGCAATTCTTGGTTGATACAATTTACCATTGTTGGCAATTGCTGTAGTAAACCTGGCAAGTTGTATAGGGGTAGATAACAAAAAACCCTGCCCGATCGCTAAATTGAAAGTGTCCCCTAATGCCCACCTGCTTTTAAATTTCTTTAATTTCCATTCTGCAGAAGGTAAAAAACCATCCACTTCTCCAGTTAAATCAATGCCAGTTTTAGTACCAAAGCCAAATCTCTTAGCCATATTGAGGATTTTTCTATGGCCTATCCGTCGACCTACTTCATACATATAGGTATTACAAGAATATTTAATCGCATTATGCATATCCACCTTGCCGTGCCCGTACGATTTCCAACAACGAAAACTATTAGTGCCCAGAACGGAAAGCCCCGTGCAGTTAAAGCTGTGCTCAGGCGTTATCCCATATTCAAGAGCCGCTAAAATAGTAATAATTTTAAATACTGAACCAGGGGGATAAGTACTTTGTATTGTCTTATTAATTAACGGCTTATAAGGATCCTGAATTAAGCTTTGCCAATAATCATGGGATAATTTTATAAAATTATTCGATTCAAATACTGGCGACATCGCAAGAATTAGTATATTACCAGAGGTTACATCCATGACTATTGCCGAACAACCTTGCTTATTGAGATAGGGTTGGACTTTTTGCTGAAGTTCTATATCAATATTTAAACGCAAATCATTACCCTGCACGCTGCATAGACTCGCAATTTCCCGAACATGTTTCCCTGCAGCATTGACTTCTACTTGCTTATAACCAAATTCTCCTCGTAAATTTTCTTCATAATATTTCTCGAGTCCTGTTTTCCCAACATAAAAATCACCTAAATTATTGATTTTTAACTCTTGTTTTTCCTGTTCATTAATTTGCCCAATATAACCTATCATATGGCAAGCAGATTCGGAAAAAGGATAAAATCTTGAATAACCTAAATCAATAAACAAAGATTTTAAGTAGGGCTTTTGTTCTTCTATTAATGACATTTCTTGCCAAGTAAGATTATCCAATATAACTAATGGAACATGTTTACCTGCCTTTTTTACTTTGGTTTTAATAAAATCTACTTTTCGTTCTGAAAAATTTAAGATATTAAAAATGAGCCTTAATTCTTCTTTATAACTAGGGGTAATATTTTTATCAAGTAACAATCTAAAACATGCTTGATTTGTTGCTAAAATATGACCATTTACATCATAAATCTGCCCCCTAGTTGGTAGTAATAACACAAAACTAATTCGGTTCTTATCTGATAAAGTACGATATTTTGTACTCTCAAACAGTTGCATGTAAATCATTTTCCCAGCGAGTAATGACAATAAGGTCATTTTGCTGGAGCCTATCAGGAAAGTTCTTCTTGATACTAGCTGGTTATATAATATTGTTTTGCTTAACATTATTCTAACGATTTATCAAATGGAATTCTCAGTAAATTATAAGAAAATATAGTAGTTAAATATTGCATGATCATCACAAAATATCCTGGCACCGTTAATCCTTTGATAATAATCAGCAGATACTGAAAATGTATTATATAAAAATAATACAAACCAAAAATAATAAAATTCGTTAAATAACTTCGCAGCACAAAATATTTACCTAATAATTTTAGCAACATATGAGCACTTATTAACACCAATGAATTGGTGCCAACCGGCATTCCGTATAGTTGATCAAAAACTATTCCTATTAAGAATAGGGAAGCAAAATTAATATGATAAATTGTCGCAAAATAGTAAAGCACAATAATCTCACACGACGGAAAAATAACAGATAGGCTATTAATCCAAGAATTCTCAAGGGGAATAATTAATAATAATAAGCAAAATTCTCCCAGTAACAGCTTATAAAATATTTGCAGTAAATTTTTAACAATTTTCATAATAAGTAGTTAAAATACGACTGGTCTCTTTCCCCCTCTCTTTTACATAAATTCAAACCCTAGCGATATATAGAAGAAGGTTTCTCTGGAAGATAGGCGGCTAATTTATGAGCAGCAGCTGGCTGAGAAACAGCTGCTCTTGCTTCAGCTTTCCTCAATATATCCTGTATACTCTGTGAGGCCTTACATTCCTTTGCAAATTCTAGAGGAGTTTGACCTCTTGCATTTGTAATACTTTTAATATCCTTATTATCTCGTTCACATATTTCAATAAATAATTGCAACTCTTTCTCTTTGTTGTGTTTTATTGCTACATGGGGAGGAGGATTACCATCAGCATTTTTAATAGAAATAAGCTTATGTTTTTTATTAGCTAATAATTCCACTACTTTAAAAGTATCAAATTTACGCTCAGTACCGTTAATAACGGTATCAAATCTTTCCATCAAAGCTGTATCTAAGAGTTCATATTTCTTATCACCTACCTTATCCTGCAGTCTTGTATCATCAACAAAAACACCTTTTTTTTCTAGCTCTTGGATAAATTCTGCTACCTGCGTATAGCAGCCTCGTCCTATCTTTCGATGTAATATACTCCCTTTATAATCTTCCTCTTTGGCCGAAGGATTTGACTCATATACCAGGTGAGGAGCAGTTTTAATAATTTCTCTTGTTATAGGGTTACAGTTGTAAAAGTCAGCGAATTCTAGGATGTTATGACCCCATGTACAGTCCATCTGTATGTTACCCAAATCTACACCCCTTTCGTCTAACTTTTCAAAACATAATAATGCTATCTTAGAGTTACGACACGCTATTGAGTAAAGCACAGGAGTGATATTACTATATTCAGGATTTAGATCAAGCGTAGCACTATTCTCAAGTAGCAATTGAGGATTAGTGCTGATTATTTCCTCTACCTTTTGAATTTTATTATTCTTAATAGCAAACATTAAGTCAGACATTAATGAATCCTTGTCCGATCCTTTACTCATAAATACCTCCTAAATTTTGTTAACTTAAAATTACAATAAAATAATTACATTAATCCCAGCTCTTTCGCTACCGACTCAATAATTGGTAAGGAAAGATTATATTGTTTTATCAAATCTAAAACTAGTTTAGCAGATTCTCTGCCTTCCACTAAGTATAAATTGTCATTTAAAAATTTATTTTTATCTGGAGAATTGCCAAGTTCATAGCCAAATCTAGTATTCCTTGATTCTTTAGCATAACAGGTTAAGATTAAATCCCCCAATATTCCAGGAGCATAGAGAATAGAATTATCCCCCAAATCACCATCAATAGCCTGGCTCAAGATTTTGATCTCCTGAAGGGCTGCAGTTATCAAAGTAGCCTTAGCATTTTGGCCATAATTTTTTGCATCATAGATGCCACTTTTAATAGCGATAATATTTTTAATAGCCCCGGCTACTTGAATCGCCACAATATGATCAGAGATACTAACTTCAAATTGCTTGGATCTTAAACTTATTGCTAATTTTCTTGCCACCTGAATATCATTGGATGCTATCGTGACTGAAGTTGGTAAATTTTGTGCCACCTCTTTGGCAAGATTAGGGCCGGCAATAAAAGCAAAAGGATTACTGGGCAATACGGCCTTTATTTTATCCGATAATAATTCAGTAGGGTTCCGCGCAAAGCCTTTGGTCGCCACCAATAACACTATATTTGGGGATATTCCAGCATCTTTTAAGATATTTAAACTATCATTAAAAGCATAAGAAGGGACAGCCAAAATTATTACTTCTTTGTCTAAAATATCTACTAATTGATCAGAAGGCATGATATTATTGGGCAGTTTAATATCCTGCCCGAGATATTTGGGATTGGTATTAGTATTTACTATTTCAGTTAATATCTTATTATCTCGTAATAAAATATTAACGCTTTCATAACATCTTGCAACCTGGCACGCCAGAGCTGTACCCCAGCTTCCCGCACCATACACTGCTATATTCTTATATTTCTTCATGGTTACCTGAAATTACCTAAAATACCCTAAATTTAATAGACTTCTTGGATAATTCTACTTCTGCAAGAAGTCTATTAAATAACGTAAAATGCGCAGTTGACGTTAATAGGAATGGGTTACTTAAATATTCAATATGAGCTCAAAGTAGTAAAATAATCGGACCTTTAAGAAATGATATCATCTATCTGATACTGCACAGCAACCTCCTTAGCACAAAAGGCCATAGAAAGCTTTATGATCTTTTTAACGTGTTTATGTTCCTTGATTTTAGCATCATATCTTTTGTCATTGATTTGTTGCAATCCCGCCTTAGCTGCCGATTCTAGTTCTTCCGCCGCTTTAGCGACCTTATACTCAATAATAATAGCATTTTCAGCTTGCGGAAGCAGAACAATATCAGGCCCCCCCTACCACTGCTAGTTTTGCGCACCCATCTCCTTCAAATTCTCTACCAGAAGCGAGTTCCCAAAGAAGTCTATTGTCTCCCGCATTAGCATCTGAAATTTTAATTGTCATATGAGCTATTTAATTTAAACCCTTAAAGTGTAAGAAATTATAGCATAAATAAGTTGCACACTGAAGTAATTTTAAGAAAATAATTTAAGTTATACCAGCGGTCCGGTAATTGGTTATGAGGTAAGTTCGCATTAAAATTGAGATAAAAAATTGTCGAGATTAAGCCTAGTTTTCTTTGTTCGTTCTGCAATAATAATAGAGTGAATTGTTGTAAGAGTAATCTCAAAATTATCATTAACAACTATATAATCATAGTATTTTGCATATTCTATCTCTTGAACAGCTAATTGCATACGTAATTCTATTGCTTCATTACTATCTTGTCCTCGAATTTGAATACGTTGTTTTAGTATATCAAGATTTGGGGGAAGAATAAAGATAGTTACTACTTCCCTTAAAGTTTTTTTGATTGACTCCATTCCTGGCCAATCTATATCAAATAAAATATCATTGTTTTTACTTAAGAATTTGTTAATAGGGTCTTTTGGGGTACCGTAATAGTGACCATAAATATGGGTATATTCCAGCAAGGCATCTTGCTGAATTAATTTATTAAACTCGTCAAAAGTTTTAAAATAATAGGTAATCTTATCCACTTCCCGAGGTCTGGGAGGCCGAGTTGTTGCAGAGACCGATAATTTTAAATTATTATCAATTTTTAATAATGCTCTTGCTAAACTTGACTTTCCAGCCGCTGACGGGGAGGATAAAATAATAGCAATCCCTTGATGTTTAATCGATAGTACCATATTTACTATTATAACTTCCCGTAAAATCTAATCTTTCAAAGAATAATCTAAAGTAGTAACTAGGCGTATTTTTTTCCGGATACTTCTTCTTGCTAATTGGGAATTACTATATTCTTCCCCTCCCTCGTTTCCATCAGAAGGGCTTATTAAAAATATACCTTGATTGGCTCTTTTCAAATAACCTAGCTTATTACCCGAATTTTCAGCAAATTTTTCTGCGGCTTTACGAGCATTTTTAATAGCCTCTTCTAGCATTTCGGGCTTGATATCATTAAATTTGGTAAACTCATAATATGGCCCATTATATTCAGAATTACTGTATCCTTCAGCGCCAAGAGCCACACCTTTTTGCACCAATAGATTTTGGAGTTTAGTGGCTTTATTCGTCAGGTCTATATTAGTGGTCTTCAGGATAATAGTAGCTGTTATTATGTACCGGAATTCTTCAGAATTATTACTGCGGTAAGTTTGGGCTAATAAATCTGTAACTATATAATTACCAATTTCTATTTCTTCAGGTTTAAAACCTTGGTCGGTTAAAAAACTAATGACGGTATTACGATCCAATTCAATTTTATTGTTTACTTCGGTAAGATTATTACCAGCTACTTTAATAGTGATAGGCCAAATAGCTAGGTCCGAAATAACCTCTTTTTCTGAAAGACCTTTCACGGACACAGACCTATCTAAGGATTTAGCTTGTAAAAAGGAGTTGCCTATAAAATAGCCAGCTAAAGCAATCCCTATAGAGAATATTAAAGCGGCTATAATACGATTATCTTTAAGTGTACAAATTTCTTGCATAAATCTTTCTCTTTATCCTATATATTAAGTAATAAGCTAGAAGTCTATTATTTAAATATATAGAATAAAGCATATTATATCTACAAAATATTATTTTTTTACATATTATCATTATGGTTAGTAACTCCAAAACAATTCTAATAACAGGTGCTTCTAGTGGTCTTGGGCGAGCGCTCTCTATCCAATATGCCCGCCCAGGTGTATGTTTAATTTTATTTGGCAGATCAAGGCTTAGGCTTAAAGAAGTAGGTGATATTTGCCGGCAAGCTCAAGCTGAAGTAATGGAAATAATTTGTGATGTAAGAGATATTAACCTAACCAGCTTCTATCTCGAACAAATTGCTGAGAATCATACTATTGATATTTTGATCACATCAGCAGGAGTATCCGCCGGCACTTTAAATCATCCAGAAGCTAGTGAACAAATAAAAGAAATTTTTTCTACCAATTTAAATGGTAGTTTAAACATTATTTTACCAGTTTTGCCCTTAATGATTAAACGTAAATATGGTACTATAGTTATGATAAGCTCAATGGCAGGCTTGCTGCCATTAAGTAGTGCTCCTTCATATTCTGCTAGTAAGGCGGCTGTTAAGGTGTTTGGGGACGCGATGCGCTCTTACCTTAAACAATTTGGGGTGCAAGTCTCTGTGGTGATTCCCGGATATATCGATACTCCAATGACTAAAGTTAATAAATTCCGCATGCCGTTTAAAATTTCCGCAGAGCAAGCAGCAAGAATTATAATTCAGGGAATTAATAATAAAAAAGGACTCATAATATTTCCTAAAATTATGTATTTTTTTCTTAAAATTATGAGCCTACTCCCTTATCCACTTCTAGATTATATTAATACCAAACTACCAGGAAAACCCGGTTTTAATGAGAAATAACGTAGAAATTCGATAGAGTATCATTTTCTGTAAATTCACTGTTAACCCGCTTATCTACGTTAAATTTACAGAAACAATGATACACTATCAAACTACTATGTTTACTATTTTTTTGGGGACTATAATGATTTTCTGTGGTGGTTTGTTAGCTAGATATTTGATGATAGATTCTTGCTGTAATACGATATTTTTAATTGTTTCTTCGCTAACTGAATTAGGAAATTCATAGGTACCCCGTAATTTACCATTAATTTGGATAGCCATGCAATAAGATTCTTCTGCTAACAATGCTTCATTAAAAGAAGGCCAAGCCGTTTGATATAATCTTTCTTTATTCCCTAATTTTTGCCAAATTTCTTCTGTAATATGGGGAATAAAAGGATTCAATAATCTAATTAAGATGCTAAAAGTTTCTTTAATATTGCCAAGGTGAGGGGAGATATCATGTATTATAGATAATTCATCTGCTAAAGCATTAAATAGTTCTCGTAAGCGGGCTATAGCTTTATTTAATTTAAAGCCCTTAATTTCTTCAGTAACATGTTTGACAGTAAAATGGGTAAGTTTTTGTAATTTATTTCCAGGATTTTCAGCTGATAGATTAGAGGTAATACCAGGAGTAATTAGCCTTTCTGCCATATTTGTCAGTCTATTAATAAAACGTGAGCAACCTTCTAGCCCTATAGTAGACCATTCAAAATCTTTTTCCGGCGGGCTATCTGAGAGAACAAATAACCGTGCAGCATCCGCGCAGTGACTGGCTAATATTGTCTCTAAATCTACTACATTTTTTTTCAACTTACTCATTTTTTCGACTCGGCCTTGAAATACTTCTTGGCCAGTTTTTTTATTAAACCATTGATCCCCTTTTTTTTCTACTTCCTCAGGATATAGCCAATTATTTGCTGTATCTTGATAGGTAGCATGTAGAACCATTCCTTGAGTTAATAGACCGCGGAATGGTTCGCGCTTACTGAGATACCCTTGCTCATTTAAGAGTTTAGTAAAGAACCTAGCATACAAAAGATGCATTACAGCATGCTCTATCCCGCCAATATATTGATCTACGGGCAACCAATAATCACAGAGTTTTTTATTAGTGATGTCTTTTGCAGAATTATCACAATAGCGGGTAAAATACCAAGAGGATTCAAAAAAAGTGTCGAACGTATCTGTTTCCCGAATGGCCTCTTTCTGACATTTAGGGCAAACAGTGTGCTTCCAAGTAGGATCTAACACAAGTGGATTCCCTTGGACCTTAAAGTTAATATTTTCTGGAAGAAGTACTGGTAAATCAGCTTCTGGCACAGGAATGATACCACAAGCTGTACAATATATTATCGGAATAGGGCAGCCCCAAAATCGTTGTCTGGAGATCCCCCAGTCTCTTAACCGGTAGTTAGTAACACGCTGCCCTATACCCCGTTTCTCCAATTCTTCAATAATTTTTTGTCTAGCTTGCGGGACATCTAGGTTATTTAAAAAACCTGAATTAAACATTATTCCTTCCGTGCCTAGATAGGGTAGAAGCATTAGCTGGGAGTCTGGTAGTTCTGGCGTTACTTCTAAATTAAGGCTTGGAGGAAATATCACTGGTTTTATTGGTAAGCGCAAACTGGTTGCTAAGTCATAATCTCGCTGGTCATGTGCGGGGCAACCAAAAACTGCCGCCATCCCATAATCCATCAGGACAAAATTAGTAATTACTACGGGGAGTGTAATATGGGGATTAAAAGGGTGGATGACAGATAGATTAGTAAACACTCCCTCTTTTCCCGCTTTCTCGGTAGCTGTGCTAGTATACACTCTCGCACATTCTTTGATGAAAGTAAGGATAGAGTCAGTTTTCTCTACTAAAGTTTCAATTATAGGATGATTGTAAGCGATTGCTATAAAAGCTGCCCCAAAAATGGTCTCCGGTCTTGTTGAGAAGACTTCAATAGAATGCTGCGGCAATTCGGGGGAGGGGAGTTCGTCAGCTTCCTCTACTTCCACGTTGCTCGAGGAAAATTTTGCATAAAAGTCAATATTATTAGGATCATCTTTGATTTGAAAATGCAAATTAATTCCTTCCGATTTACCTATCCATTTTTCTTGCATAGATTTAACAGAATCCGGCCATTTGGTAAGTTGTGGAATTTCGTTTAATAATTCTTCAGCATAGTTAGTAATTTTTAAAAACCATTGCTTTAAATAACGTTTTTCAACGAAAGCCCCTGACCGCCACCCTTTACCATCAACTACTTGTTCATTAGCTAGCACCGTTTGATCAACCGGATCCCAGTTAACTAATGATTCTTTTTGATAGGCCAAGCCTCGTTCATACAGTTCCAAGAAAAATTTTTGTTCATGTTGATAATAATCGGGGTCACAGGTAGTTATTTCCCTTGACCAATCATATGAAAAACCAATTGCCTTTAATTGATTTCTCATAGTGGCTATATTGGCGTAAGTCCATTCTTTAGGATGCGAATTATTGCTATAAGCGGCATTTTCTGCAGGTAAGCCAAAAGCATCCCAGCCCATAGGGTGTAATACATTATACCCTTGCGCTTTCATAAAGCGCGCTATACAATCCCCGATAGAATAGTTCCGTAAATGCCCCACATGAATTTTGCCTGAAGGATAGGGCAACATTTCTAGAACATAATATTTAGGTTTAGTACTATCATTAGGGGTAGAAAAGGCATTTTCTTTAAACCAAATTTCTTGCCACTTTTTCTCAATATCTTTCATATTTTTAAAAACAGAATTCTAATCATTAATAGACTTACCTAGCATAAGTCGAAAAAGCCCTCGGGATTTTTAGGAAAAACGAAGCTGAGCCGAAGTTGTGTACGGGGAGGTACATGAGAGCGTCAGGCCACGTTTTGACAACAAAATCATCAACTAGATCAACTTATGCTAGGTAAGTCTAATGACACTATATCATAATTTTCGATCAGCACTAATATATAATTCTCGAGATTTTCTAAGAATTTTATCTTCAATAGTGATAGCTAAATTAGAAGGATCCGCTTTGTCTATCCAATTATTATTTTTAAGATTTTGTTCAAATACTCTCACCTCAATGGCATCTGGGCTAATTATAGTATCTTTGATAAAAATATTGATTTTAAATCTAAAATTTTTACTTTCTTTAGGACTATACCATTCAGTAATAATAACTCCGCCGTTTGAATCCGAAGAAGCAAGAGGGATAAAATTTAAGACTTCTATCGAAGCTTGCCATAAATATTGATTAATTTTACTACAACTTGCCTTAGCAGATAGCTTTGAAGATTTTGTTAAACTTTTCGTTGGAGTAGCTGTTGACTCGTTTCTTATTTTCCCAGCTTTAAAGGTAAACCCTTCTCCTCCAACCAAAGACCCCATTTCTTCAAGCTTTCTTTCGTGCTCAGTTTCCGGATAATCACTACTAATAGCTATAGCATTACTAGAGAAAAAGCATAGAGTAACGACTAAGCTTCCTACAAAATTCCATGTAATTGGTGGTAATCTAGAAGATGATTTTGTTGTGAGAACATAATCTTCAGTTTCTTTAGGTACATCCCCGTATGCAGGTAGTTTAAAGCTCGCGTTCCTTAAAAATCCTAAAGATTTGCTCAGCTTATGTAAGAAGCCTATTAATCTAATAATTTGTTTTAAATATTTTTGCATAACCTTTACTAGTTGTTCAATTTCAACGGCTTAGTTTTTATTTATAAGGATAATGTAAAATCTATTACAGTTTTTGCCTTAATGTCTTCTATGCTGACATCCTCAGGCTTTTTAATTAAATGCATAGCATTTTCTATTATATCAAATACTCCTAACTCAGTTATTACTCTATTAACCACATTAACACCTGTTAAAGGTAAAGTACATTTTTTTAATAATTTAGCACTACCATCTTTGGCAGTATGTTCCATTATCACTACCACCCGTTTAACGTTTGCTACTAAATCCATGGCTCCCCCCATACCCTTGACTATTTTGCCGGGCACCATCCAATTAGCAAGATCCCCATTTTCTGAAACTTGCATCGCCCCTAAAATAGTTAAATCGATGTGTCTTCCCCTAATCATCGCAAAAGATTGCGCACTGTCAAAATAGCTACTTTCAGCAATTGCCGTAATAGTTTCTTTCCCAGCATTAATAAGATCCGGGTCTTCTTCTCCGGCAAAAGGAAAAGGACCCATACCCAGCATACCATTTTCGCTTTGCAAGAGAATATTCATATCTGGGGAAATATAGTTGGCAACATTGGTAGGCATCCCAATACCTAGATTAACATATAAATTAGGTTTTAGCTCTATCTGTGCTGCGATCTGGCACATTTGTTCCTTACTCCATGCCATTATATGCCATATTATTTCATTCTCGTTGTAATACGTTCTATCCGTTTTTCATATTTTTCTCCTAGGACTAACCTAGTGATAAATATATTAGGAGTATGAATATTGTTCGGGTCCAGCATACCGGTTTCCACTATTTCTTCTACTTCACAAACTGTTATATTCGCAGCGCTAGCCATGATAGGATTGAAGTTTCGCGCTGTTTTATTATAGATTACATTGCCACTTTTATCAGCTTTCCAGCCTTTTATAATTGCTAAATCGGCTGTAAGAGCAGTTTCCATCAGATATTTTCCTCCTCCGAATTCTCGGGTCTCTTTTCCTTGTTCTACTATTGTGCCAATCCCTGTCCTAGTATAGAAGGCCGGAATTCCAGCTCCTCCCGCTCGGATTCTTTCTGCCAATGTTCCTTGAGGATTTAATTCTACCTCTAATGAACCATCAATATATTGTTGTTCAAAATTCTTATTTTCCCCGACATACGAAGAAATCATTTTTTTTATTTGCCGAGTTTTTAACAATACGCCCAGTCCAAAATCATCAATACCACAATTATTACTAATGACAGTGAGATTTTGGACGTTGGACTCTACTATCGTATTGATTAAATTTTCCGGTATTCCGCAAAGCCCAAAACCTCCTGCCATGATAGTCATGCCATCATGTAACAAATCAGTTAGTGCTAGTTTAGATGAAGGATATACTTTATTCATTTGTTTGTCAAGTTCAATCTTTAGTAGAATTTGTATATAGAGATAAAATCTTATCTTTTAACATTAATTTTTGTTTCTTTAAGTGTCTGATTTTAGTATCATCCTGAAAGTGAAGGAATTCAGTATTGATAAGCTTTTGTAAATCATAATGTTTTTTTTGGAGGTTTTTGATATGGTTCATTAGATGCATTGTTAAACTCCATCATTAATTAAAAATAAGGATTTTACGAAGATTTTAAAATTAATCCGTAGCTTGACTGCAAGAGATTCTTGAATAGATTTAGAGGTAGCCTTCAAGGCTATATGCCTACATTGTCTTTAAAATGGCTGAAGGTCAAGAAATCTCATTTTAATACAAGAAAATATAATTTAAAAGGAAAAAGTGGAGCTATGAGAGAGGAGAATAAAAAAAAATTGATTGTAGCAATAACAGGCGCTTCTGGAGCTATCTATGGTATCAGGTTACTGGAAGTTTTAAAGCAATTGAATATTGAAAGCCATTTGATTATTTCCAAAGCTGCTCATCTTACTATAGCACAAGAAACAAATTATTCGCTAGAACAAGTTAAAAATCTGGCTAATTATAGTTATAATATTTGGGAAATAGGGGCGAGAATTTCTAGTGGTTCTTTTCTCGTAAATGGCATGTTAATAGCGCCTTGCAGTATGAAAACTCTTGGAGTGATCGCAGCTGGTATAGAAGATAATTTAATTAGTAGAGCAGCCGGGGTAGTATTAAAAGAACGCCGGAAACTAGTATTAATGGTAAGAGAAAGTCCTTTACATACAGGTCACTTAGAAAATATGTTAAAAATATCTAATTATGGGGGAATAATTGCGCCGCCCGTTCCATCTTTTTATAATTTGCCTAAAAATTTAGATGATATTATTAATCATTCTATTTCCCGGGTTCTGGACCTTTTTGACGTACATAGCGGCTTAGTGGATCGTTGGGGAGGAGTGTTTAGGAAGGTTGAAGGGTAGGAAACTTAAATATTAGACTTCTTCTTGCATAATTTGTTTCTGCTGGTAATGTGTGTATTGAGCCTAGACTCGAATCCTCGCGTACATTTAAGTACGCGGCGGGCCCTAGGTTCCAGTTCTCCTACAAATTCTCTACTAGAAACAAATTATGCAAGAAGTCTATTAAAAAAATATGGAAATATGGAAGAAAGTTTTAAAAAAATACTACAGGGATATCGTAAATTTCGCAAAAAATATGCCAATGATGATGAATCAATCATGTATAACCTCTATCTCAATGGCCAACAACCTAAAATTATGGTAGTGGCTTGTTGTGATTCGAGGGTAGATCCAGCCTTGATCTTACAATGTGCCCCTGGGGATTTATTTGTCGTCCGGAATGTCGCCAATATTGTCCCTCCATATGAAAAAGATGATACTCATCATGGGACTAGTGCAGCTTTAGAATTCGGAGTTTGTTTGCTCAACATTAAACATTTAATTATATTAGGTCATAGTCAATGTGGGGGAATTAAGGCTCTTCTAAATAGTAAAGATTTAAGGCAAAATGATTTTATCACTAATTGGGTTTCTTTAATAAAGTTGCCTAATTTTCACGAATATGAAGCTGATGATTATACCAAATTATCTCTTAACCAATCCTATCACAACTGCATGACCTTTCCGTGGATTAAAGAAAAGGTTGCTGCGCAAGAATTAGTCATTCATCGTTGGTTTTTTGATATTCCCCCAGGTCAACTTTATACTTACTCAGAGTCCCACAAAAGCTATGAACTTTTAAAGTAGAATTACTTCCACTCTGGATAACTCATTACTGGAAAGTTCTCGTGAATTTTAAATGATTAAATACAAACTTCAGGTTGACTTAAATAGCAAACATTGATACTATTAAGGGTAGAAAATATTACATATTGGAGAGAAAAATGTCAAAACAACATAATGAACCAGTGAAGGAATATCCTTTTGCTAGTAAAGCTAAGGTGAATATCAGAGATTATATCACAAAAGATCAGCGAGGCTTTAAAGTGGATTTTACAATAATGAAGCCTCTTACTACTAAAAATAATGCCTGGGATATGGTCACTAACTTAACCTATAGCGTTCCATCCACAGAAATTGAAGATGTACAAAAATTCTTTACTATTTTACAGAAAACAAATATCAGTACATTAAGATTTTGTGTTAGCTCTATATATCTACATTCTTCTTGCGGTTTTTGGTATCATTTAACGCATTGGAATAAAGATATTATTGACAATTTTACTAAACAAAATTCTGATGCATTTATAGAATTAGCTTGTAATAAAAAAATAATTAATTTTGAATACTGGAAATGGGATTACCTGTATCGTGGCGATCTAACAAGCCTGGAAAAGGATTTTCTAAAAGGAGGATTATTAGAAAAGGATATGAATGATTTACTGCGCCACAAAGAAGTGAAGAAGATTTCTTTACCACAATTTGAAAATAAGGCAATAAGTAGTAAATTTTTTCCTGTAGGATACTATACTGACTTAGTAACATATTTTATCCAAAAAATTGCTACTCAAAGTAGTCAACAACAATATGATTTTTTAAATAAGGGCGATGATATAGTGACTCATGACGAGCTTATTAAGTTTGCAGAATACAAAAATCATGTTTCAGAAAAATACTTAGTTAAGGAAATACGAAAGAAGAACCTTAATATTAGTGATGAGGAAATTAAAAAAATTTTTGTACAATTGCTTATTATGAATGCTAATAGTGAAAAACCTTCTTCATCGTCACAAGAAGCACCTGAAGCACCTAAAGCACCTGAAACAACTATAGCTGAGATCTCATTACTACCTCCGGAAGATTGTCGGTCAATAGTTGGCACAATAGAATGGGCAGAAGAGGCTTCTAATAGCTGATGAGCTGGAAGGTGGCTGGATTCGTAAATTATGAATCCAGCTTCATTAGACTTCCTTAGCTTCATTAGACTTCCTTAGTAGAATTTGCGTTTGGTAGGGAATTTGTAGGAGACACGGAACTTAAGGATCCGCAAGCCGTACTTGAGAGTACGTGAGGATCCGAATCTAGGCTCATTGCCTTTTCAATTACCATCGCCA
The DNA here is from genome assembly GCA_019468145.1 of Rickettsia endosymbiont of Bradysia coprophila. GTDB lineage: Bacteria > Pseudomonadota > Alphaproteobacteria > Rickettsiales > Rickettsiaceae > Tisiphia. The sequence continues at coordinate 423,745 of JAHXDM010000002.1, forward strand.
GTAGAATTATGCTAAGGAAGTCTGTACCGCTCGCAGATCATAATGCGTAAATAAGAAGAAAACATACTTATCATCATCTTAACGTCCTGTGCAAAACAGATGATGAGGGGTCTATTATCATAAAATAGCTTTTTGGATAACAGCGTTAAGTCTGTTTGCAAAACTTGAAATATCATTTACTGGTTGGCCTTCTAAAATACAGGCTTGGTCATAAATTAATTTAACTAGCTCCTCACTCATATTATCTTTATTGCTAGAGATTAGGTCGTTATTAATCTTTTCAATAATGGGATGTTTAGGATTTAATTCTAGTATTTTTGCTGAAGCCGACATTAATTGTTTTTGCTCAATTAAAAATTTTTCCATCCTCATATCCATAGCTCCGTCCCCAACAGCAAGACAGGCAGGGCTTAAAGTCAGTTTTTTTGAGATTCTTACTTCTTTTACTAAGTTACCTAATATTTCTTTAAAATACTCTATGAGCTTAGTATACTGGCTACTGTTTTGTTCTTCTTTTTCAATTTCTTCTGAAGGCTGATTGTCTTTTTCTAAATCTATATCACTTCTAGTTACTGATTTAATAGCATAATCTTTATAATTACTATTAACATTGACCCAAAAATCATCTACTGTATCAGTAAAAAGCAGTACGTCAATATTTTTACTTGAAAATCCTTCTATTTGAGGGCTAGCAAGTAATTTTTCAGGATCATCACCGCTTAAGTAATATATAGTATTTTGCCCTTCTTTAAAGTTACTAATATAATCATCCAGGCTAATCATTTTGCCATGTAAACTACTTCGGAAAATACATGTTTCCAGCAATTTATCATGGTCCGAAGTTGCTTCGCATAATCCTTCCTTTAAAGCCGCGCCAAAATTGGTCCAAAATTTACTATATTCTTCAATAGATTCATCTTTTTTCTTTTTAAGCTCTCCTAATATTTTTTGAGTTATTGCCGATTTAATTTTTTCTAAAGTTCTATTATGTTGTAAAGACTCGCGACTAATATTTAAAGGTAAATCTTCCGAGTCAACTACTCCCCTTAAGAATCTTAAATAAGGAGGAATTAAATCTATATTTTCATCGGAAATAAACACCCGTTTGATGTATAATTTTACTCTTCTTTTGCGATCAGGATGGAATAAATCAAAAGTTTTAGTGGAAGGGATAAATAATAAATTGGTAAATTCAACAGTACCTTCATTTTTATTATGAAGAGTTAGCCAAGGGTCATCTACAGCATAGGATAATGTTTTATAAAAATCCTTATATTGTTCTTCACTTATCTCTGATTTAGGCCTTCGCCATAGCGCAGAAGCTGAGTTAAGCTGCGCTTCATTAGCATTTTCATCAATAAAATATATCGGAATTGCTATATGATCAGAATAGCTTTTAACTATATGTTTTAATCTAAAATGATCCACATAACTTTCTTCCTCTTCTTTAACATTGACTACTACCTCCGTTCCTCTCGTAAACTCACTATTTTCACAATCTCCTATCGTATATTCACCATTACCATCTGATTGCCACATATAAACTTTATCTTCCCCCGCTTTTCTGGAAGTAACGCTTATGGTGCTTGCTACCATAAAGGCGGAATAAAAACCCACACCAAATTGTCCTATCAACATACTATCCTTTTTAGCATCTCCAGAAAGGTTTTGCAGGAAATTACTGGTACCAGATCTGGCAATAGTTCCTAAATTATCAACTAAATCTTCCTGATTCATTCCTATGCCATTATCTCGAATAATAATCTGTCTTTTCTCTTTATCAACCTTGACAGTAATTTTAAATATAGGGTCATTTTCAATAAGTTTTGGATCACTTAAAGATAAATATCGTAATTTATCACAGGCATCGGAAGAATTAGATATTAATTCACGCATGAAAATCTCTTTATTACTATAAAGAGAATGAATCATTAAGTTTAAAATCTTGCCCACTTCTGCATCAAATTTCTTTTTTTCTTGAGTCATATTTAATCCTGTTTTTTCATATCTAGTATAAGGGTATTTTTGATATTAGGTTTAGCTATATATTTTATATAGTGCTTTAAATGAAAATTTAAACAGCTGCCGCCAATAATTTTTAGAAAAAACTATCTAGCTTTTACAAAAATCGGTGATAGTATCGTTCTTTACATATTCTCCCCGTGAATTATTTTTAATCCAACTCTCATCTTGAAAATTGGGAATTAATGGATTAGTAGAGATGGAAAGAGTCTCCCCCAGCTCTTGATTATTTATCAATTCTTGGACAATTAATTTTTGCAGCACAGGATTTAACATATATTGTTTAGGAGTAGGGTTCGATAATAATTGTAATATTGCTTGAATCATTCCCCCAAATAATAGAGCGCGTGTTAGTTGGATATCTTTGGCTGGTACAGATTCACCAGTATTGTCTAAATTTATAGGATATCCTCCTTTATAGATTCTAATTAGTCCCCGACCTAATTTATGTTGTTGTAAGGAATATTCGATAGTTTCTAGGACATTTGTAACTTGATAGGAGTGCGCTTGAATAATCTTCAATAAAGAACAAAATTCTATATCTTGGGAGGAACAACTGATGAAATTCTTAACTCCATCTATTTTGCTTAAATCCAGAGAGGTAGTAATATCCTCGCCGGTGCAGCCGAAAATATATTCCGCTTCTTGAAAGAGCACTTGTTTATCTTCTACAAATTTTATAGAATTTAATAAATTATGTTTTTTAACTAGTTTATCATATACTATTACTATGTGGCCTAGTGATAAAAGCAACTGGGAAACAGCTTGCCCTATTACTCCGAGCCCTACTACCCCGCATATCGTGCTATTAGTAATATGTAATGGTAAGAATTTGCTTAATTTGGTTATCACTGCTTTGGCAATCATAGGAGACTCCAGAAGCTGTTTAGCTGCAGAATAAGCGACATTGACCATTGGTAAAGCAATATTATTCTTGGTGATATGGGAAACCCCAGATGAGGTTTGCTCGACCACACAAACCTTATAACGTTCACTTAAAGCCTTGGGAAAATTGGCAATAGCTTTCCCGCCATCATCTAACACAATAATAGTATCTGAACTAGTATTAATCATATTAGCACTTATTATGTCCCACATATTGATTATATCAGCTGTGAAGTAATCACTGAAACAACCAATTTGCAATGGACTAGAGCTAGGATAATATTGCACTTTCATATCTATAAGCTGGCTTACCACTTCCGGGCAGGAAGAGTAGATTTTTCCCATAATATGAATGTTACTAGGTTTGGCATTAAGCAATAATAAGGACTCTATTATATCTACAGTAGTAAAAAGTAGATGCTGTATACAAACAAAAGTGACGTTTTTAAAATCTAAGGTTGAAGTAGCTTTGATCTTGTCTACTATAATTTGTAAAATAGGTAACATTTTAGTAATACTCAATTTAAAATAAAAAAAGTTGAATTGCTTTAATTAGAGCGAAAATGCGTATAGATGAATTTTATGGATTATCATTATCCTCATATTGAATTCTTATACAACCATTAAAGAAAATGGATGATGGGCAAAAAACTCTTTTTCCATTTTTAGTGTTACTATAACTTAAGAACCTACTATCACTTTTTGAGAGATACTTACTAGCTGTTATCTGACCAAATGGGTCAAGAGCAGAGTGAAACATCTTAAATTGGAAGTTTTTCAACATCTGCGCAGTAGGGTGCTTGATTTTAGGAATTATACTTAATAATATAGTTAATAACTTTTGAATTTCTCTTTGATCTTCAATGATACTAGGAGGATTTTTAAAATATGGTGAGCTGTTAGGTAAAGTAGGCAAACTCAGTGAATAATATAATTTATTATTACTATTTGTAAAGGTTGCTGGTTGCATAATAGTTGGTATATAATCTTTTAAATTATAATTATCTATATAAGCCTCTTGGATTACATCCCTTGGCAAAGCTATATTATCAGTAGAAGGTTGAAAAGCTACTCCGCAGCGTTTAGTAATGAGTATTAAATGTTTAATAGTATCAATTAAGTAGGTCCTTGATTTTAAGTTACGATTATTAATCTCATGAGTAAAAAATGACCATAGTAAACTAAATTCGGTAATATCCCCTACTAAACGAAATTGTAACTGTTGCCATCCTTGGATAGCTAAATATCTCATATATTGTATATAGCCAATATTATTTGATGTCTCAAACCATTTACTAGTAAAAACAATAATGGTAGTATGCCACTCGTATTTTTTTTTAGAACGCTTATTAATATCCACAAATGTTTGCCAGTGATCTGAAAGACTATGGGGAATATTGATATTAGTCCCAAATTGTTTTTGAATTCTATTATGGCCTATCATATCGGAAATTCTAGGAAGCATAAAAACAGAGCGTGCCCCTGCTGTGACACTCCAGACAGGAGGGTGCAATATAGGTGTTTGCATAAATATATTCATTATTTCAAATAAACCAAATAATTCTCCCTCAAGAAGAAAATTAAGAGGAACTATTCTGTTTTTTATATTAACAAATACTTCGCTAGAATTATGAATAATAACACTTAAGGGAATGAGACTATATGATAATTGCTCTCTTAAAGATTCTGGAACACTAGGGTTCTTTAAGGAAATTATCTTGCCATCTCTCGTTGGTAATCCAAAATCTCCTTCATTAACAATAGTTGCACCATATGGGTACCAAATTTTAAATAAAGAATATTGGTTATACATGTTCACCTGGTCACATTTTTCTGCTAATTCAGGATTTACCTTGTATATTTCATCTCTAACTTCACCCCATTTGACTTCTTGTAGGTTGAATTTAAGTTCTGGTCTCATTTACTTAACACTATATTAATTTTATGTAATACGCAAACTTGCCTCATAACAAGTTATTCTGGCAGTTGACGTTATTTATAGTCAATTAAGATGAATTAGGGACGCTGGAAGAGGAGCAAAGCCTAAGATGTACGGTTGGGTAGAGCAACGAGCAACGCAGTCCATAGTTTATATTAATTGACTATACGAGCAGTATATTATGGTTTTTGTCCTACTACTGTAAAAAAAGTAACAGAATATATAAAACTACCATTTTGACTGGCCTGGTGCATCATATTCATACAATTGTTGGCTTCTGGGATAGTCAATTCTTGTTTATTAATAAGTATATTAATTATACTGGGAAAATGGAATATTTGACTTAAAATATCAAAATTATCAATCACTAATAATTCAGGTATAACCTTTATTCTCTGTAAATTTCTTTTAACAAATAATTCGGGTAATATTCTGCCTATATAGGGGTTCACAAAACTCCTATGAATTTGTTTTAAAATCTTGTTAATATGATCATTAAAAGGGTAAATTATAATCGATAATGCATCAACATCAGTTATACAAATTGTCCCCTTGGGCTTTACTACTCGGAGCAGTTGATTAAATGATTCTTCGTAATTTTCATGGCCCACCAATAAACGATCAGTATGGCAGGCAGAAAAAAAATTATCCTCAAATTTTAAGTCCTTAACAGACATTACGGAATAATGGATATTGTCTTTTGTATAACGTCTTTGTGCTTCATTGATTACCTTGTGACTTGCATCAATAGCTGCAACTAATCCTTGCTCTCCTACAATATCAGAGATTTTTTTTGCGTCTTCTCCATGGCCACAGCCAGCTTCTAATACTTTATCACCAATATTTAAGTTCATTGCTGCAATAGCTCTATTTTTGATAGATTGTACCATCTGACAAGAATGCATCACATCCATGGAATTAATAAAAAAATCTGCGTTAGGATCGTCATCTAAATTACCAAAACTTTTAAAATGGAATTTATTAATCAATTTATAATACTCCTTACCTTTAAGTTGATCGAATGAAATTATGCTATAATGCCCTGCTAAAATAGCAAGCTATTATTGTCAGCTATTTTCGGTCTTACCTAATTATTTTATATATGCTTTATTTAATATTGCCAACAAGTTAGTTAAAAAATAAATAAATTAATGAATAAAATATATGTACATGTCACCTAAAATTATTAGGCGGCGATAAAACCATTCCTAAAAAACTAGATTCTTAAGAATAATTCATAATAATAGTTAGCTTCTTGGACGTTTTATTAAATTTTTATTAATCTTTGCTAAAAAATAACTTAAAATAATTTAACTAGGTGCCCAATAGCCAAGGTGATAAAAATTTATCATCTCTAAAAATTTTTTTTTCCAACAGCAGTATAAAAATATAATTAAAGAGGTTATATATGTCTAAAAATATTAATAACAATCAGTTTGATAAAGAAACTTTAGACCAGGATAAAATTAACAAGTTAGAAGGAAAAATATTGGGGTTAACGGGTAATATTTTAGCGCTTAGAATTGAATTAATTTCTGAACATAAGAAGTTCGAGAATTATTTTAAGATATTAAGTAAACAAATATATGAGATGAAAAAGGACCTAGACTTTGTTCGTAGCTATTTAGATATTGCAATTGAAGAAGTCAACAAGGAGGATCATGATTGTTGGATATCTGTTTCATAATCGTCCATGAATTGTTAGATATCTATCAAATCAATAACAGTTCTTACCTTTTTCAGGTTGTTAAAGGTTAATTAACCTTTATAAATCGGTTAAAAGTAAAGCGCTTTTATAAAACTAATATTTTTCTTGACAGCCATAAACCTACCGAATACAGTTTTTTAGATAAAGTAAATTAATATTAGGCTTGTCTATTCATCTTTATTTTAGTAACTTACTACTATTGATTGCAATTTTAAGAAAAATAACCTAATGAAAAAATTTAAGCATATTAGCTGGTGTAATCTTCGGCTTGGTACTGACTTACAGATTCTTTCTAGAATATTTTTATATATTTTTATTATTTATACCACTTGTAGTATAAGTTATTTTTTATTTCGATTTTCAAAACACTAACAAACTTAATTCCTCTCTATTGGAAGACCAATACCAACCCCCAGCATCAGATTCTTTAATAGTAAGCGAGCAAAATCTTAAGAATATACGCCTCTCAGATGATTTTGCTGCCCTGCATGAGGGTAGGGCTGAGTCAAAATCTAAGAGAGCATTGAGTAACAACCCAGGCAAATTCATATCAGAGGAGTATAAACTAAACTACTATTTAAAACAATATATAACAGGCGGTGTTATACTAATAGGGTGCACCATATTTATTTATCTATACTTACGAAAATATACTAATTTTAAATTCAAAGATTTGAAAATTAGGTTAGAAGAAAAGATAAACGAAATAGAAATGTATGTGCAAACAGTTGAAAGACTTAATAAACAAAGTGCAAATTTGAATATATTACTAACAACTCAAAAACAGTCTCATTACCTTTATCTAGACTTCCTTGTAGAAAATTGGCAAAGAATACAAACTTTATTAAGGGAGGTCCAAACTAATGAAGAATTAGTGCTTAATAACTCTGAGACAGCTAATATTAAACTTCTTATCAAGCAAAACTTAAATATTTTAATGAATTTAGAGGAGAATATAATAGCCTGTTTAGATGTTACGGAAGTAAATATTGGCAATGTAATAAGAAACTTAATCAAGATATTTCATTATGAAATTTTAGAAAAAGAGATTGCTTTCTTTCCTGAGACTAATAAAGATTTTTATGTGGAAACTGATCAGCTATTATTGTCATTAATTCTATTTAATATAATAGAAAGCTGTGTAAATAGGCTATCTAATAATAAGTTCTTAACCATGCATATTTTAAAAAGAAAAGGTTGTATAAATTTTTTAATAATAGATGAAGGATATGGTGTGATCCCTTTGTATAGAGAAAAAAGGAAATTATTTTTTTTAGAGGAAGAAGCTATTCAAAAATTAGCTCAAAAACTGGGATTAACAATAATTACTTGTCAGAAAAAAGGGACAAATTCTACCTCTATTAAAATTCCCAATGCGATGGCAAAAAATGCTATTAAGTCTGATATGGCTAGATTTAATAAATCAAATGTGATTCAGTTAGCAGATTATAAAAAGTAAAAATACCAGCCTATTTGAATAGCAGATATCATACTACTTTACAATGTTGACGAAGACGAAGGACTAGAGAGCTATTTATTTTTCTCTATATACCATTCTATAAATATCGGATCTACTTTTGGTGGGTTGCCTTTTAATAGATAGTTATAAGACTCATTTATAAGAAAAAAGAGCTTATCCATACTAATAGAATATTTTTTCTCTCTTAATAATTTGGTAATATTATCGGTAATATCTAAAGCTAAACCTATATTTTCTACTTCCTTAATTTCAAAATAGTTTTTTTGCGTAGGAGATTTGGCATTATTATGTTTGATATTCTGAATTAATTCTTCTAATGAACACCCCAGTACTTTGGCTACGCTATTCAAGGTTTCAACTCTAGGATTTTTAGATTTACCTTTAAGGATATTTCTGATAGCATTCATCTTCAGCCCAGCACGTCTTTCTAATTCTGCAATAGAAAGACGGTTAGCTGCTGCCCGTGTCTCTATTGCTTCTTTTAATTTAGTAGACATCCAACTCTAAGATTTTATTTATAATAATTGTTATATTATTTATTTTAATGTAGGAATTACCTACAAAAGCTTAAGGTTATTGTAATAGATACCCCCGCCTGCTTATTGCTCCCATGCCAATTATTTCTTAAGTAATGCCTCAATATTTACATGCATTATAATATACATAAATATTAGCGTAATAATAATTACCTGTCAATAGGTAGCTTGAATAAATTTTCTCTTTCTAAAAATTTTAAATTCCGTTGTAAGTAATGACCACTAAAGAAGTATATATTTGACATTAATATCTTTATTTTGAGATAAATATACTATTATTAAGTGATATTAATATCAGTAATATTGACATTAATAGGTAATAATTAATATATTAATGTCAGTAATAGTGATTTAAAGAGGTTATATGTCTGATAAAACCACAGGTCAAGTTAATGAATATATTAAAAGGCAAGATATATTAAAAGAAGTAAAAGTTAAGGTATTAGATTTGTCTAATAATACTTTATCTTTGAGGCTAGAAATAGTTGCCACGCATAACAAGAGTGGCAATTATTTCAAGATTTTATCTCGCCAAATATATGAGCTAAAAAAGGAAATAGACTATATTAGTACCTACCTATATATGGAAAGGAAAGCGCATAAAGAGAGGAAGAAACAGGAAGAAGACCGAGCATAAAAATACAATACAGAATCATTTATTACTTTTTATTTAATGTTTTTTAATTGCTATTTAAAATAGTATCTTATACCTTACACTATTATTTTAATAATAGGTTAAAAGGTATTAATATGAACCATGATTGTATCAAGCAGCGCTGTAGTCCCCCTAAGATTATAAATGAGATTTATAAACGGCTTCAGTACGAAGAATCAAGTATTAAAAATTCAACTGTGAATAATATCCTGCAGTTATTAGATGGTCATGAAAAATATATGTATAAGCAAATAATTGCGCAAGGGAATTATCAGTTATTTAGAGAAGTAACTAAATATGATACTTTATCAATAGTAAAAAAACTAATTGAGATTGCTAATGAATGTCGTAATTTAGAAGCGATGCTAAGAGCGAATGATGATGAAGCTTTTAAAAATTCAATATTCCATAAACACTACTCAATAGGGTCAGAAATACTAAACTCTATAAAGGATTTAAAGAATAACCCCGATATCACATACTTTTATGCCAAACAAACGCAACTAGCAATTAACAATGAGGTGCTCAAAGTCATTAATAAGTTGCCAAATTCTGGGTCATTGGAGTTTACACTAGAAGATTATAAGGTGATCCAAAGTCAAAATGACCCAAGCTCTTCAGAGCGTGCTAGAATAGAAAATTATAGTATCTCTATAAATGATGGCAATCAAGTAGAGGATTATTCAGTATCTTCAGCCAAACGATTCACAACCAAATTATCAACCTTTAGTTTTAAAAGTATTGCAGGTATTACGTCTTCACTTCCAGCAATTAATTTTATTCTCTCTAATGATATTGGTAAAGTAACTCTAAATATTTTTGAAGAAGATCCGAAAGATGGGGTCTCTTACCTAGTTACTATGCTAAATCCTCTTCCGGAGTCCAATAGTTCCGTGCTACCCCCGTGGCTTTTATGCTGCAATAATTCTCCGGCCTTAGTTTCTCTATGGGGGAATAGTGCAACCGAAGAAAATGTCTGAATTCAGCCAAGGCTATAGTCAAAAACCTTATCTTTGCTAATTTGGAACTTCAAGAAGAGAAAATGTTTACCAAATTGGCGGATAAAGAATGCGTAATACTAAAGAATGGTTTAGCCATAGATGCTTGGAAATAATGTATAGTCTTTTATATATTCGGCTCAAATATGGCTGAGCCTTACAAACTTACAACGAAAAATATTTTCTTAAAATTACTTAGTGGTCTAATTTATTTATGCTATAATTTTTTATACCTATAAAGATTTAGAATAATTCCCAAATATAATAAAAAATAACATGATTGATAAATTTTCAGGTACTAATATAACTAGTGTTGCTGGGAGCTACAATAAGTCGCCCAAAATGCTCGTAGGTACGGATGAATTTTATGATTTAGTAGTTAATAGCGATATATTCGTAGATAAAAGTTTAATGATTTTGGAAGTACTACAAGATAGTGGTAAAGTGATTCTCATTACTCGGCCAAGGCGCTGGGGTAAGAGCTTGAATATGGATATGCTGCGGGAATTCTTTGAAATAGAAGTGGATGAGAGGGGCGTACCTTTACTACCACAGCAAAGGGTTAATAATAAATTGTTTGTTGGGGGGGAAGTAGATTTAGGTATTAAAGGTGTAAGGTGGCTCAAACCTTTAAAGATTAGTGGTAATGAATATACCATGGCTCATCAGGGTAATTTCCCAGTTATTTCCATAAATTTCAAGGATGTTAGGGGTAGCGACTATCACGAAATCGAAAGTGGCATAAAGGGCCAAGTCACTAGCTTATTTGGGAGTCATCGTTATTTAAAACATTATCTAGCAGGAGATAAAAATTTACTTGATGATGTACAAAAGGAAAAGTTAAATCGATATTTTACAGGAAAACTTGATAAAGAAGATTTAAAAATTAGCTTAAGATTTTTAAGTGAGTTACTGTATAAACATTTTGGCCAAAAAGTCTATATACTGATCGATGAATATGACACGCCTATCAATAGTTCATATCTTAAGTTTGGTAACAAACCAGAAGATTTCGAGCGGGTCCTTGAATTATTCCGTGGGATATTTGGTCGTAGCCTAAAAACCAACCCGTACTTAGAGAAAGGCATAATAACTGGCATTCTGCGGGTTGCTAAGGCTAATTTATTCTCAGATCTAAATAATGTCCAGGAATATAGTTTACTAGATGACAATTTTTCTAAATTCTATGGTTTTACTCAAATAGAAGTTGATGAGTTACTCAGCAAAGTACCAACAAAAGCGCATCCCGAGAAGATTAAAGATTGGTATAATGGTTACACCTTTGGCGGGGAAGTGATATATAATCCGTGGTCAATTATGTTATGTTTAGCAAATCAGGGTAAATTAGATCATTACTGGTTAGATAGTGGAGGGACTGCTCTTGTTGATAAGGCCCTGCTCTCCGATGAGATACAGCAAGATTTACAAGACTTAATTACCGGTAAAAATATCATTTCCACTATCGTAAAACAAATAAGTTTTGCGGACATTAATAAGCGGGTAGGATTATTTAGTTTGTTACTATTTAGTGGTTATTTAAACCCATTGGCCAAAAACCTTGAAGAAAATATTTATGAGTTATCAATACCAAATAGAGAGGTACGGTATATATATAAAGCGCGAATGTTGCAATGGGTTACCGATCAGCTAAAGATTGATAGTTCACGGTATTATTCCTTTGTGAGTCTACTACCTGCTTGCCGTATAGAAGAATTTAAAGAGAAACTACAAAGCTGGCTGTTAAATGCCACGAGTTTTCACCAGACCGGAATTGCCAGGGCAGAGCTATTTTATAGCGGTTTTATGCTAGGTTTAATTAATATGTTATCAGGAGATTATATAATAGACAGTGAAAAAGAAACAGGGGATGGGAGGGCTGATATTGTGTTAGTTCCGCAAGCTGGAAAAGCTGAAAATGCAATTATTATTGAGTATAAGGTCACTAAAGCGGCAGAAGAACTAGAATCGACAGCTAAGGCGGGATTGCGACAAATCAATGATAAAAGATATGATACTAAAATCAAGGAACATAAACACGTTAAAAAGATTATAAAGATTTCCATGGCTTTTTGTGGGAAGGAGGTTGCGATGCAGTATCAGATTGACTAATTCTTACTTACCTAAACTATTTAGCTATCGCCTCCCGGCTTAGCATTAATTGTATGTAGTCAGTATTTTTTACCGCAGGACATTTTTTGATTCTAGCTAAAAAATAACTGATGTTTTCATAAGAAAATAAATATAAAAAATAAGGAAATTATTGGAGTCTTTTATAACTTCAGGAAGCGGCCTTTAAAACGCTCTGTAATGATTATTCTTTATTATAAGCTACTTGACTAATAGATTAATTAGGGTATTATAAATCAATGCATTAGGGGTGCCTTTAAGGCTGAGAGTAGAGAAATACAACCCTTTGAACCTGATATTTGTTAAAGCAAGCGTAGGAAAATGTATATAAATATAGAAGAATTTTTTGGTTTTATTGCCTTAGTTACTTCTTTAATCGGGCTATTACCTCAAATATATAAAGCATATATCACTAAGTCTACCCATGACATCTCTATGCTGATGTTAGTGAATTATCTTGTTTGCTCAATATCCTGGATTGGCTATGGTATTTGTCATAATTCAATATTTGTGATACTTAGCAATATTTCTGGACTGGTGATTAGCATAATATCGATTATTCAAAAACGTTATTATGATATCCAAAATGCATGACGCTTTTTATAATCATGTACTCTCTCCCAAATTCCAACGAATATTCCCAAAAAATTTTGAAGATACTACCTCTTTAAAACAACAATATCGTTCTATTTTAGTACTGAATGGGGAAATACCAGATGCCTCATTTTTTACAAAAAATTTACCTATTATTGCGGTAGATGGAGCAGCAAATCAACTTTTATCGATGGGTATACAGCCGGATCTTGTAATAGGAGATTTAGACAGCATAAATCCCATTATACTCCTCTTTAATGATTTTGCTGCCTTGCGTGAGGGGAGAGCTGAGTCAAAATCTAGGAGAGCATTGAGTAACAACGCAGGCAAATTCATATCCGAGGAGTATATATGTACAAATTTGAATATAATACATACCCCGGATCAAGACTATTGCGATTTTTACAAAGCAGTAGAACATTTAACAGCAATAAAGTTACTGCCATCAATAATAGTAGGTATGGGCGGCGGAGTAATAGATCATATATTACAAAACATTAATATTTTTCTTAGCACCGACAGTATTTTTTATGCCCCTCCCATTGTAGGGCACATTTTACAACCCGGCATTGCTAAATTCTTTTCTTTGAAAAAGAATACCAAAATATCCTTGCTTGGTATACCTACAGCACAAATATCAACTAAAGGATTAAAATGGGAACTATATTCTAATACATTAACTTTTCCCGGCATGAATTCTTGTTTTAATCGTAGTTTAAGCGAGGATATATCTCTAGAAATACATACAGGGACATGTTTAGCAATGATTTATTTAGAGGTAGAAGATGATACTGCGACTTAATACTCCTCTGATATGAATTTGCGGGGCGTTGTTACTTAATGCTCTCCTAGATTTTGACTCATCTCTCCCCTTACGCAAGGCACCCAAAAATCATCTGAAGAGGAGTGCAGCTATTCTCTCATTTCTCCTTGCATGTATAAATTATAAGCAAGTTGGTAGAAACTAATAGCCTCTTCTACTAAAGCGGAAATATTTTTAATTTTTACCATATTGTGTCCGGTAAGTTTATAAGTAGAAGGTTCAGATTTGGGAGCTAAGATTACCAAATGATTATCTTTCATAAAACCAAGTAATTGGTAGGTACTTATAAAAGCTCTATTAGGGGGAGATTTTAATATATCTTGCCCAAAGAATTTACTATTATAGGAGAAGTTTAATAACCCAAAAATAGTAGGAGCAATATCAATCTGACTGGCTAAATTAGTAACTATTTGGGGCTTTAAGATTCCAGGAGCGTATATTAACAAAGGGATATGATATTTATTAATAGGCAGATCTGTTTTTCCGGCACTTGAGGCACAATGATCTGCCGTAATGACAAATATGGTGTGCTCAAACCATGGTCGGCTTTTAGCCATTTCCAAAAATTTACCAATAGCATAGTCAGTATATTTTACTGCGGCATTTCGGCCACTGCCAGAAGGCAGATCAATTCTTCCTTGGGTAAAGGTATATGGCCGATGGTTGGAAGTAGTCATAATTAATGAGAAAAAAGCTTTACCATCTTGATAATTTTGATCAGCTATCGCCAAAGATTTGTTGAATATATCCTCATCGGCTACTCCCCAAATATTAGAAAAGCTTATCTCCTCTTCTTGTAAGTTATTTCTGTCAACTATCGTATAGCCATTCCCATGGAAATAATTTTGTAAATTATCAAAATAGCTATACCCTCCAAAAATAAAATTAATATTATACCCTTGCTGCTTAAAGATAGTAGCAATATTAAATAATGATTGGTTATTTGGTCTGCGGATAATGGAAGAACCAGGAGTGGGAGGTACTGATAAGGTAATCGCTTCTAGGCCTCTTACTGTCCGTGTTCCTACTGCATATAAATTAGTAAAAAATATACTGTCATCTGCTAATTTATCCAAATTTGGTGTGATATTATGTTGATTGCCAAATTTCCCCATAAACTCGCCACTTAAACTTTCTACCGTAATAAAAATAATATTATATTTTGGTATATTAGAAATATTACTTAGAGTTGGAGGAGTAATTTTACGGGTAATGCCATAATCATTAAGAAATAAATTCTGATCTTGGGATAAGTTGCCCCGGACAATGTTTAAGGCTTGATTATTATTAATTACTGGATAAAAACTATTGTAATCCAAACTATTATTTAAAAAGGCAGAGCAGAACTGAAAATAGCCATTCTTGCCAAGTTCTAACGCATATTTATTAGAACTAAAATTAATTTTATTAGGATTATATAAGTTAAAGCTCAGGAGAGCAAAGGTTAAAGAT
Source organism: Rickettsia endosymbiont of Bradysia coprophila (assembly GCA_019468145.1). Taxonomy (GTDB): domain Bacteria; phylum Pseudomonadota; class Alphaproteobacteria; order Rickettsiales; family Rickettsiaceae; genus Tisiphia. Next base: position 438,964 of record JAHXDM010000002.1, read on the forward strand.
ATTAGAATATATTTTATATTATTTTTGTGATTTAAAGTAGATAATTGATTTATTATATAGTTTTTAGAAAAAAAGCTAATTAATAGGCCGAGCAATATTATGAGTAATAATATTGGGATATACGGCAAAGATTCCTTGAGAGTACCAATGATCTCATGGGTATAAATTAGATAGTCCACGGCAATAAAATTAAACCTAGTGCCAAATTCATCCCAAAAAGTTAATTCGGCAATTGCAATAGAAGTGAATATAATCACCAGACTAAAGTAACTGAGAAAACAGCAACTCAAATAAAAAATCTGCCATCTTGCTAATAATTTATGCAATAAACTGGCAAGAATTAAAATTCCTGGTAAGAAATAAAAAAGTGATATCAGGTCATTCACTGCCCCAACAATCATAATTGAGAATAAGTCAAAATAGCTTATTTCTTGGCTTAATAAAGCATATAAACTTAAAGAGGCACGAGTGATTATCTGAAATGTTAGATACACCCTAACTATCGTATAATTAAAAAACGATTTTAGCATTTTGAATGTCTTTTTGGGCAGATTGTAGAGAGAACTATTTACTAGCTCAATTTAATTTATACTTTTTGTCTTTCAGGAGTTGTGCTTTCAAAATCAAAGTTGAATCATTTTTCTAATTCATCGATTAAGTACCATAATTTGATTAGTACTTCATTTCTTGTTCGAAAGCTTGCAAAAATATCTTGTTTTTGATCATCTTTAATATGGTTGGTAAATATAATAACTCTACCATTCTTTTCAATCCACCCAACAAACCAGCCCTGCTGAAGGTCTAATTTTTTTGTTCTGTCGGAATTCAGTTGGTACCCATTTCCTGTTTTGCCGTACAGTTTCCAACCGCCTGCTAATTCTTGGATGAACATAATCTTTTTGGTCATCTCATGAGCCATAGTGCTTACAGGCAATTTATTATCAACTAATTTTTGTAAAAAAACCATTTGTTCTTCAGGGGAAATTTCCAGAGAACTAGACAACCATGCATGAGTTAAGCCATTTTTTTTGCCTTTATCTCCAGTAACATCTTGGTTTCCATAGTTAAATTTTGTGACATATTCTGTAAATTTTTTCATCCCAAGTTTTTGTGTTAAAACTTGAGAATACCAAACGCAACTATCTCTCATCCATGTTCGAGGATTGTGGGGTACCTTCCAAACATTCATAAAAAGATCATAACCTTCTTTAAATGGCCACTGCGGATGCGTTTCATCTTGTAAAATTTTTGCATCATAACCTATCAGGCTTAGGAAGATTTTAAAAGTAGATGCAGGGGCATAGCGACTTGCGCAATCACTGCCTTCTTGCCTTAGGACTTTATTATTTTCCTTTGCTAAAAAACATTTTGTTTCTGCCATGGATTGGACATTAAACAATAATCCCACAATTAACAATAAAATTATTTTTTTCATAATATTGGCCATTCAAATTTATAAAAACATTGGAGCATTTTAGGTCTATTATAAGGAAAGACCATAAGACTTAAGTGTTTAAGTAGGGCAATTTAAAAGTCAGGCTAAACCATAATAATGCCAACTGGCGGATAAGAACATTGTTCTTATCCCGGGCAGTTAACGTAAATTGACTATATATTTAAATTTAAGATTTATTCTTTATATTTATATTAGTAACATTCTTAGACATTTGATCTACCATTGTATTAATAGTATCAGATATTTTAGTTGAAGCCTCACGAGCCATATCGGCAAAATCTTGAGCATTCTGGAGCGAAGTATCACGAACAGATTTGAGGTATTCCTGCTGGAATTCTGCTACCTGTTTTAAGTCCCCCGACTTTATAGCTTCTTTTGCAGAATTGAACATCTTCTCTGTCTTTATTTGATAATCTTCAGAACTTTTTTTGAACATAGCTTGTAATGATTCAGCGGCAATCTGATTAGTAGTAGTCATTATTTTAGCGCTTTTACTTATAGTCTCAGACATGGTAGAAAAATCCATGGTTGGGAAACTTTTTATAGAATTCATATAAAATTCTGGATTCATAAAAGATTTCATCATTTCAAGAAAATGCGTTATATTTTTATCAGTCATTGGAAAACCCCTAAATATTTAAGTGATTTTAACTTATTTTTCTTTGCACCAAGTCTAGTATAAAGTTTAAAATAAGTTAAAAATTGTAACCTGTACAATATATAAGCTCATGCTATCATTTCTAAAAATATCCGTCAATAATTCTTAATAAGAAGTGATATAAAAATTTAATATTTTTATAATATTATGATATATGAGTCAAACAAGTCTTCAAATAGCATTGAATCCGCAAGATTCTTCTCCATAATATCTTGAAACTTAATTATTGGTTAATAAATTAACTACAAAAGATTTTTTTAATATATTTACTAAGTTTTTCATAATATTTTACTTCCCTTTTTAAAGTTCTTAGTCTATACCTTTTTACTTGATAAATTGGAGAGGTCCAACAATTGCTAGTAGCAATTATTCTAAAAATAGCAAAAAAGTCAAGGTTTTAATGATAGATATAGCACAACTAAATGAGTTAAAGGAACAAATATTTAATGAAGCAAAGGGTTTTCTTGATCAAAAAGGAATAAGCATTCGGGATCGAGATGGAATAAGTGTTACTGATCAGACATTACATGAAATGATTGGTATCGTAGTATCACTATCTACTAAAACCAAGATTTTTGACAAACAAGATTTGCTTAGGTTAAACAGAGTTAAGGATTCATTTACTAGTATTTTATTTAATAATCCTCAATTAGTAGAAAGTATAGGACAAGATAAAAAAAGTAAATTTCTTGATATTTTTATTACGAGGATAAAACCTATAGCTACAAAAGAAACGATTAGCTCCTTTGAGCAAGCGATCCGCGAAGTATTAAATCCTCCACGTAACAAACCTGAGCCACATGTATTCACCCCTCCAGGGAAACCTACAATGCCAGTACCCCCAGCGTTTCAATACGATGGAAAATCAAATTATGTTGATTCGCTAAAAATTTATAACCTAAAACGCCAACAACATCTGAGTAGTCTACAGCAATATGGTAAAGATCGGAATAAATACAAGGATAACAATCCTTCTTTTTTTAATAGATGATGTCCTATTCGCAATAGATAAGAGCTGCCACCAAAGCTCCTTGTATAGATTCTAACAATTATCAAGAATATGAAGATTGATGGTAGTGTAGAAAAATATTTTAACTTTATGCTTAGTCCACCCCCTAATATGTGGTACAATTCAGAAGTTGGGGCTACTGTGTTAGTGAGTACTACTAGAAAGGTGATTGACTATATCTTTAGAGATTATAATAGGCTGTTTTTTTAAAGCAGTTATTTACAATAATAAATTCCTCAATATAATTAAAAACATTATTTAGAATATAAATATTAGAACACAAATAAGGGATATATGGTAAGTGATATAACAGATAATAATTTTAAACAAGAAGTTTTAGAAGCAAATATACCGGTGCTAGTTGACTTTTGGGCTGAGTGGTGTGGGCCTTGTAAAATGCTCACCCCTATAATTGAAGAATTAAGTAAAGAGTTGGAAGGTAAGGTGAAAATTGTTAAAATAAATATCGATAATAACCCAGATACTCCTTCACGATTCGGTATACGCAGCATACCGACCATGTTGCTTTTTGACAAGGGAGAAAAGATAGATAGCAAAACTGGGGTATTACCCAAAAATACTATTAAAGAATGGATTCAATCATTAATAGAAATATAAAATAGCTCTCTTGTAAAGTTAAGTAATTTCAGGAAACATGATTGTAATATATGACAAATAAAAAGGTATCTATTGAGATAATTAATGGATATGTGGAAGGTATTAATAATCAGCAAAGAGTGGAAGGGTTAAAACATTTTGTTATCAAGGGAGGAAGAATATTACCTTCCTCAATCCCCATCTTAAATGATATCAATTTTTCCTGCCAACGAGGAGAAAAAATTGCCTTTATAGGAAATAATGGTTCAGGTAAGAGTTCTGTGCTGAAGGCAATAGCTGGCATTTATCCTTTAAAATCGGGAACCAGGAAAGTATGTGGTGAGTTTGCTACCATCATTGAGATGGGAATAGGAGTTGAATTAGAGCAAACTGGCCGAGAGAATATTAAAATGCTTATGCTTTATAATAACATGTTAAGTAGATATAGTAAAAAGCTAGAAGAAGAAATTATAGATTTTGCGGAACTAAGGAGTAAAATAGATTTACCTATCAAAAATTATAGCTCAGGAATGTTAGCAAGATTAGCCTTCTCTGTCTCGGTCTTTCAAGAAGCAGATATTTTGTTGTTAGACGAAGTGTTTGCGGCTGGTGATAGTTATTTTATCGAAAAATCAACAAATTTTATGAAAAACAAGATGCAGAATATTCCCATTTTAATATTGGTTAGTCATCAAGACAATATCATAACAGATAATTGCAATAGGTGTATCTTATTAAAGGAAGGGAGAATAGTTGCAGACGGTAATCCAGAGAAGATACTAGAAATTTATAATAGCGGTAATTATTAGATGATAAAATATTTATGTTCTAAAAGATACTGGTTAGCAGTTATATTATTAACGCAAGCTGCTATATCGAAGCAAAATAAAGATACTGTTTTAGGCTCTTTGTGGGGATTAATTCAGCATTTTGTGCAAATAATGATAATTTCCTATTTTTTTGGTTTTGTCCTTAAGTTGCCCCAACAACAACTAATTGTGAATTTAGTAGGAGCCTTACCATTTTGGATATTCCTTGTTAATAGCTTAACTATATCTTCCAATTCAATAATTAGCCGGGCTAGTATTATAAAAAAGGTAGTAATCTCTAGGACAATTTTTCCGATTTCTGATAGCTTAGTGCAAGTGTATACTTTAACCTATTCTTTTATAGCAATGTATGGAGCTTTGATATATTTATACCCAGAAAAATTTTCTATATCAATAATTTTTTTACCCTTTTTGATGTTACCATTGGTAATGTTTACGGTTACTCTCTCTATTATTTTTGCATTTTTAACGCCTTATATCCGTGATATTCCTCAGCTATTAAATTTACTTTTAAGTATGATATATTGGACTATCCCAATAGTGTACCCATATTCTCTAGTGCCAGAATCAAAGAAAATATTTTTTGAGTTTAACCCTATTTTTATTCTGCTAAGACCAATACAATATTTGATAATAGAAGGGGTTGTACCTGATGCATTTATAATTATACAATCTTTTATTGTAGCTAGCATTGCCTGTTGGGTAAGTTATTTAGGCCATAGATATTTTGCTAAAAATGTCATTTATTACGTATGAATCTGTCTTTTGGGGTAGATTTTACCGATTTGACTAACCTAGAAGGTCTTAAAAAACTAGATCAAATTTTTCTAAAATTTTTACAAAGTAATAGTAACGCTCTGTATGAGCAACTTTTATTATTAAGAAATAATCCCCATACAATTAATTCGCAATATTACTCAGAATTCTTATTAGAAATTTCCCCTATTTTCGATGATTTTTTAGCTCAACTTTTTAATATTGAACAAGAAGTAGCAAAATTAAGATATAGCCATAAGGAATTTGATATAATTTATGAATGTAAAAGAAAGTTCATTCATCGTATTGCATTAAAAAAATATCCTCCTGAGAAATTAAAAGAATTTAATATTAATCAGCCATTAAGTTTTTTGGAAAAATTTCTTGGGCAAAACTTTACAGAAGAACAATTTGCCAGGCAAATATTAGAATGGCAATTAAATGAAGAAAAATATTCACATCTAAATGAAGCTGCCAAATATGCAGCCTTTATGGTTTATAATAATACAGATAGTATATTATTTTCAATTCCTAGAAAAATCGAGCAGGATAATTTAATTGATTTACAAAAAATTGCTCTCTATCAAAAACGACTAAGAGTAGGATTTGATTTTTTTGACCCCGAACTTAATTTAAAGAAAGCTTTAAATGGTGCCCATTATTGCATTTATTGTCATAAACAAGATAAAGATTCATGCTCTAAGGGATTATTTCCTACCGCTCACCCTAATAAGACTGATAAAAGTAAGATTTCTAAATTAGGATGTCCTCTTAAGCAGAAAATTTCTGAGATGAATTATGTGAAAGCCCAAGGGTTTAATTTGGCAGCGCTGGCTATTATTATCATTGATAATCCTATGGTCGCTGCTACTGGCCATAGAATTTGCAATGATTGTGCGAATGCCTGTATCTATCAAAAACAAGAGCCGGTGGATGTTCCTCTTATAGAATCCAATATTTTACAAGAAACATTACTACTCCCTTATGGCGTAGAAATATATTTATTACTCACTAATTGGAATCCCCTTAACATTTTTGCCCCTTTCCCTCTTCCTTCAACTAATTATAAAATTTTGGTAGTAGGGCTTGGTCCTGCAGGTTTTAGCTTAAGCTATTATTTATTAAGAGATGGACATAATGTTCTGGCAATAGATGGTTTGAAAATTAATCCTCTCCCTTTTGAGAGCGACAAACCTATTAAATATTGGAGTATTTATAAAAAGAAATTATCAGAAAAAATCCCCTCGGGTTTTGGAGGGGTGGCGGAATATGGTATTACTCCCAGATGGGATAAAAATAATTTAACGATATTATATTTGATGCTACAAAGACATCGCCATTTTAGGTTATTTGGGGGGGTAAGTTTAGGTAGTAACATAACAATAGATCAAGCTATAGAGTTTGGTTTTGATCATTTAGCTATTTGTACAGGAGCTGATACACCTAAATTGGTAAAAATGCCAAATTTTCTTGCTAAAGGAGTGAGAACTGCATCTGATATTTTAATGACTATTCAATCAGGGGGGGCATTTCTAAAAGAATCTATAACTAATTTACTTATCAGGATGCCTATTGTAGTGATCGGAGGGGGGCTTACCTCTGTTGATGTTGCAGTTGAAACGTTATTTTATTACAAATTACAAGTAGAGAAGTTTTATACAAAATATCAGTCATTAATAGCGCGCAAGGGGCAAAATCATATTGACCATAGTTGGACAAAAGAGGATATTTTAATAGCTCAGGAATTTATTGAACATGCTAAATTACTGGAGCACGCGTCAGATAAGACGTCAATTCTTAGAGTTCTTAATAAATTAGGAGGAGCAACCATTTGTTACAGAAGGAAACTACAAGATTCTCCTGCTTACCAATTAAATCCTGAGGAAATCATGTACGCTATGGCCACTGGTATTAAATTTTTAGAAGATATGGAGCCGGTAGCCATTAAGGTAGATCAATATCAATATACTGAATCCATAGAATTTAATAATTTAGGAATTAAACAAAATTTTCCTGCTAAAACAGTCATTATGGCTATTGGTACAGAAAATCACCGAGATTTTTTCCAAAATATCAGTAGTCATTCTTTAGAAAAGAACATGCTGGATAAAATAAGCTATTTTGGAGATTGTAATCCTTTATTTGCCGGAAGTGTAGTTAAAGCTATAGCAAGTAGCAAAGAAGGCTACAAGCTCATTGGCCAAAAACTTCTTAAATACTCTCCCTGTTTTTCGGGAAATTATTTAAATTTTTTTGCCAAGTTTGATTATTTATTAACTAGCCGGATTCAGGAAATCAATATTTTATCTGATGAAATAATAGAGTTGGTAATACACTCCCCTTTGGCTGCGCAGAATTTTCAGCCAGGCCAATTTTTCCGCCTACAGAATTATTCTACAGATCTGGCAAAAACTATGGAACCTTTAGCCATTAGTGGTGCTCATGTTGATTGTCAAAAAGGTTTAATTAATTTAATAGTTTGGGAGAAGGGGCAGTCAAGCAGATTATGTAGATCTTTATTAAAAAATGCCCAAGTAGTTTTAATGTTAGCTGGAGCGCCAACTGAGATAGTAAAAGATAGCCAGGTAATATTGATAGGCAGCGGCATTGGTAATGCTGGGTTAATCCCTATTGCTCGGCTACTGAAAGATAATAATTGTAAAATAATTTATTTCGCTGGTTATAAAAAATTACAAGATAGGTTCTATCAAAATAGAATAGAAAATTCGGCTGATATAGTAGTGTGGTGTTGCGAGCAGGGAATTTTATCAAAAAATAGAGCTAAAGATAAGAGTATTAAGGGTAATATAATTGATGGAATAAATGATTATTTTAAGAGGCGGAATACTATTAAGGATTTTTCTCCTATAAACAGAATAATAGCAGCAAGTGATTCCAAAATATTGGAATCTATTAAAAATATAAAAGATAAAATTTTTGGTGAGGATATTCCATTAATAGTGAGTTTAAATTCTCCAATGCAGTGTATGATGAAAGGTATTTGTGGGCAATGCATTCAGAAAGTGACAGATCAGCAACAATATATTTTTACGTGTAGCTGCCAAGAACAAGATGCTAAAGTAGTTGATTTTGAAGGATTACAAAATCGTTTACAACAAAATTCTTTACATGAGAAATTAGACTTCTTTGCCAAACTCTCTTCGGTAGGAAAATTGAGGAGATGAGGCGCACAAAACCGCAGCGTACGGCAGTAGTTAGTGAGGGTCCCCTCCAGAATCATTGTCCAAATTACCAGCAGAAGTACTGGATTGCGTACGTACGTTGCAGTAAGCAACCTCCTGGCAATGATGGTTGCAGTCATATTTACTTAAAATCATTTTAGTTTTTTAGGCTCCAGGGTGTGACTTTTAAACTGCCTTGTTGCAGTATATCTACATCCGGCAGCTCGCATTAAATGAGGTTAGAATTATTCTTGTCTTATTTTCTTGAAAAATTCTTGTATTAATTTCTTTGAGCATTCTTCTGAAAAACCACCATATATTTCAGGGTAATGAAAACAAGCGCTGCTATTAAAAAAACGCCCTCCATTTTCTACTCCTCCTTGTTTTGGATCATGCGTTCCATAGAATAACCTATTTATTCGGCAGAAAGCTATGGCAGCAGCACACATGAGACAGGGTTCTAAAGTAACATATATATCATGTCCGGATAAGTTTTTATTAGCTAAAAGGCTAGATGCTTGATTTATGGCTATAATCTCTGCATGTAATAACGCATTATTTGCTTGTTCCACCATATTATGAGCTTTAGCAATAATTTTATGGTTAGCCCTATTAACTATAACAGCTCCTACGGGAATTTCACCTTCATCAAAAGCAATTTGTGCCTGTTGTAAAGCTTCTTCCATAAAAAAGTTATTAAAATTAGGGGAGGGGGATATTTTCACGATAATTAACCGTTTTTTCATACCCATAAGGATCCAAATGAATAATTATTTCTCCTCCTGGGAATTCTGCTAGTAAAGCATTGCAAATTTGATCACTAATATAATGAGAAGTATACAAACTCATCTCGCCATCCATTTCAATATGGCATTGTATAAAAGGCTTATGCGCCGCATATCTAGTTTTCATCTCGTGGATCCCTTTTACCTCGCTAAAGGTGGTAATTATAGAAATAATTTTTTTCCTATCATCTTCCGGGAACTCTTCATCAACAAGGTTTTTAAAGGCTTTTTTAAATAGAATATATGAACTATATATTATGTATAAGGAGATGCAAACGCCAAATAATGAATCTATAAACCAAAATCTAGAACTTAAATTGATAGAAATAATTATCGCAACATTTGTTATTAAATCGATAAAATAGTGTAATTTATCTACTTTAGTAATTTCAGCATTAGTTTTGTTGATTACATAAGTTTGATAAATAAGCAACATAATAGTAAGAGCAATGCAGACATACATTACATTGATACCATAATTCAGATTAATTGGAATAGATTTATCAAGAAAAGATCTGGTTGAGGAAATACAAGTTAAGGCACCAGAAATAAAAAAGAATATTGACTGAGAAAAAATGGTTAGATCCTGAATTTTTTCATGGCCAAATCTATGATGGTAATCCGGAGGCTTTAAAGCAAAACGGATAGCAATTAGGTTAATAAAAGATGAAGTAAGATCAAGCATTGAATCAATTAAGGAGGCTAGAAGTGATTGAGATAAAGTTAAAAACCAAGCATGAGCCTTAATGAGTAAAATTAAAACAGCCACCATACAGGAGGCATAGGATGCAGATTTTATTAAAATTTGATGCTCTGAAGGGATCATATAAGATATTTCAATTGTTTTATAATGTAAAATCCATTAATATGTTTAAAATATACTCTAACTTTAGAATGTGTCAAACTTAACGGTTATTATTTTAAATTTTTGATGTAGTTAAAAATTGAAGTGGTAATTTGTTAATAATAATTTTATACTTATAAACTTTAAAATATGTGGTTCTTATGCATTTATTATCTAAAATTATCCCAATTATTTTGGCAGCAGCCTTATTACAATCCTGTGCTGAAGGAATAAATAAACAAGGTGGTGGTATGTTATTGGGCGGGGCAACAGGAGCCCTGATAGGAGCTCAGTTCGGGAAAGGTACGGGTGCCTTAGTTGCAACTGGCGTTGGGGCGTTAGCTGGTGCTTTTATTGGAGGACAAATTGGCAAAAGTATGGATGAGCAGGATCGCCGGCTATTACAGCAAACTTCTCAAAAAGCTTTAGAGAGTGGAGTTACTGGTCAAAGTGTAGGATGGCGGAATCCAGATTCTGGGCATTATGGTTCTATAACCCCAACTAATACTTTCAAGAATAATAATGGAGAATATTGCCGTGAATATACCCACACAGTGGTGATAGGAACTAAGCAAGAAAAAGCTTATGGTAAAGCCTGTCGTAAGCCTGATGGTCAATGGCAAGTTATAAATTAACTAATCTTTGTTTTACGCGAACTGGTCTAAAATCAAGTTACTTGGCAGTTCGCGTAAAGGATGTAAGTAGTAAATTTAAGCAAGAGAACGCTTTGATGAACTGCCTCGGATTTTTAAGAAAAAGGCGCTGAGCTGTGTCCTTAAATGTATATGAGGAGCGTTCCAGCCACGTTTTGACAACAAAATCACCAACTAGATCGCAAAACGCAGGAAGTCTCTTGACTATGTTCCTTACGTTATAATCCCCATGAAAATTAATGTAGAAATTATTAGAAACTTTAAAGAATGGAAAAATTATAATTTCATTACTAAAGTTTTCATTAAAAAAGTTGTTGCTAATATAATAAATAGATATAATAATTTAAATTTAGTTCACGAATTTGAATTGGTAATTTTACTCACTGATAATAAGCAAATGTTGAGTTTGAATAAGCAATTTTTAGGAAAAGAAAAGACTACCAATGTATTGTCGTTCCCTGATAGAGAATTAGATTTTCGCCATTTACTTGAATTTATTCCCGATCCACACTATATGTATTTAGGGGATATAGCTTTTGGGTATGAGATCATTACTCATGAAGCGCTGAGCCAAAATAAAGCCTTTAAAGATCATTTTATACATCTTTTGGTACATAGCATTTTGCATTTGTTAGGGTTTGATCATCAAGATGACGAAGAGGCAGGTATTATGGAAAAGTTAGAAGTAGAAATATTACATGATTTTATAATTGATTCTCCATTGTAACTACAATAGACTTCTTGCAGAATTCGTGTTTGGTAAGGAATTTGTAGGAGACACGGAACTTAAGAATCCGCAAAAGTCGTACGGCGGTATAGTACGTGGGGATTGGCCGTCTAGGTTCGAAGCACAAATTACCATCTCTAGCAGAATTATGCAAGAAGTCTACTAAAGACTTAATTAATTACAGAATTTTATGCCAAGATCTTCAAAAAAAGAAGACGCTTCCTCTTTTGCTTCTAAAATATTCATGATTAAAAATTTTTTTAAAATTTTTCTTTCTTGGTGTTCTTGTTGGAAGTCAGGTGATAATTTTTTTCATTTAATTAAAAAACTAGATACTAATAGAAAAAAAATGTCCTTAGAAGAAAAAAAGATTTTTATGAATCTATTAGATTTTGGACAGAAGACTGTAGAAGGTATTGTAATTCCTAGATCTGACATTGACGCCATAAAATTAACAGCAAATTTTGAAGAATTGAGTCAACTATACAAGAGTAAAATTCCCCGTACCAGGACGTTAGTATATGACGATACTCTCGATAACATAGTTGGTTTTATTCATATAAAAGACCTATTTAAAGTGCTTGTGTTAGGGGAAAGCTTGCAGTTAAAGGAAATAATCCGTAAGCCAATTATAGCTACCCCGTCAATGAAATTAATAGATTTATTGGTAGAGATGCGCAGGAAATGTGTGCAAATTTCCATTGTTGTTGATGAATATGGGGGAACTGATGGAATTGTGACTATTGAAGATATAATTGAAGAAATAGTAGGTAGAATAGATGATGAACATGATAAAAAATTGGCCAGCGATAGTTTTAGAGTGGTGAATAGTACTACAATTATCTCAAATGCTAGAGTAAAAGTTGAAGACCTTGAATTAGCCCTAGGAGTGGAGTTAAAAACTGACGAAGATGAATTTGACACAATAGGTGGTTTAGTTTTAGCGAAAGTTGGTAATGTACCTTCAATAGGGACTAAAATAAATATAAAAGATCAGGTGGAATTGGAAGTAATAGATGCGAGCCCTAGATCACTCAAACAAGTTAAGTTAAAATTACGGGAAGGAACAGTTTTACCTATTAAAGCTGTGCAAAATCTTCCTTAAGCAAGTAACCTTAAGATTGGCTTAAGGCTAAAGTAAATCTATAAAGTAAAAATAAATAATATGAGATTAATATTTGTAATATTATTATTGGTAGGTATTTACCAACCAATATTCTGTTATTCTTCTTCAACTCAGCAAAGTATAGAAGAGACGGCAGACCTAAAATCTGTCGCTAATAAATCTGACCTATATTTAAGGGGATATGTTCAAAGTATTTTTATTAATAGCTATGGTCTACCTAGCAATGCTGTTACTGTTCGGAAAGGCATTATATTAATTGATAAAGAACAATTGCAAGGCAATAATCCACAGCAAATTTTAGAAAAAGTAAAACAAGCTACTCATTCTCTTAAAGAAGTAAAAGATGTACAATTGATTAAATATACTGAACATAGGAAACTTCGGAAATTTATTGAGTTGCGTAATGTAGAAGGTAGGGAAACTAAAGATATTGCAATGCCCAACCATAGTTTATTTCAACCCTTAATTGCCGATCCAAAATGCCCACGATTTACTTTAGCTTATCAATATTATTTGAAAGATAAAAGGCTGAAGCATGCATTTGCTCCTAATTTTGGAGCAAGTTTTCCTTTATATAAGGTTGTGAACCAAATAACCAATAGGGAATGGGAAATTGGGATACAAGCAGGGTTGTTTGGGTTATTAGACATTGGCACTAACCCTACTGCTTTAATTAATGCTGATTATTATATTGCTGTACCTTTTACTTATAGTAGCGGACCATGGTCAGGATTAACAAGGTTATATCATCAAAGTTCTCATTTAGGAGATGAATTTATGCTAACAAGTGAGGGGAAGAAAACTAAGCGTATTAATCTAAGCTATGAAGGAATAGACGTTTTATTATCATATAATTTTGATATGATTCGGGTATATGGAGGGGGAGGTTATATTATCAATAAAGACCCCAGTGACTTAAAGCCTGGCAAACTACAAGGAGGGGTCGAATATTATTCGCACTCCACTTTCTTGAATGGTCAGTTGCGGCCCATAATAGGTCTTGATATTAAATCTGAAGAATTTAGCAACTGGACGCCGGGAATATCTTGCAAAGCAGGAGTTCAATTAGAGAATTCTGCGCTTATAGGGAATAAAGTACAATTTATGCTAGAATATTATTCAGGAAAATCTATGCATGGGCAATTTTATAAAAATAGGATAAAATATATTGGTATAGGGGTTCAAGCTTTCTTGTAAGTAGTCTGCTATCTTCTTTTTTAGATCGAAATTTTGATCTACCTCCTTCAACTGATAAGTCAAGACAAAACTTTATAACTCTTGTTAACTCTGTTTGTTACACGTGCCTTAGGAGGCTCATTTTACTTTAATTTTAGGATAAATTTTAGAACCAAGAGCAGGGAAGGGTCTTTATTAATATTTTTGTAAGGGCATTATGATACAATGTACTCGTAAAATCGAATTTGATGCTGGTCATAGAATTATTGGCCATCAAAATAAATGCCAATTCTTACATGGCCATCGTTATATCCTTGAAGTGAGCACTTCATCTAATATAACAAATTCTTTGGGGATGGTGATGGATTTTGGGCAAATGAAGCTGATTGTAAAAGAATGGATAGATACTAATTGGGACCATAATTTGATTCTCCATGAAAATGATCAAGAAATTGGCGAGAAGATAGCCAGTTGGACTGGCCAGAAAATTTATTACCTGCCCCAAAATCCCACAGCTGAAAATTTAGCCCTGCATTTGAAGGAGGATATTCTCCCCCCATTATTTGTTAACAACTCCATTTGTAACGGTTTTTATATAACCAAGGTGAAATTATTTGAAACACCTAATTGCTTTGTTGAGGTATAAATGGTACAAAGATGTTGTGTGATTATAACTACAACTAATAATCAACAGGTGGTAAACCAAATCTCCACCAGATTATTAGAAGAAGAACTAGCTGCTTGCATCCAAGTAGATAATATTACTAGCTATTTCAAATGGCATGGGGAAATCTCTTCCGAATTAGAATATCGTGTTGTAATAAAAGCTAAATCTGCGAATTATAGCAAAATAGAAAAGATAATTACCGATATCCATAATTATGGCCTTCCCCAAATAATAAAGCTAGAAATTCAGGATGGTTTACCTCAATATCTTAATTGGGTAGAAGGAGGAGAGATCTAATTGGTAAGTGCAGGGTTATTATAGAGTGACAATTAATTTAAAGTAAGGATAAGTATGAAATTATGGATAAAAGTAACCCTAGGATTAATCTTAGGGATAATGGCTGGGATATATTTCCCCCAATATGTATCTTATATAAAACCAATAGGAGACATTTTTTTGCGGCTCATTAAAATGATTATTGCTCCTTTAATATTTTTTAGTTTAATAGCAGGTATTACTAGCATGAGTGACCCGGCTACTCTTGGAAGAATAGGAATAAAAGCTGTGGCGGCATTTTTAGGTACTACTTTTTTTGCCGTAATTTTTGGTATTTCAGTGGCTCTAATATTAAAACCCGGAGAAGGAATACATGTAGATTTTGCTGTGCCCCAGACTAGTACTCCCACTAAATCTTTTAATTTAACTAATTTTTTTATAGAGGTGGTACCAGATAATGCAGTTGCAGCCTTTGCTAACTCCAATGTTTTACAAATAGTATTTTTTGCCATATTTTCAGGGTTTGTAATAAACAAAATGGGAGCTACTGCTGCTCCTATTAAAGATTTATTTCATCTTTTCTCCAAATTGATCTTAAAAATGATCTCAGTGATTATTCAATTCTCCCCTTATGGGGCATTTGCTTTAACTGCCTGGGTAGTAGGAACCCAAGGGTTAGATATAATGATCAGCCTATCAAAACTAGTTGCAGCAGTAGTGCTGGCTATGTTATGTCAATATTGTATTTTTGGCATTTTAATTTATATATTCGGTCGAATCTCCCCCTTCCCTTTTTATAAAAAAAGTATAGAATATCAGGTCTTAGCACTTTCGACTGGTAGCAGCAAAGCAAGTTTAAGTACTACAATGAGAGTATGTCAGGAAAGGCTTGGCATCTCTGAATCTAGCACGTCGTTTGTCCTACCTCTTGGTGCTTCCATTAATATGGATGGTTTTGCGATTAATTTAGGGCTTACCACCATATTTTTTGCGCAAATGATGGGGATAGACTTAGCTTTGCATGATTATCTAGTAATAATTTTAACTTCTACTCTTGGCTCAATAGGAGGAGCTGGTATTCCTGGCGCCTCTTTAATAATGCTACCGATGGTGTTATCATCAGTTAACCTTCCTATAGAAGGAGTAGCAATGATTGCCGGGATTGATAGGGTGTTAGATCTAATACGTACTGCAATTAATATTACCGGCGATGCAACAATTACCTTGATTATTGATAGCAGTGAGGGTACGTTAGATAGAGAAACATATTTTTCATAAAATTTGAGTATTTAGGATAATAGTGGGAATAATAAATTATCTCCAACAAATTTGCATAAGTTAATTCTTTATTATAACGAGGGGCTGTGTTTAAAAATATAATAATACCAATAGATCTATCAGATAAACAATCAATTAAAATTATATTGTCTAAAACTTTAGAGCTGGCTGATAAATTTAAAGCAAAACTCCATTTTGTTTATATTATCTCAGATTTTGGTATAAAAATGGTGGAAGATTATTTACCTAAAAATTGGGCCAAAGTACAAAAAGAAAAATATCAAACCCAGCTAAAAGACCTGATCAGTAAATGTGTACCTGAGAATATAGAGGTGGAGTTTTACGTTGGGCGGGGGGCAATTTATGATGAAATAATACAATATACCAATGACATTAAAGGTGACTTAATTGTCATCTCTGCAGTAAGACAACAATTTAGAGATTACATGTTAGGGCCTAACGCCTCTAAAATTGTTCGTCATGCTAGTGTATCGGTGTTAGTTGTAAGAAAAGAGGAGCACTAAAATTAGACTCCTTTACTAGAAAACCTATGGGGGGGAAGGAGTGATATTACCATTCCTCCTTACACGCAAAGCTCAGAGGATTACAATTATCTTTGCAAGTTCGCGCCACTAAATAACATGGACCATTTTATAGTTTCTCTTACTCGAAAACTGAACTCTACCTTCAATTAAAGCAAACACTGTATGGTCTTTTCCAAGCCCTACATTCTTTCCTGGATGAATTTTAGTTCCTCGTTGCCTAACAATAATGTTACCTGGTATTACATATTGTCCATCTGCCTTCTTAACGCCTAGTCTACGACCAGCTGAATCTCTACCGTTCCTGGAACTACCGCCAGCTTTTTTGGTTGCCATTTTATAATTTCCTTAAATCTTATTGTTAAACTTAAAGCTTGAAAATTCGATATAAAAATAAATTTTCTTTACACCAAAAATTATTGTTTAGTAATATCTAATATCTTTAATTCAGTCATTTCTTGCCTATGCCCAGCCTTACGGCGATAATTCTGACGGCGTTTTTTCTTAAAAACAATAATCTTACTATCCCGCAACTGATTAGTAATTTCAGCAGTAACAAGCGCTCCTTTAACCATTGGTGTGCCTATAAAAGAAGGTTTTGAATCTTCTCCTATCATCAATACTTGATCAAGCTGGACCATAGAACCTTTTGCACCATCAATTTTTTCTACTTTAATAACGCTGTTTTTGCCGACTTTATATTGCTTTCCGCCTGCTTTAATGACTGCGAACATGAAAAATATCCCACTATGTAAATTTAAACAACATTATATTACCATGAATTTTCTAAGTCAATTAAAATTAAGCTATATTTTTACTAGGGTAATTTAAAAGCTGCGTGCTAGAGCCTAAAAATCGAATAAGTACAACCGCAAACGTCATTGTGAAGGGATTTTCTTCAGGCTGACAAAGCAATCCAAGGGAAGACCATTATGAATAAATCGATGTTCCTGGATTGCGTACATACGGCTTCTAGCCTCCTTGCAATGACCCATAAGGAAATGTGTTTTCGAACTTTCGATAGTTGTGGGATTGCCGCGCCTGCTTACAGCCAGCTTGCAATAACAAGAGTGCTAACTCTTTTCTAAACAATCTGTAAACAAAACATCATGTTATTCACGGTTAATAAAAAATATAAGGAGGATGTTTTAATAAATTTAAGTTGCGTTTTTCTCTAATATTGCTAGGATCATAGGTTTTAAAGGCTAGGTAGCAAAGTGGTAATGCCGTGGACTGCAAATCCTCAATGCGCCGGTTCGATTCCGGCCCTGGCCTCCAATTTAATAATCTAAATAATTTTTCTCTTAATATCCCGCATTTTTAGTTAAGAATGGTATAGTATAATTTTTATATTAACAAATTCTACCTAATCTGCTACTATTAATGTAACTAATAATAGCAGATTAGGTAATTATGAAAGATCACTTAGAAAATAATAAACTTTTATCCGAAGATACTTGTAGTGATACAGTAGTAGCATTAATACAAAATCCTCCACTTAAACGATTGGAAGTTAAAATTAATTTTCCTAAAATTGAATTTAAAATCCCTGAATTTAAAATTGAGTTTGTTCTCGAAGATTTATGGTTCACCAGCCCAAACTTTTTCCGAGATACCTGTAAAATAAATTATAAAAACATGCTTCTTAATATGAAGGAGGTAGTTGATCAGGAAGCTACTGTCAAAGCAACCAGAGAACGAGATCAGGCAGTACAACAAGCAGTACAAGAACTCTTCCTACCTCCGGAAATTAGTGATCAAATTAATAGCCATATTAAGAACGATCCCCTCACCCAGTATAAGTTAGTACCTGATGATGAACCTTCTACCTTACAGCGTATATTGTTGAGTAATATACATCCAGATTTTTTGTGGACTACTCCCCAATTAGTAAATGTCACTACTTCAGAGTCTGATATAGTGGGTAAAATAGTAGAATTGTCAAATCAACAAGGTTACATGTATTCTAATTGCTGAGAAGGAATATAAAATTATAGTACCCCACATTTTTAAAAGGTGTATCACTACCGTCATTGCGAGCCGGCCTAAAGCCGGCGCGGCAATCCAGGAAAACCTGTTAAAAAATACGATGAATTGAAAATAATTTTTTCTGGATTGCCGCGCCGGCTTTAGGCCGGCTCGCAATGACGGTATAGTTAATTAACTTGAGATAAGGACGGAACCGATTTATTGCTTACCTAGTAGTTCTAGGCTTTGAGCCTCGCTCCTAGTTCCTAATTCATCTTAAGTTACTATAGTAATACACCTTTTAAAAATGTGGGATACTATGATATAAAATATATTCTGCTCGCCAGAATCTCCCAATTAGCCTTAAGTTTTTGTTGACATCATAAGACATTTATGTGATTAAATAAAAAACACTAAAGACCTTATATTATACGCTTTTTAAGGTGCGAATACAAAATCGTAATTCATTAGACTTCTTGGAGAATTTGCTGGTGGTAAGGAATTTGTAGGAGACCCGGAACTTAAGAAACCGTCAGCGTACGGAGGTAGGTAGTAGTTGAGGATCCAAGTCTAGGCTCATTGCTCCAATTACCATCTTGAGTGGAATTAGGCAAGTAGTAATTTCTTTATTAGAATATTTGGAGTAAATATGGAATTTATTGATCAATTCCTAGAAATGATGTTAGCTGAACGTGGAATAGCTAATAACTCTCTAATCAGTTATAAAAGTGATCTATTAGATTTTTATAAATTTTTATTGAAAAATAATCTACGAGAGATAAATGTTCAAACAGAGAATATTAGGGAATTAATAGAATATTTAGCCCAGAAAGGATTACAGCCCCGGTCAATAAATCGTAAAATATCGGCTGTCAAAAGCTATTATGAATTTTTAATTAGTGAAAAACATACTGATTATAACCCTTGTTTGATGGCCGATTTGCCACGTTATCAAGCGCAGCTCCCCTCTACCTTATCGATCGAGGACATTAAAATTTTACTTTTATATTGTGATCAAGATAAGTCCATACATTCGCTCCGCCTCAAATCGATGATTCACTTGTTATACGCAAGTGGCCTGCGAGTATCCGAGCTGGTAAGTATAAAATTAACCAATATTTTAGTAAACCAAATATCTAAAAATATTAAAAACGTCTTCTCGATAACTGGTAAGGGTAACAAAGAACGTATGGTGGTTATTAATAACCAAGCTATCACCAGTCTCCAGGATTATTTAGCCATTCGCCATGAATTCATAAATAAAAAATATCCCAATAGTAATTTATATCTATTTCCCTCTTTGTCATCTAAGGGCCATATGACTAGACAAAATTTTGCCATCTTGCTCAAGCAAGCATCTCTTCAAGCTGGTCTAAATCCCGATAACATTTCTCCTCATGCTATTCGTCATAGTTTTGCTAGCCACCTTTTAGAAGGAGGAGCAGACTTAAGGGTAATACAAGAACTACTGGGGCATGCCGATATTAGTAGCACTCAAATATATACCCATGTGCAAACTAAGCATTTAAAACGGGCTTTAGATTTACATCCTCTGGCCTGCCGACGTGCAGCATTAATGTAAATTTATGGCGTCACTTAAATATACACAAGAAAGGATGGTAAAGATATATGCATGAAGTATCGCTACAAAAAATTCAAAACCAATGAGAGCTACAATGAGAGGAATGGGGAAAAATTTTATAAATATGGTAAATGTTACAACAAACCCTGCTATTACTTTCAGCAATATATGCCCGGCCATCATATTGGCGGCTAATCTTAAAGATAGACTGATAGGTTTTGCTAAATAAGCAAATAATTCTAATATAATCATTAACGGTGCGAGCCATAATGGCACACCTTTGGGTAAGAATAATGTTAAAAAATGCAGTCCGTGTTTAATAAACCCAACAATAGTAATTAGGACAAATATCAGGGTAGCTAGCGCAAATGTTATCAAAATATGACTAGTAACAGTAAATGCATAGGGCAGCATCCCCAGTAGGTTACATAATAAAATAAAAATAAATAAAGTGAAAATTAGGGGTATGAAATTCTCCCCCTTTTTGCCCAGATTTTGATCTACTATATCTGTAATTATAGTATATATTACTTCAGCACTAACCTGCAAACGAGAAGGGATAATTTGGGGATTTTTAAAAGCTAAATAAAAATAAGATACAGCTAATATTGCTGCAGCAAGCATATAAAAGCTGGAATTCGTAAAGCTAATATCAAACCCCCACAAATTAATTTCTATTAGCTTTTTTAGGGTAAATTGACCTAATGGGTTATAGCGCATAATTTTTATAGTTAGTCTAGCTAGAGGATTTTACCGTAACTTTTTTCATTTTGAGTAGAGGATACTATTTAGAACTGTTACCAAAGCTTAAAGCTTTATCGATCTTTGTAGTAAGATTTTTTAAGCTATAGCCCTCTGTTACTGCGGCACCGTTAATAAAAAATGCAGGAGTCCCCATAAAATTCGGTGAATTATTAGCAAGGTTAGTATTAGCTATTAATATTTTAATAATTTGATCATCCTTAAGGCATTTTGCATAAGCTTCTTCAGATAGACCACCATTTTTTCCTATATCTATAAGCAACTCACGATATTTATTAGTAGTTGACCATTTGTCTTGACTGTCTAGTAGTATCTTCTGAAATTTTAAAAAACTATCAACTGTATTGGGACAACGTTGTAAAATTGCTGCATCTAAATCTTGCTTATTGCCAATAAATTCACGTATTACATAAGCAATTTGCTTGGTATCAATATATAGTTTTTTAAGCTGTGGTAAAATTGCTTGGTTGTAATAAGCGCAATGGGGACAGGTTGGAGAATAATATTCAATAAATACTACCTTGGCATCAGCATTTCCAAGTACTATATCATTTTTATTAACTTGAAAAGTAGGTTTATCACTTATTTCAGGATTGTCATTAATACTGGTAGAGCTTTTTTGTTCCGAATTGCCTTGTTCTGAATTTTTTTCCTCTAAATTTCTTTGGGTCTCAAGATTATCAAAATTTTCCTCTGAAATAACTGAATTATCGTTCGAAAGAATTGAATTGGCATTATCATCCATATCGCTTTCAGGAATATCATTTTCCAAAAATTCAGGATTGTTAGAATCATTCGGGTTAACGATTATATCCCATTCCTTGTTAGTAGCCTCTGCACTGCCATCTTCCAAAGAGTCTACTTCCGAGATATTATCGGGCTCCAGCATTTTTTCTGGCACTATTTGGGGGGAGGGGGGTACTTCTTGCGTATTAGCGGTACTTTGAGAAGAAGTATCAGCGCTATCATTTTCTCCTGAGCAAGATATTAACAGGAATAAAGAAATTATAATAGGAAGAATGTTAAACATAATGGTATAAGTCAAATCTGTATTTTAAAATAGAATATAAAAAGATAGAGCTTTATTTACTTTTAATCAACCAAAAAACTGGTAATTAGGATAAATTATTTAACTTATGTTACAAAAAAATTAAATGATTACTTCTACATAACCTTATTCCTACCTACTATTATAGCCAATAAATTTTGTGTATAAGTTTGTGTGTAAATAGTGAATAACCTCTTGTTTTAACTTTATAAATCTGAGTTTTTTGCTGTTTGTACTTCCTAATAATATTCCAGTTATTGCTTGACATATGGGTAATATTAGGTATATAGGGCATGTTAATAGTTATAAATAAAAAGTAAAATTAATAGTATATTTAGGTATAGAATTTTGTGTATAACTTATTATACCAAACTTCAGGTTAGTTATACTTTACGTTACTCAGTCTAATAATAGTATTTTTTTTGCCGATTATGGTAATAATTTCAAAAATACTGGGAGAAGAGAGAGAGCCGGTTAATAAAGCTCTAACTGGCTGCATAAGCTCTCCAAGTTTCAGGCCATTATTGTTAGCTATTTCTTTGAATTCTACTTGTAACGTATCTTTATTAAACTCTTGTAAATCTTCTAATTTATCAATAATTTGCTTAATCAATTTTTTATCACAATTATCAATTATTATTTTAGCGTCCTCCTGATAGGTAAGAGGAGAGTTTATTAAATAAATTTTGGCAAGCTCAGTAAGTTCAAGTAAATTACTACTTCTAATTTTTAAGCTAGCCATAGCTTGCCTAATATATTCTCTTTCCTCTGAATTAATTTGCACATTTTCTGGTAGGTGAGTATCGTGCTGTAAGAGATTATAAATCATTTCTGTTAATAGCTGCTCATCCATTTGCCGTAAATAATGAGCATTTACATTATCCATTTTTGCAAAATCTAAACGACAAGGAGATTTCCCAAGTCCCTCCAGGTTAAACCATTCTATGGCTTGTTCTCGTGAAATGATTTCATCATTTTGATGAGACCAGCCGAGCCTTAATAAGTAATTACATAAAGCTTCTGGTAAATACCCCATATCTTTATAGGCATGGATCCCAAGAGCTCCATGTCTTTTAGATAATTTCGCTCCATCCGCTCCATGTATTAAAGGAATATGAGTCATGTTTGGCACTTTCCAATCAAAAGCGTGATATAAAAGAATTTGCCGAGCCGCATTTGTTAAATGATCATCTCCCCTAATGAGATGGCTGATTTGCATTGCATGATCATCTACCACTACTGCGAGCATATAAGTTGCAGTGCCATCGCTGCGTAATAACACCATGTCATCAAGATGAGAATTGTCAATAATTACATTCCCTTGTAAAGTATCATGAATAATCGTTTGGCCATTTCTGGGTGCTTTGAGTCTAATTACTGGCTTAATATCTTTGGGGTGGCAAGTAGAATCAGCATCACGCCATGGGCTATTAAAGAAAAAATGCTTCTTCTCAGCTATAGCCCCTTCTCTTTGCCTATCTATTTCACTTTGTGGGGTAAAGCAATAATATGCCTTG
This sequence comes from Rickettsia endosymbiont of Bradysia coprophila, assembly GCA_019468145.1. Classification (GTDB taxonomy): domain Bacteria; phylum Pseudomonadota; class Alphaproteobacteria; order Rickettsiales; family Rickettsiaceae; genus Tisiphia. The sequence continues at coordinate 462,403 of JAHXDM010000002.1, forward strand.
CCAGTACTTACTAATTTTAAAGCAGCTTCTTTATATAATTCATTGCGTTTTGATTGAAAAATTATTTCTCCATCCCAGTTTAATCCAAGCCACCTTAACCCTTCGATTATTGCCTCTAAGGCTTGAGGGGACGATCTTGCTTGATCGGTATCCTCAATTCGCAGTAAAAATTTACCGTTATGATGTTTAGCAAATAAATAATTAAAAAGGGCAGTTCTTGCTCCCCCAATATGTAAAAACCCAGTAGGGGAGGGTGCAAATCTAGTAATTATATTTTTCTCTTGTGAATATTTAGTCATAATATTTTTTTGGTTGTAAATAAGCAAAATAATTAACGTCTATATCGTCACTTAACTGCCAACTATTGTTGAGAATATTAAAAGTAAGGCCTTTTAATTCTTTAAGCTCAATATTGTTGTGATTGAACATCGAATAAATCTCCGAGGGTTTCAGAAATTTATTATAATCATGAGTACCTTTTTTTACCCAGGAGAGCACATGCTCTGCCATAAAAATGGCTAGCATATAAGCCTTAAGAGTCCGATTAATAGTAGAAATTATAATTACCCCATCCGGCTTTACTAGGCTAGAGAGATTTTTTATGAAATCCTGAACATGCTCTACATGTTCAATTACTTCTAAACATAGCACCACATCATAAGGTGGGGATTTGTTCTTTATTAATTCTTCCACCGTAGATTCAAAATATTTGATAGGTAAATTCTGTTCTGTAGCATAGTTACGTGCAATCTCAATATTACTGCCAATAGCATCGATACCAGTAATAGTGAAATTGTTGATATCGTGCAGATATTTACATAGACCCGCGGTTACTAACCCCCCGCCGCAACCTACATCTAATAGACTTCCTGCTATATCAGTCTTATGCCGGAAGTCTAGACTCCTTGAATATTCATCGTCCTTTATCCCAAAGTGATTATTAAGTATATTGATAATATAAGACAGTCGGAGCGGATTTATTTGATGCAGAATTTTGAATTCCCCATCTTCTTGCCACCACTGGCTAGAGAGTTTATCAAATTTCTCTAGCTCCTGCTTATTAATCGAAGTTTTGGTAGACATAGTTACTTACTAATTATACAATTCTTGAAAATAGACTTGTTGCATAAGTCTAATATAGCACAAAAATATTCATCCACTAAGTACTAGTAATAAAAATTTTGTGTGTTATAAGAGAATTTTTTTTCATGACCTTAATAATATTAACAATCGTTCTGATTAGTTTGATTTTTGCTCCGCTTGGCTGCATCGCCTTATGGAAAAAATATGTTTATTTCGGAGATGGGCTGGCGCATGCGAGTTTACTTGCTGGAAGTATTAGTATTGTCTGCCATTTTCCCGTAATATATTGCGGGCTAGTGGTAGCTATCATTTTTGCTCTCTTAGTATTTATCTTAAAAAACAAAGCTTATGCAGGGAGTGTTATTATTCTCGTTTCCAGCTCTATGCTTTCTCTTGCATTAGTCATAAGTTACTTAAAACCCTCCCAAGTTAATATCAGCAACTTGTTATTTGGTGATATTTTAGCGGCTTCCTTAGATGATGTAGTAATTTTAGTAACTATTCTAGTGCTGGTTGCTTCTTTTATTTATTACTATTATGAACAAATTATTTTAATTGTTATAAATAGGGATATTGCACAAATTCAAGGAGTAAAAGTCGGTCTTATTGAACTTACTTTTTTAATATTCTTATCCTTAAGCGTATTTTCCACTATTAAGATTGTGGGAGCGCTGCTAGTCACTAGCATCTTACTTATTCCTGCCATGACTGCGAGAATTATTTCTAAAACTCCGGCGCAAATGATTGCCAGCTCAATAGTGATCAGTTTAGCTATCAATTTTTTAGGATTAATTGCTTCCTTCTACTTTGACATACCCATAACACCCTTAATCACTTTAGTCAATACTATCACTTATTTGGTTGTTTATATAATTTCTTATAGCAAGAAATCTTCTTTATTATAGCCTACTACATTTTGAAGATTAAAGAAATTATTGGCTGATAAATAGCTATTATATTGATTGTAGCTAAAATACATTATGATATTAGTATCAATTTTAGAAAATTATTCGAGACTTTTTTAACTTTAAGATACGACTTTTAAACCGCCCTGGGAATTTTATAGACAAATATTAACGAATTAGGTATATACTCCTCGTAGCTAAAAATGCATCTCATAAGAGAAAGAGAAGAAATTGTGTATACCCATTATCATCTAATGACTTGCGCAAAATAGATGACGATGGGTATAAGCACCACTAGCATTTTCCACCTCTGTATCATAAAAAATATATATAATTAAGAATGATTAACTAAATTTAGTTTTATTGATAAAAAAGCGCTTGACAACATTCCAATTTAATATATCATGCCGTTTAACACGGTACGCAAATTAACGTTCATTAAAATATTGATATTTATAGCCAGCTGCATAGCAGTAATATAAATATGCTTCCAAGATAAAGTTTACCGTCTCATTTATGCCCTAAATAGATTCAAGAAATTATTACGAATAATCTTTTAGGTTTAATTAAATTAATTTATTTAAGCAGAGTAAAAATTATAATGGCTAAAATTAATAAACAAAAATATTTAAAATCATTCTTGATCACTTTAAGTCTTTGTGCCCTACTTTCTTCAACTGCGTCATATGGTATTTCGGGTGAAGAAATGAGAGAAAGAATAAAGAGTATATATCAGAACCGAGACAACTTAAACAACTACTTAGAAAAAAAAGGACTAGAAAGGTATACACTTTCTGGCCTTAAAGATGATATAATAAAGACGTTTATATTACAATATAATCCAGAGCTTGGTCACGATTCAGCAACTAGATTGTATGATGAGGTTATAGAAGGAATTCAGCAACAGCAACGAGTTCCGGAACTAGCAGCACAGGAGGAAGCAGAGCGAATAATACATGGGAATGGAGAAAATTTGAATCCACTAGATGGGGATCAACCAGATTATCCCCCAACTCCAGCCCTTATAGACGATCTGCACTTAGAAAATGCTTGGCTATTAGGTGATATTTTCGGTGATATGGATGTAGACCCTCTAGGAGCTGGCGTTCAAGTAGCAGCAGCTCCGTTAGTTCAAGCAGCAGCAGTTCCGTTAGTTCAAGCAGCAGCAGTTCCGTTAGTTCAAGCAGCAGCAGCTCCGTCAGTTCAAGCAGCAGCTCCGTTAGTTCAAGCAGCAGCTCCGTTAGTTCAAGCAGCAGCTCCGTTAGTTCAAGCAGCAGCTCCGTTAGTTCAAGCAGCAGCAGTTCCGTTAGTTCAAGCAGCAGCAGTTCCGTTAGTTCAAGCAGCAGCAGCTCCGTCAGTTCAAGCAGCAGCTCCGTTAGTTCAAGCAGCAGCTCCGTTAGTTCAAGCAGCAGCTCCGTTAGTTCAAGCAGCAGCTCCGTCAGTTCAAGCAGCAGCTCCGTCAGTTCAAGCAGCAGCTCCGTCAGTTCAAGCAGCAGCTCCGTCAGTTCAAGCAGCAGCTCCGTCAGTTCAAGCAGCAGCTCCGTTAGTTCAAGCAGCAGCTCCGTCAGTTCAAGCAGCAGCTCCGTCAGTTCAAGCAGCAGCAGATCCGTTAGTTCAAGCAGCAGCAGATCCGTCAGTTCAAGCAGCAGCAACTCAGCCAGTTCAAGCAACAATGGGGGGAAGTCGATCTCAATTTCTAGCAGCGGGTGCTTCCTCAGCAGACCAAGCACCAGTAGAGTTACCTGAAGCACCTTCTTTCAAGACATATCATCCAATAGTTGGACGTGATCAAATTTCAGCAAATATTGTGCCAATTATCGGTAGAATGGATAGCATGGTCTCATTTTTTCCAAAAATTGCCCAACAGTCGGTTGCTATTGCATCTGGTGACGAAGATGGTAATGTAACAAAAGGTGTTTGGATTAGTGGTATATACGGTACTAGTAAACAAAACCATGATAAAGATGTTACTGCTTATAATGGTCATCTACATGGTGGGATTATTGGGGCTGATATCGATATTAATGACAATAACTTAGTAGGGGCTGCTTATAGCTATATCTTAAGTAATTATAAATATAAGGGCGCTGTAGATAAAAAAGTAAATGCTAAAAGTCATATCATCTCACTATATAGTCAAACTCAATTTAATGAGGACATTATATGGAGCAATATTTTATCTACCGGCTTTAGTAAGGTAAAGGTAAAAGATTCTGTGGCAAATGCCTCTGGTGGGGCTTCGGTAGTTACTGGTAAATATAATACTAGGTCTTATAGTTTAGATACCAGACTTGGCTATAGAATTCCACTGGAAGATAGTAGCTTAAATATCGTACCTTATATTGGACTTAAAGTTGCTCAATATAAAGATAGTAGGTATACTCTTGGTAGTTTATCTGTAGCTCCTGTCTCTGAGGTGGCTTTGATTGGAAGTATTGGCGCTAATATAGCTAAAAAATTTCCGCTATCATCTGATGCTACAATTATCCCAGCAATTCATTTTGCAGTCGATAAAAACTTCAGAAAGAAAGAGTCAAAAGTAAAAGCTAAGTTTGATTGGATGAAAGATTATGTTCAAGCCGAACAGAGTAAAAAAGAAAAAATAGCCTATAATATTGGTACTAATTTAACTACTCAACATAAAAACATTGATGTAGTGGTAGGTTATAATTGGAATCTACAGAAAAAATATAGTGCTCATCAAGGCTATTTAAAAGTTAGACTAGCATTCTAGTTACAACTAACTCCCGGATACCTGACTTTATCCGGGAGGCTAAATTGTTTCAACACTAACCTTCCCTTAAATCTCTCCCCTTGTTAAGATAATCAAGTATAATTCACCTGTAGTTTTATCTAATGACTAAAAAACAACAACCAGTAAAAAAACAACCAGTTTAGAAAAATATTAATAAGTTTTATTGCAAAAATAGTAGACATGCTTTAATAAAAAATGTTATCTTATGTTGTCATTAAATTAATAGCCATATAGGGCCGCCTAATTGAAATATTTTTGTAGAGCTGTATGACTAAAAAATTTAATAATAGAATAATTTAAACCATTTAAATAGTTATAGGTAGTAATTTATGAACTTAAGAAATTTTAATATATTCGCATTATTTATTGTATTTTTGCTAAATATTGGGTCTGTTTTTGCGAGCGTAGAGGAAGATACGGAAATTACCGCAGCAGTAAAAGCTAATCTAATAATGGCCAAAGATATACCTGCTAAAGATATTCAGGTAACAACTAAAGACAAAATAGTAGAGTTCGTGGGAACTATAGATACCGACCAGCAAGCAAAGCGTGTTTTAGAAGCGACTGATGGTGTTAAAGGTATTGTGGGTATAAAGGCGGACGGGCTTAAAGTCAAAGCTAGTTCTTCAGCCTTCTCTGATATGCTCCTTACCGCTAATGCTAAAATTAAAATTAGCTGGTTAACCCTTGAGGGAACCATTGCTAGTGGTAATAGTTTAACCGTCGAGACTACCAACAAAATAGTGCATATAAGTGGAACAGTACGCAAAGAAGAGGATATCAACACTGTTGTGGAAGCTGTACGTAGCATTAAAGATGTAAAGGATGTAAAACATAGTATAGTATCTAAAGGTTAAAATCTTACAGATAAATAAATACTGGATAACTCGTTATCCAGTATACTCCTCCTGGGGGGAGGGTTAGTACTACAACTGTCGAAAATTATTGCACTCTATATCTCGTCATTGCGAGAGCCACACGAGAGAAGCACAAATCCAGGAAGACAATTTTCTCCTGGATTTCTGTCGGCCTTATGCGTCCTTCTTGCAATGACCCATAAAGAGCTGTGTTTTTGAACTTTTGACAGTTGTGGGGTCAATATTGTATATTATTTGTCACCTCTTGGGCTATAACTCCTTCTTCATTGGTAGGGATTACAAATACTTTAATGGCGCTATCTTCGGTGGTAATACAATATTGATGTTGCTGATTTTTTTGAGGATCTATTTTAATTCCTATCCATTCTAAATCGGCAGTAATTAAATGCCGAATCATGGCGGAGTTTTCTCCAATCCCAGCAGTAAAAATTAGACAATCTAATCCCTTAAGTGCTGCGCTTAAGCGGCCAATTTCTAGCTGAATTCTATAAACAAAAAGTTCAATAGAAAATTTGGCATCTAGGTCGTTACTTGCTAACAAGGTGCGTATATCTGCACTTTTTCCTGAAACTCCCAGTAAACCGGATTGACGGTATAATAATTTTTCTATCTGTTCTACCGTCATTTTTTTATGCTCTAAAAGATATAATATTACCCCTGGATCAATTGAACCACAACGTGTTCCCATCATTAACCCTTCTATCACACTAAAGCCCATACTACTTGCTATACTCTTACCATCTTGGATAGCGCACATACTGGCGCCGTTCCCTAAATGCCCTATTATGGTACGTTTAGGTAATTCTTTGGTGGTTATTTTACTGAAATTTTGAACTATCCATTGATAAGATAAGCCATGAAACCCATACCTGTATACCCCCTCTTCATAGAATGATTTTGGTAGAGCAAAGGTTTGGGCTAAAGGAGATTGGGTAGAGTGAAAAGCTGTATCAAAACAGACTATATGACTTTGCTCACTATATTTTTCTTGAAATATATTTAATGCTTGAAGGTTATAAGGAAGGTGAAGGGGATCAAGATGGATTAGAGTTTTTAGCTGCTCCATCACTAATTCCGTCACTATTACTGGTTTATTAAAAATCACCCCTCCATGAACAATTCGATGGCCCAAAGCAACTAGTTTTAAATTTTTTTGTTTTTCATCCCACCATGAAACAAACCTATTAATCATAGAATCTATCATATCACCTTCTAGCGCGTGGGCAGTAACTTGCTCTGATTTTCCATCATTTACATGAAATAATAATTGAGTATCTTGGACTTCTAATAAGATTTTATAGAGCAATTCTCCTAATATATTTACTTCTTCTTTACACAGAATAGCAAATATAGAAATTTTCAAGCTAGATGAGCCAGCATTAACTACTAATATTCCTTCTTTCATCATTCCTCTTAAGAATAGTTATTGCTTTAATATTTTTGTTTTAGAATTATAAAGAAAAGAAGCAAGGACACAAGAAATAACCCGCATATCCATGGGGTCTGCTCGGCTAGTTAAAATAATTGGAACGCGCGCTCCAAGGACTATACCTGCCATTAGAGCATTGCCTAAATATTTTAGTTGTTTAGCTAGCATATTACCAGATTCTAGATCTGGTACCATTAAAATATCGGCATTCCCGGATACTTTAGATTCGATGCCTTTTGCTTCCGCAGCATATAATGATATAGCATTATCAAAAGCCAGGGGCCCATCAACTATAGCATTCCTAATTTGACCTCTATCCGCCATCTTGGATAAGGCTGCTGCGTCTAGCGTAGCTGGTATAGCGGAAGTGACAGTTTCAACGGCTGACAAAACAGCAACTTTAATGGGCTCACTCTGGATGGCTAAACTTTGCATTAGATCAACTGAATTTTGGATTATATCTTTCTTCTCTTCTAGCGTGGGATGAATATTAATCGCTGCATCGGTAATAATAAATGGTTTATAAAAAGTTGCAACTGACATTAGAAATGCATGACTCATACGTCTTTCTGTACGTAAGCCTCTAACTACCATGGACATTAACTCATCGGTATGCAGAGCTCCTTTCATTATAGATGAAACTTCTCCACTATTTGCCATTTCAACTGCTTTTTCTGCTGCCTCATGGCTATGATTTACATCAATAATCTGATAATTAGCTAAATTAACTTCACATTCCTGGGCAACTATTTCAATTTTATGCTTAGGACCCACTAAGACTGGGATAATAACTTCAAGTTGATCTGCTCTAATAGCACCAAGTAGGGATTCTTTATCAGTGGGATGGACTACAGCAGTTTTTAGTGGTTTAAAATTTTTCGATCTTTCAAGCAATTTTATAAAATTCTTCGATGCTTTAGTAAATTCAGGGTTATTATGATGATTTTTTATTGGTTTAGGTTGAGACAATTTTTTAGATATAATATTATCTAAAAATGTTTCATTGGTAAATTCCTCGTCCTGCATAATAACCTTACAAATTATAATAAAATTTAACTATTAAGGTATAATTAATTTTTTACAGAGTCAACTAATATTAGGCTTTCGTCAAGTTATATAAAATAAATATTTTTACATTAATTTGTAAAATTTGCTTAAGGATAAATAAATCTATTTAAAAATTTAAAAAATATACTTGTGATAAAGTAATCTTTAGGGTAATCTGGATTTTTTAAAGATTAATAAATTAGTTATCAGGCATGATAAAATTACTGCTGTTTTCTCTACCCCTCTTGCCTAAGCTAAAGATAGTTGAAAAACTTTTAGGAAAAACGAGGCCAAGCCCACCTGCGTATTTAAGATTACGCAAGGAAAAGAAAGCCACGTGGCAAGCAATAAAATTAGCCATTAGATTATATGCAAAAGGTCTTCTGTTTTTTATTATGCTTCTACAGTTACTATCATGCACTCCTGGAGCTCCATATGAGATAAAAAGCCCGTGCGTTTCAGCTGACCCAGATTTTTATTCTTCTGGTAATCCATGCGTTCGTAGACCAGTTAATTTAAACATTGATATAGTTTAAGCTTATACTCGTAATACGGATGTGGCTACTTCTATGCTCGAACTTAGTTTAACAGCAAATTCATCATTTTATTCTAGCCGCAAAAATAGACTTACTTATTCAATTAAAGTTTATTCTAATTGCTAAGAATAGAGCTATTGCGCTAAAATTAAGATATTAATGAGAAAATAGTCATATAAATTGACCAACATTCAAAATAACAACGAATATCTCTCTGGTATTGTAGAACGTATCACGTACCATAATCCTACAAATGGTTTTTGTGTTTTACGTATCAAAGTAAAGAATTATAAAGATTTAGTAACAATCACTGGCAATATCCCTAGTATAACCGTAGGAGAATATATTAAATGCAGTGGGATGTGGTATAATGATCGTAATTATGGTCAACAATTTAAAGCAACTTTTATTAAAGCTTTACCTCCCAGTAGCATAGAAGGAATAACGAAATATCTGGGCTCAGGTTTAATTAAAGGTATAGGATCTTACTGCGCTGAAAAATTAGTTAACACATTTGGTGAAAAAGTATTTGAAGTTATTGAACAAAAACCTCATTTATTATCCACCGTTGCTGGCATTGGCAAGGTCAGAGCAGATAGTATTTGTAAAAATTGGCATGAACAAAAAGTTGTACGTGAGATTATGGTGTTTTTGCAATCTCATGGTATTAGCACCAGTAAATCAACTCGTATTTATAAAACTTATGGTGAGAAGGCAATAGAAATTGTTTCAGAAAACCCATATAAACTTGCTCAGGACATAAGAGGTATAGGTTTTATTTCTGCGGATGTTCTTGCTAAAAATATTGGTATAGCAGAAAACTCAATTATCAGAGCAAGAGCTGGTATTAAACACGTGCTTTTAGAAGCAACTTCAGCAGGGCATTGTGGACTACCGCAAGATACATTAATACAAAAAGCTGGGCAACTTCTTGGCATAAATCTAGATCTGATAATAGAAGCAATTAATATGGAAAGTGCAGCAGGATTGATTATTCAAGATACCATAGCTAATAACAACATTGTATTTTTAAAATCTTATTACATATATGAAAAATACATCTCTAATACTTTGCTTGCCTTAAATAAGCAGCCTGTTGCCTGGAATGAAATAAATTACCAACAAGTTATCGCATCAGTAGAAGATAAGCTTAATATTTCCTTAGAAGAAAATCAAAAACAAGCCTTAATTCAAGCTTTGCACTGCAGGGTTATGGTAATTACCGGTGGACCGGGGACAGGTAAAACAACATTAATTAATATATTGCTAACAGTATTACAAGCTCAAACTCAAAATTTAATTATTAAACTTTGTGCTCCTACCGGTAGAGCTGCAAAAAGACTTGCAGAAACTACCAAGCTAGAAGCCGTAACAATCCATCGTTTATTAGCTATTGACCCTAATTATGGTAGTTCCAGATACAATAAAGAAAACTTATTGCAATGTGATTATCTTATTATCGATGAGATGTCTATGGTTGATGTCTCATTGTTTTATTCACTCCTGCAAGCTTTACCTCAAAATATTTCCTTAATACTAGTTGGTGATGTTGATCAGCTACCTTCGATTGGTGCAGGTCAAGTTTTACGCGATATTATTAATTCGAATGTGATAACGACAATTAAGCTAACCCAGATATTTAGGCAAGCAGCCTCTAGTCATATTATTCAGAATGCTCATAAAATAAACCAGGGGCAAATGCCTGATTTATTACCTGATCAGACTTCAGATTTTTTCTTCATTAATGCAGAACCAGGCACTGATCTCATAACTAAAATAATTAATTTGCTTAAGGAACGTATCCCTCAAAAATTTGGATTCAATTCCATAAATGATATTCAGATCCTTGCACCAATGCAACGAGGCAACTCTGGAGTTAGAATTCTTAATATTGAGATACAAAAAGCCTTAAATCCTACTTACGAAGCTGGCATTTTTAAGTTTGGGCAATATTTTGCAATTAATGATAAGGTAATGCAAATTGAGAATAACTATACTAAAGAAGTGTATAATGGTGACATTGGTATAATTAAAAATATCGATAACATTGAACAAGAAGTAATTATTACATTTGATAAACGTGATATTATCTACGATTATAATGACCTGGATCAGATTACGTTGGCCTATGCTATAACTATTCATAAATCTCAAGGGTCTGAATATCCTGCAGTAATTATTCCCATTACTATGCAAAGTTATATAATGTTAAAAAGAAATTTGTTATATACTGCTATTTCTAGAGGCAAACAGTTAGTGATATTACTTGGTCAAAAAAAGGCTATAGCTATAGCAGCTCAAGATAAAACCTATATCTCGCGTTATTCTAAGCTAAAAGAGTGGCTGATTTCGTGTTATAATTAAATCACTAAAACGGTTAGAGTACTATGATCTAGAATTTACTATTGTTAACCATTCATTTTCATCAATAGTTTTAATCCCGAGCTCTTTAGCTTTTTTAAGCTTACTGCCGGCATCGGTGCCCACTATTACTAAATCGGTGTTGGAAGAAACGTTACTGCCCACTTTGGCTCCTAGTCTTTCTGCTTGGAGTTTTGCTTCTGCTCTAGAAATGAATAAAGAGCCAGTAAAGACTACTATTTTGCCAGTTAAAATTGTTGACGTAACGGGTGAGATATCATCCTGGATTATTAAATTTTGACTTAAGGTATGAATAATCTCCTTATTTTCGTGAATATCAAAAAAATTAATAATATCTAGTAACATTTTATCTCCTATTCCTTCTAGGGTCTTTAGCCTCTGATAAGGAGCATTATTTACATCCTGGTCTACTAGTAACGCTTCCATACCAGCTATAAAATTATTATAGGTTTTGAATTCATGAGCAAGTAACTTAGCATTTTGCTGGCCGATATGCCTTATTCCTAAGGAATAAATAAATCTATTTAAAGAAATAATTCGAGATTTTTCAATATTAGTAAATAAGTTGTCAACAGACCTTCGCCCCCATCCTATCATATTTTCAAGCTGGACTAAGCTTTTTTCGTTATTTTTTTGTAAATAAAAAATATCCACGGGATTTTTGATTAAAGATTTTTCTAGTAAAAATTTTATTTGGTTCCTTCCTAAACCATCTATATTTAAAGCATTTTTAGAAACAAAATGACAAATTCTTTCATAATTTTGGGCAGGGCAGGTCAAACCATTATCGCAGCGAATTATTATTACCTCTTGGTCATAATGTAAGGGGGAATTGCAAGAAGGACAATTTGTGGGAAGGGCAATTTTAGTTGTATCCGCTTGACGTTTACTAAAATTTACTTCAATAATTTGCGGGATCACATCGCCGGCTCTTTGTAATAATAGGTAGTCATTTATTCGAATATCTTTTCTGATAATTTCCTGATAATTATGTAAAGTAGCTCGGCTTACTCTCACTCCCCCAACAGAAATGGGCTCTAACTCAGCTACGGGTGTTAGCACCCCTGTTCTGCCAACTTGCACGGTGATATTAAGTAATTTAGTTTCTCCAATAATAGCTGGAAATTTATGAGCAATGGCAAATCTAGGGCTGCGAGCAATAAATCCCATTCTTTGTTGTAATGCGAAATCATTGAGTTTATATACCACCCCATCAATTTCATAAGGTAATTGATGACGCTGATTATTTAAATATTCATAAAATGCTTTTATATCATCCAGGCAGTAAGCCAATTTTCTTGTGTCGTTAACATTAAATCCGAAGTTTGTTAATTGCTCTAGTAAATTATCTTGGGAATTGGCGATTTTTTCACTGCTAGCACCTATGGCATACACAAAATATTTTAAAGGACGCCTAGCCGTAATCTTATGGTCTAGTTGCCTAAGCGAGCCGGCCGCCGCATTGCGGGGATTGGCAAATTTTTCTTTCTGCAAGGAGTTTTGCGTATTATTTAATGATAAAAAATCTTCTTTAGTCATGTAAACTTCACCTCTGACTTCTAATAACCCAGGCACTGGCAATTTAGAAGAAGGGATGATTGAGAGAGGAAAGTTTTTAATAGTTTTAATATTTTTAGTAATTTCTTCGCCAGTAAAACCATCGCCTCTGGTAGAAGCAATTTTAAGTTTTCCTTCCTCATAAATAGCTGAAAATGATAAACCATCAATTTTGGGCTCACAAAAAATGGCCGGAAAATTATCTAAACGTAAAAAACTCTGTATTCTTTTGATGAATTCATTTACGTCTTCTTCATCAAAGGCATTACTTAAAGAAAGCATTGGTACTAAATGTGTTACTTTAGAAAATTTTTCAGAAATTGCGCTGCCAATTTGTTTAGAAGTACTATTTGAGCCTACTAAATGAGGAAATTTTTTCTCAATCTGCAGGTTAAGGTTAAATAATTGATCATACTGCGCGTCTGAAATGAGTGGAGCATCTTCTTGATGATAGGCCTTATTGTGTTTTGCTATTTCTGACCTGAGTTTTTCTAGTAAATCTTTGGCTTCCAATTCCGATAGATTTTGAAGGTCAATAGGAGTATTTTTCATAATTAAAACACATCATTATTAATAAAGTTGGTATTTTACTGAAAATAGCAAATAAAATTTTAATAATAAAGATGTTTAATAGGTCCTATTTAGGACAAATGTGATTAATGACTTTAAATGATCTTTATAAATATTTTGGATAGGAATTTGATCTAACAAATTAGTAGCTTCATTGGTAAGATGCTGGAGATAGTGGATAATTTGTTGTTCTACCTTATAGAATAACATTAAATCTCTGATTATCTTAAAATTTTCTTGCGTTCTCGTGTCTGCTTTAATCATTCCTTGAATTTTTATCTGCTCAGTAGAGTCTAGCTGTTGGTATAAAAAAATTAAAGGTAAAGTTACTTTACCTTCTAAAAAATCATCTCCTATATTCTTGCCAAGTTCTTCACTATTTCCTAAATAATCAAATAAATCATCAATAATTTGAAAAATATTGCCTAAAGATCTACCAAAATCATGCAAAATTTTACAAATATTATCATCTTGCTGGGCGATGCTGGCTCCTGCTTCACAAGAAGCACCAAATAATTCTGCAGTTTTGGCCATGATTATTTCCTTATATTCTCTTTCATCAATAATACGGCGTTCCTTCAATTTTACAAGTTGAGAAACTTCTCCTACTGATATCACAGCTGAGGCTTTTGATAAAGCTTGCATAGCTTTAATAGAGTAGGCTTCTACCATAAGTTGGAATGATTGGCTAAATAAAAAATCTCCTACTAAAATACTGGCTTTACTGCCCCAAATCACGTGGGCGGTAGGTTTGGATCTTCTCATGCTGCTCTCATCTACCACATCATCATGTAGGAGAGTAGCAGCATGGATAAATTCTACTGCAGCTGCAAGTTTTATATTATTCTCCCCCCTATATCCAAACATTTTACTAGTTAAAATTGTTAATAAGGGCCGAATTCTTTTCCCCCCAGATTCAAGTAAATGTTTCCCTACTAGCTCTACTAAATCTTCCTTGACGGTTAAACGACTTAGAATAAGCTCATTTAATAGGGAAAGTTCGGCTGCTAAATTTTTATGTATGGTTTTTATAATATTCAATTTATACTCACTTAATTACGCAAATTAGGGATAAAAGAATCTTTTTTATCCAGTAGTTTAGGTTGAATTATTAATTGCTTTAAGAACTCAGGATGCTCTGTAAAATCAGGCACTAATTCTAGAATCCTTTCCTCTAATTTCTCCCCTGAGCGGATCTTGCTAGTAGCCTTGTTATATAATGTTAAATAATATAACGGTAAAATTTTATTGATCTCTATGGTTCCTATTTTGCTTTGTTGAATATTATTTGATTTTAACGAATATTCAAAGCTTAAATCTTCAGAATTAGAATTAGGATGATCTGAGATAGTTTTTAAAAAATCTGTTATTGTTTCTTTATACACTTCTTTGCTTTCCTGTGAAAAATTTCTAAATTTTCCTAAATTAAATAGGTAGTTAGTGATAATGGTAGTAGGTTTAGAGTAATTATTAAAGACAATAATCCCTTTACTCTCAAACTCTTTAAAATGAATTAATTTATACTCACTAGTTAGACGAAAGCCTGTATTATGAGAAAATAAACTAAAATTATTGATCTGAGCTCTTGTTATATTTAAAGGCCGCGTAATAAAATTAATATCTAAATCAAACAAATATCTGCGGTTTTCTAGTTCACTAAGGCTAAATTTTTCCTTATTATTGTTAAGGTAATGTACCTCTTCTAGCAGCACAGGGCTAATTAAAGATTTTGGGATATAAGATAATAGATAATTAAGGGAATCTAGTAATGTGCTAAAAATACCAGATTTTAATTCTATTATGGAATTAATTTTTAAATAAGTATCCAGATTACCATTATCTTCTAATTTATTTTGATATACTAAGGTAGTGGAGGATTCTTGCAACTTACTGGCAGTTTTGGCGGAAATAAAATTTATCTCCCAATCTTTAGTAAATTCACTTAAGAGAAGCTTGTTAGTTTTGACAGAAAATTGTCCATCAAAATTAAAGGCAACTGGCCATACAAATTTATAGAATAAAATTCTGGGTGGTAATTGGTGTTTGATAATATTACCTTCAATTACCTCTATAATATTACTCTCAAGGATGTTTATGGCATAATTAATATTAAGTTGGGAAGGCGCATTAATTTTTTAAAATCTTCTATATCTAGATAATATTTTCTTCTCTCTAAAGTAAAAGAGATAGAATTATAGGCTTCATCATATAATTTTTTCTGGTCCGATAAATCAAATATTTGGGTCTGTTCAGAATTTAATTTTATTTCTTGTATGAAGTTAATAATTTCGAAGGGATTTTTGTGTTGGCTAAATATTTTGAATAATTTTATACTGCAGGGAATTTTTATGGTACAAGAATAATTTTTAGTGTTAAATATTACTCCAAATCCTCTTTCTACCGGTTTATAACGACCGATTATTTTTCCAGAATAGGAAAGAAAAGTAGATTGGGTGAGAAAATCATAACCGATATTAATCGGTGATTGTAATTCAAGAGTATTGTCTTGCCCATCTTCTTGCCATCCAATTATGTGAAAAGCTAATTTAAAGGGAAAGCCATAAGGAGAAATTTTAGTGAATTTAATATAGTGTTCTGGGGAGTTCTTATGGATTAACTGAGTATTAATAGATTGATTGCCATATTGTTTATTAATACTACTACTAATAGTAATAGCCATTCCAAACCACGCTATGGTATATAGTAAGATAAGGACAGCAATACTCGCTAATATATAGATTATTTTTTTTCTCATGACTCCTAATGCGACGATAATTTTACATATTCATGATTTAATTGTACTATATTCCAGAACCATAGGGAAATTATGCCAATAAAAATCACTAATAAATAGGTGACTATGGAATCAAATGTGGCAGTAGGAAGGATAATAAATATCACGGATTGAATAAAAGCCCCTAAGGATTTCCCAAATTTAGTACCAATCACTTCCACTGCTGCCTTACCTTTTGTTCGAAGTTCTAAGGGCAATGGAATATATGCTAATTCCTTGGTGGAATCAAATAAGGAATATTTAGTTGATTTACTTAAGATATTTTGTATTCCTCCGATAATAACCGCCGCATAAATTGGATTAAATTCCTTGATTCCAAAATTAATATCTTCTGAAAAAATAACAAAAATAAAGAAAGTTAGTCCGGTAATTGAAAACATTAAAGGGGTTAATAAGGCTGAAATTAACCAAGTAAATTTTCTAATTACATTACTCCCTACTATCATAAAAGTAACGCAAGATATTCCCATCCAGATATTAAACCTACCCATAAAATTGATATAGCCTAAAGTACTAGGGTTGAGCTCTCTTACCTTCGCTTTCCACGGACCTTCTACTATGTTAATAAGCAATCCATAACAAATGATTAATAAAGCTATGTGCCCCATATATTTTGATTTCATAATCATTCTAATACTTTCCCGAAGAGGTAAGGAAGTTCTAGCCTGAACTCTGGCTATTTTAAAGTCTAGCTTTAATCCTGCGTCATTTAAAATTAAATAATTAATTAATCTAAATAAACACATTGAGATTATACCAGCAAATACTATAATGGCAATAACAGGTTGTAGCATCATCTCTGATTGATATTGTAAGTTGTGGGTTATAAAAAGTTCATCCTCAACTCCCACTTCTACGGAGTAAATTACTAATAAATTACCGGCTAAAATCAAGCCAATATTACCAACCATTCCCAGCACTGGGTAAAAGCGCTTGGCTTTACTGGTATCAAAAATATTATTAGCAAATTGCCAAAACATTAAGTTAATGATTACGGCGCTCCATAATTCAGAGCAAATATACATGATAGCATAACTCCATTTTCCAAGGATTTTTATAAACCACCTAAAATTTGGATAGAGGGAGATTAAGTGGTCAATCTGTTCAGAAGATGGATGATAAAAGTCTTGATTAGGGTAAATTACATAGGCAAATATTAGGAAAAAAAGGAGAAAGCTGGAAATTATTATATAAAAAATATATTCAAAGCTGATCTGATTACTGAGCCTGACATATATTATAGTGAATATAATAGAGGAAGGCAGCACCAGCCACAGTTTTAAAAAGCTGATAACTTCTGCTCCTATGGAAGGGATAACTAACCCATCTTTAACTGACCTTAGAGCTCCAAAATTAAATAGAATACACAACATCATTAATGCCATAGGCACAAATAATTTTAATTCTTCTCTTTCTATCGGCCAAATAATTTCTTGAATTTTAGAACAAATACTTTTGAATGGTAACATTAGTTTATATAAAAAATTGCCAAAAAGTTGAGATAGATGAGATGGAATTAGCTATAACTAGCTATAGTCAATTAATATACATTATGGACTTAAAGTCTCGTGGCTCTACCATAGCATCTGTAGGCTTCGCACCTTGCTTCTACTCCCTAATTCATCGTAAGTTTCTAAAAATATCATGAGGCGTTTTTCTTATCGGCTTTAGCGTCCATCTGAATGAATACATCTTCCCAAGAGCCAGTGGTTGCTGCTTTAGTATATTCAGTAACTCTATTTTCAAAGAAATTAGTATGTTCAACGCCATTTAAGATTGTATCAAGCCACGGTAAAGGGTTATGATCTACTAAATAGATTTCTTTCAACCCCAGCTGCATTAACCGGCGATCTGCTATATAGCGTATATATTGCCTGACTTCTCTAGCAGTTAGGCCTTGAATATCTCCCACTTCAAAAGCCAGTTCAATAAAAGCATCTTCAAAATGTACGATAGTAGCACAGGCTTCGTATAAGTGACTACGCAGCTCTTCTGTCCAGATTTCTGGATTTTCTCTAATAAAAGTTTTAAATAAAGTGATTATAGAATCAGTATGTAACGTTTCATCTCGTACTGACCAAGTAATTATTTGGCCCATTCCTTTCATTTTATTGAAGCGAGGGAAATTGAGTAAAATAGCAAAAGAGGCGAATAATTGCAACCCTTCGGTAAATGCTCCAAAGACAGCGAGAGTTATGGCGATATCTTTCTTAGTTTCCACCCCAAAACGTTGCATATAATCATATTTATCTTTCATTTCTTTATATTTAAGAAATGCTTGATACTCAATTTCTGGCATCCCTACGGTGTCTAGTAAATGGGAATAGGCAGCAATGTGGATTGTTTCCATATTGGAGAAGGCAGATAACATCATTAAAACTTCTGTGGGCTTAAATACCTGGGAATAATGTTTCATATAACAATTATTGACTTCAATATCAGCTTGAGTAAAAAACCGAAATATTTGAGTTAGCAAATGTTTCTCGCCAGCGGTTAGGTTATATTTCCAATCTTTAATATCATCTGCTAAGGGCACTTCTTCTGGTAACCAATGAATTTTTTGTTGAGTATGCCATGCTTCATAGGCCCAGACATAAGAAAATGGTTTATAAATTGGGCTAGCATCAAGTAAAGACATAATATTTCCTCTTTAATTTTTTACGTATACTTCGGTGAACTTCAAGAATTGGCGTTGTCGTGTCTAAAGACCTCCGGTGCTCACGTACAATAACGCTGCGCGCCTCGATTTTAACACTCCTAGCTCTTCTTGAAGTTGACCTTCGTCTATCAACTCTTCAACAAAAGGGTAAACCTTGCACTTTTATGGCAATTGACATTTACTGACAAGATAAACATTCATCATAATTGGCCAAGTTTTTGGAATTAGCCTCTTGAAGCTCATTTTGCTTATTAGCCTGTTCAATATCATCAAAATTTACTTTTTTTATAACATGCGATACTTTATCTGCTCTTTGAATTGAAGTAGACCTACAATAATATAGGCTTTTAACACCCTTTTTCCAAGCCTTAAAATGGATATTATGTAAATAAGCTTTACTGACATTCCCAGCTAAAAAGATATTTAGAGATTGGGCCTGCGAAATATAAGGGGTTCTATCTGCCGCTAAATCAATAAGCCAATTTTGATCCATTTCATAAGCAGTTTTGAATACGTCTTTCTCATGATCAGATAAAAATGTTAAATGCTGAACAGACCCTTCATGGGTAGCAATGGAAGACCATACTTGCTCATTATTAAAACCTTTACTAGTTAAAAGTTGCTCTAAATATTTATTGCGGACATTAAAAGAACCAGTCAGAGTTTTCTGGACAAAACTATTGGCGGCATAAGGTTCAATCCCCGGCGAACTATTTCCTGCAATAACCGAGATGGAAGCAGTAGGGGCTATAGCTGTTTTATTACTAAATCGCTCACAGCTCCCTACTTCAGCTGCATCAGGGCAGGGGCCACGTTCTTTGCCTAGAAGCACGGAAGCTTTGTCCGCTTCATCATTGATATGCTGAAATATTTGTTTGTTCCAAACTTTTGCCATGACTGACTCTATGGGGACATCCTTAGATTGTAAGAATGAGTGGAACCCCATAACCCCAAGACCAATACTACGCTCCCGCATTGCAGAATATTTAGCCCGCTGCATAGAAGATGGTGCTTTAGTGATAAAGTCTTCAAGGACATTATCAAGAAACCGCATTATGGTAGGAATAAATAGTTCATCATTTTTCCATTCTTCAAAATGTTCTAGATTTACCGAAGAAAGGCAGCATACTGCAGTTCTGCTCGCTCCTAAATGATCAACCCCAGTGGGCAAGGTAATTTCACTACAAAGATTAGAGGTTTTTACAGGTAATCCAAGTTTTTGATGATGTAAAGGAATATTTTTATTTATTGTGTCAATAAAGATAATGTAAGGTTCTCCTGTTTCAATTCGAGTAGTTAATAATTTAACCCATAGATCCCTAGCTTTAACAGTACTAATCACTTCGTTGGTAGCAGGACTAATTAGCAAGAAATTTTGATTTTCTTCCACAGCTTGCATAAATACATCTGTTAATGCTATACCGTGATGAATATTCAAAGCCTTACGATTAGTATCTCCACCCGTAGGACGCCGCAAATCCATAAATTCTTCAATTTCCGGGTGATTAATTGGCAAGTATATTGCAGCACTTCCTCGCCTAATTGATCCTTGAGAAATGGCTAAAGTCATGGAATCTACCACCTTAATAAAGGGCACAATCCCAGAGCTATTACCTTTTCCATGTATTTTCTCATTAATTGACCGAACATTCCCCCAATAGCTACCGATCCCTCCTCCTCGTGAGGCTAACCAAACATTTTCGGTCCACAGATCTACAATACTTTCTAAACTATCATCTGTTTCATTTAAAAAGCAGGAAATAGGGAGTCCTCTATTAGTACCGCCATTACTAAGAATGGGGGTGGCAGGCATAAACCAGATCTTACTGATATAGTTATATAACAATTCTGCATGTTTTTCATCATCAGCATAATAGCTGGCAACTCGTGCAAATAAATCTTGAAAATCTTCACCTTCTAATAAATATCTGTCTTTTAATACAGCTTTGCCAAAATCAGTCAGTAAATTATTACGTTTGTTATCAATTTTTATAGGAAACTTAGTAGTTAGAATAGTTGACATTAGGGTATTAACTCAATTTACTAATTATTTAGATGCTTCATTCAGCCAATTTAGGACAACATTCTGGCCCTAAATTATTTGACTTAATAGGATAATATGGGGAAATCTTATAAATTTTATCCTTAAGTTGGTCTTCCTAGTAAATACGAGAATCATATTTTATTCAATGAAAATATTATTAATTATTGCAAATTTTTATCTTTACAAGAATATATTACCTGTTCTTTTTATTTAATAGGGGTATATCAACGAATCTTTATAGTAGTATTTAAGTATAAATCAGCATATTTTTTTTAAAAAATCTTCTAATTCTATAATATTAGAAATATTAATTAGATTAAATTTATGAGTAGTTTTTTTCAGCAAGCTGGTTAGCACCTTCCCAGAGCCAATTTCTACTATTTCCTCTACCGATAAATTTTCCAATTCACTTAAAGTTTCTCGCCACCTAACTCTACCACAAATTTGTTGGATTAAATTTTGCTTTATTTCACCAGGGTCAACAGCAATTTTGGCTGTAAAATTTTGGATAATAGGGGTTAAGGGACTGCTGATATCCACTGCCTGCACGGCGCTTGCCATTCGCTCTTCAGCATGTTTCATTAAGCTACAATGGAAAGGGCTGCTGACATTTAATTTAACAGCTTTATAGCCTAAATCTTTGAGGGTAAGTATCACCTGTTCTATGGCTATTGTTTCCCCGCTAATTACTATTTGTCCTTCTATATTATCATTTGCTATTTCGCAAACTCCAACATTATTGGCTTTTTTTACTATTTTCTCCAGGGGTTGTAAAGCAATTCCTATACAAGCTGCCATGGCACCTAGCCCAGTATAAGCTTCTTGCATCGATTTGCTGCGTATTGCCAGTAAATCTACGCTCGTTGGTAAATCTATACTACCTGCTGCCGTAAGGGCAGTATATTCGCCCAGGGAGTGGCCTGCTACATATGAGCAAAGCTGGTTAATATTTTTATTAGCCTGTTGTTTGATAACATTTAATATGGCTATTGATACCGCCATTAAAGCAGGTTGAGTATTAGTGGTTAAAGTTAATTCATTAAGAGGCCCATTAAAAATGATATTATTTAATTTTCTTCCCAAAGTCTCTTCTAAAATTTCAAATGTTTCTTTGGCTACTGGAAAATTATCGTAAAATTCTTTTCCCATTCCAACTATTTGTGAACCTTGACCTGGAAAGATAAATGCTCTATTCATAAATAATATAATCCTATAATTTATTCTTGAACTGCAAATTATGAGAATTTCAACTATCCTGTCAATAGTTTTAATTAGTTTTAAATTATTGTTAACAGAATCACTTGCCGCAGATCCTATAAAAGTCAGGGCTGGCAAAGAAACAATTGAACCAGAAATATTTTTATGTTTGGTTAAGAAAGCCTGGGGACTTGCGAAAAATTAGCCAAAAATTCTAAAGATCCAGTGTTAATAAAAATTATTTTATCCCAAAAATTTTTAGATTGTAACTATAAAAATAATAATTTTGCAGAAGTAATAAAATTTATCGACCATAATCCGAATTGGCCGCAAGTTAATAGGTTAAAAATTATTGCCGAAAAATATTTGGACTCTTCTACTAATCCTTCTGTAATTGTTGAATGGTTTAATAAACATCCTCCTTCTACTGGCCTTGGGTATAAATTTTATGCCCTTGCCAGCAAAGCACGAGTGAAAGATCCAATTAAATTAGAAAGAATTATTAAAAATGGCTGGGTTTATGGGAGCTTTACTTCGTGTGAAGAAGATCAATATTTGAATGACTTTAAAAGTATTTTATGCGAAGAAGATTATGTAACAAAAATTGAGGAATATTTATGGGCCGGAAATATTGAGAGGGCGCAAAAATATCTGCCCTATGTCCATAAAGGCTATCAGCAAAATTTTATAGCCCAGATTGCCATACTCAATAAATCTAAGAATGGGGAGAAACTTTTTTATAAAGTGCCAGCAAAATATTATACTAATGGTCTATTATTTCGCTATTTAGATGCAAAGAAAAAGGAAACCCCCACCAATAAATCTATCACCTTATTTCAAAAAGTTAGGACTGATAAAATACACTCACCCCAATGGTGTCGGTTACAATCCTATTACGCAAGAGAGTTTATTGATCAAAAAGATTTCCTCAGTAGCTATAAAATTATTAGCCTGCCAATTGCGGGTCATGAGGAAGGAAAAAGAGAAGCCCAGTGGTTTAGTGGTTGGTTAGCCCTTAGCTTTTTGAACAAAACTGACCTTGCTATAAGTCATTTTCATCAATTTATGAAAGTGGTAAAAAAACCACTAAGCGTATCCAGGGGGCAATATTGGCTGGGCAGAAGTTACGAAGCTAAAGGGGATCTCAATAAAGCAAAGCACTATTATAATGAAGCTGCCCAATATTCGTACAGTTTTTATGGGCAGCTAGCTACTATTGAGCTGAATAAAAATCGGATAATTCTTCCTAAACCACCTAGCTTTAGTAAAAATAGTAATAATGAAGTAATTAAGGCTATAAAATATCTTCTTAAATATAATCAGCCTAATTTGGGGTTAATATATGCGAAAGAAGCTATTGAAAACTCCTCTAATCCTCTGGAAATTGCCTTTATTACCGACCTGATTAGTAGTAATTGTAGTGTTTTTCATAAAGTAGAAGTAGCCAAGACTGCTTGTCAATATCATGCTTTTATAAAAAATCATGCTTTTCCTACCCCCTATATATCGGTGGTAAAAAATTCTCCCGTAGAAATTGCGTTAGTATATAGTATTATAAGGCAAGAATCAGTGTTTAATCAATATGCGATAAGTACTGCAAAAGCTCGAGGACTAATGCAGCTTATCGAGCAAACAGCGTGCGATACTGCTAAAGCGCTTCATCAAAAATGTGTGATCAGTAAGCTAACGTTAGATCCTAGTTATAATATTAAGCTCGGGAGTAATTATCTAAAAGAAGTGTTAAAGAAATTTGATAATTCCTATCTTTTAGCTATTATATCTTATAATGCCGGGCCACACAATGCTAGTAAATGGGTTGATTTATTTGGAGATCCAAGAAATTTCACAACTATCAGACAAATAGTTGACTGGATTGAATTAATACCTTATTCTGAAACTAGAAATTATGT
Source organism: Rickettsia endosymbiont of Bradysia coprophila (assembly GCA_019468145.1). Taxonomy (GTDB): domain Bacteria; phylum Pseudomonadota; class Alphaproteobacteria; order Rickettsiales; family Rickettsiaceae; genus Tisiphia. The sequence continues at coordinate 486,149 of JAHXDM010000002.1, forward strand.
TCAACGTGTTTTAGAAAACCTCCAGGTCTATAGAGCGATCTTAACTAATAATACTAATTTGCGGTTAAAATCAGATCTGTTAAAAGCTAAATGATTAAGGTTAAGTATGAATTTACCCAAAAAAACAAAATCTAATCAAAAACAAAAAAATTATGCTTTATTATATATTTTAATTAGCTTAGTGGTGGTATTATATTGTGTTACTATAATAAAACTTTCAAGCTAATATTTACAAGCAACAAGGTTATACAATGCAAACAAAAAATATGTATCTATTTTTAGCAGCCGCTGTGCTGTTAATACTCGGAATTATTGTTTTAATTTATAATAATTCTCCAAAAAACAATACAGATAAGGAAATATTAGAGGTAGTAACTGTGATAAAAAATCATAAATTTGATCCTAGTATTATTCATGTTCCTACGGGTAAAAAAATCCGGCTGGTAGTGCATAATCAAGATAATACAGCCGAAGAATTTGAAAGTCATGATCTCCATCGAGAGAAAATCATTATGCCGAATGATTCTATCAATATAATCCTTGCACCTTTAGCGCCAGGTAAATACGATTTTTTTGGAGATTTTAATCAAGAGACAGCTCAAGGATCATTGATAGTACAGTAGACTTGAATTGCTATTAGTTAAGGTTATATATATATATAGTTGTAGGAATATTAAATAAAAATTTATAAAGCTATTATTATTAGAAAAAATATGTTAAATAATAGCTTTAATTTGTAGTAGTTTTGATAACGTAAAGGTATCCTGCTTGCGTACTTGCAGAGTTGACCCCATTTTAGTGAGTTTTATTTAAGAGCGTAGAATGTTCAAAATAGCGTTAGTAGTATTTAGAGAGTGTTTAGAAATAGCATTATTATTGGGAATAATATTAGCGGTAACTAAACACATAGAAAAATCAAGAATTTATATAATTGCTGGCAGTATGCTGGGAATAGTTTTAGCTGCTCTTTTTGCTTTTTTTGCTAGCACTATTGCAATATCGTTTAGTGGGATGGGAGATGAATTATTTAATGCCGCTATTATTTTACTAACGGTGATTTTAATTACCTGGACTATAGTATGGATGCAAGGTTACGGCACTCGAATAAAGCAGAATTTTAATGATTTGTCAAAGAAAATTCATAAAGGAGACAGTAGCAGGATCATGTTAGTGCTGATTGTGGCTGCCACGATCCTGCGGGAAGGGATGGAGATTATTATATTAGTCTATAGTATTTCTTCCGTGGAGGTGATAGATGGTAACAGCTATTTGCTTGGTCTAATTATTGGAATGATTAGTGGCTTTCTACTTGGCATCATTATATATTTTGGTTTAATCAAATTAACAAAACAGCAATATATATTTCGGGTATCGTCGATTTTGTTAATGTTGATTGCTAGTGGTTTTGCTGCCGAGGCGGCTGGTATATTGACTTCTTCAGGGATTGTTATGGTTCTTTCCGATCAGCTTTGGGATAGTTCTTGGCTTATTTCTGATAGGAGTATCTATGGTAAATGTTTAAATATCATTATAGGTTATATTGCAAGGCCGAATGGGTTACAGGTTCTTTTTTATATTTCGACAATAATATTGATTAATCTCTTAATCCAAATCAAAACTTGGCATAGTAATAAGAATGAGGGAACAATAATGGATGGAGAAATAAAATAATTTATGTTTAAGTTTTTATCAGAGTTTGCGCCGTTAGTAGCTTTTTTTACTGGATATTTTTATGGTGGTAGTATAGAAACTGCTACTTTATATATGCTTATTAGTTCGGTTATTTGTATTAGTATCTATTATTTTATAGCACGCAAACTCCCTCTTTCTACTTTAGTATCTTCTGGAGTATTATTAGTATCGGCAAGTATCGCTTTGCTCAGTGGTAATTCTATGTATATAAAAATTAAACCAACTATTTTATATATAATTTTTGGTTTTTCCTTCTTTATTAGCGCCATTAAGAATAAATCTTTTATGAAATACATGCTTGACCATTTTATTGGGTTAGAGGATAAACATTGGAATGTCTTAAGCTATAGAACTGCGGTTTTTTTCTTATTTATGGCAATATTAAATGAGATAGTGTGGCGTAACTTTGCGGAAATTAGTTGGGTGAAATTTAAAGTATTTGGGGCGATTCCTGTAACTATAATATTTATATTATCCCAAATGCCCTATATATTTAAAAATAAGTTACCTGATCCCCCAGATAAGAGGTATTAGGGGTATTTGTGAACTTATACTTAACTCCTCTGATATGAATTTGCATGCGTTGTTACTCAATTCTCTCCTAGATTTTGACTCAGCTCTACTCTCACGCAAGGCAGCAAAATCATTGGCAGAGGAGTATATATTTAGACGAATTTATATAATACAACTTAAGGATTTTATATTATAAGGGTTTTATATTGCGATTAACATTTTCTAATTGTAAAAGCTGTTGTTTAAGCTCTAAACCACCAGCATAGCCAGTTAATTTAGAATTACTGCCTATCACTCTATGGCATGGTACTATAATTGATAAGCGATTAGTAGCAATAGCATTTGCTACTGCTCTGGTGGCAGTAGGGGAGCCGATTAATTCAGCAATTTTTTGATAACTGCAGACCTGACCATAGGGTATATTGCAGAGCTGAGCCCATACTTTTTTCTGGAAATCAGTTCCTTTAAGATTATAGTTAATCGTGAACTCTTTGCGCTTACCATTTAGATATTGGGTCAATTCTAGAGACGTTTTATGAAATATATTTAAGTCTTGTTGCTCATAATACTGGCTATTGGGTATTACCTCATGTTTTTGTCCTACAAAATATAGGCTAGATAAGGCAGTGAGTGAGTTTTCCTCAGAGGTTAATAATATTTTGGCTATTGGTAAATCAAGATATTGATATATTATTTTAGTCATGAATTATCCTGAAATCTTGGAAATACTGCTTCTGGCATATTGATATTTTTACCACGCGCAAGAGCAAATTGCTTGGTTAAATATTTAAATGTCCGCTGATTTGGGGGCACTCCTAATTGATCAAGCATTTTATTTGCAGAATCCGTTACAAACGGTTGCAACATTATGGCTATATATCTTATTAATTCAAGTAACGTATATAAGACTTCAGCCATTTTAGCCGGATTAGTTTTTTTCAAATTCCACGGGGCTTCTCTATCGATATAAATATTGGCCTCGTCAGTTAAGGTGATAATATTTTCGAGAATTCGATTAATCTCAAATGAGTGGATTAATGAAAGATTTTGGGCAACCAATTGTCTGGCTTTCTGAAATAAAGGTAAATTATAAATTAGAGTAAGAGTATCCTCACTAATGGAAGGGATTCTTGCTGCATTGTTTTTATAAACAAAAGATAAAGTCCGTTGCAATAAATTACCGATCTTATTGGATAACTCGCTATTAATACGGTTAATTAAATTATTGCGAGAAAAATTACCGTCTGACCCAAGAATAACCTCTCTAATTAAATAATATCTTACAGAATCTAGGCCAAATTCTTCTATTAATGTCAGAGGATTAATTACATTTCCTACAGATTTTGATATTTTCTGTCCCTCATTAGTCCACCATCCATGGGCCAAAATGCATTTAGGAAGAGGTAACCCAGCGCTCATCAGAAAGGCTGGCCAATATACAGCATGAAAACGTAAGATATCTTTTCCCACGACATGCACATCCGCTGGCCAAAATTTCTGGTAATTACCTAGTTTATCCGGGTACCCTAAGGCAGCAATATAGTTGGTTAGAGCATCGAGCCAGACATAGATTACATGCTGATCATTGCCGGGCACTTTAATGCCCCACTTAAAACTAGAACGAGAGATCGAAAGGTCATGAAGGCCAGATTTCACGAAGCTAATGACTTCATTATACCTAGTAGCAGGCCTAATAAAATTAGGATTATTAGCATAAAACTCTAATAATGGCTCTTGCCATTTCGATAATCGGAAAAAATAGCTTGGCTCTTCCAACCATTCCACAGGCGCGCCAGTAGGAGCAAGGCCATCTATTAATTCTGATTCATTATAAAAAGCTTCATCACGCACAGAGTACCACCCATTATAAGAGCCAAGATAGATGTCACCACTCTCTATTAATTGCTCCCATAGGCTGATGACTGCTTGTTTATGGCGAATTTCTGTTGTCCTAATAAAGTCATCGTTAGAAATATTGATGGCTCTACATAGTTTACGAAAATGCTCGGATACTTGGTCAGTGAAGGGTTGAGGAGCAAGATTTTTGGCAAGAGCAGATTTTTCAACCTTTTGGCCGTGCTCATCAGTGCCAGTTACGAACATTACTTCTTTATCTAATAAACGCATAAATCTTGCTATTACATCAGAAATAATACTAGTATAAGCATGTCCTATATGAGGTATATCATTCACATAATAAATGGGGGTGGTAATGTAATAAGTGTTTTTCATCATAATGCTCCACCCTTAAGAATAAAAATCGTCATTGCAAGGGAGCTTAAGGCAAGCGTGGCAATCCAGGAGAACCTATAAAAATAGGCGGACTTAAATAATTTTTTTCTGGATTGCTTCGACGGCTTATCTCCGTCTCGCAATGACGTAAGTGTTGGGGTACTATGGTTTTTCATATTATTTTAATTTATATTTCATCATAAGTTTTAAAATACCTCTTTCTACAACACCAACACAAATATTAATGTTATTTTTACCAGGAATTAATTTATCCATTATATTCATTTCACGCAGCACAGTTTTAGTACCCTTATCACTTTGGGGTAGGCCATCTATGAAAATTTTAAATTCTGCAGAACCTGCGGCTCCACTACTGCTCATCTTACTAAAATTATGCGGACCAGTATAAATTATCTTATCATTAATTTTTATCATTAGATAGTTGTTATAGAAGGAAGTCGCTAAATTATCTCCTATCGTAAAATATTCTAGCTCTTGCGTATTTGGTATCTCAAATTCGTAATTGGCACAATTTAAAGTATTATACAAAGAAGCTTCTGGTTTACCATAATCATCACCCAGTAGGAAGGTGGCAATCTTAGTTGCCTTATCAACTCCTGTATAATGGTTAGGGAATTGCGGCTTAAAGCCAGTACTGCTATATTTAAAGATTAACCCTTGCGGATCGTTTATGCATCCTGCTCCGCTAGGTAGATCTTCAAATTTGATAGTTTTATTTTTGGCATTGGCTAAACAATAACGTTTTAATGGGGTAGGGGAGGCAAAACCTGGTTTACAAACTGCAATAGCTTCTTCTCCTATTTTTGTTTCAGGCCAGGCGGCATTCCCGCTTTGATTACTAGCAGGAATAGCGTCGCATGTAGGAACAGGATATGGAACACAAAAACCTAATTCTATAGGAGTTTTATCTCTGACTGCTTGAGTGCTTGGGTCATAATTAGTAGGTTTACCATAGGTTAATATATTATCCTTATTGTTATCAATTACAACTTGGAAATGTTCATCCTTTTTGTTGATTACTGCCCCTTTACTTGGGGCTGGGATAATTCTATTATCCTTATCCAGAGCAGTTTTACATATTTCAACTCCAGCTTTTTGGTTGTTTTCATAACAATAGATAGAAGGGCTACCCTTACAAGAATAGATGGTAATTCCTTCGTTTGTACCTGGTATTGTTTCTACAGCAGTACAGTTTTTGTTAGTTTTCCCTAAATAATTGGGGCAAATTCCTAGAAATTGATAGGAGGGGTTGGCTGGATTCTCAGTTTTTTCTTTAAATTTTTGACAGTCAATGGTCTCCCTTTCCATAATCTTCGCCAATACACAATTAGTCTGATAGTCGGTTCCGCCAGGGATCGTTACGCCTGGCATACATTTTTTATCCAGCTCTTTGGGCTGCAGGCAACCATGCGTTCCCCCTTGGATGTATTTCCCATTGACATATTCCAATCCTTTTAAATATATAGGATCGGGTTTAGTAAATATCATTTTGCCTGAACTATTCTCTATTTCATAAGGAACTTTACCATCTTTATATTCGCCATATATGGTTGAAGGGTTCATAGCCTGTGGCCCCGAGAAAGGCATTGCCGTATAGACAGAATAATCATCCGCGATATCAGCCATAAAGAAGCTAAAAGAAAGTCCTGCTAAATTTATTCGTTGTTCAGCCGTGTTAGGTGAAGCCATAGAGCTCGTGTTAGCTGTTAATGGAGCAACCACGCTTTTGGTGCTATCAATTATTTTGTTATCAAAGTCGCGCACTTCAATCGCTGCAATAAATTCCGGAGTAAAATAATTGTTATTAGAAGAGCACATCCTGTCGAAGGTTGAACATGGGTAAGTATTGATTATATGCTGATCTAGTACTCTCTTGATGCAGCCAACTAATTCAGTTCCTTCAGCTACACAAATTGTTTGGGGATCTCGAGTTAAAGAAGGTTTAATGGTGCTATCTTCAATAGGAGTTTTAACAATTGAGACAACAAAATTTCTAGTCAGATTATTAGTATCTTTTAGACTAGCCGTCATTGTTTCGGTTTTTGCAAGTTCCATTGGGTCTTGCTTTTGTATTTCCGGAAATTTAACTGAGACATCTGCGAACTCACCGCTATTAATCCCCCATATTGCTTGACAAGTTCCGTGCTTACTGGCAGTAAGGCTGCCACAATCAGGTAGATCATTAAGAAAATAATTATTTGGTTTACCATAATTATTTGCTTTAGTAGAAACACCTATTTTTTGAACATATACTATTCTTGCTTGATCTCCGCATTGAATATTGGTAGTAAAACAAGGCCTCTTATCTCCAGTTTTTGCACAATTTCGTATAGTGTCCAAATAGACAGTTTCAGTGTGGATTTCTGTAGCGGTAGGTGTAGGGGATGCTCCCTTGATTTGCACACATTTATTAGGTTCTTCATTAGGTTTACACACCCGTATTAGGTTATCCATGCTAATACGCACGGCATTATTCACAAAATTATTGCGCTTGGAGGATACCACACATGGGTTCTTAGAATTTTGGATAAAGATGCCAGTAGAGTCTTTGGTGCTGCAGATAGTATTAATACTAGGAGAAGGAAAAGTAAAATCTAACTTTGGGCAATATGGGGGAGGGAAAGGTCCAATAGGTAATTCCACGCAGCCAAATTGATAGTCATCTACATCTTTATTTAAACTTCCATAGGTTTTTAATAACTCTATAAATGTGTTGCCTATAGCGTTAGCAACTGCGGCTATTCCTTTAACAAATACTTGTAGTATATCCAGGCCAGGAATTTTCTCTGCCCCTAACATTTCTAATAATTGATCCAGAAGGTTTGCTGGACTAACACCTTGCAGAGTCTTCACTAGAAAGAGTATCACTTTTACTATAGGATGTATTTCTGCCGTTTTATGAAAAGGTTGACTAGTAGGGAACACGTCCATTGGATCGCCCAAATCAAGAGTTATTAGACCAGGATCCTTATAGGCACATAATTTGGGAGGATCAGGAACAAATAGTGTGCCATCACTAGCCTCCAAGGGTTTATCAGCTTCCGTAGCTCCAAACTGATTTAAATGTTTTCCTTTGGTATAACCAGGATCCTGCGGTGTTCCTTCCTTATTTAAGCCCTTTGGATCAGGCGGCACGGCTGGCAGAGCAATTCGGGCGCAAATTCTAAGTAATGTCAATGGCGGGTAAGGACCTGGCCAGAATATACAGTCGCCGTCCCATTTTAAGGTAGCTGATTGGCTCCAGCAAGCGAAACTATTGCATGCTTGATGCCTTATACGAATTTTGGGAGCAAAATACGTGCTCTCTGCTGTTTGTTCAGCACAATGCTGAGAGTAATATCCCATAAAGTCTCTAAGAGACTCAAGACGAGAGGTTGTAAAAGATGCAAGATCAAGGTTTGCCAAGCTGGGAAGAGATTTAAGATCAGAGGTTATAAAAGACTTAAGATTAAAGCTTGAAGTAGGAGGATCAAATTGGTTTAAGCAATTATCAAAATCACGTCCATCCCGTCTATTATAAGGGGGGCATAAGGGTTCAGGCTTTATGGTTCTTACAACCTTTTCATTCCAATACTCATCGACGGTACCAAACCCACAATTGCAAGGATTGTCAAAACATTGAGCCAATTCATCAAAAAACGATGGGAATGCTGACAATGGGTAAATCAATAATAAAAATAGTAGATAATATTTTTTGAGCACTTAGGGGTCCTTATGTTTATACTACTGGCAAATGAATAGTTTGTATTAATTTGCTATAGACGAAGATCATCGTGATTTATTTAATTCTATATATAAAGGGTTAATCCAATCATCTGGATTCCCAGGGTGTTTTTCTAATATTTCGTGATATATTTGTAATTCCGGTTCTCTACACGATAAGATTTTAGTAATTCCAATCAACCCGCCAATACTTAATTCTAAAACTACCGATTGACCATTTTGTTGGATTAGGAACATCCGAGAAACTGGTGATAATTTGGATAGTTTTTTTATTTCTGAATTATTTAATTCTAAAGCTTGCTCTAAATATTCTACCCTTATGTAGGGGGGTAAAATTATTTTAGTATCCATTAAGTTTAACCAACTTTGGAGAATTTTTGGCTCAGACTTCAGATATTCTATATTTAAATTACTAACTAATATGCCGTTATTTTTTACTAAATCCTCTAATATCATACTGGTCATGTTAACAAAACTATCGGGTTTATACAAGGAATCAACATTATCCATCACAAGTATTTTAGGATTGTTGCTGATTCTAGTTAAATGATAACTTAAAGCATAGATTAAAGCAGCGCCTAAACTCTTATGTTTAGTTAGATTTATAGTATATTGATCTAGCAATTTTCGATCTAGGGGAAAAAAACGCTCAGAAAAAGAGTTTTCCGTAAAATTATATAAATTAAATCCTATTATTTTTCCTTCTCCTAAAGGAAAATCATCCCTATCAAATACCCCATCATATAAGCCATTTTCTTCATAATCTGCTAGTTTAGCTTTAATTAATTCTCCTCCTTTCTTAGAAAAATCTACTAACTTTAAAATAGAGGTGAAATTGCGTTCTGGCGGTTTTAACTGAAAAATTATTTTGATAATAGTATCTAAAAATTTCACTTCCATTTTAGTTAGAGGAGTAAAATTATTGTTACAAAGAATTTTTAAAAATTCAGAAACAAACTGTTTGTTTTCAGGAGTATTCTTTAATAAAAAGGGATTTATTAAATTTTTTGGGGCAGTCCACCATTGTCCTTCCAGCGCTTCAATAAAAATTTTTGAATTATCATTATTGGAAATATAGAGAATAGTAGGGTTATATTTGGTAGCTTCCGAAATTAAAAAATTAGTTAAAGTAGTTTTGCCGGTATTAGTCACGCCAAAAATACAAGTATGGCCTTTATTACTTTCTTTACCATGAAAATTCATAAAATAGGGAGTGCCTTTTTCGGTTCGTAATAAAGTGAGTGCTCTACCCCAAATATTTTTTTGTTCACCCGTTGGAAAATTATGTAAAGAAGCAAGGGCGGCAGTATTTTCAATAATGGTTGGAGACATTCTTTTTAAATACAGAAAATTTCCTGGAAGTTGAGCCCAAAATGTTTGTTCTAAATTTATATCTTCTCGCACATGTACAATGCCGATTTTAGAAAGCTCTGTAGAAGCCTTAGCAATGGATTGATCTAATTTCTCTAAATCAGAAGCGATAATAGCAATAGAAATCTGTTGTTTACAAAATTGGTTAGGGATTGATTCATCCAGATTCATTATTTTTTCTATTTCTGTAATTTCTGCAAGTTGGGCATCTTTACTAGTTTCCAAAATATAGGCTTGTTCTTTAAAATTTTGAGTTACTTTTTTTTTCTCAACAAAATAAAATATTTCGGTAGCAATCAATTCTACTGGTAATTGCAAAAAACTATCTAGAGCAGTTGAAGATACTTCCTGATATTCTTTTATGGAAATGATAGAAGTAAATTTTTTAGGCTGCCCCTCGCTGATTACTTCAATTTTATCACTCCCTACCGCATACCTGGTTGATGCCAGGGCATTCGATAAATTGGCCACTGGCACTAGGCAGGATTCTTCATTAAGATGAACAATCCGGTGATATAAAAACATTAAATCCGAATAGGATTCATTTTCTTCAAATCTGATCCCTAATTTTACTGCTCCAAATTCTTGTAAATCTGCCAGTATTGCATCTACTGTATTATTTAATTTGCTAAAAATCCCATCTAAATATTTATTTTGAAAATCCGCTATTTTCTTAAACGACAAGGAAGTTATAAAGGTGCCTAAATTTCTAACTTGTAATTTAGCGGAATCATAAATTATTGTTATATATAAAGTGTTAACAAATTTATCATCCCAATAATTTTTTTGTTGCCATAGAGTATGAATATTTGCGGATAATAACTTATCATAAAGAGCTGGGTCATCTAAATCAGTTTTACGTCTAACCGTATGGACCCAAAATGCAAAACTATTACTATTAGTATTTGTTTTAATGGCATTGCGAACTACTTCTCGTAAGTTAAATAATTTACCGCTTATATTTTCAGAATTAATACCATTTATTTGGATAGTTTGTAGTAATTCGCCGTTTTTAGTTAATAAAGTATTCATGTTATAGTGACAAGCAATAGGTATAAACTCTTCTGCTGAAGTGTTATACAGAGTCTTATCAACTTTCCTTAAATCATTAGTTATATTAAACACGTCAGCTTCCTATCCAAATAAAAATTTAATCTTGATAATTATGTATTTTTTTAAGTCCTCCCATATAATTTACCAAAATATCGGGAACAGTGATAGAACCATCTCCATTTTGGTAGTTTTCTAAAATGGCAATTATGGTTCGGCCAATTGGCAAACCTGAACCATTCAGAGTATGGGCAAAAGTCATCTCAGAACCGCCAAATTCTTTATATCTTGCTTTCATTCTTCTGCTTTGAAAGTCCCCACAATTTGAGCAGCTAGAGATTTCCCGATATAATTTTTGACCAGGTAACCATACTTCTAAATCATAGGTCTTTTTAGCAGTAAAGCCCATGTCCCCGCTACAAAGTAACATAACCCGATATGGTAGCCCAAGTTTTTTTAAGATCTCTTCAGCGGCATTAGTGATATATTCATGTTCTTGAGTTGCTTCTTCTGCGGTGGTGATCGTTACTAACTCAACTTTTCCAAATTGATGCATGCGCATCATCCCCCTGGTATCCTTACCGCTACTGCCTGCTTCTGACCTAAAACAAGGAGTATAAGCTACATAACGGATAGGTAAATTTTCTCTCGGAATAATAGTATCAATTACCATATTAACAAGAGGTACTTCACCAGTTGGTACAAGGCGATAATCATTAACCGTTACAAACGATTCTTCGGCGAATTTTGGCAACTGGCCCGTATTATACATAGCCGTTGGCCGCACTAGGGAAGGGGGGGATAGCTCAGTAAAATCAAACTCTTTAGTATGAGTGTCAATCATAAAATTAATCAGCGCCCGCTCTAATTTAGCTAAATCACCTTTGAGAGTAACAAATCTGCTTCCACAAATTTTAGCGGTATTGACAAAATCCATCATCCCTAATTTTTCCCCTAGCTCAAAATGCTGTTGCAGAGTAAATGATTTTGCTGTAATTTCTCCGACACTTCTGACCAGGTGATTCATACTTTCATCAGTACCGTAAGGTACCTCCTGAGCAGGAAGATTAGGTAATGTTTCTAGTATAGTAGTTAATTCTTGGTTATTGTTTAATTTTAGATTAAGCTCTTCTAATTTTTCATTAATATGATCTACATCACGCTTAATATCTTCAAATTCTTTACCAGATTTATCCGGCATATTTCCGAGTTCTTTGGATTTTTTCTTTCTTGCGTGTTGGAATTGCTGAATTAAATTAGTTAGCTGTCGTTTGTTTTCATCTAACTTGGTGATTTGTTCAGACATTGGCAAGATACCTCTTTTGATCAGCAGATGGTCAAATTCTTGCTTATTTTCTCTAATCCATTTTATATCTAACATTGGGCTCCTCGATTTTCTACAAATTTACACATAATGATTGAAATCTCATATAATAAAAGCATTGGTATTGCAAGGGCAAACTGGCTGAGGATATCAGGTGGAGTTATTATCCCGGCAATAATGAAATTAATTACGATTGATAGTCTTCTTTTTTTTGCTAAATCTTCAGCTTTTAATATCTTTAATAAATTCAATATTAATATAATAATTGGTAATTGAAAGGCTATACCAAATGCCATAATCAATTGAATTATTAAATTTAAGTACTCACTAATTTTAGCTTCTAATATTATTGGTACAATAATATTATTGTTTTCAAAGCTTAGGAAAAATTGCCATGCCCGTGGCATAACCACATGAAATACAAATATACTCCCAGCCCAAAACAGCAAAGGTGACATCAATAGTAAAATAGCTGCATATTTTTTTTCATTAGTATATAATCCAGGTTTTATAAATAAATAACATTCTAAGGCAATAAGTGGCATAATCATCAAAAATGCTGAAAAAGCTGCCAGCTTGATATATGTAAAAAAGGCTTCAGTAAGTCCGGTGTAAATAATTTTTCGTATATTCCCATGATTTAAATTATCATAACTTAAATTAGCAAGGGGTTTTAATAAAATATTATATATATTATTACTAAAATAATAGCATATAATAAAACAAAAAATAAAAATTAAAGATATTCGCAAAACTCTAATTTTGAGCTCTAAAAAATGCTCCTTAATAGTATAAGATTTCATAAATTCATTTATTGTATTTTTACTCCTTGTTTGGTTCTTTTGTAATTATTTCCTTCAGATTGTGATCAAGCTCTTCAAGAATATCAGGATTTTTATCCATAATAGTTTTGTTGCTATTTTTAGGGTGTGATTTTTCTAACACATTCTTAACATTACTATTGTCTAATTTCTGAGGTAATTTAGTTAAATCTAGGTCTTTATGTGGTAGTATATTGATACAATCTCTACTTAGCTTATCTAGGTAAGGAGCAGTGGTAGAAGCTTGAAGCCATTTTGGATATTTATCTAGAGTAGTGTTGTCAACAATATCTTTTAAGGTTTTTGCTTCCAAATAACTCCCGGAAAAAATAACAGCTGCGCTTGCAAATAATATTAAGCAGATGGCCATTCCTCTGCCAAATCCAGCAATAAGACCAAATAACCTATCAATTATTCCACCCCTGATAGCAGAAGATACTAACAGTAATTTATGAGTTAATATACTACATATTATTAAAGAGATGATATAAGAAATAATTCCTGATACAATGGCAAGGGGGATAGCATCCCTCACATAATTTGTCATAAGCTCATGAGTATATGGATAGAGATAAGTAGTAAGAATGATTGAGAAAATAAATCCTAATAATCTGATAATCAGTTTAATTATCCCCCCATATATTCCTAAAATGGAGGAAGCGGTAATTATAGCTAATATTATTATATCAAACCATGTAAACATTAGATTTTTTTTATTAAATTAAACATACGATTGGTTTAGTTACTTGTATATTAGTTGAGGAGTTCTTGAATAAGAATAATTTTATTACTATATATAACCCAAAACTTGATAATAGCCTAGGCTATTATCTAACAATTATAGTAATATTTTTAAATTATAATAGATTTATGAAGATAGATGAAAAGATTTTTGATAATTTAGTCGGTAAAGTTTTAATATCCACCCTTACATGTTTGAAGGGGTGTTTAATAAATCTCTGATTTATATCCTTTCTCATACACCAGATGGGGCTATGGGTTTAATATTTAATCATGTAGTAAACCATATAGATGTAAAATCATTTTTTAAAATAGAAGATGAACAATTACCAGACAATAATATTATTATTCCGGTATATTTAGGGGGGCCTGTTGAACATGAGAGGGGATTTTTTTTGCATTCTGACGATTATGAAGAAAATTTATTATTAAAATTTCAAAATCATTTAGCTATTAGTTCTAACCAGCAAATTTCTCAGGATATTGCTGCAGGGAATGGCCCTAAAAATAGCTTATTTATTATTGGATATACCTCGTGGAAAGCAGGACAGCTTGAGAACGAATTAAAAGAAAATTTATGGATAGTGATGGAGGGCGATAAAGATTTTATCCTTGGTGGCCGTCCTGAGAAGAAGTGGCAAAATGCCTTAGAAAAAGTGGGTATAAAAAAATCTCATTTTAGCGCGCGGCTTGGTAATGCCTAAAATGCTAATGCTTAATGGTAATGCCTAAAATGTCAATTGGCGAAGCTTAAGGAGGAATAATTAATGGAATGGGTAATTTTTTCAGGCCTAATTATAGGGTTGTTAACTTATGATCTTGTTTTTGTAGGGAAAGACAATCAGGTAATTACTTTTCGCCAAACTATTTATTCCAGCCTTTTTTATATAGCTATAGGGTGTATTTTTGGTATTTATATTTTCTTTGACCAAGGTAGTGGTAAGGCAATAGAATATTTTAGTTGCTTTTTCATAGAAAAAGCAATGTCGTTGGATAATATTTTTGTTATCACCATGATTTTTTAGGTCTTTTCTATCCCTTTAATCTATCAACGCCGAATATTATTTTGGGGAATATTAGGGGTGATAATTTTCAGAGGAATAATGATCCATTTCGGGGTTATTGTCCTTACTAAATTCTCCTGGTTAATCTATGTTTTCGGTGTCATTCTTCTCCTCACTGGTATTAAAACATTGTATCTCTCTAAAGAAAGATTAGATATAAAAAATTCTTATAGTTATAGGTTTTTGCAAAAATATTGCAATCTTACGGATAAATTTACCGGCTATAGATATTTTGTAAAACATAATGGTAAAATAAGTATAACTACTATTGGTGCTTCCTTAATAATCATTGAAACTATGGATGCAATTTTTGCAATTGACAGTATACCAGCAATATTTGCTATCACTAATGATATTTTTATAATTTATACTTCTAATATTTTTGCAATATTAGGATTACGTGCGTTGTTTTTTTGCTTAGCAAATATCGTGGACCGATTTAGCTATATAAAATATTCTCTAGCGATGATCTTAATCTTTATCGGTATTAAAATATTTGCTGGCCATTTCTTTAATATCCCTGCCTATTTTTCATTAATGGTGGTTATTATCATGCTAACTATGGGTATTTTTGTTTCAATAATAAAAAATAAATAAGTTGAGATTTTAAAATTATTTATGGTACAATATACTTTCAGTTTTAACTAAATTTTATTGAAGAGGAATGATGACTGATAAAAGTTTAGATGATGGTTGGGCAAAACGAGTAGGAAAAAGAGCAGAAAAGGCCAAGGATCTCATAACTAACCAAATCCCTCAAACTATACAGGATATAGGAACACTAATGGAAGACTGCTTCCATACGGTAGAGGATGCATGTAACAATATGGGGGAAGGAGTAGATGAATTATGGAAAAACTGTGCTACATTCTGTAACACAACAATCAGAAAGATAGAAAGGGTATTCGGGGTTGATCCCTCTCCTCAAAATTTGAGTGAAATATTAGATGATTTCAACGAATGGAGGGAAAAAATATCAAAAACTATAACAAATTCTAAAGTTTATAAGGCATTAGTTAATTTTTGTAATACAGGAATTGATTTAATAAAATCAATTGGTAAAACTGACGAAGATCGTGCTAAAGCTTGGGGAAGTTTTAAAGCAGCAACCAATGGCTTGATAGATGTTATTATTGAAAAAACTACTGGTAGTTTAAGGGCGCGTTGATTCACGCGTAGGTGATCACTTGAATAACAAAAAATCGTCATGAGCTAAGCCTGAACTGCCAAAAGCTTTGCGGGTGCAAGGTGGCACAACTGTCGAGAAAGTTATTAGACTTCCTGCATAAGTCAAAAAAGCCCTCGGGATTTTTCGGAAAAACGAAGCCGGCTACCTGCGTGTACCAGGATGTACATGAGGAGCGAAGGCAAGTTTTGACGACAAAATCACCAACTAGATCGACTTATGCAGGAAGTCTATTGTATATCCCTATTCTCAACCTCATTGCAAGGAGGGCGCATAAGCCGTACGTGCGCAATCCAGGAACACAATTATAAACAACAAATCTATATGCTCCTGGATTGCCACGCGGGCTTCCGCAAGGCCCGCAGACGTAAGAATAGCTTTTTTCTTAAAAAGTGGGAGTACTATATTTAAAGGATATAGAAACAATCAGCTTTAGGGCGTCCCAGTCAGGGCGTTTTTAAATAAATATCATTATTTTAAAAATTTTTTTCTCAAAACGCTTAGTGGGGGGGGGATGATAAGATATAGTATCTATAATTATTGTAATGATAGGTACTTATGGACATTCAACTCTTATATCGCGATCAAATAATTTCCAATCTAATTATCAAATCAGCTACAGAAAATGGCACAGATAAGGGCATATATATTCTAGGTTATGCCAGTGTCTATAATGTCGCCGATCAACATAATGATTTAATTATTAAAGGAGCATTTGCTGAGCAGCAGATAGATCACCAAAATGTTAAGTTATTATGGCAACATGATTGTACTAAACCCATAGGTCTAATCCAATCGCTCGCTGAAGATGATTATGGCTTAAAAATAGAAGGGATCATTAACCATAATATTGAAACTGGTAGAGAAGCTATAGAACTGGTGCGTCAAGGTGCAGTAGATGGGCTTTCTGTTGGATTCAATATTAAACTTGCTAATTACAATAACCTCAATCAGCGCATTATTACTAAAGCTCAGCTAGTAGAGGTAAGTATAGTAACGTTCCCAGCTAATTATCAAGCTAAGATTACTCATATCACTAAAACAACTACTAAGCAGTCTCATGATTTTCCTGCGGAAAAACAAGATAATCTATTTGATAAACCCTTTTACAATAAATTTTTAATGGAGCAGAAAATGACCAATAGACTTCTTGCATAACCTAGGATATAGGATAAAATGATAAGATTTTAGGAATTTTATCATATGAGATATGAAGAACTTAAAAAGTTTGGGGAAGAAGAATTTAGACGTTTAACAGGGGTTAAGAAGAATACTTTTGCAAGAATGACTATTATTTTAGAAGAAGCAGAAACAAAGAAGAAAAGATTTGGGGGCAAACCAAACCATTTAAGTATAGAAGAGAGGTTATTGATGGCCCTAGAATATATAAGGGAATATAGAACATATTTTCATATATCAGCTTCATATGGAATATCTGAAAGTAGTTGTTATCGGAATATAAAATGGGTAGAAGATACTTTAATTAAGCATCCGGATTTTGCTCTTCCTGGTAAGAAAGCTTTAGTTAAAAGTGATATGACGTATGAAACCATTCTAATTGATGCCACAGAAAGTCCTATCCAGCGTCCAAAAAAAGACAAAAACGCTACTATTCAGGTAAGAAGAAAAGACATACTTTAAAAACTCAGCTGGTAGTAGACAAAAAGACAAAACAAATAATATGTACAAATTATGCAAATGGTAAACGACATGATTTTAGGTTATTTAAGGAATCCAAAATTAATATCCATCCTGATACTAATGTAATTACCGATACTGGATATCAAGGGTTACAAAAGATTCATGCTAAATCTGAGTTACCAAAAAAGAAGACTAAAAAAAATCCATTAACAAAACAAGATAAGAAAAATAACCAAAAACTGGCAAGTACCAGGGCCCTGAATGAAAATGTTATCGGCATGCTAAAACGTTTTAAAATTATTGCTGATAAATATCGAAATCGACGTAAAAGATTTGCTCTAAGATTTAATTTAATCGCTGGTTTATATAATTGGGAACTAAATTATTAGGGTTATGCAAGAGGTCTAATGAACTACTAACCATTCAAGATAATGAGGAAGAAGCAACTTACGCTAAAATCAACAAACTACAAGATAGACTACATAATTTAGAGAATTTTTTATCCCGGCCCGAGATGGAGAGTACGCCTAACTTAGAGCATAAAAATGCTTTTAATAACTATGTTCGTCAAGGAAATAGCGGTGAATTAATCGCCAAGACTTTACATGGTAGCGCTGAGGAAGGCGGGGTGTTACTAGTTCCCACTTTATATAATACCATAATTACCGAGATACGCGCTAGGTCCCCTATGCGGCAATTGGCATCAACAGAGCTCATCTCTAGTAATGCTCTTGATATAGTCATCGAGGATGGAAGCTTTTCTAGTGGCTGGGTCGGGGAAATAGAAGCAAGGAATGAGACAAGTACTGCAAAACTTAAACAACAACGAATTTTTATTCATGAACTCTATGCTCAGCCAAAAGCCAGCCAAACTCTCTTAAGCGATGCAGCGATCAGGATAGATAATTGGTTAATAGATTGTTTAAGAGATAGTTTTGTGAAAGCTGAAAATGAAGCCTTTATCCATGGGGATGGTAAGAAAAAGCCGAAAGGTATCTTATCCACTGACCATAATAAAATTGAAAGATTCGATATGGGTAGTGAAATTAACGTCGAAAAATTATTAGATCTGATTAATTTACTAGATGAAGAATATCTAGCCAATGCGAGTTTTCTGATGCATCGCAGTACTTTATCAGAAATTCAAAAACTGCAAGATAATAATGGGAGGTTTATTTGGCAGCAATCTTTATCCGATTCTTTAAAACAGACTATTTTTGGCATACCAGTTATCTGTTGTTCCGAGATGATGCGAATTAAACCAGGCAATATTGCCGTTGCGCTGGGTGATTTTAAAGTAGCCTATAAAATAGTGGATCGTAGTGGCATTAATATTATGCGCGATCCATTTACCGATAAACCATTTGTAAAATTTTATGCTGTTAAAAGGATGGGAGCCGATGTAATAAATCAACGAGCTATTAAGTTTGGCTTATTTAGTTAGCGTTATTGCGAGCCTGGTGCTTGCCGCGGTGCTATGCACTTTCTTGCAATGACAAGAGAGGTGTATCACCTTAAGGCATGATTAAGAGAACGGAAAGGCTAGCAGGGCAATGACGCATAGGTGATAGAGTTTTTCTGATAAGTAGAAGGAGTACATATGTATAAAAAAAATATTTTTAAAGTGATCTCATTAAGCCCACAAACTATTTGGTCTTTAGAAGAGGTAAAAAATTATATAAGAATCGAAGCGAATTATGATAATGAGTTAATTACTAGCTTAATGGATGCAGCAATCATAGCTGCCGAAAATTTTACTAATCTCTGCCTATTTACAAGAAGGATAGAATTTACTAGTAATATTCAATATCAGCAGCATTTTCAGTTGAAATATCACCCTATCAAGTCAGTAGAAAAAGTTTTGCTAAAAACTCAAAAAGGAGAAGAATTCCAATTAGAAGATAAGCAATATTGTGTAGATCACAAGCGTCAGACGCTGTTATTAACTAATGAGCTTAACTGTGAGGAAGTGATAGTTAATTATATATCGGGTTTTGATAAAATTACTACCCCTCCTTCCATCAAGCACGGCATATTAATGCATATAGCAGAAATGTATGATAGAGAAAGTGCAACTACAGTTGCTATGTCACAAGAAATTAAGAATTTATACCTACCTTATAGGCACTTCAGGATATAAAATTAAAGGAGATAATATGAAAAAAATAATATTACGTAATTTTCAACATCAGATTAAATTTTTAGAAAATTTTGCCACAAGTGATCTTGAACAAGAAAAATGGCAAGAAAAATTTGCCGGCTATGCGGAAGTAAACCCTATCTGTGATAATAGATTTATCGCCATCGACCATTTAAGTTTTGGCCATATTATGACCGAAGGGTACTATCTCTTCAAAACCCGCTTTATCAAAAATGTTAACACTAATATGCGGATATTATTTAAAAAGAGATATTTTGAGATTAAAAGAATTATTAACATTTTAGAACAAAATAAATTTTTACATATAATAGGGCTAGAAATATATGTCTCTTAATTTTATCCAGGATTTTCAGCAATCACTATACAAATTACTCTCTGGGGATTCCGAGATTAGACTCAGTGTTGACCGAATTTATTTATCGGTGGTGCAAGATGCTAAATATCCTTTTCTATTAATCAATATTTTAAAAATAGAGAATATATCGAAAATTATGCAAGATATTTACTCCATAGATTTTGAAATATGCGCTTTTGCTAGAGATAAAAATCGAGCGATTCTTTCTGCTCTTGCCGATAAAATTATTAATAGACTAATAGGAGATACCCTTGGGCAAACTTCTTTTATGGGGAATTATAGCATAGCAAGTATAAAGGCTTGTAACTTAAGTTTTAGTGGTAGTCTTGATCTTATTACTACTAAACTAACGATAAATTATAAAGCCTTATTAAAAAGTAATTCCCTAAGAGGGCAAATATGAATTTTCATGATATACGAATGCCGCAATTTATTGAAAGTTTTGCAACTGGCAGGGCTGAATTTGCTACTTCTTGCGTATCAACTTTATCAGGCCGAGAAGTAAGAAATTTGGATAGAGAATATTCTAAACAAAAATATTCAATTAAAAATTGTCGTCTAAGTACAATTGAATTTGAACAGTTTAGTGCTTTTTTTAGAGCGAGGAGGGGGAGTAATTTTTCTTTCCGTTTTAGAGATAATCTAGATTATCAAGCAACCAAACAATTAATTGCTAAGGGAGACGGAAAGTTACAGAATTTTCAATTAATTAAACGATATGAAGACTTAATCTCTCCCTATTCTAGGGTAATTACCAAACCGGTGGTAAATAGCTGCGAATTTTTTAGTGGGGAGATGGGCTCTATTGCAGCTCAGGTAGATTATAATAACGGCATAGTTAGTTTAGAAAAACCATTGGCAGAAGACAAGGTTTTAATTACTAATTACCTGTTTGAGGTAGAGGTACGTTTTGGCCTAGATAGTTTTGAATATCATTATCACGAGGATGGCTCAATAGAATTATCAGAAATAGAATTATTAGAGGTTATATGACAATTTTTACCATAGATCCTGCAAGAAGCAAGATAAAGGACGAAAGAATGATATATTGTTTCCATATCAAATTCCCAAATAATCAGGATTTATATTTAACAGAAAGCGACAAATCAATGTTAATTGATGATAAAATCTTTGTGCCGAATTCTGGAATGACCTTCAAAGAAGGGAAATTTAATGATTCCGGCCAGAATTATATTATTATAGAAGGAATTTTTGAAAATAAGGGAGTAGAAAAACACTATGATTTAACCGACTCCATCATCACAATCTATAGATGTTCTGGCAAAAATCTTACTAATTTTGTCCGGTATCGCTGTCATCTTTATATCAAAAGAGATTTAGATTTTACGTTGCACCTGGCTGCAAATACCATTAGTTATAACCAAACTATCCTACTATCTTATAGTAAAAATTGCCGTGCTAATTTTGGGGACCAAAAATGCAAAGTAAATAAAGCAGATTATAGTGAGATCTATGAAATTCAAGAGATTTTTGGTAAAACTTTTGTGATAGTTAATTTGGATAAAAAAAATTTTGGCAAAGAAAATAGGCATCCAGAAGATGGGTATTTTAATGGTGGGGATATCTATATACACCACTCAAATTTTCATAGCAAAATTATATCCCACACAAAAAATTTACTAGTAGTTGATAAAGTCATTCCAGATAATATCAAACAGTGCAAAACGGCTCAGATTACTGCTGGTTGTGATAAAAATTTTATAACTTGTTGCAATAAATTCAATAATGCAGTAAATTTCAGGGGTGAACCTTTTATACCTGATGATAAATTTATTAAGTTATGAAATATTTCTTAGCGCCCTTTTTTAGGTTTTTCGAAGACTTTTTGAGCCTGTGGAAAGTTAGACGAATGAGGAAGAAACACGACACAGATTTGCAAGAATATTTTTTTAAAATAGAAAAAGATATTAATTCAGTATTTCAAGAAATTAAAAAAGAATATGAAAGAAAATAAAAATTTCTTTGCTAATAATAATAGACTAAATAAAGGCTATGCGAAAATTACCAACCCTCGCGAACCAGATCATAGATTCTATCGTAAGAAGTTGGAGCATGTATTGCCCCCTCTTGAGTTATTGGAGGAATATGAGGCTCTTCATCCAGGCACGATAGCTAGGTTAATAGCTATGGCGGAAAAAGAACAACTCCATAGACATAAGTTGGAGATGAAAAATATTGAAACCTATGAAAACTTAGTGAAAAAAGGGAGGATTAATAGTATTATATTCACCCTCATCTTGGCGATCATTACGGCATTGTTAACTAAATATAATTATATTGTTGCCAGTATTTTTGCAGTTTCCACTATTGGGGCTTTGGTAATAAGTATGTTAGTGTATAATGCCCAGAGTTTGAAAAATAAGAAAAATTATAGTTCTAAATAAACTTAAAACAACTGCTTCTTAAGCGCGAAGATTAAATATGTATAACAGAAGCTGCTGGATCAAGGCAGTTTTAAAGCTACACCCTGAAGTTGAAAATCAAATAAAAAACCGCCAACATCCTGGTAAGTAGAGCGTTAGCGAGCGCAACAATTCCTGCAAAAACCTATAAAAAACGATGACTTAAATAATTTTTCTCGGGAATTGCGTACGTACGGTTGCAGCAAACAGCCTCCTTGCAATGACGTTTATAAGTATATATCCACCTAAAATTATTTCAATTTTCAATTTCAGAGTGCGATTTTTAAACCGCCCTGCTACCGGATAACTTGTTATTCAGTAGACCTCTTTGCCAAACTCGCTTCTGGTAGGGAATTTGCAGTAAATGAGGCGCGTAAAACCGCAGCGTACGGGAGTAGTACGTGAGGATCCCCGCCTAGAATCCTTGTCTAAATTACCAGCAGAAGTAGAGTTGGGCAAAGGAGTCTATGATTATCCATCTTTTATCTTAGCTTGCGCAGCGGCAATTCGGGCAATAGGGATACGGTAAGGTGAGCAAGAGATATAGTGAATACCTATTTTTTGGAAGAATTCTATTGATTTAGGATTCCCAGCATGTTCCCCACATACTCCAAATTTTAATTTAGGGTTAGTTTGTAAGCTGCGTTTTATAGCAATCTTTATTAGCTCTCCCACTCCTTCTTCATCTAATTGATTAAAAGGATCGAAGGGAAAGATTTTCTGTTCTAAATAAGCCGGAAAAAATGATGCCACATCATCCCGGGAAATGCCATAAGTAGTTTGAGTTAAATCATTAGTACCAAAACTAACATAAGCTATTTCACTGGCAATTTTATCGGCTTGCAGGGTAGCTCTTGGTAGTTCAATCATGGTCCCTAGCTTTAAATTAAATTGACACCCGGAAGTCACTTCTATACTAGAAATCGTAGTTTTTATATGTTCTTTGAGGATCTTTAATTCATTAACTTCACTAATTAAGGGGATCATTAATTCCAGGATAGTATCTTTATCTTCTTCTATTTTTAGTTCGCGGCTTGCCGTTAAAATTGCTTCTACTTGCATTTGGTAGATTTCTGGATAAGTAATTCCTAAGCGGCAACCTCTGTGTCCTAGCATCGGATTTACCTCATATAACGCATGTAAGCGCTGCTCTACAGTACTTATCGGCAGATTCATAGAGATGGCCAATTTCTGCTTCTCTTCTTCAGTGGTTGGCAGGAATTCATGCAGAGGTGGATCAAGTAATCTTATATTTATAGGTTTACCATGCATAATTCGGAATATTTCTTTAAAATCTTGAATTTGTAATGGTAGTAGTTTAGCAATAGCAGATTTTCTATGCTCAATATTCGGAGCAATGATCATTTCCCGTACTAAAGGAATTTTATTTTTATCAAAAAACATATGTTCTGTTCGGCACAAACCAATTCCGGTGGCACCAAATTTAAGAGAAGTAGCGCTATCTAAAATAGTTTCAGCATTGCTTCTGACTTTTAAAGTGGCTATTTCATCGGACCAATCTAAAATCGTTTGAAATTCTTTAGTAAAACTAGGCTGAATTAGGGGGGTAGTGCCTAAAAATATTTGCCCCGTTCCTCCATCAATAGTAATTAAGTCGCCATATTTAACAGAAAAGTTACCTACTTTAAATAGCTGGTTCTTTTCATCTATGATAATATCATTTGCTCCGCAGACACAAGGTTTTCCCATACCTCTTGCAATTACTGCAGCATGAGAGGTCATCCCCCCTCGGCTGGTGAGAATTCCGGCCGCAATATGCATCCCATTAATATCCTCCGGGCTGGTATCTTGGCGGACCAAAATTACTTTATGATGATGCGACATTTTTTCAGCATCATAAGGAGAAAATACTACGATGCCGGTTGCAGCTCCAGGTGATGCAGGAAGCCCTTTAGCTATCGGATTTTGGATCTTAGTATAATCAATGGCGGTATGTAAGAGCTGGGTTAGTGATTCAGGATCAATCCGCATTATTGCTTGTTGTTTAGAGATTAGCTTTTCTTCTACCATATTGGTGGCAATTTTAATGCTAGCTAGGGCTGTTCTTTTAGCCATGCGGGTTTGTAATATATATAATTTACCTCTTTCTATGGTAAATTCTATATCCTGGGCATCTAAATAATGTAATTCTAATTTTTTACAAATTTCTGCTAGTTGCTTAAATAATGTGGGCATAAGATTTTCCATAGAAGAACCCGCATCATTATTTGCCATGATACTAGTTGGAGTTCTAGTACCTGCTACTACATCTTCTCCCTGGGCATTGATTAGATATTCACCAAAAATCTTATTCTCACCAGTGGAAGGATTACGGGTAAATACCACGCCGGTGGCAGAATCATCACCAAGATTTCCAAAAACCATGGATTGGATATTAATGGCTGTCCCCCAATTATCTGCGATATTATTGAGTTTCCTATAAATTATTGCGCGCTCACTCATCCAGGATTTTAACACTGCTTTTATTGATTCTTCCAATTGGATATATGGGTCAAGAAAAATTTCCGACGAATTATTAGAAATTATATTTTTAAATTCGGTAATTATCCTTTTTAAGAAATCACCAGTAAATTCACTGTCTTGCTCGATATTATATTTCATTTTCTGAACTTCTAAAATATCTCTGAATAGATAAGGAGGAAGTAGCATCACCATAGATCCATACATTTCTAAGAATCTACGGTAACTATCCAAAGCAAAGAGTTCATTATTAGTAGTAGTGGATAATGCGGCACATACCTGATCATTCATACCAAGATTAAGTATTGTATCCATCATACCAGGCATTGATGCCCTGGAACCCGAACGGACAGAGAGTAATAATGGATTTTTTATATCGCCAAAAATTTTACCAGTGGTCATTTCAAGATTTTTAATAGCGAGTAACAGATTATTACTAAAATCCTCTGGTAAATTATGATTATTTTGGTAAAAATAATCACAAAGCTCAGTGGTAATAGTAAATCCATCGGGAATAGGTAAGTTTAAATTAGACATTTCAGCAAGCCCAGCTCCTTTACTTCCTAAAATACTCTGCATTTGAGCGTTACCCGTACTTCCCTTAGTACCAAAATAGTAGAACCATTTATTCATAAATACCAAAATAATTTTTTAAAATGTCTAATTATAATGACAGAAATATCATTGCTCCCCCCTACTTATTGAAAACCTACTAAATAAATAGGGGGTACTATAAGTGAATATATACTATTAATACACCAACACTAAGTGGTTTTGTTAAAAAAATTTATTTTTATGATACGTTTAGAGGAAAATAATGGAAAGGAGTAATGTGTTATCCATCTGTGGTTTGCAGTTAACAATTGCTTTTAAGTTTTTGTGGACCCCTTCTCTATTAGCAAGCTAACAATTAGCCTTACAGCCGGCTCGCAATGCCGTATATGGGCAACAAAAACTTTAAAAGCAATTGTTGTTGATTTGAAGAGGGGGCAGGCACGTAGAATGTTATATGCCTTACCCCAGAGCGATCTTTTATGACATCAGACGCCAATTCTTGAAGATCAAAAAGTATATTAGTATGTTAAAAGTCCATACCTCCCATACCTCCCATGCCGCCGCCCATACCACCACGTGGCATAGCAGA
This sequence comes from Rickettsia endosymbiont of Bradysia coprophila, assembly GCA_019468145.1. Classification (GTDB taxonomy): domain Bacteria; phylum Pseudomonadota; class Alphaproteobacteria; order Rickettsiales; family Rickettsiaceae; genus Tisiphia. Next base: position 512,092 of record JAHXDM010000002.1, read on the forward strand.
GTCTTCTTTATCAGATGGTTCATCCACTATCATTACTTCAGCAGTAATGATTAAAGAAGCAACTGATGCAGCATTTTGCAAAGCAGTACGTACCACTTTTGTTGGGTCGATAATTCCAGATTTGATCATATCAACATAAACCATATCTTGAGCATTGAAACCAAAATTTTTGTCTTTACTATTAAGAAGTTCAGCAACCACAACTGCTCCATCCACACCAGCATTTTCGGAAATTTGTCTTACAGGAGCTTGTAGAGCTTTTTTAATTATGTTAATACCGGCTTGTTGATCTTCATTAGCACCTTTTAAGTTATCTAAAGCTCTTGCAGCATAGAATAGTGTTACACCTCCACCAGCAACTATGCCTTCCTCTACGGCAGCTCTAGTAGCATGCAGCGCATCTTCGACGCGGTCTTTTCTTTCTTTCACTTCCACTTCAGTAGCCCCGCCCACTTTTAACACAGCAACACCACCTGAGAGTTTAGCTAAACGTTCTTGAAGTTTCTCTTTATCATAATCTGAAGTTGCTTCCGCAATTTGTTTACGAATTTGTAAACAACGTGATTCAATATCTGCTTTATTACCTCCGCCATCGATTATAACAGTATTTTCTTTCGAAATAGTTACTCTCTTAGCACTACCAAGCATAGTAATATTCACGTTTTCAAGTTTCATGCCTAAATCTTCAGTAACAAGCGTACCAGATGTTAGAATGGCAATGTCTTCCATCATTAGCTTTTTCCTGTCACCAAATCCTGGAGCTTTGACTGCTGCTACTTTTAATCCACCACGTAACTTATTTAATACCAGAGTAGCTAATGCTTCTCCTTCGACGTCTTCAGCTATAACAAGTAAAGGACGACCTGATTGCACTACTGCTTCAAGTATTGGTAACACTTGTTGTAAATTGGATAATTTCTTTTCTAAGAGTAGAATATAAGGGTTTTCCAATTCGGTTGTCATCTTCTCTGAATTAGTAATAAAATAGGGAGATAAATAGCCCCTATCAAACATCATCCCTTCAACTACGTCTACTTCAAAGCTGAAATTTTTAGCCTCTTCGACAGTAATAACACCTTCTTTACCAACTTTTTTCATGGCAATAGCGATATTTTTACCAACTTCTTTATCATGATTTGCTGAAACAGTAGCAACTTGCTCAATCTCTTCTTGGTTACTGATTTCTTTGCTAGAGCCCTTAATTGCTTCAACTACTACATTAACCGCTAGTTCTACCCCGCGTTTAACATCCATAGAATTACAACCTGCTGCTACTACTTTATAACCTTCTCTAGCAATTGCTTGCGCTAAAATAGTTGCAGTAGTAGTCCCATCACCTGCAACATCTGCGGTTTTACTCGCTACGGATTTTACTAATTGAGCTCCAAGATTTTGCTGCTTGTCCTTTAAAGTAATAGATTTTGCCACAGTGACCCCATCTTTGGTAATCTTTGGTGCTCCCCAAGATTGTTCAATCACAACATTCTTACCTTTAGGGCCTAATGTACCTCGTACAGCATCAGCTAACATATCTATACCTTGTAACATTTTTTCACGTCCTCTTGAGCCGTATGTTATTATTTTTGATGTATTATCTGACATATTATATATTCTCCTTACAAAATAATATTATTATTAAAAATTAACTAATTATTCCCATGACATCCCCTTCTTTAAGGATGACCAGGTCGTGACCTTCAACTTTCACTTCAGTTCCCGCCCATTTGCCATAGAGGACTACATCTCCTACTTTTACTTCTAGGGCCTGAATAGTACCATTCTCATTCTTCAGCCCTTTACCAGCAGCTACTACTACACCTTTCATCGGTTTTTCTTTAGCATTGTCAGGAATAATAATCCCTCCTGAGGTTTTTTCTTCTTGTTGAATTGGCTTTACTGCAATCCTATCATGCAACGGCATAAAAGGTATCTTAACTTCCATATATAATCTCCATATAGTTTTAGACGTTTGAATAATGTATATTCTATATATGCTTGATTTATAACAGTTCAAGGGACTTTAGAAGAAAATTTTTTATTTATGATAATTTCAGTCCTATCATAGAAATTATCATAGTAACAATAAAGAAAATTCTTAAAGGTGAATATGGTTCATTAAAATATAATATTCCGATTATTACTGTACCTGTTGCTCCTATACCGGTCCAAACAAGGTAAGCTGTGCCAATTCCTACCTTATCCAAAGTTTTGCTCAAACAAAAAAAGCTCAATATAGCAAAAATGATAAAAGCTATAATAGGTTTTGTTTTAGTAAAACCCTCTGATAATTTTAATGAGATAGAAAATCCTATTTCAAACAACCCTGCAAGAATAAGCATTAACCATGTTATGAACATATTTTACCTTTGTCTTTCTTGTTCTTTAAGTTGTTCCTTAATCTTGCTATCTTTTAAAAATTTTTGGTTCAGATTATCTTGGGACGTGTTATTTTTAGGATGTATTGGTAGATAAGTTAACTTCTTAATTGGCAAGTTAGAAACTTTTTTTGTGGTAGTACTTCGCTGATTGATCTTATAAAACTCAGTATCTGTGATTAATTGTTGGTCATTTAAGAACTCATTATTATTTTTATCAAACTTAACTTTTAACTCATTAATTTTTTTTTGTTCGTTTAGCATGGATTTATCACTATTTAAAATCATTCTACCAATTTTTTCGCCAATTTTAGGAGCATATTTTACTGCTAAAATAGCAGTAGGAACTACCAGTAGAGCAAAGGTAGCTCCAGCGGTAGCTACTGTAACTGCGCCAATAGCTATCGCACAGATAGCAGTTACCATTTTGCTGCTTATTTGTTTAAATTGTTCTACCTTCTTAGAGTGAGAAGCTGTAATATTTACTATGCCTTTAAGATCTATATTTATTTGATTATGGATTGCTATCAAGTTTTGAGATTTTAAATTTTGGTGTTTTTTTATTGCTCCTCTTATGATAGTACAAAATATTTTAGGTTCAACTTGCAGATAATTAATAAGTTGATGATTATTTTTTGCTCTCAATAAAATTTGTAAAACTAATTTTATGGTATTTTGTTCTTCCAAAGTAGTTTGTTTAAAATATATACTTATTAAAGTGCTAATTATTATATCCTCGGACTTATTTAAAATATTATCCTGCTGTTGAAAATCGATTATGTCCGGAGAAATAGCCACTGCAAACAACATTAAAATGGTAGTAAAATTATCATCTGCCAGCACTTTTTTACCTAAGAAATGCTTTAATTTATAAATACAATTATTTAGATGAATTGTTAGTTGAGGAATTGATTTTAGTCTAATTTCGTGATCAATACTTATTATACATGCTAACATCGAGCAGATATATTCTGGAAGATTATTAATTAAATTTTGCCTAATTATCTTTTCTGATATAGCAATATTGGTAGTATTAAATCCATAAGTAGTTTTAGAATCTAGGCTCATAAAATTATCCTGTATATACCGTTTAACACGAACTACTAATTACCAGCAGAAGTAGAATTATGTAAGAAGTCTATTTATTCACTGCTATCTCTCTGATCCTCATGGTAAGTTTAGCGAATATCATATCAGGAGCTTTTTGGGGAGATAATTTATAAATAATATTGGGCTTTAATATATCCTCTTTTTTTACTTCTACGGAAAGTATGATAGTATTATCGGGCATACAGGCATAAATTTCTCGCATAATTGCTGCAAAAGTTATAAAATCCTGGGTAGCAAATTTTATTTTTGCATCATAATTTCTTATTTTGATAGCTTCTTTTTCTATCCCTATACTGGTTTTTATATTACTTAAAAATTCCTGTTTAATAGAAGTAGTAATAGGCTCATTTAAGTTATATTTTTTAGAGAAACTAGAAATTTTTTTTATCAATTTTGTCCTATCCAAACAACTTTGTTGATAGGAGATAGATAGTAAATCCTTATATTTTAGATAAGTATCCAATATTTTATGTTCAGAATTTTTTATAGAATACAGTTTTAAAGTTTCTTGTGCCAATGATTCTTCTGTATTATATCTCTTTCTAATTGAATATTGGTAATCTTTATTTAAAATTTGTAGTAAAAATAGCAGTAGAGAAATACATAAGAAATACATAACCAATTTAAAGAATATAACATTTTTTAGATGAACAATGAAATTTTTAAGCATTTTTCAACCCACGGGTATAGAAATTATTACAGATACTGGTATTACTACTCTATTGGATAAATTAACTATTTGGTCCGTAAATATGTTAAGAGTAATTTCCATATTGCCAAATATATTAGTATAATCAGCAATTTGTTGTTTTAGAATTTTGATAGCTTCAAAAATAGTGGTATTGCTAATAATAAATTTCAAAAATATTTCAGTTTCTGTATATTGATTAGGGGATAATAAAGTGTTATTTAGATCTAATCTATTCCATGTCATCCCTTCTAAAATTAAATTAGGGGAAAGGCTTCTTACAAAATTTTCTAATAGATCAAATGGTATGGGGATAGGTAATTGTAGTAAAGCTTCAAAAATATAAAGATCAGCTAAATTAGTAGCTTTTTGGATATATGGGTATTTGTGCTTTACCTTATAATATTCCTGCTCCGCACTAGAATAGTGGGAATTTAAAATAATTAGTTTTTGATAATTTTCTAAAGTTTTAATTTTAATAACTACCATGGTGGTTATCAATGTTATTATTATACCCATTAATGGCTTGAAAGCAAAGGAATTAAACATATTAAGTTTAGAAGTGGTCTTTAAATCTTTATTATATGCTGGATAATTTTTGTGAATGTTAAATAACTTAACAACTAGATAATCAGAAAATTTATCATCCTCCATATAATGCTTACCTAATAGTACTTTATTGGAACTACATATCACTTGATGCTCCCCAAATTTAGAATTTGCTAGGAGGGAGTGTAAGGATTCATTTACTATAATAATTATACAGACTTTTAACCCTAAATTATCAATGTAATTTTTAGATTCAATCAAACAATCTGCTACTTCCTGTTCAATTATCCCTTGAATGTAGGAATCAGATTTATCTTCTGGGTAATCAAAGGTTTGGATTGAAATTATATTATTTTTATGCTTTACAATCAATTTAATCCCATTACTTCTCAAAATAGCTACAAAAATTTGTAAATATTCAGTATAATCGACACTACTAATTTGGGTAAGGATCTTATTAATGATTGTTTTTACTTCTAAAGCTAAGAAATAAACCCCACCAAATTTGAGATTGACATCTAATATTACATAATCCAGTAATTTACTTAACAAGGGAGTATAATTAGTAGAAACAATTAAAGTATCCCATATTTCACTTGATTTATTAGTCTCTCTATAAACATTATAGCCCACTATATGATCTTGTGAAAAATGCTCTTCTATGAATTTTCCTATAGGGTTAGTTTTGACTAGAGAATGGAAGACAGGCACTAAATCATGCCGTATTTTACATTCAGAATTATTTAACAAGAAGAAAACATAAAACTTTTTAAATTTTTGGAAAAATTCTTTATATAAATCTAGATTCTCTTGATTTTCCAAAGAGAGAAATAAGCTTCCCACAAGTTTATTATGAATCAAGGCATAAAGAGACACTCCTTTATCACCTATTAATATAATGATATTTTTTCTACATAAAAAATAATTTAATAAGGGTTTAAGAGTCTCCTTTAAAAAGTTCTTAATTTTTGAAAAATTGAATATAGTTAGCATGATATTAATTTAAATATAAGGATAATTACTATAATGATTAAAATTACCACCGAAGAGATTAGAAGTAAATTTATAAATTATTTTGTTACCAATAATCATCGTCATATTCCAGCTAGTTCTTTAATACCCCATAATGATCCTAGTTTAATGTTTGTTAATTCAGGAATGGTCCAATTTAAAAATGTGTTCACAGGTCAAGAGGCGACAGATTACACTAAAGCTACTACTAGTCAAAAATCCCTCCGGGCTGGGGGTAAACATAACGATCTGGAAAATGTTGGTTATACTGCAAGACACCATACTTTCTTTGAAATGTTAGGTAATTTTTCTTTTGGTGATTATTTTAAAGAAGAAGCAATATACTATGCTTGGACCTTACTTACCCAAGAATTTGCTATCGCAAAAGATAAATTATATGTAACCGTTTATCATACTGATGACGAAGCTGCTTTATATTGGAAAAAGATTGCTAATTTAAGTGATAGCCGAATTATTCGTATTCATACTAATGATAATTTTTGGTCAATGGGAGATACCGGGCCTTGTGGGCCATGTTCCGAAATTTTTTACGATTATGGCCAGCACATCAAAGGAGGGTTACCTGGCACAAAAGAACAAGATGGAGATCGTTATATTGAAATCTGGAACATGGTATTTATGCAATTTGAGCAATTAGATATTAATACTCGCATAGAATTGCCTAAAAAATCTATTGATACAGGGATGGGTTTGGAACGCATCAGTGCTGTGATGCAAAATGTTCATGATAATTATGATACGGATTTATTTAAAGAGATAATTGATTATACAGAAAATATCGTAAAAGTAAAAGTAGAAGGAAATGCAAAATTTTCGTACCGAGTTATTGCTGATCACCTGCGCGCCTGTGCTTTCTTAATTAGTGATGGGATTATGCCATCAAATGAAGGAAGAGGGTATGTGCTTCGGCGCATCTTACGCCGCGCTATAAGACATGCTCATTTACTCGGGAGCAAGGACCCTTTAATGTATAAATTACTTCCTAAATTAATTGACCTGATGGGAAGTGCTTATCCTGAGCTGCGAAGAGCCGAGGATTTTATTAGTAATGTCTTAGAACAAGAAGAAATACGCTTTAAAACTACCTTAGAGCGAGGTCTAAAATTACTTGACGAAGAAATAAAGCCCTTACCATACCGCTCAGTTCTTTCAGGAGAGGTAGTATTTAAACTATACGATACTTATGGTTTTCCTGTTGATTTAACTGCAGATATATTAAAAGATAAACATCTTTCAATGGATCTTGATAGTTTTAATAATAAGATGCAAGAACAAAAGGCAAGAGCAAGAAAATCGTGGATAGGATCTAATGAATCAAAAGCCGATAAAATTTGGTTTGATCTTAAAACCACCTTTGGGAGTACTGAATTTTTAGGTTATTCTTTAGAAGCAGTGGAAGGCAAAATATTGGCTTTAATTAAGGATAATATATTAGTTGATAAGATAGAGGGGCGAGCAGATAAATTCATGTTGGTTAGCAATCAAACTCCTTTTTATGGCGAGTCAGGAGGTCAAATGGGAGATATTGGGGTTATCAACACCGCTAATTGCCAGATTAGAGTAATTGATACTTTAAAATATCTGGGGGGAATAATAGCCCATATTTGTATTTTAGAAAAAGGTGATGAAGTTAAAGTAGGGCAGAATGCGGATTTTGCTATTGATGCTAAATATCGTCGTAATTTAAAAATCCATCATTCTGCCACTCATATATTGCATGCTGTATTACATAAAATATTAGGGGGCCATGTAACACAGAAAGGGTCACTAGTAGCCCATGATCGGTTGCGTTTTGATATTAGTCATCCTTCTCCTTTAAGCCACGCACAACTAATATTAATTGAAGATCAAGTAAATCAGATTATTCGCGATAATTCTAAAGTTGTTACCACCTTAATGTCCACTGAAGAAGCTATCAAAGCAGGTGCTATGGCCTTATTTGGGGAAAAATATGATTCGGAAGTAAGAGTAGTATCAATGGGGGATAATACCACTAATTGTAGTCCTTATTCTCTGGAATTATGTGGAGGTACTCATGTATCACAAACCGGTGATATTGGGATCTTTAAAATCATTGGGGAAAGCGCTATTGCTGCAGGAATTCGCAGAATTGAAGCCATTTGTGGAGAATTTGTATTAAAATTAATAAGAAATCAAGATTCTATTATTGACAATATCTCTTCTTCATTAAAAGCAAATAGGAATGAAGTGATTGAGAAAGTAAATGATTTAATTGTTAGTAAAAAACAATTAGTAGAGCAGGTTACTTCCTTACAGATCTCTATGCTGACCTTGAATGAGAGTGATATCGTTAAGGAATCTATAGATATAGCAGGGATAAAATTTATTTATAAATTAATCAAAAATATTGATAATAAAATATTACGCCTATCAGCAGAGCAAATAGTGCGTAAAACCGATAATCTTGTGCTCGTATATATTAACAAATCCAATAAATTATCTATTACAGTGGCTGTCAGTCACCCGATTACTGATAAAGTTCATGCAAGGTCTCTTGCCAAGTCCATTTCTCTATACCTTGGAGGGGACGGGGGAGGTGGACAGGCAAATATAGCTCAAGCTGGTGGCGTAGATGATAGTAAAATAAGTAGTTTACAAGAGATGATAAAAGAGCTATTATCTACCTCTAAGGTGATATAAAAACAAATATCGCTAGTTCCAAAATGATCATTCGTAGCAAGAAGTTAAGGTCATATCAGGGGTATGATAGGGTATTTTTGCCACATAGAAAGCTTAGGAGTTCATTAATAGAGCCAGTTTAAGCTTTTCACTAATAATATGATGATATATAATGCTTGGATGGCGTATTTGGCAATTTTTGTTAAACGAATATAAATCAATTAACTAACTTTCAAGGAGTTTATTATGGTACTAAACAAATCTGCAATAGCTTTTCTAGCGCTATTCTTACTTTCTGGCTGTCACAGTGCCAAGAAACAAACTACTACTGTTGCGGCAGTAAAACAATATAGCACTGAATGTGCAATGTTACCTGAGTTCGCGAAAAATATTGGTGACAGAGTACATTTTGCTTATAATGAGTCCAGCCTTTCTCAGAATGCCCAAGAACAGTTGCATAAACAAGCCTGTTGGTTGAAAAAACATTGTCACGTCAAAGCAACTATCGAAGGTCATTGTGATGCAAGAGGTACAAGAGAATACAACTTAGCATTGGGAGAGAGAAGAGCGGAAGCCGTGGCAAAATATTTACAAAGCCAAGGAATTGAAACAAGTAGATTAGATACTATTTCTTATGGCAAAGAGAAGCCAGCAGTGATTGGGGATAATGAAGCTGCTTGGTCACAAAATCGTCGTGCTGTGACTGTTGTAAAATAATAACGCCCAACTTCGAGTTCACGATTTGCTGAATGCCTGGTTATCCAGCAATTTGCGTAAAGGTTTAAAGCAGTTTTACAATACTGCTGCTCTTACGTAAATTGCCAGGGGCAGGTAATTTTATAATTAACGTAAAACTTCCAAATTCTGATTCAAAAAATAATTCATTACTTCCTGCTCCTAATCTAGAAACATTCTTCAATTGCTTGCCTCAAATCTTAAAAAATAAAATCTTATCTTATTTCTTTTTAATCCTGTCAACTAAAACTTAAGGCTAAAATTGAGATCGTCATTGTAAGCGGGTGCTACGAGCGCGGCAATCCAGGGAAAAACTATAAAAATACGATGACTTAACTAATCTTTCGCGGGAATTGCCACGCCGGCCCTAAATACCGACTCGCTAATAGTAATGCACCTTCTATAAAAAACGTAGGGTGTAGTATGAGCTAACACCATCACTCATTTTATCCATTAGACCTCTTTCTAAACTCTACTTCTGCTGGTAATTTGGACAGGTTCAAATCCTCACGTACTACTCCTGTACGCTGAAGTTTTGCACGCCTCATCTCCTGTAAATTCCCTATCAGAAGCGAGTTTAGAAAGAAATCTATTAATTCTCCCCTTATTACATCTCCCTAAATTATGGTACCAAAATAACACACCACTTAAGAATAATTTATTATTCCACCAATAAATTAATTAATAATAGAAAATGTATATGCTATAATGATACTTGTAAGTTCAATTAATTAAATAGAAGGGTGATATGCGTATATTAAGATTTAGTTATCTTACGAACAGCTTTACTGTATTACTGGCGACTTTGGCGTATACAGCTAATGGTATTGCAAATGATTTTTCCGTTGTAAATACGACAATGAATGCTACTCATAGGATTATAACTACCCAACATGAAAACGAGTTGATGACCACTACTACAACCAAGGATTTCATAGATCAAATGGTGACAGACCTTGATGGAAAATTTGTAGCCCAAAAAACTTCTTATAGTAATGGTACTGAAAAGTTAAAATCGCCCCATAACGAGGGTGAAATAATTGGTACAATAACTCAATATACAGAGAAGGGTAGTGGTGATGTCAAAATAACCTATGCAGATGAGGATGATTATATATATCGAGTGGCTACACTATTTGAAAATGGGACGTTTCAGGGAATTTTGTCAAATGGTGTGATAATCACAGAAGAGACAGATGGTAGTAGAACAACAGTCGATCATGAAAAAACCCATGTAAAATACCGCAATGGGACAGAAACAACCACTACAAAAACAGATCCCGTAACAATTACCATTATACATCCTGATGGTACTAAAATAACGATATTTAAAAAGAATGGTACAATAGACCTCTTGCATAACCCTAATAATTTAGTTCCCAATTATATAAACCAGCGATTAAATTAAATCTTAGAGCAAATCTTTTACGTCGATTTCGATATTTATCAGCAATAATTTTAAAACGTTTTAGCATGCCGATAACATTTTCATTCAGGGCCCTGGTACTTGCCAGTTTTTGGTTATTTTTCTTATCTTGTTTTGTTAATGGATTTTTTTTAGTCTTCTTTTTTGGTAACTCAGATTTAGCATGAATCTTTTGTAACCCTTGATATCCAGTATCGGTAATTACATTAGTATCAGGATGGATATTAATTTTGGATTCCTTAAATAACCTAAAATCATGTCGTTTACCATTTGCATAATTTGTACATATTATTTGTTTTGTCTTTTTGTCTACTACCAGCTGAGTTTTTAAAGTATGTCTTTTCTTCTTACCTGAATAGTAGCGTTTTTGTCTTTTTTTGGACGCTGGATAGGACTTTCTGTGGCATCAATTAGAATGGTTTCATACGTCATATCACTTTTAACTAAAGCTTTCTTACCAGGAAGAGCAAAATCCGGATGCTTAATTAAAGTATCTTCTACCCATTTTATATTCCGATAACAACTACTTTCAGATATTCCATATGAAGCTGATATATGAAAATATGTTCTATATTCCCTTATATATTCTAGGGCCATCAATAACCTCTCTTCTATACTTAAATGGTTTGGTTTGCCCCCAAATCTTTTCTTCTTTGTTTCTGCTTCTTCTAAAATAATAGTCATTCTTGCAAAAGTATTCTTCTTAACCCCTGTTAAACGTCTAAATTCTTCTTCTCCAAACTTTTTAAGTTCTTCATATCTCATATGATAAAATTCCTGAAATCTTATCATTTTATCCTATATCCTAGGTTATGAAAGAAGTCTAATGATAGAAGAAAATAAATATGGTGGTACAATAGTTAAGGACGGAAATGATATTGTAACCGCATATAATGACTCTAAGGTAAGAGTAAATAGTAAGGAGTGGGTAATCATCTTAGGGGATGACAACGAACCTAATCATGATGAATTTTAATATACTCCTCTGATATGAATTTGCTGCTAGACATGAGGGGAGAGCTGGGTCAAAATCTAGGAGAGCATTGAGTAACAACGCAGGCAAATTTCATATCAGAGAAGTATATTATTTTAACTCTTCCAATATGGGTACTATTAAAATTAATAGAAAATTACGCTACTTCAGCAAATACATCAACAAAGTTTCCTACGATGTGCATTTTGGGGGCTGAATGGATATTTACAATATCTTCAAGCCCCTTCTGACTTTCATTCCATTCAGCAAAGAATGATCTCACATCAGGATTCTTTGAATCAACCCATAGCTGCTCATCCCATACCTTTAGAAGCAGGATTCTCTAGATTTTCTTACCGAAATTAAGCAATACAATTAAAATCACCTGCTATAAATACACTATCATGATCACCTGTTAAAGGTATATTATTGTCATGCAGGGCATCTAAAACATATTGGCTGCCTTGAGTCCAATTATCTAGAGGTGACTGCTCTGGAACATAACGTGTATTAAATTTTGTGAACCAAGTTGTGTCTGCTTCGCCGCACTTCCCAGTAACTGTAATACCATAACCATGGTCTTTTAACTGAGCTTGAACAGCAGACACTTGTTCCCCTTCATCGTCTTTTTGTATTAGCACCTTCTCCCTTTGCTCTTGCGTAGTATCTATGAATTTACCAAATCCCAATTCTGCAAGTTGTTTAAAAGGGAAAACTTTAGATACTATATGACGCTGAGCAACTTCACCAAGCCATAGCAGATTGTTTTGTAGATCTAAATCTGGGTATCTGTTTTTAATATCCTCAAGTAATTTTATCACTGTTTCTATTTGAACGGCTGGAAATTCACTTTCTGAGTCATGAATAAACATAATGCCTATGCTAAAATCATTAACTCTTTCGGTTCCCTTCCAACTACTCACACCCGAAAGAAAGGTTTTGGAAGTTAAATCATTATGATATTGGTATTGTTTGCCATCTTTGTCTATTATATAATGTACACTTGATCCATTTTTTTGTTGAGTTTGTCTTGCTTCGTCTAAGGTAGGAGACACCGAATGTGTTACTACTAACACAACTTGGTGTTACTCCTTCGTCTCTAGGTGCAGAAAATTTGCTATCGTTAGTAGCACTGATGCCATTATTTTTAACTTTCATTATGTTCTCATTTTTATAATTCATTAGTCTCCATCGGAAATTAATTTAGCCTTAAAATATTAATATAATCTCCCTAAGCTGTCAAGTTTTTCTTTAATATACGTTAATATTTCTACTTCGATTTTTAACTTAATTTTCAAAGTACCCCACATTTTTTATTACCCCTGAATAAATAAGGTCTTATTTACAAATTTTTTTAAGAAACAGCCACCCCTCTTACGTCATTGTAAGTAGGCCTTTAGGCCCGCGTGGCAATCCAGGAAAACCTCCAAAAATACGATGATTAAAAATAATTTTTTCTGGATTGCCACGCGCACCAAACGCTCGCTCGCAATGACGACAGGAGAGGCACCTTTTAAAAAATGTAGGGTACTATGCTTAAATTTATGAAAAATATTTCCGTTCTTTAATAATGTCATCGGGACTTACGGGTTTATGTTCACTATTTTGCCATTTTTTAGCAAATGGACGCTTACTGCCACTATCTCCATATTCTTTGTTACTATTTTCAAGGTTACGGGTTTTAGCCTCATTTATTTGAGTCATGTCGTTATCGATATTTTTGATTGTTAACTTAGCTTTGCCTTTGATATCATAACCAATAAGTTTAACTTTTACTACCTCGCCAAGTTTCAAAACACTAGAGACCGATTCAATACGTTCTTTGGAAATTTCACTAATATGGACAAATCCATCCCGATTTCCAGAATAATTAATAAACGCACCGGATTCTAGGATTTTCACGACAGGGCCACTAAAAATATTGCCTATTTCAGGTTCATAGATAATAGATTTGATCTTAGCAATAGCCATATCTAGCTTTTCTTTTCCTATTGCCGCAATAGAGATATTACCATCATCATTGATGTCAATTTTACAAGTGGTAGTTTCGCAAATTTCACGTATTATTTTTCCGCCGGGTCCTATAATATCTCTGATTTTATCCTTATCAATTTTAAGGTTTAAAATACAAGGGGCATACTTACTAACACTCTCATTTACTTTAGTAATCGCCTTATGCATTTGTTCTAGAATATGAATACGAGCCGTTTTAGCTTGAGTTAAAGCTTGTCTCATAATTTGGATAGTCACCCCAGATATTTTGATATCCATTTGCAAGGCAGTGATGCCTTCTAAACTACCGGCTACTTTGAAATCCATATCTCCTAGATGATCTTCATCTCCCATAATGTCCGATAATATTACGAATTTATCATTTTCTTTAATGAGCCCCATAGCAACGCCAGCGATAGGAGCTTTAATAGGTACCCCAGCGCTCATAAGGGCCATTGAACTGGCACAGACAGTAGCCATAGAAGAAGAACCATTACAAGAAGTAACTTCAGATACTACGCGAATAGAGTAAGGAAATTGTTCTTTAGTAGGTAACACCGGATTTAAGGACCTCCAGGCGAGTTTACTATGCCCTATTTCTCTGCGGCCCGGGGCTTTTACCGGAGTAACTTCTCCAACGCAGTAAGGGGGGAAGATGTAATTAAGCATAAAGCGTTCTTTATATTCCCCATCTAAACTATCAACAATTTGTTCATCTTGTTTAGTACCAAGAGTGGTTACTACTAGACTTTGGGTCTCTCCTCTGGTAAATAAGCTCGAGCCATGAGTTTTGGGTAATACTGCTACTTCACATTTAATATTTCTGATCTCATCAGGCTTTCTTCCATCAATACGAATGTTGTTTTGTAATATATCATAACGCAGCGTTTCTGCTTCTACATCTTTCAAGGCAAATTCAATTTGCGCTTTAGTAATATTATTGTTAGCCATATCTTCAGCAAAATGTTGCACTAGTTTTGTAGAAATCTGTTTTACTGCCTGAGTTCTTTCCTGTTTTAATTTAATAGAAAATGCTTGTTTAATATCTTTCTCTACTAGTTTCTTAATTTGGTCTTTTAAAGTAGCATGATATAAATCAGTTAGGGGTAATTTAGGTTTCCCGGATATTTTTACCAAATCTTCGATCATTTTAATTATAGGTTGGAACTCTGTATGCCCAAATTCTATAGCCTCTAACATTAATTCTTCGGAGAGTAAACTAGCTTCTGACTCTACCATCATCACGGATGTTTTAGTGCCAGCTACTACTAAGTCTAATTTACTCTCGGTTAATTGTTTAAAAGAAGGGTTTAATACAAATTTGTCCCCTATTAAGCCGACTCGACTCGCTGCTATTATCTCTAGGTAAGGGGCTCCAGATAAGGCAAGGGCTGCGGATGCACCAATAATTGCTAAAATATCAGTGTTACATTCTGGATCATATGACCACACGGTACATATTACTTGCGTTTCATTTAAAAATGCCGGGTGAAATAAAGGCCTAATCGGCCTATCTATTAGGCGTGATACTAACACTTCTTTTTCGGAACTTTTGCCTTCAGATTTATGAAAGCCGCCAGGGATCATCCCAGCTGCACATTTCATTTCCCGGTAATGTACTGTCAGAGGGAAGAACCCTATTCCTTCTCTTGCTTCTTTAGCACTAGTGGCAGTGCATAATAAGACAGAGTCGCCCATTTTGGCCATAACTGCTCCATCAGCTTGACCAGCAATTTTTCCTGTTGATAATTCAATTATTTTTCCGCCCAATTCTATTTTTTTAGTTACTTCTTCAAACATTCTTAACCTTTATTTAATTAACAAAAAGCCCGATTTAAAGCGGGCTTTATTTTTCATAACTACCCGGTATTTTTTATAGATAGATGCATTACTATCGTCATGAGCTAAGCGTGAGCCAAAGCAATTCAGGAAAAAACTATAATAAATATGATAACTTAAATAATCTTTTTCTGGATTGCCACGCTCGCCTTCGGCTCTACTTACAATGACGAGGGGTCCACAAAAACTTAAAAGCAATTGTTAGCCCGCAAGGCCAGCTTGCAATGACAATAGGGACAAAAAACTTAGGGTAACATGTTTATTTTTTTACTCTTTAGTATTTTACTTCCTTATCCCTAGCCTATTTATTAATGCTAGGTAATTATTTAAACTCTTTTTCTTGGTATAATCAAGCAAGCGTCGCCTACGCCCTACCAATATTAACAAACCTCTTCTTGAAGAAAAATCTTTATGGTTTGTTTTAAAATGCTCTGTTAAATTATTAATTCTTTCAGTTAAAAGTGCACATTGCACTTCAGTCGAGCCAGTATCACTTTCGCCAGTAGCATACTGGGTAATTAATTGTTGTTTACGTTCTGCGGTAATCGACATCATTAGTCTCCATTTTATTTAAGTTAAATACACGAAAAGAATTAAAGCAGTTTTCCTTAATACTACCAATTGCAAGAAGAGAGTCATTAGATCTAACCCATATCAGATCACTGTCCTTGGGATAGTCAAAATAACATTTTTGACCATAATTGATCTTTCTTGATTGCTCAAGGGTTGCGTTAAGAACCAGGATGTCGTCCAGCACTGCTTCAATCTTTATACTTTTATCTATCAGAAACTGTTTGATAGTTTTTGGTTCCGCTAAGTCAAATTCAGTTAACCTAATTGCATTTTCGCAAGTAAATAGACCTACCTTAGTACGCTGTAATTCTACCACAAATCCTAAACTTTGCAAGGACAAAGCGATATCCTCCGCTAGGGTTCTAATATACGTCCCTTTAGAGCATTCCACCTTGTAAGCGGCTTGACTATTTTCATAGTTAAAATTAAGGCATTCTAGACTATAAATTTTAATGTCCCTGGCAGCTAATTCTATCGGTAAACCTGCGCGTACTAGCTTATAAGATCTAACTCCATTGACTTTTATAGCGGAAAAAGCTGGAGGACGTTGGGATACCGTACCTATAAAATTTTTACATATATCAACACATTGCTCTTTAGTAGGAATTATATTACTCTGCCTTACTATTTTGCCAGCTTTATCGGCAGTATCTGTTTGTTTACCGAATTGGACAGTAAAAATATAAGTTTTTTTGGCATCTACGAGCACCCGTACTAACTTTGTTGCCTCTCCTATTGCGAGCGGCAATACCCCTTCTGCTTCCACATCTAAAGTACCACAATGTCCTACTTTCTCGTTTTTAAAAAATTTTTTTATAATCGATACTAGTTTGGCCGAACTAATACCTTTTGGTTTATAAAGATTAAGCCAAAAATTGTTATTCAACATATTATTTTAACTTTTTCAATAAATGGGAGATACTACAGTTTCTATAATTAATAACATTAATTTCTACTACCACTAAGTGTTTTTATAAAAAAAATTTAAATAAGTTTTTATCTTTGATAAATAACTCCAACCATCAAGCTAGTGACTACCGTCACACCCACCATACAACCATGATATATCTTAATATCGATAGTATTCATAGCAGTAATTAACAGACCTATAGCACTAGCCAATAATAATAGTAATATTAACCTAAGAGTAAATTGAATGTTAGACCGCATCCTTATTAAATAGTAAGCCATTACCATAAAGGTAAGAATAGGAACAATATCCCTGCCATATCCTAGCATTTCATAATATTCCTTGAAGCCTTCTTCTAAAATATTATATAATAAATGACCCAAAGGGGCAGAGAGGGCTATCACAAAATTTAAATATAATAATGCCAGACAGAGTTTAGCAAATTTTTTTCCTCTATTTAAACTACTAAGTAAGCTACTTAGTAAAATCATCCATATTAAAACAAGAATTTGGCTATAAATAAATTGCAATAAATGGCTACCACTCCACAATAATAATTCATAGTAAAATTCTATACTCACTTCTGTGAGCTTAATCACCTCTCTAAGCTTTAAATATGATATTGTAAAACATAGCCATACTAGAATAAATAATATCGTAGTAGAAAGAATAGTAAAATGAATTAGTGGATAGTTATCACTGTTACTGAAGGGAAAAAGAGTCTTATCCTCTTCTGATATGAATTTGCCTGCGGGGTTACTCAATGCTCTCCTAGATTTTGACTCAGCTCTCCCCTCATGCAAGGCAGTAAAATCATACCAGAGGAGGGTATATAAGGCATAGAAGGCGAATAATAATATCACTACTCCGAACAAACTAATCCCTAAAATAAATATAATATTTTCGCATATCGGGATATATTTATTCATTACCGGCAAATTTTTTTCACAAATAGGGGAGAAAACTATTAGTGCCGTAGAAAAAAATGCTAATATGATATAAATTATGGTAAAATTGGAAGTCTGTAACCTATAACTCCAAATAGCGGCGGTAAGTGATAAAAACCACACTAAAATGGATAAATTAATATGAACCACCCATAAGTTTTTTCCCAGAGGAATGGCTAAAAATATCAAGATGATTGAATAAATAACGGCAGATATAAGAGCAAACAGACCATTTGTAAGCCAATAAATAGCTAATTTATTCTTCCCTAAAGAAGGACATAAAATATGGTTAGGATTCATTAGACTTTCTTAGCATAATTCTACTTAGAAATGGTAATTGGAGCAATGAGCCTAGACTCGAATCCTCACTACTACTGCCGTACGCTGCGGATCTTTAAGTTCCGGGTCTCCTACAAATATTCCCTACCAAACGCGAATTCGGCTAAGGAAGTCTACTAGAACGGCTATAAGGAAGCATTTATAAATGGTGGGTTTGAGAAGACTTGAACTTCCGACCTCACGCTTATCAGGCGTGTGCTCTAACCAGCTGAGCTACAAACCCTTTTAGATTATTAGACTTAAGAACTTTAGCACAGTCAAATTCTTGTTTTCACGCGAACTACCTAGCGAGCCCTGATTTACTCAAAAATGCAATGAGGTTGCGGAAAAGTTTAGAGTAATATATTAGATAAGCGTAAAAATTTACCTATATTTACCACAAAATGGTGGGTTCGCCGGGACTCGAACCCGGGACCCCCTGATTAAAAGTCAAGTGCTCTACCGACTGAGCTACGAACCCTATTCTATAGCAATTCTCTTCTTACCTACTTAAGCTTATACTCTTTAAGAAATGTGCTTAAATATGCTTTACTTTATCGTAGAAAAAGGCTAACATGTCAACAATTATTTTTCCAAACCCTGACCTAACTGTAAAATAATTCCATCCTACAACTCAACTAATATTATCAAATATTTCCGGTGAATAAAACTTACGTCTTTCCGAAAAACCCTTATTATACTCCACTTTTTATATGGTTTTGTGCTAGTTTATTTTTTGCATTCCAATTTATATTAAGGCTTTCTACCGGCATTCTTAGAGAAGAAATTATGCAAAAATTCTCTATTAATACTATAGAATTTGGGACACTTGCTGGCTATTATTACCTAGGCTATGCAGGAATGCAATTACCTATTGGCATATTGCTAGATAAATTTAATTATCGGATTGTGCTTTTTGCCGCTATCCTTCTTACCTCCCTTGGGACTAGTGGCTTTGTTCTTAGTTCTAGTTTTAATCATTTATTACTTAGCAGGTTAATGATTGGCGCTGGCTCTGCGGCCGGGTTTTTATCAGTAGCTAAGATTATTAACAGTTATTTCCCTCCTAAATATCATTAGACCTCTTGCATAACCCTAATAATTTAGTTCCCAATTATATAAACCAGCGATTAAATTAAATCTTAGAGCAAATCTTTTACGTCGATTTCGATATTTATCAGCAATAATTTTAAAACGTTTTAGCATGCCGATAACATTTTCATTCAGGGCCCTGGTACTTGCCAGTTTTTGGTTATTTTTCTTATCTTGTTTTGTTAATGGATTTTTTTTAGTCTTCTTTTTTGGTAACTCAGATTTAGCATGAATCTTTTGTAACCCTTGATATCCAGTATCGGTAATTACATTAGTATCAGGATGGATATTAATTTTGGATTCCTTAAATAACCTAAAATCATGTCGTTTACCATTTGCATAATTTGTACATATTATTTGTTTTGTCTTTTTGTCTACTACCAGCTGAGTTTTTAAAGTATGTCTTTTCTTCTTACCTGAATAGTAGCGTTTTTGTCTTTTTTTGGACGCTGGATAGGACTTTCTGTGGCATCAATTAGAATGGTTTCATACGTCATATCACTTTTAACTAAAGCTTTCTTACCAGGAAGAGCAAAATCCGGATGCTTAATTAAAGTATCTTCTACCCATTTTATATTCCGATAACAACTACTTTCAGATATTCCATATGAAGCTGATATATGAAAATATGTTCTATATTCCCTTATATATTCTAGGGCCATCAATAACCTCTCTTCTATACTTAAATGGTTTGGTTTGCCCCCAAATCTTTTCTTCTTTGTTTCTGCTTCTTCTAAAATAATAGTCATTCTTGCAAAAGTATTCTTCTTAACCCCTGTTAAACGTCTAAATTCTTCTTCTCCAAACTTTTTAAGTTCTTCATATCTCATATGATAAAATTCCTGAAATCTTATCATTTTATCCTATATCCTAGGTTATGCAAGAAGTCTATTCTTTTATGATTGGTTTTTCTTTTACTTTTGGTCTAAGCGGAGCAGTATTTGGCCTTACTCCCATGAAGATCTTATTTACTAACTATGGTTATCAAAATGGTTTTTATAGTTTAGTAGTAGTGGGATTGATCATTGGCATAATGATCTTACTCGTAAAAGATGATAAGTACATAAACCATAATTCTGATAATGGAGTAATTTCTCAACCTTCTATATTAGAGCTGTTATTTAATCCCACTATTTTATTGCTTGGCATCGCCGGTGGTTTAATGGTAGGGGCCTTAGAAGGTTTTGCTGATCTATGGGCATTACCTTTCTTTAAACATATTTATAAGATGAATGATTTAGAGAGTAATTTAGCCACTTCTGGCGTGTATATTGGCATGTGTTTAGGTGGGCCGATTCTAGCAATGGCTGCAAATTTAGTAAAATCTGCCAATTCTATAATAATAATGAGCGGCTTGATGATGGCCCTGATTTTCGGCATTTTATTATATTTCCCTTCTTTAGGTTTTTATACCACATCTTTGCTTATGTTTTTCCTCGGGATATTTTGTTGTTACCAAGTCCTGATTTTCAGTATGGTAAGTAACTTGGTACGAGAAAACTCTGCGGGGCTTACTATTGCTATTACTAATTGTATCAACATGGTATTTGGTCATTTTTTTCATAAAATGATGAGCTACGCAATAACCTATAATTGGGATGGCTCCGTCAACACAACAGGCATAGCTATTTATAACCGGCATGATTTTACTACAGCAATTGCCATTATTCCAATTTGTTGCCTTATTGGTATTGTGTTATTCTTATATTTATTTTCAAAGATTAAAAACCAGGCGAAATAAAAATATTTATTTCTGATGAATAAAAACCTTGAGATAACGTCCTATTCTCTTCCAAAAACCAACTTTTGCACTTGATTCTTGAGCCAATAATGCTACTTCTTGCGTATTATTTTCGCTAATTATCCGCATTTTTCCCAGCAGTTGGCCAGCTTTTATAGGGGCGGAGACAGAAGGAACTAAATCCATTTTTGTCTCTATTTTATCACTACCTAAGCGAGTAACAAGAACTACAACATCTTCTGCCACTACTAGCTTCACTTTATCTGGCATCCCAAGCCATACTGCCATCTCACCAACTTCATCCCCTTTGTTATAGAGCTTTTTAGTAGTAAAATTTTGCTTAACCCATTGTAAGAGCATTAAAGCTTCTTCTGCTCTTTTTTTCATGGAACTCAGCCCATTGATGACCATGAGATATCGCCGACCATTATCCACAAAAGAGGCAGCTACCCCAAATCCCCCATCTTCCGTATGTCCCGTTTTTATTCCATCACACCCTAAATCTTTATATAATAATGGATTACGATTACCTTGCGTAATGGGGCGGCCTTTCTGATCTTTGCCAAAAGTAAAGTATTTTTCACTATAAATAGGATAAAATTCTGGATGGTTTTTAATTAAAGTGAGCCCCAACAATGCTAAATCATAGACTGTGCTGTAATGATTTTCCACTGGCCAGCCACTGGCATTCATAAAATGCGTATCTTTCATCCCAATTTCCGCAGCTTTTTGATTCATATCTGCTACAAAATTTTCTTCACTACCCGCAAGCCCTTCAGAAGCTACAACACAAGCATCGTTACCTGATTGAATAATAATCCCATATAAGACATCTTTTAAAGAAACTACTTTCCCAAGAGGCATGAAAGTTTTTGACCCTCCCATCCTCCAGGCTTTTTCACTAACCAAAAATTCTGTGCTAAAGGTTACCTCCCCTTTTTGAATTTTATCTTCAATTAGATAAGAAGTCATCATTTTAGTCATTGAAGAAGGGATCATCCTCTCATAAGCATTTTTCTCTAATAACACCTTGCCAGTCAAAAAGTCCATTATTATAACTTGTTTAGCAGTAGGGGTAATAATAGTTGTATTAGGGGAACGAATAATATTCTCTGCCCTATC
This sequence comes from Rickettsia endosymbiont of Bradysia coprophila, assembly GCA_019468145.1. Taxonomy (GTDB): domain Bacteria; phylum Pseudomonadota; class Alphaproteobacteria; order Rickettsiales; family Rickettsiaceae; genus Tisiphia. Next base: position 534,154 of record JAHXDM010000002.1, read on the forward strand.
TTTTTGAGGAGTTATATCGTTTTGGGGTAATTTAATTTCTTGAGTCGTGGCAGCTATTGTTGTAAAAATACATGACATTATTAATAGAAAAACTAGCAACTGGTAAGACGAAAATCTATAGGTAATTTGCATATTATTTGATCTAAAATTGATGTTAGAATTAATACCATAAAGGTTATTTCTAATAAATTAAAGGTCAAAATTCTATAATTGTTCTCATATTATTGACTTTATTTAAAAAATAACGCAAGGTAATAAATCGTAGTATAACAAACAATCTTTGATTACAAACTGTAAAACGCTAATCGGTAGTACCTAAAATCCACTCCTAAAATATTAATTTCTTTATGAAGATTAATATTATTTTGCGTACTAAACTTAATTTGGATATAACTAATCTTGCGTTTTACTAGGGGTAGTAACTTATCTAGTTATACTAACTCTAGATCATCAAATAAAATAAAAATTATATTTTAAGGAGATATATTTATGTCAAAAATAAAACAGCCAATTCAGGATAATAGGCCAGCTTTATCTGTTAGTAACAAGGCGTTTATCGACGCTGACGCATTAGTAGCAAAACTTACGCAACTAGGTACAGGACGTCAGGATCTAAGCTTGGATAAGGAAATTAAAACAACCTATAAAAACCTCTCTGATACGCTACAAAATACAGGTGACTACAAAGGGGTAGGGTATTTCACACTGCCATTTTACCAAGATCTTAGAAAGGATTTAAGTAAAGTAGGGAAAGACATAAAGAAGCAGGTACAGAATAATAAGAACCTCAGCGGCTCGGAGAAAGTAGAGCTAGCCACGTTTATAGATTCTTCAATAATTAAACTAAAATTATTCATTGATTGTATAATAGACAAACCAAGCTCTAAGGAGATTCACAAGAAGATTGAAGAGCTGCAGAAGATTGAAGAGCTGACAACGAATCAACCTTATGATCTAACTGTTCTTAAGGTATTAGACGGAATATCCAAAAGTGACGTTTTTGTCCGTTCAATATACTTCAACAGGAGTACCTACGATAAGATAAACGAAATAAGAAATGATCTCCTTACTCAGAAACCGGCAGCAATTAAAACTCTTTCAGCAAGCGCCAATGCACAGGATACTGTTAAAGCTTATGAGCTAATACAAGAACTCTACCAGATAGAGCCGACGCGTGACATCGCGCAGAGTGTTGTGACCACTGGGATGCGAGCAGTTAATGCTCTTTCAACAACCCCCAAGGGACAGAATTATGCCCAGAATATTGATGTAGCTTATAAGATAGCAAAAGAACTCTACGAGATAGAGCCGACGCGTGATATCGCTCAGAGTGTTGTGAACACTGGGGTGATGGCAGCTATTCAGCTCAAACTCACCCCTGCAGCATACGAAATCTTAAAAGACATTCTCAAATTGCAGAATAAGTTATATGAGACTGATAAAGAGGCAAAAGATCTGGGAGAAGACTTCGATGCATATGATAACTTAACTACCTTATTCGCGAAATTCTATGATTTAGATAGGATGTACCCTGAGGTGGATGATAAGTTTCCTGAGGCCGGAACTAAGGCAAAGATATGCTTCAACTTCGAGAAAGAGATAGCTTTAAAGCATCCGGAACTAAAGGCGATTCAAGACGGTTTGTCAAAGATGGTGGATACTGAGAAAAAACACCGAAAATTATTAACAGATTCTCAAGAACTACAATCAAAAAATCCAGAATCAAATCACGTCAGCAATGAGAAGGGTGCCAATCTTAAGACTTCTTTCTCTTCTGCTCCACTAGATGATAAGAATAGTGCGACTCCTCAGGATGCAATATCACCTCCTCCAGGGTATATGCGTGTATATCCGGAGTCCCCGGCAGCCTCCGAGCAAAACATAACTCTAGCTAAAATGGATGCTATAGCTGCTCAAGTTGAAGCTAGAGCTAGAGCTAAGCTAGAGCTAAAGTTGAAGCTAGAGCTAAAGTTAAAGAGACAGCTGAAGTTAAAGATACAGCAGTTGCAAAGGATATGCTTGAGTTTCAGGGTACCATGCTAGCTGCTGCGGGATTGGGTAGTATATCGAGTGCTTATAACCCTATAGTAGAGCGGCTGGTAGAGAAAAAGATAATGGTTCCGGTGTGGGGGCAGAAACCTAGTGGTGATAGACCTATTGTTCCTGTTCGATCCTCCAAAAACGATCCTTCAAAAGATTCTAGCTCGCCCGCTCCATCTACTTCACCAAAACATTCTGCGACAACAAAAGTAGAAAATTCTAAGGAGCAGGATCTGTTCGAAAACGCACTAGCGGTGTTAGAAATTAGTAAAGGTTCTACTTTTAAGTGCAGCACTAATCAGATTGGTGTCGACGAGTATCTCCGCCTATCATGCGGCGGTCAAAATAAGGAAAAAGAACATTTTACTAAGCTAGTGACCCACTTCAGAAAAAACCACCCTGAGTTGAACCCAACCAAGGATTCAAAGTTTGATCATCTAATACTTGATACATCCTTCCAGCAATCCGAGGAGCTAAAAGATTATGCAAGAGACTTTATAATAGCGCATAGAGAGACGGGAGGAAAACCAGAAGAAGACTACCTAATGTATCTAGAGTCTTTTACCAACCATGATTTATTACGCTCTCTCTTAGAGGATTCAGATGTACAAAACATGGGAGAAGGCGCAGACACTTTTACCAACGACTAGGGATAACACCTAACAATTAGCCTTAAATTGTTATTACCATCTATGCGTCATCAAGCAGCTATGATTTTAAATTTTATGTTATGTTATAAAAATTTAAAATCATAGTTGATGACGGATTTAGTATTCGCTCCTTCAAAAGCGCTTATATTATAACGTTAAGTTTCAAGAAAACAAAAAGATCAACTAAGTTCTAATGCCGCTTCTTCTAACACGTTAATTTGGTCGCGTAACTTAGCAGCCTTTTCAAACTCTAAGTTACTAGCGGCCAGGTGCATTTCTTTCTTTAATTTATTAATATGAGCTTTTAGCTTTGCTGGATTATCAAATAAAGAATGTATTTGCTGTTTACTCTCTAACTTACTATCTAATTTTTCTAATTCAGCTAAGGCATGAATATTATGATTAATAGTTTGGGGTATTATCCCATGTTTTTGATTATATTCTTGTTGAACTTGCCTTCTTCTATGAGTTTCCCCCACGGCTTTCTCAATAGATTTAGTAATATTGTCGGCATATAATATCACTCTTCCTTGACTATTGCGTGCTGCCCGGCCTATAGTTTGAATGAGCGAAACTTCGGAGCGCAAAAATCCTTCTTTATCAGCATCTAATATAGCAACGAGTCCACATTCTGGAATGTCTAAACCTTCCCGCAATAAATTAATCCCAACGATAACATCAATATTCCCCTGCCGTAAATCTCGTATAATCTCTATCCGCTCAAGAGTATGGACATTCGAATGGAGATATGAGACTTTATATGCCAATTCTTGCAGATAGGCGGTTAAATCCTCTGCCATTTTTTTGGTAAGAGTAGTCACTAAAACCCTTAAGCCTTTGGTGATAGTAGCCTGAATCTCACTTAATAAATCTTCCACCTGTTTAGTAGCTGGTTTGATAATACATTCCGGGTCAAGTAAGCCAGTTGGTCTAATAATTTGCGCTACCACCACCCCTTTTGCTTCTTCTAGTTCAAAAGGTGCAGGAGTCGCGGATACAAAAATAGTTTGAGGTCTAAATTCTTGCCATTCTTCAAATTTTAACGGTCTATTATCTAAAGCAGAAGGCAAGCGGAATCCATGTTCTACTAACGTCTCTTTTCTTGCTCTATCTCCATTATACATAGCGCGAATTTGCGGAACCGAGACATGACTTTCATCGACAAATAATAAAGCATCTTTAGGGAGATATTCAAATAAAGTAGGAGGAGGCTGCCCAGAATCTTTACCCGTTAAAAATCTTGAATAATTTTCAATGCCTTTACAGCTGCCAGTTTCCATCAACATTTCTAGATCATACTGAGTACGTTGATTTAGTCTTTGAGCTTCCAGTAATTTATCATGTTTTTTTAAAAATTCTAAACGTTGTTGTAATTCTGTCTCTATTTGGTAGGTTGCCTTTTGCACTACTTCTTTTGGTGTGACAAAATGTGAACTACCGTAAATCACTGCCTTGTCTAATTGCACTAATTTTTCGCCAGTTAAAGGATCAAACTCGCTAATATATTCAAGTTCATTACCAAAAAACGATAATCGCCATGCTTTATCGTTATAATGCACCGGAAAAATATCAATATTATCCCCTTTAACTCTAAACGTTCCGCGTTCAAAACCTATATCATTTCGTTCATATTGCAAATTTACTAAATCATTTAACAACTTCTCCCTAAGATAAGTGCCTCCGGCTTGAAGGGTTATGGTCATCTGATAATACAGATCAGGTGACCCAAGACCATAGATACAAGAAACCGAGGATACAACTATAACATCCCGACGCTCTAATAAGGATCTAGTAGCAGAATGTCTTAAGCGATCTATCTGTTCATTAATCGAAGAATCTTTCTCTATATAAGTATCAGTTCTAGCAATATATGCTTCGGGCTGGTAATAGTCGTAATATGAAACAAAATATTCAACCGCATTATCTGGGAAAATCGCTTTCATTTCTGAATAAATCTGGGCAGCTAAGGTCTTATTATGGACCATAATAAGAGCAGGGCGGTGAAGCTGGCTAATTATATTTGCCATAGTAAAGGTTTTACCAGAACCCGTAATACCAAGGAGCATTTGCGAATGCTTTTCTGCTTTAATACCTTCAATAATTTCTTCAATGGCCTTTGGCTGATCACCGGCTGGAGAATAGTTGGATTTAAGAGAAAAATTATTTACCATTTATTTACAACTTGCTAAAAATTATTGGTCTATATAATATACTAAACTATAATTAATTTAAATATATTAGGTACAATATGAACAACACACTTTTACATACCGTCATCATCTATACATTAATAAAATGCCCTTATTGTATTGAAGCTAAAAAAATTCTTCAAGAAAATAAGATAGATTATCAAGAGATAGTAGTTGACGACTTTAGCCCCGAAGAAAAAGCCAAGGTAGGAAATAAAACAATCGTAGATGGCAAAGTCAAGATAACATTTCCTCATATATTAAAATCTATTGGTGGATGTTCTGACCTTAAGGAGCTTAACAACGCGGGAAAATTAGACGAATTAAAAGACAAACCACTAGCAAATTAGATAATTACTAACTTTTGGGAAAATAATGAGCCCCTGTAGTGGTATATTATCTTGAATTTTTATAACTGGCTCATTACCTTCCCTTTCAAGGATAATAGAAATGAATTTTCCACAATCAGCAAATAAAAAACAAGCTCTTGGAGTGTTGTTCTCTTATTTATGGTCGAATGACCTAGAGATTCGCGCGCGCATTATTTTATCTCTACTGTGTCTAATAATCGCTAAAATTATTAGTTTAGCGATTCCAATTAGTTATAAATATACCATAGACACTTTAACGAATAATCCGTTTCAAACGGTTTTTATAGGGATGTTATTAGCATATGGCGGAGCGCGAATATTTTCGGTAATCTTTTCTGAACTCCGAGATGGAATTTTTGCAAGGGTAGGGCAACGCGCCGCTCGGCAAGTTGCTCTCCAAGTATTTGAATATATGCATTGCTTAAGTTTAAGCTTTCATGTTAATAGAAAAACGGGAGGAATAAGTAGATCAATTGAAAGAGGTGTGAAGGGTATTGAAACCATTTTACGCTTTTCTATTTTTAATATTCTTCCCACTAGTTTTGAGATTCTCTTAGTTTGTGGAATTTTATGGGTTAGCTATGGTTTCTGGTTTTCTATAATCACCATCACTACCATGATATTCTATGTGTTATTTACTCTATGGGTAAGTATATGGCGTATTGCTTTTGTCAGGCAAATGAATGAAAGTGAGAATCAATCTAATACTAAAGCCCTTGATAGTTTATTAAATTTTGAGACAGTAAAATATTTTGGTAATGAAAAGTATGAAAGTGACCGGTTTAATCAATCTTTAATAAAATATGAAGACGCATCCGTAAAAAATTATGCTACCTTGTCTGTTTTAAATATTGGCCAAGGTATTATTATAGCCTTAGGATTAGTTAGCATCATGCTGTTAGCTGGCCTGAAAATTCAAAATGGGGAGATGACTATTGGCGATTTCGTGTTAGTAAATACTTATATAATTCAATTATCTATCCCACTTAATATGCTAGGTTTCGCTTATCGTGAGATTAAAAGTGCTATAATTAATATGGAAGATATGTTTAATTTATTAGATATTCCCCCTGACATAACGGAAAACCCGGATAGCAAAGTTTTGAAAATCTCTAAAGCTAAAATTATTTTTGAGAATGTCAATTTTTCCTATAATCCTAATAGGCAAATTTTAAAAGGCATTAACTTCACAATTGAAAGTGGTAAAACCCTGGCTATTGTAGGACCTAGTGGGTCTGGTAAATCAACTATTTCTCGGCTTATATTCCGGTTTTATGATGTAACAACTGGTAAAATCACTGTGGATGGCCAAGATATTAGAGATATAACCCAAGATTCCTTACGTCAAGCTATAGGAATTGTCCCTCAGGATACGGTATTATTTAATGACACTATCTACTATAATATAGCTTATGGTAATATCCATGCTCCCGGAGAAGAAGTAATAAAGGCCGCAAAAAAAGCCTGTATCCATGAATTTATTACCTCTCTGCCTGAAGGATATAATACAACAGTAGGAGAACGAGGGCTTAAACTTTCAGGCGGAGAAAAACAACGTATTGCCATAGCTCGGACAATCCTAAAAAATCCTGATATCTATATTTTTGATGAAGCAACTTCTTCTCTTGATACTACTACTGAAAAATCTATTCAAGCTAGTTTAAAAGAATTATCTTCTAACCATACTACTCTTATCATAGCCCATCGCTTATCAACTATTATTGAGGCTAATGAGATTATAGTAATAGATAATGGCTATATTATTGAACGTGGCACCCACTTAGAACTTTTGGCATTAAAAGGCCATTATGCAGGATTATGGCATAAACAACAAAGTGAGAGCGTATAATTTGTGGTCAATTACAAGCAGGATATTAGCAGCCTTGCTCTGTTTTATCTCTAATCCACCCCCTATTTTATTAAAAATTAGTTAGTTAATTAATTAATTTTTATTTGATTTAAATTAATAATGCGCTATATATTAATATCTTTTAAAATAATATAATGAGATATAATATGCTTGCTATAACCTCCTTCATTTCATCTTTTTTCAATCAAACAAAAACTCATACTGCTCTAGAAACTCCTAGTGCTCTTGAACGTTATTTAGTAAACAAAGAGGCCAAAGAGAATGCCGAGAATAAATGCAAGAAGCTCCCACCCAACTTTGCCTATGATCATAAAGTCAACCCATATACAAGCATAAGCTTGGAAGAAGTAATAGAAGAATTAAAACCTAAAAAATCATTCTCAGAGAAGGAAATAGCTCTTCTTAAAAAATATCCAGATACTCTGATCCAGATTAGTGAAAAGATAGATATCAATAAAGAATTAAAGAAAGAGTTAAGTAAAGAATTTAATATATTATTGCAAAACTATAATCCTCCATTATCTCAAATTGAAGAACCTCTTCAAAAAAATTTAAACACTTCGGAGATAGTTAATGTAATTACTCAAGAAGACGACGTTAATTTGACAGATTCAAATTCATTATATGATAATGATTTTGCTGCAACAAAGTGAAGGTTTTTGAACAAATGCTAAATTTTAGTATTTGTTCACTAGAAGCTGGGAAAAAGAAGAGTATTTTTTAACGTAATTAACTTCTACATTTTTATAGAAGGTGCATCCTTTTGGTCACAACTCTGCTGAATCCTGGCTAACAGCGCCACTTACGCGACAGCCTTACATCCCACAAGCCTTAATAACTATACCCCCCTCGGCCGATGATTTTGCTGCCTTGCACGATGGAGCGAAGCCTATAGATAATAGGCGAGCGATGAGCAACGACGCCCCGCAAATTCATATCAGAGGGGTATATAACAAATTCCCACCTCAATAATAAATCCCAGTTCTACCTGGGGTAATGGCTGAAGGGATACGATCTTAACTACTATATATTATTGTCCCAATAATAATTATTACGCATCCAAGTGAACCAATAATATCTGCATATATTAAAGCTTTTGCTTTTTTTACAATACCATAAATAAGCCAATTTATCAGTAAAAAGAGACAAATTAAATAAGCTGGAAGAGAAATATCTCCTGCTGACTTAGTAGAGAATATTTTATACGCTTGGATATAGTGCATTGATTGTCCCATAATCGCTACAGTCATAATATACCGTTCATATAAATTAATTTTGGGGGATTCGGTATTTTTTTGTTCGGACATATAATAATTACCTCAGTAATAGGATAAGAAGATTAAAGAAAAAAATAGTAGATAACGTGTAGTTTAAAGCTCTATTGCTTATGTTATTGAAGACTTAAGGAGCAGGCTATGATGCCAGCGTTATTACAATTAATATACTCCTCGGATATGAATTTGCGTGGCGTCGTTGCTCAATGCTCGCCTATTATCTATAGGCTTCACTCCGCGCAAGGCAGCAAAATCATCGGCCGAAGGGGTATAGGAGACTACTTTCTAAATAGTTTTGCAAGCATAATTATATGATAGCAAAATTTCAAAATTTCAAAAGGATCATGCAAATTATCTTTTGATGTTTTTACCTAATAAATAGTAGTGAATTGATTAATAAACTTTAATGTAACTTATTTGATACATATTTAATGTACCAAATAAATACTTAACAAAAATTAACTATCATACAACATATTACTTAACAAAAATTAAGTAATACGTTATATATGATCTCTATCTACAGCAGTACTAAATTATTTCACTGTAGATGTTGTTCACAACTAAATAGTTAATTATAGAGAGGACTTAATATGGGTAACACTATAGATCAGCTTGTTGAAAAAAATGAAGAATATAAGCAAGAAATTGAAAACTGTGATTTTTATGAACTCACTAGATCAGGTTTTTTTAATAAGCCAAAGAACCGTGAAAAATTCCTAGATTATTACCAAATTGCTTCTAATGAATTTCAAAGGATGGTACTTATACGTGCTGCTTTTTCTCAAAAGAGTGCCTTTGTTGCCCTAGCACAAGAGCATTTAAAAGAGGAACTTGGGCATGATAGTATATTAGCGCAACACAGTAAATTTACTTGGGATCCTGTCCTTGAGGCATTAGCTCAATGGTTTGTATCAAAAATGTTAACAGAAGGAGATGCAGAAAGAACAGTACTAGTTCATCTTGTTAGTGAAGCAGATTCAGCAATTTTCTACAAAAATATTTCTCCTTTTTTCTTAAAAAACGACCCAGGACAACATTTTGCCTCACATAACGAACTTGACCCTCATCATGAATTAATGGGTATAGAGCTTTTAAGACAGGTGAATATTAGTGATATGGATTCTCTATTTGAGATTCAAGCAAAAGGGTGGGCGATAAGTAAATCTATATTAAATAGATTAACTGATATTCTTACAAGTTAATTTAATACTAATAAACAAGATACCCCAACTGCTTGCTAAGAACATTGTTCTTATCCGGCAGTTCACGGGGGTTAGCTATATCAGGGATAGGTCATCAAAGAAATAGAAATTATAAAATTTCCGGAAGGTAAACACTAACAATGAATAAATTAGGTAAAAATGTAATTAATAATGCAAATTATTTTGCCAAGGAAGTATTTAAAGAAAAATTTGTTGCCACTTATGTGTTAGGAAGCCTAAGTTATGGAGGGTTCAGTGAAAAAACTAGTGATATAGATTGGGTACAGCTATTGAATAATGTTAACTAAGATATCAAGATGTCGCTTAAGGCATTTTGGTTAATCATGTTCCAAAATTGATTCCACCTTCCTTTTGTTTGAACAAGAGATCTAATGGAAATAACTATTTTGGCACCTTGAGTTCGCCACTGCATTGCTGATTTACATAATCTTTGCTTGATCAGCGTCTTGCAAGCCGCTTCCGTCACACCAGAACCTATAGGAAAATTTTGTGCTGTGTAATTACTATAATTCATACGTTCTAATTGATTAGTAAAATAGCTCACCGCTTTACTCAAATTGTCCTTTATTGCTGGTGATATTTTTTTATTTCCTTCATTTTTTTTCACTTGTTCCTTCATCGTGTCTAAAAGCTCTGCAGCCGCATTATTTTCATGCTTTAATTTATGACAAGCATTACTCAACCATTCCTTTCTTCTCCCTTCATCACTAAAAAATGAATATGAACTTTTTGCTAAATATTCGCTAGCATGATAAAAATCTAGAATATGATATTGTGTATTCAGTTCTAAAAATTTCCAATTATTACTTGCGCCATCAGCAATGCCAATATAATTTGCTGTAGGATATTTTTGTTTGATTTTATTAACCTCTCCTTGTAAACGAGCTATAAATAACCCTTTACCATATTCAGGAGACGCTCCAATATATATTGTATGCAATCTTTCGCTTTGCGCATCGTACAAAGAGATATTACCTGTCATAGCTTCACGATAACCTTGTTCTTTCATTAAAATACATGTGCCATCTAAACTAATACCTATACTGGTAACCGGTTCTACAATCTTGGGAATAGCATATTCCCAATCTTCTTCTGTCGCTAAAGCTATAGATCCTATATAATCAGCAACCTTTTGGATATATCCTCTCGAACAACTCCTAGAATGATTCTCTGCAAAATCTTCACTGACATCTTTCGCACTTAAAGATGCATATTTATACGAAATCATTTTGGCAAATTTTGGTGTAGAATGAATAATTATACGCCCTTTCTCATCAACTGGACAAAACGTCTTGCCTCCTTTCGAGCTCTGATATACATGTCGCATTATCTCAACAGTACCATAGGGTGTCTCATACTCTTTTTTCACTTTGCCCTTTGAAGACATTCTGACACTACCAATATTAATTATCGCACCAGTTGCATCAAACTTACTTAGGGCTTCTTTAGTTGCAATGCACCCAACCTCATTTACTCCTTTCTGTATCGCATCTTCCATTTCAAGCATAGAGCCATCCAATTTTAATGTAATTTGTATTGTGATTTCTTCTCCGTTCCGTGTTATTATTTCTGCCATAGCTTAATTCCAATTATTTACTAAAATCTCACCATAGCATAATTTAAAACATTATTCAATAGCTGTACCCTATAGATTTTGCATTAATTATTAACAGTCCTCTTATTGCTCAAGATCAAGATAAAATAGCTTACATATTTTCTCAAATAAAAAAGGAACAGGTCCCACTTGCTGATCGTCTTTCCATATTTTGGGGAGCAATAAACCCATTGAAAAACCAAGTAATAGAAGGTAGATTCCCACCGATTGACGTTCTTACCCTGATAGAGTACGGAAAACTTATTGAAGGTAATGATATACGCTCACTATTAGCTCCTCCTACTTCACAAAATATAATAGACTTCTTGCATAACCTAGGATATAGGATAAAATGATAAGATTTCAGGAATTTTATCATATGAGATATGAAGAACTTAAAAAGTTTGGGGAAGAAGAATTTAGACGTTTAACAGGGGTTAAGAAGAATACTTTTGCAAGAATGACTATTATTTTAGAAGAAGCAGAAACAAAGAAGAAAAGATTTGGGGGCAAACCAAACCATTTAAGTATAGAAGAGAGGTTATTGATGGCCCTAGAATATATAAGGGAATATAGAACATATTTTCATATATCAGCTTCATATGGAACATCTGAAAGTAGTTGTTATCGGAATATAAAATGGGTAGAAGATACTTTAATTAAGCATCCGGATTTTGCTCTTCCTGGTAAGAAAGCTTTAGTTAAAAGTGATATGACGTATGAAACCATTCTAATTGATGCCACAGAAAGTCCTATCCAGCGTCCAAAAAAAGACAAAAACGCTACTATTCAGGTAAGAAGAAAAGACATACTTTAAAAACTCAGCTGGTAGTAGACAAAAAGACAAAACAAATAATATGTACAAATTATGCAAATGGTAAACGACATGATTTTAGGTTATTTAAGGAATCCAAAATTAATATCCATCCTGATACTAATGTAATTACCGATACTGGATATCAAGGGTTACAAAAGATTCATGCTAAATCTGAGTTACCAAAAAAGAAGACTAAAAAAAATCCATTAACAAAACAAGATAAGAAAAATAACCAAAAACTGGCAAATACCAGGGCCCTGAATGAAAATGTTATCGGCATGCTAAAACGTTTTAAAATTATTGCTGATAAATATCGAAATCGACGTAAAAGATTTGCTCTAAGATTTAATTTAATCGCTGGTTTATATAATTGGGAACTAAATTATTAGGGTTATGCAAGAGGTCTAATAATTTCAAGTGCAAACTATGCTATTAAAGAATTCGCTAGTGAAGAAAGTATTGTTCTTATAAAAAATTGTGAAAAACTTGTTTCTAAAGGTGTTTTATATCTAACCAAACATATACTCTTTCCCATAAGATTCATTTATACCTCCTATACGGGGAAAGGAGCAAAAAATGAGGATTCTGCTAATTATTATTTAAATAATTCAAATTCAATATGGGGGAAAGATTTAGTTTCTCATGCTATTAAGTGGAGAAGAGAGGGATATCATAAAATTAATGAAAATATTTTGAAAAAAGGAATCATGGAAATTTACTTGGAATTTATTGAAAGATATAAAGAATTATTAACCTTTTATAAAGAAGAAAAGTTATTAAAAGAGATAAGCGACTGGTATATTAATCTCCAAAAATAGTGAGTGCATGAAGGTTGTATAGATTATTTTACCGTTTAGGTGTGAAGATGCCAGTATTATGAATTTCTTGCCTTCCAAGTGTTTAAGCAAGAAATACGGCTCTGTTGCAAATCTAAGAGGAGATAGGAAGTCTAATCTAAAAACTGAAGTTTTAAAGAATTAATCAATACATAAACTAAGATTTATATAATGAATAATAAATTAAATAATTATTTTACTGGTATTGGATGGTTTATATTAAGCTTACTAAGTAGTGTAAGTAATGATATAATAACAAAATATATAGGAATGAATTTGCATAGTTTTGAAGTGGCATTTTTTCGATTTTTCTTTAGTGCTTTAATTTTAATACCTTTTATTTTATGCTACGGAAAGCAAACTCTTAAAACTAATCGCCCTTTTGTTCATATAATAAGAGGGGTCTTATTATTCTGTGGGGTGACATGTTGTAATTATGGATTAAACATTGCTCCCATTACAACTGCTACTGTTATCGGGTTTTCTACACCTTCATTTACTTTATGTTTAGCGATATTTTTTTTAAATGAAAAAATTATCTGGCAAAGATGGGTGGCAACTTTATTGGGCTTTATTGGAATTACTATTACACTCAAACCTCAGGCAGATGATTTTAATCCTCAATTATTATTTTTTGTATTAGCTGCTATATCTTTTGCCATGCTTGATATTATAAATAAAAAATTTATAGTGAAAGAAACAATGATTAGTATGTTATTTTATTCTGCTTTAATCACAGCCCTTATATCAACCCCTCCATCAATAATATTCTGGAAAACCCCAACTATTTTAGAACTAATGTTACTATTTCTTTTAGGAACAGGTAGTAATTTAATCTTGTTCTTCTTATTAAAGGCTTTTTCATTAATTGACGCTACTGCTACTGTACCTTACAGGTATATAGAATTAATAATTTCCTCTTTAGCTGGCTATCTTGTTTTTAATGAAATCCCTGAAAGTCATACTTTATATGGTGCATTAATAATAATTCCTGCAACTTTATTTATAATATATTCTGAAACAAAGCATATAATAGACAATCATAACGTAAGTATTCCATAGTGGTTAAACCGCTATTATTAACCCATACTTCATGGTCTTTTGAACTTCAGGTTTTGGTATAATAATTCAGCGTCTCAACAATTAAGGATTGTCAGGGCAAGAGGATAGCGTTCCATTCTTTCTGGAAATTGAATATTAATCAGCTTACTTCCGTCAAATTTACAGAAAGAATATTACGCTATCAAAACTTTACTCTCTTCTACAATTTCTCGGCATTAGAAGCTAAATAGTGGGCGATTCCCTTATGAGATGGATTGATCCCTTCATCCCCTTTATGCCACCCAGCTGGACATACTTCGCCATGCTGAGTGTTAAAATCTATCGCATCTATCAGCCTTAATACTTCATCGACATTTCTGCCGATTGGTAAATCATTAACTGATAAATGTCGTACTATAAATTTCTCATCAATAATAAAAGTTCCCCGTAGTGCTATCCCATCTTCATGGAGGATATTGTAATATCCGGTGGCAGTTTTAGTGATGTCTGATACCATCGGGAATTGGATATTCCCTACTCCACCTTTGTTGTAAGGAGTATTTTTCCATGCCAAATGAGAAAAATGTGAATCAACACTTATTGCCACTAATTTGGTGTTTCTATCGGTAAATTCTCCTAATCTATTATTAAAAGCTAGAATTTCAGATGGGCAGACAAAGGTAAAATCAAGAGGATAAAAAAATAAAACTGTTTTATGATCTCTTGCATAGTTTCTTAAATTAAAATCAGATTGTATGCTATTATCAGGCATAATAGCTTTAGCTGTAAAATCTGGAGCAGCTTTTCCGACAAACACTTGCATTGTAAATTCCTGTATTTGATTTAAGTAATTAAAAAATATTCCCTATCATACCACCCGAATTTAAAATGACAAGTTATTCCCATTGATGTTTTTGTCTGGGTAGTTTAAAAGCCCGTCTTAAAGTTGCAAAAGACTCGCATAATTCTTGAATAAGTATCAATTGCAACGTCACAAACGTCATTGCGGGGCCTTCTCTGTACGCTGCGGTTTTGTGCGCCTCATCTTCCTTCAAATTCCCTACCAAGGGCGAATTCTGCAAGAAGTCTAATATAAAAATCGCTAAATCTTCAATTATGAGCTGAAATTTTATTTTACCCTATCAAACCTTTTACTTGCGATTCCCACAATTTCTTATATAAATTACTGTTTTTTAACAACTCTGCATGATGGCCATCTTCTACTATACTCCCCTCTTCAAATACTAAAATTCTATCCATATTCAATAAAGTAGATAATCTATGAGCTATTACTATAACCGTTTTATTTTGCATTAAATAGCGCAATGAATCATCTATTAATTCTTCAGTTTTACTGTCTAAACTACTAGTTGCTTCATCGAGGATCAAAATTGGCGCATTTTTTAATATGGCTCTAGCTATGACGATCCTTTGCCGTTGCCCTCCCGATAAATTATTACCCCTTTCCCCACATAAGCTATTATATCCTTCAGGCAAATTGGCAATAAATTCATGGATATGAGCAGCTTTAGCAGCAGTAATTACTTCTTCTAAACTTGCTTCTTTCTTACCATAGCGGATATTCTCCAATATAGTCCTATGAAACAAAATAGATTCTTGAGGGATCACACTAATATTTTCTCTTAAAGAATCCTGAGTGACCTCTCTAATATTTTGCCCATCGATCAATATTTCTCCTTTTGCAATATCATGCAACCTAATAATAAGACTGACAAAAGTAGTTTTACCAGAGCCAGAAAAACCTACTAAACCGATTTTTTGAGTACTTAAAATTTCAACCGATTTATTTTGAAATAAATTACTGTTATGATAATAATTAAACGTAACGTTCTTAAATATTATCTCTCCCTTGGTAACTTTTAAGAGCTTAGCATTGGGAATATCTGTCAGAATATACGGAGTGATGAGTGACATGCTTTGATTAAAAGAACCAAGTTCTTCAAACATATCCCCTATTTCTTGCGTTAGGTCCCACACTTCAGTACTCACCGCTATGCAAAGCGTTAGGATTAACACGCAATCCCCTATTGTTACTTGCCCGGTGCTCCGGAGTTCTGCTAAGTAAAACATAATAGCAAAAATCATTATACAACAGGAGGGGCCAAGTACTATTCGTAACTTGAACATAAAAAATTGCATAATTTGTTCGCTATCGATAGCATTACTGACTCTTACCTCTAAATTTTGCCGCTCAAATGTATGAGAGGTAAACATCCGAATAGCACTAATATTTGTTATTGCATCGACAATATTACCAGCAACTACCGCTCTATTGCGAGCATAATTTGCCGAATATTTATTAATAGTATCCGAATAAAAAATGCTAATCCCTACAAAAAAGCTAACCCATATAAGAAATATCGTGGCAAATACGTGATTCACTAAATACATAGTTACCAGGGCAAAAATAATTATGGCCGTTTTATAGAGAACTTTCTCTCCAAATAAAGAGACCACCATCTCAAAAGAGCGCGCCCCTTCAGTAATACGGTTAGTAATATGACCTGCGAGATTTTCTTGAAAAAATTTATGATTATGATATTGGGTATAATTATAAACTTCCTCTAATATTTGACCTTTAATATAAGGCATTGTTTTTAGATAAATATAATCATAAATTCGCCATAGGATATTTATCCCCATCCACCATGCAGCATACATTATTGACCAAAACATCATTAATGAAGGTAAATCTCCTACTTTGTCACCCGAAGAAGATTCTATTAAGTTTATAACTTTTTGTAATAATACACTATCAATAGCTGGTATTATCCCAAATAGGAGACATAATAACGCCAAAACAATTAACTGCATTTTTCGTTTCTTTAAAAAATAACGAAACGGTCCTATTGTAGAGGTTGTAAAACCAAAACTTTCTAGCACAATAACTTAACTCCTCTTCCAAAAGCTTATATAGTCAATCCACAAATTTGGTTATCTACTGCTGTAACTTTCCGCCTATGTTTCTCGTAAAAAATTCAATATAATAACTTAGATTAACTATAACAACTATTTTTATAAGTTGTTTAAAAAAAAGCTGGATTCCATTCCAAAATCAATTATTATCCCTAGAATAATATAAAAGAAAAATAATAAACAAAACTTGCTAGCCTCTTTCAAAATATGCTATAAGAAATAATGAGATATATTAATTAAGCTTTAGCGATGAACATAGAAGAAAAAGACCCTGCTCCTTTAAATATTCCGCAACAGGAAAAACCAGTCAATTCGGATTATCCTTTTTCTGATGTTAAATATATTTGCCAATCAACCAGTTTAATTACTGAAGCTATTCAAAAAGGTTTTGATATTGCCCAATTGCCAAATGGCGATATCACTGTAACAGAAATTCAAACTGTCACGGTTAATTACACCTGGAATGCGACTAAACAAAAATTTATTAAAGTAACTTTACACTCAAGTTCGATTTGAGCTCCGCACGCGTATCCTTAAGTCAAGAGATGGTCAACTTAAGGACGCTAATTCTTACTTGGGCTCAAGGCGTATGGTTTGTTCGAATAATAGTTGTTTTTCCGTATTAATTACTTGTTCCATCTTGTCAGTAAGATCCCGCACATCAGTTTTAGCAATCTCTTCTACTGAAATAACATCAATAATTTTAACTTGAATAGTCCCTGGTTTTTTAATCCAAAAACCTTTAGGCCAATAAACTCCGGCATTATGAGCCATCATCACTAGGGGGACCTGTGCTAGCACCGCCAATTTAGCAGCACTTGGTTTAAATTTTACAGTTTTTTCAGGACTAATTCGAGTGGATTCAGGAAAGATAATTAACCATAATCCACTGTTAATTTTTTCTTGTCCTTCTCTTAAAATCTGCCCTACCGAAATATTAGCATTCCGATCCACCGCAACCGGTTTAACCATTCGCAGCCCCCATCCAAATAAGGGGATGTTAAATAATTCTTTTTTTAATACCCAAGAATGTTCAGGGATAATCAACTGCATATATACCTGTTCCCAAAATGACTGATGATTAGAGACCAATATAGAAGGTTGCAAGGGTAATTTTTCTAAACCAGATACTTGATATTTTAAACTACAGCAAATTCTTGCTAGCCAAATAAATGCATAAGAGAAAATAACTCCTATGCGATATCTTATATAATAGTTGACATTAAAAAATGTTACGGGTATGTAACATATAATGAAAAATATCAAAGTAAATATAGCAAGTAATCCATAAAACATTAATATTCTTAATCGCCAAAACATAAGTAGTAATTTAATATTTAAGTTTGATATGATAAGTTATATAGAATTCAAGGGATATTAGCAACCTTGTTTATAGAAGTGCAAATTTACAATAATTTTTAAGAAAAAATGTATGAACACAATAGAGACAAAAAAAATAGCATTATCCGGCACCCAAGTTACAGGTAGCTTACATCTAGGAAACTATCTAGGGTCGATTAGCAATTGGCTTAAAATTCAAGACCAATATGATTGTTACTTTTTCCTAGCTGATTTGCATTCTATTACTATCGATAGATCTCCGGAAGATCTGCATACCTCAATTCTGCAAACCACCGCTATGTATTTAGCTTGCGGCCTTAACGCTGATAAGACTACTATCTTTGCTCAAAGTATGGTAAAAGCACATGCTCAGCTTGCCTGGATCCTGAATTGTGTGACTCCCATGGGTTGGCTTAAACGTATGACCCAATTTAAAGATAAGGCAGCAAACAATCAAGAAAATGCTGGGCTGGGGTTATTTTCCTATCCAGTATTAATGGCAGCTGATATATTATTGTATAATGCGGATATTGTGCCAGTTGGAGAAGACCAAAAACAACATGTAGAACTCACACGGGATATTGCTGCTGTTATTAACCGGAAATTCAACCAGGAAATTCTTCAAATCCCTGAAATCCTCATCCAAGGCTCAAGAGCTAGAGTAATGAGCCTGAAAGATGGACGAAAGAAGATGAGTAAATCTGATATTTCTGATTTATCTCGAATTAATTTAAGTGATAACCGCGATCAAATTACTCAAAAAATTAAAAAAGCTAAAACCGATCATTTACCTGAACTAAGCTATGACCATGCCACCCGGCCAGAAATTAGCAATTTAATTGATATTTATTCGAACCTAACAGGTAATGATATTGATCAGATAATTTTAGAATATCCAAATAGCGGCTTTGCTAAGTTTAAACAAGATCTAACGGAAATTATTATTACTAGTTTAGCACCGATTAATACTAAATATACAGAATTAATACAAAACCCCGATTATTTGATAAAGACTCTCAAAAATGGTGCCGATAAAGCACGAATCCCTGCCAATAATACACTTATTAACTTACAAAAATTATTCGGCTTTATAGTATAAAAAGCCTTAGTAACCTCTTTGGATGCACCCAGCTGTTTAGGTATTTTTTGTAAAAAATACCTATTGCTTTTATTATACTTAATTGCTATATATTAACACATAGTTAATATATTAATAATAAGGTAAACAATGTCCAAAAACAATAATAAATCTAAGTTAAAGAATCTTTTTTTACAATGTTTTTCTACAACAGAAAATGAGCCCCCGGTAAAGATAGCAAAA
The DNA here is from genome assembly GCA_019468145.1 of Rickettsia endosymbiont of Bradysia coprophila. GTDB lineage: Bacteria > Pseudomonadota > Alphaproteobacteria > Rickettsiales > Rickettsiaceae > Tisiphia. Next base: position 553,661 of record JAHXDM010000002.1, read on the forward strand.
ACACCTGCAGAAGAGCTTAGAGCAGAGATACAAAAAGACGCTCAACGAATACTAAAGGTTGCTAAACACTACGAAATGAGCGATCTAGACTTGCTCTGCCAATTGGCAAAGCAATCTAGAAAAGGAGAGGATGATTTTCTAAAGGTAGCAGCAGAGACCTTCCGCATGGGTAGGCTAGAAAATGTAGCAGCAGAGGTCGGGCGCTCCGATAAGGTAGAAAATATAGGAAAATTAGCGCATCATCCCCATGATGCTGTAAACTATGATGATTTAGGTTAGTCCACTCTTTCCCTCACCTAATATTGCTATGCTGGTGGATTTGGGCATTCATTACTAACCCAAAGCCCAGTAACATGGATACCAGCATAGTGCCGCCATACGAGATAAAGGGTAGCGGCACTCCCACTACTGGTAACAACCCCATGACCATAGCTATATTGATAAATACATGGCTAAATAGAATTGAAGTAATGCCTATTACCATTAATTTACTAAACATAGACCGGCAATTAATGGCAATGAGCAGCGAAATAGTAATAATAGCCGCATACAAGAATAATAAAATTAAACTACCAATAAGACCAAATTCTTCAGCAAAAGTTGCAAAAATAAAATCAGTTTGATGTTCTGGTAAAAAATCTAAATGACTTTGGCTCCCTTGAACTAGCCCTTTTCCAAAGAGTCCCCCTGAACCAATAGCGATTTTTGATTGAATGATATTGTAGCCAGCTCCCAGCGGATCTCTCTGAGGATCTAAAAAAACCATCACGCGTTTTTTTTGATAATCATGCATTCCCTGCCAAATAACTGGTATACAGGCGACTATTATCATGCCTAGTATTACAAAATTTCTTAAAGGAAAACCAGCTGCCAGAAATATGCTACTGGCGATAATTAAAGTGATAATGGCAGTTCCTAAGTCCGGTTCTCTAACAATTAGGAAAGCCGGGAATAATACTGCTATTAGAGGGGGAATAATTTGCCGAAATTTGAGATGTTCTTCAATTTTTAGCTGATGAAAATACCTGGCAAGTATTAATACTATAGCAAGTTTTGCTGGTTCACTTGGTTGCAGGCGGATAACAGATAAATCTATCCATCGTTTAGCTCCCATTGAGTAGGACCCAAAAAACTCGACACTAATTACTAAGATTAAAATAGCTCCATAAAATATATAAGAACATTTATAGATAATCTCTATATCAATTATGGCAATAATCACCATAACTGGCAAAAATAAACAAAAATTGACCATTTGTTTATAGGCCCACGGATGGATATCTCCACCAGAAGCCGAATATAATACTATGAAACCTATCCCACAAATTAGGCTAATGAGAATTAGTAAAGTAAAAGGAATTCTTATAATTTTTTCTAAAAAATTCATTTTTAATAGTTTTTACTATTAGTGTGAAGCTTTATATATGATATATATATAAATGAATAACTTATATATAAGATAATATCTATGAAATTATTATTACACAATAGCCTAACACGTAAAAAAGAAATTTTTATGCCTCTGGATAGTAATTTAGTGAAATTATATGTTTGCGGCCCAACGGTGTATGATTCTCCGCATCTTGGCAATGCCAGGTCCACTGTAGTATATGATATTTTATATCGCCTACTTTGTAAAGTATTTGGGTCTAGTCATGTGAGATATGTTCGTAATATTACGGATGTTGATGATAAAATAATATTAAGAGCCCAAGAACTAAATACCACTATTTCAGAAGTAACCACCCGGGTGACTGCGGAATTTCATGAACATATGAAATATTTAGGTTGCCAGCCCCCTAATATTGAGCCTAAAGCTACTATGCATATTCAGGACATGATTATGATTATCCAGAAGCTGCTAGCATCCAAACATGCTTATATTGCAGGAAATCATGTGTATTTTGATATTTCCACTTACCATAATTATACGGAATTATCTAATCGTAGTCTAAATGAATTAATAGACGGCGTGCGAATTGAAAATAGTAATGCTAAAAAACATCCACATGATTTTGTGTTATGGAAACCTGCCCAAAATGCCGAAGAAACATCAGCAAATTTTGATAGCCCGTTTGGAAGAGGTAGGCCAGGCTGGCATATAGAATGTTCAGCAATGAGCTATAAATATTTAGGAGAAGATTTTGATATTCATGGTGGCGGGGCAGACTTAATCTTCCCCCATCATACTAATGAAATAGCCCAAAGTAGATGCGCTTTTCCGAATTCCCATTTTGCTAAATATTGGGTACATAATGGTTTTCTCACCGTAAATGGTGAAAAAATGAGTAAATCTTTAAATAATTTTTGTACCATAAGGGATTTTATAGAGCGCAAAATTCATGGGGATATCACTAGATTATTATTAATGTCTAGCCATTACCGCAAACCATTCGACTATAATAATAAAATATTAGAAGACGCTACTAAAACTATAAATTACTGGTATAGAGCTCTGGAAGGGTTAAATATCCCGACTATATCTTCACAGAATGAGGAAAGCCTTCCTGAAGAATTCTTAAATGCCTTGCTAGATGATATGAACACTCCTATGGCTATTAAAATAATCAATGATTATGCTAAACTTATTTTTGCCTCTAGCAAGGAAGAAGAGAAACATTTATATGCTGCCTCTTTGCTAGCTTGTAGTAATTTTATTGGTTTAATGCACGCTCCCCCCAAAAATTGGTTTCATTCTTCGTCTGATTGTAGGGTGAATGAGGAAGCTATTAACCAGATGATAGAAGAGCGTTACAGAGCGAAATTACAGAAAAATTGGCAACTAGCTGATCAAATACGCCAGCAATTACTGAAAGAGGGAATAATTATCGAGGATAAAGCAAACGGATTGAGTATTTGGCGAAAAATTTAATTGCAAATTCTGAAAGCCGCCACTATAATTAATTGGCTTAATAGTCAACTGCATATGAATTAGCGACTAGTAAGTTTTTATTGCCCCCCCGTCATTGCGTTAGATACGTGGAAGAGCAACAAGCACCTTAACTTAAGTCATAAGTTTATATTAATTGACTAATAAACATAAATTCACACGCAAAATTAAGTATGTTGGTCCAAACAAGACTTTGGTATTAAACTTTTGCGGAGGGTGTTTTCTTAAAAGTATTAAGTATATAAACTACTATAAGGAAACATAATAACTAACATTATAAATAAGGAATAAAAATGTCAAAAATAAAAGAAGTTAATATACGAGACTTGCTGGATGCTGGTGTGCATTTCGGTCATAAAACCTCCCGTTGGAACCCTAAAATGGCTCCTTATATTTATGGAGCTCGGGATGATATTCACGTAATTGATTTGCAGCACACTGCGGCTTTAATGCACCGGGCCCTCAATATAATCTTTGAGACTGTTAAAAAAAATGGCAAAATATTATTTGTCAGTACTAAAATTCAAGCAAGTGAAGTAATAGCGGAATATGCAGAAAAATGTGGGCAATATTATGTAAATCATCGATGGCTTGGCGGAATGTTAACTAACTGGGGCACCATTTCCAAGTCTATAAAAAAGCTAGATAACCTTGAGAAAATTTTGGAAAATGAAGAAGAATGTTCAGGTTATACTAAAAAAGAAATATTGGATATGACCCGTAAAAAGGACAAGTTACTGAGGTCTTTAGGGGGCATAAGGCACATTGATAGCAAACCTAATTTACTCGTGGTAATTGATACTAATAAAGAACATTTGGCAATTCAAGAGGCAGTTAAGCTTGGCATTCCTATTATTGCCATTGTCGATACTAATTCAAATCCTGACAATATAGATCACCCCATCCCTGGTAATGATGATGCGATAAGATCTATAAAACTTTATTGCAATCTCTTTGCAGATGCAGTTTTAGCTGGCATAGAAGAATCACTAATTGCTTCTGGGGTGGATTTAGGCAGTATTGAAAATCCTGGCGAGAAAAATAAGAATATCAAAAATATTGCCAAGTTAAAATCTACTAAGAAGTTTTCCAAAACTTCTGAAATAGTCAATGAAGAAACAACTGAATTTGAGAGAGCATTAGAACTAGCAGAAGATGTTCCGGCTAAACAACACAAAAAATAAGCTATTAGGAGCAATGGAAATGACAAATTTGGTACTTGTAAAACAGTTAAGAGATAAAACTTGCGCCGGCATGATGGACTGCCGGAAAGCATTGATGGAAACTGGTGGAGATCTTGAAAAAGCTATTGATTGGCTACGAGCCAAAGGATTATCTTCAGCCGCAAAAAAAGCTGGCAGAACAGCTGCTGAAGGGATTACAGCCGTGAAAGTTAAAGATAAAGTTGGGGTTATTATCGAAGTAAATAGTGAAACAGACTTTGTAGCGCGAAATGAAAAATTTCAACAGCTAGTTAATGATATCACTGAGATAGCTTTTTCTGTTCAGGACTTAGAATCATTGAAATCAGCAAAAACCCAATCTGGAAAGACTGTGGACGCAGAAATATTAGAAAACGTTGCAATCATTGGAGAGAATTTAAAATTACGGCGTATGGATCTTTTAACAGTCTCCGAAGGAGTGGTTGTTTCATATGTGCATAATCTTGTGACGCAAGATCAGGGGCGAATTTCTGTGTTGCTGGCTCTTGAGTCTGCAGTGAAAGACAAAAGTAAACTCGCAGAAATAGGACGTAAAATTGCTATCCATATCGCAGCCAATAATCCATGCTCTATTGATGCTTCTAGCTTAGACCCTGCTTTAATTGAACGGGAACGTAATATATTTATTGAACAATCACAGAATTCCGGCAAACCTAGCAATATCATTGAACAAATGGTAGAAGGAAGAATTCGTAAATTCTTTGCAGAAGTTGTATTATTGCAACAAAACTTTTTATTTGACAACAACTTTACTATTGCCAAAGTTATCGAAACGGCAGAAAAAGAATTAGGCACGACAATAAAAATTACTAAATTTATCCGCTATGAACTCGGTGAAGGAATAGTGCGAGAGGAGAAAAATTTTGCTGATGAAGTAGCCGCCGCTGTGAAAGGGTGAGTACTTACTGCCATACTACCCTACATTTTTTATAGAAGATGCATCAGTGCCGTCATTGCGAGAAGGCTGCCTTACGGCGGTACGTACGTAATCCAGGAAAAAATTAGTTAAGCTTATCGTATTTTGGTAGGTTTTCTTAGGAATTTGCCGCGCCTGCTTGCAGTAGGCCCCGCAATGACGCTGAGAATAGGGATGCGCAATAACTTTTTAACAGTTGTGGGGTGAAGGGACTTACTGCCCCCGCAACTACCGGATAAGAACATTGTTCTTATCCAGCAGAAGGTCGCGTAACATAGATTTTATTTCTTCTGTTACTGGCCTTGACTCCAGTTCTTTATTTTTCTCTTTTGGTTCTGTGACAATTTCTACTTAAAGCTACAATATGCAAAAAATATTTTCCTTATTTCTATGTTTGCTCTTTTATAATTCTTCCTATGCTTATGGCAATAATTATAAAAAGGCGATTGAGCAAGCGATATATCAAGTAGATCCTAATATTAATATTGGCATAAAAATTAGGAATTTATTAACAGGCAATGTGGTTTATGAGCGAAATGCTCACAGTTACTATAATTTTGCCAGCTCTCTAAAATTCATTACGCTCACTGCTTTAAGGCAGCATTTTGGTAATGATTATCGTTTTACTAATAAAATTTGGCAAAAGGGGGAAGATTATTATCTAGAGATTAATGCCCCAGATTTTTCGACAGAAGATCTGGATAATATGCTTAAAATCCTTAAAGAAAAATCTCCTAATATTTTCCAAAATTTTTACATTATAAATGCGGTTTTTTCTTTGCCCAAAATTATAGAAAGCAAGATGGTGGAAGATACCAAATATTGTTATGGGGCATTGATCACTAAGGTGCATATTAATAAAAATTGTATAAGATTGCAGGTGCGCCCTCATCAGCAGGCAAAAAATAAGATATATATCGATAATAAAGAGTCAATAGTTTATAAAATTGTTAATAATGCCATAACTATTCCCAATAACTACCATGATAGATTAAATATAATAATTAAAGATGATAATTTACTGATAAATGGGACATTAAATAAAGAGTTTAAAGGTTCTGCAGGAGTTGTAGCTAATGACAATTTAAATTATATAAAGTTAACCTTACAAAAATTATTGGCTAAGAATAATATTAAAATCAAGGGGAAAATATTATATAGTAGCAAACCTGCCATAGCTAAGGAAATTGTTCAAAGCTCAAAAAACTTTTATCAAATTGCTAGCTATGCTTTAAAAACTTCTGATGATTACATTACGGATTACTTACTTGCAGAATTTGCCGATATTTATGGAATAACAGATTGGCCACAAGCTGGCCTATTATTAAAACAATATCTATTGCAAAATTTTGCGATAAATTTAGATAAGACCGTAATAGTGGATGGTTCTGGGATGTCTAGGTATAATATGTTCACCCCCGGCCAATTTGATGAGTTTTTGACTCGGATTTATTATGATCCAAATTTTGAAGTCATTAAATTAATGTTGGCAAGACCTGGTGAAATTGGGACTTTAAATAAACGTTTTCAAGGGATAAATATTTTTGCAAAAACTGGCACAATGTCGGGAATTTCTTCCTTAATAGGCTATGTATTTGATAAAAATAACATCCCATATAGTTTTGTGATAGTTAGCAATAATTACTTAGGACCCAAATTAAAATACGCCCAGCTAGAAGAACAAATAGTAAGAATATTAATAAATTAACCATTGCCTCGTTAAAATTAATCAGTATAATGCTGAGATAAAATTAACAAAGAGGAAAAATGGTAGCCGATACATGGTGTTTTAAAGAGGGGAGTTCTGAAAAGCCCTTCTCCCACCAAGAGGAAAATGTAAATACAGCCATAAGTAAGCTGAAAACAAATTATCCAAGTGTTGAGATAATAGAAGAAGTAGAGAAAGCTCTAGCGTCTATACAGAAGTATATAAAGGCTGAGAGAGATTGGTTGGATATAGCGGACAATCAATCGGATTTATCTGAAGTATATGCAAGGCTATTCTATAAAAAGATGGCAGAAAATTTTCTAGACGCCAAAACCAAAGAATTTGATGCTGAACGTGATGTTAACAAAACTTGGATTGTTAAGGATTCAGAATCTCAAATTGATAATCCCCACCACGTAGAGAATGAGATTACTTTAGATAATGAGGATTATAATTTAATGGATTATAATTTAATAGGAGATGTTTATAATTAAGACCTAATTTTTTAAATCATCCTTAAGGTTTGCAATTTGTGTCATCGTCCCCCCACATTTTTTAAGAAAAAAGCTGTCATTGCGAGTTGGCTGCAGCTAAGCGTGGCAATCCAGGAAAAAACATTTAAGTCATCGTATTTTTTGTAGGTTTTCCTGGATTGCTTCGCTACCGCTCGCAATGACAATTTTTGTTTTTAAGTTGAGACCTATGCGTCATCAACTATGATTTTTATTTTTTAAATTTCCCCTTAAATACTTCATTGCGAGCGCCACGCGAAGCTATCCCGCAAAACCTACAAAAAATACGATGACTTAAATGTTTTCTTCTGGATTGCCACGCTCGCCTTCGGCTCTATTTACAATGACGCATATGGGTCAACAAAAACTTAAGGTTAAGGTTAATTGTTAGCTTACGATGACGATTATAGGGTATTGTCAAAATTTGTGCTAGCAGTAATTTTTTTTGGTATATTATTTCAACTTTTTCGATCAGTAGAGGGTACTATGAATTCCCGTAAATATGAAGTTATTTGTTTTGCTATATTGTGAGGGGTAAGGCCAAAATAGGTGTATAAGTCGGCGTAAGGGGCGGAGTGGCCAAATTGTTCTACCCCAAAAAACAGGCCATTTTCTCCTATAATACGGTGCCACCCTTGACTGCAGCCAGCTTCTATAGCAACTTTGAGCTTAGAGTGCGATAAAATATTTTGCATATAGGATGGTTCTTGTTGGAAAAATAATTCCAAACATAGTAAGGAAATTACTGTGATATTAAGGCCATTTTTTTCAAGTATTTCTTTGGTGGATAAGGCGATGGATAATTCAGAACCAGTACTAAATATTGCAATATCTGTATTATTGATATCTCCTGCTACTATATAGCCTCCCTTATGGATTAACAATGGATTCACTCTATTGATTTGGGTCACGGGTTGCCGGGTTAACGCCAGAACAGAAGGCTCATCTTTATTGGTTAAAGCTAGGCGCCAGCTCTCAAGAGTTTCCAGATAATCCGCAGGGCGCAGTACCATCATACCAGGTAAAGCTCGCAAAGCTGCTAGTTGTTCAATAGGTTGATGAGTAGGGCCATCTTCTCCAAGACCGATTGAGTCATGAGTTAATATATAAATCACTTGCTGTTGCATAAGAGCGCTAAGTCTCATACTAGGTTTCATATAATCAGAAAATACTAAAAAAGTTCCCCCTACTGGTAAAAATCCTGATAAAGCTAGGCCGTTCATGATAGCGGCCATCGCATGCTCGCGAACACCATAATGGAGATAATTACCACTAAAATCGTTTTTGTTAATAGCCCGAGTTAAACTATTTTGAATGTTATTGGAAGGAGATAAATCAGCTGAGCCAAAAATAATTTTATCAGATTGTTTGGCGAGTTCTGCGATAATTTTACCCGAAGAGGTCCTAGTCGCCTCATCCTTTAAGGTAGGGGTGATATTGTTTAGAAAACTATCATCAATATTAGGTTTATTTAGATAATATTTGTGGTTTTCATTAATATTCTGATAGTTTCTTTGCCAATTATCGTAATGCTCTTTATTTTTTAGCCAGGCATTTTGCCATATATTTGCTAGATCCTGTGGAATATAGAATTCTTCATCTTTAAAATTTAAATTTTCTTTAAGCAATTTAATTTCTTCTTTGCCTAAAGCAGAGCCGTGAGCGCTAGCTGACCCTACTTTGTTAGTACAACCTTTAGCAATTAAGGTACGACAAGCAATAAAACAAGGCTTATCAGAGGTTTGAGCTTGTTCTAGCCCGGCATTAATTTGCTCGAAATTATGGCCATCTATTGAAATAGTATTCCACCCTAAAGCTTGAAATTTAAGTAGTTGATTCTCAGAAGAACTAAGACTAATATGCCCATCAATGGTGATTTGATTATCATCAAATAATATTATTAAGTTATTAAGGCATAGATGGCCTGCTAGGGCAGCTGCTTCATAACTGACCCCTTCCATTAGGCATCCATCTCCAATTATACAGTAAATTTTGTGAGCACTAATAGTTTGTCCTAATTTTTGTTGATATTTTTTTTGAGCAATAGCCATCCCGACAGAACTAGCAAAACCTTGACCAAGAGGGCCGGTAGTCATTTCAATAGCTTCATATGCTCCATATTCTGGATGCCCAGGAGTTTTTGAATGAAGCTTGCGAAATTGTTTTAGGTCTTCTAAAGTAAAATTTTTATAATGGGTTAAATAATAAAAAGTATAAAGCAGCATAGAGCCGTGGCCGGCGGAAAGAACCAACCGATCACGGTCAAACCAAGTGGGATCATTAGGGTTAAATTTCAGAAAGTTAAATACTAAAATCGTCATAACATCTGCCATACCCAGCACCATACCTGGATGGCCTGAGTTAGCAAATTCTATACTATCACTTGCTAAAATTCTGATACAATTACTTAATTTTAAATATTCTGCTGCCTCCTTTGGCATTTTATTAGGTATTTTATCAAACTTCATTATAATGAATACTGCCTTTTTATATTTACGAATTTTATATTTAGAATAGATGAACACCGTTTATAAAGTAAAGATATAAATTCAATAAATTTACAGTAAAATATATATTATAACAAAGATATTATGACAACAAAATTCACAGTCGCTTTTTTATGGGCAAGAACTTTATTTAATCAATTATGGTTATCGGTTAGTTCCGTAAGATTTTACCAAGATATATATAAATCTTATCAAGGATATGGCACTAAGTATTTATTGACCGTCACTTTTTTATCGTCTCTAATCTATTGTTTATTTATTTTTAATTATTTGATAAAGATCAAGGATTATTTTGTTAACAATCATTTAACGAGCAGTATTACTACGATTGACTATATATTAAAACAATTACCAGAAATTTATTATGATGGGAATAAAATTATAGTTGATCAAGAAGAACCTATCTATTTGTTTGATCAGAATAGCAATAAGATTGTCGCTATCGATTCAAAAAATCAATTATCATATACCGATAGAATGAAAACCCCCATAATTTTCTCTAGCCATAATATTACTCTTGCTACTATGGAGATTACAGATAGAAAAAAAAGTAATTTTAGTATAGAATATCCTACATTTTTTAATTCTAAGGAACAATCCCTTACGGAAGAAGTAATAAAAGAGCGTTTTTCGAAGATATTAAGGTTGGCTCCTACAATATTTATTTATCTTATAGTACCTTTTATAGTATTTGTAAGATTTATTTCTATTCTATTTGAGAAAAGTTTTGTGATCTTATTAGTATATGTATTGACTAGTTTTTTTGGCCCTAAATCTTCCTTGCAAAGCTGTAGTAGAATGGTGTTATTTGCTAGCGGAGTACCTCTGTTATTACAGCCCATAATTACTATATTCTTACCTGAAATTAATGTGGTAATATTTTTGCTGCAAATGTTAGCTAATTTATTATTATTTTTAGGAATTTTACGGCTTCGTAATAATCATCCTGCTTTGTTATAGTTTATATTAATTGGTTTATATATACTCCTCGGATATGAATTTACGTGGCGTCGTTGCCTCAATGCTCGCCTATTATCTATAGGCTTCGCTCTAGCGCGCAAGGCAGCAAAATCATCTGAGAAGAGTATAAACCTATCATTCTTTTTAATCCTGTAATATCTTCATTAAGAGTCCCAATTCTTCACGAAATTCTATATCAGTTTCACATAATTCTTCTACTTTTTTAATAGCGTGCATTACGGTAGTGTGATCTTTTTTGCCAAATTTTTTACCAATATCAGTAAGGCTTTTGGGAGTCAGAGTTTTACTTAAATACATAGCTAATTGCCTTGGCCGAGCTATTGCCCGAATACGCCTAGGAGAGGACATATCAGAAAATTTAATATTATAACGCTGGGCCACTTTCTTCTGGATGTCTTCAATAGTGATAATTTTCTCATTAGAACGTAACAAATCACGGAGGATATTTTGAGTATTTTCTAACGTTATCTCTTTGCCTACTAAAGTTGAATGAGCTATTACCTTGTTAAGAGCTCCTTCTAATTCTCGGACATTGGAGGTTATTTTAGCGGCCAAAAACTCAATAACATTTTTAGGAATATGAATATTCATTTGCTCAAGTTTAGACTCTAAAATACCGAGGCGTAGTTCATAGGTAGTACTATGCACATCTGCTACTAACCCCCAGCCAAGTCTAGATTTGATCCGATCTTCAATATTATCAAGATCTGAAGGAGAACGATCACAGGAGATAACCATTTGCCGGTTATTGTCAATTAAAGCGTTAAAAGTATGGAAAAATTCTTCTTGAGTACTATCCTTGCCGCAGATAAACTGGATATCATCAATCATCAATACGTCGACTGATCTAAATTCTTCTTTGAAAGACATGACATCCTTATTACGCAAGGCTTTAACAAATTGATACATGAATTTTTCTGCCGACATGTAAATTACTTTACGTGAAGGATTAGTATGTTTGATATACCACGCAATAGCATGCATTAAATGTGTTTTACCGAGGCCTACACCGCCATATAAAAATAACGGGTTAGATTCAGAGACTGCACTTAACGACTCAGCAACAGCTCTAGAAGCTGCATAAGCCAGCTCATTAGGTCCGCCAACTACAAAATTTTCAAAAGTAAAACGTAAATCTAATGAAGAAAAAATACTTTCAGAATTAGAATCAAGTCGCTCTGTAGGGGATAGTTTCTCCGGAAGCAGAATAGGGGGCTGGGTGTGTTCAGGTAATTCTTTAGTAACTATTTCAATGGTTTTGATTCCTGCGTCATAGACTTGCCAAGATTGTAATATCACATAGAGATATCTGCTCTTGATCCAATCACGAATAAAATTGGTAGGGGTTGCAAGAATAATAGTATTAATAGAAGATTCTAAAAATTTGATCTTACTAAACCAGCTTTTATATAAAGCATCCCCATAATGTTTATTAAGGTCAAGTAATACTTGTTTCCAGATATCAGTAGGAGTATTAATACTACCAACAGGTAATTGACTTTTATTAGTATTCACAGAATTTGCCACGGTAAATTATTTTGCTTCCATCCAACCCCATTACTTCCCCCTTCAAAACCATCAATAATATTATAGCAGTTAGTATATCCTAAACTACTGATAAAATAAGCAGCTTCATAGGATCGTGCGCCTGAGCGGCATAGAAACAATATATTATTTTGCACATTACTAATATGTAATATGAGTTGTTCCTTAAATTGTCCATTTAATAACATATCGGGTAACAAGCGCCAGCTAAGGAGCAAGAGCTTAGATTCATTAAGTTTTGGAATCCCTATTTTTTTCCATTCTTCCCCAGTTCTAACATCGATCATTATAGTATTATTATCTATTTTTAACATCTCATAGGCTTTTAAGGAAGACATATTTTTGATGTTCATAGTTTATTGAATTTATTATTAAATACACCAACTGCCGGGTAAGAACAATATTCTTATCTAACAATTGCTTTTAAGTTTATGTTGACATCATAACCACATTTATGTGATTAAATAAAAACTCCTATATTATACCCTTTTTAAGGGGCAAAAATACAAAATCCGTCATTGCAATCCGTCTTACAGCCGGCGTGGCAATCCAGAAAAACCTATAAAAATACGATGACTTAAATAATTTTTTCTCAGGAATTACCGCGCCTGCTTACGTAAGGCTCCGCAATGACGCATAGGTGTTAACAAAAATTTGAAAGCAATTGTTAGCTATGTCGGGCAGTTTGCATAAATTACTACATTTTAATTTTATATTTTATATTTGATAATTGTCAAATTATCTAAATGATATTATGATATTTTTTTTTAAAATTGTATTATGAACTATTCTAATAGAAATTCCTTAATTAAAAAGCTAGTATATCAAAGCAAAAACCGTGGTTGTAAAGAAACTGGCTTAATTCTTAGTAAATTTGCCGAAACCTATCTACCGATTATGGTAGAAGATGATTTAAAAAATTTTTCTTTAATACTTGACCAAAATGATATAGATATCTATGACTGGGTTACTAACAAAGCTGTTCCTCCAACTCACTTGAATTCCACAGTGATGTTGCAGTTACTTAAGTTTTGTGAAGATTTCTGAATAAATATATGTTTATCTTTGATATTGCAAATTATAGAATTTTTTTTCAACATGAGCAATATTTTCTTATAAAAATTTTGCTTTTTTCCTATAAATCTTTGAAATATCAGTAATTTCAGGAATGTGGCCCTAAAATTTGATATTATAATAGACCATAAATTTAATGAATAATGACCCAATACTCACTACCACTTAGCGCCAAAAGTTTTTTTGCTAACGAATATTTCATTAATCAGAGTAAAAATAATCTTTTACTTATTTTTACTAGAGAAGATGATGTAATAGAAGCATATAACCAATTATTATTTTTTAAATCGGATAAAGACGGGACGGACATATTATATTTCCCTACTTTTGATACTATCCCCTATGACCGGATCTCGCCTAATCAAAATATTTTATCAGAAAGAGCCAATATTTTAAGCCATTTAGCAGTAGCTTTAACAACTAATGATAAGAGAAAGTTACTAGTCACTAACGCTATAAATTTGTTGTATAAATTACCGCCTCCTGAATATTTAGCTAAATCCTTTTTAAAATTATATCGTAAAATGAAATTATCCGCAACCAGCCTTGCTGAATTTCTAGTCCAGAATGGTTTCACTAGAAGTTCTAGTAGTATTGATAGTGGAGAATTTTCGGTAAGAGGAGAGATTGTTGATATAGTGTTACCAGGGAATAAAGGATACCGTATTAATTTTAGCTGGGATTCTATAGAATCTATCAAGGAATTTGATATTAATAGCCAAATTTCTACCAATGATTGTCAAGAATTAACAGTCAATTCTGCTAGTGAGGTAATATTAAATCCTGAGACTATTAATAATTTTAGGGATAATTACCTAAAAACTTTTGGGGTTAATTATGTTAACACCCCTTTATATGAGTCAATCATTGCGGGAAGAAAATTTCAAGGTTATGAGCATTTATCTACTTTATTTTATGACTCCTCCTGTAGTTTAGTTGACTATTTAGATAACCCGTTGATTATTTATGATAATTTATCTCGGCAATCAATTATTGAACAAGAGAATAATTGCCTTGACCTTTATACATCTAGGGTTGAATCTAATAAAATAAAATTAAATACATTTTATCCTGCTCTACCAGTGCCGAAGCTCTACTATAGTAGTAACAAGGTACAAAATTTACTGGAGCAAGATACTAATATCTTAATAATGCCGGAAAATTCTGCCTATGCTAGTTCGTTAGAGCAGATTACCGCCACGAGCTTTGCTCAAAATAAGACAGTTTTTGAAAAACTATTTGAAATAATTAAGGAAAATAGTCAAAAAATTCCTATAATTCTTTGCCACTCTAAAAGTAATTTAGAAAGACTTAGAAATATAATAGAGAGTTATGCCGAAGGAGTTTTTGAAATCACTAATTTGCAGGCAGCAAAAGCTAGGGTAATAAATCTAGCAGCTTTACCGCTTAATAAAGGGTTCTATACGGAAAAATATTTATTTATTTCCTCATTAGATCTAGTAGGGGAGAAAGCTATAAATTCTGTTATAAATTCCCGCTCGCAATCGTCTAAGCGTAAGTTAAAAAATATTTTAATGGAGTTGGATAATCTTACCGAAGGAGAATTAATTGTTCATAAAGACCATGGAATAGGGCAATTTCTTAAAGTTGAAGCGCTAGATATTAACGGTCAAGCCCATGATTTTTTAAAAATATTATATGATAATAATGATAAATTATATATTCCTGTTGAAAATATTGATGTAATCAAGAAATATGGCAGTAATGAATCGGCGCTTGCCAGATTAGGCAGTAGCGCTTGGCAACGAAATAAAGCTAAATTAAAGAAACGTGTTACAGAAATTGCCCAGCAATTATTGGAAATCACTGCTAAACGAAAATTAGCGACCATTCCCCCAATGGAATTTGATTGTCACGACTATGAAGATTTTTGCCTGCGATTTAAATATACAGAAACGGAAGATCAGTTAAATGCCATCAACGACATTCGCCAAGATCTAGAATCAGGTCTTTTAATGGATAGGCTCATTTGTGGGGATGTAGGTTTTGGAAAAACGGAAGTAGCCATTCGCGCCGCTTTTATGGTGGCTAAATCTTTTGCTGACCAAAAACCTGCCCAAGTAGCTATCATAGTGCCGACAACTATTCTGTGCAAACAACATTATTTAAGGTTTCTTAAAAGATTTAAAGATTTGGGGTTAAATATTGTCCAATTATCTAGCTTGGTAACTTATAAAGAGGCAAAAATTATCAAGGAACAAATAAAACTAGGTACCGCCAATATCATCATTGGTACTCATGCCTTGCTTACTAAAAATATAGAATTTAATAACCTTAAATTATTAATAATTGATGAAGAACAGCATTTTGGGGTAAGTCAAAAAGAATATTTAAAACAATTAAGAGCTACCATGCATGTTTTAGCGCTGTCAGCCACACCAATTCCGCGGACTCTACAAATGTCGATGGTGGGCTTAAAAGATCTTAGCATTATTTCTACCCCGCCGATTGATCGGCTAGAAGTCAGAACGATAGTAATGCCATTTGATCCCGTAATTATTAGAGATGCTTTACTCAGAGAACGTTTTCGGGGTGGAAGAAGTTTTTATGTAGTCCCAAGAATTAAGGATATAATAGAGATTGAAAGATATTTGCAAGAAATAGTACCAGAATTAAAATATAAAGTTGCCCATGGCCAAATGCTGGCTTCTAAAGTCGACGAGGTGATGAGCGAGTTTTGGGATGGTAAATTTGATATATTGGTAGCCACCACCATCATTGAATCTGGTATTGATATTGCCGAAGCCAATACCATGATTATCCATAAAGCTGATAGTTTAGGCCTTAGTCAATTATATCAATTATGTGGGAGAATAGGCCGCAGTAAAGTTAGGGGTTATGCTTATTTAACTCTGGCAAATTATAAGAAAATGACCGATCATTCTATAAAGCGCTTAGAAATAATGCAAAATAGTTGTGCTCTTGGCTCAGGTTTTACCATCGCTAGCCATGATATGGATTTACGGGGGTTTGGCAATTTAGTAGGAGAAGAACAATCAGGCCAGATTAAAGAAGTAGGGGTCGAGCTTTACCAAGAAATGTTAGATGAACAAATAGCTATTTTGAAAGAAGAGCAGCCAGGCTCAGATCACGGTCAGGACATACCCCATCAGATTCATGATTTTGTGCCAGTAATTAATTTAAGGGTACCCGTATTCATCCCCGATAGTTATATTGCTGATACTTCCCTTAAGCTTAGTATGTATAGAAGAGTCGGGAGTTTTGGGGAAGAAGCGGATATTGAAAATTTTAAGGATGAAATGGTAGACCGTTTTGGTGCTTTGCCTAAAGAATTTAACAATTTATTGGATATAGTCAAAATAAAATATAAATGTAAAAAACTTAATATTGAAGCTTTCGATTCTGGTGAAAAGGGTTTTGTGATAAGGTTTCATAAAGAAGCTCAGATGGCTGAAACAGTCACTAAATTTATTATGAAATATCCAAAGCAAGTTAAAATAAAGCCGGATAATAAGCTAATATTTGTAAAAAACTTAGTAGAAGCCGATATTATAAACGAAGCGAATAGTTTTTTGAACCTATGGGAAGGGAGTGATTAGAAGGAAGGTGTTTAAGAAAATCAAAATTAAAAAAAGATAGGGACTATTTTTTAGATTATAGTACCTTTCCTTTTTTTAATTATCGGCCGCGTACCGCTTTCTCATCGGTAAAATTTTTCTCCTCTTGCATTAGCCCTTTTCTGAAGGTTATTATAAATTGTTATTACCTGTGTGGACTTTTTTGAGTCGGTTGATTCCCGCTAGCTTTTCTTGTAGGGCTTTGAGCGGAATGTGGAGATAACAAATTTTCACCAATAATTGCCTGCGCTTGTTGCAAGACTTTTTTTTCTACTTCTACTATTTCTAATAAAATATTTTTTGTTTCTTGTCGTGTGTTTGGGTCCTTAATCACCTCTCTAAACGTCTTGTCAATTCCTGGAAATTCGCCAGGATTATCTAATAAATATTGGAAACATTCTCTGCTTCCTTTCGTCTGTAAGTGAAAAACTAATTGCTGAACCTCCTTCTCATTCAGAGTATTATTTTTAGGATCCAACTGGTTTTTATAAATCGTAATTAATTCGCTAAACAGGGGATTAAACGTCTTTACTCTTCCCAATTTTTTTTCTTTTAAACAATAATCAGCAAGTTTTTTACTTTGCTCGGATGTTAAGTCATTTGTCATTTTAAGACGTGTTAAACTTGGAGAAGCTTTTAATATATCAGAGACTGCAGTTACTGGATCATTTAACTTAAGATTTACCTCAAAGTTTGTTAAATTTTGAAACAGTGGAGAATTTTGCATAGCTAAAATAATTTCTGTACTGCTACCTGTAGGTTTATGTAAATTAAGAGAAGTTAGGTTAGGAAAAGCTCGTGAGTTTGCTAATTCCTGAATTTCTGAAGGTTTCGATATTAGACCTCTTGCATAACCCTAATAATTTAGTTCCCAATTATATAAACCAGCGATTAAATTAAATCTTAGAGCAAATCTTTTACGTCGATTTCGATATTTATCAGCAATAATTTTAAAACGTTTTAGCATGCCGATAACATTTTCATTCAGGGCCCTGGTACTTGCCAGTTTTTGGTTATTTTTCTTATCTTGTTTTGTTAATGGATTTTTTTTAGTCTTCTTTTTTGGTAACTCAGATTTAGCATGAATCTTTTGTAACCCTTGATATCCAGTATCGGTAATTACATTAGTATCAGGATGGATATTAATTTTGGATTCCTTAAATAACCTAGAATCATGTCGTTTACCATTTGCATAATTTGTACATATTATTTGTTTTGTCTTTTTGTCTACTACCAGCTGAGTTTTTAAAGTATGTCTTTTCTTCTTACCTGAATAGTAGCGTTTTTGTCTTTTTTTGGACGCTGGATAGGACTTTCTGTGGCATCAATTAGAATGGTTTCATACGTCATATCACTTTTAACTAAAGCTTTCTTACCAGGAAGAGCAAAATCCGGATGCTTAATTAAAGTATCTTCTACCCATTTTATATTCCGATAACAACTACTTTCAGATATTCCATATGAAGCTGATATATGAAAATATGTTCTATATTCCCTTATATATTCTAGGGCCATCAATAACCTCTCTTCTATACTTAAATGGTTTGGTTTGCCCCCAAATCTTTTCTTCTTTGTTTCTGCTTCTTCTAAAATAATAGTCATTCTTGCAAAAGTATTCTTCTTAACCCCTGTTAAACGTCTAAATTCTTCTTCTCCAAACTTTTTAAGTTCTTCATATCTCATATGATAAAATTCCTGAAATCTTATCATTTTATCCTATATCCTAGGTTATGCAAGAAGTCTATTGGTGTACTAAGCTTGATGATCTGGGGCATCTCCCCTGAATTGAATATAGCCTTCAATACTTCTGGTCTTATTTCCTTGCTTCCCTCAACATTTAAGCTCGTAACTTCAAAATCTTGTCTCAACTGATTTAGTATATGTTGAATCAATTCAATCGGTTGGTCCGTATTCAAAGTATAAGAATCTTCTCTCTTATTGGAGGTATAATCTTTCTCAGCTTGACTCTTATTGGAGAGATAATCTGAATTATTTGCTATACGTGACATATTAATTATCTCCTTTTGATTGATTTTTTTTAATTATCCTATTATCTATATTTTATACCACTTCTATCTCATGAGGTCAATATTAATCGTTAATTTTTAATTAACATTTAAGTGGCGCATTCGAGAAATTAGGAAAATTCTCCTCACTCTATACTACTCTACTCTACAGTTTTTATAAAAGGTGCATCACCCTCGCTATTAGCGATCCGTCCTAAGAGCTAACAATTGCATTTAAGTTTTAATTGACATCATAAGCACATTTATGTGGTTAAATAAAAAACACTAAAAACCCTATTATTTATACGTTTTTTAAGGTGCGAATACAAAAGCCGTCATTAGACTTCTTTCGAAACTCTACTTCTGCTGGTAATTTGTACGTCGATTCGGTGCTCAAATCCTCACGTACACTTAAGTACACTGCGGTTTTGTGCTTCCTTAGTCTCCTGCAAATTCCCTACCAGAAGCGAGTTTTGAAAGAAGTCTATTGTAACCAGAGCAGAAGGCGAACGTGGCAATCTACCGTCTTAAAAGTCAAGAGTAAAAAGGTTAATAATACATTTGATATTATTAATATTTTAACTATTGATACTGATTTTAATTAGTGTATATTGGTTTAAATATTTAAATATTTAAGAGGAGATATGTCCCAGACAGTTAACAATACGCCACTTAAAAATGCTGATAGCCTAGAACAGCTAAAAGCATGTGAAGAATTTTTGAAAGATGGATTTAGGGAAGTTCTTCAAAATGAATTGGAAGAACGTTGGAAAAATATATTGGAATCCTTTGAATTACCAAAAAAACTGCCACAAGGCTTACCATCTTCTAAAAATCTAGAAGCCTCTTTTTTACCACTACACAAGCTTGATGAAAACATCCAGAATATTGGGAAAGTAGCGGCTGCTGAAGCAGAAGAGAGTAAAGACGAGAAGAACAAACAGCTACTACTTAAAACTAGTGGAACAATGAATAAAATAAGCGAGATACTCAAGAAAATTTTGTCAGTAACTGAAGAAATTTTACCTCCAATATTGAAAATGTTTAACGTTGTTCTAACAGTGGTAGCGGAATTTTTAGATAAGAAAAGTTCAACTTCTCAGAAGCTTAACAGTTTAACAGATGGAATCACCAAATTAGTTGGTCCTGATAATCCTGCCAAAAAGATGGAAGATATCTCTAAGATTCCGGGTGTTCAAAAGGTTGAAAATGGAGTCAAAGAGGGAACAAATAATATTGGGTCAGATCAAATGATAAAACACATGCAAGGTAACACTCATGTCACATTCAATGATACCAAATCCCCTCCATCTACTCCCGCTACAAAGTTCACTCCGAAACCTCTAAGTTTATAGCCAACTTACGATAAATTAGGGACGCGGCAAAAAAGTGCCTAGGTGCTCAACATCAACTTCAAGAATAAAAAATCGTCAGCTAAGCCGGCTATAAGCCGGCTGCAGCTAAGTGCGGTAATCCAGGCAACCTTCCAAATTTTTCAAATAACTCTATAATAAACAGTGACTATAATATCCTTCATTACAACTTATATTATAATTTTCAGTATATTATCAAATTAATTGTTGAAATAACAATATTATCTTTGTACCATTAACAGTTGCTTACTAGCCGAAATTCAACCAATAGTCAAGTTGGCTAATTTTGAATATTTATTAAGATTAAATTTTTATTGCTACAATTTTAACTTTAAACTGAAATTAATAATGAGGAAGTAATGTCAAACAATAAACTATTAGCGCTCAAATTATATTCTTATCTAAATGGCATAATTAAAGGTGATCAACCATTAATAATTAATGGTGAAACAGTTGTGGAAGTGCTTATGGGGAATACAGAATATTATTTATCTGCAGAAACGGGAAGATTTTTCCCCCAAGAATGTGTTAACAATCCTCAGCAAAAAAATTGTATAAGTAATTTTGTGCTGGATATTACGCAGTATAGATATGCACACTTCAGTGACATAGTAAATAATGATACCACTATCCAAAAAATTTCTCTAGTAGCTAAAGGAATAGTGCAACAAGGTATTAACGATATAATTTTCAGTTCAAATAGTGATGGATGTTATTTTGGTACAAATTATACTATCGCTCCATTTATTAGTAATAATGGGTATTTTCTGTCTGATTCTCGATGTTTTGCAGAAAAAGGAAATGTGTCATCTGATGTACTGAGCTTGGTTGGATTGCATGGTGGTATGCCAGCTTCACAAAGCCTCTTTCGCGCATTACAAGAATGTGAATTCTTTCATATCGACCAAAGGACTATTGGTGAATTGGCTAACCACCTGCTGGGGGCTGCATCAAGCTCTATGTCTAAGGTTGCTGATTATTTGCTACAAGATGTAGTTGAATGTGCTCTTTCTATGGGAAATAGAGGGCAACACTATAATTTAGAAAGTTTCCCTGAACTATCATCTAACCATACATTAGCCTTAACAGACTTACAGGATGATCACTACAACAATGACACTTCTTCTTATTCACTACCTCTAGTTATTATGATGGGTATGGGCGCTACAGTGCTGGTTGGTATAAGTATGTCTTTTGGTTACTGGTTAGGGAAGAGAGGACATCATGAAATGAATAGCAGGCAAGAGGATCTAGATTCTCTCACCATATCTTCCGTAGAGAGCATGCCACTCGCTGGTGGTAATGATGATATACTGAGAGAATCTGAAATATAATAACTTAAAAATTTTTTCTGTATTGCCACGCTGAGCTGCAGCCGGCTTAGCTCCTGACCAGAATGATGCACCTTACACGAAAAAATTTCCAGTAACGTTATTTACTTGAAAATATACTTTACATTTTTTTATAATTGCGATACCATTAAATTGTTGCTTTTGGCATCTATAGTAATAAACGTAATTTAGAATAGAAGTTGCGGACCCGGGGGCGGTACCCGGCGCTTCCACCAAGGATAAGAATTAGCTTATGGGGGCGAAATAGGATCGACGTGCTTAATAAAGAAATTATCTTTACTCGGTATAATTCCGCCGGACTTATGAAATTTAAGTCAGTTGGGTTGAAAAAAAGAAACGCAAATGATAATAATCAACGTTTTGCAAGCGGTGTAGCTGTAGCTGCATAGTTTTGCGCGGTTGGGGGCTTGCCGGGCAACAGAAAAGCCCCTTTTAAATTTGTTGAAGATTTATTTAATAGGTTGTTATTTTTTACATTATTATAAGATGAGTATCTCATATCAGAAATTTCTTAATGAGTGCATGTTAGAATTTGCTAAGAAAATTTTAACAAAAATATGTACTGATAAATTGCAAAAGGATCAAGTTTTGTATATTTCTTATAGAACGGATCATCCTGCTGTGGTTTTATCTGCTAAAATAAGGGAACGTTACCCTAGTGAGATAACCATTGTGATGCAATATCAATTTGAAAATTTATCTGTAAAAACTAGCGGAATTTCCTTAACAGTGAGTTTCGATGGTATTAAAGAAAATATTTATATACCTTTTGAATCAATAATCCATTTTACTGATCCCAGCAGTGGGTATAATCTAAAATTTATCAATGTAATTAATAAAACCGAGATGGTTTCTAATGCTACAGGGGAGATTACTTCAGATAAGATAATAGTTTTGGATAAATTTCGCAAGCCTACTAAACCAGTCTAACTATTAAGTAGTTAGGATAAGTAACCATGAACCTACCAAAGTTTACCCTTAAACAATATCAAGATGAAGAAAATCAAGATAATGGTTCATGCCTATCGAGAGTAGAGTCGGGTCCGAATTTTTTGCAAACTTCTTTACCTCAAGTTACAATCTATACTGATGGGGCATGTGCAGGTAACCCAGGACCAGGAGGGTGGGGTGCTTTGTTACAGTTTAAAAATATTGATAAAGAAATATTTGGTCATGAGGTTAATACTACTAATAACCGGATGGAAATGATGGCGGCTATTAAAGCTTTACAATCCTTAAAAAAACCATGTCAAGTAGATTTATATACCGATAGCAAATATTTGCAGCTAGGCATAACAGAATGGATTAATAAATGGATAAAAAATAATTGGTATAAAAGCAACAATCATCCTGTCAAGAATGATGATTTATGGAAAGAGTTGTATTCAGAATTAACAAAACATTCTATCATATGGCATTGGGTAAAAGGACATTCGGATTCGCGCGGAAACCAAGCAGCGGATAAGCTAGCTGTGAAAGGCAAAAAAACTGCTATTAAAATATTAAAATGTCATTTATAAATAACTTATTAATCGGTATTTTTTCTAAGGAAATAGGGCAGGATCAATTTGGCAACAGATATTATGTGAACAACACACAGGATTACTTAAGGAGATTCAGGAGACAAGTAATTTATAATGGAGCAGCAAACGCCACAAAAATACCTCCAATGTGGCATGCTTGGCTGCATTATATGACTGATCAACTTCCCAATTCTGAGGATAGATTCGTGTGGCAACAAGAATATTCTCCCCATATTTCTGGCGCACCACTTGGCCCCAAAGTTGTTGGCCTGACCGGGGATAAATTATTGCCAAGATTAGAAAAAGATACTAGACTTCTTTCGAAACTCGCTTCTGGTAAGGAATTTGAAGGAGATGAGGCGCACAAAACCTCAGAGGATTCGCGCTTAGAATCATTGTCTAAATTACCAGTACAAGTAGAGTGTCGAAAGAAGTCTACTGAAAAAAATATGCACTATAGTAAATGGACACCCTTATAAAGGTAAATAAAATAATGAAACAGAATTTTATAGAGACGCTAATTGGCTTTATAGTAATAATTATAGCTGTAGTGTTTTTTCTCTTCGCCTATAAGATAGGGAGTTCAACCAAAATACAAAAAGGTTATGCTCTTACAGCAGCTTTTCAAAATTCGGAAGGAATAATGAATGGTAGTGACGTAATGTTAGCAGGTGTAAAAATTGGCACGGTTACGGACATTACTCTTGATAAAAAAACTTTTTTTGCTTTATTAACTATCAATATTAATAAAGAAATAAAATTACCAAAAGACACTAGATTAGCAATTCTAACAAGTGGGTTGCTAGGTGGTAAATATATAGCAGTAACTCCTGGTTTGGCTGAAGAGATTTTAGCCCCTAATGAACAAATAAAATATACTCAATCTCCTATTAGTATTGAGTCTATAATTGGTAAATTAATTTATTCTTTCGGTGGGAATAAAAAATAAATATTTATTTTTTTATGAATTGTTACTTAGTTTATAAGTTACTAACTGAAGTTAATTAGTATAAAATGTTTAAGTTAAACACTATCTTTAATCTAGCAAAAGCTGAGTCTGATAAGAGTCAGGGAACTAGTAGCCCTTCTCCTAATAATATGATTAAAGCTACCAAAAATTGGTATGAAGAAAGGGCTGATAAATTAATTGTTGAGCGTAATATTTTATTATCATTATCGATATTATTAATAATAATTATAATAATATCCATAATATCTATAGTATATGTAGTAAACTCACGGGAATTCAGCCCTTTTGTTATCCAAATTGACAATAACACAGGAGTAGCAACCATTGTCAATCCTACATCCTTAAAGGTATTAGGAGGTAATGAAGCTCTCTCGAAATATTTTATTAAACAATATATATCTGCACGAGAAACATATAATTCTGTTGATTTTGCGAGCAAAGCTCGACAAACTATTAGATTATTTTCTGCAACTCCAATATATTATACTTATTTAAGTTATATAAGAGATAAGGAGACTGATCCCATATTAAAATATGGGCAAAATAATTCCACCCGTTTAGTAATTAAGTCGTGGTCGAAATTAGAGGCAAATAAATATATAGTTAGATTCTCTATCAATGAAGAGAGTGGCAGTAAAAATATATTTAATAAAATAGCTGTAGTAAGTTTTGGGTATATTCCGATGGAATTAACAGACAGCGAACGTGATATTAATCCGGTAGGATTTCAAATTAATGGTTATAGAGTAGATGATGATAATAGCTAGGTCATTTTGCATTAATATAATATTATTATGCCTGTTTTTTATTAAAATAACTGTGTATGCAGATTGTTATCCTAATGACGACCTGTCTATTACCACTGATAATAGGATTAAAACTTATATACATAGCCCTAATGAGGTTTATTTATTGGTATTACATTATGGGTTTCAATCTAGTATAGAATTTGCTAAGAATGAAGAGGTGGAAAATATAGTTTTAGGAGAATCTTACGCTTGGAAAATGACGCCATTAGGGAACAGGTTATTTATCAAGCCCTTGGAAAAAAATATTAGAACTAATATGACTATTATGACTAATAAAAGGACTTATCAGTTTGATATTGTTTCCAAAGAATTAGAGGAAGGTCAAGAAAAAGATTTAGTATATGTCGTTAGGTTCTATTACCCAAAGAAGAAATCTCCTTCTTACCAAGGAGTTAGTTCTATAGAAAAATTAAGCACTGGCTGTGAATAAATGGACTTACAGTTGAAGTAATATTTAAGTAGAAATTGATCACATATTTATGGTAGATAACAATAATATAGATCCTAAAAGTTTGTTGCATAAAGCAGGAGAGCAAGGGATACCTGAGGTGCAAAATGAATTGTCAAAGGTGGGGACTAATCCTAAACAAAGCATCATAATTTTAATTATTGCTTTTATTGTCTGCCTAGTGGTGTTCTTTATGTTTTTTTTTAATGACCATACTGCACCCAAGACTCTTGCACCCATTATACCTACAGATATCACAAAACCGACTGAAGATGTAGCAAGTACTCTGCGGGAGATTCCTAAATTACCTGAAGCTCCGAAATTAGAAGCACCTAGCGACCTTCCTCCTCCTCCGCCCTTAATTAAAGCGGAAGCTCCTGCTGTGCCTGTGCCTCCTTTAAAGGAAACAACTGAGCTTCCTGCTCCTCTGCCTCCGATCCTTAATAATACTAACAACCAATTAATTCAAAGTGAAGAAGAAAGAAGACGGATTGATGCAAAGCGAAAATCTTCAATAATAGCAATTTCTGGAGTACCGTCTGCTAAAACACCCCAGCAAATTGCTGAAGAAGCAGCTTTTCATGATCGGGGGAATATGTCTTTTGTTTTGGCGCGTGGTAAAATTATTGAGGCAGTGCTGGAAACGGCAATTAATAGTGATTTTGGTGGAGAAGTTAGAGCAGTAATCAGTAGGGATGTATTTTCTGAAAAAGACAAATTTATTCTCATCCCTAAAGGGTCTAAAGTTTTTGGGAATTATACAGTTGGTACTAGTGAAGCTTATGGGAGAGTAGCAATAATATGGAGCCGTATTGACTTATCAAGTGGTTATACTATTAATCTCAATGGTTTAACAGTAGATAATCTAGGAAGAAAAGGCGAACAAGGCAGGGTAGATACTAAAATTAAAGAAAGATTAGCCAATGCTATATTAATGTCGGCCTTCAATATTGGAGTAGCCAAAGGTTTAGACAAACTAGTTGTGCCTCCTGTTAATTCCCAAGTTACGGCTACTAATACTGCGATAGCTACTAATATTCAAAATATACTGCGAGTTAATAGTGGTGCTGGTAATGAAGAAACTAAAATTAATAATATTTGTGTGCAAGTGCCCAATGCTATTACCGACAAAACTTCAACTGCCTATACTAATATGACTAACGCTTGTGCGGTTGCCCAAACTCCGGGAGGAGGGTTAACCCCTGCGGATCGACTGTCTACTTTAATTATTGCTACTAATACGGCAGCTAATTCTTTATTAATTGCTACAGCCACAGCGGCTACTCCAACCCAAGCGCAAGCGGCCTCGAAGCAGGCTTTTACAGATATTACCGATACGATGAAAGATATCCTGGTGCAACAAGATTTTAAGCCGACTACTACTATTGATCAAGGAACTATAATAAAAATTTATGTTAATCAAGATTATAAATTTCCAAAGAATCTTCTAAAAAAAGCGAGAGTAATTAGATGACTACTGATTTCACCGCTTTAGAGACCTTTTTATTACCTTTTAAAGAATTATTTGCTGAAGAAGGTATTAATGAGATCATGATTAATAAGCCTTCGGAAGTATGGATTGAAAAAAGGGGGGATTTATTGTGCAAGTCTATACCAGAGCTTGATTTTGAGCATCTGATATCTCTTGGACGGCTTGTTGCCCAATCAACAGATCAAGTAATTTCGGAAGAAAAACCCTTGCTTTCTGCTTCTCTACCCAATGGTTATCGGATCCAAATTATATTTCCTCCGGTCTGTGAACAGACTTGCGTAGGCTATTCTATTAGAAGAGCTAGCGCTATCAATTTAACCCTCGATGAATATTCTAAGATGGGGGCTTTTGATACAACCATTGTTGGAGAAGTAGTGGATGAAGACGCAATTATTTTAAATAAATATTTACACGAAAAAAAAATCAAAGAATTCATTAGGCATGCTGTCTTGGCTAAGAAAAATATTATTATTAGCGGGGGGACTTCGACTGGCAAAACAACTTTTGCTAATGCTGCTTTAGGTGAAATACCTACTGATGAACGATTGATTACCGTGGAAGATGCCAGGGAAATAATATTGACCAATCACCCTAATAGATTACATCTTTTAGCATCCAAAGGAGGGCAGGGGCGAGCTAAAGTTACTACTCAAGACTTGATTGAAGCATGTTTACGATTAAGACCAGATAGGATTATTGTAGGAGAGCTCAGGGGCGCAGAAGCTTTTAGTTTTTTACGAGCAATTAATACGGGACATCCTGGATCGATCTCTACTTTGCATGCTGATGCACCCGCCATGGCTTTAGAACAACTGAAACTTATGGTAATGCAAGCTAATTTGGGGATGCCACCCGAAGAAGTGAAAAAATATATATTAACGGTTATAGATATTGTAATTCAGTTGAAACGTGGTAGTGGAGGTAAAAGATATGTTTCAGAAATATATTATAGTAAAAATAACCTTAATTCAAAATAAAGATAAAAAAAAGGTTAACTGCTTGTAGGCAATACCAAATTTGTTATATCGAACTTTAGATTAAAAATTAAGGAAAGCTGGATGGATTGGAATAAAATACTAAAAATTACCCGTACTATCTTTGGGCATTCTATAATCCATCCCTTAGTAATATTTTGTACTGTATGGATTTGTGGAGCCTTAGTTGCGATCGTTACTAACGAATTATATGCCATCCAGCTCGATTTAACTGCTATAAATATCGCCTACAAATGGGGCAGTTGGTTAGTGAAAGTTTGGTCTAGCCTTACTTTTCAAGCATATGATTATATAAAGATTAAGCTAGTTTTATGCTTATGTATCCCTCCGCTTGTGGTTATCGCCTTTTATATAAAAAACTTTAAAAGAATTAAAGCCTTACAATTTTTTGTCCAGCCAGAAAAAGTTTATGGGGATGCAAGGTGGGCTGATCCAGAAGATGTAGAGAGAGCTGGCTTACGTTCCAAACATGGAATGTTACTTGGGGTAGATAGTGGGGGGTATTTTGTAGCTGATGGGTTTCAACATGCTCTACTTTTTGCCCCGACTGGTTCAGGAAAAGGTGTAGGATTTGTAATCCCCAATTTATTATTTTGGGAACATTCTGTAATAGTTCATGATATTAAACTAGAAAATCATGGATTAACAAGTGGCTGGCGTGCCAAACAAGGACAACGGGTATTTGTATGGGAACCATCGAACCCTGATGGTGTAACTCATTGCTATAATCCTATCGATTGGGTAAGCACTAAACCTGGACAAATGGTTGATGACGTGCAAAAAATTTCAAATTTAATTATGCCGGAAAAAGATTTCTGGAATAACGAAGCAAGAAGTTTATTTCTGGGGGTAGTATTATATTTAATTGCTGATCCAACAAAAATTAAGTCATTTGGAGAAGTAGTAAGGACAATGCGTAGTGATGATGTAGTATATAACTTAGCAGTAGTTTTAGATACGCTCGGGAAAGTAATACATCCAGTTGCTTATATGAATATAGCAGCTTTTTTACAAAAAGCTGATAAAGAGCGATCAGGAGTGATTTCTACCTTAAACTCTTCACTTGAATTATGGGCAAACCCATTAATCGACGCTGCTACTGCAACATCCGATTTTAATGTTCTGGAATTCAAAAAAAAGAAAACTACGGTGTATGTGGGTCTGACACCTGATAATATCCAGCGTTTACAAAAATTAATGCAAGTATTTTATCAACAAGCTACCGAGTTTTTAAGCCGGAAAATGCCTGATTTAAAAGAAGAACCGTACGGTGTGATGTTCATGTTAGATGAATTTCCTACCTTAGGAAAAATGGATACATTTAAAGCAGGTATTGCATTTTTTAGGGGATATAGAGTGCGGCTGTTTTTAATTATCCAAGATACCCAACAGCTCAAAGGAACTTATGAAGACGCTGGTATGAATTCTTTCTTATCAAATGCTACTTACCGTATTACATTTGCCGCTAATAACTATGAAACAGCCAATTTAATATCGCAATTAGTAGGGAATAAAACAGTTGAACAGCGCTCTTATAGTAAACCAATATTTTTTGATCTTAACCTGGCAACTAGGACCCAAAATGTTTCTCAAGTTCAAAGGGCTTTGCTTCTACCCCAAGAAGTAATCCAACTACCAAGAGAAGAACAAATAGTGTTAATTGAATCTTTCCCTCCTATTAAATCTTTGAAAATAAAATATTATGAAGATAAGTTTTTTAGCCGCCGGTTGTTACCCCCTACTTTTGTGCCTACGCAAAAACCATATGACCCCAATAAGAATAATATAGAAGAATCCCAAGATTCTGATGCTAATAATTCTGTATAAAAATATTTATATAAATGGTTTATATTCATACTACCCTTGTATCTACATTTTTTATGGAAGGTACATCACTCTCGTCATTGCGAGGAGGTTGCTTTCTGCAACCGACGAAGCAACCCAGAAAAACCTATAAAAATACGATGACTTAAATAATTTTTTTCTGGATTGCCACGCCAGCTTACAGCCGGCTTGCAATGACGATGATGATTTGTAGCGCATTGCCAAAAATTGTACTATGAGGAATGCTTTATTTAACATATTATTTCAACTTTTTTAATCAGTAAGGGGGTGCTATAAAATGGTCTATATTATAGAAGCCGCTGTTATTGGTGTTTTCTTATTGTTGATTTTACTAGCTTATTTCTACCATAAGGCTACTAAAATACAGGTAGAATTAAATTTCTTAACCATTAATAATCTAGCAATGACTAATCAAAACCAACTTTTGGAGCAGGAAAAAATTATTTATATCCAAAAAATTGAACAACTATCAAGTAAAATAGAATATCAACAACAGTTAATCGATAATTCAGATAAAACTCGGCAAGAATCTTATGTGATTATAAAAAATACTTTACTTGAATTAGGAAATGAACTGTCTAAACAATTAATAGAAACCCATAAAAGGGAAAATCAAGAAACTAGGGAGTTATCTGAAAAAAATATTGCAGTATCAGCAAGCAAGTTTAATAGTGAATTTGAGCGCTTAATTAATATGGTGGGCTCTTTAAGTAAAGATATTGAGCAGTCCAAAGGAACTGTCGATCTTATCAAGCAATCTCTTCTCTCTCCGTTAGGAGCTGGTTTGCTTGCTGAAATTACTTTGGAAAATATTTTAAAATCTTCAGGCCTAAGGCCGAATTTGGACTTTATTATTCAATATTCCGTAACTACTTTAGATAATTTAAAACTCAGGCCAGATGCAGTAATTTTTTTGCCCTCAGGGAATTTAATGGTTATCGATGCTAAAGCTTCCAAATTTTTAGTAGATCAGCAGCAAGATCCCAACAATCTTAGCAAAACTATGAATTCTCACCTAAAAAACTTAAATAGCAAGGATTATGCTGAAAATATTCTTGCTAATTTACAAGATAAAAAAGAAGATTTTGGTAATATCATTACTTTAATGTTTGTGCCTACTGAGCAAGCTATTGAAAAAATTCTTGTTGCCGATAGTAATTTTTTACAAAAAGCTTGGGAGAATAATATTTTTCCAGTAGGGCCCAGTGGTCTGATGAACATGTTATCATTTGCCAAATTCCAAATCTCCGATTATAGGCGTTCCGAAAATCATAAACTTATTATAGAAGAGGTGAGAAAATTATTAACTTCCATCTCTTCATTAGCTGAGCACTCTCAAAAGCTCGGCAATAATATTCAGCATATAGTAAATAATTATGATAAATTTGCTGCTTCATTTAATAGAAATTTTTTGTCTCGAGCTCGAAATATTCAAAAACTAGGGATAGATATAGGAAAAAAGACTTTACAAAATCCTATTGAACGTTATCAGCTTGTTTCATCAAAATCTGAAATCATAGATGTTGAGCCAATAGATTCATTAGATTCGTTGAATAAAATTGATATAAGTTCAGAATAAGTATAATAATAGCAAATTTTTATGGCATTGTCATTAAGAGGAGGCCGCAAGGCCGAGGAAGCAATCCAGAAAAAAACCTGAAACAAGCCAATTTTCCTGGATATTGCCCCGCCTGCTTGCAGCAGGCTCGCAATGACGTTTATGGCTGTTCCCCAGTACAATTTTTGATCCGTTATCAACTATTTTATCGGCAATGCCAAATTTTTATCATTAATAGACTTAGTGGATCAATATTTTTGTGTTATATTAATTTAAAAGTGAGAGATTAAGATAGTATATTAATATGTCAAATGTAATAAAAATAGAAGAAGTTAAACCCCTTAAAAGACCTGATTGGATAAAGGTTAAAGCACCCAATTCTTCTCAATATAATGAGACTCGGGAGTTAATTGAAAACTTAAAATTAAATACAGTTTGTCAAGAAGCCGCTTGTCCTAATATTGGAGAATGTTGGTCCAAAAAGCATGCTACTGTAATGATTTTAGGCTCCGTTTGTACAAGGGCTTGCGCGTTCTGTAATGTTAAAACTGGACGGCCAGATTTACTGGACCCCCATGAGCCTTATAGATTAGCAACAGCTGTAGCTAAGTTAAAGTTAGAGCATGTGGTAATTACCTCAGTAGATCGTGATGATTTGGAAGATGGGGGGGCAGGGCATTTTGCTAGATGCATCCAGGAAATACGAATTACCTCGCCTAGTACCACAATTGAGATTCTTACCCCAGATTTCCTGCGAAAAGAGGGGGCGGCAGAAATTATCGCTAGAGCTCAGCCAGATGTTTACAATCATAATGTAGAAACAGTACCTTCGTTGTATAAAACTATTAGGCCAGGAGCTAGATATTATAATTCCTTAAATTTGTTACATAATATCAAAAAGCTCGATGGTAATATTTTTACTAAATCGGGGATGATGGTTGGTTTAGGGGAAAAAAATGAAGAAATTATTCAAGTAATGGATGATTTAAGAGAAGCAAAAGTGGATTTTTTAACTATCGGGCAATATCTGCAGCCTACTAAGAAACATGCAGAAGTTGCAAGATATGTACCTAAGGAAGAATTTAAATATTTGGAGAGAATAGCCAAAGTTAAGGGTTTTTTAATGGTCGCAGCCAGCCCATTGACTAGGTCCTCATATCATGCTGGGGAAGATTTTAAAGAATTAAAAAATCGTAGGACTTCTACATAAAGATGAAAAAAATAATTAGAAAGGAGCAATTTAAATTACCTCTGCTGGTTGTGGCTTTTTTGGTAGGTATAGCCCTTGGAGTAGGATATAAGGAGGTTTATAGACCACCAATTTCTTGGCATACAGTGCATACCCTACGAGATACGGTGAATGTTTGTTTTACTCCTCCTTCTGGCTGTGGCTCGTTAATAGCTGCAGAAATCTCTCGGGCTAAGGAGAGTATTTATGTTCAAGCATTTGGTTTAACTTCCCAAAAAATAGTTGATCAATTAATCAGGGCCCAGCAGAATGGCGTCCAAGTACGTGTATTATTAGATAAGAGCAATTTAAACGATAAATATTCTAAGATGAGTGAATTAAAACGGGCAGGGATTGAGGTATCCATAGATAGAGTACCAGGTATTGCTCATAATAAAATTATGATTATTGATAAAAGTAAAGTAATTACTGGTAGCTTTAATTTCACTAATGCAGCAGATAATAGAAATGCTGAAAATGTAGTGTTAATTGAAAATAGTGATATTGCTGCAACTTATTTACAAGGTTGGTGGAGGAGAAAGGAGAAAATTAAAGAGTGATAAACTTTAAACTTCTCCTTTTTCGCGTTTATCAGCTTTTAATAATTGATCAATTTTATCAGCATTATAAAAACTATGATCATAATAGAAGCGAATGTCAGGAGAATATTTCAAGTTAATTTTAGATGTTACAAAATTTCTGATAGCATACCTAGAATTATTTAAAGAGGTAGTCAGTTCTTGTTCATTAAAAGTAGTGTTAAATGGAACGAAATAACAATCTGCTAATTTTAAATCTCCACTAACTATTACTTTAGTGATAGTTACAGGACAATTTATTAGACGCTCATCTAATTGTTTACCACGTCTTAATATTTCTACTACTGCTGTGTTGATTAAGGTGGCCACTTTTTGTTGTCGATGCGAGTTAGCTTTAAAAGGCATGTGTTTAAATATATTAATTGGGAATAAAAATTAAACCTTTTCTTTAAAACTCCCTATGGATTTTTTGAAAACCAGTTTAAAATCAAATTTAAGTAAAAGGTCTGTGCTTCAGGGCAGTTTAAAATCAAATAGTTAATATTTCCTGCTCTTTTTGTTTTACTTGCCCATCTATTTTATTAGAATAATCATCGGTTAATTTTTGTATTTCTGCCGATAAATTATGATGCTCATCTTTAGTGATAAGATTATCTTTTTCTAATTTTTTTAATTCTTCATTACCGTCTCTTCTAATATTACGCAGCGCAATTTTAGCATTCTCGCCGTATTTATAGGCAAATTTTACCAATTCTTTGCGGCGTTCTTCAGTCAGAAAAGGAATGGTAATTCTAATTAGCTGGCCATCTGATAGGGGGGTTAACCCAAGATTGGACTCTACAATCGCTTTTTCCACTATCTTGACCATAGATTTATCCCAAACTTGCACTGTAATAGTTCTAGCGTCTGGAGTAGAAAGGCTGGCTACTTGTGACAAGGGCATTTTGCTGCCATAGGCTTCTATTTGTATAGGGTCTAATAGATTAATAGATGACCGGCCGGTTCGTAGACCCGTTAACTCATGATCTAGAATTTTCAACGAACTATCCATCTTGGTTTCTATTTTTGTTTCCATCTTTATTCGTAACTCTTGAGGTGAAGTTTTATCCATAATTCTCCTTATAACTAAATCATTTTTTTGTAAGTTCACTATTAATTCACATGAATTGTGGTAAAATTACCTTGTCCTTGCAGTACCTTTATAAAATTACCTGGTTCTTTAATAGAAAAGACGATAATTGGTAAATTATTTTCTTTAGCCACTGCTATGGCAGCAATATCCATCACTTGTAAATTCTTCTGTAAAAGATTAGCATAGCTTATAGTATCGTATTTGATGGCATTAGGATTTTTTGCCGGATCTGAATCATAGACCCCATTTACTTTAGTACCTTTTAACAATAAATCGCAGCTCATCTCAATAGCTCGGAGTACCCCAGCACTATCGGTAGTACAAAAGGGATTACCCGTGCCGCCCGCAAAGATTACTACTCTGCCTTTCTCTATATGTCTTTTTGCCTTACGACGTATATAAGGTTCACATACACTCATCATTGGTATGGCAGAAAGTACTCTGGTAAAAATTCCAAGGCTTTCCATAATGTTTTGTAAGGTTAAAGCATTGATGACAGTGGCAAGCATACCAATATAATCACCAGCCGCTCTCTCCATACCAAATTGGATATCGGTGCCGCGATAGATATTTCCGCCACCTATCACAATACAGATCTCAATCCCAAGACTCAATGCTTCTTTTATATCCTCTGCAATTCTTAGAATTTCAGTATATTCGTGACCAAATTTCTTGTCGCCCATTAAGGCTTCTCCTGAAATTTTAAGTAATACACGTTTATATTTTAAAGAGAGCATAAATATCAATAGTAAAGTATGTTCCAATATCTTAGAGCTTATAGTAACTTAAAAGTCACAACTAATCAATAGGAAACTATCAGAAAATAGTATGGGAAAGACAATAACAGGTTTTTAAGTGTTGCTAATATAATCAAAATATTGTATCTTTATAAATAGGTTAAATTTTTGTACTAATGTAGAGGTGGGTTTAGCCCACCTTTTTTATTTAAGTTCCTCGTGAGCTGCCGGAGCACTTGTTACCCAGTTCGGCTGCATTTAATTGTTTTATGAATTGTGCGGATCTAACGTCAATTGTGCTCTAACTTAAGTCAAGGATAAGTGTTATGCAAGCTATTGAGCAGCAAATTACTGATATAGTACAGGGAACTCTAGAAAATCTAGGGCTGGCGCTAGTAAAAGTTACTCTAAAAGGCACAACTCATAAAGTTCTTGAAATGTTAATAGATAGGATCGATGGTGAAAAAGTTAGTCTTCGTGATTGTCGGAATGTAAGTAACAATATTTCAGCCTTGTTGGATGTAGAAAATATCATTATTGATAAATATTTCTTAGAAATTTCTTCTGCTGGTATAGAACGCCCTTTGATAAAATTTCAGGATTATATCCGTTTTAAGGGCCGGGAAGTTACTATAAAATTAAAAAGCGTATTAAAGGGGCAAACGCGATATCAAGGGAAGATAATGAAAGCAGAGAATGATCAAATCCATCTTGCTATTCCAGAAGGAGAAATAGTGATTTTATTTGATATGATAAAAAAGGCCTCCTTAGTATTCACAGAGGAAATGTTTAAGAATTTAATGAAGAAAAAATCTTAAAAAGGCAATAAATTTTATGGTTAATTATGGTTAATATTGGTAACATAGAAATTCTCCAAATTGTAGAAGCTGTAGCAAGAGAGAAAACTATACCTAAAGAAACATTAATTTCAGCAATGGAGCAAGCGGTACAAGTAGCAGGGCGTCGAAAATACGGAAATGATCATAATATCAGAGCAGAAATTAATAGAAAAACTGGTGATATTAGCCTTTTTCGAATTCTTGAAGTAGTTGAAAGATCAGAGGATTACTTTACTCAAATTTCTTTAAGAGATGCTTTGGAAAAGAAAAATGATGCTAAAATAGGCGATGAGATTTATGAATTACTCCCTCCCATTGATTTAGGACGTGTTGCAGCTCAAACTGCTAAACAAGTGATAATACACCGTGTTGCAGAAGCAGAGCGCGAAAAACAATATGAAGATTTTAAAGACCGAACAGGGGAAATTTTAAACGGGAATGTCAAAAGACTAGAATTTAATAATATTATAGTTGATCTTGGCCGAGCTGAAGCCGTAATAAAGAAAGATCAGTTAATTAAGGGAGAAAATTTTAAGATTAATGACCGGATTAAAGCATATGTTCAAGATGTAAGATTGGTCTCTAAAGGTCCTCAAATCTTTCTTTCTAGAACTGATGATAGGATGGTAATCAAACTATTTGAATTAGAAGTACCAGAAATTAATGATAATATTATTGAGATAAAAGCTATAGCTCGTGATCCAGGTTCGAAATCTAAAGTGGCGGTCTTTGCTGCTGATTCAAGTGTGGATCCTATAGGGACATGTGTAGGTATTAAAGGTAATA
The DNA here is from genome assembly GCA_019468145.1 of Rickettsia endosymbiont of Bradysia coprophila. GTDB lineage: Bacteria > Pseudomonadota > Alphaproteobacteria > Rickettsiales > Rickettsiaceae > Tisiphia. The sequence continues at coordinate 590,248 of JAHXDM010000002.1, forward strand.
GAGTACGGGCCATTAGCAATGAACTTAATGGAGAAAAAATAGATATAATATTATGGAGTAAAAATATTGCCCAATTTGTTATGAATGCTCTTGCTCCTGCGGAAATTACTAAAATTGTGATTGATGAAGATAGAAATATAGTTGATGTAGTAGTGTCCCAAGATAATTTAAGTCTGGCAATTGGGAGGCGAGGACAAAATGTTAGGTTAGCTTCTAAGCTTACTGGTTGGAACATTAATGTAATGACTGAAGATCAGGAATCTAAACGCCGGAATGAAGAATTCCGCTTTACTACAGAGTTGTTTATAGAAGCTTTAGATGTAGAGGAAGTGATAGGTCAGCTGTTATGTGCCCAAGGTTTTATTACCTTAGAGCAAATTGCTTCTAGTAAGATAGAGACATTAATGAATATTGAAGGTTTTGAGGAAGAATTAGCTACGGAAATTAAAACTCGAGCAGTAGATTATGTGAATACTAAGAATGAGAATATTCTTGCTAATCTTGAAGAATTAGGAGTTGAACAAGAATTAATCGATGTGTTGGAACTACAACCAGAATTCATACTGAAATTAGCAGAATATGGCATCAAAACTATAGAAGATTTAGGAGAATTAACGGTTAATGAGTTCAAAACATTAGTTCCAAATTCCAGTATGAAAGATGAAGATATGGCATTAATAATTGACACTGCCCGTAGCAATAATAAGTAGTTAGTGTGGATTATTTATCACTATAGTGTAGTTAACAGAGTTCTTTATCAAAATTGGTTTTTACAAATTAAGTTAAGGAAGAAAACTTAAAAATTTTCTTTCTCTCAAAAAATAGACTTGTTGTAGAATTAGCTTTTGCAAACATCCATAAAATGGATGTTTGTAGCCAGATTGTTGGATTATCCTAGATAAAATTGATTTTTTTAATAAAAATTTACGGAAATAGATATTAGTGTGACACACTTTTTATTATATAATAACTAAAAACAAGTTGGAGAAATCTAATATTTATGACAGATACCCAAGAACCTAAACCAAAAAAATTAACCTTTGGTAGTTCAAAATTGTCGCTTAATAAGCCCGTCGGAAATGCTAATGTTACTAGAGGTTTTGTTAGCTCTGCTAAAACTATTGTAGAAGTAAAAAAAAGCAATTCTGCTACTAATACGTTGTCTTTCAACAAAAATAGAGAGAGTGAGGGAGGTTCTTCTTCAAGTGGGGAATCCAATGCTGGTGAAGAATTTAACAGACGTTTAGCGGTATTAAAAAATGCAGCCGAAAAGGCAAGGGTGGCAAAAACTGATAATAAATTTATTCCAACACTTAACCAGATTGCTCGTAACAAGGCTTTGGAGACCAAAGAACAATATGTAGAAGATACAACTGCACGTGGCATTGACGAAGAGGTTCATCTTGTTCAGGCGTCGAATACTCTTACGCCAGGAATAGAAGGGGAGGCTCACGAGAAAGCGGTTAATAAAAATCTTACTAAAAATTTTACTTCTCAAACAGCCATTGCTGAAGATAGTGAAAATATTGCTGAGAAAGATAAAAGTGCTGATAATAAAATAGTTGTCCCAAAAACTAAATTGGAAGAACCTAAAAAGCTAAAAAAAACCGATATTTTTAATATGCTGGGTTCGGATGGAGAGGATAGTAGTGGTAAAACTAGAAGTCTTGCTTCTTTAAAAAGAGCAAGAGCGAAGGAAAAGCGTAAAGCCGAACAATATGCTACTCCAGAAAAAGTGTATAGGGAAGTAATTATTCCGGAAGTTATTACTGTGGGTGATTTAGCAGCTAAAATGTCGGAGCGCAGCGCGGATGTTATAAGAGAGCTGATGCGGCTAGGAATTATGGCTACCACCACCCATACTATTGATGCAGATACTGCTGAAGTTATTGCTACTACTTTAGGCCATACGGTAAAAAGGGTCCAAGAGTCAGATGTGGAAAATATCTTAATTAGTGAGGAAGATAAAGTAGAAGATTTAAAACCTAGAAGTCCTATTGTAACTATTATGGGACATGTGGATCATGGAAAAACCTCTCTGCTGGATGCTTTAAAATCCACGGATGTGGCAAGTAAAGAAGCGGGGGGCATTACTCAACATATCGGTGCTTATAGAGTAACTTTAGAAGATAACAGGGCTATTACTTTTATTGACACTCCAGGACATGAAGCCTTTTCTGAGATGAGAACTAGAGGAGCTAAAATCACAGATATAGTAGTGATAGTAGTTGCTGCCGATGACGGTATTAAACCTCAAACAATAGAGGCTATTAATCATGCAAAAGCCGCAAATGTTCCTATAATAGTGGCCATAAATAAGATAGATAAACCCTCAGTTAATCTGGATAAGATCAGAAACGACTTGTTAGTTCACAATCTAGTTGCTGAAGAATTAGGGGGAGATACCATGATTGTCCCGGTATCTGCTTTACAGAAAACTAATTTAGATAAGTTGGAAGAAGCTATATTATTAGTAGCAGAAATGCTAGATTTAAAGGTTAATTATGGTGGATTAACGGCCGGAGTGGTGATTGAGGCTCGAGTTGACAAAAACAAAGGCACAGCTGCTACAGTGCTTGTCCAGCGTGGTATTTTAAAAAATGGAGATATAGTAGTAGCTGGGACAAAATATGGTAAAATTAGGAGAATGAATAATGATAAAGGACTAGATATTGCTTTTGCAGAACCAACTGGGCCAGCAGAGATTTATGGTTTAAACGAGGCTCCAAGGGCAGGGGACCAATTCAACGTAGTCTCCACTGAAAGACAGGCCAGGGATATTGTAGAATATCGGGAGCGTATTGCCAAAGAAAAAAGAATCTCTATAACTCCAAGATCAAGTCTAGAAGAATTATTCTTAAAAGCTTCTGGAGTAGCTGGCTTTGTTAAAGAATTACCGATAATTATTAAAGGTGACGTACAAGGTTCGGTGGAAGCAATAGTCTCTAGCTTACAGAAAATATCAGGGGAAGAGGTAAAAGTTCGAATTTTACATCAGGCGGTAGGAAGTATAGTAGAATCAGATATTACGCTGGCTCTAGCTTCAAATGCTATTATTGTGGCTTTTAATGTCCGAGCTAATAGTAACGCGTTAGCTATGGTAGAAAGAGAACCTGTAGATATTAGATATTACTCCATTATTTATAATTTACTAGATGATATTAAATTGGTAATGACTGGGATGCTCTCACCAATTATTAGGGAAGAATATATTGGCAGTGTTGAGGTTAGACAAGTATTTGTGGTGTCTAAAGTTGGTAAGGTAGCTGGTTGTTATGTGACTCGGGGCCTTATTAAGAGGGGTGCTGGCGTGCGTTTGCTACGAGATAATATAGTGATTCATGAAGGGAAACTTAAAACCTTAAAACGTTTTAAAGATGAAGTGAAAGAAGTAAGAGAGAATTTTGAATGCGGTATAGCTTTTGAGAACTATGAAGATATAAGAGAAGGAGATATGCTAGAAGTTTTTGAAATTATTGAAGAAAAGAAACAATTATAATAAATTTAATTATTATTAATGATTACCAAGGACAAAATTAAAAAAATAATAAAATTAGCAAAATTTAAGATGCCGGGGGAAGAACAATTAGAGATATATGCTAATGAGTTACCTAATATCATGAATATGCTCGATATTTTTAAAGAACTCGATTGTACGAACACCCAACCATTAACTTCGGTTTGTGAAATGAGCCAGAAGATGCGGCAGGATTTAGTAGAATGCGAAGATATTTCCGAGCAATTATTTGCTAATCTTCATGAGGAGAAAGGTAACCTGACGCAAACTATCAAGTGTTACGTGGTACCAAAGGTAGTGGAGTAAAATAAGAGTAAAATTAATGTTAGACATGATCAAATTAACCATAACTGAGGCTCTTAAAGCTTTAAAAAATAAGGAATTCACGGCTACTGAGTTAACCAATGCTCATATTGAGGAAATGGCAAGGCAGCAAGAACTCAACGCCTATATTACGCAGACTCATGAGATTGCATTAGAACAAGCCAAAATTTCTGATCAAAATTATCTTAAAGGCTGCGCAAGACCCTTAGAAGGTATCCCAATTGCTGTAAAAGACCTGTTTTGTACTAAAGGGGTGCTAACTACTGCGGCGTCTAAAATGTTGAGTAATTTTGTTCCCACCTATGAGTCTACTGTAAGTGGGCAAGTAGCCGATCAGGGAACTGTCATGCTGGGTAAAGCCAATATGGATGAGTTTGCGATGGGTTCGGCTAATATTACTAGCTATTTTGGCCCGGTGATTAGCCCCTGGAAGGCCACAGATGCTCCTGAAACCCCGTTAGTACCAGGGGGTTCTTCTGGTGGGTCGTCAGCCGCCGTTAGTGCTTTTTTAGCGATGGCTGCCCTTGGTAGTGATACAGGAGGATCGGTTCGTCAACCCGCTAGCTTTACAGGTATTGTTGGTTTTAAACCTACTTACGGACGCTGTTCTCGGTACGGCATGATAGCTTTTGCAAGTTCCTTAGATCAAGCTGGGATATTATCGCGTTGCGTTGAAGATTCTGCTTTAATGTTACAAGCCATGATTGGGTTTGATGCGAAAGATTCCACCTCAATCAATCTGCCTGTCCCAGAATTACAATCTGCTTGCCACCAAAGCATCAAGGGCATGAAAATAGGTGTAGCTTTAGATATTATGAACCAAGACGGATTACAGCCCGGTGTTATTAAAATGTGGAATAATACTATTGACATTTTAAAAAATGAAGGGGCAGAAATTGTTGATATTACCCTACCATATTCTAAATATGCTTTAGCTGCTTATTATGTAATAGCTCCTGCTGAAGCTTCTTCAAATTTATCAAGATATGATGGTATAAGATATGGTTTTCAGATAGAATCCTCTGGAATATCTATTGAAGAAATGTATGAAAAGGTTAGGTCTGAGGGGTTTGGTGCAGAAGTTAAAAGACGTATTATGATTGGCACTTATTTACTTTCCTCATCCTTTATAGATGCCTATTACCTAAAAGCGCAAAAAATACGCCGTTTAATTTCCGAAGATTTTAAAAATGCTTTTGAAAAAGTCAGTGCAATCATTCTGCCCACTACCCCTACGGAAGCTTTTAATTTAGGAGACAAGCAAGATAATCCGGTAACTATGTATTTAAACGATTTATTTACTATCCCAGCTAGCCTTGCGGGCCTTCCTTGTTGTTCTGTCCCGGCTAGCCTATCTTCGAGAGGGTTACCTTTGGGCATGCAAATAATAGGAAAACCGTTAAATGAGTATGATACACTAAAGGTGGCAGCCGCCATAGAGCGTGGGGTGAGTAATATCAATTTTGCATATAGGTAACTTCAATGAAAATTAAGAATTAAGGAATTTACAATGTCTTCTTATATTGTTGGTAATAAAATTGTGAGTAATAACCAAGAATGGGAATATGTGATAGGGCTAGAAATTCATGCGCAAATTTCTTCCAAATCCAAGCTTTTTTCTCCTAGCTCAACTGAATTTGCAGCTCCTCCTAATTCGCAGGTATCTTTAATTGATGCAGCGATGCCAGGAATGCTGCCAGTATTAAATGAATATTGTGTTCATCAAGCAATTAAAACTGGAATAGGGCTCAATGCTGACGTTAATCTTATATCACATTTTGATCGTAAGAATTATTTTTATCCAGATTTACCACAAGGTTATCAAATTTCTCAGTTCTATACCCCAATTGTCCAAAACGGTTATTTGGACATCTCTAGCAAAGAGCGAGGAACCCAAAGAATTAGAATTAATAGGTTGCATTTAGAACAAGATGCTGGCAAATCTATCCATGACCAATCGCCTGATTATACTTTAATTGATTTAAATAGGGCGGGTATCGGCTTGATGGAAATTGTCACTGATCCAGAGCTCCAATCTCCAGAAGAAGCTGCAGAATTTATGCGTAAACTTCGCAGTTTATTACGGTATATAGGAAGTTGTGATGGAGATATGGAAAAAGGGTCGATGCGTTGTGATGCGAATGTTTCTGTCAGAAGGCCAGGAGAGCCTTTGGGAGTCCGGTGCGAAATTAAAAACCTAAATTCTATCAAGAACATCATGCGGGCTATAGAGTTTGAAGCAAATAGGCAAGTAACTTTAATTGAGAATGGCCATGTAATTCTTCAAGAAACTAGATTATTTAATAATGATACTGGGCAGACGCAAGGGATGCGCTTAAAAGAAGAATCTCATGACTATCGCTATTTTCCCGACCCAGATCTGTTGCCCCTAGTTTTAACAAGTGAGCTTATTAATAAGTTAGCCGCTGAATTACCTGAACTTCCAGATCAAAAGGTCAAACGATATATAGCAGAATATGGCTTAAGTAGTTATGATGTAGAAGTATTGGTAGCTGATGAAATAATAGCTAAATATTTTGAAGCAGCTGTTCTGTTATGTAATCCTAAAATCCTTGCTAATTGGATTACTAGTGAATTATTTGGCCAACTTAATAAATATTCTATAACTTTAAATGAATGTAAAATCAGTCCGCAAATGCTGGCACGAATGGTAAAATTAATAGAAGAGGAAGTAATTTCTGGGAAAATTGCTAAAATAGTTTTTGAAACTATGTTTGAAACAGGGCAAAACCCTGAAGATATTATCAAAGAAAAAGCCTTAATTCAGGTTTCTGACCCTAATATTTTATCTAATATAATTGATGAAATATTATTGAATAATAATGAGTCGGTTATTCAGTATAAAAATGGTAAAGAAAAGTTGTTTGGCTTTTTTGTAGGGCAAGTTATGAAAAAAACTGAAGGTAAGGCAAATCCTACTTTAGTTAATGATTTATTAAAAGAAAAACTTCAGTAAATTACATTACTTAAATAAGATTTAATGAATTTCTTCAAGATGCAATCAAGTAAAACTATTCTCTTAAATAATGAAGAAGAGTCAAAATTTTTGGCTCACTCTATTGCTAAGGACCTTAGAGCTGCAGATATTATCACATTTTCTGGTGATTTAGGAAGTGGTAAGACTTTTATATGCCGGGAAATTATCCGCCATCTTTCGGGTATTAATTATGATGTTACGAGCCCGACGTTTAATTTATTGCAAATATATACTGCTCCTAAATTCCTGATCTATCATTTTGATCTATATCGTTTAAACAATAGCTCCGAAATTTATGAATTAGGAATAGAAGAGGCCTTCCAAGGCAATCTTTGTTTGATTGAATGGCCCCAAATAATAGAAGAGATGTTACCACTACCAATTACTAAAATTCATTTACAAATAACTGATAATAATAAGCGACAATGCACAATTGATTATTTAGAGTAACTTTTATATAATCATGAGTGGGGAATGATTTTAAAGATTTAATATCTTATTATTAATTATGCTGAATATTTTGGAGGAGAACATTAAATGAATGAAAAAGAGTTGCAAAAGTTATTTAGAGAAAACGAATATGGTATAAAATTAGTTCAATATTATGAACAAATAGATAATAATCAATTCGCTTATCAAGTTCACGTGGGGGGAGAGGTGACTGGGGTACAACTTCCTGCTTTAATAGCATTAAATAAATTATATATTTATTTAAATCCAGATAATGATCATAAAGCATTAGAATATTTAACTCACAGTTTACAACAGATAAATACTTATATCTGCGATAATATTGAAGGTGAAGGCACTGATAAAAAATTTGCTCAGCAAGTATTAAAGGATTTAGAGGAACATGAACAATCATTTATATTATACCGCAACATGAAAGGAAGGCATGCGAATGTTATTAAATATTCTAAAGAAGATGGCAAATATTATCGTACTGTTTATAATGCTGGTGCTAACCCATATGATGAGAGTGACAAATTTTCTATAGAAGATAAACAAAAATTAAAGTCTTATCGACAAAAATCTTCGAGCAAATTCCCTATTTATTCAGCATTAAAATATCATATGCAGGAAAAATATGGTATTGGAAAGATCATATATGAAGACATTATGGAATCAAGATTATCAGTGTATAGAACTATAGGGATAAGTGATGAGGAAGTTAAAAAAAATAATATCTCTCGCTTGGACTCTATTTCTCCTATTTCTGATAAGGTAGTATCCGCACAAACAAAGGGTAATTGTAGTACAAGATGTTGGAGAGAATGCATGCGACATAACCTCCCCCCTGCTGAATTTAGAAATTTGCATGATTTGATTAATAATGTTCCTTATTCTGCAATGTTAAAGGCAATAGGTATCGATCCCAAAAATGTACCATATTTAAGCATAGAAGAGTTGAAGGATAGGAAAAACCAGATTGTCAATTCAATAGAAGAAATAGAGAATAAAGTTAGCAATTTGCAGGGCAACCCCGAAAATGAAACAGAGATTCCACTGCAAGTTAAACCCATATTAGCATTACAGGCAGAAGCATGTCAAATACAAAACCTGTTCGATATAGCTGCTAAAGGAATAGGATATACAAGAGAAGGTAAAAACATATTAGTAACTACCCAAGCTCAAGAGTTTAGTGCAGGGTGGACAAAACTTCATGAAGGATCAAAGGAGCTAATTAAAGAATTATATCCTAAAATATTTGAAAAAGGTGTAGAAGATATTGATTTAGTATTACTACGTGATAGTAGTACGATCTTAGTTGAAAAGGTGTTAGTAAGAATTATACTAAATGTTATGCTAAAAGAGGATCGATTGGATAAAAAAAATTTCAATTGGCCTAATATCCTGCCAATTTGGCAAATGGAATGTATAAACTCTCCCGATATTGATTTGCGAATGAAAGCTATTATATTAGCAGGGATGTCTAAAGAGCAAAGGAAAGAACTAAATTTTATAAACACCTATCCCGATAATGCTACACCTTCAGAAATTTACCAGATTCTCAGAAGGGATGCAAAATTACGTAATGATCTAAAGCCAATTGAAAGTAGTATGAAAGAAAATTTTCCTAAGGTAAAAGATTATTTGGCGAAAAATTTAAAGCCCAAAACTTTCCGGGAAATCGAACAAGAAAAAAGTAAAACTATGCAGAGCAAAAGCTTAAGTCAAGGACTCTAGAGCTGTCTTTAAAAAAACAAAGATATCACACCTAACATTTTTGCACTTAAAGACGGGTGCTTGCCTCAGCTGTTAGCCAATTAACACAATCTTCCGTTCTTCCTAATAGATTATTGTTCATTAGGTGCAATGGAACTTCCTCTGTCATAATTTCTTCACTTACAGAAAACAAATTCATATTATTCTCCCGCCAGCGATATAACGCTGATTCAACTTCCTGATTTTTTCCTTCTATCAATAAGCAGGAAAATTTAATATAGAGAAGTCCAGCATGGGGAGGATAGAGCTTTAATGCTTCCTCACAACTTTGCTTGGCTAGCTCATATTTTCCTTCAGCAAGTAAGCACCTGGCTTTCAAATGATATTTTTCAACCCCATTAAACCAATACTTAATTGCGTTATCACAATTCTCCACTCCCTGTGCGTACTCTTTGATAAGGAATAAGCAGTGGGCCATTTTATAGTAGGTGTCAGAAATTTTTTCATCTTCTTCCCCTTCTATTAAACAAATCCTTTGAAAAAAATATGCTTCTACGGCTCTTTTATAGTTTTTTACTTCTATTAAACAGCCAGCCGCCAGAGAAAAACCTAAACCAGCTTTTACATTTTGCCCTAAGTTCATAAGAATCTGTCCTACATTCAAGTAAGGCTCAACAGCTTTTCCGTATTGCTCCTCTTCTACTAAACAATTACCTATCAGGGCATATAATTCCGCTGCCTCCATAAATTTTTTCTCTGCTTCCAAATATTTTCCTACCAGGCAGTAATCATCAGCAGTTTCTGTAAATTTTCTGACTTCTACTAAACAATTAGCAGCAATCGAGTATAACTTAATAGCTTCCTGAAATTCACCGACGCCGTGAAAAATTGCCCCTACTTTACAGTAAGATTCAGCTGCGTGTAGCCATTTCTGGTCTTTTGCAAAATAATCCGCTGCTACCAAGTATAATTCCTTTGCCTCCATAAATTTATTTCCTCCCTCTAAATGCTCCGCGGCCTTATAGTAAGCATTAGCAGTGTCTAGAAATTTTTTTATCCTTGCAAAATAACCCGCGGCAATAGCATACGCTTCAACAGCCTCCATATAGTACTGAGGGTCTTGAAAACATCTCCCTATTTTACAGTAAGATTCAGCGGCCTCTAGCCATTTCTTTTCTTTGACAAAATAATCCGCTGCTGCTAAGTATAAATCCTTTGCCTCTTTAAATTTTTTCTCTCCTTCTAAACGCTCCCCGGCCTTAGAGTAGGCCTTAGCAGCCTCTATAAATTTTTTTAACCTGACAAAATACCCAGCGGCAACAGAGTATGATTCCACAGCCTCCATATACTGGTTTGGAGGAAAACACCTTCCGGCCTTATGGTAAGCATCCGCAGCGTCAAGAAATTTTTCTATTTTTACAAACTCTTCGCCTGCTTTTTTATATACTCCCGCAGCTTTTTCTGAGGAACTACAGAATATAAAATATTTTCCGGAGGTAACATACGCTTCGGCTGCTTCTGCAAATTTGTCCATTTGTAAAAAAGCATGGCCTGCCGTGGCATATTCGTCCCCGGCTTCTACAAATTTTTTGACTCTGACAAAACACTCTCCTGCCTTAAGGTATAAGTTAGCGGCTTCTATAAATTTGTGTTGTAATATACAACAACTACCTCCATGAGAATAAGAATCCGCAGCTTCTTTAAATTGTTGCTTGTCAGCAAATAGATCCCCTCCCTTAGAGTACAGGGAAACCGCTTCAGCCCACTTGAATCTTTTGCCACTACAATTTCCTTTTTGATAATAGGCTGCCCCATATTTAGGCTCTAAAGCTATTACTTTATCAAAACATTTATCAGCTATTTCCAACTCTTCCTTTTCTGCAAAAACTACTCCTTTATAATATTGCGCTTCAATATTGTCTGCGTCGTGTTCTAAAACTGTATCACAAGCACTAATCGCTTTGTCAAATTCACTTAAAGCCCGTAATATTATACTTAAGAGAATATAAGCTTCAATATAGCAACTTTGCTTCAAATTTATAGCAATATTTAAACACTCTTCTGCTGCCTCATAAGATCCAATCCTATACCAAGAAGCCCCAGCGTGATAATATAGTGAAGCATCCTCAGCTTGTAACCCTTTTAGCTCTTTTAACCTTCGGGCTTCCTGAAAAGATTCAATCGATTCGTGATACTTTTCTTCTTCTTGCAAACAACGAGCTATACCCTGATAAGCATCAGCATGATTAGGGTTATACTTTATTGCTTCCGCAAAATATCCCTTTGTTATTTTCAGCAACTCTTTGGGAGGTGTTGACTCTCTTTTAGATAATGCAAGACCGCAAGCACCCAAACCATAATAGGGTCCGGCATGACCTGCATCTTGCTTTATTCCATCCTGAAAATATTCTTGTGCTTCTTTAATTCTCCCTAATTTTAATGCACAGCGCCCTAACTGATAAGATATACTAGGATAATTAGGATCCAGACGCTGTACTATCAGAAAATATTGTTCTGCTTCTACTAACTTACCACTCACAAGAGCCAAAGCGCCTTTCCTAAAATGTTGTAGGGTTTTTGAGTGAAATTTTATTTCTAAAGACTCATCAGCGCTATTAATTTTTATAACTTCTGGTGGTTGTTCTTGTATAAAATTTTTTGCCATACCAAACTTAACTTACATAATATCCTATAATTATTAAGAATATCCTAACACCTAACATAAAAAAATGGTTTTAGCAATAGTCTAATACATTATTTTTATAAATATTGAATTTTTTTAAGTAAAAAGATATATTTTATGAAAAACTTAAAATGCAGCAGGGTAGGCTAACTTACTGAAGGTTTTCTAGAACTATAATTCCAAGTTAAGGAAAACAATATTGCCCCAAGGAAGGCAGCTAAGCTAAAGAATATAAATACCCCATCCCAACCAAAATTATCTGAAATCCAACCTACACATATGCCAGCTATAGCAGAACCAATATAGCCAAATAACCCCGACAGCCCGTTTGCTGTACCTACTGCTTGCTTATTAGTAAAATCCGCGGTAGCAATGCCAATCAGCACTTGAGGTCCCGAGACAAAAAATCCAGCTAAAGAAATAATAATTACGCTGAGAATTTTATATTCTTGGGGTACTTGCCAAAATAATATAAGAATAATAGATAAGCAAAGCATAAAAACTGAACCTACGGGTCCTCTTCTTCCTTGAAATATTTTATCTGACATCCATCCTGCACTAATACCTCCGACTAAACCTAAAATTTCATAGGAAGCAACTTGCCAACCAGCTTCTGCTATAGTTATATTTTTTAACTGATACAAAAAAAGAGGGGCCCAAAAAATAATTCCTAACCGCACAATATAGACAAACATATTAGCGAAACAAATATACCACATTAATCTATTATAAAATATTAGTTTCATTAAATCGTATATTGGTAACCTCTCATAGTCCTGTTTGCTTGGTAATTCACATTCTTTATATTCTTCCACTATTGGCAGGCCCACATCATTTGGTGAATTACGCAATCTATTATATAGATATAAAGAAATTACTAAAGCAACTAGCCCGGGAACTAGAAAAGCCGCTTGCCAACCATAGGCATCAACTAGATATCCACATATTATCATAGTCATAGCTCCCCCTATCTGGTTAGAAGTAGCACCCAGCGACCATTTCATACCCAATTCTTTGGAAGCATACCAATGAGTTAACATCCGGGTAGCCGGCGGCCACCCCATTGATTGAAACCAATTACTGATAATCCATAAAATACCAATTACTAATATATTTGATACAAAAGCAGTTGAAAGAGTTATTATTCCTACTAAGGCAAGACCCAAAGCCATAAATATTCGGCTATTAGATCGGTCACTCCAAAAACCATTCACTAATTTTCCTATACCATAAACTATAGAAGCTGAAGTTAAAATCCAGCCAATTTGGGTTTTTGTTACTTCAAAATGCTCTACTAAACCAGGTAGGGCAATATTAAAATTCTGACGGCAAAAATAGAAGGTCGAATAGCCAATAATTATTGAATATAAAATTCTGATTCGCCAGCTATTATATTTTTTAACATAAGGAGGCCGGTCTTTAACAATTTTATTTGCCATATTCCCTTATAGGTAGTTTAACTATGGGTTAATATTATTTTCCTGTATTTAGAGATTATTTTATGTAAAAATAAAAGGAAAGAATCAATAAATCAAGGGCAATTTATAAAGGAAGTCTATTGATGAACACCGGTACAAACGGAAATAACTTTTGATATAAACAATGCGGTTTTAATTTTAACTAGGCTAAATAGCACAAAACCTTGCAAAAAAGGGAAAATTTTAAAATATTGGCTGGGGCGGATGGGTTCGAACCACCGAATGACGATATCAAAAACCGTTGCCTTACCACTTGGCTACGCCCCATCATCTGATAAAATCTTATAACAACAAACGCTCGTTTAGTCAAATATAATTTATAGATGAGCGTTAATTGTTTATCAGCAACATAACTTAAAAAATTATTTTACCTGTTCTTGATATTCTTTATTAAGTGCTTTTACCGCATATATCCATAATATTACTATCACAAAAAATATCCCGGCAAAATAAGGGGTCGCTTCAATAAAAGTAAAGGCAGGGAGTAAAATAAAGAATGTTGATTGAATTATTCCTCCTCCTGACTTACCAAATCTCCCACCTATAACCTCTACTGCTGCTTGACCTTTGATTCGTAAATCTTTATCAAGAGGGATATACGCCATGTTTTTAGTAGCGTCAAATAGAGAATATTTAGTAGCCTTACTTAAAATATTTTGAATCATCCCAATCATTACAGCTGCCGCTAAAGGACCAGAGACAAAGATGCCTGTGGCATACATGGCAATATCGTTACCAAAGAAAATAAATACAAAGAAAGCAATACCGGTGGCAAGCATCATTATCGGAGTAACCATTGCAGCAGTTAGCCACGATACCTTTCTTAAAATATTACTTCCCACAATCATAAATAATATAGCTGTAAAACCTTGCCAAGCTTGGAAACGTCCCATATATCGCGTATATTCTTCGGTATCTGGATATAGCTCAAGAATTTTTGCTTTCCATATCCCTTCTACAAGATTTACGGAAACCCCATAAGCTAGCACTAATAAGGCAATAAGAGCTAAGTATTTTGAGGTGAAAATCATCTTAAAACTTTCTCCAAGCGATAATTTGATTTTGCTTTTCTTAATAGGCTTATTGGCTGCATCATAGAATCTAGGATCGGTTAAAACATTCTTATTAATCCATCTATATAATAATATAATAATCAAACCACTAACTATCATAATAAGCAATAATGGTATAAATTTTAGATTTTCTGCAACTATTTGAGTGTCTTTAGATAAAAAATAATCAAGTATATAGGCTGTCACTAGCAAGGATAAATTCGCTAGCATCCCAAACATAGAATAGAAACGTTTTGCTTCTTCCGTTTTAGTAATTTGGTTAGCAAATTGCCAGAACAACAAGCTTAGCATCATACTACCCCATAATTCGGCCATAGCATAAAAGGTTGCAAAACTCCATTTGCCAATTATCCTAATAAACCACTTGAAATTAGGATATTCATTACTTAATGCCGTTATTGTTGCAGCATTAGGATGGACTAAATCCGGGTAAGGATAGAGTAACAAAGTAAATAATGCAAAATATGCAATAAAAAAACCTGTTATAACATAGAAGACATTTTCTTGTTTGAGAACATCACACAATTTTACGTAAGCTACCATAGCCATGACAGCTACCGGCAAAACAATATAAGTTTTTAAAAAACTTATCGCTTCTGGCCCAATAGATGTTACCACAAAACCATCTTTTATTGATCTAAGTGTAGAGTAATTTAATAAAATACAAAACATCATAGCTGCCATGGGCAGAAATTTTTTATGTTCATGCCATTCAATTGGCCAAATAATTTTTCTCATTTCCGAGAAGTAACTACTATTTTCTACCTTACTCATATCCCTTGTTAGTTGCTAATTAATATCAACGCATGATATATAAATATAGCCAAAAGTCAAACCATATAATTTTTGCTTAAAGATAAATTAGTATTAAAAATACTTTATAAAGATATCTTTTGATTGACTAATGGGGGGCATAATGGTGTATATTAAATGACAACTAACAATTAATATATATTTAGGAGATTGTCATGACCACAACCACAAGATTAATAAGCTTCCTGCATAAGAAAATAGCTTTTAGGATTTTTAAGAAAAATACAGCAGGAACTTCTAAGCTGCACAAGGATTTACATAAAGGACCGCAAGGCACGCTGCAAGCGACAAAATTAGCAACTAGATGGATAAGCCCAACGTTAATAGCTACTCTACTAGGCCTCTTAGTATTAAATTCGCCGAGCTTTGCTGACAAGACTAGTAATACTCCAGAGGGCAAGACGGTACAGCAAAATCCTACCCATGAGAGTACTCGTGATGAGTTACAGAAAATTATTGATGACTTTGAAGCTTATATTGCAAAAATACCAGTGAATATAAGAGATGAAGTAAAAGAATATAGAATAAAAATTGCCGCTATTAATAAAGAAAAACGTGAATTATATAAAAAGATTTCTCAGGAAGCACAAAATTATCTAATGGAAGAACAAAAATATAAAAAAAGAATATTAGATCATAAAAAAGAGCAAACTCATACCCCTGATAATGAGCAGATTGATAAAAAATAAAAAATTTTAATTACTAATGTCATTGCGAGCGCGTGCAGTGAAGCAATCTTAAGAAAAATCTATAAAAATACGATGACTTAAATAATTTTTCCTGAATTGCTTTGCCGCTCCTTAAGGCCGGCTTGCAATGACGATGGGGATGACTTTTTCCTAAAAAACCTGTAAACAAAACCTTATTTATTGAAGGGTAGTATGGGGTTTTTCTTAGAGCTCTAAATCCTTTAAGCTAATTAATGTATAGTAGATGTTATACCACCAATTTAAAAAAAATATTGATAATTTAATTGGCCACCCTATTAACTTGCATAACTTTCAATTTATTTTCCCAATTCGAACTATTGCTTTAGCTATTTCGGGGGGGGCTGATTCCATAGCTCTGTTAATGTTAACCCACAAATGGGCAGGGGAGAATAATCTTAATTTAGTGGTGCTATCTGTTGATCATAATTTACGTCCTGAATCTAAAATGGAAAACGAATATATCCGAGATTTAAGCCATAAGCTAGGGCATTTGCACTATCAGCTGCACTTTGATCATAAAAATAATGTGGCTAATTTACAAGCCAGGGCACGAGAAGCGCGCTATAAATTAATGACTGAATTATGTATAAAATTAGATATATTAACTATCTTAACAGCCCATCAGTTGGATGATTATATCGAAAATTATTATCTAAGATCCGAAAAAAATAGTAGTATATTTGGTCTTAGTCATCACTATATTATATGGTATAATAATATTAGGATAGTAAGACCACTATTTAATATTCGCAAACAGCAATTAGTGGAATATTTAGTTGCAGATAATATAAAATGGTTTGAAGATGAATCTAATTTATCGGATAAATATCGCAGAAATGTTATTAGAAAAAAATTAAAGAGCGAAGAAGAATGTAAAAAAAATGAAGTAATGAGAGAACAATTAGCAATTAACCAACAAGTAGAAGAGAAATTACAACCAGAATTTATTGCTTGTATTGCAGAGTCAGTAAAAACTTATGATTGTGGTTTTTCTACTATCAATCTCTCGAAATTTTTGGAATTTTCTCAGGAAGTAAAACTCCAAACACTTAGTTTTGTACTGATAATTATTAGTGGTAAAAATTACCCTGGTAGAACTAATTCAATCCTTATGATCAACGAATTATTGTTACAATCAGTTAATTTTACTAAAACATTTCATGGTTGTATAATAAAAAAAATTAATAATAATTTAATAATCTACCGAGAAGGGGGAAGGAATATTCCAAATCTGGTCTTACTAAATAACGGCTGTATTTGGGATAATAGATTTATTTTTCATATTAATTCTATGACAAAATTAGAAAATAACAACTATTTTATTGGTAATTTAACAATAAAAAATTATTCGGAAATAAGAGATAATCTAGCGTTAGATACCTTAAAAACTCTTAGCTTTAATAATCATCTGGCAATTTTATTTACATTGCCAGTAATTAAAATACTTGAAAAAGTTATAGCCATGCCCCATCTATCATATTATAATGATGAAAGTTTAAAGGAAAAATTCTCAGTTTATTTTTATCCAAGCTTTACATCACGTTTTACACATTTCTGTTAGGTTAATATAGATGAATAATCAAGGTAAGAATATTCTAATTTGGGTATCGATTTTTGTGGTAATGATCCTTACTTTTCAGGCTTTTCAAAATGACAGTTTTATGGGGGGGAAAAGCCATATGGCCTTTTCTGATTTCCTGACAAAAGTTGATGAAAAAGCTATTAATTCCGTTAAAATTCAGGGGCGAACAATTAGTGGTACTTTAAATGAGGGCTCTCCATTTTCAACATATGCTCCAGATTATCCAGACCTTATCAACAGGTTAAGTAGTAATGGTGTCCATATTGAAGTAACCCCGCCCGATACTAAAATGAATTATTTGTTTAGTATCTTTGTTTCCTGGTTCCCAATGATCTTGTTGATTGGAGTATGGGTGTTTTTTATGCGGCAGATGCAATCAGGCGGAAAAGCCATGGGTTTTGGCAAGTCTAAAGCCAAATTAATTTCCGATAAAGGCCCTAAAGTTACTTTTAAAGACGTTGCCGGCATTAACGAAGCTAAAGAAGAATTAACGGAAATTGTTGACTTCCTGAGAGATCCCAGCAAATTCCAAAAACTTGGGGGGAAAATTCCCAAAGGTTGTTTATTGGTAGGTCCGCCAGGGACTGGGAAAACTCTTCTTGCCAAAGCTATAGCAGGTGAAGCAAATGTCCCTTTCTTTAGTATTTCAGGTTCGGATTTTGTCGAAATGTTTGTAGGTGTGGGTGCAAGTAGGGTCAGGGATATGTTTGAACAAGGTAAACGTAATGCCCCTTGTATAATCTTTATTGATGAGATAGATGCAGTAGGTCGCCATAGAGGAATTGGTATGGGAGGGGGAAATGATGAACGGGAACAGACTTTAAACCAGATGTTAGTTGAAATGGATGGTTTCGAAGATAATGAGGGAGTGATCATTATTGCTGCTACTAATAGACCTGATGTATTGGATAGCGCATTACTCCGTCCTGGAAGGTTTGATCGCCAAATTACTGTTCCAAACCCCGATATAGATGGGAGAGAACAAATTTTACAAGTCCATTTAAAGAAAATAAAATGTGCTAAAAATATACTTCCTAGAATCATCGCAAGAGGAACGCCCGGATTTTCAGGAGCAGAACTTGCAAACCTAGTGAATGAAGCCGCTCTAATTGCTGCCCGCCGCGGCAAAAAAGAAGTGAATATGGAAGATTTAGAAGAAGCAAAAGATAAAGTGTTAATGGGCGTGGAAAGACGTTCAATGATTATGTCGGATGAGCAAAAAAAATTGACAGCTTACCACGAAGGGGGGCATGCCTTAGTGGGTCTTTACTGTCCTGCTTCTGATCCAATTCATAAAGCAACCATTATTCCAAGAGGTAGAGCACTTGGTATGGTAATGAGATTACCCGAAAATGACCGGTTTTCCATGCCGCGTGATAAAATGGAAGCGGATATAGCAGTGGCTATGGCAGGGAGAGTAGCAGAAGAAATTATCTTTGGTCCATCTAAAGTTACTTCCGGAGCTTCTTCAGATATTAAAATGGCTACTCAAATGGCGCTGGCGATGGTAACAAATTGGGGCTTAAGTGAGGAGCTAGGGCCAGTGTACCATGGCGCTGCTAATGAGGATTTATATAGTCAAGGAAGAGGGGGCAATAGCCATAATTCTCCACATACCTCCGAGTTAATTGATAAAGAAGTGAAAAGAATTATTGAACAAGGATATAATTTTGCAAAAGATATATTGACTAAACATATTGAGCAACTTCATTTGCTCGCGCAAATGTTAATTGAGCATGAGACCTTAACAGGTCAACAAATTAAAAATTTATTAAGTGATAGATCATTAAATTCTGAAACAGAGAATTTATTTCCCCACGAAAATGTAGTGAATTAGAAGTAAATTTGGGGTATTATGGTAGTTTATAGTGAAAAGGGGAGATAATGGCAGAATTTAGATTACCGCCAAATTCCAGAATTCAGAAAGGTATAACATATAAATTTTCGGGTACTACCACTAACTTACGTAATCTGCAAATTTATAGATATGACCCAGACTCTGGTAGTAATCCTAGAATTGATACTTATGAATTAGATCTACAACAAACTGGACCAATGGTCTTAGATGCCTTAATTAAGATTAAAAATGAGATAGATTCTACTTTAACTTTCAGACGCTCCTGCCGTGAAGGAATTTGTGGTAGCTGCGCTATGAACATAGATGGCACTAATACTTTAGCCTGTATTAAACCTATTAAGGATGTGAAAGGTGATATTAAAATATATCCTCTCCCTCATATGCAAGTGATAAAAGATTTAGTGCCAGACATGTCTCATTTTTATGCTCAATATGAATCAATAGAACCCTGGTTAAAAACTGATAGTCCAGCTCCACAAAATAGCGAAAGATTGCAGTCCCTGAAGGATAGAGAAAAATTAGACGGCTTATACGAATGCATTCTATGCGCATGTTGTTCCACTGCTTGCCCTAGCTATTGGTGGAATGGCGACAAGTATTTAGGGCCAGCGATCTTATTGCAAGCCTATAGGTGGATTGTGGATTCTCGAGATGAGTATGCCAAAGAACGCTTGAGTAATTTAGAAGACCCTTTTAAGTTATATCGTTGTCATACAATTATGAATTGTACTAAGACTTGCCCAAAAGGTTTAAACCCTGCTAATTCTATCGCATCAATAAAAAGACAAATAATAGAACAAAAGAGGATATAAAATTTATATATACGATCTAAATGAAAGAAGTGATATTTTATGTTATTTTCTCTTGATCTTTCTAGCGTATTTACTTATATTTATTCTTGCCTTTATCTTTATTGTTTTATATGTGAAATCTAGAGTAGCTTTCAGAAGGAATTAGGGGCAAAGTAGAGAGGCTTAAAGAGTTACTAATGGGGATCTTTCCCCCAATTAACTCATTAAAGTTTTATATAAAAATTTCGCGGGTGTAGCTCAGGGGTAGAGCGCTACCTTGCCAAGGTCGAAGTCGAGGGTTCGAATCCCTTCACCCGCTCCAAATATAAACAACTATAAGTTGATAGAAAAAGTTTTATATTGAACATATGGTTAGATTTTTGCTAAAGAATAACTCAACAAATGTAACTAATTTAATTAACACTAGCCTATAAGCCCTAAGATTTAAAAAAATAATTCTCAAGAGAAAAATAGTATAACTATCATCTTGTGAGATAAGTAAATATGTCTGGACTAGAATTAAACAAAATTGTCGCTTCTATTTTATTAGCCAGCTTAATTGCCATGATGGTTGGATTCGTAACCAATATTCTCTACAAACCAGTTTTATCTCCTGAATCGCGTGGGTATAATGTAGAGATTACACAAGAACCTACTGGGGATAATTCTGCCACTTCTAACCTAGAGGAAGTTATTAATGTAACAGAATTAATGAAAAATGCTAATGCAGAGGCTGGAAAAAATCTCATCAAAAAATGTTTGATGTGCCATAGTTTTGAGAAGCAAGGTCCCAATAAAGTTGGGCCGAATCTTTGGAATATTGTCGGGGCGGAAAGAGGGAAGGTAGCAAATTATAAATATTCCCCCGCTTTATCTAGCAAGGGAGGCAACTGGGATGAAGAAAGTTTATTCCATTTCTTACATAAACCTACCCAATTTCTCCCTGGCACTAAGATGACTTTTGCGGGATTTAATAAACTCCAAGATATCGCTGATGTAATAATCTATCTTAAAACATTTGTTCATGATTAATATAGTATTTAAGAAACTAGCTTATAATAGTTTCTTAAATGTTAAAACATGTTAAACGAAGTACTATTACTCTTCTTGTGTTCTGGTACTTTCCTTAGCGGAGGAGTGTTTCTCTTTGCCTGGTCACTCATATGTTTTGTAACAGAAGGTTTAAGTGCTTTAATAATTAAGTCTTGCTCTATAGACTTTATAACTTCAATCTTGGAGAGGTTAGGATCAAGCTGATAGTGCTCACGAGATTTTGGTATGTCCAGTTCTCCTGCCGCACGAGCCATAAAATTCTTACGGAACAACTCACCAGTATCTGGATCTTGACTTGCTTTTTCGATCTCTGTGAAGTTAAGATTTTGAAAAAATTCTGTTACTTTTGCTGGTATTTCAAGTATTGGTTTAATCGAGGGAGAAAAATATCTTTCCCATCTCGTTAAGTCTGCTTTATTTCCAAACTCAATATGTACTTTTATTAATTCCGGGTCCCAACTACTGGGCGGCGTCATCTGCATTAGTTGATGATCTGCAGGCGTGAATCCCTGTGAGTTAAGTGTATTAACATTTGCGCCTTTTTCACACAACATACGGGCTATTGCTGCATTCTTGGAATAATGTAATGCAGTATATCCTTCTTCATCTTGAACATTTAGATCAATTTTCGGATGGTCTAAGAATGCTTGGACTAGCGGAATATCAGGAGGAGAAGCCATTAGTGCTAACATTAAAGGAGTTTCCCCCTCATCATTAACAAGGTTAATATCAATATTTTTATTTTTAACTAATTCTATTGCCACCTCAATGTTCCTATTGCGACATGCAGTATGTAAAGGAGTATCATTATTCTTATTTCTAATGTTTGGATCAGCGCCATGCTTACACAAGAGTTTTACTAATTCAACATTATTCTTTTGTACTACTAATATTAAAAGAGGATCTAAGGAGGAATTGCTAACCTTAGCATTTGCACTAGCCCCATGCTTTAATAGCGTCTGAATCGTCCATATAAGCTCGTGTTTTAATATATCATGACTTGACCTACTATGAACCAACATCGTAGGTTTCTTTGTTGGTACATTATGGGCAGGATCTGGAGAATAATTAGGATCTGTTTTTTTTAATGTACTTAGCATCTCCAAGACTGCAAGTGCTAAACCAGTATTTGTACCACTATCATTATCAATATGAGCTCTCTTTTCATGTAATAGATTCACCATTCTCCACCGTCCAAATTGTGCTACTAGCTCTAATGGAGTACAAAGGTTTTCCTTATTCCACGGATTAATAAGAGTGCGAGCATTTAAATCAACTCTTCCAGCCGCAATCAGTTCTTTCAATAATTTTATATCGCCCTTGGCTGCTGCATAGTAGATATCTGTCACAAATAACCGCTTTTCTTTATAAATTAAAATCTACAAAGCAGGGTAAGCTTCATAGAGTATTACTTCTCCCTCGCGCTGGTACATTGACTCGAGGAGTGTTTACCTTTAGGAGATCTTCAGTAGTAATATGCCTTTTAAGAGAAGATTGAAGTGCTTTAATCTCTTCTGAGATTGGTTTATTTACTATATCAAAATATTTTTCATATTTTTCATATTTTTCTACTTTATCCCCTAAATCATTTATCTCTCTTATCCTTTCTTGCAATTCTTTAACCTGTGAGTTTGTACCAAGATATTTAAATAGTTTTTCACCCGGGATAACGTTAGCTCTTAGCTCCTTTATATCATACCTAAGGTCCTGATTTGGAATATCTTCTATTATTCCTACCTGACTATTCTCTAATTCTCTTTTTCTCTTTTTTAAATCCCCAATAAGAATATCTAGAATTTCTACTATTGGTATTAAAAACAATGAAGAATCTTCTTTATATGTTTCTAGATCCTTTTTGATATTCTTTATTTGTTCAACTGTAAGTGCTTTTTGTTCGGGTTTCATGAATTCCTTAGAACTTTCACCATAATAATATTCAAAAGTTAACTTCTCTTTCTCATCTTTAGAAAAACTTTTTTGCTCGTCGTCATTTAATAAGTTAAAGAGATTATATCTGACCATTAATCCATCTTCAAACACTTGATTTTTAAAGTTCTCCAAAGATTGTGCAAGAAAAGAAAAATTTGTACTCATGTTTTTGATATATCCAGGAATAGACTCAGAAGGTACCCCATTTTGGTGTAAATTTTCTACAACCAAATTCGCTATCTCTTGTTGATGTTCTAGAGGAATAGGTATTCTTTGTGATGAGTTATCAATAATCACTTGAGCTACCTTTTCCACTAAGTCTCTCCCTATAGAACTGATGAAATTTATCTTGAATATCAGGGTTAAGGGAACGTTGGTGAAGATATTGTACTATGTCCAATTCCCCTTCCTTAGCACGCACCATAAAATTCTTACGAAACAACTCACCAGTATCTGGATCTTGACTTGCTGCTATAATTTCATTCACGACAGGCTCATGCAAAAGTTTTGTTACTTTTCCCGAGATTGCAAGGATTGGTTTAGCTGAAGCAGGAAAATTCCTTTCCCACCTCATTAAGTCTGCTTTATTTCCAAACTCAATATGTACTTTTATTAATTCAGGATCCCATCTGTGATCCGCCATCTGTCTTAGTTGATACTCTACAGGCGTGAAGCCCTCTTCATTAGGTATATTAACCTTTGCGCCTTTTTCACACAACATACGGGCTATTGCCGCATTCTTGGAATAATGTAATGCAGTATCTCCTCCTTCATCTTGAACATTTAGATCAATTTTAGGATGGTCTAAGAATGCTTGCACTACCATGATATCAAGAGGAGGAGAAGCCATTAGTCCTGTCATTAAAGGAGTTTCCATGTAATCCTTACCAAGATTAACATCAGTACTCGGATGTTTAATTAATTCTATTGCCACTTCACTTTTCCTCTCTTCACATGCAGTATGTAAAGGAGTCTCATTATAGTTATTTCTAGCATTAACGTCTACCCCCCACTTAAGTAACATTGTTGTTATTTCAACGTTAGTTACCTTATGTAAAGGAGTATCCCCATTCTTATTACTAATTCTTGGATCAGCGCTATACTCCTGCAACAGTTTTATTAACTCAACATCACTCTTTTGTACTGCTAATATTAAAAGAGTATCTAAACAGGGAGTTATAACCTTAGTATTGGCTTTAGCTCCCCGCTTTAATAATATATTTCCTACCTCTAACATATTCTTTTTGGGTATACCATGGGTAGGTCTTGCAGATTTTGGATATCCCAAAGCAGCATTATCAGGGTTGGAAGGTTTCAAGGGCGGCTCAACCCAAGTGTCATAATCCCAAACATAATCCCAAGGGTATTGGTTCTGAATTGCAAGCCCTAAGGGAGTAGCTTTATCATTATTATCAGCCATGTTATCATCCACATGAACCCCCTGGTCAAGTAAAAAACTCACCATTTCTGCGTGCCCATATTTTGCTGCTAGACCTAAAGGAGTAAGATCTTTCTTAGGACTATCTCTGGGATCTATACGTCTTTCATCAAAAGAACCTCGAGCATTTAAATCAACTCCTCCAGCCGCAATCAGTTCTTTCAATAATTTTATATCGCCCGTGGCTGCTGCATAGTATATATCTGTCACAAATAACCACTTTTTTTATAAATTAACAGGTAATATGCTTAAATTTTAAATCAATCTGTAGCCTTCCACTTCCAAAAATCTACACCTTCTCTTCCACAAAACCCCAGTTTATCATATGTTCTATATAGCTGTCAATATAGGCTGGGCGTTTATTGCGGTAATCAATATAGTAGGCATGCTCCCATACATCACAAGCTAACAATGGTTTAATAGATTGGGTAATGGGAGTCTCTGCATTACTGCTTTTAATTATTTTTAATTTATTCTTGTCTATTACTAACCAGGCCCAGCCACTACCAAATTGGCCGACGGCTACTTGTTTAAATTCCGTAATAAAATTTTCATAGCTGCTAAAATCTTTATTGATCATTTCTAATATTTTACCTGTTGGTTTCCCTCCTCCTTTGGGTTTAATAGAATGCCAAAAAAAACTATGATTCCAAACTTGTGCGGCATTATTAAAGATAGAAGCTTTTGTGGGATCAGTAGAGGTGTTAAGGATTATTTCTTCTAGGCTCATTTTTTGAAAGATCAGCTCCTTTTCCACTAAATTATTTAGGTTAGTGACATAGGTTTGATGATGTTGGCCATGATGATAATCAAAAGTTTCTGCAGAAAAATTAAGAGCAAAATCACCTTTATTAAATGGTAATTCTGGTAAAATAAAAGGGTAAGAATTTTGGTTGGATTTATTGCAGTGTATCATTATAGTTTACCATATTTTTTTGTTAGATCAAGCTTATTCTATTAATTTTAAAAAATCAGCAGCCAAAAACAAAGAGCCTGTGATAATTATATTGGTTCCTTGGGCTTTAAGATTACTTATCTCTCTGATAGCTTGTTCCAAAGAATCTTGAGGGGCAAGCTGCATTCCAGCTGCGTTAGCTTTTTGGCATAATATCTGGCTATTATAGCTCATTACCTCAGATAGTACCCTAACACCGTATCCCTGTACTGTCAATAATTTTAGGTGACCACAAAAATCGGCCACATCTCTATTTTTGGTCATTCCTAAAATTAGATAGATTGGCCCCGTTAAATTATCAGCAATCCAGGCAGCAAGGGCCATAGCTCCACCACTATTATGGGCTCCATCCACCCAAATTTGGACGTGAGCGCCCGCTAAATGCCTATATTTATGAGGAGCAATTTTTTGGATTCTCGCAGGCCAGTGGATATTTTGTAGCCCCTTTTCTATATTGTTGTTAGTTATATTGAATTTATCATTAATTAAGGTAATTGCTGCAATGACTGAAGCGGCATTTATTAATTGATGGTCACCAGGCAAAGAAGGGAAGGGGAACTGATAATTACCTTGGTTAGATAAATAATTAAAACTATTTAAGTTTTTCTTTAAACCAAAATCATACTCATAACAAAAAGCCGAAGAATTTAAGTCTTGGCATTTTGCTAATAATATTTCATACACTTCCCACACTTGGGCACTAATAACGCAAGGAACGAAAGGCTTGATAATCCCAGCTTTTTCTGAAGCAATTAAAGGTAAGGTGTCACCAAGCAGATGCATATGGTCATAAGAAATAGAAGTAATTAACGTAATAAGTGGTTTTTCTATCACATTAGTAGCATCCAGCCTGCCACCTAGCCCCGTTTCAATTATTAATATATCTGCGTTAACACTTGCAAAAGCTAAAAAGGCTGCTGCCGTAAGCCCTTCAAAAAAACTAGGTTCAACACCTGCCTGTAAGCTGGCAATT
Organism: Rickettsia endosymbiont of Bradysia coprophila; assembly: GCA_019468145.1. Taxonomy (GTDB): domain Bacteria; phylum Pseudomonadota; class Alphaproteobacteria; order Rickettsiales; family Rickettsiaceae; genus Tisiphia. The sequence goes on from JAHXDM010000002.1 coordinate 616,589, forward strand.
CTTGTTTTTTCGCATATTTCAAATAAGTAAAAATCCGAGATTTTCTCGCCTTGTAATACTATCCTTTCATTAACTTCTAGTAAATGGGGGGAAGTATAAGCATGTACTTGATAACCAGCTGCCTTAAATATACTGGTAAACATTGCCACGCTAGAACCTTTACCATTAGTTCCAGCTACATGAATGACTGGGGGTAATTTTAAATGAGGGTTATCAAGAAAAGCCAATAGCTTTGTGATATTCTCAAGATTATATTTTGCCGTATGTTGCCCAGCAACAAGAGGAAAATGTGGCATTTTCATGGTGAAATGTATATTGTAAAATTAAAATATGTGAACTGCGGTAATTCGCGTATAGACTTTAAGAGACCTTTTTATGAAATCTATATTATTAACTAGAAGTATAGAAGATAATTATGATATTATTAGAACTATCGAAAATAATAATAGGGCCCTTGAACAAAAATTTAAATATATTTGTTCACCCTTAGTGCAATATAAAGATTTAAATTTTGATCCTAGGATTTTATTTAATTATACCAACATAATTATTACCAGCAAATTTGCAGCTAAGCTTTTTGTGTCATTAATAAGTCGCTACCCGGGTTTTAAAAAAGATAATATTAACCAAAATTTTTGGGTAGTGGGCAATATTTCAAATATAATTCTAACACAAAATAATTTGATAGTCTCGGGTGTTGCCAGAAATATCCAGCAACTGATTAAAAATTTTCCGCCAGAATTCTATAAACAAACTATCTATTTATCTTCCAATGAAATTACGCAAGAGCTACCCAGTAGCATCACAAGACAAATTATTTATGAAGTACAATATATAAGTCAACTTCATAATATAGAAGAAATTAAAAAGGGTGTTGATTATATTTTATTATACTCCCAAAATAGTGCTAAAACCTTAATTAAATTATTGGCAGATAATAAGCTATTAGAATTATTATCTAATAGCCAGGTTATTGCTATCAGTAAAAAAGTAGCTGATATTATTAAAATTTTTAGCAAAAATGTGATTTATTGTGAAGATGGCAAACCGGAACAAATGCTTACCATCTTTAAATCATATTGATGTTATATACCAGCTGTGATAGTGTTAATTTTAACAATACAAATTGTTTGATAAATTGGAAATTAAGTTAATGCAAAATCCTAATACTAATATATTAAAAGTTCGCAGTAATAATCCTGTTATTTTTACAATAATTCTTATTATATTATTTATTATTTCGGTAAGCTACATGGCTTTTTATGATATTGGCTTATTTAAGAACCATAAAAACCTCAGTCAATTACCTGCCACCGTGAATCAAGAAGGAGCAGCAAATTTACAGCTGATAAAGCTTGATGCAAATAATCCTGCGCCTCTACTTGAAAATTTTCAATCGCCCCAAACGTCACAGGCTATGGTAACATCCAATAATTTAGCAAAAATAGGCAGCAATATTGAAAAGTCCGATAATCTACCCCGAGATTCATATGCTCTCTTTAATGATTACCGTAATTATTTGCTGAATATAAATCTGCTAATACTCAATTTCTTACAGGATAAAATTTATACTGAGCAACTATATAAGATTGAGCTGCAGGATTTCCCACACGAAATAAAAAATATAATAGGAGATTTACTAAATTATAATGAAAATTATTTGCTTAATACTAAAATAGACAAAATTTTTCCTCCAAATTCTTCTCATTCTTCCTGGTTAGAAAAGTTCATTAAGATAGAAAAAAGACCCTATAATGAAGGGAAGGTAGTTTTAAAAGAGAGGATAATAAAGAATCTAGAGCTTTTTCTTAATTTTTTCTATTCCTTCAAATTTCAACAAAAATTTGTAGAGGGCAATAATGATTAGAGCATTAATAATTTGCGTTATATTTCTATTATTATATCTGGGTTTTTCTTTATTACGTCAACTTGATTCAGTGTTAACTATCAACTTATATGATTACTTCATAGAAAGCTCTTTTTTTACTTTTATTATTATATATATATTATCAGCAATTACTGGCGTCCTTTTTTTTAAGATAATATTTTTAATTCTGGACTTACCTTCATATATTAAAGCCCTATTCATTACTAGAAAAACTAATAATGCTAATTATCAGCTGATAAAAGCTATGACAGAATTGATTATAGGCGAAAAATCTCAGTCCTTAAATTCTCTTAAAAACCTTCAAGTTTATTTTAAACAGGATTATAAAATTTTCTATACTTTACTTTTAGCGGAAAGAGAAGAAGAGATAGAGCAAAAAATAAAATATTTTCAAGAATTAGAAAAATTTAAACTTTGCGCTGCTTTTGCTACTAAACGTTTGGCGCAAATATTATATCAAAATGCTCGGTATAAAGAAGCGGAAAATTATGCCCTTAAGTCTTTTTACTTGGACGAATATGATGGAGAGAAGTTAGAAGTTCTAATTGATTGCTATTTTGAACTTGCTGATTGGGAAAAATTGACTTTAATTACCACTAAACTTAATAGAGTGGATAAAGCAAAATTTGACTCTATCAAAAACAAATTAGCTAGTTATTATCTAGTCGCTGGAAAAAATATGTATGACCAAAATGATAGCCAAAAGGCCATATATTATTTAGAGATAGCACTAGAACTCACTCCTGGTAATTATGAGGCATTAAAGCTTTATTTAACTGCCCATGAGGCCATTAAAAAGCCCATCACTCTAACAATACCACAAAATGCCTTTACCACTAATCCTTGTTTTGAAATTGCCCAGCTATACCATAAATTTTCTCTATTATCCCCTTCCCAAATTTATGAAAATTTAGAATCTTTAATAAATCCCCATCATCATTTCGGTTTATTTCTCTCTATAGCAGCTTATTTAGAGTTGCCAGATAAGATCATTGAGCTTAAAAATGAAGTAGACACTGGTTATATTTTACTCTCTGCAAAATAAGTTATATGTTAAACCGTTCTAAATTATTTATTATTTTATTATTTGGTTTAATTAGTGGATTTACTCTAATGATTACCGGTAATAGCTTAAATTATTGGCTTGCTAAAGAGCAGATAAACCTCCAATCCATAGGGATATTCGCCTTTATTCTCCTGCCGTACTCTATAAATTTTTTATGGGCTCCTATTTTTGACACTCTTTATCTAGGTGTTTTAAGTAAACTACTTGGCCATCGGTTATCTTGGCTCGCGGTCATTCAAATTTTGCTATCTTTCAGCATTTTTCTGTTAAGCCTGATAAGCCCTGAGCATAATCTAATATTATTTGCCTTAATAGGTTTAGTAATAGCTTTTTTAAGCTCAGCACAAGATACTCTCCTTGGGGCACTACGCACTGAAATTATCCCTAGAGCCTTTCACGGAGAGACGGCAGGAATTTATATTTTAGGCTATCGCCTTGGCATGTTAATCTCAGGATCAGGGGCTATTTATGCTTCAGTTTATCTGGGCTGGAACAATGTATATAAAATCTTTGCTAGTCTGATACTTGTTTATTCTGCTATTTTAGTTCCGAGCATATTAAGTCTAAAATATAATCATTTGCCAGAAATTCCTCTTCTTAATAAGGACAAAAACAAAGGGCCAAATATTGCCGATTTTATCACGAATATCTTAAAACCTATCGGTTCGTTGTCGGGAGTATTCACTATAATAGTATTTTTAATTTTATACCGCTTACCGGATGATTTTCTCAATATAATGCTCAATCCTTTTTTATTACATATTGGTTATAATGAATTTGAAATAGCAAGTGCCGGCAAGTTTTTAGGGATAATATCAGCAATAATAGGAGGATTAATTGCCAGCTTGATCATGAAAAAAAAGAATATCCTAGATAGTCTGTTATTTTTTGGAATAATCCATCTCCTATCTCATAGTCTATTTATTCTCCAAGAAATTTACGGTAAAAATTTAATATTGTTATTTATTAATGTTGGCATAGAAAGCATAACTGGCGGAATGACTATGGCAGCTTATATAGCTTACATAGCTTCCTTATGCACAGGGAAATTCCGTGCTACTCAATATTCCTTCTTAACTAGCATGATGGGGTTCTCACGGTCAACTTTTCCAGCTTTATCAGGCTATATTGTAGTCCAGCTTGGATGGCAAAAGTTTTTTATATTTATTATGATAATTACGCTTCCATCCTTACTGATCCTAAAAAAATTAGCTACTGACAAATTAATCAGGTAAATATTATCATCATAACCCGCAGTAAAAAGTTATCAACTTACATAAATAGCGTTGAATCATTACTGGAATGTTCCATTTCTACTCCAAGAAGAGTCGCAGTAACATTCCCCAGCATCTCTACGAATCCATGCGTAGTAGTACTATTTGCCTCAAGATGACCAGCAGAATGCTCAGCTTGCTGATTATAATGGTACCAGTGCCCCACTACACATCCTACTATAGTACCTATCAATAGCGTACCATAGCATACTCCTTTTATCAAAGAGTTGGTACATCCTTCCTGCACTTTACTAATGAAACTGCGCTGTTCTGTCATTTCTACCTCCACTTTTTCTCTGACTTCGGATTTTGGAGTTATTGGACTTCTTGAAGGCACGGTACCAGATAATATTGTTGTTTGTAATTTAGCGGTTTCTGAATTATGATTTGGCATATATATCCCTATTATTAATTAATAATTAATGAAATTTAATTTAGCATTAATAATTAACTGTAATATAAATATATTTCCGATGCATAGAGAAAAAGTAATTAAGAGATAAAAATTTTTTAACTAAACTGAGATAATTCTAGCTGATTATTACTTGAATAGTAGAGGAGATCCAGAAGAAAACCCCATAATTCAGGGATAATATTGAAGGGGAGGGGGATTTTTATATAAGAAAAATATCTATAGCAATTGTGTTTATTTATCACAGCTTAATAATAGATAACATTAATAATGGATCACTATACCCCTTCTGCCGATGATTTTGCTGCCTTGCGCAATGGAGCGAAGCCTATAGATAATAGGTGAGCATTGAGCATCGACGCCTGCAAATTCATATCAGAGGGGTATAGGTGTGTGCACAACTCTATTTCAGTTGACACCTATGGGCAAGGAAGAGGTGGATAATGCACCTTTAAGTTTAGCCAGAAAAAAAACTTAAAAGTTTTTTTTAAATTCTACTAATATTAGCATAACTACGACTACGTCTAGGCATTTTAGGCTTTTCTTTTGAAGAACGTGATAAATTAATATTACTAGTACGAAGAGATTTAAATTGCTCCTTAGCTTTCTTAATAAGTGTTGGTGAGGGCTCAGTTAGTACTGTCGTCTTTGGTGCTTCTCCATACCGGGAAGAGCAAAACTGAATTCTAACTTTTTCTGCAACTGTCTTTATCTTATCCGATGATATATTATAATCATTGTGGAACAATTTAGTTATTATTTGTGTTGAAATGTTTTGTGAGGCTTGCAATTCTTTTGTTAGGAAATTTATTATCTCATTTTGGTAGTTAAGCAAAGCTGTAGAAAATATTTCTTCTAACAGGATTCGAGATAACACCTTTTCAATTTCCGATTCCTTTTTTTTATTAATAGGGGGTTTAAGATTTTCCAATGATTTCTTTATTATCAAGTTAGCGATTGGCCTTGCTAATGCCTTTCTGATCTTAAAAGCAATGTCTGACTTCTCCTTCTTCGAAAGCACCTCTTTTGCCTTAGATTTTTGTGGTTTTACTTGAGAAAGAATGTTATTGTCTATTAATTGTTGAATACATAGACCTGGGGCAGGACTTAGTATATGACTCGTTATAAGATTGAGTTTTGCATCTTTGCTTGGAATAGCGCAACTTAGCTGGATAGCTCCTTGTGGTGCAAGATCTAACTTTTGATAAGTGACACTTTCTTCTACCAAACTCTTTATGAGTAGGAAAGATATACTTTCTGCTATACGTTCTTGAACTTTTTGTTCCGAAACGCTTCGTTGGGGATAAAATGTTCTTGTAAGGGTATCATATATATCTGCCGTTGGCGAAGGTAGGACTAGATTCGCAACGTTTACAGCTAGTGGATCCTTATCCAATTCCACTGTCATTCCACTCCTTTTTGCTTCTAATACCAGTAATTCTTTAATAAAGTGTTCGGGAGTCTCACGACAACAAAAGCTTTGATCCTCTGACTTTATCAAAGCAGAAGCATTTTGTGCTATTGTCAAAGTAAGCGCATGCAATTGGTCGTTAGTAAAATGGGCACCTACCGATTCTATCAAAGCAGTTTTTTCTGCTTTTCTCTCGTGGAGTCCAGTCACCTGTTTAATTGTTTTTAAATCTTCTAGAGTTGTTGCTCCATCAACCATTCTGTTAACAATTTCTGAAGTAATAGTGTGAGTAAGAATTTCTTCAGTGTGATTAGTGCCTTTGGGCATATAATATCCTTCACTAAATTTATCAAATTTAGTCCTATTCTAACATAGTTAAAATTTTTTTACCAGAATATTTCCAATCCTATTTATTAAATTATTAACAAAAATTTTAAAAATCACTTTGCTAATAACTATAATTATTGTAGTAATAACAAAGCTATAAATAATATCTGCTGGGTAATGCATAGCTAAAGTAATACGAGATAAGGCAACTACTAATACCATTAAATAGAGGAAGATTTTTTGAAATAGAGTAGTATGGGGCCAAATAATATAGGCTGTGAGTAAAGCAAGGCCAGCATGGCTACTTGGAAAACTTGACAAACATCTCTCTAGCTTCACCTTCACAATTGTTATAAAATACTGCGTAGGTAATGAACAAAATGGTCTAGGGAGATTAATAGAATATTTTAATGTAGCGTAAGTTACACAAAATATGGTATAAATTATTCCAATCAGAACTAATTTATGATAGATAGGCCAAAATTTGCTAGAGAGTTTATTAAAATCCTGGATTGTGTGGAGTTGTAGCCAGAAATATACCAGGAACAAACAATAGCAAATAGCAAAATTGCCAATATTAAAACAATAAGAGATACTTTTAAGGATATAGGGTAATATGGGAGGATAATTAGTTATTTTATTAATATATACAAATATCTCTTGATTAGCCCCATAGAAATTATATAAAAATTCAAACATATGCTACGCATTTATTAAAGTAATAAATATTTATGATAAAAATAACAGTTCTAGGTTGTGGCCCCTCTCTTGGAGTGCCTATAATTGGATGTGAATGCAATGTTTGCACTTCTTCCTCAATTTATAATAAAAGAACTAGATCATCAATATATATTGATGATGATAATAGTCAAATTCTTATTGATTTTGGTCCTGATATTAAAGATCAGTTAATAAGAGAGAAAATAAAAAAAGTAGATGCCGCTATATTAACTCATGATCATGCGGATCACGTTGGCGGGATTGATACTTTACGGATCTTTCCATTCTTACAAAAAAAACCGTTGGAAATATTTTCTGATTCAAAGACTTTAGCTAGAACGCAAGAACGTAATGAGTATTTATTTACTCCAGAGAAATTAGTCACGCGAGCAGTGGATTTTTTTACCAAATGTACAATTAACACGATAGAGGTGCAATTTTTTAAGCAATATCATGGCCCGGTAGATAGTTTAGGCGTAAGGGTAGGGGACTTTGTTTACTCTACGGATGTAGTAGATTTCCCACAAGAGTCTAAATGTTTCTTACAAAATATTGAAGTATGGATTCTAGATTGTACGGCTTATAAATCTAATGACTCTCATGCGGGGTTAGAGAGAGTTTTACAGTGGAATCAAGAATTTAAGCCAGGGCGCATATTATTAACTAATCTTAGCCATCTTGTTGGTTATGATGAGATATTGAAAATATTACCTCCTAATATACAGCCATTATATGATGGTTACAAATTTATAGTCTAATATGATCTTAATTGACAAAGTTTCTAAATGCTATAATAAAGCTGCTGTTCTGAAAGAGATAAGCCTTACGTTTAATAAACAGGAAACTATAGCAATTATTGGTTCTTCAGGAAGTGGTAAATCAACTTTACTGCGTATTATGACTGGATTAGAATCCTCCACAGAAGGAGAGGTGTTTATTGATGGTCAAAAATTGACACCCCAAAACAAAAGGCAGCTTGCTCTTAAAATTGGTATGGTTTTTCAAACTTTTAATCTTTTTCCTCATTTAAATGTTCAAAGCAATTTAATATATGCCCCTATCAATGTTTTGAAAGCAGAGCAAAAAGTGGCAATTGCTAAGGCCGAAAAACTTCTTGAACAATTTAGCTTACAACAAAAAGCTACTGCCTTCCCTGTTAATCTATCCGGAGGGCAGAAACAACGAGTAGCCATTGCAAGAGCCCTGATGATGGATCCAGAAATTATGTTGTTTGATGAACCTACTTCAGCGTTAGATCCAGAAAATATTAAAGATATTATTGAAATTATCACTTTGCTTAAAACTCAGCTAACCATGATTATAGTAACTCATCATATTAAATTTGCCAAAGCAATAGCAGACCGGATAATTTTTATGGATCATGGACAAGTGCTATCAGATCAGCCGGCAGGAGAGTTTTTTGCTAACCCAAAATCTCACAGGGCGAGGATTTTTTTAGACAATATAGGGGATTTAATGTGAATAAATATACAGTAGTACAATCATTAATTTGGCTAGGTATATTTTTGGTTATAATTACTGGCTATGCTTTTAGATTTGAATTAAATTATATCTCACAGAGGGTATTTTCGGTATTAGTTCCATCCTATAGCTGGGTTAATAAACAAGGAGAGCTAGTGATTAATCGTAGTAGTGATGGGCATTTTTATATTAATGCCTTGGTCAATGGAGTAAAAATTCAATTTATGATCGACACTGGGGCAAGTGACGTTGCCCTGACTACTGAGGATGCCGAAAAACTAGGGTTTGATTTGTCAAGCTTACGATTTACCAAAATTTATTCTACCGCTAATGGCCTAAGCAAAGCTGCCTCTGTGCAATTAGATAGGTTAATGATAGGCGATAACGTTTTTAAGAATGTTGATGCTCATGTAGGGACAGGAGGGCTTGACATTTCTTTACTGGGTATGTCCGTACTAGGCCGTTTGACAAGCTTTAGGATAGAAAGAGATACATTAATTTTAAGCTATTAACCTAGCGCCTGTGAACATTTCTATTGGAAGAGATAATTTATGTTAAATATTAGTGATAAAATTTTTTTTAATCTTAGTGGACGAGAAAAATGTGATATAATAAGTAGTAAGAAACGAGGTGATTGGGATAATACTCAGGATCTTATTAATAGAGGTAGAGAATGGATAATTGACGAAGTAAAAAAATCGGGATTGCGTGGGAGAGGAGGTGCTGGTTTTCCAACTGGCACTAAATGGTCCTTCATGCCTAAAGATCATCCTAAGCCTAGCTATTTAGTGGTAAATGCCGATGAATCAGAACCAGGAACCTGTAAGGATCGTGATATTTTAAGATATGAGCCGCATAAGCTAATTGAAGGATGCGTGCTAGCGAGCTTTGCTATTAATGCTCATACTTGCTATATATATATTCGAGGGGAATTTTATAATGAATCCTCCAATATCCAACAAGCGATAGATGAAGCATATAGAGCTGGCTTTCTTGGGAAAAATGTGTGCGGGACAGGCTATAATCTTGATGTTTATTTACACAGAGGGGCTGGGGCTTATATTTGTGGAGAAGAAACAGCCTTACTTGAGAGCTTAGAAGGTAACAAAGGATTTCCGCGGTTAAAACCTCCTTTTCCTGCTACTTTTGGTTTATATGGCTGCCCAACTACCATTAATAATGTGGAATCAATTGCCGTAGTACCAACTATACTACGGCGCGGGGGGGAATGGTTTGCTTCTATAGGAAAGCCAAATAATACTGGTACCAAGATTTTTTGTATTTCTGGTCATGTCAATAAGCCTTGTAATGTTGAAGAAGCTTTAGGAATTCCTTTAAGAGAATTAATTGACCAGTATGCAGGCGGAGTACGGGGCGGATGGGATAACCTCAAAGCTATTATTCCTGGTGGCTCATCAGTACCATTAATCCCAAAGCTATTATGTGAAGAAGCTTCCATGGATTTTGATAGTTTAAAAAGTCTGGGCTCTGCATTAGGTACTGGGGGAATAATCGTGATGGATAATTCTACTGATATTATTTATGCAATTGCCAGACTTAGCAAGTTTTATATGCATGAATCTTGCGGACAATGTACTCCTTGTAGGGAAGGCACCGGTTGGATGTGGCGGATCATGATGAAACTTGTCAAAGGTCAAGCGAAAATAGAGGAGATCGATCAATTGTTAGATACTAGCAAAATGATAGAAGGGCGCACCATTTGCGCACTAGGGGATGCAGCTGCCTGGCCTATTCAAGGATTAATTCGTCACTTCCGTCATGAAATTGAAGAAAGGATTAGGGGCACGTCTTGAGTTACTGGAGCTATTTAAGCTACTGGAACTACTTTCCTGCAGCCTCAATTAAGCCTTTGAATATATTAAGGTCGAAGCTGGAGCTTAAATATTCAGGATGCCATTCTACTCCGAGGACAAATTGGTGATTGACTGATTCAATTGCTTCAATAATGCCGTCTGGGGCGGTGGCGGCAATTTGTAATCCTGTGCCTAATTTATCCACTGCCTGATGATGAGTAGAATTCACCATATGGGTCTGTTGATTACCTGCCAGTTTTGCTAAGATAGTGTTATCTTTTATTATTACCGGATGCGTGGCAATATCTTTTGGGGGTGGTTGTTCGTGGTTGATTGGAGAGTTTTGAATATAATCGGGAATATGTTGGATAAGAGTGCCACCACAGACGATATTCAAAAGTTGCATTCCTCGGCATATTCCTAGAAAGGGAATGTTTTTTTCTAGGGCTTTTTTAGTAAGCAGAATCTCAAATTTATCCCGTTCTGGATTAGTGGCAGTTCTCTTCGAGGTAAAATCCTGGCCATAATAGGTCGGATGAATATCTTCATCACCCCCTGGCAGAATTAACCCATCGATAATTGAGAGCACCAATTCAATTGTATCATATTGATAGGGTAGCATTAAGGGGGCCCCCCCTGCTTTTAATACAGTTTCTGCATAATTTTGCCGCAAAGCATACCACGGGAAAGTGGAATATCTATATTGCGGAGAATTATACACCGAATCAAGAATTATAGCAATTACAGGCTTTTTCATTTTATCTGGTTATTTTATCTTTTAATAAATTAGCGATTTCTTGATAGGAATTAAAAGCTTTCTCAGGATTTTCTTTGATTAATTCCATTCCTAGTTTCTCATTACTGCTCATATCCCATAAACGGCAAGTATCTGGGCTTATTTCATCGGCAAGCATCACGATGAAGTCTTCACCATTAAATACCCGGCCAAATTCCAATTTACATTCCACGAGTCTAATACCCACTCCTACAAAGAGTCCACTTAAAAAATCATAGATTCTTATAGATATAAGTTTTACTTCGCTAATCTCTCTTTTGCTTAACCAACCAAAATTGAATATTTGATGTTCGTTAATTATTGGGTGTTTTAATTCACTACTTTTAACTCTAAAATCAATAATAGGGTGATCAAAGACATATCCTTCTTCCATCGAAAATTCTTGGACAAATCTCCCGCAAGCTACTGAAGACACACATACCTGAATTGGCAAAATATCTACCGCTTGAATTATCTGCTCTCGCATATTAATTTTTTCAATTAGGTGATTATTTATCCCCACCATATCAAGCTTACTCATTATAAAGGAGGAAATATTATTATTTAATACTCCTTTCCCAGAAATATCCAGAATTTCTCCACCTTCAAGCACTATTTTGTCCGTAAAAGACATAATAAGAGCAAACTCTTCCGGAGCTTGATAAAGAATTTTGCTTGATCCTTCGTATAATTTTTGTTTCATTGAAAATATATCACAAAATATGGGTCAAAAAAAGAGGTAAAATAAATGTTTTATACTAAACCAGCTAACGGCAATTACTAGTAACCCTATAATAAGACCGAGGCCTGAGATTATAAAGCCAAATATTACAGTGATACCATCACGATTTAACAGTCCAAGCATCATTACGACAATCCCAAATGCCGGTATGGCATTAGTCAGAGGTAACGGCACCGTGACTGCAATAGCACAAAGCAAAGATATAAAACCTACAAATTGTTCACAATATAAGGAGCCCGCAAAATTAAATCGTGGTTTGATATATTTTTCTATCCGAGTAATTAAGGGCACAATTTTGGTGCTTATTTTTATTAAGCTACTATTACGAACTTGATAGTTAGTAATTTTTTTGGGAAGAAAAATTTGGCGATAGCCCAGTAACATCTGAATAGATAAAATAATTAAAGGCATCCCCAATATGGTAGTAAAACCAGGAGGATAGGGGATAGGAATGGCAACTGGCATAGCAAAAAATAGCATGGTTAGTAACAGACTATTCTCGTGAAAATCTGCTATTAGTTGGCTAATTTTAGTAGTACCTCCTGGTTCTTTTTGTCCTAACTGATAGAAGATACTAGATATTTTGGTAGTATCTAGTTGCTTATTTTGGAAATGCATATTGGTATATTTTCTTAAAGCTATCAATATATAAGTATTTTGATAAAAATTCTACATTAAATAATCTTAACAAACGTGAACTACTGGATAATGAGTTATCCGGTAGTTCACGTTTCTTATATCAATATCGACAAAATTATGATATTATTGAGACATATTCACCTCTCGAATCTTTGGTTGATGGTTATAAGGGTGCTTCCCATATAATCCAAGAAAAATCTATAGATAAATAATATAGTCAATTAATATAAATTATGGACGTCATCGCTTCAATGCTCTACCATCGTACTCTTGAGCTTCGCGCCTCTTCCAGTGTTCCTAATTCATCTGAAGTTCGACTATATATAAATGAGTAAGGGAAGATATAATTAATTGACTATAACTTGAAGTTCTTTATAAGAGGATTAGTGCTTAAAGATTTGTTTTTAAACAACCAGCTGCAAGATTCATGCAGTAAGGAAACCATTGATATTTTACGATTAATTAGAAGTGAAAATGTTGGGCCAAGAACTTTCTGGGGTTTAATAGAAATGTTTGGTACGGCAAGCAGCGCGATAGAAAATATCCAAGATTTTTCTTTGCGTGGTGGACGGTCTAAAGCAGTAAAAGTATTTTCTAAAAACGAGGCAAGTAAAGAATTAGAGCTTCTAGAAAAAGATAAAGCACGGCTTATTACTTATAAAAATTTAGGATATTCAAAATTGTTGGCTGAAATTTTTGACCCGCCGCCTATTTTAACCTATAAAGGAAATATTGAACTATTATCTCATGACAAAGGTTTGGCGATTGTTGGCGCAAGGAATGCGTCAGCCAATGGCAGATCTTTTACGGCTAAACTAGTTGGGGAGTTAATAGATTTAGGTTACATAACAATTTCTGGGCTTGCAAGAGGGATAGATGCAGCGGTACATCAAGTAAACCTATCTAAAACAATAGGGGTGATAGCTGGGGGGATCCATCATATTTACCCTTTAGAAAATACTAAATTATTTAAAGAAATTGAGGAAAATGGCTTGATCATTGCAGAATTACCCATAGGTTCAAAGCCACTAGCTCAACATTTTCCACAGCGTAATAGGTTGATTTCTGGTTTGTCTCTTGGAACTGTGGTAGTAGAAGCAAGTTTAAACTCTGGTTCATTGATAACCGCTAAATTTGCCCTACAACAAAATAGAGAAGTCTTTGCGGTTCCAGGTTTTCCTTTGGATCCTAGGTACCAGGGGACTAATAAACTTATAAAAGAAGGTGCTCACATGCTGGAGTCTGTACAAGATATCGTAACTAATTTACCAACTTTTGCGCATATCATAAATAATTCTGCAAATATAACCCACATAACACAAGATTCCGTGGAACGTAATCAGTTTAAGAATTTAGACATAAAATATGCGGATTTGGTTACTAATGATATGCGAGAAAAAATTAAGGAGCTTTTATCTGCAACACCAGTAGATTTTGATTGCTTACACAATGAAACTCAGATACCACTACAATTTATATATATGATAATACTGGAACTAGAGTTAGCTGGCACAGTGGTAAGGTATCCAGGTAATAAAATCGCTTTAATTTATAATTAATATGAAATTAGTAATAGTAGAATCTCCGGCTAAGGCAAAAACGATCAATAAATATTTAGGTAATGATTTTCAGGTTATTGCGTCATTTGGCCATGTGAGAGATTTACCCTCTAAGAATGGTTCAGTATTGCCGGGTAAAAACTTTGAAATGAAATATGTTATTTCTGATAAAGCTAAAAAATATGTAGAAATAATAACCAAAGAAGCTGCAAAAGCCGAAGCAGTTTATCTAGCAACTGATCCCGACCGGGAAGGTGAATCAATTTCCTGGCATGTGATTGAAATAATCAAGGAACAAAATTTAGGTAAATCGAATGGGTTTTTTAAAAGAATAGCTTTTAATGAGATTACTAAAAAGTCCGTTTTGCAGGCCGTTAAACAGCCAAGAGAGATAGATATTAATCTAGTAAATGCTCAACAAGCTAGAAGAGCATTGGACTATTTAGTAGGGTTTACTTTATCACCTATATTATGGCGGAAATTACCGGGATGTAGATCTGCAGGCAGAGTGCAATCTGTGGCTCTTAGGCTTATTTGTGAACGGGAAGATGAGATTGAACGTTTTAAAACTCAAGAATATTGGGATATTCTCTTGGGTTTTCTGAATAAAAATAAAGAACCGTTTTTAGCAAAATTAACTCATGTCAATGGTAGAAAATTAGAGAAATTTACCATTGCAACTAAAATAGCGGCAAGTGATTTAGTCAAACAAATCTCAGTAAAAAACTTTCATGTAGCAGTTTTAGAGAAGAAACAACAAAAACGGCAACCTCAACCTCCTTTTATCACTTCTTCATTACAACAAGAAGCTGCCAGGAAATTAGGTTTTACTGCAAAGAAAACTATGCAAATTGCTCAAAAACTTTATGAAGGATTAGATATAGGCCGAGAGCTAGTTGGGCTTATAACCTATATGAGAACGGATGGGGTAACTTTGGCAGATGAAGCTGTCCAGCAAGTTCGGGGTTTAATTCTAAAAAATTTCGGGGATAAGTATCTGCCAGCAACTCCCAGGGTTTATAAATCTAGGGTTAAAAATGCGCAAGAAGCTCACGAAGCGATAAGACCCACGGATATTAATTTAACGCCAGAAAGCTTAAAAGATAAATTAGAAAAAGATTATCATAGATTGTATGATCTGATTTGGAAGCGAACCATCGCTTGTCAAATGGAAAATGTTATTCTGGATTTAGTAGTAGCTCAAATTGATGACACCAATAAAGAATTTTCTGCTCGAGCTACTGGTTCGATGATTGCTTTTGATGGTTTTTATAAAGTTTACAGAGAAGGACTAGATGATGAAGCAGAAGAAGAAAACAAGTTGTTGCCTGAATTACAGGAAGGTGAAACATTACAGATAGAGGACGTTACTCCAAGGCAGCATTTTACCGAAGCCCCACCTCGCTATTCGGAGGCTAGTTTGGTAAAAAAACTTGAAGAATTAGGGATTGGTCGTCCTTCTACTTACGCCTCGATTATCTCTGTATTACAAGAAAGAAAATATGCGGTTACGGAAAAAAAACGTTTTATTCCTGCAGAGCTAGGGCGGTTAGTTACCGTATTTTTAACTGGTTTCTTTAAAAAATATGTGGAGTATGATTTTACTGCTGATTTGGAAAATGAGTTAGATGAGGTGGCCGATGGAAAAATAGAATGGAAGGATTTACTGAAAAATTTTTGGAATGGTTTTAATAATAATGTCGAAATGGTTAGTGGAGAGAAAATATCTGATATAATCACTTATGTAGAACAAGCATTAGATTATCATTTATTTGGAGAAAAAAAAGAAAACGATCCTGCAAGGAGTTGTGGGCTATGTTCTACTGGAAAATTAGGCTTAAAACTGGGTAAGTTTGGAGCATTTTTAGGGTGTAGTAACTATCCAGAATGTAATTTTAAAAAACAAATTAGTGCGGTTGGAGGAAATAATGACGAAATAGTAATTGAAGAAAATAAATTATTAGGAGTAAATGAAGATGGGTTGAATGTATTCTTAAAAAAAGGGCCATATGGTTTCTATGTGCAATTTGGCGAGCAAACTTCTAAAAAAGAAAAACCAAAAAGAGCATCAGTGCCAGCTTCGATGCAACAGCAAGAGGTTACTCTTGATCTAGCATTGCGTTTGTTAGCATTGCCCATGAAACTAGGAGTCTACCCTGGAAGCCTAGATGAAGTTATGCTGGGGATTGGGCGATTTGGGCCTTACCTTAAATATCTTGATAGATTTATTTCCATACCTAGAAAATATGATCCTTTTACTCTTACTCCAGAGATGATAGTGGAAATAATTGAGGCTAACAATAATAGATTAAAAAATAAGGAAGAAAAAAATATTACCACTAGTACTCCAGCTAAGAAGTCGGGTAAGAAAGTTAGTAATACCAATAAAAAAACTCGACGAAAGAAAAATAAGTTGGGAGCTCAAGTGATATGAGAGAGTTACATTTATGAACATTATTACTAGATTTGCTCCTTCTCCTACTGGGTTGTTGCATGTGGGTAACAGTAGAACGGCTTTGATTAATTGGCTATATGCTAAAAAATATAATGGTAACTTTATCCTAAGATTTGATGATACTGATCTAGAGCGTAGTAAAACCGAATATAAAAAAGCTATTGAAGAAGATTTAAAGTTTTTAGGATTAAAGTGGGATCAAACATTTTTTCAATCTACTCGACTTGACAGATATGACTCTATCAAAAAGCTCTTACTTCAAAATAACAGATTATATCCGTGTTTTGAAACCCCAGAGGAGTTAGGATTAAAGCGTAAAGTGCAATTAGCACAAGGCTTGCCGCCTAGCTATGATCGTGCTGCTTTAAAGCTTACTGCCAAGCAAATAAGCGATTATATTAGCCAAGGTAAACGGCCGCATTATCGTTTTTTGATTGAAGACTCGCCAATCACTTGGCAAGATATGATTAAGGGAGAAATTAGGTATGAAGGAAAGAATTTAAGCGATCCCGTAGTAGTGCGACAAGACGGCAGCATGACCTATATGTTATGCTCCGTTATTGATGATATTGACTACGCTATTACTGATATAATTAGGGGCGAAGACCATGTCAGTAATACCGCTATTCAGGTGCAAATGTTTGAAGCGCTGAAGGCCAAAATACCCAATTTAGGGCATTTAAGTTTAATAATAGCTCGGGAGGAAAAAATTTCAAAAAGACTAGGAGGATTTGATATTGCTTCACTGCGAGATAAAGGACTAGAGCCTATGGCAATTAATAGTTTTTTTAGCTTAATTGGAAGTTCTCTGCCTATTGTACCATTTAACAGCCTAGAGGAGTTAGCAAAGTGTTTTGAGCTAAGTCATATGTCGAAAAGTCCAACTACCTATTTACCAGAAGAATTAGAACGCTTAAATCATAAATTGTTAATTAACCTTAGCTTTGAAGAAGTAAAGAATCGTTTACAAGAAATTAGTGCTGAGCAAATAAATGAACAATTTTGGTTAACGGTGCGGCCTAATTTGCAAAAATTACAGGAAATAAAAAATTGGTGGAATATTTGTTATTCTCCCGTAAAAATAGAAGGATTAGATAAGGATTTTTTAGGGCACGCTGCTGATTTATTAGCAAATGAGCCGATCACTATAGATAGCTGGCAAATTTGGACCAAGAAAATTTCGTCAGTAACCGGTAAAAAGGGTAAGGAAGTGTTTTTGCCTCTAAGATTGGCTATCACAGGAATGCCCTCTGGCCCTGAAATGTCCGCTATATTAACCCTGCTCTCGCGAGAGGAAATCGTAAAACGCTTAAGGTCTGGTAGTAGCCCTACATAATTTCGTTAAAAAATAATCGGAAATACAACTTTAAATAGAAATATTCGTAAAACCTAAATTAAAGCTTGAATTTTTCAAGCTTTAGTGCTATAATGTACTAATTTGGGAACAGTAAATTATTCCAGTTTAAAAGCTCTGAAGGTAACAAGATGAAGGAAATATTAGAACTTGCCGCAAATATACGCCAGAATTTTGGCACAGGTAATGCAAGAGATTTACGCCGTAAAGGATATGTGCCAGCAATAGTGTATGGAGCAGGGAAAGAAGTATTAGCTATTTCGGTGGAAGAAAAAGAAATAACCAAAAATTATAGAAAACCTGGTTTTATTTCAACAGTTATTCACCTTAAAATAGGGGATCAATCCCATAAGGTACTCCCCAAGGCAGTAGCATTGCACCCTATTACTGATATAGTTCGGCATGTAGATTTTGTGCATTTAGAAGACAAAATCCAAAAAATGGCAGTGCCAGTGGTTTATGAAGGTAAAGAAAGAGCTTTGGGAGTTAAGAGAGGTGGGTTTTTTAATATTATCAAAAGAACTGTAACACTTATATGTGATGTTAATAATATTCCTAAAAATATTACCATTGACGTTAGCAATATGCATATTGGGCAGTCTTTGAAAGCCAGCAGTATAAACCTGCCAGAAGGGAGCACATTGCTTTCTAAAGGTGATTTTATTTTGGCAACTATAATTGGCCGTAAAGGCACTAAAGCTGAAGAGGAAGAAACGGTAGCTGCAGATGCAAAAGCTAAATAGAGCTTAATTCTCCCTTAAATAACATATATGATACTAGTTGTTGGTTTAGGGAATATAGGTAAGGAATATCAAAATACTCGGCACAATGCTGGATTTATAGCGGTTGAGTTCCTAGCAAATCACTATCATCTTTCTTGGGATATAAAATCCAAATCTTCAGCAAAATTTCGCGCAGATTTGGCACGTGGAGTAATAGGGTCACAGAAGATATTATTAGCCAAACCCTTAACTTATATGAATTTATCTGGCCAAGCTGCCTCCGCTATCTGCTCATATTACAATATTATTTTAGAAGACATTTTTGTAATTCACGATGATATTGATTTAGAAATTGGACGGATAAAATATAAATTAGGCGGCGGGCATGGCGGTCATAATGGCTTAAAATCTTTAGATCAACATATTGGCAATAATTACCACCGTATCAGAATTGGGATAGGTAGACCTAGTCATCAAGATGTAGCAGATTATGTTCTGGCTCCTTTTTCTAAAGAACAAAATAAAATTATTGCTAATTCCCTGCAAATAATAACCGATAATTTTCCTTTGTTACTTTTAAAGGAATGGGAGCGATTTAAAAAAGAGATAGCTAAACTATAGGACATTGCCGATAAATAGTTGATGACGGATCAAAAAATTGTGCGTAGGTAGCCGTAAACGTCATTAGCTACTTACAATGACGAGGGGTCCACAAAAACTTAAAAGCAATTGTTAGATTAGCTAAGCGAGCGTTTGCTGCGCGCAGCAATCCCCAAAAAATTGGTTTGTTTCAGAGTTTTTTTCTGAATTGCTTCCTTGGCCTTGCGCGGTCCCAATTGCCGAAAGTTAGTGCACATCCTATATCTTAGGGTCATTACGAGAATGGCATAAGGAACTGTGTTTTTGAACTTTCGACAAATGACAATTCGGGTATCAACTATTTATCGGCAATGCTCTATAAGGCTTTGAGACGTAACTAGATTAAAGGAAATCTATTAAACATATAAATCAAAATTTATGACCTTAAAATGCGGCATTGTTGGATTGCCCAATGTTGGTAAATCCACTTTATTTAATGCCTTAACTTCCAGCACAGCTGCTGAAGCTGCCAATTATCCGTTCTGTACTATAGAGCCCAATTTCAGGATGGTAGCTGTCCCTGACGAGCGCCTCGATAAATTAGCATCTATTGCTAGTTCTAGCAAAATAATCCCAACCTATATAGAATTTGTTGACATTGCTGGTTTAATAAAAAAAGCTAGCACCGGGGAAGGTTTAGGCAATAGATTTTTATCCCATATCAAGGAAGTAGATGCCATTGTCCATGTCCTTCGTTGTTTTGAGGATGAAGATATAGTTCATGTTCATAATAAAATTGACCCCATCAATGATGCAGAAATAGTAGAGACCGAGTTAATTTTAGCCGATCTTCAATCAGTCGATAAACGTTTATTACCTGGAGAAAAACGCTTAAAGTCTGGTGATAAATCCTTGAAAGACTACTTCGAATTACTAAAAGATGCGCAAAACTGTTTGCTTAAAGGTGAACCTGTGCGTAATCTGATAGCTACTTATGGTAAAGAAGCAATAGACCAATTACAACTATTAACTTCTAAGCCAGTTTTATATGTTTGTAATGTCTTGGAAAAGGATGCCGCCGGTAACAATCAATTCACTGAAGCAGTATCTATAAAAGCTGGGCAAGAAAATGCTAAATATGTCATTATTTCTTCGAAAATTGAAGCAGATATCGCCTTGTTAGATAATGATGAAGAGAAAATTGAATTTCTGAATAATATAGGTTTAAGTCAGACAGGTCTTAGTAAAATTATAAAAGAAGGATATAATTTATTAAATCTAAAAAGCTTCTTTACTATAGGTCCCAAGGAAGCTCGGGCCTGGACCTTTAATGATGGCACGCTCGCTCCCAAAGCAGCAGGGATAATACATACAGATTTTGAACACGGGTTTATTCGGGCAGAAATTATTAGTTATCAAGATTATATAGATTTAGGAGGAGAAGGCAAAGCTAAGGAAATGGGCAAGATGCGTTTAGAAGGTAAAGATTATAAAATGCAAGATGGTGATATAGTGCATTTTAGATTTAATGTCTAAATATCAAGATGATTTATAAAGAAGCTTAATGAGAAAATTATACCATTATCCTATCTGTCCATTGTCACGTCAAATACGCGTATTTTTGAAAGAGATAGATGCTCCATTTACGATGATTAAAGAAGATTATTGGCAAAGAGATCCAACATTTTTGTCGCTAAATCCAGCTGGTACTCTCCCCGTTTTACACGAAGAATCTGCATTAATTATAGCAGGAATCTATCCTATTATTGAATATTTAAATGAAAAATATCCCAGTTTTAATTTCATGGGCGAAGATTTGGCTGTAAGATGCGAGATTCGTCGGTTACTTTACTGGTTTAATGAAAAATTTTACCGTGAAGTAACAAAAATTATTATTGACGAAAAAATAGTAAGGCCATCCTGCCAATTGGAAGGACCAAGGACTGCTTTTTTGCGAGCTGCTAAGAGTAATTTATCTGACCATTTAGCTTATATATCAGCTTTATTGGAGGTTCGCAGCTTTATTGCTTCCAATTCCTTAAGCGTTGCAGATATAGCAGCTAGCTGCCATATTTCCGTGCTCGACTATTTGGGGGAAATTAATTGGGATAAATGCTTAGTGGTTAAACATTGGTATGCTATAATCAAGTCAAGACCTAGCTTTCGCTCGCTGCTGCAGGATCATATTCCAGGATTCACGCCGCCTTCTTGCTATGTTGACTTAGACTTTTAAATAGGGTATAATTAAATTGAAATAGTTTAATTAATAGGGATAGGTAGATTATGTTTGAAGATGGAGAAGGACGGTCAGGTATAGGAGCTGCGGTTAATGAAGAGCCGATAAGAATGGAGGATAAGCTACCTGATGTTAAGACAGGCAATAAACCCAGCTACGCTGAGGAGTTGGCATCATTGCCTAAAGATGACATAATAATGTGTGTAAAGAATCTAGATGCACACACCCAGGTGTTAAGTATTACGCATAACTTTCTACTTGAACAGGCAAAGGCGGCAACGAACAAACATGTAGCAATGGTATGGGAAGAGTTGGCGCAGAATCTAGGACTAGATAAAAGGCAAAAGGAATTGAAAGAGAAGCGATCAGGAATTCCTGCCGAGACATTAGATATGACAAAAAGTCGGTTGGAAAAAATAGGGGAATGGGCTCAGAAAAATCTTGAAGAACTTGGTACCAAACTCGGAAATCCAATTAATAAGATTAAAGAGAATAAGCTTGGGAATGCAATATTAGAGGATTTAAGCGCAATAGTAGATCTAGTCAAATGTTTATTCAAGACAATTTATACTTGGATCGTCAATACGTTAGAAAATTTCAAGGCAACAGGAGATCTTGCTGCCAGTGTACTGAATGTTATCCAAAAGACAGGAGAGGTGGGAAAGCAAGGAGTAATAGCAGGTAAAGCAGCAGCTAGAGTTGTTGGAGAGAAAATTGAAGGAGCAGCCGATAATGTAGTTGCAGGGGGAAAATATGCCACAAAAGTACTCAAGGAGCGGGTGGGATCTGCTTCTATAATTAAGGCTGGAGTATAGATTATATCGATTAGCAATCACCATAATTTGGAAATGCTTAGCCAAAATAACTTGGGTTACAAGCATTTTAGCATTCCAAGTAAGGTAGAGACTTCTAATTGAGTTAATACTCGTGATAGGGTTGCTTCCTGAAAAATTACATAATCTTCTTGCCGATCAAAAATGAGCACTGGCTCATTAGAAGCAACTTTATTAGGATAGTTTTTTCTGCGCTCTAGTT
This sequence comes from Rickettsia endosymbiont of Bradysia coprophila, assembly GCA_019468145.1. Taxonomy (GTDB): domain Bacteria; phylum Pseudomonadota; class Alphaproteobacteria; order Rickettsiales; family Rickettsiaceae; genus Tisiphia. The sequence goes on from JAHXDM010000002.1 coordinate 639,079, forward strand.
CTTTGTTAAGTAAAGCAATTATTAACAGTTTTTGCCTTTGAGTGCAATCATTGAATATTTTTTGTAAGTAAACAATTCCTTGTAAATGATCATATTCATGCTGAATTATATGGGCTTCAAATCCTTCAGCTTCGCTCTCTATTGTTTTGCCGTCTATATCTTGATATTGAATGCGGATACTACAATGCCTTCTTACTTTACCACGCATGGGCCCAAGGACACTTAAACACCCTTCGCCATTTGCCGGGTAATATACTTCCTTGCTATAGCTAATAATTATTGGATTCACCATAATAGTAGTATAAGGAATTTTTTCATTAGGGTATCTCTTTTGAGCTATCTTACGTGCTTTCTCATCATTAACACCACTTGAAAAAATTTTTGCAGAGGATCACTAATTTTGGCACATTGATTACAAGCAATACCCACACCTCCATATAAATTTTCTGTTTCTTGCAAAGTAGTAATATAACCTTGAAGAAGATTATGCTGAATAAAACCAGCCTTAGAAGGAGGAGTATGAAGTATTTCATCGCCAATTTGTCGCACATGCAGCATTTTATGATTCCTTACAACAACTATTTAATCATATTATCTTGCTTACTTTTATTAGTAAATCAATTTCTTTTGCCATAAGTTGATTTAAAGCTCATAAGAATTGGCATTGCCGATAAAATAGTTGATGACGGATTAAAAATTGTGTCTAGGTAGCCGTAAACGTCATTAGCTAAACGAGCATTTGCTGCGCGCAGCAATCCCCAAGAAAATTGGTTTGTTTCATGGTTTATTCTGGATTGCTTCCTGGAGCTACGGCGGCGGCCTTGCAATAACAATTCGGGTATCAACTATTTATCAGTAATGCCAAATTACCTATAACCACAAAATTTCCTCTCTAGCTAAAATTAATTCTAATTATCACTTAGTGAACACTAAATTTTATGATATGGTGAAATATATTTTCAAGGAAAATGTAAAAATATCTATATGGAAAATCTTAATCAAATCCTTAGTTCGGCAGCAGCAAGAATTGAGTTAACGCAAACCGTTGCAGAATTACAACAAGTTAGAGTGGAGTTTTTAGGTAAGCAAAGCTTAATTAACCAGGAAATGAAAAACTTAAGTCAACTAGCCCCAGAGGAACGTAAAAAATTTGGAGCAGCTATTAATGAGATTAAAATAAAAATTACTAATTTATTAGAATCCCGGCAAACGCTGGTGGAAGAAATAGAGTTAGAAAAACATTTTATTGCCGAAAAAACGGATTTAACAATTCCAGCAAGACGCTATAACCAAGGCAGCATCCACCCAATTACCCAAGCTACAGAAGAATTGATTCAGATCTTTGCAAAATTTGGTCTAACTGTTCAAGGTGGCCCAACTATTGAGAATGACTGGTATAATTTTACTGCGTTGAATTTTGGGGAAGATCATCCGGCGCGGCAAATGCATGATACTTTTTATCTTAAATCACGTCAATTGGGACAAAATCTCGTGCTGCGTACTCACACTTCGCCTGTGCAAATTAGAGCGATGGAGAGGCAGAACCCTCCTTTTAGATTGATCGCTCCTGGCAGAACCTATAGGTCAGATTCTGATATGACTCATACTCCCATGTTCCATCAAATTGAAGGGTTAGTAGTAGATGAAAATATCAATATGGGGCATTTAAAATATGTGATCTCAGAGTTTATTAAAGATTTTTTTGCTGGAAATAAGATAGAGCTGCGGTTTAGACCAAGTTTTTTTCCCTTTACAGAACCTTCTGCTGAGGTGGATATTAAAATGCCAGGGAGTAGTAAATGGCTTGAGGTTCTTGGTTGTGGGATGGTCCATCCAAATGTCTTGAAAAATGTTAATATAGATAGTGAGAAATATCAAGGATGGGCCTTTGGTCTCGGTATTGAACGTTTTGCGATGTTAAAATATGGGATCAAAGATTTACGGCAATTTTTTGAAGGAGATATCAGATGGTTAAAACATTATAATTTCTCGGCTTTTGATATGCCAACTAGAGGAGGTTAAAAAATAAAGGAGATGATGAAATTTACTTTATCGTGGTTAAAACAGTTTTTGGATACCACAGAATCAGTAGAAAACATTGCTAGCTGTTTAACTGCTCTGGGGTTAGAAGTAGAAGAAGTAATAGATAAACGATCCCAGTTAAATGGTTTTGAAGTAGCTCAGATATTAACTACTAGAGCGCACCCTTCTGCAGATAAACTGCAAATATGCGCGGTAGAAACTAATGCGGGAGTCTTGCAGATTATTTGCGGCGCCCGTAATGCACGTGCAAACATTAAAGTAGTATTAGCTAAGATTGGTTGTGAAATTCCCAAAGGCAAATTTACGATTAAAGAAACGTTAATCCGTGGCGAGAAAAGCTGTGGGATGCTTTGTTCTGAAGAGGAATTATTACTTAGCACGAATTCTGAAGGTATTATAGAGCTCCCTGATTCTGCTAAAATAGGAGACTCTTTAATAGAGTATTATGGGCTGGATGATCCAGTTTTTCATATTAATGTGACTCCTAACCGCGGAGATGCCCTTGGGGTTTATGGGATAGCTAGAGATTTAGCGGCAAAAGGGCTAGGGCAACTTAAGGAGCCAGTACTCCCTACTTTACAGGAGAATTTTCAGTCTAATATTACTTTAAAGATCCAAGATCAAACAATGGTCAAATTATTTTGTATCAGAGAAATTAGGAATTTGCAAAATAGAGAGAGCCCAGAATGGTTAAAAATTTTATTAAAAAATATAGGAGTAAAATCGGTTTCTAGGGTAGTAGATGTTACCAACTATATATTATATAGTTTTGGTCAGCCCCTGCATGTTTATGATAAAAATAAATTTACAGGTGAGTTGCAGGTAGCATTACTAACGCAAAAATCCAAATTTATGGCATTGAATGGCAAGGAATATGATTTAGAGCCAGGGGATTTGGTAGTAGAGGAGAGTGAGCAAATCCAAAGCTTGGCTGGCATAATAGGTAGCAACTACAGTAGTTGTACTCTAGAAACCCAGCATATTATTTTAGAAGCAGCTTGCTTTACTCCGCAATATATTACTAAAACTGGCCGAAGGTTGCAGATTGATACGGAATCGCGTTATCGTTTTGAAAGAAACATAGATCAGTCCTTTACTATGAAAGCTTTAAATATTGCTGCGGAAATGATAACATCTATTTGTGAAGGCGAAGTGTCAGAAATAGTATATCACGGGGAGATTAATGGGGAGAAAAAATTTATAGAATTCCCTATAGGTTGCTTGGCTAAAATAACTGGTATGCATCTAACTTTGCCAGAAATTTGCAATATTTTAGAAAGTTTGGGTTTTAGTATCTTACCAGAAGAGCAAGAAGCTCAACAAAAATCTCATGATACTTTAAAGCTCTTAATTCCTTCTTGGCGGCATGATATCAATATCAAAGAGGATATTATTGAAGAAATTATCCGAATTTATGGTTATGAACGTTTAAAAGCCATTCCATTACCGCAAGTAGAGGTAAGTAAGACAAATGGTCTAATGCCGGAGCAGAAGAGGGTAGGGGAGGTGCGGCGAATTTTAGCGAGCTGTGGGTATGATGAAGTTGTAACAAATTCGTTCATGTGCGGGCAAGCAGCTAAGTTATTTACCCCAATCCAAGAGGATTTGTTTTTATTAAATCCTCTAACTATTGATAATAATTATATGCGCCCCTCTATTATTCCAAATTTACTCAAAATAGTTAAAAAAAATTTGGATAGATCGATTAAAGATATGGCTTTAATGGAAGTAGGGCCCATCTTTAATTCTAGCGCTATAGACGGGGAATTATTGTTTGTTGCTGGAATAAGATGTGGTCATTATAATGTCAAAAACTATCATTCTGAAGCTCGGCTTTTTGATGTGTTTGATATTAAATCTGATCTAGAAATTGCTTTGACCAATTGCGGCTTATTTATTGATAAATGTCTATTAGCTACAGTTGATTTGCCGTATTATCATCCCACAAAATCTAGTTTAGTCAAACTAGGTCGAGAGGTGATAGCATATTTTGGTCAAATTCATCCGACAATATTAAAATATTTTGATATTAAAGAAGAGGTATTTGCTTTTGAAATTAATATAAGCAATCTGCCGATTATTAAAATAAAAAATGAGAAAAAAGGAAGTAGAAAAGGAGAGTTTAAAGTCTCTGATTTTCAAACAACCTTTAGAGATTATGCTTTTGTGGTAGCTAGTGATCAGCCAGTAGGGGAGATAATAAATTCCATTAAAACTGTCGACAAACACTTAATAAAATCCGTGGAGTTATTTGATATTTACTCCAAATTACCAGGAGGGAAAAAATCAGTGGCAATTAAAGTACAATTTCAAGCAGATGACCGTACCTTAAATGAAACTGAGTTAAATCGCTTAAGTGAAATGATTGTGGGGAATATTCATCAAAAGTTTCAAGGATATTTACGAGAATAGACCTCTTAAACAAGCTAAAAGCAAAGTTAGTGCTATATTATTATCACTTGATCCTACAAAATGAAATGGATAGGTAGTAATTTTATAAATAAAATGGTATTTTTAATGTTAGAATAAGTTATGCTATAGTAGCTTCTATTATATTTAGTATGTTTACAAATTTTAAGAAACAAAGTTATCCTATTCGTCATTGCGAGAAGGTGCGTAGCACCGCGGCAAGCAATCCAGAAAAAAATTATTTAAGTTATCGTATTTTTATAGTTTTTTCCGAGATTGCTTCGCGTGACGAGGTGTCAACAAAAACTTAAAGGCAGATTGTAAGCTCACAATGACGATGGGGATACATCTTCTATAAAAATGTAGGGGAGTATGATGGCTGATAGCAAAGCTAGAAATATTTTTATAAGGATAAAATTATGAGTAATTATTACAATATGCTGGAGCTATACAGAGCTTCTCTTATTCCTTTTCGAATGAATATAGATATTTCCAAAGATTGGTTAATAAATCCTAAAAACCCTTTCTGTAATACCGGTTTTTCTAAGATTTTACTTGCAAATTTAATCCTGGCGGAAAGGTTAAGCAGGACTTACCAAAAAGATGAGTTTAACATTCATGAATGTATGGTGGAAAATAAGAGTTATGTAATTGAGGAAAAGGTAATTTATTCTAAAACATTTTGTGAATTAAAGCATTTTAGTAAAGTTGGGATAACTCAAACTTTACCTAAATTATTAATAGTGGCTCCTATGGCTGGCCATCATGCAACGTTAGCCAAAGATACTGTAAAGGAATTGCTACCCTTTGCAGATATATATATTACTGATTGGGTGGATGCAAGCCTTGTACCGCTTAAAGAAGGTAAGTTTGACTTAGATGATTTCATAGATTATCTCATTGAATTTTTAACATTGCTAGGACCTAATTTACATACTCTTGCAGTATGTCAACCCACTATCCCCCTTATGGCAGCTATTAGTATATTGTCGAATAGTAATGAGCTAAAGGTTCCTGCTTCAATGATTTTAATAGGAGGGCCTATTGATGCCAGACGTAACCCTACTGAAGTTGATCATCTGGCGGTTAATCAAAGTATGGAATGGTTTTGTGACATGATGATAAGCACGGTGCCTATGAATTACGAAGGTTATGGAAGAAAAGTATATCCCGGGTGTTTACAACTTATGGCATTTATGAGTTTGGATATTCCAAGGCATATAAATTCTCATTTAGAATTATTACAAAACCTCCTAGATGGCAATATGGAAGGAGCGAGTCACACCATAGAGTTTTATGATGAGTACCTAGCCTCCATGGATATGACGGCAGAATTTTATCTGCAAACTATTCAAGAGGTTTTTAAGGATTTTGCGCTTGCCAAAGGGGAATTAGTTTCAAGAGATCGTAAAATAAACCTAACTGATATAAGCAAATGTGCTTTACTGGGAATAGAAGGAGAGAGAGATAATATAGCAGCCGTGGGGCAGACTAAAGCTGCCTTAGAATTATGTTATAATATCCCAGATTCCATGAAGAGATATCACCTGCAAGAGGGAGTAGGGCATTATGGTACCTTTAGTGGCAGTAAATTTAAAAAATTTATTGTTCCGATCATTAAAGATTTTATTTATCATTTTGATGGAAGCTCCAAAGCAGGGAAGAAAGTAGAGATTAAGGGAGATACTTAAAGCAGGGGGGGAAGTGAAGATAGATAGTAATTTTACTGGAAGACTCTTCCCTGCTTACAATTCTTTAAGTTTTTGTTGACGCATAGGGGGGAACAAAAACTTAAGGCTAAGCAAATTATTTAAACAACTCTCTTGCAAAAACGATATTTAATGCTAAATATATTATATTGCTTAAATGTTAATTAAATATTAGTTAATTATATTCATGACCACCAATACTCTCAATGATGTTGTAGAAATTACAGCACAAAGCAGTACTTCTATTTTCTCTCTCATCTCCTCTTCGGATATTATAGGAAAATCAGTGATGTTACTTTTAGTAATCGCATCGGTTTGGGCATGGGCAGTAATTATAGATAAGCTGATCAATTTGTCACAATTAAGAAAACGAATTGCCGCTTTTGAATCTATTTTTTGGTCCGGAGCTGTTTTAGATCAACTATATGAAACGGTTAAAAGAACAATTAACAATCCTTTGGCCTGCGTGTTTATAGCGGCTATGAACGAATGTAAAAGGCAAAATGTTAAAAGTTTGAATGATACTCTTAAAATAGGCCATAAAGAACGGATTATTCAGTCGATGTATTTGGTGAAAAATCGGGAGATAGAAAGATTAGAACAAAATCTTGGCTTTTTAGCAACCACTGCTTCAAGCGCTCCATTTATTGGGCTATTTGGCACGGTGTGGGGGATTATGCATAGTTTTCAGTCTATTGCCGCCTCAAAAAATACTTCTCTGGCGGTAGTAGCTCCTGGTATTGCTGAGGCCTTACTTGCCACGGCAATTGGTTTATTTGCGGCAATTCCTGCCGTAATTTTTTATAATTATCTGTCTGCTCAAATTACTAAGATTCATAATAAGATAGATGATTTTATTATAGAACTTAACGCTATTCTATCAAGAGCAATCGATGAGGAGAAGATGTAATGGGAGCTGCTTTATTAAAATCAACAAATTCTAGAGCTAGAAAGCAGTTGGTAAGTGAAATTAACGTCACCCCTCTTGTTGATGTAATGTTAGTGTTGTTAATCATTTTCATGATTACTTCTCCGATGTTAGTATCAGGGGTAAATGTAGATTTACCAGAAACCACTACTAGCCCCCTTGCTGGCCAGGATGAGCCTTTAGTGATTAGCATTAACAATAAAGGGGAATTATATTTACTTGAAACTAAGATCAATAGAAAAAATTTAGCTAGTAAACTCTCTAGTATCACGAAAGAAAAAAAGGATACTAGAATTTTTGTTCGAGGGGATAAAAATGTATCTTATGGCGAAGTAGTGGGGGTAGTAGCTGAAATTCATGCCGCAGGGTTTTCGAAAGTAGCCTTAGTTTCAAATATTAAATCTAATGAAAAATAGTATTAATAGCTTTTCTGTTTCTTGTATTTGCTCTATTATAATTCATTTGCTAATAATCTATTTCTTTTTATTTGGAATACCTTCGTTAGTAGAAAAATTGCCTGAAGAACAAATAATAACTTTCGAAATATTACCACTAGACAAAATATCTAATGTTCGACCTAAAATAAAGCAACCTGAAAAACTATTAGAAAATGAGGTGGCTAAAAAGGTCGTGCAAAAAAAAACTGCTACTACGCCTGAAAAGAAAGATGACCCGATAGAGAAAAAGCCGGAACCTCTGGAAAAGAAAGATGATCCGATAGAGAAAAAGCCGGAACCTCTGGAAAAGAAAGATGATCCGATAGAGAAAAAACCGGAACCTCTGGAAAAGAAAGACGAACCGATAGAGAAAAAACTGGAACCTCTGGAAAAGAAAGATGACCCGATAGAGAAAAAGCCGGAACCTCTGGAAAAGAAAGATGATCCGATAGAGAAAAAACTGGAACCTCTGGAAAAGAAAGATGATCCGATAGAGAAAAAACCGGAACCTTTGGAAAAGAAAGATGACCCGATAGAGAAAAAGCCGGAACCTTTGGAAAAGAAAAACGAACCGATAGAGAAAAAACCGGTCGATAAGAAGAAAATGGTGAATAAAAGTGATTTGGATTCCTTACTTAAAAATTTAGAGCAATCATCGGAAGGTAATAACCCTAAATCAGCTAAAAAAGCGCGCTTGCAGGAAACTACTGAAACTCATGAATCAAAAGGGCCATATGATGAGACATTATCATTATCCCTTAGTGAAATATCATTAATAAAACAGCAAATAGAAAAACATTGGAATATACCTATTGGAGTACAAAATATTGAACGAGCTCGAGTGATTTTATACATAGCTTTTCAGCAAGATGGGAGTATTCAAGAAGTAACAGTTAAAGAAGCAATATGCCCTAATATGTCTTCTAATGCTTGTACTGCTCTTTCTGATAGCGCTGTAAGAGCAGTATGGCAGGCAAGTCCTATCCGCAATTTAACTCCTGAGCGTTACGATATATGGAAAGAATTTAATTTTGATTTTAATCCTAGCAAAATAATGAGATAAATAATAAAAATTATAGTCTCCCTCCTACTTATTAAAAAATTGAAATAATATGCGAAATTCTATTAACAATAAAACTACCCACCTCAAAGAATTACTATCTCTTGTATTAGTAGTATTGTTTGCCCTAATTATTAGGACTTTGGTAATGGAACTTTTTTTTGTGCCAACCGCCTCGATGAAAGGAACAATATTAGAAAATGATTATATTTTTGCTACAAAATACTCGTATGGCTACAGTAAATATTCATTTCCCTTTCACCCTAATATTTTTAGTGGCAGAATATTTGAAACTCCCCCCGAAAAGAGGTGATATAATAATTTTCCGTCCTCCTAATAATATGAGTATCCGCTATATTAAAAGGCTAGTTGGCTTACCGGGTGATAAAATACAATTAATTAATGATGTAATATATATTAATAACCAACCAATACAACGGCAGGAAATGGAGGATTATCAGAGTGAATCAGGAAAAATTTATAAAAAATTTCAAGAAACCTTGCCGGGTGGTATAAGTTATTTTTCTTATAAATTACAGCAATCTGGAAATTCACTAATGACTCACCCTGAGACTACTCCTGTTTTTTATGTTCCAGCCAACAAATATTTTTTTGTTGGTGATAATAGAGATGAGTCCAATGACAGTAGGCTTAGCCTTGGCTATGTCCCTTTTGAGAACTTTATTGGTAAAGCCCATTTTATTATCTTTTCTACTCAACAAACCTTTTGGAAAGATAATATTACTATAATGGACCAAATATTACGAGTCAAAACATGGCTTACCTCCATTAGATTTAATAGATTATTTAAACCTCTTTATAATAGTTATGATAGCTAGTTTCTCTCCTTCTCAACTTGAGCAAGCCATAGATTATAATTTTAAAGATCAAGAATTACTCATTGAAGCATTAAGCCATCCTTCCCTAAAACAGCATATCTCTAAAGATGGGATCCAAAAGCACTATGAACGACTAGAATTATTAGGTGATTCCATAATTAATTTTGTGATCACTGAGATTTTATTTAAAAATCATGCTACTTATAGCGAAGGTAAAATAGCTAAAATTAGAGCATATCTGGTATCAAAAGAGCTATTATGTCAAATCGCTGCCAAACTTAGCTTAAGCAACTATATTATTATGACGAAGGGAGAAGAAATTCTAGGGGGCAGGACAAATCTTAATAATATAGAAAATACTATGGAAGCCTTAATAGGAGCAATTTATCTTGATAGTAACATTGATACTACTAAAATAATATTATATAATTTATGGCACGAATTTTTATCCATTACTGATTTAACGGGCTATGACCCCAAAAGCACTCTGCAGGAATTAGTGCAAAAAAATGGCGCCCCTAAACCTCTCTATACCTTAATAAAAAGAGAAGGTTCGTCTCATTCACCTGTTTTTACTGTTTGCGTTACAGTAAATTTACTGTGTAAAAATTCTCTACCACCTTATCAAGAAGTAGGAATGGGACAAACTGTTAAAGAAGCAGAGAAAGCTGCGGCGCGCAAATTAATTGAAGTGCTTAACCTTAAGAAGGCTAATACTAACCTCTAATTTTTAAAAAGTCTATGGACCAAGAAAATGTGCAACAAACATCTCCAAATCAGCTGAGCGGTAAGCAAAAAGTTCTCTCCATTGCTATTATTGGTAAGCCAAATGTTGGTAAATCTTCATTATTAAATAAATTAATTGGCGAAAAACTTTCCATAGTGACTCCTAAAGTGCAAACTACTCGGACTATTATCACGGGAATAGTCACTATCAAAGATACTCAATTAATAATATTAGATACACCCGGAATATTTGAGCCCAAAAAACAATTAGAAAAAGCGATGGTAAGATGCGCTTGGTCAAGTTTACATGGGGTTGATCTGGTATTAATGATGTTAGATAGTGCCAAAGACATTGACCAAATGACCTTGCAAATTTTAGAAAGATTACAAAATTTTAAAATCAATTTATTATTTCTATTAAATAAAGTTGATATTCCTTCAAAATATTTAGAAAAAATAGAAGAAATTCTCAAGCCTTATGGCTGCAATACCCTAAAAATCTCAGCTTTATCTGGCAAAAATATCCCCCAATTGCTCAATTTCCTATTAAAACAAGCTAAACCAGCGCCTTGGCTATACGCGCAGGATGATCTTACTAATTTACCGATGCGTTTTTTAGCAGAAGAAATCACTAGAGAACAATTATTTTTACAGCTTCATCAAGAACTCCCTTATAATTTAACTGTGCAAACCGAGAATTGGCAAGAAGATTCGGAGCACAAAAATGATAAATCTATCAAAATTTCTCAGGTAATAATTGTCAGCAAAGATTCTTATAAAGCCATGATTTTAGGAAAAAATGGTTCTAAAATTAAAGAAATAGGCTATAAAGCGAGAATAGAGATTCAGCAAGCTTTTGATTGCAAAATTCACCTATTTTTATTTGTAAAAGTACGCCAGTTGTGGGAAAATGATCCACTATCATATAGTTATATGAGATTACAAAAAATTTAAAATTTATGCTTAGTGGTGATAATAATTTATGCTATTCTAATTATTATAACATATGAATTTTCAAGATAAGGGGATAATAATTGCCAGAAGACCTTTAAAAGAGAATTCTTTTATCATTACCTTGTTTACAGAAAATCATGGGCTTTATTCTGCAGTAATACGAGGCTTATCTAAAAAATCGTCCTCTATTTATCAAGAAGGAAATATTGTTGATTTTCTGTGGCAAGCTAGGTTAGATGAGCATTTGGGGAGTGCTAAATGTGAATTAATAAAATCTTACAGCGGTATTTTAATAACTAATAAGACTAAATTATATGCCTTTAATTCTATTATTAGCCTTATTAAAGGCTCGTTCCATGAGCGGGAGAAACATAATAAATTTTTTCCAATTTTTCAAAGATACTTAGATAATCTTACAAAAGATAATCTTTCACAGGATTTTATTTTGACAGAATATATTAAGTTGGAACTAATCATTTTGCAAGAATGTGGGTATGGAGTAAACTTAAGAGAATGTGTAGTGACTGGTAGCCAAGAGGAATTATGTTATGTTTCTCCTAAATCAGCATCCGCCGTATGTTTCTCCGCTGGGGCACCATATAAGGATAAATTATTGCCTTTACCACAATTTTTAATTTCTAAACAACTAGAAATTTCGTATAATGACAAGAAAGACGCTTTTAAATTAACGACATACTTTTTAAATCGTTATCTTTTAAATAACCAACCACAATTATATGCTCGAAATAAATTTATAGAGCATATTCTTGTTACAAACTGAAAAATATTGTATGTATAAAAAAATAATCCTCCTCATTTTATTAATAAGTAACTTTATGCCACAAATATTTGCAGAGCCGCCTGCTGCAGCCGCTCCCCTTATCCCGCGAAAAATATTATTTGGTAATCCAGATAAGTTTCATGCTAAAATTAGCCCGGATGGGCAATATCTTCTCTATTTGGCTCCCAAAGATGGTGTGGTAAATATTTGGCTAGCTCAAATAGATGATCTGAAAGGAGCCATAGCTGTTACTAATGTAAAAGATCGGCCAATTGATAATTATTTCTGGGCGTATAATAGTAAAGATATCCTTTATAGGCGGGATGAAAAAGGTGATGAGAATTATCGGCTGTATAAATATAATATTAACACCAAGAAAACTAGACTTCTGACCCCTAAACTAGGCGTGATGACCAGGCTAATAGGAGAAAGCGTTAAATACCCGAATGAAATTTTAATTGGCTTAAATGACCGTGATAAGAGATATTTTGATGTTTACAAATTAAATCTCAAAACATTAAAAAAAGAACTTATTTTTAAAAATGATAAGTTCCCTAATATAATTGCTGATAACAATCTCCAAATCCGTTTTGTGGGCTCCCAGTCTAAAGACGGAGGAACAGATTATTACCAATTAAAAAACAAGAAATTGGAACATTTTTTATCAGTCCCCATGGAAGATTTAACTGCTATACTTGGCTTTGATCGAACCAATAATAATATTTATCTTCTGGATAGCAGAAACCGTAATACTGCCGTTTTAAAACTCCATAATTTACTTAACGGAGAGGAGGAGGTAATTGCGCAAAATGATTTAGCAGATATTACTATTGGTGCCATACACCCTAGGGATCGTACCATCCAAATGGTATGGGTTAACTACGATAAAATTAGTTATCAGGTATTGGATAAATCAATTGAAAAAGATATCAACTATTTAACTAGTTTTAACAAAGGTGTTTTACATATTACCAGCCGAACTCTCGATGATTCTATTTGGATAGTAGGCTATGCAAGTGATGAAGCACCATTAAAATTTTATAAATATAACCGGAATTTGACCCAAGCTGAGCCATTATTTAGCACGCATCCTGATTTGGAACAATATAAATTACAAAAAATGCATCCGGTAATTATTAAGTCTCGCGATGGGCTTAATTTAGTAAGTTATATCACTTTTCCAGCCGGTAGTACATTAGATAAATTTAATAGACCAAATTATAAATCTCCGCTAATTATTTATGTGCATGGGGGCCCTAATGCACGGGATGTATGGGGGTTTAATACAACTCATCAATGGCTGGCTAATCGCGGTTATGCAGTCTTGAGCATAAATTACCGGGGCTCCACAGGCTTTGGAAGAAATTTTCTCAATGCTGCAAATATGGAATGGGGAAATAAAATGCATAATGATTTAATTGATGGAGTAAATTGGGCAATTAGCAATAATATAGCTGATAAAGACAAAATTGCTATCATGGGCGGCAGTTATGGTGGGTATGCAACGCTTGTAGGTCTTGCCATGACACCGGATATATTTGCTTGCGGAGTGGATTTAGTGGGTCCTTCTAACCTTTTAACTTTAATTAAAGGTATCCCCCCTTATTGGGAACCAGCTCTTAATAGTTTAAAAAAGATGATTGGACCGTGGGATACTGAACAAGATCGCGAGTTTTTAAAACAACGATCGCCTCTTACCTTTGCCTCTAATATCAAGAAACCTCTTTTTATTGCCCAAGGAGCACATGACCCAAGAGTTAAACAAGCCGAATCAGACCAGATTGTCAAGGCTATGCATCACGCCAAAATCCCAGTAATTTATGCTTTATATGAAGATGAAGGACATGGACTTGCCAGGCCAGAAAATAGTTTGTCATATCATGCGTTGGTAGAGCAATTTCTTGCCAAAATTTTAGGAGGAAAAGCTGAAGAAATAGGAGACGATTTTGAAGGGGCTAATTTATTGTTAAATAACCAAAAAACTTTAAATAAAGAAACCGTTAAAATAATTTTAGACCAAGCTACTCAAGTGACTGGTAAATAATTGTTCATATTATCCTACTTTTTATAGGAGGAGCATCCCCCTCGTCATTGCGAGAAGGTGCATAGCACCGATGAAGCAATCCAGGAAAACCTGTCAAAAATACGATGACTTAAATAATTTTTTTTGGATTGCCACGCCAGCTGACAGCCGGCTCGCTAATAACGAGGGTGATATCTTTTTTCTTTAAAAAAATGAGGGGGGGGTACTATAGTTAAAAATATAAGAAAAATTTGATGAAAAAAATTATAAAGTGCTTATATCAAGCAGCAGTGCGGACAATTGAGCATGATGGGATAGAACATTCGGGATATATGTCATTTATGATCCTTTTATCGATATTCCCTTTTTTGGTTTTTCTACTAGCCCTTACTAGTTTTGTGGGAGCCTCAGAGTTGGGGCAAAATTTTATAAAGATTTTTTTAGAAAATATGCCTGAGTTGGCAACTGATTCAATAAAAACTAGAATAAATGAGCTAGGCAAGACTCCTCCACCTAGTCTGCTGAATTTAGCGATAATTGGCAGCATATGGACCGCCTCGTCTTTTGTGGAGTGTCTAAGAACGATTTTAAATAGAGTATATGAAATAAAGTTTCCCCCCCCTTATATAAGGCGCCGGTTACTGAGTATAGTGCAATTTCTCTTGATTAGTATCTTTATCTCCGTTGCGATGTTGATCTTAGTGATAGTTCCTATAATCTTAACGGACGTCCCAGCAATATTAGAGATAATAGAAGAGCATAAGCATACCTTGAATATTTTACGATATATTATCCTTTTTTGCTCATTATTTATCGTCTCCTCATTATTATATTACATCCTGCCGAATGTCTCATTAAATTTTATCGATGTAATACCTGGGGCATTATTAACAGTAATTTTATGGCTGATAAGTGGCTATTTACTCTCCACCTACCTAATATATTATAATCAATTGAATATAATATACGGCTCTCTTGGTAGCATCATAGTAACATTAATATTCTTTTACATTATTAATATGATCTTTATTTATGGTTCAGAATTTAATTATTTGTTAAAGAATGGGAGCTAAGATATACTAATGTTTAAGCGATTTAAGAAATAATGTCACTTACAGGAAAAAAATATTATGACAGAAATTTTGACAGAACAGGAAATTCAAAAATTATTAGAATTAGCTATAGAATTAAGCCGTAATTTGAGAGATGGAAATTGGGGACAGGGGGACAATTATATAGATACCTTATCACGCTTTATTCTCCAAACAAAATATATGGAAGTGGAAAAGATACAGTTTTTATTGAATAACACTGATGGGGGCTGGATGATGAATGATAAGGGTGTTGTGTTATTAAAGAAAGCGGTATGGGAAGAGAACGTTAATTTAATAGAAGCTATGTATAAGTTAGGATTGGATCTTAACAGCGCCGGGCCTTCACTTTTGACGACAGCACTTAACCACCGCCCTAAGCTAATGAAAACCTTATTACAAAAGGGATTAGATCCTAATAAATTAGATTTTAATATTATGCCACCTGAGGGTATACACCCTTTAGGGCTAGCGCTAATATCTTATCCTAACGAGAAGACACTAGATCCACTTATATTGTTGACTCTGTTTGGAGCAGATTATAATCTTATATCTTATCCAATGCTTCGGGATGCTGAGGTTGAGGTACTACAAGGAATTAGCTCTACATGTTCTATGATAAAAAGTATATTTGAGGATATCAATAAAGATATAGATGTTCATGAATTTTTTTTGGAAATTGTTAAAGAAGTTCTAAAGAGGAATGGTGTAGGAGAAGTTGAATATGCAAATACGGAATTAGATCGTACTGCTTTAGAAGAACTAATCGCAGACCATATAGTACAATATATTAAGCACAACCAAGAAATACCTCCCATACCTAAATTATTAGAAAGAAAGGTTGCTACTAGTTTATTTAAAGATTTAGAGAACAATGGAGCTAATCAACCAATTTTAGAATATATGGAGCGAGTAATTAAATTATGCCCTTTTATCAAAAAAGATTGGGAAACGTATAATGAACAATCAATGCAAGATATGGAAATGCTGGCATTTAGTATTTGGGAATTTGAAAAGGACTTTAAGGAGGAATTTGCTAAGGAATGTGCTGCGGAGAAATTTATTAAGAATTATAATCTTAGAATAGAAAAAGGGGAATTAATCTCAACTTTATCAAACCCTGATTTTTATAAGGCTGATTTTTATGAGAAAAAAAACGAGACCTCTCATAATTCTGGAGATACCAAAGTAACAGTCACAGAAAAAGAGGTAGAAGAAAAATTAAAATCTAATCAAAACGAGATTTCGAGCAAATTAGATGAAACATTAAAATTTTGTTCGTATTTTATGAAAGTTACTCACGATATTCAAGAGAATCTAGTGAAGGCCGAGCCTGCGATAATGTTATTACAAACTATAATGAACCCAATATTTAAGAATAGCCTCCAATGTATTAAAACCGAAACACAAGCAGAACAATTAAAAACTCTTAAGAAAGATTTTGATGATGACAATAAGACCTTTAGGGGCTTGCTACTTAATAGGTTACAAGAAAAAAGCCATGAATACCCTCTAAGCTCAAAGGATTCTAATAATAACAAGCATGTTGAGCAGGAAATGGCGCGGAGAACCACTAGAAGTAGATCTCTTTCACCACATCGTTAAAATATATTATATTGATTATCTAGGGGGCCAGGCGGACTTTCTATCCCAAGGTGATTTAAGGCGGCTTTAGTGATGATTCTGCCTCTGGTAGTACGCTGTAGTAACCCTATCTGAATCAGGTAAGGTTCTATAGTTTCTTCCAAAGCATCCCGTTGTTCTGAAAGGGCTGCGGCAATGGTATCTATTCCAACCGGGCCACCTGAGTAATTATCGGCGATAAATTTTAAATATCTATAATCATTGCTGTCTAAGCCAATTTTATCGACCTCTAAACGGTTTAGTGAGGTGTTGGCCATATCTTGATCAATTTCTAGCTTTTCATCAACGCAGGCAAAGTCTCTTACTCTTTTTACTAACCTGATAGCAATTCTCGGCGTTCCTCTGCTGCGCCTGGCAATTTCTGTTAAGGCTTCAGTAGTCAGACTAATCTTTAGCAATTTACTGACCCTGATAAGAACTAGCTTGAGTTCTTCGACGCTATAGAAATTTAAACGTAATGGTATGCCAAATCTATCTCTCAAAGGATTACTGAGCAGTCCCAGACGGGTAGTTGCGCCTACTAAGGTAAAATTGGGTAGATTAATTTTTACTGTTCTGGCAGCTGGTCCTTCACCGATAATAATATCTAAAGCAAAATCTTCCATTGCTTGATATAATGTTTCTTCAATATTAGTGCTTAGGCGGTGAATTTCATCAATAAACAATATATCTTTATCTTGTAAATTAGTCAGAATGGCGGCTAAATCAGCGGCTTTGGCGATAGCTGGCCCGGAGGTAGATTTAAAACTAACCCCCATTTCTTTAGAAATAATTTGTGCTAGGGTAGTTTTACCAAGGCCAGGGGGCCCATAAAATAATGTATGATCTAAATGTTCGCTGCGGTTTTTAGCTGCTTGAATGAAAACAGATAAATTATCTTTAATTTGTTGCTGGCCCACAAATTCTTGTAAGTAACTAGGCCTTAAAGAAAATTCATGATCAGTAGGCAGCTTATCACCTGCTAAAAAAATATCGTTCGCCATTATTTTTAACCTCCACGGGCTTTTAAAGCACGGGTAATTAGTTCATTAATAGAAATATCAGAATTTTGCGCCATAATTTCTTGTACTAAATTTTGGGCTTCGTTTTTAGTAACCCCCAGAGAAGTTAAAGCTAATATAGCATCGGATATAATTCCCCTACTACTAGCTGGCTGGTTAGTTATCAAGTGATTACTGGTAACAATGGCACCACAAATTTTATCTTTTAATTCCACAATAATTCTCTCGGCCAACTTGCTGCCCACTCCGGAAATCGCTTTAAAAGCATCCTTATCTCTTTTGAAGATAGAAGATTGTATTTGCTCTGGCGATAAATTGGATAAAATAGTTAAAGCCATACGCGTACCTATACCATTTACCGACTGTAATAGATTGAATAAATTCTTTTCTTCTGGACATAAAAAACCAAAAAGGTAAATGTGATCCTCTCTTACATGTGTTTCAATTAATAACTGACAATCCTCATTGATAGCTAATTTATTTAGGGTCATATTAGAACAATACACTAAATATCCCACACCACTAATATCAATAATCACATAATCTGCATAACGTGAATCCACTTTGCCTTTTAATTTACCAATCATAACTTAATTTTTTAGGGTTAACTTTTAAAGTAGCTATTATAGTTAATATTGTTAGGCTCTACCATCGTATTCTTGAGTTTCGTTCCTCTTGCTGAGTCCCTAATTCATCTTAATTGACTATCACTATATTATTATCTATAATAGTTGTTTTATCTTGAATATAGAAGTGCTTTCTGACATAAATTATGATAAAACCAGCATTTTTAATTGCTTTTTTTACCACTATTGTCCGTTATTATGATTACGCTCTTTTTGGCTTATCAGCAACAACTTTAGCAAAGAATTTTCTTCCCCCTAATACCAATCATACTCAAATATTATTATTTTACACTATATATAGCATAGCTGTAATGGCAAGACCTATTGGCTCTATTATTTTTGGCTTTATAGGTGATAAATATGGGCGCGTGCATTCAGTTAAAATTTCAGTATTACTGGCTACTAGTTCTACAGTTTTAATAGGGCTTACTCCTGATTTTGAAACAATTGGGGTACTAGCCACCTTAATTTTAACTTTTTGCCGGATGATATTTCTGATCAGTTTAGCAGGGGATAGTGATGGAATAAAAATTCATGTAGTAGAAAAGGTGGGTAAACCTTATAAAAACTATGCTAATGGCATCATAGTATGTTGTAGCCAAGTTGGAGCCCTTTTAGCAGCAGGGATGTATTATCTTGCCAGTGAATTTAGTATAAAATATTTATGGCGTATTAATTTCATTATTGGGGGAATATTTGGCTTGTCAATAATATTTATGAGACATTATTTTGAGGAAAGTGAGGAGTTTCTGAAATATAAAAATATTTACAAATCTGCCGAGATAAAATTTTTTGATGTAAAAAATGTTTTAAAAGATGAAGGTAAAAGATTTATTGTTGCTCTAATAATCAGTGGTATCCTCGGCGGGATCTATCATTTTTTAGTTATTTTTTGGGGAGTTTTTTCTAGCCAAATTGCTTTAGTAACAAGCTCTCAAGCTAAAATTATGAATATTTTACTAATCATCATTTACGGTATTATATCGATCTTTTCTGGTAAGTTAGCTGATAGATTTTCTCCTAAATCTCAGATTATCATATCGTTATTATTAAGCATATTAGTTATTATTATTGTCCAATTTTTTGGGTATTATCAAAAACCCTTAATTTATTTCCCTATTATTCTCATCTTTCTTCTCCCCTTTTATATGACACCTTTACAGATTATTGTCCAATCTCTATTTTTAACTTCCATTAGAAATAGAATGTATAGTCTTGCACATTCAGTTGGGGGGATGTTAATTTCCTCTACTACCCCATTTTTTTGTATGATGTTATGGCAATATTCTAATTCATTACATTTAATATTAGGGTTTTTACTGTTATTAATATTATTATTGTTTATTACTGTAAAGATCTGTTTTAGGTTAGAAAATTTTAAAGGAGAAAAAATTGAAAAAGGTTGAGTTAAAAAAGTCTGAGAAAAGGACTAAAATAAAATATGACTATAATGCCTATGCTACTTTAAAAAGATTGGTGTTAAGTTATATAAAGCCTTATTTAAAGCAATTACTAGTAGCTATATTTTTTATGGTTATCTCGGCTGGTTGTTCTACTAACATTGTTAAGTTAGTCCAACCCACTATTGATCAGCTATTTTTAACTCATGACCAAAAGATGCTATTTTTATTACCTTTAATGATATTAGCCACTTTTGCTCTTAAAGGTCTTGCAGATTATTATCAAAGCTATTTAATTAAGTTTATTGGGCAAAAGGTTTTAACTGATTTGCAAATTAAAATGTATGAGCATTTGCTATTTGCCGATATTTTATTTATTCAGTCCCAATCCTCTGGGCGTTTAATTTCACGTTTTACTAATGATATTTCCATGATGCGGGGGGCCGTCTCTAATTTGCTGGTTGGTTGTGCTAAGCATTTTTTATCGGTATTATTTTTGATCATATTAATGTTTAAATTAGAACCGGTATTATCATGTGTAGTCTTTATTGTCTTTCCCTTAGCAATTTATCCTGTGCAAAAATTAGGACGAAAAATCCGCAAGATCTCCGCGCACGCTCAAGAAGATTTAGCTAATTATACTTCTAAATTAGATGAAACTTTTCAATCTATTAAAATTGTTAAATCTTTTTTAGGAGAAAAAATTGAAAGCAATCGGGCTTTATTGATCTCTACTAATATTTTAAACTTTTTAAGAAAAACTGCCAAATTAGATGCCCTAATCTCCCCAATTATGGAGATATTAGGCGGCACTGCTACAGCAGGCATTATCTGGTATGGAGGTTATTTGGTTATGGCTGGCAAGAGCACTCCCGGAGCTCTTTTTGCGTTTCTTGTGGCTTTTGCTACTGCCTATCGACCCTTTAAAAGTTTAGTGTCCTTAAATGTCAATTTACAAGAAGGAATTGCCGCTACCACCCGAATATTTAACGTCTTGGATACGGTGCCTACTATCCGTGATACCCAGGATCCCCTAATCTTAGATTTTAGTAATCCCGAAATAATTTTTGATAAAATAAGCTTAGCATTTAATAATAGAGTAGCATTGAAATTAATTAACTTAAAGTTAGAAAGCGGGAAAATCACGGCTTTTGTAGGACGCTCAGGTAGCGGTAAAACTTCTCTTGCCAATTTATTAGTGCGGTTTTATGAACCTTCATCTGGCCAAATTTTAATTGACAATCACGATATTTGCGAAATCCAGCTTAACTGTTTAAGACAACAAATTTCTTTAGTGACTCAAGATACTACCTTATTTGATGTAAGTATTGCTGAAAATATTGCTTACGGCAACCCTACTGCTTCACTGCAACAAATTATTAACGCTGCGCAATATGCGGATGCTCATGAATTTATCTTAAATCTCCCGGAAGGCTATGACACCATGATTGGCCACCAAGGATCCACCTTATCTGGTGGGCAGCGTCAGCGCCTTGCGATCGCACGAGCCTTTTTAAAAGATGCACCAATTTTAATATGGGATGAGGCAACCAGCTCTTTAGACCAGAATTCCGAAAAATTAATCTTAAATTCTTTAGTAGCTTTGCGAAAAAGCAAAACTACTTTAATTATAACCCATCGCTTAGCAACTATTAAAGATGTCGACCATATCGTGGTCATGAAATCTGGTATAATAATTGAACAAGGCACCCACTTACAATTGCTAGAAAATAAAGGGGAATATTACAAACTATATAATAAAGAACTAGATGAAGAATAATTTATCTTTTTTTAAGGTTTCTAGTGCAGGCCTAGAGGTAGCCAACTTTAAATATTGGGCAACAAATATTTATAATTCATTAATTAGTTAACTTTTTATTATTGATTCACTTGGTTTTTTAGTGTAATATAATAAGGTAATTAATTTAAAGAGAGAATCAACATGTTTAACATATTGAAGGAGGAAATAAAGCGGGTGGAGGGAAATCTGAAGGAGGAAGGGAAACGGGCGGAGAAAAATGTGAAGAATGAACTGCTGCGGTTGTTGGACAGAAATGTAAAAAAATTGCCGAGTGAGGGCGCAAGCAGTAGTCAAGCTAGTCATAATAGTACAAAATATATTGAAGGTGCAATAAACCATATTGCACAATTCAATAATTTCCAGAATGGTTGGACTGACAAGCCAGACATTTCAAAGGAATTTTTTATGAAAGTGCTTGGAATAGGGCTGCAACATGGAGAAACTTTTCCAATTAATAATCCCCAAGATGCCATTAATCCAATTTTGAGAATTGCAATTAAGTATGATGTGGATGGGATCTTAGACAATCCTAATAACCTCCCACCTTATTTGGTCTGGATAATAATAGATTTCTGGCGCGGATTGTGCCCTTCAGGCACATGTCAAAACTGGTTAAATGAAAAAGGGAATGAGCGGACAAAAGAATTCGTAGAAGGTAGTAATTTGAAGAAAGTATTAACGCATGATGGAAATGTCTCCCGTACTCCTGACTATAAAATTCTAATTGATGGCGTTCCTTTATCTGACGTTTGGCCAGAGCAAGCCGAAGCTGCAAGAATTCAAGCTGCTCAAGAAGCTGAAGCCAAGGCTGCTCAAGAAGCTGAAGCCAAGGCTGCTCAAGAAGCTGAAGCCAAGGCTGCTCAAGAAGCTGAAGCCAAGGCTGCTCAAGAAGCTGAAGCCAAGGCTGCTCAAGAAGCTGAAGCCAAGGCTGCTCAAGAAGCTGAAGCCAAGGCTGCTCAAGAGGCTGAAGCCAAGGCTGCTCAAGAAGCTGAAGATGCTTCAGCTGTTGCTATTGCGCAGACAAATGAGGAAGCTATAGCTGGAACTGTAACAGAGCTTGATGCTTGGCGAGTGGAGGTAATTGCACGTGCTACTACCTTTTATAAGGAAGCAAAAGGTGAGAGTAATATTCCTGCTTATACAATCCGAATTGACAGCTATGTTGATAATAAAAAATTAGTTCCCCCTAGTGTTCTGCTTAAAATTCGATCTATTGTAGAACAAGAGGCAACAAAGGGTAACATAGAAGAGAAATATTTTATTGACCTAATTAATACTTTGCTGACTGTTTCTCCGGCACATCTAAAGGATGCACAGGATGCTGTTGAAGATCTGGATGGTATTTCTCCTAAAAAATTGATAGGGATGTTGAAAGCAATAGTTGAAAATCTTAATTCTCTTAGTGAGCTTGATATGATTGAGGTTCTTGATCCTGCAACTCCGGACCTTATGAATAGTAGTATGATTAGTGGTAGTTTTGAAAAAATAGACGAGTCGCAGTTTGAGGAAAATTCGAATCCAGAGGATACAATACATACAGTGCTGGATACAGTGCTAACTGGTCTGGATAGTGCTTCACAGTAACTAATAATTTATCTATCTCTGAATAAACACACTTTTTCGTGTTTTATTCTACAACCCTAACACAACCAAAGTTTAAGATAAGAACAACATTCTTATCTTAAATTTCCCTCTACACAAAACCTCTCTATCAACTCTTCAAACTGCAAATTACTCGAATATTCTAAGGTAAGCTTATCCTTTATTTGATTTTTAAACCAAGTAATTTGTCTTTTGGCGTATTGTCGTGTTTTGGTTTGAGCACGAGATAATGCTTCTTGAAAAGTCAGTTGGTTATTTAAATAGTCGCATATTTCTGTAACCCCAATAGCTTTAAGTCCGCAAGGTGGTAAGCCGGCAAGTTTTTGGCCCCCCGCAGTATGAGGGAAATTTTTAATAACTAACTCTATCTCTTCAATTGCTCCATTATTAAATAATTTTTCCAATCTCTCATTACAGCTATTATACAAAAATTTTCTCTCTGGATGTAAGAAAATGACTTTAGAGTTAAATTGTGAAAGCAACTGAATATTTTCTAACTTTTGAAAATCCAAAATAGATTTACCGGTTTGCATAAATATTTCATAGCTTCGAATTGACCTTAGGCAATCGGCGGGCTGTAATTTTTGACTTACAATTTTATCTAATTTCTGTAATTGACTAAAAAATTCTAATTGACCAATATTGGAATGTAAATTTCGGACATATTGCCTAATGTTAGGTGATATGTCCGGCATTTCATTATAACCAAAAAGTAAGGCATTAATATATAGCCCCGTGCCACCAATGATAATTGGCAATTTCCCGCGTGACGTTACTTCATGAATCTTTTCTAAAGCTTTATGGAGGTATTTTATTACCGAAAATTCCTGGTCGATAGGTAAAAAATTATAGAGATGATAGGTTATTTCCTGACGGTCCAAAGAAGAAGGGGAAGCAGTAAGAATAGGTATTTGCTGGTATATTTGCATAGAGTCACTATTGATTATTTCCCCCTCATATAATTTAGCTAAATAGTGCCCTAAATATGATTTCCCGCTAGCCGTGGCCCCGCAAATAATCAATAACTTCTTCTTGCTCATTTACAGACTAATATTTACCAAACTTAGCACGCGCGTAAGTTCTGCAGTTAGTTTACTTAAAGCCTTAAGGGTAGCTGGCTGATACCGGGCAATAATTTTTGCTTCTGTGTTGGAAGCCCTAATTAACCACCATCCATCCTTCGAGCTTACTCTTATGCCGTCTATATCATTGAAAGCCATATCTTCTTTAATTAATTGCTGTTTGAGTTGTTCAATAATCATAAATTTAATGTCATCAGAGGTAGAAATTTTAATTTCGACTGGCTCACAAGTTTTTGGTAACTCCAAGGCTAGCTCATCTAAAGATTTGTGAGATCTAGATAATAAATCTACAAGACGCAATGCTGCATAAATTCCATCATCATAGCCATAATATTTATCAGCAAAAAAAAGATGCCCGGAAATCTCCCCGGCAAATAAAGCCTTGGTTTCCTGCATTTTAGCTTTAATATAAGAATGGCCAGTTTTCCACATTATCGGCTCTCCGCCATATAATTTAATTTGTTGAAATATCATCTCGCTGGTTTTGATATCCATTATAATATTAGCCCCCATATTGCTCGCTAGGATATCCTTAGCTAAAATGCAAAATATTTGTTCTGTGGTAATTATTTTACCTGTTTTACTGATCACCCCTAACCGATCACCATCTCCATCGAAAGCAATACCTATATCGCAGTTTTCCTTCTCTACTAAGCCAATGAGCTCGGTAAGATTGGCATAGTTTGCCGGATCAGGGTGATGAGCAGGAAAATTACCATCTATCTTAGAATTGATTACTAAATTTTTATTGGTAATTTTTTGGTTAATAGTTCAATAATATGACCACATGCTCCATTACCAGGGTCAAAGGCGACTTTCAGCTGAGATTGAATGGTTATTTCTTGCAAAATACATTCGATATATTGATCCTGAATATCTAATTCTTGCACTTCAGGGATATTTATAAATTCTGGCGGTAATAGCCATGCACTATTCTTTATTTGCTCATATAAATCTTGAATTTGCTTATCATAAAAGGAAGCGCCCGATTTTAACATTTTAAAACCATTGTCATCTTTAGGGTTATGAGAGCCGGTAATCATTATACTCCCCTGTGGGGTTAATATTTTATCAGCAAAATATAAAAACAGGGGTAGGGATAACCCAATGGAAATTACTTCTCCTCCAGCGTCAATAATACCCTTAATCAATGCGTGGTAAAGGGCAGGGGAACTAAGCCTCCCATCACGCCCGACGATGATAGTATTATTTGGAGAGTCTTGAATGGTTATTTTAGTAAAAGTAAAACCGACTTTATAAGCAAGAAGGGGAGTTAAGTCAGTAAGACTATTTCCGCGAATATCATATGATCTAAAAATTGCCTGGTTTAAAGCTATTTGACTTAAAGCTGTATTGTTTATTTTCATTGTCGTTATAATTAATGTTACTATATTCAATTAACATAGAAGTTATTATAAATGAAAAATTTTAGCATTTGATACTGCAAATAATAGTGCCTCTGTGGCTATTTCAGAAGATCAGCTGATCTTAAGCTACGCGGAAGAATGTAAGGCGGGGATGCAAGCCGAAACTCTGGTGCCCATGATTGAAGAAGCATTAAAAAGGGCAGGGCTGTCTTATCGTGATATAGATTATTTGGCCGTTACTAACGGTCCCGGTAGTTTTACTGGTATTAGAATAGGCTTAGCAGTCGCAAAAGGCATATTAGTAAGCACTAATATTAAAGGGACTACTGTCTGTGGCTGTATTACATATCTCATCCAATTTGTTGATTATTTTCTCTTCAATAGAAGAGTGAAGTTTTGTATCAAGTATCGTTTGATCTTTGAATCCCTGCTCACAAATTGTTTGTATCTTGCTAGGAAGCTCATCGTAATATTGGGAATAAAGGGCCTTCTTAACTTCACTACTACCCCATATTCTAGCAACTTCTACAGGACGGACCTTAAAGTCTTTTGCTTCCAAGAGTTGACTCTTTTTATCCTTTGACAAACCGTTGAAGAGCTTATGATCATTCTTAAGTATTATCGTATATAATTTAGTAAAATCATCCGTTCCCTTAACTTCAAGATTTTTTGCATCATAAAAATTTCGCTCTTTTCTTAGTATACTAACAAGATTACTATTTCCGGACTTAATCGCATATTCTAAAGGTGTTGCTTTCGCAAATTCTGGATGGTTACCAATTCCTGCAATTAACAAAAATTTTAAAGCCTCAGGCTTATTATTTCCCGCCAGGTATAAGGCGCAGCGTAATATATCGCTTACCTGCCCCTTTTTATCATCGAACTCTAGCTTAAAGTCTCTGGGTTCTTCTTTTAATTGATTCGTGAAAATAGTTTTGTCCCAAAAATCTATTTTAGTGAGTATATCTAATACACCCTTATATTTACTATACTCTTTATACATATCAACATTTTTTTCTATTGTCGGGCCATAATTTTTCTCCATTAAGAACGATATTAAACTTCTAACGTCATATAGTAAATTTTAATTATTATTCATATTATAGCAAATAAATATCTGACCACTAAGTAATAAACTACAATATTCTTAAAATATATTTATTTTAAAAAGATATTTTTACTACTTAGTTAAGTTTTTGTTAATCAATTTAGCAGGCAGGAAGTCTAATATATAATGGCTCTATATTAGAAGATATAGCCGGATAGCTTCCTGCTATTTTACTTGCTATGTACCTGCAGATATGCAATGCTTTTATTTTGGCGAAGCGTGGTAAAATTATTACATCTTTAAGATCTTTTATTTTATCATATATTAGCTCTATACCACTACCGGTACAAACTCTCCTGCCATCTTCTTGTTCTATTAGCTCTATAGCTTGCTGGTAATTTATTAATAATGGGATAGATGCTTTGCCAGTTAGGGTAAAATTTTGACTATATAGCTGCCCCCTATAGGCATTAAGAAAGACAAATATCTTATTATAATTTTGTACCTGCCCAAGCGCTCTAAAATAGGAATATTCAAAATTAGTGACAGTAGTCCCTTTAATATTAGTGCTTACTAATATGCCTTTTGCGACTGCTAAGCCTATTCTAATACCAGTAAAACTACCGGGACCGTTAGTAACGGCCAAATAATCTATATCACGATAAGACAGCCCTGCCCTTTTTAATGCTTCTTCAATCATGGGCACCAGAGTTTCGGCTTGCATCCCCGCCTTACATTCTTCCGCGTAGCTTAAGATCAGCTGATCTTCTGAAATAGCCACAGAGGCACTATTATTTGCAGTATCAAATGCTAAAATTTTCATTTATAATAACTTCTATGTTAATTGAATATAGTAACATTAATTATAACGACAATGAAAATAAACAATACAGCTTTAAGTCAAATAGCTTTAAACCAGGCAATTTTTAGATCATATGATATTCGCGGAAATAGTCTTACTGACTTAACTCCCCTTCTTGCTTATAAAGTCGGTTTTACTTTTACTAAAATAACCATTCAAGACTCTCCAAATAATACTATCATCGTCGGGCGTGATGGGAGGCTTAGTTCCCCTGCCCTTTACCACGCATTGATTAAGGGTATTATTGACGCTGGAGGAGAAGTAATTTCCATTGGGGTTATCCCTACCCCTGTTTTATATTTTGCTGATAAAATATTAACCCCACAGGGGAGTATAATGATTACCGGCTCTCATAACCCTAAAGATGACAATGGTTTTATAAATGTTAAAATCGGGCGCTTCCTTTTTATGATAAGCAAATTCAAGATTTATATGAGCAAATAAAGAATAGTGCATGGCTATTACCGCCAGAATTTATAAATATCCCTGAAGTGCAAGAATTAGATATTCAGGATCAATATATCGAATGTATTTTGCAAGAAATAACCATTCAATCTCAGCTGAAAGTCGCCTTTGACCCTGGTAATGGAGCATGTGGTCATATTATTGAACTATTAACCAAAAAATTACCCAATAAAAATTTAGTAATCAATTCTAAGATAGATGGTAATTTTCCTGCTCATCACCCTGATCCGGCAAACTATGCCAATCTTACCGAGCTCATTGGCTTAGTAGAGAAGGAAAACTGCGATATAGGTATTGCTTTCGATGGAGATGGTGATCGGTTAGGGGTGATCAGTAAAACAGGTAAAATAATTACCACAGAACAAATATTTTGCATTTTAGCTAAGGATATCCTAGCGAGCAATATGGGGGCTAATATTATAATGGATATCAAAACCAGCGAGATGATATTTCAACAAATTAAATTATATGGCGGAGAGCCGATAATGTGGAAAACTGGCCATTCTTATATTAAAGCTAAAATGCAGGAAACCAAGGCTTTATTTGCCGGGGAGATTTCCGGGCATCTTTTTTTTGCTGATAAATATTATGGCTATGATGATGGAATTTATGCAGCATTGCGTCTTGTAGATTTATTATCTAGATCTCACAAATCTTTAGATGAGCTAGCCTTTGGAGTTACCAAAAACTTGTGAGCCAGTCGAAATTAAAATTTCTACCTCTGATGACATTAAATTTATGATTATTGAACAACTCAAACAGCAATTAATTAAAGAAGATATGGCTTTCAATGATATAGACGGCATAAGAGTAAGCTCGAAGGATGGATGGTGGTTAATTAGGGCTTCCAACACAGAAGCAAAAATTATTGCCCGGTATCAGCCAGCTACCCTTAAGGCTTTAAGTAAACTAACTGCAGAACTTACGCGCGCTGTGCTAAGTTTGGTAAATATTAGTCTGTAAATGAGCAAGAAGAAGTTATTGATTATTTGCGGGGCCACGGCTAGCGGGAAATCATATTTAGGGCACTATTTAGCTAAATTATATGAGGGGAAATAATCAATAGTGACTCTATGCAAATATACCAGCAAATACCTATTCTTACTGCTTCCCCTTCTTCTTTGGACCGTCAGAGAAATAACCTATCATCTCTATAATTTTTTACCTATCGACCAGGAATTTTCGGTAATAAAATACCTCCATAAAGCTTTAGAAAAGATTCATGAAGTTAACGTCACGCCGGGAAATTGCCAATTATCATTGGTGGCACGGGCTATATATTAATGCCTTACTTTTTGGTTATAATGAAATGCCGGACATATCACCTAACATTAGGCAATATGTCCGAAATTTACATTCCAATATTGGTCAATTAGAATTTTTTAGTCAATTACAGAAATTAGATAAAATTGTAAGTCAAAAATTACAGCCCGCCGATTGCTAAGGTCAATTCGAAGCTATGAAATATTTATGCAAACCGGTAAATCTATTTTTGGATTTTCAAAAAGTTAGAAAATATTCAGTTGCTTTCACAATTTAACTCTAAAGTCATTTTCTTACATCCAGAGAGAAAATTTTTGTATAATAGCTGTAATGAGAGATTGGAAAAATTATTTAATAATGGAGCAATTGAAGAGATAGAGTTAGTTATTAAAAATTTCCCTCATACTGCGGGGGGCCAAAAACTTGCCGGCTTACCACCTTGCGGACTTAAAGCTATTGGGGTTACAGAAATATGCGACTATTTAAATAACCAACTGACTTTTCAAGAAGCATTATCTCGTGCTCAAACCAAAACACGACAATACGCCAAAAGACAAATTACTTGGTTTAAAAATCAAATAAAGGATAAGCCTTACCTTAGAATATTCGAGTAATTTGCAGTTTGAAGAGTTGATAGAGAGGTTTTGTGTAGAGGGAAATTTAAGATAAGAATGTTGTTCTTATCTTAAACTTTGGTTGTGTTAGGGTTGTAGAATAAAACACGAAAAAGTGTGTTTATTCAGAGATAGATAAATTATTAGTTACTGTGAAGCACTATCCAGACCAGTTAGCACTGGTATCCAGCACTGTATGTATTGTATCCTCTGGATTCGAATTTTCCTCAAACTGCGACTCGTCTATTTTTTCAAAAATACCACTAATCATACTACTATTCATAAGGTCCGGAGTTGCAGGATCAAGAACCTCAATCATATCAAGCTCACTAAGAGAATTAAGATTTTCAACTATTGCTTTCAACATCCCTATCAATTTTTTAGGAGAAATACCATCCAGATCTTCAACAGCATCCTGTGCATCCTTTAGATGTGCCGGAGAAACAGGTCAGCAAAGTATTAATTAGGTCAATAAAATATTTCTCTTCTATGTTACCCTTTGTTGCCTCTTGTTCTACAATAGATCGAATTTTAAGCAGAACACTAGGGGGAACTAATTTTTTATTATCAACATAGCTGTCAATTCGGATTGTATAAGCAGGAATATTACTCTCACCTTTTGCTTCCTTATAAAAGGTAGTAGCACGTGCAATTACCTCCACTCGCCAAGCATCAAGCTCTGTTACAGTTCCAGCTATAGCTTCCTCATTTGTCTGCGCAATAGCAACAGCTGAAGCATCTTCAGCTTCTTGAGCAGCCTTGGCTTCAGCCTCTTGAGCAGCCTTGGCTTCAGCTTCTTGAGCAGCCTTGGCTTCAGCTTCTTGAGCAGCCTTGGCTTCAGCTTCTTGAGCAGCCTTGGCTTCAGCTTCTTGAGCAGCCTTGGCTTCAGCTTCTTGAGCAGCCTTGGCTTCAGCTTCTTGAGCAGCCTTGGCTTCAGCTTCTTGAGCAGCTTGAATTCTTGCAGCTTCGGCTTGCTCTGGCCAAACGTCAGATAAAGGAACGCCATCAATTAGAATTTTATAGTCAGGAGTACGGGAGACATTTCCATCATGCGTTAATACTTTCTTCAAATTACTACCTTCTACGAATTCTTTTGTCCGCTCATTCCCTTTTTCATTTAACCAGTTTTGACATGTGCCTGAAGGGCACAATCCGCGCCAGAAAATCTATTATTATCCAGACCAAATAAGGTGGGAGGTTATTAGGATTGTCTAAGATCCCATCCACATCATACTTAATTGCAATTCTCAAATTGGATTAATGGCATCTTGGGGATTATTAATTGGAAAAGTTTCTCCATGTTGCAGCCCTATTCCAAGCACTTTCATAAAAAATTCCTTTGAAATGTCTGGCTTGTCAGTCCAACCATTCTGGAAATTATTGAATTGTGCAATATGGTTTATTGCACCTTCAATATATTTTGTACTATTATGACTAGCTTGACTACTGCTTGCGCCCTCACTCGGCAATTTTTTTACATTTCTGTCCAACAACCGCAGCAGTTCATTCTTCACATTTTTCTCCGCCCGTTTCCCTCCTCCTTCAGATTCCCTCCACCCGCTTTATTTCCTCCTTCAATATGTTAAACATGTTGATTCTCTCTTAAATTAATTACCTTATTATATTACACTAAAAAACCAAGTGAATCAATAATAAAAAGTTAACTAATTAATGAATTATAAAATATTTGTTGCCCAATATTTAAAGTTGGCTACCTCTAGGCCTGCACTAGAAACCTTAAAAAAAGATAAATTATTCTTCATCTAGTTCTTTATTATATAGTTTGTAATATTCCCCTTTATTTTCTAGCAATTGTAAGTGGGTGCCTTGTTCAATTATTATACCAGATTTCATGACCACGATATGGTCGACATCTTTAATAGTTGCTAAGCGATGGGTTATAATTAAAGTAGTTTTGCTTTTCGCAAAGCTACTAAAGAATTTAAGATTAATTTTTCGGAATTCTGGTCTAAAGAGCTGGTTGCCTCATCCCATATTAAAATTGGTGCATCTTTTAAAAAGCGCGTCGATCGCAAGCGCTGACGCTGCCCACCAGATAAGGTGGATCCTTGGTGGCCAATCATGGTGTCTAGCCTTCGGGAGATTTAAGATAAATTCATGAGCATGCCGCATATTGCGCAAGCGTTAATAATTTGTTGCAGTGAAGCAGTAGGTTGCCGTAAGCAATATTTTCAGCAATACTTACATCAAATAAGGTAGTATCTTGAGTCACTAAAGAAATTTGTTGTCTTAAACAGTTAAGGCTGGATTTCGCAAATATCGTGATTGTCAATTAAAATTTGGCAGATGAAGGTTCATAAACCGCACTAATAAATTGGAAGAGAAGTTTTACCGCTACCTGAGCGTCCTACAAAGCCGTGATTTCCCGCTTTCTAACTTTAAGTTAATTAATTTCAATGCTACTCTATTATTAAATGCTAAGCTTATTTTATCAAAAATTATTTCGGGATTACTAAATCTAAGATTAGGGGATCCTGGGTATCACGGATAGTAGGCACCGTATCCAAGACGTTAAATATTCGGTGGTAGCGGCAATTCTTTCTTGTAAATTGACATTTAAGGACACTTAAACTTTTAAAGGGTCGATAGGCAGTAGCAAAAGCACAAGAAACGCAAAAAGAGCTCCGGGAGTGCTCTTGCCAGCCATAACCAAATAACCTCCATACCAGATAATGCCTGCTGTAGCAGTGCGCCTAATATCTCCATAATTGGGGAGATTAGGGCATCTAATTGCAGTTTTTCTTAAAAAGTTTAAAATATTAGTAGAGAATCAATAAGCGCCGATTGCTTTCAATTTTTTCTCCTAAAAAAGATTTAACAATTTTAATAGATTGAAAAGTTTCATCTAATTTAGAAGTATAATTAGCTAAATCTTCTTGAGCGTGCGCGGAGATCTGCGGATTTTCGTCCTAATTTTTGCACAGATAAAATTGCTAAGGGAAAGACAATAAAGACTACACATGATATACCGGTTCTAATTTAAACATTAATATGATCAAAAATAATACCATAAAAAATGCTTTAGCACAACCAACCAGCAAATTAGAGACGGCCCCCGCATCATGGAAATATCATTAGTAAAAACGCTGAAATTAAACGCCCAGAGGATTGGGACTGAATAAATAAAATATCGGCAATAGCAAATGCTCATACATTTTATTTGCAAATCAGTTAAAACCTTTTGCCCAATAAACTTAATTAAATATCTGATAATAATTATGCAAGACCTTTAAGAGCAAAGTGGCTATATCATTAAGGTAATAAAAATAGCATCTTTTGGTCATGAGTTAAAAATAGCTGAGCAATAGTGGGTTGGACTAACTTAACAATGTTAGTAGAACAAATCTCTCTCTTTCTCCTCCTCTCGTTGCCCCCCCCCCCCACCCTCCCCCCCACACCCCTCCCGCTTGTTGTTTGTTTGCAGAGAGATTTGTTTGCTACTAAACATTGTTAAGTTGTCCAACCCACTATTGATCAGCTATTTTTAACTCGATGGACCAAAGAGATGCTATTTTTATTACCTTTAATGCCATATTAGCCACTTTGTTACTTCTTGAAAGGTCTTGAGAATTATTATCAGCTATTTAATTAAGTTTATTGGGCAAAAGGTCTTTTAACTGATTGCAAATTAAAATGTATGAGCATTTGCTATTGCCGATATTTATTTATTATCCCAATCCTCTGGCGTTTAATTTCCGTTTACTGAATGATATTCCATTGATGCGGTGGCGCCGCTCAATTTGCATACGTTGGTTGTGTGCTAAGCCATTTTTGGATCGGTATTATCTTTTGATCATTATTAATCGTTTAAATTAGAACCGTATTATTCATGGTGTAGTCTTTATTGTCTTTCCCTTAGCAATTTATCTGTGCCCAAAAAAATTAGGACGCAAACATCCGCCAAGACTCCGCGCACGCTCAGAAGATTTAGACCTAATTATACTTCTAAAATTTAGTATGGAAACTTTTCAATCTATTAAAATTGTTAAATCATTTTTTAGGAGAAAAATTGAAGCAATCGGGCTTTATTGAATTCTCGACAAATTTTAACTTTTTAAAGAAAAACTGCCAAATTAGATGCCTAATCTCCCAATTATGGAGATATTAGGCGCACTGCGTACAGCAGGCATTATCTTCGGTATGGAGTTATGTTTGTATGGCTTGGCAAGAGCACTCCCAGAAGCTCTTTTCGTTTCTTGTGGCTTTGCTACTGCCTATCGACCCTTTAAAAGTTTAGTGATCTTAAATGTCAATTTACAAAGAAGGAATTGCCGCTACCACCGAATTATAACGTCTTGGATACGGTTGCCTACTATCCGGCATACCAGGATTCCCCTAATCTTTAGATTTAATAGTAAATCCCGAAATAATTTTTATTAAAATAAAGCTTAGCAGTTTAATAATAGAGTAGCATGAAATTTAATTAACGTAAAGTTAGAAAGCGGGAAAACCACGCTTTGTAGGACGTCAGGTAGCCCGGTAAAACTTCTTCTATGCCAATATGTAGTGCGGTTTTATGAACCTTCATCTAGGCCAAATTTTAATATGACAATCACGATATTTGCGAATCCAGCTTACTGTTTGAAGACATTACAAATGTTCGTTTAGCTGACTCAAGATACTACCTTATTTGATGTAAGCTATGCTGAATATTGCTTTACGGCCAAACCTACTGCTTCACTGCAACAAATTATTAACGCTGCGCAATATGCTGGATGCTCCATGAATTTATTCTTAAATCTCCCGAAGGCTAGGAACACCATGAATTGGCCACCAGATCCACCTTATTCTGGGGGCCAGCGTCAGCGCCTTGCGCATCGGCACAAGCCTTTTTAAAAGATGCCCACCAATTTAATATGGCGATGAGGCCAACCAGCTCTTTAGGACCAGAATTGCCGAAAAATTATCTTAAATTCTTATAGCTTTTTGCCGAAAAACAGCAAAACTACTTTAATTTATAACCATCGCTTAGCAACTATTAAAGCATGTCGGACCATATCGTGGTCATGAAATTCTGGTCATAATAATTGAAACAAGGCACCACTTACAATTGCTAGGAAAATAAAAGGGGATATTACAAACAATATAATAAAGAAACTAGATGAAGAATAATTTATCTTTTTTTAAGGTTTCTAGTGCAGCGCCTAGAGGTAGCCAACTTTAATATATGGGCAACAAATATTATAATTCATTATTAGTTAACTTTTTATTATTGATTCACTTGGTTTTTTAGTTGTAATATTAATAAGGCTAATTTAATTTAAAGACGAAGAATCAACATGTTTAAACATATTGAAGGAGGAAATAAATGCGGTGTGGAGGAAATCTGAAGGAGGAAGCGAAAACGGCGCGAGAGAAAAATTGTGAAGAATGAACTGCTGCGGTTTGTTGGACAGAAATGTAAAAAAATTGGCCGAGTGACGGCGCAAGCAGTAGTCAAGCTAGTTCATAATTTAGCCACTACAATAAATATATTGAAGGTGCAATTAAAACCATATTGCACAATTCATATAATTTCCAGAAATGGTGACTGACAAGCCAGACATTTCAAAGCGAATTTTTTATTGAAAAGTTCGCTGGAATAGGGCTTGCAACAGGAGAAAACTTTTACCAATTAATAATCCCCAAGATGCCATTCAACCAATTTGGAGGAATGCAATTAAGATATGATGTGGATGGGATCTTAGACAATCCTAATAACCTCCCACCTTATTTGGTCTGGATAATAATAGATTTCTGGCGCGGATTGTGCCTTCAGGCAACATGTCAAAACTGGGTTTAAATGAAAAAAAGGGAATGAGCCGACAAAAGAATTCGTAGAAGGTTAGTAATTTGAAGAACAGTATTAACGCATGCATGGAAATGTCTCCCGTACTCCTGACTATAAAATTCTAATTTGATCGGCGCTTCCTTTATCTGACGTTTGGCAGAGCAAGCCAAGGCTTGCCCAACGAAAATTCAAGCTGTCAAGTAGCTGAAGCAAGGCTGCTCAAGAAGCTGAAGCCCAAGGCTGACCTGCAAGCAAGCTGAAGCAAGGCTATGCTCAGAAGCTTGAAAAGCCAAGGACTGCTCAAGAAGCTTGACAGGCTGCGCAAGAAGCTGAAGCAAGGCATGCCTCAAGAAAGCCTGAAGCCAAGGCTTGCTCAAGAGGCTGAAGCCAAGGGCTGACACCTCAAGAGCTGAAGATGCTTCAGCTGTGCTATTGCGCAGAACAAATGAGGAAGCTATAGACTGGTAATCTGTTAACAGAGCTTGATGCGGGCGATGTGAGGTAATTGCACGCTGTACTACTTTTATAAGGAGCAAAAGGTGAGAGCTAATATTCCTGCTTATACAATCCGAATTGACAGCTTATGTTGATAACTAAAAAATTAGTTCCCCTAGTGTTACTCTTAAAATTCGATCTATTGTAGCAGAACAAGGAGGACAACAAAGAGAGCTAAACATAGAAGAGAAATATTTTATTGACCTAATTAATACTTTGCGACTGTTTCTCCGGCACATTCTAAAGATGAACAGGAACCGATCTGTTGAAGATTGGATGTATTTCTTTCCTAAAAATTGATAGGGATGTTGAAAGCAATAGTGAAGAAATTCTTAATTCTCTTAGTGAGGCTTGATATGATTGCAGGTTCTTGCATCCTGCCAACTCCGGACCTTATGAAATAGTTTTTTAGATAGAATTATGGTAGTTTTTGAAAAAATAGACGATCAGGAGAGATGTCGCAGTTTGAGGAAAATTTCGAATCCAGAGAGACTTAATACATACATGCGGGAACCAGTGCTAAACTGGTCTGGATAGTGCTTCACAGTAAACTTAATAATTTATCTATCTCTAAGAAACACCACTTTTTCGTGTTTTATTCTACAAACCCTAACACAACCAAAGTTTAAATAAGAACAACATCTTATTCTTACAATTTCCCTCTACACAAAACCTCTTCTATCAAACTCTTCAAACTGCAAATTACTCGAATTATTCTAAGGTAACGGCTTATCCTTTATTTGATATTTAAAACCAAGAATTTGTCTTTTGGCGTATTGTCTGTTTTGGTTTGAGCACGAGATAATGCCTTCTTGAAAAGTCAGTTGGTTATTTAAATAGTTCGCATATTTCTGTACCCCAATAGCTTTAAGATCCGCAAGGCGCAAT
This sequence comes from Rickettsia endosymbiont of Bradysia coprophila, assembly GCA_019468145.1. Classification (GTDB taxonomy): domain Bacteria; phylum Pseudomonadota; class Alphaproteobacteria; order Rickettsiales; family Rickettsiaceae; genus Tisiphia. Next base: position 676,028 of record JAHXDM010000002.1, read on the forward strand.
TTATCCTTTCAATCGCATCTTTGAAGTTAACAACAGGAATATTGGTTAGTAATGTCCAATCAATTGCTTCTGTTTCTTCAGGGGGATCAATTTCCTTAGCCCTGACAACGCTGATTGCTACTTTATCACTTATTTTATGCCCGGTATCTTTTGAACCATATAATGATGGAGAGCTAATTGGTATCAAACCAGAGATATATTTTATTTCAATTTTTGCCTCTCGTGATTTTTGACCTTGCTTTTTTGGTATTTGAAGGACCATCTCCTCCTTTTCCCGTATTTGATTTATCCGCGTTTGTAAATTTGTTTTACCAATTTTTGGGCAAATAAATTTTCTATTCTGTCTATTACGAACAATAAATAAAGTACTTAACTCTTGGCAACGCCATAAAAGCTCAAAAATATCTGCTTCTCTGTCGCCTATAGTAACAACTTGCGTACCTACCGGTATAATATTCATAGTGTCTTGCAGAGCTGTTATCCATTTATAACTTTCTTTTTCTTTAATAGAAGAAATATATTTTCTTCTTGTCTTTTCTTGCGCCGTTTCTTCCCGGAGCACACGAGCCCAACATTGCTGAGAAGATAGACCTAAAGGTAATCCTTCCATTGTAAGCATCAAGGCGGTATGTACCATTAAACCCATCTTATGTTTTGTATAAGCCTTTGAAATGCTACCAAGTCCCTTAGTTTTGATGTGAGAATCAAAGTCTAAATTTGATGTATCTTGAACTGAACATACATATTTATTACCTTTAATTCTTTCTCCTGTTTCTTTATAATGCGAAGAATAAATTTCTTCAGGATTAAACTTTTTATTACTTAATAATCGATATGCTCCTTTAGCTTCCCTCCAACTTTTGCAACTTTGATTTATTGAACCGGATGCTTTGCCCTCAAGCAAAGTGGTGGTTTTGATAAGCCTTGCTATAAGTCTTTTATCTCCTAAATTAACATGCCTAAATTCTCTTTCCAGCCACTTATCACCTAATTCGTAAGTATTAGATAGTTGAACATTTGCCATTAGGATACCTCTTGTCATACAAATATATTTTAGATATTTTATACCTATTTTATATTTGTGGGTAATAGTAAGTCTTAAGTCAGCATCATTTCTGATTAGTATAATATACACCTATGCACCCAGTTATTTATTCCTGTAAGCTTTCGCTCTTGGCGCCATTCGCTTTTTAAGACATCTCATACCTACTACCCGTTGTTGAGTAATAGGCTTACCACGTTCCACTCGTTAAAGATGCGCTAATTTGGTTATCTTCTCTATACCGGGGAGCTGGCATTTTTCAGAAGGTGAACACAAACCTTCCTGCAGCTAGGCTTTGCAACCTATATCCCTATAACAGATATTATCTGGAGTATCTGCTTTTCCTTGGTGACGATATTTTCCACGGGTACAGCTATTGAATAATGTTAACTAAGATATCAAGATGTCGCTTAAGGCATTTTGGTTAATCATGTTCCAAAATTGATTCCACCTTCCTTTTGTTTGAACAAGAGATCTAATGGAAATAACTATTTTGGCACCTTGAGTTCGCCACTGCATTGCTGATTTACATAATCTTTGCTTGATCAGCGTCTTGCAAGCCGCTTCCGTCACACCAGAACCTATAGGAAAATTTTGTGCTGTGTAATTACTATAATTCATACGTTCTAATTGATTAGTAAAATAGCTCACCGCTTTACTCAAATTGTCCTTTATTGCTGGTGATATTTTTTTATTTCCTTCATTTTTTTTCACTTGTTCCTTCATCGTGTCTAAAAGCTCTGCAGCCGCATTGTTTTCATGCTTTAATTTATGACAAGCATTACTCAACCATTCCTTTCTTCTCCCTTCATCACTAAAAAGTGAATATGAACTTTTTGCTAAATATTCGCTAGCATGATAAAAATCTAGAATATGATATTGTGTATTCAGTTCTAAAAATTTCCAATTATTACTTGCGCCATCAGCAATGCCAATATAATTTGCTGCAGGATATTTTTGTTTGATTTTATTAACCTCTCCTTGTAAACGAGCTATAAATAACCCTTTACCATATTCAGGAGACGCTCCAATATATATTGTATGCAATCTTTCGCTTTGCGCATCGTACAAAGAGATATTACCTGTCATAGCTTCACGATAACCTTGTTCTTTCATTAAAATACATGTGCCATCTAAACTAATACCTATACTGGTAACCGGTTCTACAATCTTGGGAATAGCATATTCCCAATCTTCTTCTGTCGCTAAAGCTATAGATCCTATATAATCAGCAACCTTTTGGATATATCCTCTCGAACAACTCCTAGAATGATTCTCTGCAAAATCTTCACTGACATCTTTCGCACTTAAAGATGCATATTTATACGAAATCATTTTGGCAAATTTTGGTGTAGAATGAATAATTATACGCCCTTTCTCATCAACTGGACAAAACGTCTTGCCTCCTTTCGAGCTCTGATATACATGTCGCATTATCTCAACAGTACCATAGGGTGTCTCATACTCTTTTTTCACTTTGCCCTTTGAAGACATTCTGACACTACCAATATTAATTATCGCACCAGTTGCATCAAACTTACTTAGGGCTTCTTTAGTTGCAATGCACCCAACCTCATTTACTCCTTTCTGTATCGCATCTTCCATTTCAAGCATAGAGCCATCCAATTTTAATGTAATTTGTATTGTGATTTCTTCTCCGTTCCGTGTTATTATTTCTGCCATAGCTTAATTCCAATTATTTACTAAAATCTCACCATAGCATAATTTAAAACATTATTCAATAGCTGTACCCTTTTCCACACGAAGATTCACTTTCGTTTAACCAGTTTTAGCTTTACCTTGCCCCTATTTTCCATCCAGCTTAGTACTTTAGTTAGGCTTTCTATTCTGCTTAGCACAGTATTGTTGCCAATTCTGCACCAGAATAGTGGTAACAAAGGTTTAAATGCAACCCCGCTGCATTGCTGCAGACTTTATTCGAGCAACTTCGTGTCGCACATGCCCCAATAGCAAATACAAATAACCATCTTGCTTATCAAACTTAGCTTGAAATAGTACGTCAGTAATCGAATCTCTTAAATCTTGTTCTATAAAAGTGGTATTATCCATTTTTATACTAGAGAAATCTAGCAAATCTTTAATAGACTTCGGTAAATGGGCATTACAAAACTCATGTACTACTAACGGGTTCTCCATAGCTTTGCGAAAAATTTTATCATGTTTTAAGTAGTCAGTCATGCTAATTGTATGCTTTTATTGCTATTCTTAGGGGAATTAACGTGAAATAGTATAGTAAAAAAATTTATCGTACTTACGAAGGGATTGATATTGTTACTAACAGTCCACCTAAACTCTTACTATCTTCTAATATTATAGTGCCCCTATGATCAATAATTATTTCTTTGGTAATAGCAAGGCCTAACCCCACATTCCCCGAACTATTAAGGGAGCGTGATTTATCTGAGCGATAAAATGGTTTAAAGACTAATAATTTTTCTTCATCTTTTATGCCTATTCCATTATCCTCAATCTTTATTATTATATTGCTATCCATAGTATATACTGAAAATTCAATTTTTGTAGAATATTTTATAGCATTATTTAGTAAGTTTGCTATGGCTCTTTCAAAATTACTTATTTTAATTTTAACTTGGATATTTTGCTGCTTACTTACCAATTTAATATTGGCAGGAGACCACTTATTTATTATCCCTTGTAGCCACGGTATAAAATCAATAATTTGATATTTTTCATCATTTTCCCCTTTAGCAAAGTCTAAATATGACTTTATCATTTGTTGCATTATTTCTATATCTTCTTTTAAATCTGTAGTTTCTTGGGTAGTAGGCATTAATTCGAGCTGTAATTTCATTCTAGTTAAAGGGGTGCACAAATCATGAGAAATTTGCGCCAGCATCCGTGTTCTTTTAGCAATTTGTTTTTCAATGCGGTCTTTCATTTTCAGGAAGGCTACCCCTGCTTTTTTTATTTCTTTAGCGCCTGAAGGTTTAAAATTACTAGCCATTCTAATCCCACTGCCAAACTGATCTGCAGCATCGGCTAGAGTTAAAATAGATTTAATCTGATTTTTAGAAAAAATTAAAGAAATTGAAAGGAGTAAGATAGTTAAAAATATTAACCATAAAACAAAAATATAAGCAGTAGGGTTCATCAATAATTTTGTAGGAAAAGATATCTCAAGTAGCCCGCCTTTTAATTGAAAATATACTTTAATTCTTCCATTATGGCTCAGCTTAATAATATTTTTTTTATTAATTTTTATATTTAGAATATTTTTAAAAATACCTAATTCTTCGCTAATTTTAGGTTGTTTTACCGCTAGAGTAGAATTTTTATGAAATTGATATATTAAATTTAAATAATTAGTTTCTTTAGGGGTGGATTCTAAAAAATCATCTTTATTCTGATCAAGTAAAGCAATTATTTCATTAGCAATAATATTGCTGGTATAATATGAAACATTATACCAATGTCTATCATAGAATAAAAACACGGCTAGAATTTGTCCTATTAAGGTTGGGATTATGATGATGAGAACAAATCTCGCTAGTAAAGTTTGGGGAATAAATTTATATATAAATAGCATATCCCCCATTACGAATAGTTTTTAGATATTTGGGCTGTTTGGGATCATCCTCTATTTTACTTCTGATTCTAACAATTTGAACATCAATAGACCTTGGGCTTAATCCTCCCATGATTTTGGATAGTTCATCACGGGAAAATACTTGGCCCGCATTTTGTAATAATAGTTCTAGTAATTTTTGTTCGGTGGAACTTAAGTGGACAGGATGATTATTTTTGACAAATTGCTTAGTACCAAAATTATAATAGTGATTTCCCAATCGCTTTATTTGTTCTTGCTGTTTATAATTATTGTAGCTTTTTATAAGATTGTTAACTCTAATCAAAAGCTCTTTAGGTTCAAATGGTTTTGTTAGGTAATCAGAAGCTCCAGACTCTAATCCTTTAACACGATCATGAGCCTGAGACAGTGCTGTTAGCATCACAATTGGCACATTATTGCCAGTAGATCTGATAATATTAGCAAATTCAAGACCTGTAATATTTGGTAACATAACATCTAAAATAATTAAATCAAAAGCACAGAGTTCTAATAATTTTTTGGCGTCTTCCACATGGGTTGCCGTTGATACTAAAAAACCATTTTGATGTAAAAATTGCTGTAAAAGTTTTAGTATTCTGTTATCATCATCAACTACTAAAATAGACTTCTTGCATACGTCTACTTCTGCTGGTAATTTGTACGTCGATTCGGTACTGGAATCCTCACTACTAGAATACGCTGCGGGCCTGCGTTCTGTGTCTCCTACAAATTCCCTACCAGAAGCGAATTCTGCAAGAAGTCTAATGTGAAATTTAGAGTTTTGCATAAATTAAATTTTATAATATATTATTCCATAGTTATGTTAGGCCTAATTTTAATTGAATAGTAGTATATTGACAAGATTAATAACAGGAAAATAAATGTTTATGAGCAATCCATCTCTAAAAACTACTAGTCTACCAGCTTTATATATGTGGATTAATGGAGAGTTTGTACAAGTAAATGATGCTAAAATATCGGCCCTTACTCATAGCTTGCATTATGCTGGGGGGGTATTTGAAGGAGAGAAATCCTATAATGGTCAAGTGTTTAAACTAGAAGAGCATACTACTAGGCTGTTAGAGTCAGCAAAAGCTTTCCACTTGCATATAGCTTATAGTTTTGACGATATTATTAATGCTCATAAATTACTGATAGAGAAAAATAATATCCAAGATGCTTATATTCGCCCTCTAATTTGGCAGGGTAGTGAATCTCTTAATATCACTAATTCTGCTTTATCCGTTAATTTATTAATTGCCGCTATTCTTTCAAGCCCTAGACCTTTTCATCTATTAAATTTACATATTTCCCGCTGGCGTAAACCTCATCCAAATTCTATGCCTCCTCAATGCAAATCTTCGGGGCATTATAATATGATGATTGTTGCGCAAAAAGAAGCGAAATCTTTAGGGTATGATGATGCTATTTTACTGGATTGGCAAGGATTTATTACAGAATGTACGGTAGCTAATATCTTTTTTGTTAAAGAAGATCAATTATTCACCCCAATTGCTGATAGGTTTTTAAACGGTATAACACGGCAAACAATTATAGAACTGGCTAAAAATTCTGGGTTAGAAGTTAAGGAAGAACGGATAACACTTGATAAATTAGGGGAATTTACTGAAGGGTTTATAACCGGTACTGCCGTAGAAATTAGAGGGATTGCTTCCATTAATCTAGGCGAGGAGACTATAGTATTTAAAGAGAATAAAATTACTGATTTTTTAAAAACTAAATATAGTGAGCTGGTGCGTAGAATATGATTAATATAGCTAGTAACAACATATTTCAAGGGCTGCTGACAGCTCTTATCACTCCTTTTAAAAATAATAAATTAGATTTGGTATCTTTAGAGAAAATACTGACTTATCAAATTGATAATAAAGTGGATGGCATAGTAGTTGCGGGGTCAACTGGTGAAGGGACTAGTTTAACTTTAGAGGAATATGAAAGATTGGTGCAAACGGCGGTAGAGATTACCAGCAAACGTCTGCCGATAATAGCTGGTTGTTCAGCAAGTAATACTAATGCAGCATTAGAGATAATAAGGATAGGTACCAAGAGTGCTGTGGATGGCTTTATGTGTAGTATTCCAGCCTATATTAAACCCACCCAAGAAGGAGTTTATTTGCATTTTGAAGCTTTGCATCAGGTAACTGAAGTGCCAATAATGCTATATTCAGTGCCTAGTAGGACAATAGTTGATTTTTCCGATGATACTATCATTCAATTGTCTAAATTACCTCGTATTATAGCTCTGAAGGATGCTTCTAATGATTTAGAACGCTTCTTAAGAATTAAACCGCAAATTAAGGATGGATTTAATTTATTAGCTGGGAATGATGGTACTTTACTTTCTTACAATGCGCAAGGAGGGGTAGGGTGCGTCTCTGTAGCTGCTAACATAGTACCCGCTCTATGCAAGCAAATCCAGGTTAGTTGCCAAAATAATGACTACCATACGGCTTTAAAAATACATCAGCAATTATCACCCTTATATCAAGCATTATCTAGGGAATCAAACCCTATCCCGGTAAAATATGGAGTAGCTAGTTTAGGATTATGTGCAAATGAGTTACGTCTCCCCTTAACATCAGCTACTGAAACTACTAAAGGACAAGTACAGAAAGCCATGGATCTTCTCCTGTCTCTTACATATTGTCCATAAATGAAGAGTTGGAGTGCGAATGGATGACTATAAAAAAGTAATTGCTCAAAATAAAAAAGCCTATTTCAATTACTTTATTGAAGAAAAAATTGAAGCAGGGATAATATTAACAGGTAGTGAAGTAAAATCTCTGCGTCAAGGCAAAGGTAGCATAGAGGACAGCCATGCCGAAAATTCCGGCAATGAGGTATTTTTATATAACTGCCATATAGCAGAATATGATAAAGCAGGCAGGTTCAATCATTCTACTCGCAGGACACGTAAACTGCTTTTAAATTTTACGGAGATTAAGAAAATAATTGGTAAGATTCGCTTAAAAGGTTATACTCTTATTGCTCTTTCCCTATATTTCAATAAAAAAAATCGCGTGAAAGTTGAACTTGGTATAGCCAAAGGTAAAAAATTACATGATAAAAGAGAGACGATTAAAGAAAAAGATTGGAAGAGGGATCAGTCTAGATTAATGAGGTTGAAATAAGGAGATAATTGAAGTTCTGGTGAGAACTTTCACTTCTTATTTAATGCTATTAAATAGGCTTCGGTTGATTCTTTGCGACTAGCCGCTGGTTTAAAGTGTTTCACTATTTGAAAGTTAAGTTTTATTTTACTCAGGAGCTTATTTTCCGTTCCCCCACGAAAAATTTTGGCGATAAAATGGCCATTAGGCTTTAAAATTTTTAGAGCAAATTCAAAAGCTTCTTCGCATAATGTCAAAGTCCTAATATGATCTGTAGCGGCATGGCCTATAGTATTAGCCGCCATATCACTCATCACCATATCTACCTTATTAGATGGCTGCCCTAGGCTAGCTGTGGCTGTATTGCCTATATTAGACTTATCTTCTAGTATTTCCATAATTATTTTTTGGGTATCTTCGGCATAGAAATCTTTTTGTAAACATTCTACTCCAGCAATGGCCTCCATTTCTAATAAATCCACTGCTATAATCATACTATTATTATTGGCATCTAATTTATCAGATCCAATAATTTTAGCGGTTACTTGGCTCCACCCCCCTGGGGCAGCTCCTAAATCCACAATTTTCATGCCAGGTTTTAGTAATTTAAATTTTTCATTAATTTCCAGCAATTTATAAGCTGCTCGGGATCTATAACCTTCAACTTTTGCTTTCACAACATACTGATCATTCAACTGACGACTTAGCCATTGTCTAGAGGAAAGCTTACGTTTTTTACTGTTTTTTATAGTAACGAATTTATTTCTGAAACCTGCCTTATTAGTTAACATACTCTAACTTCGTTAGTTTGAGAAATTTTATCCAAAATGGAATTAATAAAGGCTACTTCATTTTCATTGACCATATCGCTGGTAATATCAGTAAATTCATTAATCACTACTTTGCTTGGTACATCAGGAAAATATAACAATTCACAAATTGCTACCCGTAACAGAGCGAGAAGTAAGATGGGTAGGGTGGTAATTCTCCACTCATTCGTTAAATGTTGGATGATTATATCATCAATATGCGATAAATTAAGAACTACAGACTTTACTAGCATTTCAAAATAATTTATACTAAATTTTACTTTTATGAATTTATGAGCCTTCGCTGCTCTTTCATCTTGATAAAACTGAATAATTTGTTGCATAAGTAAAGGGATATCTGAACTTGAATCTCCCAATTTATATTGGTAAATTACTTGCACTGCAGCAATGCGTGCTATTGTTTTGGTACTAATATTATTAGAGGTCATAAAATAATTGTAAAAGACATAAAATCAATAGATTGAGCACCAACAAGAGTTAAGTATACATAGGCTACCCTAGCTTTTGTATAACTTAAGTGCATCACTTTCGTTATTGCGAGCCGGTGTGACAAGCCAGAAAAAATTATTTAAGTTAATCGTATTTTTATAGTTTTTTCCTGGATTGTTTCGCGTGACGCTCGCTAATAGCGAGGTGTCAACAAAAAATTAAGGCTAATTGTAAGCTCGCAATGACGTACGGGGTACACTGAGTATACAGATAGTCGAACTTGATGTAAAAATATTCACAGAATTTAGTATACAAAAAAATTCTAACTTAGTAAATAGTATTTAAAGATTAATCATGTTGTCACTCCTGAGTTTTATTATTACAATTAGCTTATTAGTATTTGTTCACGAATTTGGCCATTATTATGTTGCTAGATTATTCGGGATGAAAATTGAAATATTTTCGATTGGTTTTGGTAAAGAACTATTTTCCCGCATTGATAAAGAAGGAGTAAAATGGAAGATTGGTATCTTACCCTTGGGCGGTTATGTTAAAATACATGGGTTTGACTCACAAACTCTTGAAAAGGATACTATAAATTCTGGTTCTTTTCGGAGTAAAGCCCTATATGCTCAATTCCTAACTATTATTGCTGGACCCCTAGCTAATTACTTATTAGCTATCTTTATTTTTACCACAATTTATTTCTTCCAAGGTCAAATGCAAAGGCCAGCTATAGTGAGTGAAGTAATCAGCAATTCTCCTGCTGCTAAAGCTGGGCTGCTAGAGAATGATAAAATTATCATGATTGATCAGACTAAAATTCATGATTTTTCGGAATTACAGAAAATTGTTCTCCTAACTAGCAATAAAAGTTCTAGTAACAAAAATTCAAAAGATCCCCTAAATTTGATAATAGAAAGAAATGGAGAAATTATCCATCTTTCTATAATAATTGAAACAATACCACAACAAAATAAGGATAGCAAAATTCTAACCCCTGTACCTTATATCGGAATTGTTGCAAAAAACCAACTAATTGCGAATAAGTTGAATATTTTTGAAAGTTTATATCAAGCAGTGATTAATGTTATTGATATTTCCAATTTAATTTGGACCACTATCTGGCAAATGATAATAGGGACAAGACCGGTGGAGCTTGTGGGGCCTATTTCGATTGCTAAGGAATCGGGGAAATCATTAAGTTATGGATTAACACAATTTTGGATATTTGTAGCTATGATATCAATTAATTTAGGTCTATTTAACTTGTTACCTATCCCAATTTTAGATGGAGGACAGTTAATATTTATAATTTATGAAGGAATATTTCGAAAAGCACTTAACCAACGGCTAAAAAATGTTATACTAAATATGGGGGTGCTAATAACTATTTTTCTTATTGTAATTTCTCTCTCAAATGATATAAAAAGTTTAATGTTCTAAAATATATTCAAAAGAAGGATCTTGTGAAAAAAAACGTGAAGTCAACTATCAAACTAGCTATTTTTACCACAACTATTTTATATAGTTTCTCTTCCCTATCAACTGAATATATAAAAAAAATAACTATTCAAGGGAATCATCGGATAGAGAATTCTACTATCGCAAATTATTTAAAACTTCACGTAGGGGAAGAATATAGCATAGCAAAAGAAGATGCCGCTGTTAAAAGCCTATATGCAACTTCGTTGTTTGAAAATATTAATATAAAATTTGCTAGTGATGGTAATTTGCTGGTAAAAGTAACAGAAACTCCTTTTATTACCAAAGTAATACTTAGAGGTAATTCTAAAATTAAGAATAATCAATTATCTAAAGAATTATTGACCATCGCCGGTGATTCCGTAAACCCGGCTACAATTCAGTTAGATGTTGAAAAAATTAAAGAAATTTATAAACGTTCTGGGCGTTTTTCTACAATTGTCACCTCGAAAATAGAGACGCTAGAAAATAGTAGAGTAAAAGTAATCTTTGAGATTACGGAAGGACCCAAAACTACTGTTAAGCAGCTCTATTTTAACGGGAATAGTAATTATAAAGATAGCGAGTTACAGTCAATTATTATGACCAAGCGTGCCAGATGGTTTAGTTTTTTTGAGACTAATGATACCTATGACCCAGACCGTTTGGAATATGATAAAGAATTACTAAAAGAATTTTATCAATCAGTAGGGTTCGCAGATTTCCGGGTGATTTCGGCTATAGCAGAGATCAACCCTACTAAAGAATATTTCACTATTACTTATTCACTGGAAGAGGGACAACAATATAAAGTTGGTAAAATTGCGATTGACAGTAAATTACCAGATGTTGATTCAGCTATATTGCAGAAATATATTACAGTTAAACAAGGAAGTACTTTTAACATTAAAGCTTTAAAGAAAATATCGGAGAATATATCGGCGTATTTTTTAACCTCCGGTTATCCCGGGATTAATGTCTATCCGGATATAGCTACCCGGAATCCGGATCATACTATTGATATTAACTTTATCATAGAAAAAGCAGAAAAAGCTTTTATTAACCAAATCAATATTACTAATAACTTAAAAACCGAAGATAAAGTTATTAGGCGAGAATTCAAAATTGCGGAAGGAGATATATTTAACCGTACTTATATTGAAAATGGTGATAAAAACTTACGTAATTTAGATTATTTTGAAAAAGTTGCTATTGTCATTACTCCGACGCTTAAGAAAGATAGGTATGATATTAATATTGATGTTGAAGAAAAATCTACTTCCTCAATCAATTTTGATATTGGCTATAACACTGCAGGAGGAATGTTTGGCAGTTTATCATTCTTAGAACGTAACCTAGTTGGCACCGGCAAAATTCTCAATGCGGGAGTACAAATGGGCAAAAAAAGTATTAGTTACTACGGAGGGATCACCGATCCACATTTCCTTGATAAAGATCTCTCACTGGGCTTTAATCTATTTAAGAACCATGTGGGGCGCGGTACTTCTTTCCTATCGCAAGGAGATCAAAGCTATACTTTAAAATCGATAGGGGGTAAAACTTCTCTGGGTTATGATATTGCAGAAAATTTAAGCCATGACATTGAATATACTCTTAAGAAAGATGAGTTAACCTCACCTACCGTATCAAGTTCTATATTTTTAAAGGAGCAAATGGGTAAATTTATTACTTCGGCCATTGGTCATACTATAACTTATGACCAACTAGATAGTAGAATTATACCCAAAAATGGTTACACTATTAGTGCTACTCAAGAATTTGCAGGAGTTGGAGGAAATAATAAATATTTAAAACATGAGTTAGAGGGAAAATATTTCAAATCATTTGTTAACAATAAACTTACTTTAAAATTAACTGGCCAAGCTGGTAATATCAAGGGAATACAGGGTAAAAAGGTGAGAATTTCTGATCGCTTTAATTTAGGGGATTACTCTCTTAGAGGATTTTCTTCAGGAGGAATAGGTCCACGAGAGAAAAAAACTTCGGAAGGACTAGGAGGAGAGAATTATTATGCATTATCCACCGAATTAAATTTCCCAACTGGTTTGCCAGAAGAATTTAATTTAACTGGAGCGGTGTTTATGGATATTGGGAGTGTTTGGGGGGTAGGGAAGAAGTCGAGATCTTACACGCCAGATATGATTCATAATGATAAATCCCTGCGAGCTTCTGTGGGTGTAGGGTTCATATGGATTACTCGTTTTGCTCCTATAAGAATGGACTGGGGTTTTCCGATCAAGAAAAAATCTTATGATGACAAGCAAACTTTTCATATAAAATTTTCTACCCATTTTTAACTTGAAAAACGAAGTCGGATAATGCTATCATGGCCTTGCCGATAAATAGTTGATGACGGAGCAAAAATTGTGTGGAGGAAGTAAACATCATTAGCTAAGTGAGCGTTTGCTGGGAGCGGCAATCCAGGAAAAATTGGTTTTGTTTGCAGGTTTTTTCCTAGATTGCTTTGCCGGTGCTTTTCGCGCCTTCTTGCAATGACAATGCTCCGTCATCAACTTATTGATCGGCAAGGCCCTATCATAAGTTCGGGTAATTAGTTTTATATGTTATAACATGAAATATCATAAATGGTTAATCCTACTCATAGGCTTCCTACATAAGTTAAAAAAACCGTTGGGATTTTTAGAAAAAAACTGGCCGACTCCCACGGAGTACTTAAGAGAACGCCAGAAGCCAAGGCAAGCTGGGATAACAAAATCCCCAACTAGAGCGATTTACTTAAGGATTCTAATTTTGGTAATAGTAAATTGTTATACTCCGGCCTATGCTTTTAACCTACCGAGTAATGAGGTTAGGACTAACGCTAATTTTATAGGGCAGATTGCTGTAGTCGATATACCAGCTGTTTTAGAGTCATCTATTGCGATCCAAACTATCAGAAAATCCATAGATGATATTAGTAAGAAAATTCATCAAGATATCTTAAAGCAAGCAGATGAATTTAAAGAAACAGAAAGCAAAATATTGGAAAAACGCTATTCGATAAGTGAAACAGATTTTAATAAGGAAGTACAGGAGTTTAATAAGCATCTCAACATTGTCCAAAAGCAAATGAGAGAGAGAAAATTGCGGTTAGCCCACTCGCATAGTGAAGCAGTGGGAAAAGTGCAGCAGGCTGTGCTAGATATTATCAATCAATTAGCAGAAAAATATAATCTGGATATAGTGATTTCTAGTACCCAGGTTTTATTTGTTAAACATGCTTTTAATATTACTCTGGAAGTAGCAGAGGAACTAAATAAGAATTTAAAGCATGTGGAAATTATTTATGAATAAAGCTAATAGACTTCCTTAGCATAATTCTACTTCTGTTGGTAATTGGAGCAATGAGCCTCGACTCGAATCCTCACGTACTACTATTGCCGTACGCTGCCGGTCCGTGGTTCCGTGTTTCCTACAAAAAATTCCCTAGCAAAAGCGAATTATGTTAAAGAAGTCTATTAGTGAAGGACTCATAATATGGTACAATAAATATAAATAAAACAAAAAGGGTTAATGATGAGAGAAATTACTCCTATTACAGTTGCTTACGGCGATGGGATAGGTCCAGAAATAATGCAAGCAGTACTTCACATTTTAAAAGAAGCTAAAGCAAGAATAAGGATAGAAGTAGTAGAGGTCGGGGAGAAACTTTATAAAAAAAATTATACATCAGGGATTGCAGAAGATACTTGGCAATCCTTAACGAGAACTAGAATACTTTTAAAAGCGCCTATTACCACCCCATTGGGTAGCGGTTATAAAAGCTTAAATGTCACTCTGCGAAAAGTTTTGTCTTTGTATGCCAATGTGCGCCCAAGTATTTCTTATGCGCCGTTTGTCCAAACACTTCATCCCAATCTAGATATAGCTATTATAAGGGAGAATGTGGAAGATTTATACGCTGGCATTGAATATCGGCAAACCCATAATGTCTATGAATCTATAAAACTGATTAGCCGAGTTGGCAGTGAAAGGATCATTAGATATGCTTTTGAATATGCCATAAAAAATAACCGTAAGAAAGTCACGTGTTTTAGTAAAGATAACATTATGAAATTTTCGGATGGAATTTTTCATAAAGTTTTTGAAGAAGTGGCACGTGAATATCAGCAGATTCAAAGTGATTACTATATCGTTGATATAGGCACCGCGCGGCTTTCCACCAAACCAGAATTATTCGATGTGGTGGTTACTTCAAACCTGTATGGCGATATTATATCGGATATAACGGCTGAAATCTCTGGCTCAGTAGGTCTTGCTGGTTCAGCTAATATCGGACAAGATTATGCGTTATTTGAAGCTGTCCACGGCTCTGCTCCTTCACTGGCTGATCAAAACACTGCTAACCCTTCTGGTTTACTGAATGCCGCAATTATGATGTTAATCCATATTGGCCAAAACGATATTGCGGGGTTAATAGAAAATGCCTGGAAAAAAACAATTGAGGAAGGAATTCATACTTCTGATATTTACGATGAGAATCTCTCTAGTAAAAAAGTTGGTACTAAAGAATTTGCTGGGGAAGTTATAAAAAGGCTAGGTGCGCAACCTTCTCAGCTTAAAGCGGCTAACTATTCCACGGCTATTTCTGAAGAACGGACTGAGCGAATTTATACTATTAATACTACAGAAGTAAAAAGCTTAGTAGGAGCTGACATATTCATCCAAATGAATGTGCTTTCTGCTCATGATGTGGCTAGTAAAATTCAAAACATCGAGTTGGACCTTGAGCTAACTACTATCTCCGCCATGGGTCTGAAATTATGGCCCAGAGATATAAGGTTCGAACTGATTTCGGATCATTGGTGTTGTCGTTTTATGGCAAAGAGTAAGGGAAGCGATGTCCTACATCTGACAGTAGCAAACGTCCTTAAGAAACTTAGTGAGCATAATATAGATTTTATTAAAGTTGAAAATCTCTTTGTATTCGATGGTAAACCAGGTTTTACTCTCGCACAAGGGGAATAGTTGGAAAATTACTAACTAAATTAAGGAGGTAAGCGGTTTTCTATGAACTCTCCAAACCTCTATGCAGTTGTATCCAAAAATCTGCAAGATACTAACATCAATTTATAATCATACTGCCCTATCTTTTTATGGAAGGAGCCTCCTTCTGGTCATGAGCTAAGTCGGCCACTTGCGGCCGTGTACGTAGTACGCAATTCAAAAAAACTATCTTGTTATAAACTTTAATATTTCCTGGATTTACCCCGTCTAACGCTAACAATTGCTTTTTTCTTAAAAGCGTGTGGTACTATAACTCTCCTTATCTATATTGCATATTAAAAAATTTTTCCTTTGCGATCAGCATTACTATAAGCTATTGCAGACATTATAGGTTAATTAATATTTAATATTTCCTGCTAAATTATTAAAATAATCATAGACTTTTAACCTTTTTTCCTATATTAAAACAAGAGCTTTATAAAAATTAAATTTTTAACATTTATTAAATAACGAGTAAAAAAACTATGCCACTAGAAAACGAAAAAATTGTCAGAATATAGTAACCCAGCCCGTTATGGAATATAGTAATGATGAGGTATATAAATGTCCGCTAAAGATAATAGATATGCATAATCTAGACAAGTTCAAGCCATTATTGTTGGCCGAAAATTGTCAAGAGAGAACATCCTCTAACAATACACCGTGTGAAAGTGTTGCAGTAGTTACAGAAAACTCAAATATACACTATAGAGCCTGGCCGTCAGAACAATATTCAGTGACACAGGTAAATCTACAAACTGGTAAAGTAATATCTAGAGATGGTATGCTAGAAAAGAATTGTGTTACCGATCTTACTAATATAGGATCATCCCTAGACAGTCCAAATCCAGCAAAAGAAATACTAGAAAAATTAAAACCTCACAGTTGTACTACTACCGATCATGTCGAGCAATGGCATATAGTGAATCAGAATAAGAATGAAATTTCGGTTTGTAACGATATATCTGAGTCGGTAATGAACCAAGCATTAAAAAGCAAACAACTCGAATTATTGAAGGAGGATTGTCGTCCGATAGAAAGTACTAAGGATATGGATTTTAATCTACGTACAGGTGCGAATACAGTGGTTTTGGAAGGTCCAACCCAAGTAGTAATAACACATAGAGAGGAGGGTATCTTAGAATATACCATTTCTCAGGATGGAATCCAGGCAGAGCCTATACTATTAGAAAATAGTGAGTGTTCTACACAAATAGAAACGTTTTACGATCGTGTCCGAAATCAGACGGTAGAGATGGTAAGTAATTCTTTCAATGAATCTTCTTCAAACCGATTGATTCAGAATATTGACTGGGGGGATTGCACTAATTCACTAATACAACGCAATAGTTATAACCCTCCATTTAATGAGACGATACTATCTAATCATAGCACTCCATTTAATGAGACTATCACATCTAATTATAGCACTATACTTAATCATACTATTACATCTATAAACAATAATGTAGAAATAGAAAATCCTTACAATTTTAAGGATTTGGTGGTGTTGGGTATTATAGCTCTTTTATGTGTTGCGTTTGTTGGGGTACTTGTGTATCAATATTGCTCTACACCAAAAGTCTATACTAAAGTAGATACCTCAGGGATGGATACCAACCAGGTAACAATAGAGATGCAGCCCCTCACGGCAAGTGGCCAAGATTCTGCCCATCATGATGACTTTAATAATGCACAATTGTGATTATAGTATCCTACCTTAGTTTATTACCCTGAATAAACAAGGTCTTATTTACAAATTTTTTTAAGAAAGAACCATCTCTTACGTCATCAACTATGATTTCAATTTTAAAATCATAGTTGATGACGGTAGTGATGCACCTTTTAAAAATGTGGGGGACTATCCATTGTGATAAGTAAAAATCTTTCTTCACAAGATAAAGAATAATATTACATAATAGTTAAAATAAACAAGTTATTATAAGGTCCTACCTCCAGAGGTCTTATAACAACTTAGTTTATTATTGGATCGCCCGAATTCTGGTAATACTAAAAACAATCACTTTCTTGACAAAGGGAATCTGTCTTATCTTTCTCTCAATAATCTTCCCGATCCTAAAAATGCCCCGCAAAATTTTTGCTAAACTCTCTTTCTTTTAATAGATTCTGCCACAACTATTTACTAATCGTATAAAAAGAAGTATAAAGAGATGAAAATAAAAAAATCAATGTATGGTTCGTATAAGGTTGTAATTTAAATATAAGGAAAATAATGAAAGAAGGAACAAATTCCAATATGGTGATCAAGGTTATTATTACCCTAGGGCTCTTAATAACCATAACATCCCTATATCTATTATTCAGTATTGATATACCGCCAAAACCTTTAGCAGGTGAGGGGGATACCCATAAGAATGAAGTGCAGATTGGCGGGGATTTTGAGTTAATTGATCAAGATGGTAAGGTTTTTAACAGTAATAAATTGAAAGGCAAGTTAAGCCTCATTTATTTTGGTTTTACTTCTTGCCCTGACATTTGCTCTACTACTTTACAAAAAATACTCGAAGTATTTAATACTTTACAAAAATATCAAATTAATATTGAGTTTGTGTTTATTACTATAGATCCCGCACGTGATAGCTCAGCAATCCTGAAAGAATATTTAGGGCATTTTAGTCCTAAATTTATTGGATTAACAGGAACTGAAAAGCAGATCAAGGTAGTAGCGGATGAATTTAAAGTATATTATGTGAAAGTAAAAGGAGAGGGAGAAGATTATATGTTAGATCATTCCTCTTTTCTTTATTTGATGGATCAAGAAGGAAAATATTTAAAACATTTTTATCTGGACTCTCCTTCTCAGGAAATTATAGAATATGTAAGATTATTATAAGTAAACGGCAACTTACGTCTATACTCCTCTGATATGAATTTGCATGCGTTTTAAGAGGAGTATAACTATAAACAATTAAAATTAATGACAAAAAATGTATATATTAATTTCTTATTTATTTGCTTTTTGTCTTCTTATCCTGCTCTTGAGAAAAAGTTTAGTGGATTATAATAAAAGCCGATTTATTGATACAAATATTAATGCAAAACAGAGTAAAAAATAGATTAAAGTCAATATTTTCTTGTTTACTAGCTATTAGTCTAGGAACATATTTGATATTATATAGTCTTGAAGATAGTATAACATTTTTTTATCCTCCTTCCAAAATTAATGAAACCAAATTGGGCCAGGAATTTAGGGTAGGGGGGGTAGTAAAGCTTAGGTCAATCGAAAAACAAGCCGCTGATAAAATAACTTTTATTATTACCGATAATATTAAAGATTTAACAGTATCTTACCAAGGAGTGTTACCTGCTTTATTTCGTGAAAATCAAGGAATAGTGGCAGTAGGTAAACTCGCAGGCAATATTTTTATTGCTAAAGAATTACTAACTAAACATGATGAAAACTACTCTCCCGATATTTATCAGTAGTTTCATAATCCCCGCATTTTAAAGATTCTTGAGTCATCTTCTACTTTTATCTTACCAATTTAAGCACTTTTACCCTATATTTTTCTCGTGCGTGAAGGTCGAGCTCACACCATCAAAATTTTTAAACTATTTCCTTATTCGATATATTATTTCAACTATTTTCAATAATATGATCCTTCACATATTTCTTCTCTCCTCACATTCTAAAATCCTCATTCTAAATATTTTCAACAGATAGTGTGACTTATATACAATCTCTAGCCCTTTTTATTACAGATTTAATAAAAATTATTAGGGTTTTGCTAGTAATTTTTCAAAAAAAATCCTTTAATTAATGCTAATTGTTGATTCTTAGTAATGGAGTTGAAGAATCTAGAGAAATCTCAAATCAAG
The DNA here is from genome assembly GCA_019468145.1 of Rickettsia endosymbiont of Bradysia coprophila. Lineage (GTDB taxonomy): Bacteria > Pseudomonadota > Alphaproteobacteria > Rickettsiales > Rickettsiaceae > Tisiphia. The sequence goes on from JAHXDM010000002.1 coordinate 695,360, forward strand.
CGGTTCACCGTTTTAAAAATAGTTAACTAATAATAAACAATAAATATTAAAGAGGGTATTATGTATAAATTAATGAGAAAAAATGAACCAAATGAAAAAGAAGTGGATTCAAAGAGTTCCGTAAATTCTGAAAGTTCGGGTAGTCCTTCTGAAGCCTCTTCTGAAAAAAGCACCTCCAAAAATTATCAAACAAGTCTTGCTGATTTTAATAGCTCTCGTGCTGGTATTAAAATACTGTATGAATCAGGACAGTATGCTTTGGCAACCTCTAAAAACACTGGTCTTAACCAATTATCGAAAGCCCTAAAAAAGGGTGAAAGTTTTCCTAAGGATGTTATAGATAGCCTATCTGAAGTTTTAAACTATCAACTAGTTAGCGCTTTAAAGATTAATGATATTAAACAAGCCGAAAAGCTTATAAGCAAAGTAATTAAATATTTAAAGGATAATCAGGATTTGCTAGAATTTTATAAACATTTAGAGTTACCACTACCAGAAGATATTAATTTTAAGACTCAAGAATTTATTCAAAAAAGTATTATTAATAAGTTCGTTTTCTTGGCAAAGAATATGTCGAGTAAGTTAATTGAAGAAGGCCGAGGATTGGTTGAAGATAATTCAGAAACAACAGTAGTGCAGCAGAAGGTTGAAGAAATAAGTAAGTTTATAGAGAATCTTTCTGTTATGGCGGAGGTCCAGCAGCAGGTCGTGCAGAAAATCTATCCCAGTTTCTGTAGCTTATCGCAAGAGTTTGCTAGTTATTTGAAGGAAAAGGGCGACTATAGAGAGGCTCAGCAATTATATGAAAAAGCTCTTGATTGCTCTACTACCAATGAGGAAAAAATAAAAATTTATATTGAGTCAGCGAAAAATCATGGTTTGTTGCATACAAAATTTAGGGAAATTGATGACAAACACTACGCTAAAGGCGCATTTATTGAGGCAATTAAACTGGACTATCCAATAAATAATGCGATAGATAATGATAATTTGTCTGAGCAAGATTTAATAAATTTAGGTAGTGCCTGTTTTGAATTAGGGAAAACAGAAGAGGGGATTAATATTTGTAATCAATTAAGAGAAATAGAAGATAATAGAGAAGACAATTCATCTGATAAAGTATCTACAGCAGTAGTAGCAGGGTTATTCTATCAATGTGGTAATGCATTGATGAGCGCAGGCAATTTTCAAGAAGCTTTAAATTATTGGAATAAATCTCTTCACAAAGATTTTGTAGAAGTAAGAGCATCTGATGTTATTCTGACGCAGCTCAAGCCTAATATTAGCAATTATGATGATATTGCTAAAGGATCTATTATTAACCTCATAGAGTCTAACAAGGAAGCATTGGGAAGATTCAACAAGAAAATTGATCAAACTGATATAGAATCATTCTATATTGTTTTACTTAGAGATCTTAAAGAGTATACAAAAGTTGGAGAAGAAATTTGGAAAATTGCGAGTGATCTTTGTCATACTTCAACTGTACTAAAAGCATTAAAATCTACGAATGGTGAAGAGTCATTACAGGAAAGATTACAGAAGAGTGGAGATTTAAAATTGGCAAATAAAATGGCTAGTCTCCCGGACATTTTGGAAAGGTCGAAATTGTATGAGTATGCATCTGGATATAAGTCTTGTTACCTACAAAACGTGCAAAAGACATTCGAAACAAAGCCCATACACGAAATTAGAAAGGGGGTTGTCCTGGAGTTTGGTGAAGAAGTAGCTGACATTATCATAAAACGTTTGACATCTAGCTGGCCAGTTCCTGAGGAAAATGTCGAAGCAAATGGTTTGGCGTCAGATCAGTCGGCAATTATAGGGGAGACAAGTGAAGCTATAGTAAATTAAGATGAATTAGGGACTAAGAGCGAGGCTCAAAGCCTAAGAACTACTAGGTAAGCAACGAATCGGTTCTGTTCCTATCTCAAGTTAATTGACTATATATAATTAGTTGATGACCGAATTGTCATTGCGAGGAGGGCGCATAAGTCGTACGTTAGTAATCCAGAAAAAACCCGGCGCAAACAAAACCAATTTTTTGGGGATTGCTTAACGTACGGCCTGAAGAAGGCTTCCTCTAGGTTTGTCAACTTCCACGCAAACCTTCCAAAAATACGATAACTTAACTAATTTGTTTAGGTTTTTCCTGGAGGGAAAGACATTCATAGTTTATATTAATTAATAATAATAGCTCTGCGATAGGATTTACCGATTCACCAGACGCTTAAAGCCCTACTATCCATCACAACACGTTATATTTGTGATGGATATCTTACATCTTCCTGTAATTCAACGCTTCGGCAATGTGGATTTTATAGACATTTGCCGAATTATCAAGATCTGCGATTGTCCTGGCAATTTGCAAGGTCCTATTATAAGCCCGCATTGAGATCCGGAATTTGGTGGCTGCTTCATTGAGTAAAGCTTTCCCATCGTCAATAGGTAGGGCATATTCTATCAATAATTGGCCATCTAACCGGTTATTGGTTTTTATATTATAACCTTTAAATCTGGCTTGTTGAATTGCCCGAGCTTTTTTAACGCGCGTGGCTATTTGTTTTGAGCTTTCAGCTGCTTCATTATTGTTCATTAAATTGTAATTATAGGCATTAATAGCCCCTACTTCTATATGAAGGTCAAGCCGGTCCATAATTGGCCCGGAGATTCTCATTTGATAATCATTGCCACATTTTGGCGCTCTAGAACAAGCTTTATGCGGATCGCTTAAATAACCACATTTACAAGGATTCATAGCGGCTATTAGCTGAAAATTGGCGGGGTATTTAATATGAGAATTGGCTCTAGCTATTAAGATCTCGCCCGTTTCAATTGGTTGCCGCAGAGCTTCGATAACATTCGAAGAAAATTCTGGTAATTCATCAAGGAATAACACTCCATTATGGGCTAATGAAATCTCGCCAGGTTTTACCTTTTCCCCTATTCCCCCTCCTACCATGGCAGCAGTCGAACAAGAATGATGGGGCGCGCGAAATGGTCTGGTTCTGGTTAATTTGCCGTTTTCTAACTTACCAGCTATACTTGCAATAGTGCTGCATTCTAATATTTCTGCTGGGCACATTTCCGGTAATATTCCAGCTATTCGTTGGGCTAGCATAGATTTACCTGTGCCAGGTGGACCAAACATTAGTAAACTATGGCTACCTGCAGCTGCTATTTCTAACACTCTTTTAGCTGTTTTCTGACCTTTAATATCCTTAAAATCTGGATAGTTTATTTCGTGCCTATCAACCTTTAATTCTGGGGCGGATAATATTTGGGTACCTTTAAAATGATTGACTAATTCAATCAAATTATTGGCCACTAATATATTATTATTACCAGACCAAGCTGCCTCTGCCCCGTTCGATTTAGAGCAGATAAGACCTTTACCCCTAGCTACCGCCCCAATAGCAGCAGGCAAGGCCCCAGCAACTGGCAGGATAGAGCCGTCTAGTGATAATTCTCCTATCACTAGATATTCTTGCATTTCTTCAGGTGGCAAGATATTCATGCTACTTAAGATTGCGCAAGCAATCGCCAGATCAAAATGACTCCCTTCTTTAATCAAATCCGCAGGGGCAAGGTTAATCAGTATCTTCTTGGTGGGCAATGCGAGCCCTATTGAAGAAAGAGCGGCTCTAACTCTTTCTTTGGATTCAGCAATAGTCTTATCCGCCAGCCCCACGATAGTAAAATTAGGAATTCCTGGGGATATTTGGACTTGTACATCAACGTCAATAATATCTATACCACTAAAGGTTAAACTACCAAGATGTGCTATCATTGATTATCCTAAATTGACGTATACTCTTTTGTGAAAACTGCTAGGTCAAGAACATTCTTCTTCATACCCACCCTACATTGTTATAGAAGGTGCATTCCCATCGTCATTGCGAGAGCCGGCTGTAAGCCGGCTTGGCTCATGACGTTTATGGCTGTCCCCAAGGATAATTTTTGATCCGTCATCAACTATTTTTATCGGCAATACCACCTAGCAGCTGGGGTATTCTACAAAATAAATTTTACCAGGTCAATATTTTGTACAATTTTTGATAGCTGATTGTCAACAAAATTTTTATCAATAGTTATCTTTTTTTCTTTCATATCACTTGCGTTAAAGCTTATGTCTTCTAGTAAATTCTCTAAAATAGTATGTAATCTACGGGCGCCAATATCTTCTACTTCTGCGTTAACATTGGTAGCATAATCAGCAATTTTATCGATAGCATCGCCTGTAAATTCTAATTCTATTCCTTCAGTGGCAATTAAAGCTGAATATTGTTTTATTAAACTTGATTCCGGCTCCACCAAGATCTTAATCATATCTTCTTTCGTAAGAGAACTAAGTTCCACTCTAATAGGCAGTCTTCCCTGTAATTCAGGGAGTAAATCCGAAGGTTTTGAGAGATGAAAAGCCCCGGATGCTATAAATAAAATATGGGTGGTTTCTACCGGGCCATATTTAGTATTAACCGTTGTTCCTTCGATTAAGGGTAACAAATCTCTTTGCACACCTTCACGGCTAATTTCTGAGCTCTTTCCTTCAGATTTTGAGGTAATCTTATCTATTTCATCTAAAAATACTATCCCATCATTTTCTACAAGCTGAATTGCGTCATGAGTAATCTTTTCTATATCAATCATTTTTTCTGATTCTTCAGTAGTAATAATTGCTATGGCATCTTTAACTAGAATTTTTTTGCTTTTTGTTTTAGAGCCCCCTATAGCCTTCCCAATCATATCAGAAATATTTAAGACGCCCATGGCAGCTCCTGGCATGCCAGGAATCTCAAAACTCGTATTGCCAAACATATTGCTTGTATCAGCGATAGTTATCTCGATTTCTGTATCATCTAGCTCTCCTTTCTCCAGTTTTTTACGAAATTTCTCTCTGGTCTCAGTAGTTGCAGATTTACCAACTAAAGCATCTAATACTCGTTCCAGCATTTTGATCTTAGCATTACTAACTACTTCTTTCTTGGCAGTAGTTTTTTGAATACTAACCGCTATTTCTACCAAATCTCTTATTATAGATTCCACATCCCGACCAACATAGCCTACTTCCGTAAATTTTGTTGCTTCAATTTTCAGGAAAGGAGAACCAGCAAGCTTAGCAAGTCTTCTGGCGATCTCTGTTTTACCGACACCAGTCGGGCCAATCATTAAGATGTTTTTTGGTACAATCTCTTCTCGTAAAGGATCGCTAACATTTTTACGTCTATAGCGATTACGCAAAGCAATTGCCACCGCTTTTTTGGCTTTATTCTGTCCTACAATAAACCTATTAAGTTCTTCCACAATTTTGATGGGGGTTAACCCCATAGAGTTCTTATTTTTTCTACTATTATTCATATAACTTTTTCTAAAATAATATTATGATTAGAGAAGACGCAAGTATCCGCAGCGATATGCATTGATTTTAAGGCGATTTCTTCTGCTTGTAAATCGTTGTCAAAAGACATGATACCTTTTGCAGCAGCAAGAGCGTATAAACCACCTGAACCAATAGCAGCCGCATCACCATCTGGTTCAATTACATCACCATTACCTGTTAAAATTAATATATTTTTTTGATCCGCTACTATCATCATAGCTTCGAGTTTGCGTAAATATTTATCACTCCTCCAATCTTTTGCGAGTTCTACCGCGCTTCTAAGAAGGTGAGAAGAATATTTTTCGAGTTTTGATTCTAACTTTTCAAATAAAGTTAGGGCATCGGCAGTAGACCCTGCAAAGCCAGCAATAATACTATTATTATACATAGTTCTTAATTTTTTAGCAGTGGACTTCAAAATCGTATTACCATGGGAAACCTGGCCATCAGCTGCAATTACCACATTTCCATTTTTCCTAAGGCACAATATAGTAGTGCCGTGTAATGCAAAAGTTTGTGATGAGTTATGTGACATAAATAATCTTTTAAATATTGATATTTGTCTACTAATTAATTAATATAATAGTAAGTTTATAGTTAATTGATAGGAGCTCGATGTTTTTTTATCGAGTAGAACTTAAAGCTTTAGTTAATCCTAGGATTTATTTTAACTGTATATGTTTAAGTAATCATTCAAGATGATAATTACAAGATTTAACTATGAATATTTATTCAAAATATGTTAATATCAAGAAAAAAGATAATAATTTGCGTAATAATTACATAGATTTTTCTCTAATTGCTGCTACCTTAAATATTATTATAGACACTTTAATCATAAAATGTTACTATTATTAATAGTTGTTTTAATAACACGAACTACCTCCTATAGTTTCAATTGGGTTAATATTTCAGATAAATTAGGGACTAAGGAAGTGAGTAATAATTTATAAGACATTATAGTTATGTATGATAAAAACAATATTTTTGCCCAAATTATTGGTAATTCTGCGCCAGCTGATATAATATATGAAGATGAAAATATACTGGCATTTAGGGATATCAACCCAGCAGCGCCTGTGCATGTAATAGTAATTCCTAAAAAAGAATATATTGATTATAGCGATTTTATCCGCAAAGCTACTTCAGAAGAAATTAAAAATTATTTTATGACCTTAGCTCATATTGCTGAATTGCTAGGATTAAAAGACGACGGCTATCGGTTGGTTACTAATCAAGGGTTTAAGTCAGGCCAAACTATTTTTCATTTTCATTTTCATATTATCGGTGGTAAAAATTGTTCAGTATTATGTTAAAATTACTATTAGTGGGAGACTTTTATTATGGTATAGTGGTTAAGGAATGACAAAAAAATATAATATTGCAATAGTAGGGGCAACAGGTAATGTAGGACGAGAAACGTTAGAAATCTTAAGTGAGAGATCTTTTCCAGTTAATAATATCTATGCCATAGCATCTAGTGAATCTTATGGTAAGGAGGTGAGTTTTGGGGAGAAGTTAATCAAAGTTTGTGGAATAGATAATGTAGATTTTAGTAAAATTGATATTGCATTTTTGGCAGCAGGATCCGAAATTTCCGAGCAATATGCTTCTAAAATTGCGGCGCAGGGGTGCATAATAATTGATAAATCTTCCCTTTTTAGGCTGGATCCAAAGGTCCCGTTAATAGTTCCAGAAGCTAATTTAGTAAGTTTAAGAGATTATACTAATAAAAATATTATAGCTAATCCAAATTGCTGCACTATCCCTATTGCAGTGGTATTAAAGCCTTTAGATAATGCAAGTAGGATTAAAAGAATGGTAATTTCAACTTATCAATCGGTGTCAGGAGCAGGCAAAGCTGCCATGGATGAATTATACAATCAGACTAAAGCAAAATATGTTTTTAATGATGTACCTCCGAAGGTGTTTCCTAAACAGATAGCCTTTAATTTATTTCCTCATATTGGGAGTTTTAATCAAGACGGTTCTACGACAGAGGAATCAAAGATTTCTTTAGAATTAGAAAAAATTATAGGGCCACATGCAAAAGCTAGTGTAACTTGCGTACGGGTGCCAGTATTTGTCTCGCATTCTATGGCCGTTAATGTTGAATTGAATGAGAAGTTGGAGGTAGAAGAAGCAGAAGAAATATTAAGAGAATCGGACTCTATAGTAGTTAATTCCTATTTAAACGACAGACAATATGCCTGTCCCATAGAGGTTGTAGGAGAAGATTGCGTATATGTTTCACGCCTTAGGCAGGATCATAGCCAGCCAAATACCCTTAATTTATGGATTACAGCTGATAATTTGCGCAAAGGTGCCGCCTTAAATGGGGTGCAAATTGCTGAAGAATTAATTAAATTATTTTAATGAATAATATAGAAGGACTTTTAGAAATAATAGAGCAATATGAGGCTAAATTCGTTTCTTTAAAATATCTTAAGAGTGATGGAGAATTACGCCAAGTAGATGTTGCCGTTAATGGCTTAGTGATAGTGGAAGACTACGTAGTGGTATATAATCTAAAATTACGTCCCATTCAGAACAGGTATTTCCTAGATCCATTCCGAAGCTTGCCAACTATATTTTGTTTATGCGATAACTTAAATGATCAATCTAGCACGAGGGGTTTTTTAAATGATATTTTACAGGATATTTCGTTGGCCGATAATTATCTTAATAAGTTTAAATTGGAATTAGAGGTTAATTTCTTGGTTTTTAATAAATCTAAGAGCCAGGCTGAAAATTTACTCCTGGCGGTCAATGATACAATAGACTATCAAAATCAGGTAGAACCCTATGACCAGTTGGCCAATTTGCGGACGGAAATAATTGATATTCTTGAAAAAATTGGCATACCCACTATTTGTCATTACCATGCTAGCAAGTTATCTAGCTGTTCTATTGTTATTAAAGCAGAGGATTTTTTAAGAATAGCCGATTGTTTCGTTATTACTTACTTTATTATTAAAAATGTGGCAGAATCTTATGGAAAAACAGCATTTTTCTTTAAAGATTTAACAAATAACCTATACTTATTGTTACCAGCAGCCGAATATAATAAAGATCTTGCTACCTTAATTATTTTCAATATAATGCATAATTTGGAAACTAGAGCTAATAATACATATTTTGTTTTTGAGTTAACACAAATGAAATTGAAAAAAGAGAATACTATCTCTGACCTTAGTGCTTTCTATGATAAAGTAAGAAATTGTTATAAAGTAACTTTCTCGCTTTATCAGGCGGTTAATCCTTACCTAGCTATTGTTTATTTAATAATAGAGAGTTTTGGAATAACAGATGGATTAAAAAAAATAGGTAAGCAGTAGAAATGTTTACCAAATCTGAATTGCCAACAAAAAATTGTAAATAATTTTGGCGACTGGGTTGTTTTTTAAGAAAGATATATTTATATATAGATTTAATTGCAAAAATAATTTTTAGTGTGATATTAAATGAATAAGATAAACATGGTAATATGAAAAATAATAATGCACCAACAAATAACCCTCAAATTAAAAATCCTTTAAATGAGGCTATTAATAAATGTAAAAATGCTTTTTGGATAGTCTTTTGGTTTGCATTTGTTATTAATTTATTAATGTTGATAACCCCTCTTTATTCGTTGCAAGTGCTTGATAGAGTAATAGGGAGTGGTAATTTAATGACATTAATGTGGTTGTCAATAATTATTGGTTCAATATATTTTATTTATGGCTTATTACAAGTAGCAAGGTCATTTACTTTAATTAAAATTGGTGAGTGGTTAGATAAAACAGTGGCGCCGGTAATTTTTAGCTATTCAGTATCAGCTTCAGCAACCCGTACTAATACAGGGGCTAGTCAATTATTGCGTGATTTTCAAACTGTAAAAACATTTTTAACTAGTACGGGGATTAATACTTTATTTGATGCACCATGGAGTATTATTTACATAGTAGTAATCTTTTTGATTCATCCATATATTGGAGTTCTTACTTTAGTGGGCGCGGTTATTATTGTATCGACCGCTTTTTTTAATGCAGCGGCGACCAATAGAACATTAGGGGAGGCTACGGAATTTTCGATAAGAGGTTTAGTGCTCTCGGAAATTGCTAATAGAAATTCCGAAGTAGTAGAAGCGATGGGCATGATGAAAAATGTTACAGCAAATTGGCATAAATTTAACAGTGCTTCTCTTGAAAAACAGTCTATTGCTAGCTACCGTAACGGAGCTATTTCTAATTTTTCAAGGTTTATCCGTAATATTATGCAAATGCTGGTGACTGGTATCGGGGCGTATGTGGTGGTTAGTAGTAGAGGCGTAGACATGACTACTGGGGGAATGATTATGAGTTCTATTATAGTAGGTAGGGCTCTGGCGCCGTTTGATAACGCTATTGAACTATGGAAAAGTATGAGCGGGGCTATCAAATCCTATAAGAATATTAACCAGCTCTTTAATACTTTTAGTTCACGTGAGGAAGCAATGCCCATTCCCCATGTGGAAGGATATCTGTCGGTAGAAAATATTTATTATGCTATTCCGACGCCCACATCTATGCCTCAGCCTCCTGTGCCAAGAAATATTTTAAAAGGGGTGACATTTTCTGTAAATCCTGGTGAAATATTGGCAATTATTGGTCCTTCTGCTGCTGGTAAATCCACTTTATCTAAAGTGCTGGTAGGGGTTTGGAAAGCTTCTTCTGGAAGCGTCCGGCTGGATGGCGGAGAAATATATCGCTGGAATAGGGAAGATTTTGGTAGGCATGTGGGGTATTTACCTCAAGGGATAGAATTATTTAGTGGTACTATTAAAGAAAATATTGCAAGAATGTCAGAGAATCCTGATCCTGAGAAAGTAATTGAAGCGGCGAAAATAGCAGGAGCTCATGAAATGATTCTGCGCCTGCCCGATGCTTATGATTCAGATATCGGGCCATCTGGCTCTAATCTCTCGGGAGGTCAGAAACAACGCGTTGGGCTTGCTAGGGCATTTTATGGGGATCCTAAATTAATTATTTTAGATGAACCAAATGCTAATCTTGATGAAGCAGGGGAGGTGGCTTTATCCAATTGCTTAAAACAGGCAAAACTTAAAAACATTGCAGTTGTGGTGATTTCCCATAGGCCTTCGGTATTGGCAGTGGTGGACAAGGTGCTAATATTACAAGATGGGATGGTAGCTCTGCATGGCACTCCCGAAGAAATGCATAATAGAATTAAAATGTTAAAAAGTGGTGTTATCCACATTAATGAGTAAGTTAAAAATATATGGAAGAGAAACCAACTAACAATAAACCATCATTTTCGCCAGAGCAACTTAAGCAGCTTTTGTCTTTACAAAAAGATTTGGCAAATGTTAAAAGAACTAGAAAAAATATCCTATCGCCTAAGACAATAGCAAATATTTCGAAAGCCATTCAAAATATATTATATTACCTTGATCGCTTTATAAATTTTGTTACCAAAAAGACTGATGCTCATCGCAATGATGTAGTGCAAGTTGCGCGTTCTCCAATCCTTTTTGGTACTTATGTCATAATATTTTTTGTATTGATTGGAGGGATATGGGGTAGTTGCGCTCCTCTTGATAGTGCTGCTGTTGCAGGGGGAATTGTTATAGCTAGTAGTAACCGGAAAACGATCCAACATCAAGAAGGGGGGATTGTCGCTAATATTTTTGTTAATCTTGGTGATAATGTAAAAGTAGGTGATAAGTTAGTAGAATTAGAAGATTCTAAAATTAGAGCGCAGTATGAAGGTGCTTTAAGCCAATATAGGCATGCTTTAGCAGTTGAAAGCCGCTGTATTGCAGAACTAGATGGTAAAGAAGAAATTATTTTTTCGGAATTATTAATGCGTGATAAAGATCTTCCGGAAGTAGCAACTATTATCCGTACGCAAGAAAATTTGTTTCGCTCAAAAAAAGAAGGTTATATTAGTGAAAAAAATGCTTTATCCCAGAGGATAGAACAATTAAATAAAAAAATAGAAGGATATATAGCTAGAAAAGCTGCTCTTATAAAAAATTTAGAAACAGCTAAGCAACATCAAAAAGCAGTAAATACTTTGCATCAAAAGGGTTTTGCTAATAAAGCGACTTTATTAGATGCCGAAGGGAAGGAGGCTAGTGGAAAGGCTGATATATCAGTTATAGAGTCTGATATAGCCAGTAGTAAACATGCTATTGCCGAGATGGAAAGTACAATTATGAGTTTACAGAATAAATTTGTAGAAAGGACATTAAGTGAACTTAAAGAAGCTCAAGTGCATATCGGACAAATGAAGGAAAGTGTTAATGCTTATAAAGATTCATTAAGCCGAGTGATTATTAGATCCCCAGTAGATGGTAGTATTATTCAGCTAAATGTTCATACAATCGGCGGAGTAGTAGGAGCTGGGGCTCCTATTTTAGAAATTGCTCCAACTAACGATACTCTAATAATAGAAGCTCAAGTTCCCAGTAGGTTTATAGACTCGGTTCATGAAGGGCTAGTAGCTAAAATTCGTTTTAGTGCCTTTAAGTCAAGAACTACTCCATTATTTATGGGCAAAGTTGTTAAATTATCTCCGGATGTTATTCAAAGTAAGAATCAAAAAGTAGAGGAAACTGTCTATATTGCTCGGATCGAAATTGATATGGAAGAGTTTAATAAGGTTGCAAAAGCAAGAAATTTAGAGTTGCACCCCGGTATGCAAGCGGAAGTACAAATTGTCACAGGTACTAGAACATTACTGCGCTATTTGCTCGATCCAATTACCGATACGATGTTTAGGTCATTTAAGGAAAAGTAGGACCTAGATGGTTGTACAAAATTATAGACTAATTAAATATATTTAGAGAATTTTATATGACAAAAAGTAGACGTGAATTATCAGAAGATGAACAAGAATTAATAAAGGCGACTAGAAGGGGAGATAAGGAAAAAGTAATAGAGTTATTAGCCAAAAACACTAATCCTAATGCAGTAAGTCAAGTTGGTTTTACAGCTTTCCAACAGGCCGTTAGCAAGGGGTATTGGGAAGTAGCAGACTTATTATTTGAGGCAGGTGCTGATGTAAATGACCGATATAGAGGTTTCACAAATGATGGCTCTCTAACATATTTAGGCTATCTAGCAGCCTTCAACTCTGATAAAACAATAAAGTTAATGGACTATAATCCTGATCCTGATTTACATTTCTATCAAAATGATAGCAATGATTCAATGGGCAATTCTATTACACCATTACACGATATGATTAAATATGAGAATTTTTTATTAATTCAATATTGTCTTAATATAGGTGGTAATCCTAATATAAAAACTCGAAAAGGTGAGATATCTTCACAATGGGCAAGAGAAAGAGAGAATCCAAAGGCTACTATAACATTACTAGAAAAATTTGAGCAATTACACTCATTAGCTACTGCAGAAATTAGCATTGATGAGGATAAATCATTAATCCTCAAAGAGGCAGGTAAACCATCAGTAGCTTTACAATTACCTGATAAACAGGATCTTAAACCACAAAATTTAGAGCGTTTTATCCCACGATTTCTTAAGAACCTGTTGGCTGATAAAGTAACATCCGGGGAAAAATTTATAAGATTTAATTCAAACCTTAATTTATTAAGTGAAAAGAATTATTACCCTGAGCTGCTACAAGCTATCAAAAATAAGCTCAATCACCCTCTATCCCTCCAAGAACTAGCAGTTAAAAAAATAGTTGCTAATCTGAAAGGTGTAATATCCGCTGAGGGGATAGATAAGTTGGGTATGCCACCACTTCAGGGCAACATGATAAAACAGGCAGGAATACCCTCCAGGCCTTCTAAACCCTCTAATGGTCCTTCCAGATGAAGATTACCTATTGCTTCTCTGAACCGAGGTTATTATGAGAAGTAAAGATAATTTTGGCAATGTTTTTGCTGATACCTTGAACTTTTGAGAGTTCATCAATAGTGGCATCACAAATAGCTTTATAGGAGCCAAAATAATGCAACAAGGCTTTTTTTCTTGCAGGGCCAATGGAGGTAATATCATCTAGGCTGGAGATTTTAATAGCGTTAGAGCGGCGTAGCCGGTGGTTTTTGATAGCAAAATTATGGGCTTCATCCCGAAGAATTTGTAAATATTTCATAACTGGAAGGTTTTTATCGAGAGTAAAAACTTGCTTACCCATGTGAAATTCTTCAAGACCAGCATTGCGATCTAACCCTTTGGCCATACAAACTAAGGGGATATTAAGCTCAAATTCTTTTATTATTTTTTGAGCAACTGACAAATGGCCTTTACCGCCATCAATAATCATCAAACTAGGTGTTTTATGAGGCTCTTTTATTAAGCGGGTAAATCTGCGGGTTAGAACAACCCGGAGCATTTCATAATCATCTCCTTGATTGATAGCTATGTTAAAAATTCTATATTCTTTTTTATCTAACCCATTATGGTTAGCCACCACCATACTACCTACGGCAAAACTGCCCATAATATGGCTATTATCATAAATCTCAATGCGAGCAGGGGGGGCAGGGAGGTGAAAGAGCTGTTGTATTTGCTCAAAAATTAGCTGATTTTTAGCAAATTGTTTTAAGTAGTGTTCCAGAGCAATTTCCGCATTAATTGCGGCGTTTTCTACTAGAGCGACTAATTTATTACTACCAGAAGGTTGTAAAATAATAATTTTCTCATTCTGACTAATTTGTCTGATTCCTTCCGTAAGGATCTCTAAATCATTAATGGGATGATTTACCATTATTTCTTCAGGAATTTGAGCTGTTTGATAGAATTGCAGGATAAATTGCGCTAGAATCTCTGATTTCGTACTCTCTTCCGTATGCAAAGGGAAATAGGGTATATTGCCACAAAATTGCCCACTTCTATAAACAAATAATTGAATGCAATACGAGCTGTTTTTTTCCACAATTGCTATAATATCCGCATTTTGGATAGTAGTATTAGGTAAATTTGATTTAAGTTGGATATAGCTTAAGGCTTTGATCCGATCTCGTATTACAGCTGCCTCTTCAAAGCATAATTGTTCACTTAATTTTTCCATTTTTTTGGAAAGTAATTGCTGGAGTTGCCCAGTTTTACCTGCAAAAAATTTTTCTACCTGCTCTACTAGCTCCTGATAATCCTCCTTAGTAATTTTGTTGGTACAAGGAGCAGAGCACCGGCCAATTTGGTATTGTAAACAGGGGCGCTGGCGATTTGCAAAATAAGTATCACTACAAGAACGTAATTTAAAAATTTTTTGCAATTCTTTTAAAGTATTATCAACCTGCTGTGAAGAAACAAAGGGGCCAAAAAATTTTCCACCGGCTAAAATTTTTCCTCGATATTTAATTAACTGAGGATAATCACTTTCTAAAGTTAGTTTGATATAAGGGAAGGATTTGTCGTCTTTAAGTAAAATATTAAATTTGGGTTGAAATTTCTTGATCAACTGGGCTTCGAGCAGTAACGCTTCTACCTCAGAATTCGTAACATTATACTCTAGATAATTGGTAAGAGATATTAATCGCAAGCTTTTTGTATCTAAATCAGTTTTGATGTAAGTAGTAAGACGTTTTTTTAGGTTTTTAGCTTTTCCTACATAAATAACTTGCTTCTCAACCCCTAGCATTTTATAAATTCCAGGAAGAGGCGGGACGTCTGGAATATAAGACTTTATTAAGTCACTACCTGTTAGTTTAGCTTCTTGGAGCATAACACCTTCTGAATTATTAGATGGCGGGCTTTTTAAGACGTAAACATTGGCGGACAGGGTGGGATTCGAACCCACGGTACGGTTGCCCGTACGCTAGTTTTCAAGACTAGATCCTTAAACCACTCGGACACCTGTCCGAGATTATTCATACCAGAAAGTAGCAGAAAGTTCAAGTATATTATAATAAAAACCGTCACAGGAAAATGATCATAGACATAAATCCAACTATTCTATAATCTATATTATGGAAAATGATGAATATAATGATGAATATTTTGACTCCCAACTTGTAATCATGTAATCTGTTTTACAGTCTTTGAATTTATCCACCTTTACAGGAACAATAAGATGCCCAGCAATAAACGACAATTTAGATTGGCCATCCAAAGAATCATTGCAACTTCCTGAAGCAGCACGTATTACCCTGCAACAACAGGAAATAATCCAAATATTGGATGAAACAGTTGCTCTTGGGTTGAATGTTGTGTTTTTTCAAGTAAAACCCACCTCTGATGCATTATATAAGTCCACTATCTTACCATGGTCTTCATATTTAACTGGCACTTTTGGAAAAGACCCCGCCTATGATCCATTGCAGTTTATACTTGAGCAAGCCCATCAACGTAACCTAGAACTGCATGCTTGGTTTAACCCCTATCGCGTCTCGATGGATATGAAGCCAAGCACTATTGAAGCTTTTGAAAATACTGCCACTGGCTCTCCTTCGAGTGTTTATAGCACGCATCCAGATTGGATCAAAACTGCCTCGGATCGATTTGTGATTGATCCTGGATTACCTCTAGCGCGCGCCTGGATCATTGAAGGGGTAATGGAAGTTGTAGAAAAATACGATGTAGATGGCATTCATTTTGATGATTATTTTTATTATGAGACAGCAACTTCCAAGCTGGATGATGATGGCACTTTTGCCTGTTATGGCAATGATTTTACCAATAAAGGTGACTGGCGCCGTAATAACACCTTGTTGTTAATAACTGAGCTATCTGAAAAACTCCGGGATAGTAAGCCTTATCTTAAATTTGGCATTAGTCCTTCGGGTGTTTGGCGTAATAAAAGTGACGACCCAAGGGGTTCAGACACCTCTGCTGGCAATCCCCATTATGACAATCAATATGCGGATACTCGGCTATGGGTTCTTAAAGAACTGGTGGATTACATAGCGCCGCAAGTATACTGGCCCTTTACTAGAGAAATAGTGCGGTTTGATACCATCACCAAATGGTGGGCCAATATCGTCCATGGTAAAAACGTTCACTTATATATTGGTGAAGCTCTGTACAAGGTAGGTGTTCCTAGCGTCCTTGAACCACAATGGCAGGAAGGAAATGGAGTGTCTGAAATCAAGAAACAATTACTTTGGAACATGGATACCCCAGAAATTCAGGGCAGCATTCTTTTTCGGCATTTATGTTTGCGTGATCCTTCTGTCCTTCCCGCAAAAGAAGCTATTAAACATGAAATATGGCCCTTTATTGCTCTGATTCCTTCGATGAGCTGGAAAGATAACCGATGTCCACAAGCTCCCACACCGATTAGACTTCTTGCAGAATTTGAGTCTGGTAGGGAAGCTGATAGGGAATTTGTAGGAGACACAGTAGAATTAAGCAAGAAGCCTATTAATCTTACCCATAATGTTGCCTCTACAAGAATCAGATTACAGTGGGAAGATGGAGCCATGCTCTTCTCAAACGCCTGTAAATTCATAGCAGAGGAGGATACTAATCCCCACCAACATGCTCTCTACTACGCTATCTATAGATTTACCCAGGATCAACCTATAGATATTGATGGTGCCAACTGTTTGGCAATTATCCGTCATAAGCCTGATCAGCAACAAAACTGGTTTGATAATTCTCCCCTTAGAGAGGAAGGTATAAGATATTGCGTAATTGCTTTAAATCGTAATCATAATGAAAGTGACTTGTGTGTGGCCATAACCGTCAATGGGGCAAATGATACTCTGGAATAGTTATCCCGAATTGATGTTTATCGCTTTCTGGCTAAGTATTTGTTGAGAATCTACTTGCCCAGCCTCTAATCGCGGCATTTCTTTAATATTAATAATCGTAGGTAGATATCTAAAAGATAATGAATTTTTATGAATTATTTCCATAAATTTTTCCCTATTAATGATTAAACTAGTGGTAAATAGCATAATTCTCTTCAGCGGGTCTATGTCTTTTAAATAAATAGCGTAATTGGTGCTATCAAGATCTAGCATAGTGGCTAATTGTTCTATTAAAGCTAAAGAAATTATTTCATTTTGTATGTTAACAAACTGTTCTTCTTTACCTAGAATAGTCATATAACCATTGTTGTCTATTTTTACAATATCTTGAGTGTCTAGCCATCCTAAACCTAATTCAGAAGAAGTAGGATCTATTACGCCAGGTTTACTTAAGCCCATATAACCAAGCATAATATTAGGTCCTTTAATGAATAATTTCCCTGCTCCTACTATTCCCGGAAGTTCTTTTGGTTTTATATGATATTCTAGCTGGGGTATTAATCTGCCAGCGCTCCCTGGCTTATAATGCATGGGTGTATTGCACGATATTACCGCAGTTGCTTCTGTAGTCCCATATACTGCAAAAATTCTTATCCCAAATTTATTAAGCCATAATTGTCTTGTGGGTTCCTGCAATTTTTCTACCCCAGCAAATACATATCTTACTGAATAAAAATCATAAGGATGGGCATATGCAGCATAGCTACTTAAAAATGCGTCAGTACTAAATATAATAGTAGCACCAATATCGTAGATTATTTCCGGGATATTGCGATAATGCAGGGAAGATCTATAAAGAAAAATTGGCACCCCAGTTAATACCATCATCAGGGTATTAGATAAACCAAAATAATGATAAAATGGTAAAGCAATAAAAACCAGATCTTCCGGATTAAATTGCAATTTAGAAAGAAGTTGAAACCTATTTGCTTGCAAATTCCTATGAGATAATACTATGGCTTTTTGTGTATCTCGGTAATGTCCAGTAAGCATTACAACTGCGGCAGTTTGATCATTCTGATTATTACATATCCTATTGTAATAACTTTGTGGGAAGAGATGAAAAATCCACATCTTAATTCTTAAATAACAGCTGACTGTTGCTTGCAAATCTTCAAGATAAATAATTTGTATATTGGATTTTAAAATTTTGTTAATATTTTCCTGTAATCCTGCTTTTTCTATAAATTCTTTTGAAGTATAGATGTAATGCACTTTGGTAGTCTCACAAAAGGAGATTATATCGCTAACATCTTGCATATAGTCAATCATAACCACGGTGCGACCAACGGCCTGCATGGCATAAAAAGTGCTCACAGATTCAATCATATTAGGTAACATCAGGCCTAGATAACTTAAAAGAGGAGTATCTTGGTTTATTAAATATCCGACTGTAAAAGATTCTAATAGTAAGTGCCGATAAGTAACAATATTATAATTCATATCTTGAATTATGCCTTTTTTTACTCCATGAATTTTTGCCGCTTCGATTAAAGATTGGAAAAGAGTATTTTTATAATCAGAACTTTCAAACATCATATCGGTCATGATATCATAAAGAGCTTGGCCCATATATTTACGTTTGGCTTTATTATCCATTCCTTTAAGCTTCTGATGAAAAGAAAACTGGACGGGAGATAAAATCGTGATAGTAATTTTAGGAAAAACCCGCGTTTTTAAGATATTTTTCAGCTTGGAAAAATGCGTAAATTGCGTCCCATCTATCCTAACCGGTAAAATTGTCGCTCCAGATTTTTCGGCAATCATCCCCGGTCCTTCATATACTTTCATCAGAGAGCCAGTGATACTTATTCTTCCTTCCGGGAATATAACAATTTTTTTATCCTTTTGTACTTCTTTAACTAAAGTTTTAATAGCCATTGCATTAGTTGGGTCAATTGGCAAAGTTTTATTCAATTTTAAGAATGGCTTCACCCACCATGTTTTAGCAATAGCCGTATTAATAGCAAAAATCATTTCTTCAGGGAGATAAGCTACTAATAACGCCGGATCAAGGTAGGAAATATGATTCGCTATAATCACCGATCTTTTACCAGCCTTATGAAAATTTTCGAGGCCTTTCACCTCAACACTATACATCAAATCAAAAATAAGTTTTAAAATACCACGAATAATAGGGAAAGGAATTATTCTAACATTGGGGATTAATTCATAGATATAATAAGCTACTACTATATTAAGTATGCTAATAAATAAGATGACAAACGGTATTGTATAGCCCCAATAAAATAGCATTGATAAGATAATAGTAGAACCAGCCATAAAGATTGAATTCATAAAATTATTGATAGCAATGATGCGGCTACGATGAGCTGGTGAACTAAAATATTGCAATATAGCAAAGAGTGGGACTATATATAAACCTCCAATAGCCGAAATAAAAAATAAATCGATAATAATTCGCCAATTATGCATTTTAGATAAAAAGACATAGATGCTGCGGAGCTGCTCTGGCTCATATTGAATCATCCCAATTCGGCTAGCAAAAAATAAATCAATCCCAACGACACTTATCCCTATTGCTGAAAGAAAAATATATTTAGTAGTAATTTCATTCCCAAAAATCTTACTGCATAAAAAAGAGCCGATTCCAACACCAATAGAAAAAATGGCAAGAAATAAATTTGCTACATTTTCATCGGCTCCTAAAGTCTCTTTGGCAAGAGAAGGGATCTGAGACAATATTGCAGCACTGATAAACCAAAACCATGAAATTCCCAGAATAGCTAAATATATTTGTTTTTTAGATCTAACATATTTAAGCATCTCTATACTTTCCAGATATAAATTAAAATTAATTTTTATCTTCGTATTAGAATTACCAGAATTTGGAAGAAATAAACTGGTTATCATTCCTATAACAGCAATAATGATAAGAACTATTATTATCAAGTTACTATTTAGTGTATAATATCCACCAATAATAGTTCCAATTAAAATAGAAAAAAATGTTCCAGCCTCAACTAGGCCATTGGCCCCCAATAATTCATCTTTATGGAGATGATCAGGTAAAACACTATACTTAATTGGCCCAAAAAAAGTGGAATGTACCCCCATCAGTAAAATAGATAAAAAGAGTATCACTAAGTTATTATGTTTGAAACCATAAGCCGCAAAAAGGGTGATAAATAGCTCAAAAAACTTAATGATTTTAACCAAGGTCGCTCTTTCATATCTATCTGCTACTTGCCCTGAGAGACTTGCAAATACCACAAAAGGTAACACGAAAATGGTGTTAGCGGCAAGGACCAGTAAGGGCGCTGAAATTAATAATTGACTCGATAATCTGTAAGTAATTAGCATAATTACAGCATTTTTTATTACATTATCATTTAAACAGCCACAAAACTGGACTATAAAAATAGGCAAGAAACGTATGTCTCTTAATAGGTATAACAAATTTGATCCCATCCTTTCTCCAAAAATTTATTATCCCCAAATTTATCAGCCCATTATAACCTAAATTCTTCTGTTCTGGAAAGAAAATTAAAATAGATTTCTTGTAAAATGTCTTGGAACCATAAAATCGGTAGGCTATACATCATACTATTCTACCTTTTTTATTAACTTAATAAAGATATCCGTATTAATTAATATTAATATTTTAATTATTTATTGACATATTACCAAGAATAAGATATTAAAGAGCTAAACTTTAAAAATATACAACTGAGTATATGAAATATTACCGCGGTTTTTCAGAGGAGGAATATATAAAGCAATACTCCCAGCTGTCACTATCTGAATATTCCGAAAGAATAATGAATTTTCCGCCTGCTCAACAAGACTATCTTTTACAAGCATGGCATGAGAACGATGCACTAGGTGATATCCGATATCTTTTTCAAGATAATCCAACCACTCGAGAGGCGAGAATAGACTGGCTACAAAACCGTTACGTAGTTACTTATAAAGCTTTAATAGATGATGCAATCAATAATGATATAATCAGTCTAGAGGAAACAGTAAAGTTGGTCAAAGCCTACAAATCTGATTATGAAATTTTACCAGATGATGCAATCATTCTAGATGAGATAATCACGAGAGATGAGGTAGATGATGATATAATAGCAGAACTGATGGTAAAATTCGAACAAAGCTCCGAAAAGGAATATTATTACCTCGATCATCCAATAAACCCCGATCATCCAATAATAGGTCATATCCCAGATTCAGATACGCAATTAGGGTAGTAACTCACTTTTGGAAGTTCACCCAAGACCACAATATATCCAACTTAAATTTTCTTAATCCTTACACTCACTAGTTTTGCGTTCAATTCAATATTAGCAGTATAATCTGGCTCAAAATTGCTCGTAAATTCACTTAATGTTTGTTCACAAATAAATTCCTTATAATTGGTTAGTATCTTTATCAGCTCATTTCCCCCCATAACTTCCAGATAAATTCGATCACTCATGTCAAAATTAGCTTCTTTTCGTATTTGTTG
Source organism: Rickettsia endosymbiont of Bradysia coprophila (assembly GCA_019468145.1). GTDB lineage: Bacteria > Pseudomonadota > Alphaproteobacteria > Rickettsiales > Rickettsiaceae > Tisiphia. Next base: position 716,927 of record JAHXDM010000002.1, read on the forward strand.
AATAAATCTTACTAAATCCCGAGCAATCCCTTCTTCAAATAATTCAGGAGTAATTTCTAAATCTAATATTATTAATCCTTGATTCATGCTTAAGGTTTTGCTACCTTTATTATTTTTAGGTTCTAACACTAAAGAAAATTCTTCTTTAGTTAATTTCTCGCCTGCTATGCACAAATATTCTCCTTCAACCTGCCACTGACGCGTTTTAGAAGCGGTAATAATTTCCTTTACTTTAGATGGTAGACGTTTTCCTATAGCTGGGAAATTAATCGATAATTTATGCTCAGCATGATTCTCCAAATCCTCTTGATAAATTATCTTCTTAATATTAATTTCTTCTTTTATTAAATCTTCAAATTTTACTATTTGCGCGTTATTCATGCCAATAATTGTTAGGCTTTGTAGTGGTTGCCGAGTGCGAATATTTTCACTATTTCTGATAAACAAAGCACTGCTACAAATATCTAATATCTGATCCATATTGCTTACTAACTCATAGTCAATCTCTAACATTCTAAGATCCGGAAAATCTGTTAAATGCACACTTAGAGGAACATTAGAAATAGTCGAATGGGTTTTTATCCCCTGCCCTGTTAGCCCCAAATAAATTTCCTCTGAAATTAAGGGTAATAAAGACGACATAGATCTACACATAATTTCTAGGCAACTATATAAAGTATCATAAGCATTACTCTTATCCGCATCTTTTTCACTTTTCCAAAAACGATTTCTGCTCCTTCTAATATACCAGTTATTTAATATTTCAAAAAAATCCGCTATACTACTATAAGCTATTTGCGTATCAAAATTATCTAAACTTAGGCCGATCTTTTCTACTGATAATTTTAGTTTAGCTAATATATACCTATCCAAGCTATTAGTAGACTCTAAATTAATTTTTGCCTTAATACCATCCGCATTCGCATACATAGTAAAGAAATGGTAAGCGTTCCAAATGGGCTTTATGAATAATCGTAATGTTTCATAAACCATCTTTCCGTCTTTATCTATCAACAATTCCTGCCCCTTAACTACACTGGCAGATAACATAGTGACCCTTAAAGCATCTGAACCATATTTATCAAACAGCTCTAATGGATCAGCATAATTATTCAGACGTTTTGACAATTTCTGGCCAGTGCTATCTAAAATAACTCCATGACAAATACAGTTCAAAAAAGGAACCTGGTCAAACAAAGCGGTGGACAACACCATTAAAGTATAAAACCATCCCCTAGTTTGCGCTGAATATTCCACTATAAAATCCGCTGGAAAATGATTCTCAAACCATTCTTTGTTTTCAAAAGGGTAATGCACTTGCGAATACGGCATAGATCCGCTTTCAAACCAACAGTCAAAAACATCTTCCACCCGGCGCATCATCGATTTACCAGTAGGATCGGAAGGATTTTTCCTTGTCAATTGATCAATGAACGGCCGGTGTAAGTCCACTATTTTAACCTTAAAATCTTCCTCCAATTCCTGAATTGAGCCATATACATCAATTCTAGGATAAAGTGGGTCATCTGATTTCCACACCGGCAGAGGGGTCCCCCAAAATCTATTACGGCTAATTGACCAATCTCGTGCATTTTCTAGCCATTTGCCAAATAAATTATCTTTGACATGAGAAGGAATCCAGTTAATTTGCTGATTCAGCTCCACCATTCTATCTTTAAATTCTGTGACTTTGACATACCACGAAGGCACAGCTTTATAGATAAGAGGAGTGTCCGTCCTCCAGCAATGGGGATAATTATGAAGATATTGTTCAGTTTTAAGCCAATTACCTTGCTTTTTTAGCTTAATAATAATCTGATCATTAGCATCAAACACCTGCACCCTTGCAAAATCATAAATTTCGCTTGTAAATTTTCCCGCATTATCCACAGGGCACACTAATTCTATGCCTTCTGCTGCGCATAACAGCTGATCATCTTCACCAAAACCAGGAGCCATATGAACAATACCTGTTCCTTCCCCTTCCACCACGAACTCTCCGGAAAACACCTTAAAAGCTCTTGGATGATTAGCAAAATAATCAAATAGCGGTTGGTAAGTCAGGTTTAATTTGATTAATTCCTCGCCTTTTATGGTATTATATTGTATTATATCATAATTTTCTTCTTCACTAAGCCCTAATTCTTTATTATATTTTTTTAAAGCAAATTTAGCTAAAATATAACAAATATTACCTTTAGGGATTAACACATATTCAATGTTACTACCCAAAGCTAATGCTAAGTTAGACGGAAGAGTCCAGGGAGTAGTAGTCCAGACCAGCATGCGGTATTCATCACAGTGAGGTAAATTTATCCCAGGCAGATCTAAATGTTTCTCGCGCAAGGTAAAACTTAAAGTGACCGCTTTGTCAGTTCTTTCTCTATAGGAATTATCTAATCTTGTTTCAAAATTAGACAAAGGCGTTTCACAAGCCCATGAATAAGGCATTACTCTCATAGATTCATATAAGAGGTCTTTTTTATATAATTCCTTAAAAGCCCAGAAAATCGATTCCATAAAATCTTTATCCATGGTTTTATAAGAATTAACAAAATCGACCCATCTTGCTTGCCGGGTTACATATTCTTGCCATTGATCAGCATACTTCATTACGGAAGATTTACAATGTTCATTAAATTTTGCAATACCAAAATTAATGATAGCCATTCTGCCCGAGATCCCTAATTCTTTTTCGGCTTGCATCTCAGCTGGCAGGCCGTGACAGTCCCAACCAAAACGCCTTTCTACTCTTTTCCCTCTACTGGTCTGATAGCGAGCATAAACATCTTTAATAAAGCCAGTTAAGAGATGGCCATAATGAGGTAAGCCATTGGCAAAGGGAGGGCCATCATAGAAAACAAATTCAGTAGACTTCTTGCATAATTCTTCTTCTACTGGTAATTTGGACAATGAGTTTAGGCTTAAATCCTCGTCTTTTTTGTGGGGTCTTGCATCTATTGATTTTTGAAAAATATTATTTTTCTGCCAATAGGTTAGTATTTGCCTCTCAATAGCTGGGAAATCGACGTTCGATTTAATATCTGGGTAATATTTATTCATGTGCTAAATTTACTTATTACTTGAACTTTAAGAAAATAGTCGAATAATTGGGATATCGACCAGCTTTGGTAATTTAAAAATATTCTTAAACTTGGATGTTATATTTATTATATCGGCTAAAGATTCGGTAATATACCCATCAGTATCTATATTGCCGCTTGAATTATCCTGAATATAATAAATTATTGATGTTATATAAACAGTTAGTAATAAACTTCTCTTAGTATAATAATTATAGTCTACCGATTGATCACCAGCATATCGCCAAATTAAATTACAGCTACGCAGCGCTATTTTAAGAGCAACGATAGTATTAGGACCTTTTGCAAAATAAACACTATTTTTAAAATGCACAAGCTTCGGGACATACTCTTTAATTCTAATTTTTAAAGCAAGCTCAATTCTATCTCGGATTTTTTGGGGTCTTGCCCTTCCAGATAGTAATTCAAGCATTTTTTGATCATATTGTTCTTCTAAAAAATCAATAATTTCGCTCAACCCATTTGGAAAAAGGATATGACGGTAACCTTTAGCAAAACCCGATTTCGCTTCTGCCTCTATTAATAGACTATCACTCCAATCATCAAAAGCCAGCAAATCTTCCAAGCTTTCCGTAAATAATATTTTTAAATTATGATATCCTTCGTATGTATCACTCATAATTTATCTTTTAATCTTGACATATTAACTAATAATATAGATAATATTACTAATAATTCAATAGACTTCTTGTATAATTCGTTTCTACTGGTAATTTGTGCGTCGAGCCTAGGCTTAAATCCTCACACGTACTACTTCTTAAGTACGCTGCGGTTTTGCGTTCCGTGTCTCCTGCAAATTCCCTGCTCAACACGAACTATACAAGAAGTCTAATAACCTATTTGCACTCAAAGGGGGTAATTAACAGTGATATTAGTGAACGTCCATGCTGGAAATGGCGAACAAGCAATTAAAAATTTAAAAAGAAAAATGCAGAGAGAGCTTGTATTTCGTTCCATGAAGATGGCCCGTTTCTATGAACCTCCTTCGGTAAAACGCGTTAGGAAAGATCAAGAAACCGAAAGAAGAAAAAGGAAAGTTGCTCGCAAACAACTAATGGAAGGGTAATTGTTAGCCTTCCATTAGCTTAAAGTCCGCCGTGCCAAGCTGGGTGTTACGCAATATTCTATAACCGTGTTTGCTCTTAAGTTGACACCTTAATGGACGCCATTGCCAGAAGGTGCACAACAGCACCCCGCCGGAGCAATCTAGGCAAGCTTACCACAACTGTCGATAAGTTATTGCATATCCTCTATATCTCAGCATGATTGCCAGAAGATGCATACACCGCGGCCAAGCAATCCAGGAAGACAATTATGAACAAAATCGTTGCTCCTGGGTTGCATCCGTACAGCCTGAGGAAAGCCTCCTCGCAATGACCTATAAAGAACTGTGTTTTCGAACTTTCGATAAGTTGTGATATTGATGCTTTATATAATACCTATCCATAAAAAACTTAAAGGCAAAATTGTTCCGTGAAAGTCCCCTACCCTTTGTGGCTAACTAAGAAATTGGTTCCATAAAAAAATGCAGGATAGTATGGGTTATTTTTGAAATTATTCGAAGCTTTTATAACTTCAGGGCGCGACTTTTAAAACTGCCCTGTGGGGGGACCGCATAGGGTGATTTTATAAAATCACCCTATACGATAGATCAATTATTAAGAATCACGAGTGATCGTGATGGTTGGGGGTGTCTCCTCCCACCGCCAGGCTAAGGTCTGCAGTATTGTGTAAGCCGCTCTGATCAAACTCTTGCGTTATTCCTGATGCTGTAGCAAGATTTTGCGGAGAAGTAAGAATCTTAAGGTTGTACTTCTTATCTAAATTTTTAAACTCTTCCATAGGTAGTGGAGGTGGTATCATATCAATTACCGTGTTTCTATTACTAGCACTAAAATTATCGCTATCTGTCTTGTCTAAAGAATCATTCTTTCCCTTAAGAGAGCTTAGTACAAGCTTTATTCTTGGTGCTGTTGAAGTCTTAGACCCTCCTGGGTTTTCAGGATCTTTTGGTATCTCACCACCCATTTTTTGTGGGAACCTTGGGTCCTTGAACAAGTTGAGAATAGTTTCTTGAACACTATTTTGAATACCCTTCGTTACCGCCCGCACTAGAACACTCTCACGCATCTGACCATGGGCTGTCACCTGGTGTTCGTTACTACTACCTCCTTCACGGCTCGAATCTGCCGCCCATTTTGACCCTACACCTACTACTACAGGCTCCTCCTCCTCCTCCTCACTAGAGAAAGACTCATAATTCCTATTTTGTAAAACAAGTTTGCTTTGTAGAAGGGGAAATTCTGTTGAACGGAAACTATTTACGGTCTTAAGATAGCTACTAGGTCCTGCAACATAATCTTCCACTATAAGTTTTCTCGGTATAGAGATGTTGAAAGCGTGGAAAATCTCTTCCTCATGCCTAGTCTTATTCTCGGAAATTATGTACATTTGTATTTCTTCCGGTGATGTTGGTACTGTTTCACAAGGGCCACTTTCATTCAGTAACAAGCTATCCTCTGTATGATTACTCTCTGTATCATCAGAAGACTGCTTTTTCATTTTCTTATTCTTGTGACGATAATAGCAATAATAAAAACCAGCACCAGCAGTACAAGCGGCCAAAAACATTGCTACACCTACAACCACCCATTTCTCAGGACTCATCCCTGAAGATTCCTTACCTGAAGATTCTTCATCTGGATTAACCTCTGAGGTAGAATTTATAACCAGATTAGACAGATTAGAGAGAGTGGTGATAGCACCCTCTACTACACTCGAAGGGTTAATAGCTGAGATAGTATTTGTAACCAGATTAGAGAGAGGTTCTACCCAACTCGAAGATTGCTCACTTAAGTTAACTACTGAGGTAGAATTGGAGATAAGATTAGTTAATGTAGTGTTTGGTGTTATATAATCTTCAAAAGAAGGAGTAGTAAGACTCTCCATGTAAGTTATATCTTGATCGCACATGACATGGTCAGTATCTTTAGAAGAATATTGTTTACTAAGCATATTGACTACTAGATCAGAAACTTTAGTAGTTATTTCTTTAGTATTTGTCGCAATATTAGAAGAAGCTAGTTTTAAAATTTGGGAGACAGAAGTAGGTATTGATAAGGAGTTACGATTAATTTCATAGCATGTTTCGCTAAAAATCCTTAACTCATCTTGATAAGGCGTGATAAGATGTGTTGTTATCTCCCTAATACTGGACGACCACTGCAACGACAGTAGAATATCTTTATTATCAATCAAAACCACATTATAATGATTGGGAAATATATCATCCGCAAAAGCATCAGAAGGAGCGAGTTCACAATATGCTGCTTTAGCAGGATTTAGTAGTTCTTCTCTTATTTTTATATGATCCTCATTCTGTAGAATATGTGTAAGTACAGCTCTCATCTTTGGGTTACAGACAAAAGTTTCATAGGCTTTTTTAAGGGAATTATAATTTACTAAACCTACCCAGCTTGAAAAACTTTCTAATAGCGCATCTTCTTTCATCAGTATCTCTTTTTATTAATTTATTTATTAAAAAATTAACATTAGTTAATTCACTCAGGAGTTATATAGAGCAAAAAATAGCAATAGTCTAGAGATTTTTTCTTTAAATTATTTCCGGGTAGTTTCAGGTCCACATCCTCAAGTTGGAAAAGACTAAAATGATTTTAAGTAAATATGACTGCAACCATTATTGCAAGAAGGTGCCTTACTGCAACCGACGAAGCACTCCAGGACAATCTCCAAAAACACGATGATTTAATTTTCTGGATTTTACGTACAGGGCTTTGCGCCTTCTTAGCTCATGACGTTGGTTATTCTTAATAATCACTTACAACCTTTGGGTGTGATTTTTAAACTGTCATAAACGAACCCGCGTTAAGTTATATATAAAAATATTTATTTTTATATATAATATAATTGAGGATAAATTAAGGTGTAAAAAATGGATAATACTAAATTTACAAAATTAGCAGAGCAAACTATAAGCTTACTTGCGGATGCAATTGAACTTCAGGACAGAGAATGTCTTATTGAGATTGATTTCCAAGGGGATATATTAACCCTTACCACTAATCAAGGAATATTTGTAATTAACAAACATTCGGCTGCAAAGGAGATTTGGTTATCTTCTCCTATTAGTGGGCCCCATCATTTCTATTATAATATTGGGAAATGGCAATCCAAAGCTAATAATGATTTAATATTTATTTTAGAGCAAGAACTAAAGATTAATCTTAATCAACTTGCTTTAGATTAACTATCAAACAGAAAATAAAATGCAGAAGTATTTAGGGCAATTTAGCTTTTATATTTATCAACTGAAGGTTGGTTAAAAGGGTTGATTGCTAAATGCTCAGCTATTAAGAGAGTGCAGAGTTGAGTATCGATAATTTGGCCTATTATTGTTTCCTCATTAATCTGAAAATTGTTTAAAATTACTGGCCTTTTTTGATGGGTTAACGCTTGATATATATTGCTTGCATGAGCAGCTAAACTAACGGCCATGTCAGTGCCCTTTTGGTTATTAGTAATAATTTCATAAAATTTATCATCTGGGCCTTCCAAATATAGCTGTAATTGACTATGCTGATCAAAAGTTCCCCGCGCTATTACCGGAGTAATGCCAAAACCATTTTTTCCTAAGCTTTCGGCTATAATTTGTTGGCGCCATCTACATAAACCATCGAGCTGATAGCTATAATTCAACATCACGAATATATGCCTACCTAAAAAATATTGCTCAATATAATATTCAGCTAGCCGGCAAATGTTAGTGCCGTTCATAATGACATCAGAAACTTTTGCGCACGCCCCATTAATTACTTTACTAATATCCACTCCTGCTACAGCTGCTGGTAACAAAGATGCATTGGAAATTATACTAAATCTTCCGCTAACCATATAATCATGTTCAAAAAACTGGGTAGCAGAACTTTTTGCTAAATTTCCTAATAAATTATCATTACTAGGGGATATTATATAGAGATTTTGCGGCAATACTTGCCAAATTTCTAGAATATATTTAGTTAATAAATAAGTCTCATTCGTATTGCCTGATTTACTCAAGGAAAAAAATAAGGTATTACTTAAATTAATTGCAGATAATTTTTCATCAATTTCTACCTTGTCTAAACTATCCAGATATATTACTTTTTTAGGACAAGAAGTCGGCATAGACTCCTCTGATATGAATTTGCCTGCGTTGTTACTCAATGCTCTCCTAGATTTTACCAAGCCTCTTCCCTCATGCAAGGCAGCAAAATCATCTGAGAGGAGTATAGTAACCAGAGCTCTCACATTTAAAGATGATGCCCCAAAGCCAATAATTACAATCGTATCATAGGGCGCAAGCGCTGCAACAATTGCTTTTATCTTATCCTGTCTGATTAAGTCAAACCGTAAAAAATCATATTTATTATCCTTAATTTTTCCTACAAGATTCTGGTATAATTGAGAGAACATTTAACATTTATTTTTCAATAATTCTAACATAGTTTTACCAATATCGGCAGGAGACCGCGTAATCTTTACTCCCACACTTTGCAGCACCTCTAGCTTATGCTCAGCAGAACCTTGCCCCTTAGAGATAATAGCCCCAGCATGCCCCATTCTTTTACCTTCTGGAGCAGTTACCCCAGCAATAAAGCTAACCACTGGTTTTTTAATTTTAGAACTTTTTATTAATTCCGCTGCTTTCTCTTCGGCATCTCCCCCTATTTCTCCAATCATAATAATAGCCTTAGTTTCATCATCTCGTAGAAATAATTCTATACTATCACAAAAATCGGTACCATTTACTGGATCTCCTCCAATGCCAATACAAGTGGATTGACCAAGACCAACTGCCGTAGTTTGTGCAACTGCTTCATAAGTTAAAGTACCAGACCGAGAGACGATCCCTATCGTACCTCTTTTATGAATATAACCAGGCATTATGCCGATTTTACATTCATCAGGAGTAATAATCCCAGGACAATTCGGACCAATCAACCTAGTTTTAGAACCCACTAATGCCCTTTTAACTTTTACCATATCAAGGATTGGAATTCCTTCAGTAATACAGACTACCAATTGAACTTTTGCCTCGATAGCCTCTAAAATTGAATCAGCTGCAAAGGCTGGGGGAACATAGATAACACTAGCATTGGCCCCAGTTTTACTCACTGCTTCTTGCACAGTATTATATACCGGAAGATCCAAATGAGTTTGCCCTCCTTTACCAGGAGTTACCCCCCCTACCATTTTAGTTCCATAGCTGATGGCTTGTTCAGAGTGAAAGGTTCCTTGAGAACCTGTAAAACCTTGACAAATTACCTTGGTAGTTCTGTCAACTAATATCGCCATATCTTCATTTCCTGTATTTGTATTTTTAATATCTGTTTCAATTACGCGAACTGCTCTGTCAGAACAGTGTTCTTCCCCAGAAGTGGGCGTTTTATCTAACGGCTTCTACAATTTTTTCGGCAGCCTCACTTAAATCATTTGCCGCAATGATTTTTAAGCCAGAGTTTCCTAAAATATTGCGACCTAATTCAAAATTAGTGCCCGATAAACGAACTACCAAAGGAACCGTAATATCAATTTCTTTTACTGCGGCAATTATCCCTTCAGCAATTATATCGCAGCGCATTATACCGCCAAAAATATTGACTAAAACACCTTGGACCCCTGGATCAGATAAAATGATTTTAAATGCCTCTGTCACTCTTTCTCGATCCGCTCCTCCGCCAACATCTAAAAAATTAGCAGGCTCTGCACCATAAAGCTTAATAATATCCATAGTGGCCATGGCAAGCCCTGCCCCATTAACCATGCAGCCAATATTTCCTTCCATTTTAACATAGCTAATACCGCTATCGGCAGCCTTAGTTTCCAGGGCGTTTTCTTCATCTTGATCTCGCAGCGCTACAATACTAGGGTGCCTAAATAAACCATTATCATCAAAATTAATTTTGGCATCAAGCGCCAGCAAGCTTCCATCATGTTTAGTTATTAAGGGGTTTATTTCAATTTGAGTCGCATCAGTTTCAATAAAAACTTTATAGGTCGATTCAACAATCTGCATCATTTGTTTTATTTGCTCACCTTTAAACCCAAGCTTATAAGCTATTTCCCGCCCATGAAAAGGCTGAATGCCAGTGGCAGGATCAACTGCTACTTCAATAATTTTTTCAATATTGTTACGGGCAACTTCTTCAATATCTACTCCACCTTCGGTGGAAGCAATAAACGTTACCTTGCTACTACTACGATTAAAAACTGCACTAAAATAATATTCTTTTAGAATATCACAGCCCGCTTCAACATAAATACGGCGTACTACCTGCCCTTCAGGAGAAGTTTGGGGGGTTATCAAATTAATACCAAACATGGCATGCGCCGCTTTTTTTGCAGATTCCTTGTCTTTCACAACTTTCACTCCGCCAGCTTTACCTCTGCCACCTGCATGAATTTGAGCTTTAACAACATATAACTCGGCATTTAACTCATCAATTAACCTATCAATATCTTCTTTCTGCAATATTACTACCCCAGCCCCAGTTGGTATACCATATTGCCTTAAAATCATCTTCGCTTGATATTCATGAATGTTCATTGTCTATATTTCTTTAAATATTTTAAGATACTCTATAATACTACAAATCTCATCCCTGTAAAGCTTCATTTCAACCTTAATTAACTGAAAAGTTCATGACTGGGCCTAAAGTCTAAAATGCCGGTATAAAATCCGTTTGTAACGGTTTAATTTGTTATTAATTAGTTGATTTTTTAATAAATTATTAATAAGATAACATTTCAATTATTAATTTATTAAGAAGTACTTTTATAAAACGTTTTGATTATAATAATATGCCAGCAACCTCTAGTAAGCAGCAAGGAATCTCTACTCCTGATATTAATATCTCAGATAATGATTTTGATAACTACACATGGCCCCAACTAAGGCAAAAATATTCCCTGCAAAAAATTGTCCGATATTATTTAGATAAGGACTTTCCAATAGATAAACAAGATGAAGAAGGTTATGGCCTAATACATATTTTAGCTCAAGCAGGAGACTATAAATTAATTCGGTGTTTAATGCCTAAAAATCCTAATAGCGATCTTCAAACTAACAATGGCTTTACTCCTCTACATTTAGCAACTGTAAATCGACATTATGACGCAGTTGAAACTCTGGTATATGTAGGTGCTGATTTAAATATACAGAATCTACATGGTCAAACACCATTACATTTAGCAGTTATAACATATCATATCAACATGGCTGTGTTATTTTTAGAACGTGGAGCAGATTTAAATATAAGAGATAATACCGGCTATACCCCTGTGCAGTGGGCAATTCTACAAGAGCATTTTCAATTAGCTAGTACACTACTCCGGAAAGATATTGCTCTAGGTAATACGCTTTCTGAGACTACTACTGAATTATATGTGGCCATTATCAATGGTGATATATACTCGATTACCACGCTCTTACAAACTGGTGCTCAGATAAATGCCCAAGATAAAAATGGCAACACTCCTCTCCATCTTGCAATAAACTTATTACTTAAAGATAGAGAAAATTATACTAAAATAATTAAACTTCTCAAACAAAATGGTGCTAACCAATATATACCCAATCACCATGAGATCACTGTGGCACATATAGCTCAGTCAGGGTCAAATAGCAACGATCTTAATAATCCTTATACTGTAATATTAAAGATTTTACAACCATCAACTGACAATACTTACCCAACACCCCCAGCACTGGAAGCAAATCTTACAGTAGGTATGCAAACAAATTTTCTGGAATTAGATCCCGCAGAGAGTAATATGAATGTTACTCCAGGCCTAAAAGCTACAGCTTCTCTTCCTACTATAGTAAGTGTATGTTCATTAGCACCAGAATCAAAGGTGCAAAAAGCATTTAATTCATTAGCACTAGAATCAAAAGTGCAAAAAGCATTTAATTCATTGAAAGAAAAATGGAGTGCAGCAAAGGAATCCTATAACCTTGAATTTTCTTCTTTTAAAGCAGTCAGCGATTCGGAGTATAGGCAAGAAATATATATCCGGGCTTTTCGTGAAGAAAAAATGTTTAAATTATTGCAAGCTATAGCTCGTGATTTAGCAACTAACTCCCAAGAATTTAATGAAATCCTTACCAGCTTGAATAGTATAGTTTTTGGGAAAAATCCACCAAATGATTTTGAGAATATAGCGGCAGAGATGTTTGAAGAAGATAATATACCAGGTAATTATACTATTAAGGAGGGAACAAAATTTTTATTAAAATGTATCTCTCTAACTGAGTTAGCCGAGTTGCGTAAAAAATCTGCTTATACTTTTGAGATACTTGAGTTTATACAAACATCAATTGCATTTGCTAGTGAAATATTATTATTTCTAGGACACTTAAAAGAGAAACCCCATCAACAGATTGAAATAGACTACGCTATTAAAGGCTCCTTGAATCACTGGGAAAAAGCATTACAACAACCATACTTTATTCACAAATCAAAAACATTCATTGATACGGCCAAGAATTACTGTCAAGAACTTATCGCTAATATTAATTCAATTGACCAAGAAGGCGCTACTCCTTCTACATCTCATACTAGGGATGGAGAAAGTCAGCTAGAGGTAATTACACTAACGTCCACCCCAGAGATAATAATTCTTGAGGGTGATACGACAGAAGAACATTCAACTGCTGCTTTGTCGGGTTTAGATAGTTTCCCTCACTAGTTTTTTGAGGTACTACAATAAAGTAGTTGATTTTTGTAAAAGACTTACTGTATAAATTTGCCTACAAATCTCTTAATTTATTAAGGAGTCTTTTATAAAAAACAAATAAAGCATATTACATTTATGAAAAGAAATATTAGTTCCCTTAAGGAAGATGAACAAACCTCAACTGCACCTAAACACCCAAAACTTACCTATTCTAAGCAGCAAGATAACTGTTGGCAGGACATTGTACGATTTTGTGTGGAAAGCAGTAATAACGTACCTAAGATAAAAGAATATGAAGTTTCTTCTTACTCAGAGGATACCTTCCAACAATTACTAACAGAATATAAGAAGCTAGGACATAATTATATTAATAAAAAATATAATGGCATCACTTTACTCCATATAAGCGCTTTTTATAAATCAGAGACGCTGGTTCCACTTCTGCAGGCAGGAGCAAACCGTACTATAAAAGCAGATGTAACACCACTACCCAACAATACTTTCTTCTACATCTTAGAAAAAATTAGAGGGTTAACCGCAGAAGAATTGATTGAACAACAGGGGAGAGATCTCGTCCTGCAGGAAGCCGCTATTAATTGGAAAAAATTAGTAGAAGAAGAACCTTTATTATATTACTCGAACTCTCAATCACCTCCCTTTAAAAACTCTGAGTATATGTCCTCCAGACCCCACAAGCTCCCGTTATCATTGCACGAAGAAGAGATTGAATGGTATAAATTTAGAGAAAATAACAATAGTGAAATAGGCCCTATTATTCAATTAATAGAAGATATTAATGAAACTACAGAAATGGATGGTGCTACATTCAATGACAATAACATCCAATACCAGATACATCATACAGAAAGTGATGGTAACTGTTTTTTTCATGCAGCATTTGGCGTTCTTGAAAATGGTCGTTATAATGCTAAAAATGCTCCCCTAATGAGACAGGAATTGTTTAATTTTTTAAACCAATTTGAGTCTTTGCAAGATCCCAAGATGCCAGATCTTCTTAAAGACCAATTACAACTAATAATTGAGAGTTTTTTAGATGAGAAACCACTCGCTACAATGTCACAACAGGCCATAACGTTACACCACCTATTTAAAGAGAAAAAAGACGAGGCTATTAAGCAAGCTAATGATGGAGTAAAAATCTTAGTGCACGAGATAATAGAAAAATTTGTATACGATGAAACACTGCAGGCTGAGATTTATGAGGTTATACAGAGAGCAAGAAGTAGTGCAAATAAACAGGTCCCTACTATTCAAGAATTAAAAAGTGATTCAAACCAATTATTGAATGAAATTTACAATGATTTAGAAAATTGCGCGCTCCAATATGATAAAACGCTTACTGAACAAGAATACCGTAATACATATCAGGAATCCACTAGGATTAAAAGCATATTGGAAGATGCTGAGCTGTATAAAATCTACTTAGAGGCTATTCCAAGGCAGGAATATCACATTATCACTGAAGCATTCCCTATTTTAGCAGCTTTGTCTAATACCACAATTATACTTTACGATGTACCAGATGGGGATATGAGAAACACAAAATGGGAACCTGATTCCCAACTATTAGGAAGTTACCGCTGCAACAGTGAAATTTGGGGTGGAAAAACCGAAACTATAATATTTCATCAGGTTGACCATTATTCCCATGTGGAAGTTTCAGTACCTGGCACTGATCTCCAAGATTCTGCTGATCCAACTACTTCTATTGTGCCATTTGAGGAATATGGTAGTAATGAATTTCCATCAGCACAAGCTATAGCACCATGGGATTCGGAAGGTATAACTTCTTACCCATTTGCGGGTCAAGAAACAGACTTTTTATGGAGGGATCCACTATATGGATTGGGCGTTGAATGGGAAAAGGGATAAAAGATACCATTAGCCCTGAACTACAAAGCGGTTTAAATAACTTCCTTAAAGTAGTGTAGTATGCTATAATATCCAGATAAACATCAATAAAATTAAGAACTAGATCTTTGGCTGGCGGCGAATCCCTCCGCGCCAATTTTGGAAGTTCACAAACCTATATATATAACTTCAAATAACATATGAATTTACAGAAGATTTGTTGCTTTATCGAAAGTGGTAGTGTGAGTAAGTTTTTACAATTTATTGTCTATATAGGATGTGTGTTGATAGCTAATTCAGCAACAGCAAATGAAAAGCAAAATGCAAGCAAACTATATATTAATTCTGATGATTTAGTGATAGATCAAGTAAAGCAGGAGGCTCATTTTACCGGAGCGGTAATTTTGTGGTTTGAAGATATGGTAGTTAACACTACTGAATTAAAAGTTTTTTACAAAAAAATTGGCAATAAAAGCGTTATTGATCATATAATTATGCCAGTAAAGCTTACTGCTAAAAAAAATATTACCAAGGAATTATTAATTGCTGATTCTGCACAATATTTTGTTGACAAAAAGGAACTCACCTTAATAGGTAATATACTAATACAAACTAAGGATCGGATCATAAAAACCAATAAGTTAGTATATTATATGCAACTAAATAAGGTGGATTTTTAAAAATTATATCAAATATATTAATGATAGATCGGCTATACGTAAATAACATTTTCAAAACTTATAATAATCGGGTGATATTACAAGATTTATCCCTCTATTTGCAAGCAGGAGAAATAGTAGGTCTGTTTGGTCCAAATGGGGCAGGTAAAACTACATGTTTTAGTATTATTATAGGATTGAGCCGCCCAGATAAAGGGTCATTATTTTATAATGATCATGATATTACCCGTTTGCCTATCTATTTAAGAGCTAAATTTGGCTTTAGCTATCTCCCGCAAGAGCCGTCAATTTTTCGGGGGCTATCCGTCTCGGATAATATTAGAGTAGTATTAGAGATCTTAGAAACTGATAAAGAAATCATTGAACAAAAAACCCTGGATTTACTTGAAGAATTTTCTCTCTCCCATTTAAAGAATGTATCCGCCGTGGGATTATCGGGAGGAGAAAGACGCCGATTAGAAATAGCACGAACTGTGGCGGTAAATCCTAAATTTATTATGCTTGATGAACCTCTTGCTGGTATTGACCCGTTGGCCATTGAAGATATCAAACATTTAATTATTCACTTACGAGATCGTAATATTGGCATATTGATTACGGATCACAATGTGCGAGATACTCTGAATATAGTGGATCGTGCATACGTTATTTACGATGGTAAAGTTTTGTTAGAAGGTACCCCTCAGGAAATAGCTGCGAGCTCTCAAGTAAAGGAAGTATATTTAGGCCAGTCTTTTTGTCTATAAGATAATCTGTTCACGCCTCGGACAGAAATTTAAGAAACTTACAGCTCCGGAGCGTGAAAAGCGGCTTTTTTATAAGTCAGATAATATATCTAGTATTTCTCCTGACGTATTGTCCTTATTAGCACCTGCTAGGTTAACTGCTGGCTCTAAATTAATCTCTGGTTCACTTAAGATAGCAAGATTTTGTTCTTCGGAAGATAATTCTTCCTCTTCTTTGGCTTGATTTATTAAGGAATTATGAAGCTCTGCCTCCTTGGTTTTGATTCTCTCCTCTTGTGAAGTGGCGATTTTATTATGAGGAGAAGGAAGTAACAGACTATGTTTTTCTGGCGGCTCCCCATAGCTCTTCTGCAATGTGCCTAGAGGGATATTTTTTTCATTGTTGATGGTTTCGATTACCTGCTCCCTATTAAGTTTAAAACAAAGCTTGTGGTGATATTTTAAATAACCACCTACTATACCGCCAAAAATACCTGTTCCACAACTTAATATACCCATAATAATACCAACCTTTGTTAGAGCTTCCCAGTCTATGTTACTTGACTCTGGAAGTGGAGGTTTTTCTAATTTAACTGCCATCATTTTTCGGCTGATTTGAGTAGCGATTTTTTCAGCTTCCTCTTGACTAACATTCCCTAACTCCTGTATCTTGGAAATCATAAGATTCCGATATTGAAGGCTCACTTCCTTATCGGCCCCCAATAACTTCTCAGCTTCTATCAATTTAGGAAAATGAGGTTTTAAGGAATATTTAGGTGAGGCGTTCTTATTTGTTAACATTACAGTAAGATTTGTCCCTGGAGCAGCACAATCCAATGCTATACCAAATCTTTCTGGATTAATAACAGCATATCCTCTTGAATTGAGGTGAAAAACTCCTGTACCATCTTCATTTTCCTGTTCATAACCTAAACAGCTCCCTATTAAATAATTGTGTTGAACATCTGTATCAGTTCCCTTAGAGGAAGAACTAAGGCGTATAAATTGTAATTTATAGTACTTCTCAAGCAAATCAGCTTTTTCTAAATGTTTATCAAGTATTTTGATATTATTGATAGTTATTTCCCCATTATCTATAGCACATTTTCCTAATATTTTATAGGCATCCAGAGCCACATAAGTCTTAATAGGATATTTATTCGCACTCTCCCGAAGTGTGTCAGGATTTTTTAATGCATCCCCCAAACATTGGGTGACTTCTGGCTCTAATTTGATATCAACTCGTAACATCAAATAACTTACAGAGTAATTTTCCAAAATTTTCATTAAACCTTTTCTAACTTCCTGATCATGTCGGACATTCTTAGAAAAAGAATCATTCTGAAACCATTTCATCCACATAGAGAGAGTCTTCTGTATGTGATCTATATCCATAGTCTCACCTTCCTGAGAATCATTAACAGAAACTGCTAATGACTCCTTATCTTCCCCAGTACGTTTACCAGCCTCTTGTTGTTCGCTACTATCATTTGTATTGGTTCCTACCTCCCCGGAAGATGGAAAATTTATAACATTATCCGGAAGATTAAAAACAACACTATCCAATTCATTAATTGTACATTTATCAACACCAATGAGAGTTTCTTGTATTTGAAGACATATGGATTTTATTAATCCACTACAGCGAATCCACGTTTTATTCTCAATAATTTTTATTGGAGGGCACACTGTAGTTGTAATAGCCTTATTAAATTTCTCTATTTCTTCTATATCGAAAATAATGCTCGGATCACTATCTAACAACCTTCAAGCGTTACTATTTCTCAATCCATTACCATGCAACATCTCATAAATTTCTGTGTAATCCTCATTCCTTGGATCATCTATTTCCCTATCCTCTAGATCCGGATCCTCCCTATATTTGCTATATTCATCACTTATGTAACGCAGTTCACTATAATGTGGTTCATTGGCATTAGAGTAAGAGTATTGAGTAATACGCAAAGGATGTAGAAGATCATCCTGATTGATCTTCTTTTGGCTACTAGTCGGTGAGTCAAGTTGAGCCAGAGCGCCCCCTGCCCTAAAAAACTGATTTAGTAATTTCGTCAAATTCATAACAACCTCCAATTGTTTATTGCTTAAGTTTTTACCAGATCATAAAATCTGAATTTTAAATTTTTATCAATTTAGTTAGTAGATAAAGATAATATCTCCATCTACTAATAGCATATCAAGGTATCAACACAATCTAAAGTACTATCATTTAATTGCTATGTCAAACTATTTTTTAACTTTTAGATATAATTATTTAGAGAAAATTAGAATTAATAGTTACTATTATTAAGATTAACTATGAAATACTGGCTACTAGTGGATAATTTGTAACTTATGCCAATTGCTAGATAACAAGTTAGGTGTAAGAAGCATGTTATGCTAGATTCCAAGCTATAATTTTGTTATAAATAAAATTAAAAGGACTTTAGCGAGAAAATAATTGACTGAATTTAAATTTGACGAAAAACAATTGCCGATCATTGAAAAACTTAAGAAAGTTGCTGGGCAAATAAACAACAAGCCACTTTTTAGGCTTTTTCCTGACACAGTGGGCAAGAAAGGGATATATCTATACGGCAATGTGGGGAATGGTAAAACGCTATTAATGCAACAATTTTATCAAATATTATCTATTAATAAACTACTTACCCACTACCAACAATTCATGCAATCAATACATAAAGATATTCATCAATTTCAGGATAAATCAGTATCTACCCATAATATTATCAAGAAAATTGCCGCTCTCTATGCTCAAGAATTTTCCGTAATCTGTATAGATGAGTTTGAAATCAAAGATATTACAGATGCTATGATAATAGGGCCTTTACTTCTTGAACTTATAAAACATAAAATCTTTATCTTTATTACTAGTAACACTAGGCCGGATAATTTATATAGAGATGGTTTGCAAAGACAATCATTTCTCCCCATAATAAAAGAAATTCACCAACAATTTGAAGTTATGCATTTGAATAGTAATCATGATTATAGGCTAGATAAAATTATTGAATCATCTTATAATCGGATACTCTATCCAATGAATCACGATAATAAACTGATAATCCAACAAATTATTGCAGATTTAACTAAAAATACTGTATTAGCCCCAGTCAATTTAGAGGTTTTTGGCCGTACCATATCTTTTAGAACCGCTAATCAGAAAATATTAGTAACAGACTTTGAAGAACTGTTTGTACAACAATTTGGTTATGCTGATTATGTAAATATTTGTCAAAAATTTTCTATTATAGTGATAGAAAATATTCCTATAATAGAGTCTAATAATACCGATTTAGCTATCAGATTTATAAATTTCATTGATAATGCTTATTTTTATAAAATAGTACTATTTATGCTACTTGAAACAGAACCGGCAAAACTATACCAAAATGGTCATCGTAGTAATGAATTTAAGAGAACAATTTCCAGGCTACATGAAATGAATAGTTATGCCAATAATTAATCGTGGCAAGTTTATTACCTTTGAAGGCGGTGAAGGATGCGGCAAATCCACTCAAAGCAAAATGTTGTACCACTATCTATTATCCAAAAATATTCCCGTAGATTTAACACGTGAAGTAGGAGGCACCCCGCCTGCTGAAAAAATGCGAGAAATTTTACTATATCACGAGCTGTTACCTATGTCGGAATTATTACAAATTATGGCAGCCCGTTATGAACATATGCACCAAAGAATTATTCCAAAATTAAATTCCGGAAGTTGGGTGATTTGTGATAGGTTTGTAGATTCCACGGCTTGTTATCAAGGGCAAAATATATTAGACAAAATATTAATCAAATCTCCCTACTCTTCTAAGAAAAAGGAGAAAGCAAGTGGGATAGACCTGGTTTATAATTTACATGAATCCTTCATCTCCTTTATGCCTGATTGTACATTTTGGATTGATGTAAAGCCAGAAATTGCTTTATCAAGAGCTTTAAAGCGCGGAGATAATAATAAATTTGAGGACAAGGAAATTGATTTTCATCAAAAAGTTTATACTGGATTTCAATATATATCTGCCAAATTTTTTAAAAGAATAGTAAAAATATCAGCTTTAACTCTTAGTGCAGAAGAAATTCATGATATAATAATAAAATATTGTAATCAAAGATTTATGGTTAGTTGAATATTTTTAACTAGACTTCTTGCATAATAAAAGAGAGATAAAATTTGTGGCATTATTTCGGTCTAGTCTAACAGTTGCGTTTTTCACGTTAGTTTCAAGGATATTTGGCTTAGGAAGAGAATTGTTTATTGCTTTCATCTTTGGGGCAACCCCTATGGCAGATAGCGTCAATGTGGCCTTTAAACTCCCCAACTTATTTAGGAGAATTTTTGGAGAAGGAGCTTTATCTATAGTTTTTATTCCTATTTTTAATGCTAAACTTATAGAATCACGGTCGGCAGCTGGCTATTTTACTGGCACTATATTTACTATATTGCTGTTAATATTAGTAATAATAGTAATATTAATGCAAATTTTTATGCCGTCCTTAATGTTTATTATTGCCCCAGGTTTTTATGATGATTTAGAAAAATTTAATTTAACAGTCACTTTATGCCGTATCACTATGCCATATCTAGTGTTTATCTCTATCACCGCATTGCTAGGAGGGATCTTAAATTCAGTAAAAAGATTTGCAGCGTTTGCTTTTTCTCCAGTTATCTTAAGTGTGTCCGTTATACTTATCACAATCTTATTGCAGCCTTATTTACAGCCTTCAATATCAGTAAGTTTATCGTTATTGGTTGCAGGGGGACTGCAAGTTATATTTATGTTTTTTTGTGTTATTAGAGCAAGATTAACTTTTCCATTAATATTTGATCCATTCAATAGGGATGTAAAAAAGTTTTTATTTAATATGGGCCCCGCAGCTCTGAGTGCCGGGGTTCAACAGCTTAACCTTTTTATCTCTCAATCAATAGCTAGTTTTATTGAAGGAGCTATTTCCATATTGTCATATGCCGATCGGATATATCAGTTTCCTCTATCACTAATAGGGATAACTTTTAGCACTATATTATTGCCAGAATTATCGCAAATCTACCGTACCAATAATGTAGCAAGAATAACCAAAATCCAGAATAATGCGATTAAGATTAGCCTCTTACTCTCTTTGCCTGCAGCTTGCGGTATTATAGTTTTGGCTCAGCCAATCATTCACATAATATATGAACGAGGAGCCTTCAGCAGTGAAGATACTCTAAAGACCGCTGGAACTATCTCTATTTTTGCTCTAGGATTACCGGCTTTTGTATTGGCTAAAATTTTAATGTCTATCTTGTATGCTAATCATGATACTAAAACTCCTTTAAAGATTACCTTATATTCTTTGCTAGCAAATACTCTCTTAAATATTATATTAATGATTCCCTTTAGTCACCTTGGCATTGCTCTTGGTTCTTCTATAGCTGCTTGGTATAATATTAGTTTATTATATATATATACCAAAAAATATTGGTATTTTCCTATTGATTCCCCATTATGTTTTTTTGTTGGTAAGATAATCTTGTCCTGTCAGGGGATGATAGGAGTAATTTGGATAATGAAGCATTATTACTTTGCCTATTATTTCTCGCCGATTTTGTGGGTAAAATCCTTAATGCTCGCAATGACTATAGTAATTGGAATAGCGGTATATGGTATAATAATTTTTTGTTTTAAACTTTATCCAGAAAGGCAGAAATTCAACAAATAATAGAATTTAAAGCATTGCTGGCTACCTCAAAATCGCTAAAAAAGAATTTTTTATCTTTAATTATCTGATAATCTTCATGACCTTTTCCGGCTATTAATAAAATATCATCTTTATTTAGCTTCAATATGGTTTGAGTTATAGCTGTTTCCCTATCTGCTATTTCTACATAATTATTATCTATACCTTGGATAATTTGTTGTCTTATCAAGCTAGGTTGTTCATCCCGAGGATTATCGTCGGTAATGATAATTTTATCGGCTATTTTACTGGCGATTTGACCCATTTTTGCTCTTTTTGCCGTATCCCTATTTCCTCCACACCCGAATATCACTTTTAATAACCCTTTTGCTAATTTAATTTTTTGCAGTTCTAGCAAGGTTTTTTCTAAGGCTTCTGGAGTATGGGCGTAGTCAATAAATATATGATAAGGGCTAGTATGTTTACTATACTCCTCTGATATGAATTGGCGAGCGTCGTTGCTCAATGCTCGCCTATTATCTATAGGCTTTGCTCCATCGCGCAAGGCAGCAAAATCATCTGAGAGGGGTATAACCCTCTGCAATCTTCCTTTAACTGCTTGAACGAATGGTAATTTGGCTATTACTTCTTCAAAAGGAAAACCTGTTATATGAACCATCATAGCGGCAATTAATAAATTAGTAGCTTGAAAACTACCAATTATACTAGTAGTAAAATTATATTTCTGATCTTTATAGATAAAGCTAATATTCTGACCATAAATTGATTGTTTAGCGTCCGTAATATTTAAATCTCCATTAGTACCCACAGTACGAAATTTTATATTATGAGATTGTAAGTAATTTTTAATGAATTCTAATTGCGGAATTGCGGAATTTAGGATAGCCACAGAATCTGCTAATAAATTATTAGTAAATAAAGTGAGTTTTGCTGACAAATAAGAATTCATATTTTTATGATAGTCAAGATGATCTTGGCTAAAGCTAGTAAAGCACGCAGCATGCACCTTAATTCCTTCTAGTCTTTTTTGCACCAGCCCATGGCTGGAAGCCTCAAAAGCTACATAATTCACCTTCTCTTCCGCAAGGATATGTAATATCTGCCTAATAGTTATAGGGTCTAAAGTAGTAAGCAAAGGAGATCTAGCTAAAATTTCTTGAATAAGGCTTAAGTTTTCCTGCGAACATTCAACTCCAAGAGTGCCAATAGAACCACTGAGTTGCCCTAATAATGAGTATAATTGCCGGCAATAAGATACTACTGATGTTTTGCCATTAGTGCCCGTGGCAGCTACTAGATATTTAGGTAATAATGGATAAAAAATCTTAATAAGCGCTGGTAAAATTTTTCTTACATCTTCTACCAACCATATCTTAACTTTATTCTTCGCAATATTAGGGTTATTTAAGGCACTCTTATTATCTGTAACAATGCACTTTACCCCCTTTTTTATTACCTCATCAATAAATTTATTACCATCTAACGCGCTACCCCTCATAGCAAAAAAAATATCTCCTGCTTTAGCTGTCCTAGAATCCAAGCTTAAACCCGTGATTTTTTTGGATTGTATTTCAGAATTTATTTCAGAAATCGTAGTACCCCCTACTTTAAAGCTATTCTGCGTCATGGCGAGCGAGCCTTAAGCTTAAGGCGAAGCAATCCAAGAAATACTGGGATCCTGGTCTTGCTTCTATCCAAATTTGCTGAGAATTCAATTTTCTAATCAACTTTAAGTTAACTCTTTGAGTAATTTATTAACTTGGTTGATGGATAAACCTGTGATCTTAGATACATACTCAATGGAGGCATTTTCTTTAAGCAAATTTTTAGCTATAGCAATAGCTTTTTTTACCTCTCCTTCAGCTTTTCCTTCCTCTTTCCACGCCTGAGCTAAACTAGTCATTAGTTCGTCTCCTCTCTCTTTAGTTAAATTATTTGTTAATATTTTCTCAAGCTCTATTTTATCATTTTGATCAATAAAGGTCAAACTATACTGTAATAAGTTTCTTATATGATCGTACCCTAAATCAATTTTTGCTAATTTGGGTAAAATATCAGATATTTCTTGCCAACTTTTTAGTAATTGGCGTTTATGAATATGCTTTAAGAAAAATAACAAAATCCCTGACCATATTTTTGTCTTTAATGCTTCATCCTGGATATCATGAACATTCAGCAGGGGATAATCATTAAGCCAGAATCTTTTAGCAAGCTCGGGATTATTAAATAGATCCCAAACATTACGTGCAGCACGATATTTTTTCCGACCATTATATATTATGTGGGGTATTACTACTGGTAATTGCTTTGCTTTAGGGGTTTTAATTAAATATTGCGAACAAATATTGATCATGTACTTGAATAACCTGAAAGCCATGAAATGTTCTGAAGTACTTTGTTGCTCTAGTAGCAAAAATAAGAACCCTTCTTGATTATTAATTTTACAGGACAATAACACATCCGAAAAACTTTTCTTGAGATCATCTTCAATATACGTTTCTTTTTCTAATTTTAAAGTTTTACTATCAATTATTTTAAGAACATCTTTAGGTAAATATGTATTTATAAATTCCTGAGCAACTAAAGGATTTTCCATGGACTTCTTAAATATTTCATCAGTTTTGGGTTTATTGTTAGCCATGTTGCTTTCATATTTTTAATCATACTCCCCTTAAGTTTTTTATGAAAGGTCCCTCATCCCCGTCATTAGCTAAGGAATCCTTAAAGCTTAAGCGAAGCAATTCAGGAAATACTGTTATTTTCATTTTACTCACATCATAAATTCTCATTATTAGGCTGCTGGGACAAGAGGAGTTTTAATTATAAAATGCGAATTTATGGATTGTGAGATAGCAAGTGTACTGAATATTTCTACCAAAGCTATCGTTAATTCTTCAATCATTTTATCAGTATGATTGGGCGTCGGGATAATTCTTAAACGCTCCGTCCCTCTTGGTACCGTAGGAAAATTAATATGCTGCACATAGATATTATATTTGTTTAATAACACTTCTGAGATATATTTAGCTTTCGCTGGGTCACCAA
Source organism: Rickettsia endosymbiont of Bradysia coprophila (assembly GCA_019468145.1). GTDB lineage: Bacteria > Pseudomonadota > Alphaproteobacteria > Rickettsiales > Rickettsiaceae > Tisiphia. The sequence continues at coordinate 741,791 of JAHXDM010000002.1, forward strand.
TAATGATAGGAATAATATGACTCTCATTTTTAAAATAGGGTACTTTAGCGTCATCAAACGATTTTTTTACTTTTGTAACTACTTTTTGATAAATCTCTCTTTCAATGGTAGAATTTTTCAAATGATGAATGCTGGCAGTAGCCGCAGCAGAAATAACTGGTGGTAATGAGGTAGTAAATATAAAGCCCGAAGCACTTAATCTAATAGAATCGATAATTTGTTGCCTTGCCGCTATATATCCTCCTATGGTACCATAAGCTTTGCCTAGCGTTCCTTGAATAATATCAATTTGCTTCGAACATCCTTGCATTTCTGCAATACCTGCTCCTCTCTTACCATATAACCCAACGGTATGTACCTCATCGATAAAAGTAAGAGCATTATATTTTTTAGCTAACTCTATAATGGTTTTGATAGGAGAAAATAAACCATCCATCGAGTAAGCTGATTCAAAAACAATAATTTTTGGCCTATTAATATCAATTTCTTTTAACAAAGCTTCTAGATGATCCGTATCTAGGTGGCGATATATATATTTCTCGGCTTTTGAGTTACGAATACCCGAGATAATCGAAGCATGATTTAATTCATCTGAGAAAAAAGCTAGATCAGGCATAATTTTTGCCAGGGTAGAAAGAGTAGTATCATTTGCTACATAACCAGAAGTAAAAACTAACGCCCTATCTTTTTGATGTAAATCCGCTAATTCCTGTTCTAATTGGAGGATGCAACTATTATTGCCACCTATATTTCGCGTTCCTCCTGAACCAATCCCGTATTTAGATACCGCTTCTAACGCTGCCTTAGTAACGCTTGGGTGTTTACTCATCCCTAAATAATCATTAATACACCACATTACTATATCTTTCCCATTGCACCAAGCAGATGGGAAATTATCAGCCTGCCTTTGCAAAGCCACAAAATCCCGATATCTTCCTTCTTTCTTAATTTGGTCTATATGATTATCAAATATATTATTATAATGGAACATCTTATTATTTTTTTAATTATGATCTTTATTTATGATTAATTATTTTGCTACTAACTTATTATAAGCTAGACAAAATTTTACCGCCCAAATAACCTCTCAATATCTTTAAGTTTAAGTTCAATATAAGTTGGTCTCCCATGATTACACTGACCAGAAAATGGGGTTTCTTCCATCTGCCTTAACAATTCATTCATCTCATCACTTGATAATTTACGGCCAGCTCTAATAGAGTAATGACATGCATAGGTTTCTGTAACATGTTCGATCAATTCAATCAAGGAAATATTTTCCCCAAGCTCCAATAAATTATCGGCTAAATCTTGGATTAATTGCCCTATATTAGTATCCCCCAGCAAGCTTGGAACTTCTGATACTATAATTGATCGATCACTAAATTTTTCTATTGTTAAACCTAATTTAGATAAAGCAGCTTGTTGATTATACAGTAAATTCGCTCTATTTTCATCTGGTAATTCTATTATTTCTGGAATAAGTAAGCGTTGTTTAATTAATCCATTATTATCTATCATTTGCTTAATTTTTTCATACCCTAAACGTTCATGTGCTGCATGTTGATCGACAATAATAATGCTATCAGCTGTTTGGGATATGATGTAAGTACCATGGAGCTGAGCTCTTGCGGCTCCAAGGAGATGTGGACATTTTAAAGAGTCAATAACCGTAGGTAGCCTTTCGTCGTTTATATTACTACTTAAATTACCAGCTTTTGAAATATACTCCCCTGCCCCCACTTCCTCTAGTAATTCACTATTCTCCTTAAAAATTTCTACTTTAGCATGGGGGGTGGTGGTAATTAGTGGTTGTTGAAAATTAGTATTATTTAAAATTTGGGCTTTATAAGGGCTATTCTCCCCACTATCGGCTACCATATTTGCCATAATCCCCTTATTTCGGGTATTATATTCATTCAGATTAATTTTACTACTATTAATCTTCTGAAAAAGACCAAGAGCCGTTGTGGCAATACTGCTGGAAACCATATGACTTTTGGTAGCTAAAGCATCTTTTATCGAACTTATTACTAACCCACGGATGGTGTTGGGATCATGAAATCTTACTTCCGTTTTAGCCGGATGAACATTCACATCCACTAGCTGGGGATCTATTTTTAAGAATAAAACGGTTATCGGATGTCTATTTTTGATCAAATAATCTTGATAGGCTACCTTAAGGGCGATGTGTAATAGCTTATCTTTGACAGGTCTGTTATTTACAAATAGAAATTGATCTTCAGCAGAAGCTCTATTAAAAGTGGGTATACTTGTGAAACCATATAACGCAAGTTCTGGTCTTTGTAAATTAATTTTTGCCGCGTTGTCAATAAAACTACCACCTAATAACTCCACTATCCGTTGTTTAACAATCTCACCCAAATTCCCTTCTTGGCCTTTTACTTTTAGTAAAGATTTTCCATCATGCGATAGGCTAATAGAGATTTGCGGATGCGCTAAAGCAATTTTCTTCACTATATCAATACAAGCCGCTAGTTCAGTTTTATCAGTCCTTAAGAATTTAAGCCGAGCAGGAGTAGCAAAAAATAGATCGCGTATTTCAATTTTAGTACCTTCATTATGAATTATAGGCTTAATTTCCTTCCCCAAACTGTTAACTTTTATTTGATAGGCTTTTTCGCCACCGCGCTTTTTGGAAGAGATTTGCATTTTGCTTACTGACCCTATTGAAGGGAGCGCTTCTCCACGAAAACCAAAACTATTAATATTGAGTAAATCCGACTCATCCAGCTTAGAAGTAGTATGGCGCTCTACGGCAATTTTTAAATCCTCCTCCGACATCCCTATGCCATTATCAGAAATGATAATTAAATTTTTACCTGCCTGTTCAAGTACTATATCTATTTTAGTACTTAAGGCATCTATAGCATTTTCTATCAATTCTTTTACCACAGAAGCTGGCCTTTCAATTACTTCCCCAGCCGCTATACGATTTATTGTACTATCTGATAGGAATTTTATGGTAGTTGTCATATATTTTGTACTTTAAAATAACCAAGTTTAAATAATATAACATATAAGTTATCGTCCACTAAGTGTAAAATTAGGGCAATTTAAAAATCAGGCTGCAATCCACATGGGTAAAGGGAAAACTCCTGTTTAAGATTTTGGGGATTCCCCCCTGATCTATTAGGGTTATAGCCTGGCTTTTAAATTGCCAGGGCATAAAATGGTTAAATTTATAATAGACCTCTTGCATAACCCTAATAATTTAGTTCCCAATTATATAAACCAGCGATTAAATTAAATCTTAGAGCAAATCTTTTACGTCGATTTCGATATTTATCAGCAATAATTTTAAAACGTTTTAGCATGCCGATAACATTTTCATTCAGGGCCCTGGTACTTGCCAGTTTTTGGTTATTTTTCTTATCTTGTTTTGTTAATGGATTTTTTTTAGTCTTCTTTTTTGGTAACTCAGATTTAGCATGAATCTTTTGTAACCCTTGATATCCAGTATCGGTAATTACATTAGTATCAGGATGGATATTAATTTTGGATTCCTTAAATAACCTAAAATCATGTCGTTTACCATTTGCATAATTTGTACATATTATTTGTTTTGTCTTTTTGTCTACTACCAGCTGAGTTTTTAAAGTATGTCTTTTCTTCTTACCTGAATAGTAGCGTTTTTGTCTTTTTTTGGACGCTGGATAGGACTTTCTGTGGCATCAATTAGAATGGTTTCATACGTCATATCACTTTTAACTAAAGCTTTCTTACCAGGAAGAGCAAAATCCGGATGCTTAATTAAAGTATCTTCTACCCATTTTATATTCCGATAACAACTACTTTCAGATATTCCATATGAAGCTGATATATGAAAATATGTTCTATATTCCCTTATATATTCTAGGGCCATCAATAACCTCTCTTCTATACTTAAATGGTTTGGTTTGCCCCCAAATCTTTTCTTCTTTGTTTCTGCTTCTTCTAAAATAATAGTCATTCTTGCAAAAGTATTCTTCTTAACCCCTGTTAAACGTCTAAATTCTTCTTCTCCAAACTTTTTAAGTTCTTCATATCTCATATGATAAAATTCCTGAAATCTTATCATTTTATCCTATATCCTAGGTTATGCAAGAAGTCTAATAAAATACGATAACTTAAATAAATTTTTTCTGGATTGCCACGCCGGCCTTGCGGCCGATTCGCAATGACGAAGGTAATGGCTTTTTTTCTTAAAAAACTTGTAAATAAAACATCATTTATTAGGGGTAGTATGAAATTGTTATCCCGGATTTATCTGATACTGTTTACAATATTTTAATATAGCAATAGTATTTGGGTGTTGTACTCCAAATTCCTGAATTTGTTGATTACTAAAAAATTTATAGTTGTATAAATCTTTTGATTTGCAGGCAGCTTTGGCTCCTTGGAGATATAGATAGCTTACGTGACCTACATTTTTTAAGTTTTTGCCATATAAATAGAAATATATGATACTAGCCTTTTTATAAGAATCTATAGCAGCTTTAAGATTATTCTTGGCAAAGAAAATCTCTCCTTGGGTTACATAGCTAGCAGCTAAATCAGCATCTTCGGAGTAATCTGCATCTTTGGGATTCCTTCTCTCATCAGCTAATAATATCTCTATAGCTAGATTAATATGCTCTAAAGCCTTCGATAACTCTCCTTGCCCGAGTTCACTTCTAGCAAATTGCGTATAAATCCGCGCATAGATTGCATGGTTTTCTTTTTCTCGGGTAGTACCGACACTATATGATTGTTGAAGTTGTGCATAAGCTTCTTGATACTTACCTAAGGAATTTAATATTTTGCTTTTTAATAAATAACGTACAGATAATATTAAATCCTTACTATCTGTTGTATTAACAAGCAACATTTTTATAGCCTTATTAAGTTCCTCTAACGCTTCCTCATATTTTTCTTGTAGATAAAATAAATTGGCCTTAACAGTGAACAAAGTTACTGGCACTTCCTCGGTATCTTCAAGCACTCCACTACTAAACACTTTTTCCATTAGATGAATATATTTTTGGGCTGTTTGTGAATCTCCTAACATAATATTAATCTCAGCTAAACAATAAAACAAACCATATTGAACAGGTTCAGTGCCTTTTATATTATTTAAAATATTTTGGCTTCTGGTATAATGCTCAAGAGCCTTAGGCCATTTGTATATACTTCTATAATGCCATCCTATAAGTTTTAAGTAAGAAGCATATATAGTTTTTTCATAATTACTCATTAACCATAATTTAAATTTTCCCTGTTGCTCATTGATATCAAACCAGTCGATTAATTTTTCACATTCATAGCTATCGAAAGAATTAACATATTGTGACATTAGCTGTAAATTTAGTTCCATTAATTTATATATATTAACATTATATTTTGGAGCATTATTGGAAACTATTTTTAAATTATCCCGAATAGTTTTTGCATTTCGAAAAAGATAGGCTTGGATTGAATAGCTCGGGATATTATTCATTAATTTCAAGATTATATCTTCTAAATAAATTTTATTAGTTCTATTACCATTTATTTTTTGAATTTTATTAGCAATTATATCATGCATTTCAAAAACTGGATTTTCTTCATTAGAATCACTATTATAGATTAACAGAAATTTAGATAATTCACCGATATCATCTTCCAGCGTTTCTTGATTATCTATAATAAAACTTAGTAATTGTTTAGAAAAACTCTGATTATTTATTAAGGCAATCTTACTAAGTAAATTAACTGCTGTAGGAGATAATTCTTTAATAGCCATATTGATATTAACTTCTATCTTGTCTGAGGCTTGATAAATCTTTTTTTTATATTCTTCTTTATTTAAACCTTTAATTTTATTTAATAATTGTGCTCCTTGGACTATCAATATTGGATAACCGCTAAAGACTTTTAGTAAAAATTCTATATCTTTGTCATTTTTATCGTCTAATAAACTTTTTATTAAAAAAACAGTATTTTCTCTATCTAGTAAAGGCATTTCAAGAATATTTGATAAACCATCTCTATCCTGGGAACAAAATATAATATCTCCATTATATTTCCCATCTATTAGCTCCTTTAGTTTCTTATTCTCCCCAATTTTTAGATTATCAAATACTAATAACCACTTATTTTGGGAAAGTAGATAATTGACTACTGCTTGCTGAGCAGAATTAGCTTCTTCAGCTATGTTAATTTTCAGAACTTGATTAAGATGTTTAGCTAACTTTACAAATTCTTCCTTTAAATCTAGATTACAATCAAAAAACCAAATAATATTATAGGAGTCTTTATTATCTTGGACATATACTCGAGCAAGTTGTGTCTTGCCTATTCCGCTAGTGCCAATAATACTTACTTTTCTATATTTGTTTAAATATTCTTTAATTTCTTTAAGTTGTTTCTTGTGGTTTACAAAATAACTGATGGGTATAATCAAATTATTAATCTGCGGAGCAGCTAAAGCTTTGTTGCCATTTATACACACCCATATTATTATTAAATATCGCAAGGATATTTTAATGAGGTTGCATTTTGCCATTGGTTTCGTTTTTAAACACTAAATAACCTATAAAATCTACTTGTTTAACCTAACGTTTTACTTAAGGTTATTACATAGAACGTTAGATTTAAGGTTACTTAGTATTCAATACAAAATGCTTACCACAATATGGACATTTAATAGACCCAATAGTCTGGTCTATTTCTAGATAGATTTTTGGGTGATCAAAAGGCGGAACTTTACCTAAACATGACACGGACGCAGAGTTAGTATTAATAATTTCTATATTTTGCATAAATTTAAAGCTATACTTTAGAATAGAAAATCCAGAAGCCATGTTTCTCTTCTTGACCCATTGATACTGCTTTGCGTTCCTTGTGAATTGCTTCTTTCATTTTATCCCAAAGGGTTTTTAGTCACCTCGGGTAAATAAACTAAGGGATGGCAATAGAAGCAGTATACTTCTAGCAATTCTTGATTTTTGATTCTATCGTATACAACCCTTCATTTACGAGCAGTATACATACAAAATTTTTAGTACTAATACTATTATAGACATAAGTTCAATTTTTTCAAAATAAAAATTAGGTAAATATATAAAAAATCAACATATAGAAGATAAAGTAGTCTTGATCACTGGTTCAACAAGTGGGATTGGTTTAGAAATTGCCAGGCACTTTGCCGCATTAAAGGCCAAAATTATTCTCAATGGGCTAGAGAGCAAAGAGATAGTAGAAAATATCTTTACAGAATTAAAGAAGCTAGGAGCTGCAGATATTTTGTATCAACCAGCTAATTTAGCTTCGCCTAACGAAATATTTCAAATGTTCGAAACAATTCAGAGTAAATATGATAAATTAGATATTTTAGTGAATAATGCGGGAATCCAATTTGTTTCGGCAATTGAAGATTTTCCAGAAGAAAGATGGGAAGAAATTATCAGAGTGAATATGATTTCTTCTTTTTACACTATCAAATATGCCCTGCCCCTTATGAAAAAAAATGGTTGGGGAAGGATTATTAATATAGCCTCAGCTCACTCCCTTGTCGCCTCTCCTTTTAAATCTGCTTATGTTACAGCCAAACATGGCCTGCTAGGGTTAACAAGAACAGTAGCTCTTGAGGTTGCAGAAGATAATATAACAGTTAATGCTATCTGTCCAGGATATGTTAAAACTCCGTTAGTAACGAACCAGATAGCTGATACTGCGAGGATCAAGGGGGTAAGTGAAGACACAGTATTAAGAGAGGTAATTCTTAAAAGCCAAGCCACTAAGAAATTTGTCAGAATAGAAGAAATAGCTAGTATGGTGCTTTTTCTCTGCGATGAAAAAGCTAGTTCAATCACCGGAGCTCCTTTAATAATTGATGGAGGTTGGACTGCGCAATAAACTTAACTATCCGGCGAATTATCTTGATAATTTGCTACTGGCAGTTAGTTGGAGTAACTTTTATACTAGGAAGATATAAGCTAAAGTTAAGAAGGTAAAGAACCCAAATGAATCGGTAATGGTTGTAAGGAATACGCCTGAGCCAGTAGCAGGATCAATATTTAAAGAATGCAGGGTAATTGGGATTAGTGAGCCAAAAAGGCCAGCAATCAGGAAATTGAGGATAACGGCAACGGCAAAAATTAAACTAAGATTAGGATCAGAAAGCATGACTAAGCTTAAGAGAGCACCAACTAAAGCTAAGATAAAGCCATTAAACCCACAAACTGCTACTTCTTTTAAAATTACCTTTAACATATTACTAGGATGAATATCTTTATTAGCCAGCGCCCTAACTGTTACTGTCATAGCTTGAGTTCCAGCATTCCCCCCCATAGAAGCAACGATAGGCATTATGGATGCCAGGGCTATTAATTTAGAGATTGTTAAACTAAATTGATTAATAATTATTGATGTAAGGCAGGCAGTAATTAGGTTAACAAATAACCAAGGAAAGCGGTGCTTTACTGTGTAGAAGAGATTATAAAAAGTATCCTGCGTATGCACCCCCCCAAGAGACATTATATCCTTTTCGGTCTGTTGCTCAATAATATAAATCATATTATCTATTGACACCGTCCCCACTAACTTACCGCTCTTATTCACTACCGGGACAATAGTTAAAGCATATTGTTTGAAAATAAAGCTTAGTTCACTTAAATCAGTAAAGACATCGGTAATTTTAAAGTCCTGATTCATAAGCTTTTTTATCAAGATTTCCCCATCATGTTTGAGCAAAGTGCTTAATAATATGATGCCTATAGGTCGATATTTGCTATCTGTGACAATAGCAGCGTGAAAATCTTGCTTTATATGTTTATGTCTAATAAATTCTATAGCTTTAGTCACCGTCCAATTTTCATGAAAAGAGATAAAATTTCTTTCAATTACCCTCCCCACCGTATTCTCGGGATAAGTACAACCTTCCAGAATTTGCTGTCTTTTCTCGGTTTTTAAATTATCTAATATTAATTCTTTTGTTATGTCATCAAGATCTACTATTACTTCGACTGCATCTTCTATAGCGAGCTGATTAATGAGTTGGACACTTTTGAGTATGCCGAGAATTTGAATTACCAATGGCTTACTGCTAACACTAAGTTGAACTAGAGCTTCAGCTTTTAATGTATCTGCCAGAAGAGGGAGAATTATTTTATAAGTTTTATGATTAACATTATCTAAAAAATCGGCAAGATCTGCGTAATGGAGAGTATTTAGGATTTCTACAGCTTCGTTAAGTTGTTCATTATCAATAAGATTATTAATTTGTTCAAAAGTTTCTTCAAATTGATTTTGATGAACAGATAATATACTTTTTGATTGATTCTGCATAATTCCCCATTAGGATTACTGAATTTTAAAAGTATCCTTCCAAGAGTGACCAAGAATGAATGGCTAACATATCTTATTTGGTTAAAATATAAATAACCGATAAATAATTGGTGCGGCCGAGAAGATTTGAACTTCCACTCCGAAGAACAGCACCCTCAATGCTGCGCGTCTACCAATTCCGCCACGACCGCTAGAAGTTTTTATTATAATATCCCAATTAATTTACTCTACTAATATCTTCCTATTAGTTATAAATTACTTTTTTGAAAATTAATAATTACCGTAATTAATAATTACCCAGTAACTATTAGCAAATTATTTAGCTTATTTCAAGTAACTTTTTGTAAAAATTTATTTTTAATAATTTAATTAGACTTCCTTAGCAAAATTCGCGTTTGGTAGGGAATTTGCAAGAGACATGGAACCGCGGGCCCGCAAGCCGTACGGGGGTAGTATGTAAGGGATTAGCAAGTACAAAACTGTCGAAAGTTATTGCCCATCCTATATCTGAGAGTCATGGCGAGCGTCACGCGAAGCAATTCAGGAAGACAATTATGAACAAATCAATGCTCTTAGATTGCGAACGTACGGCTTATGCGCCCTCCTCGCAATAACCCATAAGGAACCGTGTTTTCGAACTTTCGACAGTTGTGGTATATATTCCGGTATATACCAGTTTCCCCTATCAATAAGTCGTGAATTCTTCACTGGGGATTGCAGATACAACAACATATTCTTCCATGTTTTGTTCTACAATATTTCCCGTTATCATCACCCATTGCGAATCCTCGAGAGATGGCAATTTTTCTTTTAAAGATGTGCATTGGGCTTGGTTAGTTTGATTTAACCTTAGATCGGGTTCTGAAGGAGATTTTCTACTTATTTTTTCATCTGTTAACGGTGGTACCCATTCATAATAAACGGTTTGTTTAAGTAAATATTTCTTCTCTTCCTCTTCCTCCTTAATCTTCTTCACCTTTATTATTTTCTGGTGTAATCCTTGAGGATCATCGTCATATGCCAATTCTCCTAACTCCTGTAATTGTTGTAAGCTGTAGGTGAGGAGGTGTTGAATTATATCTTGCTTGGCTATATCATGAGACCCCTTGTACCACTTTACTATTTCTTTATATTGTTTTTTACTCATCTATATTTTCCTATATTTTATATATTTACTTCCATACAACTAAATAAATAGTAACTAACTAGCAAATTATTTAGCTTATTTCAAGTAACTTTTTGTAAAAATTTAATTAGACTTCCTTAGCAAAATTGGCGTTTGGTAGGGAATTTGCAGGAGACACGCAACCGCGGGCCCGCAAGCTGTACGGGAGCAGTAGTGTGAGGAGTCGAGTTTAATCCCATTGCCTCTTCAATTACCATCGCCAGTAGGATTATGCTAAGGAAGTCTAATCCTTCAAAGCAAAATGAATATATAAATTATCATCTTTAGTAGAATTATGCAAGAAATCTATTATAGACGAATCTGTTACTCACTATCAGTAATATCCGTATCAGTATCTTTTCCTGAAAGTTGGGGTTCAGGAACCAACTTATTATAGTGCGTTACTAGTTCGGTATTTTGTCGTTCCACTTCAATTATTTTAAAATGCACCGAAAAATTTTTTTCCTCAAATAGCTCATCTTTTATCTTCTTTAAAACTCCCCTTTGTAGTGCGTTTATTACTATTTCCTTAAGAACGTCGGTATTACGAGAATTTGCAACCTTTATCAGTGTGTCGTATAAATTTTTTTCGTATGAAATATTTATATTTTTCTTTCTAGCCTTAGGCATTTATATCTTCTAAAGAGTTTGGGGTTTTATATTGATTCGGCGCTCCCCTCTCCTATGAGAGCTTTCTCATCATCTTTTATATAATTGTTATTATTATCCAATTTTTTTTTATTACTAAAATTTTCTTCCCAGTTCCGCAAGCCATCAAATATATGATTCCACTGCTCTGACTCTCTAAACTTAGAAATAGGGGGAGGAAATTCAAAAAAATGTTCTTTAGGTAATGCATCTTTGTGAAATAATTCTATCATGTGTTCTTCGTGCTCGGCGCGCACATGTGCCTCTTGCTCTATTAGCCTACTTTTATAGTCAAATAGGATGTTGTATAATATCGTATTGTGGTGAGATAATGCCACTTTTTCCATCCTGGATAAACAGGGAATTCCTAGATCTTTTAAGTCATTTTCTAAAGGATACGATGTAATTTTTACTAATTTTTCTAGTTGTTTATATTGCTGTTGTTCACTACTACCTTTCTTAGACATTTATATTTCCCCAATATACTTATACATTAACCTTCTACAACTGACGATTGTATGGCTAATAACTATTAGCAAATTATTGGATTTATTTCAAGCAACTTTTTGTAAAAATTTAATTATTAATCAATATAAATCATCCCCTAGCTGAATGACAAAATTTGGCATTACTTCTTGCTCAGTAGCAGCAATTTTTATATGCATTAATTTTTCTGCTATAGTGGAATATTGGCTATGAAATTTTATCGCATTGCCGGTTAATACTAAAGCTGAGTCAATACCTATTTTATTTGCTCCTAAAATATCCGTATAGAAAGTATCACCTATCATAAGAATATTTTTTTTTAAAATATGGGGCAATTGATTTAAGATAGGTTGATATATTTCCGGATAGGGTTTGCCGGTATAAATCACTGTTCCTCCAAATTGCTTTATTTTAGCAGCAAAATAACCAGCGCAATATCTATATACTCCTTGTTGCATTATACCAAGATCGGGATTAGCACAAATAGTGATGATTTTTCTTTGTATGGCAGTTTGTAGTAAATTATCAAATTCATCTAAATTAAGATTCTCTTTTTCATCATAATGCAATGTTAAAAGTAAGATATCAGCTTCATTGATATCAGTGGTAGTAGGTATTTTAATTGCATCTATTAGATCATTGTTCTCTTGCTTTAGATGGTATATTAAAGGGTTTTGAATGCCAAATATTTCTTTACTATTTACTATCATATTAACAGCTAATTCACCGGAACTAATAATCATTTCTGAAGTCACATTAATCCCCCAAGACGTTAGTAGGGTAACTAAATAAGCGATGGAACGAGGAGCATTGGTAATAAAAAAAACTTTTTTGTTATTGTTAATTAGATAGTTAATATTATCAATTACTCCAGGATAATTATAGTCCCCTTCAACTATTACTCCCCAAACATCAAATAAAAAAACATCATAATCATCAATTATGGAAGTGATATGTTTATAAGTCAAGTTGCTCATATATCGAAAAATAAATTAAAGTTAATTACTGCTAGGGGAATAATAGTCAATAAAATATTTTTAGTAAAATGTTTATTACGAAAATATTTTTAAATAGGGTCGCTGTAAAATAATATATGAAAAACTATATATTTGCTGGCAATTTAGTGTATAGTTACCTTAAGCATCCGAAACTGCTTGCTTAAGTTGTTATTTTAGCAGTTGAAGCTTATCTATCTATATTTATTTTTGTGTCTATATGTTAAATAATCAACCACCAGCTATAATCGAATCAGGATATGATGCTGATTCTATCAAAGTATTAAAAGGGCTTGAAGCCGTTAAAAAAAGACCAGGGATGTATATCGGTGATACCGACGATGGCTCTGGCTTACACCATATGATTTATGAAGTGGTGGATAACGCCATTGATGAATCTTTGGCAGGTCATTGTGACCTAGTTACTGTGATATTAAATCCCAATGGTTCTGTCACGGTCCGCGATAATGGACGCGGAATACCGGTAGATATTCATGAGGAGGAAGGTATATCAGCCGCTGAAGTAATTATGACGCAATTACATGCTGGCGGTAAATTTGATCAAAATTCTTACAAAATATCAGGAGGGCTTCACGGCGTTGGAGTCTCGGTAGTAAATGCCTTATCGGAATGGCTGGAATTAAGAATTTGGCGGAATAATAAGGAATATTTTATCAAATTTAGAGATGGGATATCTGAGGCACCCCTAGCTTTAATAGGGGAAGCGATAGAGCGAAAAGGCACAGAAGTGACGTTCTTTCCCTCTAATACGACTTTTAGCTCACTGGAATTTGATTTTGTTACCATTGAACATAGGCTTCGAGAATTAGCTTTTTTAAATTCTGGGGTAAAAATTTTATTAAAAGATCACCGTTTTGCTGAAAGACAAGAATCGGAATTTTGCTTTTCTGGGGGGGTGGAAGCCTATGTAAAATATGTCGATAGGGCAAAAGCGGCATTGCACCAATGCATCACCTTTAGCACCAGTAACACTGAATCTGGAATTACTCTTGAAATAGCCATGAATTGGAATGATTCCTACCATGAAAATATTTTGTGTTTTACTAATAATATCCGGCAACGAGAAGGCGGCACTCACCTTATTGCTTTTAAAGCAGCCTTGACTAGAGTAATTACCGCTTATATTGAAAATATTGGTTATAACAAAAAAGCTAAGGTAAATTTTATCGGTGATGATACACGAGAAGGATTATCATGTATTTTGTCAGTAAAAGTACCTGATCCAAAATTTTCTTCACAAACCAAAGATAAATTAGTTAGCTCTGAAGTTCGCCCTGTGGTAGAAAATGCGGTATATACCAAAATATTAGAATGGTTTGAAGAACATCCTGTTGAAGCTAAGATAATTATTAATAAAGTTATAGAAGCTGCCAATGCCAGAGAAGCTGCTAAAAAAGCTAGGGAATTAACGCGCCGTAAAACTGCGCTGGAAATTTCGAACCTTCCTGGTAAGCTAGCGGACTGTCAAGAGAAGGATCCCGCTGGTTCTGAGCTGTTTTTGGTAGAAGGGGATTCAGCTGGTGGTACAGCAAAGCAAGGCCGGGATCGTAAATTTCAAGCCATTTTACCATTGCGAGGCAAAATTCTCAATATTGAAAGAGCTAGATTTGACAAAATGTTAAATTCCGAACAGATTGGTACCTTAATTACTGCTCTTGGCACTAGTATTGGCGAAGATTTTTCTTTAGCAAAATTACGATATCATAAAATCATTATTATGACGGATGCTGATGTTGATGGTTCCCATATTAGGACCTTATTATTGACTTTCTTTTATAGACATATGAGAGCGCTCATTGATAATGGCTATTTATATATCGCCCAACCTCCGCTATATAAAGTCAAGAAGGGCAATAATGAACTATACTTAAAAAATGAGCAAGCTTTACAAGATCATTTAATTAAGGCAATGTTAAGTGACACTATTATTACTTTAAATGATGGAAGCCAAATTATTGGTAATGAGCTAGAAGAAATAATAAAAAATATTATCAAATTCATAACCTTACTTGATCAAGTAAGCAAGAAATTTAACAGGCAGTTGGCAGAAAGTCTATCTATCAGAAGATTACTGGGGAGTCAAATATTTGATGGTGATAAAAAAGAGCAAATAATGCAAGCTATCACTATTCTAAATCATGGGGATTTTGCTCCTGATAAGACAGATTGGCAATTTGTCAGTAGTGAAAATCATATAGAATTTTTCCGGTTTGTGCGGGGGTTAAAAGAAAGTAAAATCTTGTTAAAAGAGCAATTAGAATCCCTTGAATTTATAGGCTTGGCTAAGGCGTTCAGTTTAATTGAACCTATATTTAATAAACCAGCAAAATTATCCATAAAAAATCAGGAATATAATATTGTTTTTCCAAGCCAGATGTTAGACTCTATTTTAGAAAATGGTAAAAAAGGCGTGACTATTCAACGTTTCAAAGGACTTGGAGAAATGAATGCTGAACAATTATGGGAAACCACTTTAGATCCAGAAAAGCGAACATTACTACAAGTTAAAGTGCATGAACAAGATAGTGCTGAAGTACTTTTCTCGACTCTAATGGGAGATATTGTTGAACCTAGAAGACAATTTATTCAAGAAAATGCCTTAAATGTCATGAATTTAGATGTGTAAATGGTCGTTCCATCACTATACTCTAGGGAGTTCAAGATAAGTTAGGTGGGTACAGCTATTGAATAATGTTAACTAAGATATCAAGATGTCGCTTAAGGCATTTTGGTTAATCATGTTCCAAAATTGATTCCACCTTCCTTTTGTTTGAACAAGAGATCTAATGGAAATAACTATTTTGGCACCTTGAGTTCGCCACTGCATTGCTGATTTACATAATCTTTGCTTGATCAGCGTCTTGCAAGCCGCTTCCGTCACACCAGAACCTATAGGAAAATTTTGTGCTGTGTAATTACTATAATTCATACGTTCTAATTGATTAGTAAAATAGCTCACCGCTTTACTCAAATTGTCCTTTATTGCTGGTGATATTTTTTTATTTCCTTCATTTTTTTTCACTTGTTCCTTCATCGTGTCTAAAAGCTCTGCAGCCGCATTGTTTTCATGCTTTAATTTATGACAAGCATTACTCAACCATTCCTTTCTTCTCCCTTCATCACTAAAAAGTGAATATGAACTTTTTGCTAAATATTCGCTAGCATGATAAAAATCTAGAATATGATATTGTGTATTCAGTTCTAAAAATTTCCAATTATTACTTGCGCCATCAGCAATGCCAATATAATTTGCTGTAGGATATTTTTGTTTGATTTTATTAACCTCTCCTTGTAAACGAGCTATAAATAACCCTTTACCATATTCAGGAGACGCTCCAATATATATTGTATGCAATCTTTCGCTTTGCGCATCGTACAAAGAGATATTACCTGTCATAGCTTCACGATAACCTTGTTCTTTCATTAAAATACATGTGCCATCTAAACTAATACCTATACTGGTAACCGGTTCTACAATCTTGGGAATAGCATATTCCCAATCTTCTTCTGTCGCTAAAGCTATAGATCCTATATAATCAGCAACCTTTTGGATATATCCTCTCGAACAACTCCTAGAATGATTCTCTGCAAAATCTTCACTGACATCTTTCGCACTTAAAGATGCATATTTATACGAAATCATTTTGGCAAATTTTGGTGTAGAATGAATAATTATACGCCCTTTCTCATCAACTGGACAAAACGTCTTGCCTCCTTTCGAGCTCTGATATACATGTCGCATTATCTCAACAGTACCATAGGGTGTCTCATACTCTTTTTTCACTTTGCCCTTTGAAGACATTCTGACACTACCAATATTAATTATCGCACCAGTTGCATCAAACTTACTTAGGGCTTCTTTAGTTGCAATGCACCCAACCTCATTTACTCCTTTCTGTATCGCATCTTCCATTTCAAGCATAGAGCCATCCAATTTTAATGTAATTTGTATTGTGATTTCTTCTCCGTTCCGTGTTATTATTTCTGCCATAGCTTAATTCCAATTATTTACTAAAATCTCACCATAGCATAATTTAAAACATTATTCAATAGCTGTACCCAGTTAGGTCACCATACTACTCTACATTTTTTATGAAAGGTGCATCACCTATCGTCATTGCGAGCCGGGCTTTAGGCCGGCGTGACAATCCAGAAAAAAATTATTTAAGTTATCGTATTTTTATAGTTTTTTCCTGGATTGCTTGCTTGCGCTTAAGCTAATGACGTTTGTGACAGATTTGTACTTATTCAAGAATTATTCAGGCTTTTTGCAGTTTAAAGATACCACTTTTAACCTATCCCTATCCCCCCCTTTTCATGCTGCTTATCCTTCAGAGAATCTCGGCGGGTGTTAGGAGAGGAAGATGGTGAAATTCTATCAGGCTCTGCATAGACAGGATCCCTAACATAGTCTTGTTGTGGAGCAGAAGGAGCCCGGGATATAGGAGGTTGATTGAGTCCTCTATCCTGGTCACGCTCCCGGTTGCGGGTTGGTAGCTGGTCATGTGAAGGTGAAGAGTTATTCTTCCCTTGATTTTTTCCAGGCATTGGGTTACCTCTAACTTCGTCCCAAGTGCCTTTTGCTAAGGCAACTCCGCCGACTGCTGCGAAACCTGCAACAATGGCTAGCGGTATTCCTGTTCCTCCAGTGGCAATTGCCACGGCAAGGAAAGTTCCTATTCCCAAAGCAATAGCTTTCTTTTTATTATGTCCAATAAGACCCCAGCCTCTTTTGACTATATTCCCTGTCTGTGTGGCAATTTTTGAAAGAAGTGAGGGGTTTGTAGGTTGCTTAATATCATCTGTTTCTGGCATAATATATAGTTCTCAATATTTATTAATATATTATTCAATAATGCTAGGATTTGCAATAGTTAGCAAGTGTTTTTATTTTTGTAATATACTTAAGTAGAAGATAATTTTTTGCTAATATGGAAAATAGTGATAAATTTCCTAGTATTAGCCCACGCTTTCCAACAGTTAATGGCTATTAATAGTTTATAATTTAATAAAATACTACTTAGTGGTCCAACTTCTTTATGCTATAATTTCTTAAAGATCTAAATTAAATCGCTCAACTATGCCAGTTAAACTTTCAGATACTAATATAACTAGCGTCCCTGAAGGTCATAATAAGCTGCTTAGAATGCTGGTAGGTACGGATGAATTCTTTGACTTAATAGTGAATAGTGATGTATTCGTAGATAAAAGCTTAATGATCAAAGAGTTATTAGAAGATAGTGGTAAAGTAATTTTCATTACCCGCCCAAGGCGCTTCGGTAAAAGTTTGAATATGGACATGCTGTAGAAATTTTTTGAAATAGAAGTGGATGAGAGGGGCGTACCTTTACTGCTCGACCAAAGGGTTAATAACAAACTATTTGTTGGTGGGGAAGTAGATTTAGGGCTAGCTAGTGGAAAAAAAAGATTACTAGTAAAACTGAAGATAGCCCAATATTCAGACATTCTTTCGGATTACCAAGGGCAATTTCCAGTGATTTCCATAAATTTCAAGGATGTGAGGGGGAGTAACTACGAGGAGATTGAGAATGGTATAAAAATAAGTATTAAAAACTTATATAATCATCATAAATATTTGTTATTTAGCGATAAAATTAGTTTAGCTGAAAAAAATAATTTTGGCGACTTATGGGAAGGAAAAATAGATAAAACACTTCTAAAAAATAGTTTAAGATTTTTAAGTGAACTACTTTTTAATCATTTTAATCAAAAAGTTTACATACTAATCGATGAATATGATACTCCGATCAATAGTTCGTACATTAAGTTTGGTCATAAAACAGAAGAATTTGAGTTAGTGCTTGAATTGTTCCGCGGGATGTTGGGTAGCGCCCTAAAAACCAACCCATACTTAGAAAAAGGAGTCATTACTGGCATATTACGGGTTGCTAAAGCTAACTTGTTCTCGGATTTAAATAATGTCCGAGAATATAGTTTACTAGATGAGGATTTTTCTAAAGTTTATGGTTTTACTCAAATAGAAGTTGATGAGTTACTGGCAAAGGTTCCAACTAAAACGGATCCTGAAAAGATTAAAGAGTGGTATAATGGTTACACCTTCGGTGGAGAAATAATCTACAATCCCTGGTCAATTATGCAATGTTTAGCCAGTAAAGGCAAGCTTGATCATTACTGGCTAGATAGTGAGGGAACTGGGCTTGTTGACAAAGCGCTGCTCTCTGATGAGATGCAGGAAGATTTGCAAGAATTATTGGAAGGTAGAGGAATTGTTAAGAAATTATATAAACAAATTTCTTTAGGGCAAATAGAGCATAATAAAGATATATTCTATAGCTTGTTGGTGTTTGCGGGCTATTTATAAATCCTTGCCTGGTAAACGATGACCCAGAAAGTCCACGATATTGTTTAACGATCCCTAATAATGAGGTAAGAGAGATTTACGTTGAAAGAGTTCTGGGGTGGGTGGCAAACAAATTAAATATGGATGTAAGCAATTATGACGATTTTATAGCATTGCTAATCAATCAACAAATAGATAAATTTGGCAAGCGATTGCAAGGCTATTTATTAAATTCCACCAGCTATCATGATTTAAGTAAGGAAAGGGATTACCATAATTTAATGGGAGGACTGCTAGCCCCTCTTGCAAACAAATATATGATAGAATCTAATCGGGAAACTGGCTATGGCAGATGCGACCATATATTAATTCCTATAAGGATCGATAATGATACAGCGATAATTATGGAATATAAAATAGCTAAATCTTCAGAAGAACTAGAATCTATAGCAAAAGCAGGTTTAGCACAGATCAATGATCAAAGATATGATACCAAAATAAAAGAGCATCCTCACGTCCAAAAGATCCTCAAAATGGCGATGGCCTTTTGTGGGAAAGAGGTAGCTATGCAATATCAAGTTGATCTTGTTCTCTAATTCTTTGGCTTTTATAGTTAAGAAGCGAATTAAGGAGCGATATAGCCAAGGGCGCAAAAGGGGCCAAGAGAAGATAGCTATTTCCAGCACTTAAATCGCACAAGATTAACTAATAGGGATTATCTTTACTTCTTCTGTTTTAAGAGGTGATTTTGGTAAAGTAATAGTCAATATCCCATTTTTTAAATTGGATGAAATCTCAGTCTTGTCTACATCTTTTGGTAATAATAATTTTTGGTAGAAGGAATTACGAGCCTGAGAATTGCTGCAAGAAGGATCATTTTTTGAAGTCTCTATTACAGGTTTTTGAGCTTTAACAAGTATATAATTCCCTTGTAATTCAATTTTAACTTGTTCTTTTTCAAAGCCCGGAATTTCAATATTAAGGATATACTCCTTATCCGTAGTATTTAAATAGCTATGAAAACTGCTAGATACAAATCCCCCATCGATAAAATAGCTGCTATTATCCTTAATAGCGATTTTATGCCATAACCTATCCATTTCTTTAGAGATTTGAGCAAATGGATTAGGATATTCTGGGATTTCAGTATCTTGGTTTAAATCATTAGTTGGTTTATTGTTATTTTGTGTGCTTGCCATCTCTTTGCTGGCTGACTGTTTTACCGAAGCAGCTTCCACAATTTTAGGAGCAAAGATGATGCTAGCTACCAATATTCCAAAAGCCAAGGCACTTCTAAGGTTCTGATCCACAGCCCTAGTTATCACATCATTATTGTTGATAGCAAATTTTCTATAGTGATTTTTCATAGTTCTCTCCTACTTTAATAATTATGACAACTATATAATATATTATATTTTCGAGATATTTCAATAGCCCTTTATATATTAAATTTACCTATAAGTTTAATTATTTAGACTTCTTGCCTTATACATTAAATTGGAGAGTAGAATATTCGTGTTGACCACCAATCGTCTCTACTAATGATTCATGACTTTTATAAGGCGGCGGGGCACCATCTTGATTTAAAGGCGGGGCATCATACTGTGGTGTATATGATGGTGGAAATGTTGAGAGTATAGTATTTCCATGTTCCTCCAATATATGAAATATGGATGTAGGTTCTCTCTCAGAAGAGCTTGTATTATCGTCCGTAAGATGGATAGTTGAAGGATTTTCTAAATCTTCTGGCGTTTCCCTGCAATACTGAACAAACTTATATAAGATCCAACCACCTAGAATAGTTCCTAGCAAAACTACAAATGTTAGAATACATATTACTATGGGGTGAAATAGGGAGTTAGATTGCTGAGGATCATTATTTTTATCCGGATTAGCCCAATTTTCTGCCCCATTGATTTTATTATTTTTACTCATATTTATATCTCAGATCAATTAATTTTTAAAACAAGTTGAGCTATCTTATGTTTTGTAGAACTTAAGATTTATAGTTTCCCTGCTCCTTAAGGGGTCCTCTTACAACTGTCGAAAGTTATTGCACATCCCTATTCTCAGCATCATTGAGAAGGCCGCAAGGGGCAAGAACTGTGTTTTCGAACTTTCGACAGTAGTGTGAGACCTCTACTGCCATGCAAGGTGATACATTACCTATTATATACCAGAGAAGTTTAAAAGTCGCGTCTTCAAGTTGTAAAAGATGTGAATAATTCTTGAATAAGTATAAATTGCAACATCACCAATGTCATGAGCTAAGCCAGCGGTAAGCAGGCGAAGCAATTTCCTTAAAAAAAATTATTTAAGTCAACGTATTTTGGGTAGGTCGTCTGGAGTGCCATGCCGGCTGTAAGCCGGCTTGCAATGATGCATAAGAAGGCTAATTGTAAGAAGAAAGGATTTTTCCTCTCTCTATTGCTATTTAGCAAGTGGGTCTATAAACCCCTGCTAGTTCATGCTGATAAAAATCTATTGTATTTAGCGGATCATTTGACTCATTATTACTGACATAGTCCGCATCCTTAACCTGTGTAGTTACCAGAAAATCGTCAGGAAGCATTTCTCCTGTCTCCGGATTCAGATCTTTCTCCTTATTCGATTCTCCTTTTAGGACTTTTAAGGCTTTTAGGGCGTTGTTGGCTATTTTTTTGGGAATAGTAGGGCAACACACGCATAATAAGCATAGTCCAACTGCACATACCACTACTATAAAACCCACTACTAATCCCCAATTAGTAAATGAAGTTGGAGCCAGCCCGTTTGGATTTTCAGGATAAGGAGTAAGAAAATCTTGCCCTGCATTGTGTTCAATACCGTCTCCTGAGGTTGATGACGTAATTCCCTTTTCAGGATATATCTTGGAGAGAAAAATTCTACTTTGTATGGAAGGAGCCGCCTCAATTGGATCAAGTTCAAGTAATCTGTCGTCTATTAATTTACTCATAACTTATTAATTCTTCTAAAATATTATTTAATTATTTAACTATTTTTAACTTATTTAAAGATCAGGTAAATACTATAAATTATTGTCTTTGTCAAGGAAGTTTTTTTGAAAAATTGTCAAGCAAATTAACTAATTGCTAATAATAAATTATCCTAAAGTTGAAAAATTGTTGTAGAAAGGATACGGAAGGAGAAGTGAAATTATATATTATCGGTGTTTTTTAAATATAGCAGCATAGCATCGCCATAACTAAAAAAACGCATTTTTTGGGTAATAGCGTATTGGTAGATATCTTGCGCTTCTTGATAACCGGCAAAGGCACAGATCAATATAAATAATGTAGATTTTGGCAGATGGAAGTTAGTGATTAGCATATCAACAATTTGAAATTTAAATCCTGGCTTAATAAAAATCTCTGTCTCAGCGCTTCCCTTTTGTATTTGTTTTTCAACTTGTGATTGAAGCGCGGCGCTTTCCAAGGCCCTTAACGAGGTGCTGCCAACAGCAATTACTCGCCTATTATCTTTTTTTGCTTTATTAATTATCTTCGCAGTTATTGTCTCTATTTCATAATACTCCTTGTGCATTATATGCCTATTAATATCTTCCGTTTTAATAGGTAAAAACGTCCCTGCCCCGACATGCAAGGTAATAAATACAATTTCTACCTTTTTGGCTTTAATTAAGCTCAGTAAATCTTCAGTAAAATGCAACCCGGCCGTTGGAGCAGCCACCGCGCCAGGCTTTTTACTATAAACTGTTTGATATCTAGTATTGTCTTCATTAAAATTATCTTCCCTTTTTATGTAAGGAGGGAGAGGCATTTCTCCATATTTTTCTAAAAACTCAAAAACAGAAATATCCTGTAAGGTAAATTCAACCTCCACCTGCCCCATTCCAAGCTTTTTAATAAGCGTAATTTTATTGCCGGCAAAATCAAATTGATCCCCTTCCTTAAGACGTTTTGATGGCTTAGCAAAACCATGCCAACGATTACCCTCTACTTGTTTATTTAAATATAACTCTATCCTTTTGCCAGATTTATCTAGGATTAATTTAGCTTTTATTACTTTACTATCATTAAATACTATTACATCCCCCGCTTCCAGATAATTTATTATACTATAAAATTTATTCCGCACTAAGCTATTATTTTGCCTGGCTACTAATAAATCTGAATTTTCTCGTTTGTCACTCGGTTTTTGGGCAATGAGAATTTTTGGTAAAGTAAAATCAAAATCTGATAATTTCATTTCAGTTCGTTTAGAGTAGTTATCTGGATGTTGAATATCGGCAATTATAACATAAAGAATAACAATTGCCTATTAATTATAGCTTGACTTTAAAACCACAAACTGTTAATTATTTTTTACTAATTTTTAATATTAGGTTGATAATCTATAGGAATCTAACAATGCTAAATGAAGATTTTAATAAACGGGTCAAAGGTAATTGCCTTGATCTTAGCGTAGACCCAAAGCAAGGGAAAACAGGTAATCGTTTGGATTCTATCAATCCAGCTCCAACTATAATAATGGGAGCTAACAATGTTATTACTATAACATTAAGTAAGGAGGAATCTTATATAAATTATATAACAAAATTAGAGAATTTTATAGGAGAAAATCCTCATATTATAAAAGTTAATTTAAAGAGTCAAAATTTAAATTCTTACCATCTTGGATTACTAATAGATGCCCTAAAAGATAGTAATATTATGGCCTTAAACCTCTCTAGCAACCAGATAGATTTAGCAGGAATAACTAAATTAACAAAAATGCCAAAGCTGGTTTATCTAAATCTATCTGATAATGAGCTATTTTTTCAGAAAGAGTATATAGCTGAATTAGCTAAAATACCCCTTATATACCTCAATATATCCACTACTTCCCAGTATCTCCCTAGGAATAGAGTTGCTGAAGATGCCCTACAAGAAATTGCTCAAATGACAAAACTTCAGACATTAGAAATATCAGGAATCTTGCATGATGATTCCCAAAGCCTAAAAATGTACGCTTCGCTACAACAGCTTATATCTCAAATGCCGAATCTTAAGTGTTTCAATATCTCTCATAATAATTTACCTTCTAAGGTTGGAGCGGCAATATCTCAGCATATGGTTAACTTGATTGATCTTGATATATCTCATAACCAAATACATAATATTAAAATAATAAAGCGGTTTGGAAATCTGAAAAATCTTCTGAAGCTTAAGCTTGAGCAAAACTACCTGGAAGACTATGAGGTAGGAAAACAAATAGTGAATGATATAAAATTAAAAGCTAGTCAATATGATGAAGAATCTATTAAAAGGAAAATAATTACCTGGGATAATATCGAATCTTTTGTAATGCACTTTCCGCAAGTAGCAAATGATCAAATCTCTTTAGAAAGAGATCTCTCCAATTCTATGAATTTAATAGATTCGCTAAAACTAGCTGTAGAACTAAGTGGCAAAGAATCAGAAACAGCAGAAGCTCCTTGAAATTTTGGATGAGAACATCTTATCTAAAACTGAAATATACCCCCCTGCCGATGATTTTGCTGCCTTGCGCGATGGAGCGAAGCCTATAGATAATAGGCGAGCATTGAGCAACGACGCACGCCAATTCATATCAGAGGAGTATAAGGCTGGGTAATTAACTTATATCAATCTCCAGGTGCTGGAGTTTCCTCATCTGGAGTTTCTTCCGCCGAAACCTCTTCTTCGGCACTATCAACTGAATTATCAACAATTAGCGAAGCAGACACTACTTTTTCGCCTGATTCTGTTTTAAATAATATTACACCGCTAGTGTTGCGTCCAGTAATGCGTACCGATTCAAGCTTACATCTGATTAACTTACCGTTATTAGTAATTAACATTAATTCATCACTCATCGCTACAGGCATTACTGAAACTACTAAACCCGTTTTGTTTGATACATCCATATTGACTACCCCACTACCACCTCGATTGGTAATCCGGTATTCATATGCCGAACTTCTTTTCCCAAAACCATTCTGCGCAATAGTCAAAATAAACTCTTCAGCCGTCGCCATTTCAAGAACTCTCTCTTTACTCAAATTCACTCCCAATTCTTCTGAAGAAAATTCTTTCCCGTCTATTATTTCCCGGCGAATTTCTAGAGGGATAGATAAATAGCTTTCTCGCTCTTCAATAGTTACTAATATTCCTTTTAATATTGTCATAGAAATCACGCAATCGTCCTGGCTAAGTTTCATACCTCTTACCCCATCTGAGGTGCGACTTTTAAATACCCTAACCGAATTTGCGGGGAATCTTATTGCTTTTCCACATTTAGTAGCCAATAATACATGATCTTCATCTTTGCAGACTTTAACATCTATTAAGCGATCATTATCATCAAGCCGAATGGCAATCTTACCATTTGCCTGAATACGCTTAAAGTCAGATAAATCATTCCTTCTAATATTACCCTGACTAGTAGCAAAAATAATATTTAAATTGTCCCACTCATCTTGATTCTCCGGTAATGGCATAATATTGCTAATATGCTCCCCTTCTTTTAAAGGTAAAATATTCACGATCGGTCTGCCTTTACTTTGCGGGTTACCAAGAGGTAATTTATACAATTTTAAGCTATAGACCTGCCCCGTATTAGAAAAAAATAACATTGGGGTATGAGTGCTTCCTACAAAAACCTGAGTCGTAATATCCTCATCGCGCATTGACAGCCCTGACCTGCCCTTACCGCCCCGCCTTTGAGATCTATAAGTCACCAGAGGGACGCGTTTAATATAGCCCCCTAATGTTACAGTCACTACCATCTCTTCTCGTTGAATAAGATCCTCGATATCTTGTTCAAAGTCCCCTGCTTCTATAGTGGTTAACCGGGGGGTAGCAAATTCAGCTTTAATTTTAATTAATTCATTCTTTAAAATCTCTAATAATCTCTCCCGCGATCCAAGAATCTCCAGATAGTAGGTGATCTCCTCCGCTAGCTCAGTTAAATCTTGCTCTAGCTTATTTTTCTCCATGGCAGTTAAACGTTGCAAACGCATTTCTAATATTGCTTTTGCTTGAACTTCAGTAAAATAACATTTCCCCTCAATAGCATTCATGGTTTTGTCATCCACCAGCTTAATTAGGCTCGTTATATTTGAGACATCCCACGCTTTTTGCATTATTTGTTCTTTAGCGCTTACTGGGTCAGAGGAAGATTTAATAATTCGGATAATCTCGTCAATATTACTAACCGCAATGGTTAAACCAAGTAAGATATGGGCTTTATCACGAGCTTTATTTAATAAATAAATTGTCCGACGAGTAATTACTATTTCTCTGAAACTAATAAAAGCCGCTATTACTTCTTTTAAATTCATAACTTTGGGTAGCCCATCTTTTAGAGCAAGCATAATTACCCCGAAACTAGTCTGAAGTTGCGTATAAGAATATATTTGATTTAATACTACCTCAGCTACCGCATCTTTTTTTATTTCTATTACTACCCGAACACCAGCTTTATTTGATTCATCTCTTAAATCACTAATCCCTTCGATCCTTTTTTCTTTAACCAACTCGGCAATTTTTTCTACTAGCTTAGCCTTATTAACCATGTATGGGATTTCGGTAATAATAATAGCGTATCTATTATTGGCTATTTCCTCAATTTCCGTGCGCCCTCTAGTTAAGATACTGCCCCTACCTGTTAGGTACGCTGATCTAATGCCACTATTACCTAGCACGATGCCGCCTGTCGGGAAATCCGGGCCTTTGACTACCGATAGAAGATCTATTAATTCTATATCATTATTATCGACATATAAGCAACAAGCATCAATAATCTCTCCTAAATTATGAGGAGGAATGTTGGTAGCCATTCCAACCGCTATACCATTTGAGCCATTCACTAAGAGATTCGGAAACATTGAAGGTAAAACCACCGGCTCTTGCTCCGAACCATCATAATTGGGAACAAAATCAACCGTTTGCCTATCAATATCTTCAACTAACGTATGAGCAATTTTAGCTAATCTTGATTCGGTATATCTCATAGCAGCCGCAGGATCCCCATCCATCGAACCAAAATTACCTTGACCATCGATCAACATTAACCTTAAGGAAAAGTCTTGTGCCATTCTCACTAACGAATCGTAAATAGCAGCATCACCATGCGGATGATATTTACTCATTACATCCCCCACAATCCTTGCTGATTTACGATAAGGTTTGTTAAAATGGTAAGATGCTTCATACATCGCATAAAGTATTCGGCGATGTACTGGTTTTAGACCATCACGAACATCAGGAATTGCTCTACTAACGATTACACTCATCGCATAATCTAAGTAAGAGCTTTTCATTTCCTCTTCAATACTTATTGGTATTAAATTTTGTCGTACTAAATTAGTCACAATAGAACCTGTAGGATTAAATTTAAGTAGTATAGACTAGCGGGAAAAGCTCTATTTTTCAAGTAAGATTTTTGATTTTAATAGTGATACTTACATTAGGCTATATAAATAGTATTATCTTTAATAGTATATACTACTATGCTCTTGATTTATTCTTCTTGACCAATATCCAGATAAGCTAAATTTTAAAAGTTCTGGTTTACCAATGCCTGAGAAAGGTGAACGAGATATATCTTTGATTAATTTTTTCTAAAGTTTTTATATCATTTTTCTGAAAATACAGATAATTAACCCAAGCATCATTGTGAAATAATACCTTCATCTATATCGACATTTTTAAAGCTTATGTTTTGGTTGAGATCATTAATTGCCCGATTAAGCCTTTTGGCATTTTTAGGGCTCTTTAATAAATAGCTAGTTTCCTCTAGAGCATTATAATCATCAAGAGATATCATCACTACAGGCTTTTGTTTCTGTCTAGTAATGACTATCGATTGATGATTTATACAAACTTGATCCATAAGACTAGATAGTTTATTACGGGCTTGAGTATAAGATATTGCTTCCATAATATAAACATATTTAAGTAATAGTGGATAATTTTAGTCCATAACCTATTAGTTAAGTCAACATGGTTAGGAGGTATTTTAAGAAAAAACTTTCACTATTTTATCCCTCAACTATTAAATAAACACCTAACTCACAGAAGACTATATTTTTTGCATAGAAACTATATAGTGCGAAGGTAACTTCTTATAAGCCCCTGTTACCGCATCAACTAGGAAACCAGGCCAGAACAAAACATTTACAACAGTTGTGGCGTTAAAACTCTCGCCTACACCAATGTTAAGTTGCCTATATCCTGCTTTCTGGCACGTTACCTGCACAGCACCTTGTGCTTTACTTACTGTTACTACTCCAGGATTTGTTGCTAAAAGTTGCTGCGTTCCTGATCCATCTATTACTATACAATTGCAATTTGTAAGTAAGGTATTAGTATTGCTATCTACCACCTGAATATTAATAGTTTGACTGGTACCCGAAAAAATAGTAGCACAACCTTGCAGTAAAAGAATTGTACTTAATAAAAATAAAAATTTAGCCATATTATTCATAAGAGTTCTTTATTTTGATATATTCATATTTATTTAGAAGCAGTATAAACTAAAAGTACCTAACATAGCAAGGTTTAATTTGAACTAACTTAATTCAATTAAAGTTTTCACATAACTATAACTAAAGTAGTTTGACAATTTAACTTGCAATAATTTTAAAAAATCTTTATACTCCCTAACCTATTAGCAATGTGGCTTTGGTATGCCTTAATTTTTGCTATTATAGCCGTAAAATACCAAATATAAGGAAATAATTATGCCTAAATTAAAAACAAAATCAGCGGTAAAAAAACGTTTCAAGCTGACCTCTTCAGGTAAAGTTATAGGCACGCAAGCTGGTAAAAAACACTTTATGAGACGACGCACCAAAGCTCAACTTCGTAACCTTAGAGGAACGACAATTCTTTGTGATCAAGATGCAAAGAATGTGAAAAAATTCTTTCTTCCATATGGAATTTAATAACTTAAAAGGAGCTAAGTAGAGATATGTCACGTGTTAAATCAGGAAAAATTTCAAAAAATCGTCATAAAAAAATTCTAAAACTTGCTAAAGGATATAGAGGAAGAGCCAATAATTGCTTTAGTATAGCAATTGAAAAGGTGGAAAAAGCTTTAAGATATGCTTATAGGGACCGCCGAAATCGCCGACGTGATTTTAGAGGGCTATGGATACAACGAATTAATGCGGCCGTTCGGCAATATGGGCTTGTCTATTCCCAATTTATGGGAGGTCTAAAAAAAGCTGATATCAGTATGGACCGTAAAGTATTGGCTGAACTTGCTGTTAATAATCCTGCTGGCTTTGCAGATATTGTTACTAAAGTAAAAGAACAGTTAAGCGCACCCCTTCTATCTTAATTCAAAATCAGCACAAATCACAATTGGGTTATGACTATACCCCTTCGGTCGATGATTTTGCTGCCTTGTGCGATGGAGTGAAGCCTATAGATAATAGGCGAGCATTGAGCAACGACGCCACGCAAATTCATATCAGAGGAGTATAGATCTAAACTCAACTGTTTCTATAATATGTGGGAAGTGGCTGGATAATAAATTATCCAGCCGTTCCGGCGCGTATTTTAAAAATAAATATGGATACACCTAACAAAATAAATCACCTAGCCATCATCATGGATGGGAATGTAAGATGGGCGATAAGTAAAGGCGTTGCTAAATCAGAAGGTCATAGAGCTGGAGCTAATAATGTTAAAAAATTATTACCCGCTCTTATAGAGATGCATATACCTTACGTAACTCTTTATACTTTCTCAACAGAAAACTGGAATAGATCCAAAACTGAGATTGCTTTTTTACTCAAATTATTACGCTTTTATCTTAAAGAAGAAGCTGCTGCCTTACACAAAAATGGAGTGAGAATAAAAATCATAGGAAGGCTAGAGAGACTAGGTCAATCATTACAAAAACAGATATTAGAAACGATAGAATTAACTAAGGATAATACTGAAATTACTCTTTGTATCGCTTTTAGTTATGGGGGACGCGCTGAAATTATTGATGCATGCCAAAAAATTATTGATTCAGGGAAACCACAAATTAGCGAAAGTGAATTTAAAGCTTACCTCTATGATTCCGAAATGCCAGATGTCGATTTATTAATTCGTACTAGTGGGGAACAGAGGATCAGTAATTTTTTATTATGGCAAACGGCGTATGCTGAATTACATTTTACCCCTAAATACTGGCCAGATCTTACCAAAGAAGATATTATAGAAGCCATAAATAACTACTCCAAAAGAACAAGAAATTTTGGTGCAAGAAATTTTAACGCAAAATAGGCGAAAATTGCAACATTCCCAAGTTAAAACTAATCCTCCTATAAACAATCATAAATCATCTAATATTATTGTAAGGATATTATCCGCCTTAATACTAGGTCCCCTATTTATAATAGCCATAATATTTAGTAAACCATTATTTTACATCCTGATGGTATTAATTACTATAGGAATGTTGTATGAATGGCTACAGATGACCAAAGCCTCTATTTCCTGCATATTATTAGGTTTTGTTATTATCCCAAGCTCCACTATATCATTAGCGATGGTAGCTTTTAATAGTACAAGCTGTTGTTTATTATTACTTTATTTCATTATAATCTGGTCCGTTGATATATTTGCTATGGTTGGTGGCAAAACCCTGAAAGGCCCAAAGCTTGCTCCGTGCATCAGCCCCAATAAAACTTGGAGTGGTTTAATAGTAGGAATCCTTAGTAGCGGACTATCTATCTTTCTACTAAGTTTATTTGTAACATTTAATTTATCAACCAGTTATGTAATAACAAGGGGTCACTTAATTATAGCAGCTATTTGTCTTGCACTAATAGCACAGTTAAGCGATTTATTTATTTCATATTTTAAACGTAAATTTGCTATAAAAGATAGTGGTACTATAATACCAGGACATGGTGGAGTTTTGGATAGGTTTGATAGTATCATCCTAACGGCTCCTATTCTATTTGTTATTAGCAAACTACTCATAATCCTATGAATCATTTACCTTTTTTTGCATGCGTCAAAAATTCTAAAAAATTAATTTTTAACGGCTTCCTATTTTTATTACTAATCTACTTCGTGTATCACTCTTTTTATGGTAATAAAGGAATTATAGCTTATTTCTCACTAAATCAACAACTGGAAACCGCTTATATTAGCCTTGAATCAGTACGGGATGAACGCATCGAGCTAGAACATAGAGTTAAATTACTACGACCAGACTCATTAGATAAAGATATGCTAGACCAAGAAGCCCGCAGAGTTCTAGGAGTAGCCATGCCAAATGAACAGGTTTTTGTTATCTCTAATTAGCTTGACTAAAATATTACTGTAACCTCACTAGCTTACGGTAATAAATTATTTTCTTAAAATTACTTAGTGAGGTAGTTTATTTATGTTATAATTTTTTATACTTAATATAATACAAATAATATGATCGATCAACTTTCAGGTGCTAATATAACTAATATTGCGGGGGACGATATTAATCCGCTTCGTATGAGAGTAGGTACGGATGATTTTAAAACTTTATTGTTCAAGAGCGATGTATTCGTAGATAAAAGCTTAATGATTTTGGAAGTACTACAAGATAGTGGAGAAGTAATTCTTATTATCCGCCCAAGACGCTGGGGTAAGAGCTTGAATATGGATATGCTGCGGAAATTCTTTGAAATAGAAGTGGATGAGAGGGGCGTACCTTTACTGCTCGACCAAAGGGTTAATAATAAATTATTTATTGGGGGGGAAGTAGATTTAGGATTAGCGACCGGTAGGAAGAAGTTACTTAAACAACTTAAAATAGCACAGCATTCAGATATAATATCTGAATATCAAGGCCAGTTTCCAGTTATTTCCATAAATTTTAAGGATGTTAGGGGGAGTAACTACGAGGAAATCGAAAGGGGGATAAGGACTCAAGTCACTAGCTTATTTGGAAGTCATCGTTATTTAAAACATTATCTAGCAGGAGATAAAAATTTACTCGATGATGTACAAAAGGAAAAGTTAAAGCGATATTTTACAGGGGAGCTTGATAAGGAAGACCTAAAAGATAGCGCGAGGTTTTTAAGTGAACTACTCTTTAAACATTTTGGCCAAAAAGTCTATATACTAATCGATGAGTATGATACTCCGATCAATAGTTCATATCTTAAGTTTGGTAACAAACCAGAAGATTTCGAGCGGGTCCTTGAATTATTCCGTGGGATATTTGGTCGTAGCCTAAAAACTAACCCATATTTAGAAAAAGGTGTAATTACTGGCATTCTGCGGGTTGCTAAAGCTAATTTGTTCTCAGATTTAAATAATGTCCGGGAATATAGTTTACTGGATAAAAAATTTGCTAAATTTTATGGCTTTACTAAAGACGAAGTTGAGGAGTTACTCAGCAAAGTACCAACTAAAATGGATCCCGAGAAGATTAAAGATTGGTATAATGGTTACACCTTTGGCGGAGAAATTATTTACAATCCGTGGTCGATCATGTTATGTTTATCGAGTGAAGGGGAGCTTGACCATTATTGGCTTGATAGTGGAGGGACTGCTCTTGTTGATAAGGCCCTGCTCTCCGATGAGATACAGCAAGATTTACAAGACTTAATTACCGGTAAAAATATCATTTCCACTATCGTAAAACAAATAAGTTTTGCGGACATTAATAAGCGGGTAGGATTATTTAGTTTGTTACTATTTAGTGGTTATTTAAACCCATTGGCCAAAAATCTTGAAGAAAATATTTATGAGTTATCAATACCAAATAGAGAGGTACGGTATATATATAAAGCGCGAATGTTGCAATGGGTTGCCGATCAGCTAAAGATTGATAGTTCACGGTATTATTCCTTTGTGAGTCTACTACCTGCTTGCCGTATAGAAGAATTTAAAGAGAAACTACAAAGCTGGCTGTTAAATGCCACGAGTTTTCACCAGACCGGAATTGCCAGGGCAGAGCTATTTTATAGCGGTTTTATGCTAGGTTTAATTAATATGTTATCAGGAGATTATATAATAGACAGTGAAAAAGAAACAGGGGATGGGAGGGCTGATATTGTGTTAGTTCCGCAAGCTGGAAAAGCTGAAAATGCAATTATTATTGAGTATAAGGTCACTAAAGCGGCAGAAGAACTAGAATCGACAGCTAAGGCGGGATTGCGACAAATCAATGATAAAAGATATGATACTAAAATCAAGGAACATAAACACGTTAAAAAGATTATAAAGATTTCCATGGCTTTTTGTGGGAAGGAGGTTGCGATGCAGTATCAGATTGATTGACTTTTGCCTTCTACTCAATGACAATTACTAGGTGCATGTTAAGTTCCACAAGGAAAATCAGGGAGGCCAACTATTATTTTAAAGAAATACCGATAACTTGGCTAAAGATAGATAGTCGTCAGGGGATAGATTTTCTGCCCGGCAGGAATTGCTAATTTTTAATTCGGCTAAAAAATCTTCTATTTTTGGAGTGAATTTTTTTAAAGAGGTTTTTATCATTTTGCGCCTTCCAGCAAAAGCCAATTTAGTAATTAACTCCACTTTTTCTAGAAGCAGAGGTGCTAGAAGAGTGCCAGATGGCGTAAATTTGACTACGCTTGAATAAACTTTAGGAGGGGGATAAAAAGATTTAGGTCCTACATCAAAACATTTTTGAACAAAGCAAAGTAGTTGACATATTACCGATAACCTTCCATAAGCTTTAGTGCTTACTGGAGCGCATATTCGCTCTACCACCTCTTTTTGTAGCATTAAAGTCATACTTTTGATAAAAGATAGTTGTTTTAACCATTTGATGACTAATTCTGTCCCGATTTGGTAAGGCAAATTAGAGATAATAGTTATTTTTTCTTCATTCTGGAATGTGGTTAGCTCAAATTTACAAGCATCATTATGGATAACTGTTAGGTTAGGATATATTTCCTTTATTTCCATAAGTAAAGGTATAATTCTAGAATCAGCCTCAATTACTGTTAAAGATTGAGGCTTTGTGGTAAGAATTGCCCTAGTTAATCCTCCGCTACCTGGTCCAACTTCTAGTACCACAGATCCTTCGGTAAGCCCACTGGCTCGCACTATTTTATCACATAAACTATAATCAAAAATAAAATTTTGCCCATATTTCTTGATAGGCACAATGCCATGCTTGCTGGCATGCTGAGCAATAGAGGGCAATATCACATTGGTAACATTACTTTAATGTAAGCTTTTTTATGTAGATCATCAAGAAACTTTTGAGTTTTTTGAGATGTTTTTTTATGCGTTAAAAAGTTTAGGACATAATCATTTTCATCCGAGCTAATATTAATTACTTTTTTATCACACATTAACACTATTTTAAAGCCATCCGTTGTTTCAAAAACACTACTTTTTTCGTGAGTATTAAGATCTCTAACAATAGTCTGCATTGTAGGGTCTAACCCACTTAATTTTTGATTAACAACGGTTTCTAGAATAGCAAAATCGGCATATAGAGCTGGCTTGATAACCTCGCACCCCTTAAGACGTTTTTGCAAGTTATACATTTTTTGTAAGGTTTTATTCTCTTTATTTTTTGAAGTAAAAATTTGAGCTGAGATTTCTGCATCTCTGCTATTA
Source organism: Rickettsia endosymbiont of Bradysia coprophila (assembly GCA_019468145.1). Taxonomy (GTDB): domain Bacteria; phylum Pseudomonadota; class Alphaproteobacteria; order Rickettsiales; family Rickettsiaceae; genus Tisiphia. Next base: position 776,291 of record JAHXDM010000002.1, read on the forward strand.
GTTGCCAGTATGACAGTATTCATTTCTTTGGGACTAATAGTAACAGATTTGGAAAACCCGCTTAAAAGATTATATTTAATAATTTCTGCGATGATTTGAGATTTAAAGCTATTAAGGTCAACAGCCTTACTTTTCAAAAATTGTATTAACTGGCCTTTTTCCATCTTATTACGTTGTTCTATAGTTTCTATAGATTCTTGTAATTCTTCTTCAGAAATTTTATTTTTGCTAGATTGGTGGAGTAATCTCTCATCTATAAGGTTTTTTATCACAATTTGATCAAGTTCCTTATCCTTTTCCTTGCTTATATCACTCATGTTATTCAGGACCATGATCAGGTGCTTACGCGCGCGAAATTCGTTTAAAGTGATGGGTTCCTTATTAACCAAAGCAATTATGTTAGGTAATTCTGCTGTTACTGTAGTTGTTCCATAGGTCACAGGTGCCATAGTGATACTTAGAACTGCCATAACTACCCAAAAAAATTTTTTCATATTTAAAAACTCACATATTTAATATTTTTAATCCGATCGAAATAGTCGGTGAAGAAGATTTTTTTATACCTCTTCCCTTATCTATCATATAATCATCCGACAATTTCCCTACTATTCTAACACAATCATTTAAATATGTCACCTGGATACTCTTAGAAAATACACGTAGTTTGGTTTTAGGAAAATCTAACCGCATATTGTAGGAGATAAGCCAATTATTGGTTAATTGATAAGAGAAATCATAATAAAGTTGCCGTAATTTATTCTCAGCCACTGTATCTAGCAAGTAATATTTTTTTAAATTTTTACACTGAGAAAAACTACTAGTGAATTGGAATTTATCTAAAGAAATAGTCCCGCCTATCTCATCTAAAATAGGGTAAAAATTTTTATCTTTTTTGAATCGATAAAATAATTCCATAATATTAGAGAAGTTAGCAGAGATTTTCCCTATATTTTCTCTACGGTAAATAGAACTATAATAGAAATGAGTGTTATAAGTTTGCCCTAAGAACAGACTGAAATAATTTAACTCTGAATTGATAGCAGCATTAATACCATAACTTAGCCTATTACCAAATTCGTGATAATCTATACCAATATAATGATTAGCAACAAAGATTTTACTTTCTGATAATTCATATCTAGAAGGGGCAAGGAAAGAAAATTTTTTATTAGAATTATGTTGGCGTCCAATAGTTAATGATATAATAGGCTCAACCAGCAACGTAGATTTAGGAGAAATTCTACTAGCCAAAGGATAACGCCAAATAGTTTGGATTTCTGGTATATTTCTTGATAATACTTTGTCGGCTCTTGAATCATTGGGATATAAATGGTTCACAAAATACACATCCGTTCTATTGCGGAGAATAAAACAAAATAAATGTCCACTTGAAGTTAACCAATTATTATCTATGGAAATCTGTAAAGCAGTGCGTCCTAATTCCTTGCCACTGGCCTCTTTGTAAATTGCGGTATTATTTTCCACTACCAATTTGCTAGTTCCGGAATCATTTAGATCTATTACATTCTTAGTCCTAATTTTAGGAAAAATTGATGGATCTGTCACCACTGAATCCTTATTACTTAATCCTTCAAAATGTATTCCTTCCATTAAAAAATAATTATAATGTTGTATCTTCTGAAAATATATTCTTGATATCAGGTAGGAACTATAGTTTTGATAATAATTTTTTAAGTAAGCTTTATCAGAGGAGCGTTCTAGCTGAAATCCATAGTTATAACCTTTTTTACTGAGATCAGCCTTCGCTAATATATAATATGCATTGATCTTCCTATTTTTTAGTATTACATCACCTTCTGTGATTTTATATGGCACTTTACCATAACTTCCTTCTAAGTTAAAATTATCGCTTTGATTGGGTTTATAACGAGTCTCTAGCTCAAAAATCCGGTAGTTAGAAAAAATTCTCGGCGTTAAAGTAAAATCTAAATTAGGCAGGGCTCGATAATATAAAGGAATATTCAAAGCTTTTTTATGTATTTTAGGTATTAATATACCTGATCTAGCTTTAGCTTGAGGAGTTGGATGAGAAAAATAGGGAGTATATAAAATTGGGACTCCCCATACTTCAAAAAATGAGTGTTTATAAACTACTTGATTTTTGTTAAGGTCAATTTTCATATTTTTTGCAGAAATTTGCCAAATTGGCTTTTTATTGCATAATATTTTACAAGGAGTAAAGGTACTGTCTTGCAAATGTAAAGTATTTTCATCTACCCTTTCTGCCAATTTGGACACTAAAAGTGTATTATCACCAAAATATAAAATAAAATCAGAAATTATCCCGGTTTTTAGTTTGTCTTTTAATAAAACACTTTTTCCTAAAATGATTTTATTGTCCTTATCTTTAATCATGACATTACCTTCAGCCCACAGCCGATCGTGCGCTATGTCGTAAATCAAATTATCGCCTGATAGAAAATACTCATCTAGTACTATTTGTATGTTACCTTTTGCATAAATTAATTGTTCAGCTTCAACATATTCCACATAATCTGCTGACATAAAATTACATTGTTTAGCAATTTCTGTGCTATTAGCCCTGGCTAGAGAAGCGGAGAATATTACAATAGCTATTAGACTTCCTACAAAGTTCAATAAAAATGACATTAAAAATAATTATGCAGCGTTTAAGTAATATAAATATAGCAAAATATATTATATGGGAATTATTATTACACTTCAAATATAGGAAATTGTAAAAATATAAAGTTTGGACGATTTTGAAATGGCTAACTCTTTAAATCATCGAAGCATATTTGAATGAGTTAATTTTTAATTGAATATTATTAATTAAATTCCCAAGATATTTAAGTTTTATAGTCAAACCAAGAGCGAGTTGCATATCTTGACTTTTAAAAGCACTAGTTAAAGCTGAAATAACTGTTTTTTGTTCAAAAGTCTTACTTTCCAAAATATGTTCTAGGGTTACTAATTCACTAGTATTTTCCACCAGCTCTAAATCACCCCATATATCATTTAACTGGTCTTTCGATATCTTTTGTCGTACGTGAGCATCATCTAAGATAATATTATTTAGCAAAAGGAGATACTCGGCCCTTTTAAAATCATCTTTAAGAATCTGATAGGCGGTATTGAGGTCAATAGAAATTGCTAAATTACTTTGCTTTCCTGTCATGGTTTTTATCATATCTGGATGATATTTTGATTGCATAGCTAAATATTGAGTGGTTAAAATATCCATATCAATATCATATTTTTTTTCTATGCTAAGTAATTCAAAATAATTGCTCATATAACTCATCTTATACTCACTTAATATGGCTTAAGTATATTAAGTTCACTGTTATTTATATTAATTAACTGTTTTTAATACAATTAAATTGCTTGAAATCCTACTGTTACAATATTATATAGCTAACAACCGCTATAGTATATAAATTTCTTAAGGTTTTAGTATGATAAATAAAGAAAAACTACCCCTACTTGTATTAAGAGATATAGTGGTATTTCCAGGTATGATCGCCCCTATATTTGTTGGCAGAGCAAAATCTATTCAAGCTTTACTCAATACTAAAACTACCAATAATAATAGACGTATATTATTAGTTTTGCAAAAACAACAAAATCAAGAATCACCAAATATTCAAGATCTTCATTCCGTAGGGGTTATTGCTAAAATTATCCAAATTGTAAAATTACAAAATAATGCCAAAGTTCTAGTTGAAGCACTGGATCGGGTTAAACTTCATAATGTAACCAATAATGAAACATTTGAAGCTAAGTATAGTATTATACCCGATGACGAAGTAACAGATATCGATAGTTTAAAATCCGCTACTTCAAATGTTATTGAATTATTTATGAATTATATTAAAACTCATAAAAAAATTAATCCAGAAATTATGGAAACAATAGCGGTGGAAATAAAAAAAGACCCCACAAATTTTAATTATATTACCAATGTTCTCGCTTCTCATTTATCTTCTCCTTTACTCATAAAACAAACGTTACTGGAAGAAACAGACCCGCAAGTCAGAATTAAAACTATAATAGATACCTTAATCTCGGGTATGGCACAATTAGAAGCCGAGCAATCTTTACAACAACGTTTAGAAAAACAGATAAAGAAAACACAGCGTGATTATTTTTTACATGAACAAATGAAAGCTATTCAAAAGGAACTTGAAGAGGATAAAAATGATTTTTCTGATCTAGAAAAAAAAAGTAAGACCATGAAATGGTCGAAAGAAGCGCAAGAAAAATTTGATAGCGAATTCAAGAAACTCAAACTTATGAACCAAATGTCAGGAGAATCATCTGTTGTGCGTAATTATCTTGATACTTTACTTGCTATGCCTTGGGGTAAATTTGATAAGAATAACCCAGATATCAATAAAACTAGGGAAATTTTAGACCGCGATCATTTCGGTCTTGAAAAAGTAAAAGAGCGAATTATTGAATATCTGGCTGTATTACAGCGTGCTAAAAAAATTAAAGGACCTATCTTATGTTTAATTGGCCCCCCAGGAGTTGGTAAGACTTCGTTAGTTAAATCAATTGCCGAGGCAATAGGAAGGAAATACACTAAATTTGCTCTTGGCGGAGTCAGAGATGAATCTGAAATTAGAGGACATAGAAAAACCTATCTTGGTTCTATGCCAGGAAAAATCCTAAATTTAATTAAAAAAGCTAAAACTAGTAACCCAGTGATGTTACTTGATGAGATTGATAAAATGGGTTCTGATTTTCGAGGAGATCCTGCCGCTGCTTTACTGGAAGTGTTAGATCCTGAACAAAATAGCCAGTTTGTTGACCATTATCTCGACATAGTGTATGATATCTCTGAGGTAATATTTATTGCTACTGCAAATTCTTATAATTTGCCTAGAGCTCTCTTAGATCGTATGGAAATCATTAATGTTTCCGGATATGTGGAGGAAGAAAAATTACAAATCGCTAGAAATTATTTAATTCCTAAGCAATTTAAAATGCACAATATTAAAAAAAATGAATTATCTATTGATGAAAATACTATTTTACAAATAATCAGATATTATACTAAAGAATCAGGTGTTAGATCACTTGAGCGAGAAATTAGTGCTATTACCAGAAAAGCTTTGCAAAGAATTTTAAGTGATAAGAAACTGAAAAACATAGAAATAACACCTCCAAATCTTGAAGATTATTTGGGAGTAAGAAAATATAATTTTGGCTTAGCTGAAAAAGAAGATCGAATAGGCAGCACTACGGGACTCGCTTATACCGAAGTGGGAGGAGAATTACTAACTATTGAAGCATTATCATTCCCTGGTAAAGGAGATATTAAAACTACTGGTAAGCTTGGAGAAGTAATGAAAGAATCTGCCCAAGCAGCCTATAGTTGCTTTCGTGCTAGGGCCAGCAGCTTTGGCTTGACATTTGAAGATTATAAAGATCTCGATATTCATCTCCATGTTCCTGCTGGAGCTATCCCAAAAGATGGTCCATCTGCTGGTTGCGCTATATTTACAACTATTGTTTCCCTGATGACTAAGACACCAGTTAAACGAACAATAGCCATGACCGGAGAAATTACCTTGCGAGGAATGGTTTTACCTATTGGTGGGCTCAAAGAAAAGCTACTGGCGGCTAGTAGAGGTGGCATTCAAACGGTTTTAATCCCTGAAGAAAATGTTAAAGACTTAAAAGATATTCCGCCCAATATAAAAAACAATTTAGAAATTTTACCTATCTCTACTATCGATGAGGTGCTAAAATTAGCGTTAGTTAATACTAATTTTATTAAAACAACTTAAATTTTGCTGTAAGATATAGATCTATACTATCCTATATTTTGACTCAGCTCTCCCCTCACGCAAGGCAGCAAAATCATCGGCAGAGGAGTATATTTAACAAACCTAAACTGGTATTTTTATGTATATAAAATTTTTTATTTCTTTCTTACTAATTTTAAACCTAGTATCTTGCGGACCAGTATATACGACTGAATATGAAATCCTCCCTCCGGGAAATGAATTTGGGGCAATGTGTGCTAATAATTGTCTATTATTAAAAGCCAATTGTGAAAATTATTGTGTGGATAGAGAAAATCAAACGCGCCTAATCAAAAAATTAGCGAAAAAAAATGGTGAGACCAAATTTTTAGATGAGTTTAGATTTACTTCCGGAAATGATTCATGTTCACGAAGATGTACTATAGATTATCATACTTGCCATACGAATTGTGGAGGGAGTATTATAACTCATACCCGTACTAATACTTATTATTAAACTCCTGGTTATGGCTATGTTACGAATATAAGGCTAATTAATATTTGCATATTATTCAAGAATATATTAAAATTACATCTTAATATATTCTTGACGGCTATTATCCGAATTTATTTTTTGCTTTTTGCTGAGAATTATAAGGTTTTTCAAAATCTTATTAATTCTCGCTAAAAAATTACTCAAAATGTAATTATTTTTGATAATTTTCTTCGGAATAGCTTAACAGAGCCTAGTAATTTTTATATACTATTTTATATACTTAAAGTAATCATCATATATTATGCTAGAAAATATCGATTGGCGGGCTTTTTTTGTCCTTATTATCTACCCTTTTGTGCTTTTATATTTATTTATAAGTTATTCTTCTCATTATAGTGTAGGATTACTTGAAATAGGTTTAGCAATAGGAGGGTATTATGGGGCTAATATAGCAGTGGGTATAGGGTTGCATCGCTTATGGTCACACCATGCCTACAAGACAAATAACGTAGTAGAATTCATTCTAGCTGTTATGTCAGCAGCAACGTTGCAAGGACCGGTTTTATCGTGGGCATCCAATCACTATAAACACCATATTTATACTGATAAAGAGCAAGATCCGCATAGTCCATTAAAATTCAACAATAAAATTCTAGGATTTTTGTGGTCTCATATTGGGTGGATGATAATTGGGGGAAGCTATAAATCAATTGATCGTATTACCATGGTTAAGCTTGGGAAAAATAAGATCCTCAAATGGCAGCTAAAATATTATTGGGAGATTGCTCTATTTATGAATAGTCTTGCTCCGCTGTTAATTGGCTATTTAATTGGTGGTACTCTTATTTCCGCATATGCTGGTTTTTTATTTATCTCGTTGGGCAGAGCACTACAACAACATGCAACTTTTTGTGTTAATTCTCTGTGCCATTTTGTGGGCAGTAAAAAATATTATAAGGGGACTGCTGGGGATATTTGGTGGATGGCTTTATTTTTACTAGGAGAAAATTGGCATAATTTCCATCATGCTTTTCCGTCAGATTACCGTAATGGTATTAAATGGTATCATTTTGATGTTCATAAATGGATAATATATTTAATGAGCAAGGTAGGGCTGGCATGGAATTTAGAAGCCACTGAACCTATCAGGATACAAGCAAAAATGAAAGAAACGAATAGTTATTTATTAGAAGGCCGCAAGCAACAATTAGGGTTACTACAAAATAAAATTGATCAATTAAGAGAACTAATATGTATGAAACTTCAAGAGATTGAAAATTCTTCTCTCTCTATACAAGAACAATTATATAAATCTTTTATAGAAATTCAGGAATCACTTAAAAAGCTTGCTGAGCAATTACACTCATCAATTCAATTAACTGAACAATCGTCCGAACAATTACTTAAACTCGCTGGCAAGCAAGTTAAATGGAGCGAAGAGACAATTTCTAGACTATATAACAAATTAGATAATAACATTAATTCAGTATAAAAAAATTTATTTTATCATGGAAAATTTACTACCTATTACAGAGATGAGTTTTGAAGCAGCTTTGGCTGAATTAAAAGATATTGTCAAAAAAATTGACGCTGGAGAAGAAGGTTTAGAAAAATCAATTAACAGCTTTGAGAGAGGAATTTTATTAAAAGAACATTGCGAGAAGAAATTACAGGATGCCCGTTTAAAAATCGATAAAATTACGAAATTATCAGATTCTACAATAATATTAGAAAAAGTGGACTGCGACGCTTAAGATTTATTATAGTTAACTATATGATTATAGCCAGCAAAACGCCCAATTGCGAGCTTATTTTTGAACAAAAATTTAAACAAAAGGAAGCCGAATACAAATTAGTTTAAGAACTATAAAAATTACTGTTATTTTCTACTGGCATAAAATGTTTTTTTATGCTAAAAAGTTTGAAGTTTTGATACCAAAGTAAAAAACATATTTAAATATATATTCATTTCTATAACTATAAATTTGGATGTAGTAGATTATTGCAATAAAAAGATATAGCCTAAATATCTTCTTTAGGGATTTAAACTCTAGCTATAGAACTCTTACTCTCATTTTGAAGGAATAGAAAGATATATTACTCAAGGCCACTGAAAACACCTCAATATTTCTGGGTAAGGAACATCCTCTTCTGGTCCAGAAATTGACGTGTTATATGAATACATAACATATAAAATGAAAAAGTAATGCAAATGCACCAAGTAAGATACGTATCTAATTCTTTATATTACTAAACAGACTAGATATAAATTTTAAGATTACAATATTTTTCTAAAATTAATTTAAATAAGTTATGAGGTTCTAATTATGAGTACAGATAAAGATATCGAAAATGCTGTTATTAAGGTTATTGCTAACTCATTAAAAATAAATGAATCAGAAGTAACCCCAGAATCTAGGTTCATTGAAGATCTGGGAGCAGATAGTTTGGATACTGTCGAACTGATAATGGAAATAGAAGCGCAATTTGGTTGTGACATACCAGACGAAGATGCGAGTAAAATTTTGACTGTTGCAGACGTCATTCGCTATATTAAAAGTAAGCAGGCCGTCCCAGCAGCTTAAAGCTACCTATATCAAATTACCTCACCGCTAGCTTCTGGATAATCATTATCTAGAACTTTGCAGTATATAGCATATTTCCGATTAAGTAGTAACACTCAAAAATAGAATAGAGTATGTCAACCAGACGAGTAGTTATAACAGGTATGGGGTTACTAACCCCCTTAGGTAATAATGTAAAATCATCTTGGCAAGGGCTGATAGAAGGACGTAGCGGTATTAAACCTATCACTGAATTTAATGTTGATAAACTTAGTTGTAAAATAGCTGGTATAATTGATAAATTAAGTAGTGATGGGTTTAACCCAGAGAAATATATTCTTCCTCGCAGTATCCATAAGATGGATTTGTTCATTCAATATGGCATAGCTGCCGCTACTGATGCAATAGAAGATAGTGGTTGGAAAGTGACCTCAGAATTAGCGGCAAATAGAACTGGCGTGATCCTTGGATCAGGGATTGGTGGGCTCAAGATGATTGAGGAAACATCCGTTAAATTTCATATGGAAAATACCGGTAAAGTTAGTCCTTTCTTTATTCCGGCTTCATTAATCAACCTGTTGGCTGGCCATATTTCTATTCAATACGGTTTTACTGGCCCAAACCACGCAGTAGTTACGGCATGTTCCACCGGCGCCCATGCTATAGGTGATGCGATGCGGATGATTCAGTATGGCAATGTGGATGTGATGGTGGCTGGGGGAGCTGAAGCACCAATTACGCCAGTTGGGGTAGCAGGATTTATTGGAGCACGGGCCTTATCTACCAAATATAACGCTACTCCGGAACTTGCCTCCAGGCCTTGGGATAAAGATCGGGACGGGTTTGTAATGGGAGAAGGTGCAGGGGTAGTGGTTTTGGAAGAATACCAGCATGCTATAGCACGAAAAGCTAAAATTTATGGGGAAATTGTAGGGTATGGTTCAACAAGTGATGCTTATCACATTACTTCTCCTCATCCCGAAGGTAAAGGGGCTTATAGGGCGATGGTTGATGCTCTCCACGATGCCAAAATTAGCCCTCACCTGATTGACTATATCAATGCGCACGGTACTTCTACCCAAATTGGCGATGTCATTGAATTATTAGCTGTGCAGAAATTGTTTTTAGATGCCAATCCAAAAATCCTGATGTCCTCTACTAAATCCTCCACCGGGCATTTACTGGGAGCAACAGGGAGCATGGAATTAATATTCTCTTTACTGGCAATTCAGGATCAGGTTGCTCCTCCTACTTTAAATCTTTATAATTGCGTAGAAGAGGCAAAAATAGATTTGGTACCTTTAGAAGCAAGACCAGCAAAAATTAATTATGTTCTGTCGAATTCTTTTGGATTTGGTGGTACAAATGCCAGTTTAGTGGTTAAGAAAATTTAACATGACTTTCAGAACATAACTTAAACAATTAAAATCACCTATTGAATGGCATTATATTTTAACTAAGCAGGGGTAGAATCCACAACTGTCGAAAGTTATTGCACATCCCTATTCTCAGAGTCATTGCAAGGAGGCGCATAAGGAACTGTGTTTTCTCAAACTTTCCATAGTTGCGGGGTAGAATCACTTCAAACCTGATTATTTCTATATACGCCAATTCTAATACAAGTTATCCCGAATTGGCATTTCTTCAAAAACTTTATCTTTTACCCAGTTTAAATTATTTTCGCATGACCAATGACTCCTATTAAACCTTAGCAATTTTTCTGCTCTCTATTCTCTCATGCTGTAAATCTCTATAGTCTCTTCAAAACTCTTAAGTCCTGTGCCTTCTGCCTTTATTTTAGCAAATGCTTGTGTACTATAGTAATTAAGTTAGTCTCATTAGCTTTAAGAGTCAGAACAAACTCCTTGTTCAACAATTTTTTTACATATATATCCGTCGTAGTTGAAAAATGGTGACATAAGAGAAGAAATTGTATATAAGACAGTTAGATAGCGTAACATTCTTTCTGGTAAGTCAATATTAACCCACTTACCTACGTTAATTTTACAGAAAGAATGATCCACTATCAATTGAATACCGCTGAATTAAATATAATTTATGTTATATCTAATTCAGGTTAAATTAAAGCATAAAAATAAAGAGAAAATAATATATGCCGAATAATAACTGGAATAGTAAGCAAATTCTAACTAATAAAGATAACCCTACATCTTTTATTTCTCAAATTCGCAAGAACAACTTTTCCTTAATATCTAAGAAATATACTCTCCCATCTCAACTAAAGGTTGCGGATGCAAGTGAATTTAGCATCGCCAAAAAAGATAATAAGCTAGATAGTAAAACGGATTATAAAATATCTTTAGGTAGTGATAATTGGGTAAGTACTTTGAAGCAAATCCCTAATAAATCACCTGGTGAGATACCACCCATTAATGGAACTAGTGCAAATACACCTCTATCACAAACTATCCTGATTCTTACCCATTTATTGGGGAACATAGGAGTGGATCTGATTGAGGGAAAGAATATAAGGGCTACAAATAATTATGATGTTATTACTCCCACTAACTTCTTCTGGCGTGATACTAATTCTGGTCTGCAAAAGAGTAAAACATCTTTCCAATTAGAAAAAAATAAAAATTCTTTACACAAAGAGGAGGAGAAAAAAGCACAATTTCCAGTAGAACAAGAATATAATACAAACTTTACTGCTAGTGTAGCTCCGGAAAGTAACTCCAATGTTTTAGTAGGAGATTCGCAAGATATTGCAATAGAACATTCTAGACCCAAAAGGTTCACACACTTCATCTCGTTAATAGACTATGAAATCAAACAGCATCAGTCTCAGTTTCAGCACCAATCTCAATATGATTATTTCGTTGATCAAGGCCGTATTTTATTATATGAGGGTAAGAATACAGAAGCTTTAGAAGCATTTAAGAAGGCTATTGCACTGGACTCTAAAAATGCCAATGTCCACGATTATATAGGTAAGGCTTTATATGCATTGAGCAGGTATGAAGAGGCCTTGGACGCATTTAATTTCTCTATTATGCTGAAGCCTGACAATGCTGCTGTCTACCATTACAAAGGGGATATTTTATTCAAGCTAAGTCGATATGAAGAAGCTTTGGATGTATTCAATAAGGTTATTGAGCTAAACCCTGTGGACATTCTTGCCTATCATAATAAAGGGAAAATTTTATCCAAACTAAGTCAGTATGAAGAGGCTGTAAAAACCTATAATATAGTTATTAGGCTTGATCCCAAAGATGTTCATGCCTATTATGATAAAGGGGAGGTTTTGCGTAGCACAGGCAAGTATGAAGAGGCTCTCCAAGCTTATGAAGATATTATTACTTTAGACCATAAAAACGTTCTTGCCTACTATTGGAAAGGACATATCTACCGAAAATTAGGTCAATATAACAAAGCTTTGGAAGTCTTAAACAAGACTATTAAGTTGGGCCATAAATATGCTGATGTTTACGAGTGTAAGGGGAGGACTTTAGATGAGATGGGAGAGCATAAAAAAGCTCTAAAATCTTTAAATAAAGCTATTAAGCTGCGGAATGTTGATTATATTCATGCTCAAGGCAAGACATCTACCTTACTCACACTCGGTAAGAATCTAGATCTTATAAAAATCGATGATAAGATTACTGAGCTAAAAGTTAAATATGCTGATACCTGTAAATATAAGGGGAAAATTTTAGACAACATGGGAAGATATAAAAAAGCTCTCAAAATCTTTGATAAAGCAATTGAGTTAAATCCTAAATGTATTGATGTCTACAAATATAAGGGTAAAACTTTATATAATATGGAGCAGTATGAAGAATCTTTGGAGCCCTTAGATAAGGCTATTGAACTAAAACCTAACCTTAACTATTATTTTCAAATGGATTTCTTGCACCTGGTTATAACAGGTAAGGTTGAAGAGGTGCAAAAAATCCAAAATGAAATTACTGACCTAAGATATGAGTATGCTGAAATCTACTATTACAAAAGTGCTAGTTTACATAGATTAGGTAGGGATGAAAAAGCTCTGGAAGCCTGTGATGAGGCTATTGATCTGAATTCTAATAATGCTGATACTTATAGACTCAAGGGAGAGATTTTATATAATATAAAGCAGTATGAAAAAGCTCTAGAAGTCTGTGATAAGGCTATTGATCTGAATCCTAATAATGCTGATACTTATAGACTTAAGGGAGAGATTTTATATAATATGAAGCAGTATGAAAAAGCCCTGGAAACCTTTGATAAAGCTATGAAGTTGGGTTCTCAAGATGCTCCGATTTACTACGCTAATACCTTAAACCAATTGGATTTATATACAAAGGATCAGCAAGCCTTTAATCAAGATGTTACGGCAGATATTGATAATACAACGGTAACAACAATAGGTGTTACACCCATTCAAAATGAAGATGCTTTATAATTAATTAACCTCCATTATGGACGTTTTGTCACTGCAAGAGTCATTAGAATTAGGAAGCTAAACAAAAAATAATTATGTTTTGTCGAACTCTTTTGGATTTGGTGGCACAAATGCCAGCTTAGTGGTTAAGAAAATTTAAATTATCTAATTGTATATATGTTATTGTTTTACTAATCTCTCAATTATTTTAGTATATTAACTGACTATAGTGGAATACCAAAAATTTAACGTGATTATGGTTAAACAAATGAGTAAAGAAAACTTAAAAAAGGATACACTTGATAAGAACATATGGACTGTTCTATCTAATAGTAATATAGCACTGGAAGAAGAACTATTAAATAAATCAAAACTAAATGAAGCAATCCGTGCTATAGGAATAATTCTAACTAAGGAAGATCTTAGGGAGCAATTTTTTCAACCTAAGAAGAGAGAGCAATTAGAGAAGATAATAAAAAACGCAGACCATCTCTTTCAGAGCATCTTGTGGAAAAATTCTGCGCTAGGGCCACAATTAATTGATGCTGTTAAAAATAGTATAGGAGAGGATTATCCTAATATTAAGATAATTAAAGGAATATTATCATTACGTTTACCGACAAAAAATGCCGATGGTACAGAATATGATGATACAGTTCACCACATGATATCCAAGCTATATAATCTTCCCAAAATAAAAGGAAATAATATTGAATACGACTCCGAATATGGCTCCGAATATGGCTCCGAATATGGCTCCGAATCTGAGTTTACTCCACAAGACAATACAGCAGATAAAATGTCATCCGATGTAAAAAATCTTTTAGAAAATAGCAATTCAAAAGATACTAGTGGCAAATGGCTTACCTATGAAAATTACGTAAAAAATTCCATGCGTAACTACGTAAACGATTTCAATTACAGGAGTGAATACTATGACTACGAGCCCCCAGAGTATCATGAGGAGCCTGAAAAATTTCTGCAACAATGCAGGATTAAGTTTATAGAATCATGTTTTTATCGGATTCCTAATTCCCGATCTTTTCAAGAGAAGGTAGGTCATAAAATTTCTGAAGAGCTTAGGGAATTAAATAACAAGATGCTTGAAGGTATCTGGGATATCAAGCGAGAAAGCTTTTTACCTAAAAATAACCGAAAACTTGAACAGCAAGAGGAGATTCTCAAAGCTTATTTGTTAAAGCTAGACCAATGGTGGGACACTAAACAACAGGACGTCCACCAGTCTTTGTGGAAAAAATTCAAAGAATTTATAAGTTGTACATTGGAAATAATAAAATTCTGGACTTCCCCTACTTATGAAGAAAAGCTAGATAATTTTCAATACACATTTAATAATATAATCCGCCCCAACAAAATATCTAAGGGGCTAGCGAAGATACCAGATATAAAGATAACGCCGCACTATGGAGTCAGTAACACCAAACGAAGTTTTAAAGAAAGAACCAATAAAAGTTCCTCTCAAAGGTAGAGGATTAAAAGAAAACAAATCGTATTATTCAATTGACCACCCCTATTTATTATATTAAGAATGGCAATTTAAATTTTGCTGAGAAGACTATATTATCAAATCTTACACTTTATATTTATAGAGGTGATAAGATTTGTCTGATTGGCCGGAATGGTTGCGGCAAATCTAGCTTAATGAAAGTAATTTCAGGAAATTATGAATTAGATAGTGGCGAGTTATTTCATGATTCTAGTACCACTATTAATTACTTAAATCAAGATGTTAGCCTTAACTTAAATGTCACTATCTATGATTTTGTGCTAGATCAATTTAAGGAAGACGATATAGATCAATACCAAACTGATATCATCTTGGAGAAATTACAACTTGATAAAACTAGTAATTTATCTAACTGTTCTGGCGGGCAAATTAGAAGAGCTCATTTAGCAAAAACGCTGGTAGCAAGGCCAGATATTCTCTTATTGGATGAACCAACTAACCACCTGGATATCACAACCATAGAATGGCTAGAGGATTTTGTTAAATCTTATAACGGGGCAATTATTTGCGTAAGCCATGATAGAGCCTTTTTAACAAATGTTACTAATAAAATCTGGTGGCTGGATCGCGGAAATTTACGAAAATCCGATAAAGGCTTTAAATATTTCGAAGAATGGCAAACAAGCATTATTGAACAAGAAGAAGCTGTTTTAAAGAAATTAAATAAAAAGCTAGATACTGAAAATGATTGGCTCCAGACGGGAGTAACAGCAAGACGGAAAAGAAATCAAAAAAGGCTGGCAGACTTAAAAACTTTACGGGAAATAACAAAACAACAAGCTAATAAATTAGCCCTTTCTAAACAACGAGTTCAAGTAGAGCAAGAACAGGACATTCGAAAAAGTAAATTCATCGTGGAGTTTGAGAATGTTTCTTTCCATTATCCTAACATTAAGATTATGGATAATTTTAATTTTAGAGTAAAAAAGGGAGAAAAAATAGGAGTAATTGGCGCAAATGGTTCAGGTAAAACCACTTTTATCAAATTATTAACTAAACATATCGCGCCTATAACAGGACAAGTAATGCATGGAGCTAAATTAGATATCTCTTATTTTGATCAACATAGAATAGAACTAAATCCTGCCCATTCATTACAACAAATATTATGCCCTACCGGTGGGGATCAGGTATTTTTACCTAATAAAACTATGCATGTTGCCGGTTATTTAAAGCAATTTATGTTTGATCCAAAATTGCTGACTACCAAAGTTGCCACCTTATCTGGAGGAGAAGCTAGTAGATTGTTACTCGCCAAAACCTTAATAAATCCAGGTAATCTACTAATTTTAGATGAACCAACCAATGATCTAGATATGGACAGTCTAGAGATTCTGCTAGATATACTAGGAGACTACGCTGGGACCTTATTAATAATTAGCCATGATCGTGACTTTTTAAATAGATTAGTAACCAGAACATTAATTTTTTCTAATAATAATATCATTGATATCGTAGGTAGTTATGAAGATTATCGACAATTAATAAACAAGAATATCTCTTCTTCGGCAGGAGTAAAATTAATAAATAAATCCGCCAACCACTTCACCAACAATATTCCTTCTTCTCTTGAAAATAACGAAATAACACCTAAAAAATTATCTTACAAACACCAACGCTTACTGGAAACAATACCAAAAGAAATAGAACAATTAGAAATGCAAATTAAAAATCTAGAACTAATATTATCGGATAGTAACTTATATTCTTCTAATCCTACTAAATTTAACAAAACAAGCCAGGATTTAGAGAATTGTAAGAAAAAACTAGATGACTTGATAACCACCTGGGTAGAAATTGAAGGCACAGCAATTACACCACCCGATACTTTCAATAGAATAAAATAAACCCTACAATCGAGCTTTAAATGATTTTAAGTAGAAATATTGACAGTACCTAGTTCTTGTAATTCAGTTTTAGCGAATAATTTTATTTGCAAGGAAGTGAATGGAGAAAGAGTAATATTTTCGGTTAGTTTATTTATTTCGGTTAAAAGCTCAGTGTCTCTAGCTAGATCGGCAAAAAAGAACCTTATCTCGCCGCTTTGTTTGGTGCCAAGTATCTCCCCACTGCCTCGTAAAAGTAGATCTTGTTCAGCTATATAAAACCCATCATTACTATTTTTCATTATTTCAAAGCGCGCTTTAGCAATTTGGCTGAGCCTTCTTGGATCATATAACAAAATACAATGAGATTGGATATTGCCCCGCCCTACTCTCCCGCGGATCTGATGCAGCTGTGCTAGCCCAAATTGTTCAGCATTTTCTATAATCACTAAAGTAGCGCTGGCCACATTAATTCCTACTTCGATCACCGTAGTTGCGACTAAAATATGAATATCATCATCTTTAAATTTTTGCATAATAATGTCTTTCTGCTCATTTTTTATCTTGCCATGGATAGCAGCTGTAATGTTAGGATAAATGCTTTCAAGGGTTGCTAAACGTGTGTTCACATCCATAAATTTGCTAGTTTCACCAGTAATTCCTTCTTTATCATTGGGGGTAATAAGCGGGCATATCCAATATATCTTTTCTTTAGATTTTAGTTTTTTATCTAACACCGCAATTAACTCATTTAATTTGAGCGTTGAAAATGTACTAGTAATGATCGGTAAACGGTTTTTAGGCTTATTCCTTAGCTGAGATACCGACATATCTCCAAACATAGTTAATGTGAGGCTTCTAGGGATAGGAGTAGCGCTCATTACTAAAACATCAGGATTAGAGGCTTTATTAATTAAATCTAAACGTTGTTGCACCCCAAATTTATGTTGTTCATCAATAACTATATATCCTAAATTTTTGAAATTTACTTTTTCTTGAAATAAGGCGTGGGTACCAATTAATATGTCAACATCCCCATTTTGTAAATCTAGCAGAGTTTTTTTTGGTCTTTACTAGATAATTTGCTGGTCAGAAGAGCAATTTTTACTCCCGTATCCTTTAGAACTGCAATAAAAACTTGATAATGTTGGTTGGCTAATAAATCCGTAGGCACCATCAATGCGGCTTGAAATTTACTAGCTACCACATTCAGCATAGTCAGCAATGCTACGATAGTTTTGCCGGAACCTACATCGCCTTGGAGCAAACGCATCATTTCCTTAGAAGATAATTGATCTTTTTCAATTTCAGCAATTGTTGTTTTTTGATCAACTGTTAACTTAAATTCTAGGTTGTTAATTACCTTTTTTTGTAAGGAGGTGGCTTTTGGAAAGGAATGCCCCGCTTTTGCTTGAATTTGTGCTCGAATATAATGTAAGGATAACTGATTAGCAAACAGCTCTCTTTCAGCAAGCCTGCGCAGGCAACCTTTATATAAATCATTTATATTGTTATCATTAGCACTAATTTGATAAAAATGGAGGATTTTTATATCTGCTAATAAATCATTAATATATTTGTTAACAAAGCTATTAGGATTTTCAGATTGGTCTGGGATGTTATGCCAAATCTCTTTCAGTAAGTTTTCCAACAAGATAATTGCCCGTCTTATATAGGAATAAAGTTGGGTATTGATTATACCATAAGTTAGAGAATAAAATGGTTCTATTGCACCAATATAATTATCATTAAAAATAAATTCTGGATGAATTATTTGCGGTAAACCAGAAAAAATCTGCACTTTACCTTTGATTGTATGTTTGCTGCCTATTTGCAGCCTAGCAAAAATAAAGGCAGGTATTTTATTGAAAAATATTAATACAGCCGAACCACTTTCATTAGAAACTAAGATTTTTAAAGGTTGGACTTTGCTAGTTGGCATCTGAATTTCTTTAATTATCACTTCGCTTTGAATTAACCAACCAGCTCGCAAGCGAGATAAATTAGGGGCGATTAATTTGATTTGATAGGATACAGGACGGTAAAATAATAAATCTCTTAAGGTAATTATTGCTAATCTTTTAAGGGCATTAATGGTGTTATCATTAATATTAATATAGCTATTAATTGGCGAAAAGAAAAATTGGTTAATATCTTCGATCATAATATTTAATAAAGTAGATACTTAGCTTTTAGCCCAAAGTGTGAAGGGGTATCTGAAATATCTTATTTTTCACTTTAAACTGAAAGGAGTATATACAAATCATTGCAAATTCACCATAATTAATGCTCAAATTTACAAAACAAGCGCCGCACGTGAGATTAGTTCTTTGTTTCTTTTAAAAAATTTTCTGTCCTCAAGCTCAGCCCCTAAGCAGGGGCATGACTTAATACTCCAAGTGCTGGCATTTCCTCAGTATGATTATCACTATAATCATACGAAGTTTTAAGATGAGAGGTATGTAAATTCTCTATCTCCTCTGCGTTAGGGGTTATAATGTACAAAGTTTTATCATTACTATTATTAGTAGACTTGTACATATAGTATAATAGTGCAATAGCAGCTACCGCCCCTATTCCTATCAGCCCTGCCCCGAATACCCCTACACCACTTATTATTGTACCAGCATGTTTTACGCAAGCTGAAATTTTAAAGCTAAAACATAAATTTGACATATTTGTTCTCCTTGATTATTTGATATTATTCACAAGTATTCGTGTTAAATAAATTATACCAAAAAATAAAGAGCCAGTAATAATTTTGTTAGATTTACCCTTTTCTACCGCTTATTTTATATTTCATTTAAGATAATTATTGTTAATTAATAACAGTGAAATTTTCTATTTTCCAATAAATTTCTAGTGCACAAAAATATCAATATCATTCCAGCCCATTAGATCTAAATTAGCTCTATTAGGTAAAAATTTAAAAATTTGTTTAGCAATATCCAACCGGTTTTCAGTTACCAGCATTTCATATAATATATTACGTATTTGATGGAGGTAAACTACATCTTTTGCTGCATACTCCTTCTGTTCGTCGGTAAGTTGGCCTCTTCCCCAATATGAGGATTGTTGTTGTTTCGAAAGTTGGATAGCAAGTAGCTCTTTGCATAATTCTTTAAGCCCATGGAAATCTGTATAAGTCCTTACTAATTTAGAAGCTATTTTGGTACAAAAAATATTTTCTAAATCTATTTCAAGATATTTTTTTATGGCAGCTAAGTCAAATCTAGCATAATGAAATATTTTTTCTCTCGCTGGATCAAGTAATAATTTTTTTAAATTAGGGGCAGAGTAATCCTGCGCAGCAAAACTTATTAGATAAGCTTCTCCATTACCATTGCTCATTTGTAACAGACATAATCTATCTCGCTGTAAATTTAACCCCATTGTTTCAGTGTCAATTGCCAGATCCCCTGGCATATCAAAGTCCCCCGGGATATCATTTTGAAAAACTATAATATTTATAAAAACCTCCTAATTAATTTCCTCTGCCTGGGGTAGAGCCGGTTTGTTTATCTAAAACTGCTTGTTTGACTGTATTACTTGTACTAACTGCAGAAGGGCTAATATGAGGGGCTACCCCCTTTCCTATCTCTTCCAGCTCTTTTTGCTGAGTCAATTGAGCTAATACAGTCTGTGGACAAGAACCATACCCCGAACCAGGTGTGTTGCTTTGTTTTATTATATAATTCACTATTTCACCTGAAGGATCAGAAGGTGCAACTTTTAACAACATATTACCTACGTCTTCTGAAGATATCAGCTGATCTTCAGAAGTTTGGGCTTTATAGATACGGGTTAATTCCTGAACAAATGATGTATTATACCTCCACCCATCAATACCTTTAATTTTTAACTCTTTACGAGATTTATAATGTTTTAATAAAGCGTCTACTGTTTCAGGAGTAATGTTGTTCTTAACATCCCGCTCAACATTAGAGATAGATAACATAGTGATATTTTGCCACTTCTCTAGTTTTGCTGTTAAAATAGCAATAGTCTGATTTAGATCATTAACCTTTGGGGAGTCTAAGTTAAGTACTTGAACTGTTGAAGGTATATTAAAATCCGATAAGTCATCAAATTTGCTGTACCGTAACTTAAGTATTTTAAGACCTTCCTTGAGTGGAGGTAATTCCTTTGGATCTTTAATTTCTATCTCTGATAAATCCAATTCTTCAAGTTCTGTGGGAAGCTCAATACCTGATAGGTCATCAAAGTCGTTGAACGACAAATTAAGTTTTGTAATACTATTAGGGAATTTAGGTAATTTCTTTTGATTATTAATATGTAGATATTTTAACTCCAGGCATTGAAGTTTTGGAGGAAGAGTAATAAGGGAGAAATCGCTGCTAAGGGAGAAATCGCTGCGCTCAGCACTAACATCAAAACTAAAAGAAAAATTTATCTCTTTAACATCACCACTAACGTTAAAATATTGTAACTTTGGCAATTTCTCTAAAACTTGTGTTATAGAGTCTGGCTTAATGGAAACTTTACAATTTTCTATACTTAAAACTTGAATATCATTGTCTTTGTTGACTAAGAGAAATTGGGATAATTCTGTTAAAATATCTTCAGATGACATATTCTGAAAATCTTTATGGTGCATATCTATCTCTAATAACTTATTGTTACCTTTAGGAGAATATTTTAATGGCTTGTTATCTAAAAGGTACTTATTAAAATCTATTGGCTCTTTAGGCATAGTAGTCCTTCCGTTTATGGTTTTAAATAGTTATTTTGAAATCTATAACAAACAAACTCTTCATTGGACATCGCTATTAACTTTATATGACTAATATAGACTTTTCCAGTTATTGATCTAGCCAAAAATAAGCTATAATTCTTTTTTTACCATAAAAAGAGTCCTCCACTAAGTAATATTAATAAAAAAATACAAAATATTTAAGATTAATTTCTTTTAATTGTTGCATTGTCATAATTTAACCATAGTCCTCTAATACCTCACATTTTTTAGAAGGCGCTTCACTTACGTCATCAACTATGATTTTTGTTTTTAAGTTTCCCCTTAAGAAGGACGACTCGCAATGACGTATTCTTAAGAGGAAACTTAAAAACAAAAATCATAGTTGATGATAATGCTCAGGCGGCAGCTATTTATCAGCAATGCCAATTTTTTGCTCATGTTTAAGCAAGTAATTATATTCTAATTTTTTTGTAATTAGCTATTAGTGGGAGATATATTTTATGCTATATTCCTAAAATAGACCGATTTTAAGAAGTCTAAATATAAAAAATACTTAAGAATTAATATGGATTTTCAAAAAAATAAGCTTTCAGTGAATGGTAAAATTTGGCAACAACGAGTTATTAATGAGTATGAGCTATCACAACTCTCAACTCTTATAGGAATCAGTGATTTTTTAGCCAGAATTTTACTGCCTCGTATAGATAATATAGATCAAGCGGTAGATTTCCTCTCCCCTAAACTTAAAAATTTATTACCAGATCCTTTCCATCTTCTGGATATGCAAAAGGCTGTAGATAGAACTAGGCAAGCTATTTTAGAACGCCAAAAAATTTGCATTTTTGCCGATTATGATGTAGACGGAGCAACTTCTTCTTCTCTACTTAAAAATATTTTTAGAGATTTAGGACAGGAAATTGATATTTACGTGCCAGACAGAATTGCTGAAGGTTATGGTCCTACCATTTCTGCTATGCAGAAAATTAAAGATAGAGGTACTGCGTTACTTATTACTGTTGACTGCGGAGCAATGGCTCATGAGGCTTTGGGGCATGCAAAACAAGTGGGGCTAGATGTGATAGTGATTGATCATCATATGAGTGATATTTTACCCCCGGCAGTGGCCATTGTTAACCCTAATCGGCTGGATGAAACAAGCCCTTATCACTATTTAGCTGCAGTAGGGGTAGTGTTTTTGTTTGCTACTGCTTTATTATCAGACTTAAAAAAACAGCATTTTTTTGATAATAGTAGTCCACCAAATTTAATGCAATATTTAGATCTAGTAGCACTTGGGACAGTATGTGATGTCATGAAGCTGGTGCATTTAAATCGGGCTTTTGTAGCGCAAGGGCTGAAAGTCATGCAACAGAGAAAAAATTTAGGGATAACCACTTTATGTGACATTTCTGCCTTGAATGAGCGACCTAATTGCTATCATTTAGGCTTTGTCCTCGGCCCTAGAATCAATGCCGGAGGTAGGGTAGGAAAGTCTAGCTTAGGAGCTCAGTTACTCTCCACTACTTGCCTTATTGAAGCAAATAAATTAGCTAAAGAACTAGATACGCATAATAATGAGCGCAAAGTCCTGGAACTGATAATGTTAGAAGAAGCCAATGCCATAGCGAGTCTTCAAGAGAATGATAGTAGCTTGTTTATAGTGGGGAAAAATTGGCACCCAGGAGTGATTGGGATAGTGGCTGGTAGATTGAAAGAAAAATTCAATAAACCAGTTGCAGTGATAGCTTTAAATGATGGAATAGGGAAAGCTTCTTGTAGGTCAATCCGAAATATTGATTTTGGTAGTAAAATTATCAATGCTAAAGCTAAAGAATTAATAGTAAGCGGCGGAGGGCATGCAATGGCAGCTGGCTTTACGGTGTTAGAGGATAAATTAAATGATTTACAAGAATTTTTAAATAAGGCTTTTGCTATTGATTTAAGCAATAATCCTATCTTAAATAATGAAGAATATGCAGTAGAACTAACTACCAGTAGTGTTAATATGTCATTAATGGAAGAGCTAGCCAAATTAGAACCATTTGGTCAGGGTAATCCTGAACCATTATTTAAGTTTTCCAATTTGTTTGTATTAAAAGCCGATATAGTGGGTAGCAAACATATCAGATGTTTGCTCAGCCCTGGCAGAGAAGGATTTAGCAGTAAAGCTCTGCCGGCTATTGCTTTTAACAGCGTGGCTACCAAGATTGCCGATATATTACTTCATCCTAAACCCCACAATATTTCCGTCATTGGTTTTTTGAAAATGAATTGGTGGAATGAAAGTTATACTATACAATTACAAATAAGAGATGTGATAATTTAAACTTGTATTTTAGTAAATAAAAAAGAGAGGCCATGTTTGAGCTTAAAGAAATAACAGCAGAAACTATGACTGACAGAGAGAGAGAGGGTTGTAAATTATTATTTGATTGTATTGCCAGACAAGTAAAACATCGTTTAAAATCGGAAAAGAAAGGGCCTTCGTTCATTATCGCAGCAATATTAAAAGAACAAAATACAATACCAACCAATCAAGATAATCTAATAAAAGCTTTAAAGCTTTTATTAACTGAGGTTAATAAAAATTGGAATATAACGGATAAAACAAAATTAATAATAACAATAGTTAATAGCGGAAATGAAGAATTGATAAAATTTCAGCCTTCTAAATACCAAATTACTAAGGAAGAAATAAGACTTACCCAATCTTATGATGAAAATATAGTTAGGAGGAATAAAGCAGCTCAATCTCATAAAAAATTAAAGGAAAGTCTAACTATCTGAGGTAGGATATTATTACAAATGAAAAAACCGTTTTAAACGAAAAATACTTGCAATTTATTACTAATTATAATATTTTAATTACTGTAATTTTTTAATAATAAATTGAAGGTAAAAAGATTATGACATGCGAAACAAATAATTCAACGCTTTTTAAAACAATACTAAAATCAATAGGTGAGTTCATGCTAAATCCATGGGTACCAGAAGAGTGGCCAGCAACGCTAGGAGAGGGAATAGCCAAACTCCTCTCTAAACAAACGGTTGTACAGAAGTTTGTACAGAAGTTTGTGCAACCAATAGTAGAATTTTCGATAAATCTGGAAGGTTGGCCAGCTAAGCTAGTATGGGAAGTAGGCAAATTCCTCTATAAACAAACATGTGTACAGGAGATCGAGCAACCAATAGGAGCATGGATGATAGAGACAGAAATAACAAAAGGAGGACCAGCCAAGCTAGAAGGGGAACTAGGAGAACTCTTGTACCGAGACAACATTGGGTAGAGGTCTTCTGCCATAGCACAACTTTCCTAAGGATTTTACAAAATTGGGTGGAGAAGAGGGACAGCAGAGCTTCAACTAAATGACCAGGAGTCCTAATACCAAGCTTTACTAAAAGACCAACTTAGGATAATGGAAGATCACTAAGGTGTTTCGAAATTATCTTAAATCACACATTACCGGGCAATTAATGACTACTAGCTTAGACGTAGGATAACTTTGTTCCTTAAAATTGTTAAAAAGCATACTATACTCCTCTTAAGATGTATTTTGCTGCGTTGCGTGAGGATAGAGTTGAGTCAAAATCTAGAAGAGCACTTAAGAACAACGCATGCAAATTCATATCAGAGGAGTATAAATAAGTGTGTGGTACTATAAATAAGGCCTGCTTCTAGCTTCTGATGGTTGATTATTCTTCCGCAACAAATCTTTTTGAAAAGTAGAGGTTGGCTTATTTTTATCATTCTCCACCTTAATTTTTTTTAAACCAGACATTAATTCTTCATCTTTCATCTGTATTTGTGCAAATTTTTGCATCTCAGAGTTAAAAAATCCTAAGTTAGAGAGGAAATTTTTTATTATATCCTTAAGGCGATCCATCAAGCTGCTTTTCCAATCTGTTGATGGCAGACCAGCAACTCTAGCCGCCTCTCTAACCATAGATCCAGCGACGTTTTTGCATTGCTCTTTGTCTTTTTCATTAATATATACATATCCAAGGATATTTCCCACTTTATTTATAAGATTATCTTGAAGATTTTTATCAAATTCTTTGGCATACTTCAGCTCTTCCTGAAAACATTCAAGTAATTTACCTGGCATTGCTTCTTTATACTTGTTTTCAAGAGTAGCTAAGAATTTATTACTATTCTTCCATTCATGAACAAATTGTAGAGGAAGTATCTTATAGTTTTTTGTTTTAAAGAGTTCAGAAGGCGATAAATTTTGGAGTTTCTCAAGATCATCTGTTAGCATTGCTTTATATACTTCCGGAAAAGCAGAGTATACTCGGCTAGCTTTAAGATTACTTTCTTCTTGTATAGCCTTACAAAAAAGTGGATTGTCTTTTAACATTGAAATAATGTTTATCTTTCCGTCCTTAAGAGCAGAATGTAAAGGTTGCTGTTTTAAAAATTCTGGGTGATTACCCATCCCTATATCTAACAAGGTTTGTAGAGAGCGTGGGTCCTTATTAGCCAAGGATATTGAACTTGTTACTATATTATCTAAATTTTCACCATTTATTAGAAATTTTGTCAGCAGTGTTACTATTTTTTTTAATGCTATTTTTTCCTCAGCAGAGACATTAGTAAGCATCTTTCTTACATCGTGAGATTTATTAGACAGTTCGAAGCTCACAATCTTTTCTCCAGCAGCAGTAGAATCTTCTCCTTCAGCAGTATCTTGAGAGTCGACCAAATTTTTTATTGTTAAAAATTGTTCTAGTGTCTCACGTGTTAAATTGTTCCTCATATCTCCATTACTTAATAGGGCAGTTATATGTTGCACAGAGATATTAGGAACATCATCAGCACGGCTGTAAAGGTAGTTTTTTTCTTTTAGTAATGCTAGACGGAAAAGTGGATCATGGTTCAACATTTGAATAAGTAGAATATTTTTTGTTGTGATAGCGTGATGTAATGGGTAACCCTTTAGAAATTGTGGCATCCCACCTGCCCCTATTTCTAATAAATTTTTTAGAGCCTCATTAGCTAAATCCTTATTATTACTATTTATAAGAGTACTTACCATCTTATCTAACGGATATTCTTCGATCGAAGTCTTTGGGGCATTCTTTAGGAAATTGCCAACTAGAACAACTTCTCTTAGAATCTTTCCTCCATTGTTTAATACGTCTTTTAATTCCTGTTTTCTTGTGGGAGATAAAAAAGCTAAATCTTCCAAGTTAGAACCATCATCATTACCGTTCAGCAGAAACGTCTTAACATTTTCATTATCATCTGATATTTCCTTTATTGCTACCATAATTTTTCTCCATTAAGATATTTAAGTTAAACTTCTCACTCTTTTCTTATAGTTGCCGTAAGATTTAAAATCTGGCAACTATAAGAAAAGAATACTTAAATACCTAGCTCTTTCTTTTGTGGCCGTTGAGGTGTAGTTTTAGATCTAGAAACAGGTGGTGACTGCTTCTTTGAATCATCAACCTTCATAGTCTTCTTAAGTTTTGTTAACTCAGGTTCTAGGAAGTTTATTAGATCTGTTTTCAATTCCTGAGGTACAGTTCTCAACTCCGGTTCTTTATTAAAGAAGCCTAATCTAGGAAGATGCTTTGCTATTATTTCCCTTATTTTATCCTTTATCCCCCCAAAGGATTGTTGCCAATTTGGGGTAACCCCAGCAAGTTTGACAGCATCTCTTACTATAGCTCCTGCTATTGATCGCATGCCTTTTTTCTCTCTTCAGTTTAATAGGGCCATTTGGTCTTTGATACTGGTTTTTTGGGTAAAAGTTGGATCATAACTCCAGATTCTATTTTCAGTAACCTTGTGTAGTCCGGGTGCAGGTACTGGCCGAGCTATTTTCTTTTTTACCCTGCTTACAAATTCTTGTTGTAATTTTTTAAAGTAACCACTTTCTTTTGCAGATTTTAGTTTTTCCATAATTACTTCTAACATTGATTGTTCCATGATTGGGAAGACATGGCCACGTACTCCATAATCCTTAATCATTAGTTTGTTCGCAAGAGCTAAAGAACTAAAAGTCAATATAGTAGTAAAGCTAAAGATTATCATTATATTAGGCCTCATAACCCCGCTCCTCTTTTAATCAATACGTCATTAATTGCCTCGGTAACACTTATGCCTTTAGCCATCCGGTCCTCTATTGCCTGATAATCCCGAGCATTAGTGGAAGTGAGCAATAAGGTAAATGGATCAATCATTAGCCGGCCAATTACTCCTTGCACATTAGGTCCGTAAATGGCTGCTTCACTGTAATGTGGCGGGCTTGAGTGAATAGATTGCAGCAAATTTAGTTTCCATTCTTCATCAACAAAACCTGCTAGCTTAGGGTTAGCCCGCATGGCTTTAAAAGATTCAGGGTTTTGTTTTAAAATTATTTTATGGGCAGAATTTTCAAAAGCCTTCTCTGATGCTGACCCTTCTTGCCTAAAATAATCAGTAAGCTGCTGGGTAGCTAGCGTGATAGAGCCATTATATTTTCTTGCAATTCTCCCAGCTTCCTCAATAAACTCACCAGAGCGCTTGCCAGCCAGCAATTTCCACGCCTCATCAATCATAATTAAAAATGGCCTATCCCTATTGCCTTTCACCATAGTTTGGTTAATATGGACAATCATGATTTGCACTATCACCGCTAGTAATTCTGGAGTGCTGCGTAAATGATCAGTTTCAATGACTACTATGTCAGAATTTAGCGATAATTGCGCCCCGCCGCTGAAGAACCTGCCATGTTGCCCTTGACTGGTAAAAGGAAACAACATATTACCAAGCTCCTGAGCATAAGATTCCTCTCGAGAGAGTAACCAATCTGCTATATCAGTGATCTCAGCTTTTGCTCCTTTCTCTTGCCACACAGCAATTAATGCTTTTTGCAGCATTGGTTGTTGTAAATCACTGGTACCATATTGCGGAGCTGCCATGGTAGCTAAAATAGATGGAAAACTTGATAAAAAGTCAGCTCGTGCTTCACTTGCTCTTTCATCATTCCTTTCCGGAACCCTTGAGAAAGGATTAATAGAAATAGGATTTTTTATATCAAACTCTATATAGGTTCCGCCTAACAGCAGACAACTGCGTTTAAATGACCGACCATAATCCAAAACAAATACTTTGCCGCCAACTCCCAAAATTGATAACATTAATTCCTGCATAAACACTGATTTACCTGAACCTGGCACTCCTGCTATGCACAGGTTAAAATTCTCGTTAGGTGCAGTACTATGGGATTTTGCTGTAGGTAATAAAGCCGAGCCAAAAGGCGACCAATACATAATCTGACCGCGTCTGCCTGTTAGTAACATGCCAGGGGAAGATAAATCGCCTTTCCATTCACCTACTATTGGTAGCAGTACTTTGCTCTCAGAGGAGATGGTTTTTTTACCTCGACCCAAGTGACTCAGCGCTACTCCAAGTCCTCCTATTTTTTGACAAAATATATAATTAAATCCTTCTCCTACATAATGTTTTACTTCTTCCACCAGCTGCATAGGCATTGATGCCAGCACTATTGCTAAATGATCATATGTACAAGGGGTGAAGTACCAACCGCTACGTCGTAACATTGAGCAGACTTGAGAAGCTGACTGTTTTGCTTTGTCTTTTTCATCCCACATAATAACATTTAAGTGAATATTTACTACCCGATCACCACTTTGCAAGGAGCTGACTACCCCATTCATATCATGCGCCTCTTGTATAAGGTCAGGAAAAAACTTACCCATTCCAGCAGCAATATTTCTCTCTAAGGCTTCTCGCTTGGTGATTGCTGCAGTTTTAGCGATAGTTTGATTTAGCGCGATTTGCAAACCAAAATGAATTAAAAAGTTCGATCTGATATATTCACCGCGCCGCATTTCATTGCCTAAAAATAAATCCATCGCTGATAATTGCCACTCCAGCGGCCTTTTGCTAGCTTCTAAGCTGATAAAAGCTTGATTATCATTAAGCCTTACGTGATCTTGCTCCTCAAATAGCGAAAAGTTTCCAGGCAAAATCTGCTCTGATAATATCTCATAAGGATTAATTGCCGCTTGCTCTTCTTCCTGCCAACCAAAAATAATACGAATAAATTTTAGCAATTGCTTGGCATCAACATTTTCTGTCACTAAACCAATAGATTTAAATGTATCGCTCAAACATTCTTTTCTTCTAACCATATCATCAATATTTGCTTGTTTCCCTGGGATAGTAACTGAAATTAACAACACCATATCTTTTATAGTTCCTTCTTCCTGCGCTTTGTTCTTTAAAAATTGCACCCTTTTTTCAGCTAACTGACAGAAAATTTCACCTTGTCTATGATTTTGCCAATTACCCAAAAAATGATCAATATTCTGGCTGCCGATCATTAATACTTGCAAGCTACTGCCAACTGGTAAATTCTCTTCATTCCGTAAAAATTCGGCAATCTCTCCTTGGGCCTGCAGATTTGTTCCTACTAACGGCCAACCTAACAAAACAAACCCTGTTGAGCCTCTATTGAAAAATAGCTGACTATCTTCATCATACGATTCATAGACAAAATGTTTCGCTAGTCTTTCTCTAGCAAAATCTTGGTGAACCTGGTCTCTCATCGCTTTATCCTTAACTTAAACTTGCTGCAACATTTGTTTTGCTTCACATCCTGGTCACTATTATTAGGATCAAATATACCTTGGTCAGTCATCTTATTAATTTCATATAAAGATTTACATTTTTGTCCTTCTGGAATAGGGCAATCAAAATCACTTTTGTATGGCATTAATTTACAGCCTGAAACATTCACGCTTAGTACTAACAGTAAAAAAAGGTTAGCTATTTGATTGTGAATACTATCCATTAAAAATTACCTTGGGGTGAGGAGGGTTGCTTCAACTGTTCCTGCCAATTAACATTATTTAAGTTGTTTTGGTTTTGATCCTCCTCTTCTTCATTGTCCTTGATAAAACGTTCTCGTAATTTAGAATTAGCCTTAGAAGACTGCCTACCTTCCTGCCTGCTACTCGAGAATGAACTGACATAAGATTTTTCCTCATCATTATTTTGGTAATTACGATAATTTGTGCTATTTTGCGAATAATCAGTAGTAGTTGGTGGCAGTAACCTAATGGACTCATCTGGGAGCTTATCCTGATTTAAATCAAAACCTTTTCTAAACACTACATCAATGACTCTACCGGACGCTACGACAATTACAGGACTCATGCTTTCCGCACGTTTGATAGCAAAATCCGCTAGCTTCTCTAAAGCATTACCACTGCCCGCATATACTCCCGCTTTTAGTGAATCTTTCCCTTTTAAAGCATGCTGCTGACCAGTAATCGGTGATATTGGGAATATACCGCTAGTTGCTTGGTTCTGCAAGAATTGAGCAATACCACCCAGTACGCCGTTAAGCACCGCCATCCTTGCCACCTCAGATGACCTATCTACCACCAAGCCTTTAACACCAGGTCGACCATCTTCCCCTATTAACCACCCTTCAACAGGCTTCTCGATTATCTCTCCGTTGCGGTTTAATAACGAAACAGTCTCCAGCCGACACTTAGCTCTTTCTGAGGAAATATCACCACTACAAGAACCAATTAGAACAGCTTCCTTGATTTGTTCAGTCTTATTGCCTTTCGAAAAAATAGCAGTATCAACTAACCGCAGCATTATAGGCTCTGGGCTAGCTGCATTATTAGTGCCAGTTCCAACTACTACTCCAGTAAGCAGTACAGCTCTAGCAAAACTACCGGTAGTAATATAATCTTTAACATCTTTCTCAACTCTAGCCCCAACTCTTTTAATATGTCCAAGTCGTTTTTTAGGTGGTAAAGCTGGTAGTACTTGCTCTACGCTATCATCTGGTAAATTTTGTAAATGAATATCATTAGAATTTTTAGCATTTGTTTCATCTAACAAGTTTGATTGAGACTGATTCTCCAATAATTCAAGTTTTTGGTTGAAATTATCCATTTGCGTCTTAGTTTCTAAAGATTTAGCTGCAATTAAATTTTCTAATTGTGTTTTCAAGTTTTTTACCTCACTTAATACTTCCTCTGTCCACTTAGCTCGTGGATCTACTGCCGTAGCTATTCCGGACATTTCTATGCGTGATATTCGTTCTTCTTTTTGATCTACAGAGTGTCCTATTGTCCTTTCAGAAAGACGATAAAACACTAAAATCATTCCTAAACTTATACAAACCAAAGAAATTATAGGTCTATTCTTTACAAGATTTACAAATTCTAGCTTCTTATTATTGAAATTCGATGACAGTTTATTTGTTGCCTTTAATTGTTCATCACTAAGTTCTTGAATTTCGTGATCTTCTTTCTCCATTACTAAACCTTCATACCACTTGCGATCCACTCTAAATAAAAACCAAGGATTATGCCAATAGCAACGATAGCTCCTGCCAGCCTAATATTTCCCCTAACTACTGCCCAAATAGATGACAAAATAGTAGCTCCTGATATACCAATAGTCTTCAGTTTACCGGTAGATAGTCCGCCAATTCGATCTAACTGCCCCTCTAAGGTAGTTGCAAACACTACTTCAGGAAATAAACAACTCAAAGTCAGAATTACACAAATAGCAAATGCTACAAATTTATTATCGTTAGAAGTTTTAAGCATTAGATCATCTTGGTACCAGTATTTAAGATGCTTTTGCTTACTACTCTTATAACAATGGCTTATATAGTTTAAAATACTCATTCTATTTACCTCTGCTTGTCTTAATTTGCTTGCTTGTATTAACTAAATTCTGGTGTAAATCCAACTTAATCAATCTTAGTGGGCTTGGGTTCTTATTAGTAAAACGTAAGCTCAAATCTTGCACTGTACCGTTTTCTCCTATCAATGTTAGATAGACTTTATCTTTACCGACTTGTGGCAAAATAAACAAACAACCAGAATTATGAATAATTACCTCTGCTGCTTCCTGAGGATGAATGAAAATATCGTTAATCTTCTCTCCTTCTATGTTAATCCTAGTTGGTGCATCTTTGGAGATTTGTAACTCAAGCAAACTATCATTATGCAGTATATAGCCTATGGCACTAGCACTATTAACCCAAAAATTTGCTAATAATAGCACTACAGAAAATAACAGATATAGTCTAAATCTTGGTCCAACCATTACAGTCCTCATACTTTTTCCTCCTCTATTTTCTCTTGAATAGCTGTTAATAACAACAGATGATTAGCTGCTCGCTTGTAGCTTAAAAGATAACTCTTCTCAACTGCTACGTGTTTATTCTCCCCAAACCAATAACGAAATGTTCCGGTAATGAGCACTCCTTCATTTACTACTTCCACCTTCTTCGGAAAAAATACCGCAGAAACATTTGAACCCTTAACAAACTGTAAATGCTCTTTAAAAAACTTATCTAATTCAGGTGTAGAGCTAGAAATCACCTTCATATCGGCTATCTGCCGCTCTACTTCCTCAGGTGAAGTAGTAAATAAACCTTTCATGACAAAGATCGCCCATTCTTTTAAATAAGTCTCATGGTAATTTTTTGATGATACTATCATTCTCCGATCAGACTCTATTGCTGGAATGAGCAACCATTTTTCCTCTTTACTAATTGCCTTGATAGTAGCTAGTAAACTAGTTGCTGCCAGTAATGTAGTTATCACCAACAGGTATTTATTATACCTAACCAACTCTTGTACTGAATGCTGCTTAAAGAGATGGGTACAGCTATTGAATAATGTTAACTAAGATATCAAGATGTCGCTTAAGGCATTTTGGTTAATCATGTTCCAAAATTGATTCCACCTTCCTTTTGTTTGAACAAGAGATCTAATGGAAATAACTATTTTGGCACCTTGAGTTCGCCACTGCATTGCTGATTTACATAATCTTTGCTTGATCAGCGTCTTGCAAGCCGCTTCCGTCACACCAGAACCTATAGGAAAATTTTGTGCTGTGTAATTACTATAATTCATACGTTCTAATTGATTAGTAAAATAGCTCACCGCTTTACTCAAATTGTCCTTTATTGCTGGTGATATTTTTTTATTTCCTTCATTTTTTTTCACTTGTTCCTTCATCGTGTCTAAAAGCTCTGCAGCCGCATTGTTTTCATGCTTTAATTTATGACAAGCATTACTCAACCATTCCTTTCTTCTCCCTTCATCACTAAAAAGTGAATATGAACTTTTTGCTAAATATTCGCTAGCATGATAAAAATCTAGAATATGATATTGTGTATTCAGTTCTAAAAATTTCCAATTATTACTTGCGCCATCAGCAATGCCAATATAATTTGCTGTAGGATATTTTTGTTTGATTTTATTAACCTCTCCTTGTAAACGAGCTATAAATAACCCTTTACCATATTCAGGAGACGCTCCAATATATATTGTATGCAATCTTTCGCTTTGCGCATCGTACAAAGAGATATTACCTGTCATAGCTTCACGATAACCTTGTTCTTTCATTAAAATACATGTGCCATCTAAACTAATACCTATACTGGTAACCGGTTCTACAATCTTGGGAATAGCATATTCCCAATCTTCTTCTGTCGCTAAAGCTATAGATCCTATATAATCAGCAACCTTTTGGATATATCCTCTCGAACAACTCCTAGAATGATTCTCTGCAAAATCTTCACTGACATCTTTCGCACTTAAAGATGCATATTTATACGAAATCATTTTGGCAAATTTTGGTGTAGAATGAATAATTATACGCCCTTTCTCATCAACTGGACAAAACGTCTTGCCTCCTTTCGAGCTCTGATATACATGTCGCATTATCTCAACAGTACCATAGGGTGTCTCATACTCTTTTTTCACTTTGCCCTTTGAAGACATTCTGACACTACCAATATTAATTATCGCACCAGTTGCATCAAACTTACTTAGGGCTTCTTTAGTTGCAATGCACCCAACCTCATTTACTCCTTTCTGTATCGCATCTTCCATTTCAAGCATAGAGCCATCCAATTTTAATGTAATTTGTATTGTGATTTCTTCTCCGTTCCGTGTTATTATTTCTGCCATAGCTTAATTCCAATTATTTACTAAAATCTCACCATAGCATAATTTAAAACATTATTCAATAGCTGTACCCAAAGAGATGATTCATTGCTTGATTAGCTCATGGTTAATTTTATTTTCCTACTTGCTTACCTAACAACGCAGGATAGCTTATTGGTGCGGGTAAACACTTCTTGGCCACCAAAAAACTTTTTAGCAAAAAATATTCTGATACTCGCTTGAATTTCTTAAAGGTATAACAAAGAACAATTCCCGAAATCATGCAAAATAATCCCAACTTAGCACTACCGCTATTCAGTAGCACTATGCCTGGCACAATACCTATCAAAGTCACACCCCACTCATCTAACGTTAGTCCCATATACTTCAAAGGTCTAGAGAGTGACCAGTATAATTGCTGATTTTGATTTGAATTATGCGGCATGGCTTATACGCTCCGTAAATTTCATTGTTTATTCCATAGTATGCAGATAACCTGCCTATTGCAATAGCCTGTTCATGGCATGAAACGGCAAATTATTATCTAAACCCAGAAGTACGCAGACAAAATGTTTTAATTATTTCATGTTATGAAACAAATACTGTAATTTTATACACCGCTTTCTATTTCTTTGGCAAAGTAAGCAAAAGATTTAGGATGCTCTAAGCCTTTCTGGCTGATACGTTGCATTATCTGTTCAATCTTCTGGTAAATTGCCTTGCTACTAATACCGCTTTCTAGCCAGTTGTGCAAATATCCTCCATCTTCTGGTAGTTGTACGTTACGCCTGATAAACAGCGCAATCAACTTCGCCTGTAATTCTTCGATACTAGCAGAGTTATCCACAGTTTTATGCTGCCCCAATCTATCATCTAATCTTTTATCTTTATCTTTTATCCCTTTAGACGCGCGCGCAAGGCATTGCCGTTGGATATGCGATCGCAATGCCATGGCATATCCGTTCGCATCAGAAATATCTTGCTTATTAATTACTTTTTCTATCTCCACTTTCTTGCTTTTTATACCCCATCTCTTAGCACTATTTAAAGCATTTTGTTGTGATTTTAATATGACTTTATGGTATTCTTGTTTCAACTCTAAATGAGTAAAAGATCGATCAGAAAAAATGAAAAAATTTTGTAGAATTTTTTTATAATTTTGCCATTTTTTTGCTGTAATTCTTAAATAAAGAGCAATTTTTGTATCATCGTGTGGTAGTTTTCCACCGCATTTCCACATATGTTCAAGTAAGCGAATATAGACACCATATTCATCATGTGCAAGTAGCTCTGCATCTTTAGATGAAGCCGATAGGTAAAAGAGTTTGTTAAAAGAATCGAGCATAATTATTGACCTTATTAAATTGATAAAAGTAAATTAATGGCTAATTAGAAAGTTCATGTTATGAAACAAAAAAAATCATGAAAAAATATCAAAAAAATTCCAATTTTCTTATGATTTTTTAGAAATTTTCTCTAAATTTCCTATCCATTTTTGTAGTTTAAAAAACTTATCCACGCATTTTACACAAAGTTATCCACAATATTTGTGCATAATTTAATGTTATTAGTAATGATTAATTGATAGTTTTTAAACTATAGATTCTGTAAAAATTATTCATATAAAGGGGTTTTGCTAAATTAATAGAATAATATTATGTACCAATTAAAATTTGGGATTAAAAATTAACTAATAAATATTACGGAATGGTTAAGATAGAAAAAATATGGAAATGATTATCTGGTACATAGCTCAAGTACTAGTTAAAGATCTATTAATTACCGAAAAGAATAACGATGCCAAGTTTCTTGCGGCAGGCTTTTTGGTTTATCTGAAGTTGACTCAAATAGCTGGTCAGATAATTCGTAAAAATCATTAGCTGTAACTGCCCCACAAGTTGTAGTATAAATTTTAATCATAACATCACGCTTTGGTATAACACCTTCGTAGATATATTTATGCACTAAACTTCTACTCCTGCCTATTTTCTGCGCAAATACATGAATAGGCGTACTCTGCAATTTCAACCACTTTCCTAATTTCATAATTCACCAACTTCTAAGTTGTATGTTTCACTTAAGCAAAGCAGTTTTTTACTATTATTACAAAAGATTTAATAATTAGTTCATGTTATGAACTAATTGCTATGTTGATCTTAGTAATTTTAGAAGAGTATAACCCTAATAAGTACTAGGGTTCAGGATAATTAAGTTGCAGAGAAATAGCTCATTTTTTGTTTCATGTTATGAACTGACGGTTGCGTCAATCAAAATTATGTTAGATGCTAAAATAAATTGTTAAATGTTAACACTAAGAAAGGATCAAAACATTATGCCCACCATAGAACTGAATAAACGTACCAAAGAAGAGATCTATACCAGCATAGTTTTGAGGATAAAATTAATGTATCGTAACAGAATTACTGACTCTGAAGCTCAGGCGGCAGCTAGGAACCTCATTGGCTTTTGTCAGGAGATTATTGATTGTAAACTTAAGGGAGATATGAAAACTAAAGAATACAAATAAACATAAAACGCAAGTTGACTAAAAGACCAGAATAATCTAAGATCACCATTAGGATAGCTCAAAAGCTATCCTGGGGTGTTACAACCTCTGTACCTTAGGCGGTTATCGTCAACCGTTAAATGATGCATCCTCGACTTTGTTTATGGTCGGGGAGATGATAACGTATGTCCAGGGCTTCTGCCTAAAGGTTATCATAGCTGTCCTAAGGCGGTTTTGTAAACTCCCCGATCGTCCAGAGTATAATCTTAATCAATTCTACTTTGGCGGTCAAAACTCTTTATTTATTAATTTTAAGAGGGGGGTTGTTATGACTGCTAAAAAAACCATTATTCTACTTTATCCACCACATACACTACATATCCTTAAGATCAAAAAATCTCTAACTAATTACTGCCAAGATAATAATTTCACAATAGTTGACATCATTAGTGCTAAAAATGAATATGATTCTAAAGCATTAAGGCAATTTATAGAGCTTGTTAGTGCTCAAAAAGAATCTGTTAATTTAATCATCGATTACAAGACTTATACTTCACTACCGCAGCATATATTTACTTGGTGCGTATTTGGTACTCTGTTAATAGCAGGCTTGATTGATACTGTATATGTTTATCAGAATAACAATGAATTTAGTCCCAATAAGACATCTGTAATTTTAAAGAAAAGTGAGGTTAATTTTCTAGATCTCAGCTCGTTCTATTTTCAGACTATTATGACGCCTGTTGACCCAACACTCAGTAATTAAATTAGTAGGTAATTTATGACAGAAAAAGCTAAACAAGCGGTAATCTTAGCAAGAGTATCCTCAAAAGAACAAGAAGATGGCTACTCTATTGATGCCCAAAAATATCGTTTGCAGGAATATTGCACACGTAAAGGCTTAGAGATCTTAAAAATCTTTGAGTTCTCTGAATCTTCTACTATTGGTAATCGTAAGAAATTCATGGAAGCTATCGACTTTGCCAAAAAACAAAAAGAACTAGTAGCAGTTGTAACCGATAAAGTTGACCGGTTACAACGTAGCTATAAAGAAACACCACTACTTAATGAACTTGTTGAGAAAGGCAAAATAGAGCTACATTTTTATACAGAAAATTGTATCATACATAAGAATTCTACTTCCTAAGAAAAAATGATGTGGAATATTTTTGTAATGATGGCACAATCTTATGTCGACAGCCTGAAAGATAATATTAATCGTAGTATCGAGCAGAAATTGCGTTTAGGGGAATGGGTAAGCACTGCTCCTATTGGTTATCTACACGTAAAAGGGCAAGAAGCAAAACGCGGCAAGAGTAAAATTATCGTGGATCCAGACCGTGCTCCATTGATTAGAAAAATTTTTGAAACTTATGCTACAGGTAATTATACGTTACTGTCAATACTACAAAAAACTAAAGAGTGGGGCTTACGTAATTCTCATGGCAACCAAGGATATTTATGTTGTTCTCATATATATAAAATTATTCAAAATCCATTTTATTATGGAGTAATGAGATTACTAAAAAACGGTAAAGAATATCCGCATATATATCAGCCTTTAATCAGTAAAGAATTATTTGATGCTTGCCAGTTAGTGCGTCTTAATTGGAATAGAAAGCCGTTTAAACAAGGAGAAAAAGAGTATATATTTAGAGGATTAATCAAATGTGCTGCTACTGGCCGCGTCGTTACTGCTGAGACTAAAAAGAAAACATATCGTAATGGCAAAAGTGCAGAATGGATCTATTTACGAGTTTGGCACCATGATAACCATAATAAAAGAATCTATGTCCAAGAAGAAAAAGTATTGCAAGAAGTAGAAAAAGTGCTAGAAACCCTGCATTTAGATCCTGATCTACTCACTGAAGTAATAGCCTATATTAAAGCTTCAGCAAAAATTGAGCAAGATTTCCATAAAAGGAGAATAGGTGAGTTGCATATGCAGCAGACAAAGCTCAAAACGCGTATGGATCGACTAACTGATTTATTTTTAGATGGCGATATTAATAAAGAGACCCACGAAGAAAAACGTAAGGAATTAATCCAAAAACGTGCTGATATTACCAAAGAAATAGAAAACCATGAAATAGCTGATGACAAATTTTCAGAGCGTTTGATTACCTTAGTAGAACTGGCTTCCGGAAGCCTAAACACCTTTAAAGGTTCGACTGCCAGCGAAAAACGTAAATTGTTGAATTTTGTATTTGCGAACCTGGAACTAAATGGCCACAAGCTTGATTACTCCCTGCGTCCGCCGTTTGATATGTTCGCTAAATGTAGCAAAATTGGAGAATGGTGGAGATGAAGGGAATCGAACCCTTGACCCTCTGCGTGCAAAGCAGATGCTCTACCCCTGAGCTACATCCCCATATAAGTCTTCTCTGGATAGGAATAATAAGTCATCCAGCAAAATATTATGCTTGTTGACCTATCAAGAACCGAAAATCGCGCGTACCGCCAATTTTTACGCTTCCAGTAGGCATAAGTTGTTCGCCCAATTGTTTGCTTAAATTAACTAGCTTCCTTAAAGTTTACAGTAGTATATATCTTAGTTTAAGTAAACTACTTAAAACTTGACTTATAGTCAAGAGACATTAGGACGCAAAAAGAAGATATCCTAGAAGAGCAGCGACCACTTAAGTCCCTAATTTATATTAATTGACTATAAACAAAAAGTCATAAGTTTAAATTTTTGCTTTATCCCACGGTAAGATTTCACCATTTGTTCCAAGTATTAAATCCCCTGATGCTTCATATTCTGCTGCTAAAAAGGAGGATTTACCTGTTATAACCTTTACTGGTTTAATTTTTTTTCCATTATTAAAATACTCCTTAGATTGCTCTCTTGACGTAGGATTATTTTTAGAAGCAGTTTTTGCTTTTGACATAAATCAACCCTTTTGTATTGAAGTTTAAATAATAAAATATAGCACCCTTAATATTTGTCAAGGAAAAGAACTTTTTTATAGTGTTTGTATAAATATTATGGGTAGTTTTATCCAGAATGAAGGCGTTAGGAATCTGGCAGGCCCTGTGGACAATTTCAGAACCACGATAAGTGGTGTTATATTGCAAAAATTGGTAGAATTGCTAAACCAATGTTTATGCTATAGTAAATTAAAATTAATTAGGGACTAGGAGCGAGGCTCAAAGCCTAGAGCTACTGGGTAAGCCACGAAGCGATTCCGTTCCTATCTTAAGTTAATTGACTATATATTAGCGTAAGAGATTTATAATGATATTATAACAAAATATGATTTTGTTAATCGTATCAGCTCAAAGGTTTCGCTCTTAGTAGGAGAAGGCAATCTGAGTTTTACACTTAGGGTGGTTAGAAAATTACAAACTTTACCAAATCTAATAACTTCTACATATGAGCTATAGGATAACTATCAAATGTTTTAACAAAAGAAGAAGTTACATCAAACATAAATTTGATCCAAGGGATTATCCGGAATATGAGCATACTATGACACATCAAGATGAAAGCGGAATAGAGAATTATAATAAATTTGCTACTTGGGAATTTAGAATATGAATCAGCTTTGTATGTTTGAAAATGAGATAAAAATTCCTGGTTTATTATATTTACCAAAGTATATTACTGTAGCACAAGAATTAGAATTAATTAGAATCATTGATACTAAACCATGGATAACAGAACTAAAACGTAAAGTTCAACATTATGGTTATAAATATGATTATAAAAGTCGTAATTTAGATCCAAAATACTATATTGGTTTTATACCAGATTGGTTGCATGGTCTGTGTAAAAAATTACATGTTAAGGAAATTTTTTCGCAGTACCCCCAACAAGTTATTGTTAACGAATACATGCCTGGGCAAGGTATTAGTTCGCATGTAGATTGCATCCCATGTTTTGGTAATACCGTATGTTCATTAAGTTTAGGTTCCCCTTGCGTTATGGATTTTACAAATAACTCCATTAAACAATCTATATTACTAGCGCCAAGAAGCCTTTTAATATTGCGGAATGATGCTCGTTATTTATGGAAATATGGGATTGCTGGAAGAAAAAACGATAAATATTGTGGGAGTAATATATCCAGAAAAAGACGGTTATCTTTAACCTTTAGAACGGTAATTTTACAAAAAGATAACAATTTACCCTGAAGAACAGTTATCATAGCAAGTGGCTATTATTTAAAGCAGCATATGAATTTTTGTTTAAGGGCTAGAAAAAACCTAAGGCTGATAAGAATATGGCGGAGAGGAGGGGATTCGAACCCCTGACACGTTGCCGTGAACACGCTTTCCAGGCGAGCGCCTTAAACCACTCGGCCACCTCTCCAATAGTTGAACTTAAGTCTATTTACGCCAACTACCGAATAAGATCTTATTCTTATCCGGCAGTTGCGAGGGAAAATATACTTCTCTTCAGATGATTTTGCTACCTTGCATGAGGGTAGAGCTGAGTCAAAATCTAGGAGAGCATTGAATAACAACGCATGCAAATTCATATCAGAGGAGTATAAGGAAAAGCTACTGCTCCCGAGTTTTTCTCAGAGCTTTTAACTTATTCTTTCTGACAAACAGGATTTTAATAAAAAAAATCGTGTTTGGCAGGGGAATATTATATTTAATAATCAGGCGTTCGGAGCTCCCCCAAACCTGATTGTTTCTATATGTATAACCAAATTTAAGATAACTAAGTTA
The DNA here is from genome assembly GCA_019468145.1 of Rickettsia endosymbiont of Bradysia coprophila. Classification (GTDB taxonomy): domain Bacteria; phylum Pseudomonadota; class Alphaproteobacteria; order Rickettsiales; family Rickettsiaceae; genus Tisiphia. The sequence goes on from JAHXDM010000002.1 coordinate 817,678, forward strand.
TCCGAGCAGTCCGTGTAAGTTCACGGCAATTATCTTCTATTTTGGTTTATTGACTGGTTCATCTTTGTATAATATTCACAATAATCTTTAACCGGACAAACAGGACAATTAGGTGTCCGTGCTTTACAAATATACCGACCTAGTAATATTAACCAATGGTGGGCATACTGCAACCATTTTGTATCAATAGCTTTAAGTAAGTCAGTTTCCACTTGTTTGGGAGTATTACCTATGCTAAGCCCGAGCCTTCGAGAAACTCTAAATACATGTGTATCTACTGCCATAGTTGGTTGGCCAAACAAGCAATTTAAAATTACATTTGCTGTTTTCCTTCCTACCCCCGGCAATGTTATTAAGTCGTTAAAATTATCGGGAACCTTGCTCTCATACTTATCTACTAAAATTTGGCAAAGTGCAACAATATTTTTTGCCTTCGTTATAAATAACCCTATCGATTTTATATAATTTCTTAATTTAATCTCTCCAAGCTCTAATATTTTTTGCGGAGTATCATAGTGAGTAAATAATAATTTTGTAGCTTTATTAACTGACGCATCCGTTGCTTGAGCTGATAATATTACTGCAATCAAGAGTGTAAAATCATTAACATATTTTAATTCTGTTGTTGGAGTGGCGTTAACATTTCTTAGAGCTTCAAAAATTTTATCAATTATTTTGGCTTGCATACTACAACATTTACGTATAAAAGAAAGTGATAATTTATATCAGGTTCAAGAATGTTAGAAAATAAAAATTTTGATCTTATAAAAAATGAAATTGAAAATAATAATATTGTGTTATTTATGAAAGGTACTGCACGTTCCCCTAAATGTGGTTTTTCTGCAACAGTGGTAGCAATTTTAATGAAGCTTGGAGTAAAATTTCACGACATTGATGTGCTCATGAATCATAGCCTACGTGAAGATATAAAAGTTTTTAGTGATTGGCCTACTATTCCCCAACTTTATATAAAGGGGGAGTTTATAGGTGGTTGTGATATAGTGCGTGAAATGTATGAAAAAGGAGATTTAGCTTTATTATTAAAAAATAAAAATATTCAACAAGATGGTACCTAAAATTCCAATCATTACTCATACTGTAATTTTTAAGAATTGCTTTTTTATTTTACATTAAGAGTTCGTAAATTTTATGTACCCTATAGGGGCGCTCTTTTTGAAATAAAGCAATTAGTGGGCAGAGAGACTCAACTTAAAAAGTTATCAATTAAGTAGCAAAGTCTTAAAGGAGCGATAAAGCAGTACGCTTAAAGCTTTTTTCTGGGCAAGATTTTATGGCCGCACTCGCATGGCCGCACGCCTGTGCTTCCAATTCTTGAAATTTATAGTGGTATATATTAGTTAAGCACGCACTGATTTATTTACAATAAACTCAAGGTTCCTGAAGAATGTGAGCGGTTATAATATTAATGATGTTGCGAATTGGCACACAAAATGAGATAAAAATTAAGTCCTATAATTTAACAGTAGGACATAATCTAAAACCTTTAAATTTTATAAAAAAATATCTTGAAAATGAAAAAATATATCCCTTAAAAAGCTAGAAGGTCTTAGGTTCCTAAGGAAGTTGCAAGTTCATAAAAATTTAACTGAACTCAGATAAATAAGTTTAAGAAATTAACATGGGTTTCTTGATTTATTAGTTAATTTATTTTGTAATTTATTATTTTTAATTACAAAGAAAAGTTTAAAAATTTCTAATAAAATAAAATTGTAATTTACAATTTAATCAACTGCCTGTAGGATTGCAATAAATTATATAATAGTTAAAAAATTTTAAATACCTTTTAGTATAAGTAAAAATAAATTTATTAACCTTTAAGAAACTTAAGTCTACTAGTATATGACACAACTAAATCTACTGCCCATCTTTCACGAACTGCTTTTTCATTTTGTCATGGATTTAGCTATGTTCACATAACGGATATTTAATGAATATTGTAAGGTCACTTTCACGTAAACTTATGCTGCTTTGATATGAAGAATTGAACTTTATTTTGAACGCTTAGGTACGCATGATAGCCCTTAAAATGTGAGAGCTAATCTTATGATTATAGATGCAAAAATAATTCAAATATGAAGCAGTATATTATGTACTTTTTGTCCACCCGACCTGTCTTTTTGAACACAATTTGACAGTTACATTTGAGTAAATATTTAATTTTGTTAATATGTATTAAAAATATTTAATAATTCATTCATATAAGGAGATAGAATGGCCAGAAAAAATGACTATATACAAAAAATCGATCAATTTATTGGAGAAAAAATTTATTCTCTTAGACTTGCTAAAGGATTATCACGTCAGCAACTTGCTGAAGTGATTGAAGTAACCCATCAACAATTACAAAAATATGAAAAAGGTGTTAATAGAATATCTATAGGAAGATTGGTTCTTATCGCTAAGGCGCTTGATAAAAATATCGATTATTTTTACGAAGGACTAGAAGATGCTGCTAATATAGAACCAATATTAACCCAACACCAACGTATGTGCATCGAGGTCTCCAGGAATTTTATGAAAATTCGTAGCTCAGAACATCAACAAGCTGTTAATGCTTTAATTCGCTCTTTAATTAAAGAAACTACTACCTGAATAGGCTTCGTGCAGAATTCGCGTTTGGTAGAGAATTTACTCGAATTCGGGATAGCTAAAGTTATCCTGAATTCACCTTTATTCTTTAGGAAGAATTTTATAATTTTTCTTTAAAAAGATTAAGTGGCAAATTTAATTAGTGATTTTACTTAAACTTATCCGACAAATTCTAGATTCTGTAATTTTACCACAGAATTATTGTAAATAAAAAGCAGTAGAAGTCCTAGCAGATTGATACTTCTAAGCCAATAATAATAGAGAAGTTCAAGTACCCCTGGTTAATACCCTAGTTAAATTCTTGTTATAAGAGTTTTATTATCATTTTTTTACTCTTTTACCTGGAATTGTTACGAAACATTGTTGCTATTGCCTGGACTAATTGCTATACTGTAGAGTGTTAGGACGTGAGTTCGGTATAAGACAAGATGTCCTTGTCACGAATTAACGTAACAACTTATTGTAGAACAAAACAATATTTAACTTATGCTTTATACTAGTGAATCATACTAAAGCATTAACCTATAATTAAGGAGTCCTACTATGAACGATGCTAATACTAAATCGGCTAAAGAAGATATTGAAGGTATCAAGAAAGATATAGAAAGTATAGTCCAGCGCTTAGGCAATATGAAAGATAAATCTGGGGATATTATGACAGAGCAATTTGATAACTTAACTACTGTTATGTCCTCTTTTAAAAATAAAAGTGTAGAAAAAGGTAAAGATACATTCACAGATTTATGTATATCTACTCGCCATCATCCAGTAAGAAATTTAACTTATGCTTTTGGCATTGGGGTAATACTTGCTATTCTAATTAAATAACTAGAGCAAATTAAATGTTCAAAGCTTTATTACTTGAATTGATAAGACCATATTTAGAGGATTCGACACCTTCCTGGATGAGGTGCGTTGTATATTGCTTGGCGCTTATTGCATTAGGATTACTTATAGCTGCTAATTACTTTTCTTTTTATTCTTACAATGATGCTAATGTTATTGTTTTAATTAGGAGTGCTACTATATCAATTATGATTACAATATTTATTGAAACTATACGTTGTTATTTAAAACATAGAAACAGCAAGCACCCTTTTAATCGTTTAAAAGTTGCGGGTAAAGAATTAGTCAAATTTTCTGCTAACAAAACTAATAATTTAGCAGATTGGAAGCGACTCTTTAGCACTTTACCTGTAATAATACGTATTGTTCCTACTAGTATATTAACATTCATAATATATAAGTCCCTTAAAAGAGCTGTAACCCATTATTTTTATAAAAAGTAAATAAAGTTCTATTGCGCATCAATTGCCGGGTAAAAACAATGTTCTTATCCGGTACTGGGCTTATGTTAAGTTCTGGCAATTGTCATAACATAAATATCTTTACCTCCAGCCCTTTTTAATATTTTAGAACATTTGTTAATAGTAGTTCCGGTAGTTAAAACATCATCTACCAACAATATTTTTTTATCCATAATTTGATATTTTTTATTAAAAATAAGACTTCCAGATAAGTTTTTTTCTCTCTGATTTTTAGATAAATAAGTTTGAGCTTTGGTCCATTTTGTTTTAATTAATATATCAGGAATCATAGCAATTTTCATTATCTTACTGATTTCTAGAGCTAGAATAAACGCTGGATTATACATCCTAAACAGTCTTTTAAATCTATTCATAGGCACTGGAACAATCAAATCAATATTACAAAATTCCTGATTATATTGATTATAAAATAATCGGGTAAAAGTTTTAGCTAAGATAGTTTTATCTTTGTATTTAAAGGCATGAATAACCTTTTTACTGTATCCATCAAATTGAATCAAGCTACGTGATAGGTTATAAGAAGGTCTAGCTTGAAGGCATTTCCCGCATTCCATCCCTTCTAAAATGGAGATGTTTAATTTGCTACCACAAACAATACAGTAAGGTTTAGTAATAAAATTGAGATTTTTCCAGCAATTAGAACAAAAATCTTTATTACTAATTGTCATTTCTGCGCAAGAAAGACATCTAGGTGGCAAAATAAAATTTATAAGATAGGTATAAATTCTACTGATTTTATACATAACAAAATCTGGATAATTATTTAAGTATTATATCTCAATTGTGGATAGCAAATCAACGAGTAAATTACATTTAAAAGTATTTTTAAAATTAAAGAAAAATCTTGTGTAAAATAACATCCCGGATTATAATAAGGTTTTTTAATAAAAATAGGTTTTTTCATGGGGATAGTTTCATATACTAAGAAAGTAGAAAATGATAAACAGGAGTTTGAGCAAAGAGCCACTAGTGAATTGGAAGAACAAATTCGTTACTTTAATCAACCAGTTATGAAATTTCCTATTGCGGATGAGAACAAACAAATAGCTCAGCGTATAACTACGGAGATGTTTGACTCTATAAAAGGCTGTGGCATAGGGCTTGCCCATAATCAACTTCCTAAAGCAGAAGGAGCTACAAATCCTTGGGCTATCTTTGTGATAGAATTCGTTAGTCAAAATGTACCCCCTGAGTCATTTGTGAATCCTATAATCGTGGGATATTCTAAAGAAAAAGTAGCGCTTTATCATGGGTGTTTAAGCGCCATCGGCACAGCTAGAGCGAAAGTGACGACTTATAAAGAAATCTTACTTGCTTTTTACTCTGGCGATGAACTAAAGCTTCAAGTTAAAAAATATACAGAGTGGGGGGCTATAATTTGTCAACATGAACTTAATCACACAACTACCCGCGGAACCTATGTAGATGCTGTGAATATGCATTTTAATGGCAACCGCTTTGAAGACGCTAAAGAATTTTTTGTCGAGGAGAATCTTATTAATGAACTCAAAGAAACTGGCATACTATCAGAAAATATAGGAGCAAATGTTCCTTGTTTGATTAGTGATGAAGTTTTATCAAGATGTAAAAAAGCTCTCCAACTGGATCAAGATGTTATGCAAGCTGTAAATAATTACTTAGTTGCCAACCCTATAGATAAGCCATTATATGATAATTTAATGGCTAGCATGGATACGAATTTGATACTATACAACGAAGCCCCAGAGCTTTAGGCATGGGCGGGGCTCATGAACCAAAAGTAAACTCCTCTGATATGAATTTGCATGCGTTGTTGACTCAGCTCTACCCTCCTGCAAGGCAGCAAAATCACCTAAAGAGGAGTATATAGAAACAATCAGGTAAGGGTGCTATTATAATTCATATATTTTTCAAATTTATTCTTTTCTTCTTTATATTTATCAGCATCTGGTAAAGCTGCTTTTATAGTAGTAATATTAGGCCATTGGCTTGCAAAAAATTTTGCTCTTTCTATCCAATCAATCAATTCCTCTGATTCCGCTTTTATAGCCTTCACTGGACATTCAATTTCACATACTCCACAATCGATACATTCATCAGGGTTGATTACTAACATTAACTCCCCTTCATAAAAACAATCAACGGGGCATACTTCTACACAATCTGTGTATTTACATTTTATACATTCATCGGTAACTACATAAGTCATAAATTTTCCTGTTCCTTGAACTTGGCTATTAGAGTGCAAGTTCTTAAACCAAACACTAATAAGAAATACAATATAGCGCTGACAAACATTAATATTAATGGTAATAACATAGATTTATGAATAGTTGGCCCTCCTAACCTTAGGATGCTTGCAGGTTGATGTAAACTATACCAAATATTTACAGAAAATTTGATTATAGGAATGTTAACAAAGCCAATTATAGCAATTACTGCAGCTGGTTTTTCACTACGTCTAAAATTATCCCCACTATTAACCACAATAATATAGCTGATATATAACAGCAATAATATTAACATAGAGGTAAGCCTAGCATCCCACACCCACCAAGTACCCCAGATAGGTTTCCCCCATAATGCACCGCTCACCAAACTAATCATACAGAATACAAGTCCAATCGGGGCGCTAGCAGCTGCCATTAGAAATGACATGGGAGCCTTCCATACTATATTACCAATACTACAAATAGCCATAAAACTATAGACTCCAAGCGCCATCCAAGAAGAGGGAACATGAACATACATGATTCGGACCATTTCACCTTGCTGGTAATCAGGCGGAGAGACTATTAAAGCTTGGTATAACCCTATGCCCATTATGATCAGCATGGAACTCCATAAAATAGGAATCATAAGCTTAATGAGTTTATTAAAGTAATGAGGATTTAATAATTTAAACATTTAGTTATTTGGTTAATCATTTTTAAATATTGGGCGATGAATAAATTATTATTAATTTTATCGACTTGCCAATTTTCACTATCAACTATTACTATAATAGCGTTAAGATTTTTATAAATCAAAGGGTTTTGCTCCATACTTAAAATTAAACATTTATTACTGGAGGTAGTTAATAATTGTTCGAGATTATTAATATATTTCAGGCTTTTTTGATGAGAATTATATAATTTGGTTACTCTATATTGTTTATCATCAAAAAAATAGTCACAGCTATCGGTAAGCAAAATAACGTCAGAGAGCTGGGATAATTTCTGCTGTTTAATTTTAGCAAGTTCTGCTATTTGCTTTTTTGCTTCCTCTAAATTTTTCTCAATAGCTATCTTAATATTCGGAAATTGCTCTATTAGTATTTTAGATAAGTGCTCTAATAAGACAATTACATTCTCTAAATCTAACCAAATATGCCAGTTATTATAAGAATTATTTCGGATAATATTTAAGCCAGGAAAACTACTAATTTGCATAGCATTTTTACTATAGCCATTTATTAATTTTCCTACAAAACCATCAAATTCCTTATCTATATAAAATATAATATCAGCATTTTGGACCTTTTTTAAATCACTAGGTTTAAGGTTATAATGGTGGGGGCAACCATTATTATTGGCAATAGACTCAATTTCTGCCTCATCTTTAACTAACATGGAGATAATAGCGGCCAGAGGGGTGATGGTTGTCACAATTTTAATTGGACCTTTACTTGCCAAAGCAGCAAAGTTAAATAACAAAATCAAGAGACTAATAGCAATTTTCATTTTTCTAATATCTTAAGTAGTTGCTCTTTAGTTAACCTAAAATCACTCTCTATCCATAATTTTTTTAATTTTCGGAGAAGTACGCCAATAGCTTTGCTCTGAATATTTGCTAAATCATGGCCAGTTATAGGGAATAAGGCGCGCGCGCGGTTTGCATAATCATGAATAAATTTTTTTGCTACTATTAAGTCTAGCTTATCTAATGATACTAAGAGATTTAAAAAGTGTAAATAATCCTGTTTTTCAAACCAAATTGTTCGTAAGGAATTTTCATTTATTTGGTCAATATTAATTAGCTTAATTATGGAAAGGATTTGGGCTGCCTCTTTGCGAGAAAATTTTAAATTTAATAAATCACTTAGTGCTAGGTTAGTAATATGATAGAATAATAGTGAATATCTATGATATAATGGGAGAGGCGCAAAAGAGCTTGCAAGGAACGTTGCTTCTAGCAGTGGTTTTTTATCAAACTGGCTAATAGGAAATATTAGTGTTAAAATCCCTGCTTCAAACATTTGCTGCAAGATACTCGGGCTATTTGAGGAAATAATTAACTTATCCATTTCCGATTTTATACGTTCTTTTGAAAGGAATTTAAGATTTTCCTTCAATTTAATACAAGCCTCTACTCCATCATTATCTAACTTCTTTGCATAATAACTAGAAAAGCGAAAAAACCGCAAGATTCTTAAAAAATCTTCACAAATCCGCCTATATGCTTGCCCGATAAATACTACCTTACCTTGCTGTAAATGCTGCGCTCCATTAAAATAATCATAAACTTTCTGCTCAAATGGGCAGTAACTTAAGGCGTTAATCGTAAAATCTCTTCTTGCCGCATCGAGCCGAAAATCATCAGTAAAAACTACCACCGCATGCCTACCATCACTGATAATATCTTGCCGGAGAGTAGTGATTTCAAATTTTTCTCTTCCAAAAAAAGCCGTCACTGTACCATATTTTTTACCAGTAGGCAGCACTTTAATATTAGATTTAGCGAGAATATCTATTGTTTCCTGAGGTAATAAATCAGTAGCTATATCAATATCATAATTTTTTTTACCCAAAATTGCATCTCGAACTGCCCCGCCAATAACTCTAGCCTTCCCTCCTTCAGATTTCAATAGAGAGAGAATTTGTTGGTAATATTTGGAAGAGATAATGAGCTTGCGGGTTAAGATATGCATTATTTCTAGTAGTACCCCACGTTTTTTATGGAAGGTGATCACAATCGTCATTGCGAGCCTGCGAAAGCCCGCGTGGCAATTCCTAAGCAACCTTTCAAAAATACGATGATTTAACTTTTATTTCCTAGATAGATTGCCACGCGCAGCAAACGCTCGCTCGCAATGACGATTGTGATGCATTGCTACCACTTGGACTATTAATAGTTTTTTATTCAACATATTATTTCAACTTTTTCAATCAGTAGGGGGGATGCTATTATCGCTACCTTGAAAATCTTGCTATTAATTACTTTTAGCTAAATTATCAAATTTTTGTAATTTCACTAATATCTGTTCCAGGTCCGCTAATTTCACCATACAAGGGCCATCGCTGGGGGCGTTATCAGGGTCTTGATGAACTTCCATGAAAATCCCAGCTACTCCTACACTAGTTGCCGCCCTTGCTAACACTTCCACATATTCTCTATTCCCACTGCTACTATTGCCCATCCCCCCGGGCTGTTGAACTGAATGGGTGGCATCAAAAATTACCGGTGCGCCAGTTTCCTTCATAATTGGTAAACTACGCATATCGGACACTAGAGTGTTGTATCCAAAACTTGCTCCGCGTTCCGTAAGCATGATATTTTTTGCCCCAAAACTTTCGAGCTTAGCATGGACATTTTTCATATCCCAGGGAGCAAGAAATTGCCCCTTTTTGACATTAACAATTTTATTAGTTTTGGCAGCCGCCTGAAGTAAATCTGTTTGCCTACATAAAAAAGCTGGAATTTGTAAGATATCCGCTACTTCAGCTACTGTGGAGCATTGAGCTTCGCTATGAACATCCGTTAGAATAGGGCAGTTAAAACTTGCCTTAACTTTTGCCAAAATCTCTAGACCTTGCGTAAGGCCCACTCCTCTTTTACCATTGACTGACGTTCTATTGGCTTTGTCAAAAGATGATTTGTAGATTAATGGAATATGAAGTTTAGAGGTAAGCGATACTAATTTATCAGCCATGAACAAAGCATGATCTAAACTCTCTATCTGACAAGGTCCAGCAATAAGCACCAATGGTAAGTTATTGGCAATTTTAATATTATAGAGAGTAATTATTTGTTGCATTTTTTATAAAACTGAAAGCATCCTTAAGGTCATATTACCCTACATAAACAAGGTTTTTTTTGCAAGCTTTTTAGGAAAAAGTCATCTCCATTGTCATGCGGGGCCTTGCGTTAGTAGGCTTGGCAATCCAGGGAAAATATTTAAGCCATCGTATTTTGGTAGGTTTTCCTGGATTGCCACGTCGGCTTACAGCCGACTCGCAATGACGATGGGGAGATGCACTTATATAAAACGTAGGGCAGTATACCTTAAGGTTTCTGCGTTATTTAAGTAACCTTCTCTGCCTTAAAAATACAGGTTCCTTTTGATAAAAGTAACAATTAAAGAAACCTATAATTCTCAAAGGGGTGGAATAAAACTGTTTTTGGCGTGATAACATGAATACCGCCACCAATTCCACTTAAAGCACTAATTCTTTGCTGACCTATAATCCTTACTATTACCCACAATTTTGAGGGATAAATAAACATAACATATCCATACTGTCTTTAAGATTTTCGTAACCCCTCCATAATGTCATAGTGCCCGGCAATTTATCACTTTTTCTATTCATAAATCCACCTAATTTTCCAAGCCAAATAATAGCTTGTTTTATAGTTGGTGGATCTTTCGGTATGATCAGAGCTTTATGCTCACGAATATAAAGTGCTTGCCATTCTTCTAAAGACAAAATCTTAGTACACAATTCTTCAGGGTGAGATATAGCAGCTTTCGATAAATATAAAATTTTAAATGCAATAATACTTTTTAGGGCAATCAATTTCTCTAATCTGTCTTTGGTAGATAAACGCGAATTTTCTATTTTACATCCAGATTTTAACACTCTAAAATATTCTTCAACTTTCCACCTTAGTTTATAGCAATTTATCCTTTCAATCGCATCTTTGAAGTTAACAACAGGAATATTGGTTAGTAATGTCCAATCAATTGCTTCTGTTTCTTCAGGGGATCAATTTCCTTAGCCCTGACAACGCTGATTGCTACTTTATCACTTATTTTATGCCCGGTATCTTTTGAACCATATAATGATGGAGAGCTAATTGGTATCAAACCAGAGATATATTTTATTTCAATTTTTGCCTCTCGTGATTTTTGACCTTGCTTTTTTGGTATTTGAAGGACCATCTCCTCCTTTTCCCGTATTTGATTTATCCGCGTTTGTAAATTTGTTTTACCAATTTTTGGGCAAATAAATTTTCTATTCTGTCTATTACGAACAATAAATAAAGTACTTAACTCTTGGCAACGCCATAAAAGCTCAAAAATATCTGCTTCTCTGTCGCCTATAGTAACAACTTGCGTACCTACCGGTATAATATTCATAGTGTCTTGCAGAGCTGTTATCCATTTATAACTTTCTTTTTCTTTAATAGAAGAAATATATTTTCTTCTTGTCTTTTCTTGCGCCGTTTCTTCCCGGAGCACACGAGCCCAACATTGCTGAGAAGATAGACCTAAAGGTAATCCTTCCATTGTAAGCATCAAGGCGGTATGTACCATTAAACCCATCTTATGTTTTGTATAAGCCTTTGAAATGCTACCAAGTCCCTTAGTTTTGATGTGAGAATCAAAGTCTAAATTTGATGTATCTTGAACTGAACATACATATTTATTACCTTTAATTCTTTCTCCTGTTTCTTTATAATGCGAAGAATAAATTTCTTCAGGATTAAACTTTTTATTACTTAATAATCGATATGCTCCTTTAGCTTCCCTCCAACTTTTGCAACTTTGATTTATTGAACCGGATGCTTTGCCCTCAAGCAAAGTGGTGGTTTTGATAAGCCTTGCTATAAGTCTTTTATCTCCTAAATTAACATGCCTAAATTCTCTTTCCAGCCACTTATCACCTAATTCGTAAGTATTAGATAGTTGAACATTTGCCATTAGGATACCTCTTGTCATACAAATATATTTTAGATATTTTATACCTATTTTATATTTGTGGGTAATAGTAAGCCTATAATATTATAAAATAGTTTCATACTTAATTTATTAAGGTGTAGGTTTCTTATCCTCCTTCACCAACTGTGCACAGTTCTTAAAACCCTCCGGTTCACCAGTGATTAACGTTACAATAGTTTCAGCTTTAAACATTAAGACCATAGAGACAATAATCGTTATAGCGGCTGTCGTTTGCAGCTTACCGAACCAACCTAATAAAAATAGACCTATCAAAGCTAGACCTGCTATAACCTGGCCCACTCTGCCAGTAACTAGGTTATATACCTTACATAGGGGCGTGCTGAGGTCAGTCTGTAATTTATCATCAGCAAACGCATCACAGGCCATAATAATTAACATAACACTACACAGGACCCAAAATAGCCGCCACATCAAAGAACTATCAAATAGCTTTACATAGGACCTATACATAATTTTACCTCTAATTTAAACAATACTATAATTCTATAAAGAACATATTATACATTAATTGTTAATTATTCAAGGAATTAATAGGAATTTTCTTAAAGTTATTAAAGAAAATCTGACCCACTCCCCTTCACGTGTTGTTTTAAACACAGTTTTAATATAGTAACTAAAAATTAAGATTTTTTAAGAACCTTAGGTTACCACCGTACTTCAGGGGGCAACGACATTAAGATTGCTTCCACATTTCCCTTGGTCATTAAACCAAATTTAGTGCCACGGTCATATAATAAATTAAATTCTACGTACCTACCTCGACGTATTAATTGATGGTTTTTTTGTTCGTCAGTCCAGGAGAGTAACATTTTGTTTCTAATAATCTGAAGATATACGGTCAAAAAAGCTTTCCCTACATCTTGGGTGAAAGCAAAATCCTGGTTAAAATTGTTGCTATTTAAATAATCATAAAATATGCCTCCTACTCCTCTTGGTTCCTCTCTATGTTGCAAATAAAAATATTCATCGCATTGTTTAGAGAATTTAGGGTAGTAATCAGAGTTATATTTATCACAGGCTAGTTTGAAAGCTTGGTAAAATTTTACCTTTTCCTCATTATCTGGGTAAAATGGTGTAAGGTCCCCACCACCACCAAACCAGCGAGTAGCAGTTTCAATATAACGGGTGTTAAAATGGGCTGCTGGCACTAAAGGAGATGTTAGATGGGCAACCACAGAGATACCAGTAGCAAAAAATTGTTTACTATCCTCTGTACCAGGGATATTTTTGCTAAATTCACTTGAAAATTCTCCAAAAACTGTGGAAATATTAACACCAACTTTTTCAAATAAATTGCCACGCATTATGGACATAACCCCACCGCCGCCACCTTGCCTATCCCAGGGCTTACGCACAAATTGTCCGGGTGCTAAATTTTTGATCTTACTATATTCCAGCTCAATTTTTTCAAATTCTAGGCATATTTGATCACGTAAATTAGTAAACCACTGGCCAGTTTTTTGTCTATTGGTAACCATAAAGATAAATTTTTATATATTCGAGGTTGTTTAGGTAGAAGATTTTTTCATGAGTCTCCTGATTTCATCTCTCATAATATAAATAATGACTAAAAATACACTAGAAGTGGTCATAATATAAAAAGCTGGAGCATAAAATAATCCCGTTTTCTCCACAAGCCAGCGAGAAATGATAGGAGAAGTTCCCCCAAACATGGCAATCCCTAAATTATAGCTGAAAGCTACTCCAGAGAATTTTTGTTCAGGAGTAAATAAAGAGATGATAAATATATAGGCTGACCCTGATATTGCTCCCCCAAGGGTACCTAAAATGGTTAAAGAAAGAATTTGACACCACATTTCTGGTGAAGACATAGAGAATAAGGTAGGTAAAGCTAGGATCAATATGGCAATACTGACTAAGGTAATTGTCTTGAATTTACCAATAATATCAGCGATCGCCCCAAATAATGGCATAGTAATCATCGCTATAAAAGAAGTATATAGGAGATAAGTTAAGGCTAGAGTGTTATTAAAATGTAAAACATTATGATAATAAACATTTATATAAGTTTTTACTAAATATAACACACTACTTGCTACTGACCCTACACAAAAAGTTAAAAACATTGCTCGCCAGGCGGTCCTAATGACATTCGAGAAAGGAGCTTTTAAAGTTTTCTTTTGCAGAGCTAACATTTTAAAAATAGGAGTTTCCGTTACCCGCAGACGCAAATAAAAGCCCATCAACCCCATAAATCCACCCAGTAAAAATGCAAAACGCCAAGCAAAATCTATATGATGAAAATATTGTTCGATGATGATTCCGATCAAAGTAGCAATTAATGTTCCGGCGATATTGGAACCGTGGACTAGCCCAGCAGTAAACCCCGGTCTTAGATTTTGATGATGTTCTAAAATAAAAATAGCGGCTCCTGCCCCTTCACCGCTGATGCACAGACCTTGTAACAACCTCATCATTACGAGTATTATAGGAGCATAAATTCCTATATCAGAATAGGAAGGGATTAATCCCATAATAAAGGTGGGGACTGTCATTCCTAGCATAGAAATAATTAAAGATATTCGCCTACCATATTTATCGCCAACATAGCCAAAGAATATACCCCCTATTGGTCTTGTCAAGAATCCTACTGCAAACACCCCAAGGCTTAATAATATTTGGATGAATTCTGACTCTACGGGAAAAAATGTACGACCAATAACAGAGGAAAATACCGAATATACGGTAAAATCATAATATTCTAGTATATTACCTGAAATAGCAGAGAAAAAAACAGATTTAGGTTTACTCATCTAGCTCTTATTAATCAAATTTAGATGAATTATAAACAACTTATCTAACTTATAAAGTGTAAAATAATTTTATTTTTTTGTGAATATCTATTTAAGCTTATCTTTAAAGCAACGCTATAATTATTCCTGAGACAAACTGCCCTGTAACTTGGGAGCCTCGCGTTACCTTAAAAAAGACCCATTCTGCTCCTTTAAGGAGGAGTTATTGGTTCAACTATGGAGTCTAATTCCATTTGACTACAAATTCCTAGCAAGACAGGGTCTCGCGGACGTATATTTTTCATATTCCAGTGACTTCGTTCTCGAATTGCTGCTATGGTAGATTTAGTAGTGCCCACGAGTTTGATAACTTGGCTATCTGAGATTTCTGGGTAATTTTTAAGTAACCAAAATATTGCATCAGGTTTATCTTGTCGTCTAGCGATGGGAGTATATTTCGATAGCTGCTTGCGTTTACTACTTACCAATTCATAGGCGGTGCTTGCAGAAATTTTTAAACTACTATTGGGATCACCTGTACATCTCATTATTTCTTCTTTAGTTACCTGACCAGCTGAAATGGGATCTAACCCCTTAATCCCTTGAGATATTTCCCCGTCAGCGATACTTTTTATTTCAAACTCATGAATTCCACAAAAATCGCCTATTTGCTTAAAGGTCAGGGCAGTATTTTCAATAAGCCAAATTGCTGTTGCTCTAGGGAGGATAGGGAATTTTTGTTGTGGATTCATATGACTAATATATAATGTTTATTAGGTTTAAAAATTCTTTATTTATGAGTATAAGCTATTTATCTTTAATTAATGTTAGTATAGGAGCCGATATAAAGATAGAAGAATAGGTTCCAGCTATTATACCAAAAAATACTAATACACTAAAACTATAAATAGCTTCCCCTGCGAAAATAATTAAGGCTAAATTTGCCAATAAAGTTGTAGTAACAGTTAAAATAGTTCTCGATAAAGTTTCGTTAATACTTCTATTAATAATTTGGGGCATTATTTTTTGATGTGATTTACGTAAATTTTCTCTAATCCTATCATAAATAACAACTGAATCATTAACAGAATAACCTATTATAGTAAGAAGAGCAGCTATAGAACTTAAATTAAAATCTAACTTCATTAAACTCATAAAACCAAGGCTTAGTATAGCATCATGTAATAAAGCTATAAGTATCCCAAGCCCGAAATACCATTCAAACCTAATCCAAATATAAATCATTATAGCTACGAAAGCAAGAGCTAGCGCTGTTATCCCCGATTTTATCAGTTGCGCTCCCACTTGAGGGCCAACAAAATCCACCTTACGGTATTCATATTTGTAAGGCAAGTGTTGTTGTAAAGTTGATTTTATAAGCTCAATATTTTGCATTAAGGAATCTTCCTTGTTACTCCCCACTCTTATAGAGAGGTCATTATGATCACCAAAAGTTTGTAAAGTCACTTCACCAATCTTAAGCTTACTCAGTACTTCCCACATTTTTGCTAAATCAGGTTTTTCATCAATTCGTATTTCTATAACTATTCCCCCTACAAAATCAATGCCAAAATTAAATTGATACTTACCTATCCAAATAATACTTAAGATAGTTAAAAGAATAGATAGCGTATAGCTTACTTTCTTAAATTGCATAAAATCAAAATTGACTTTATCAGGTAAAAGCCTTAATGGATATAATTGCATTACTAAAATTTTTTTATACTTTTAACATATCATAATATTGGTCATAAACCAAGTGCTTGTCTATAAAGATCTAATACCGCATCTTGTTCTGCCAATTCATTTCTGTCGAGTTTCTTTAATTTTAATACGGATTTCATAGCTTTTTTATCAAAACCACTAGACTCGGCGGCATCGAATATATCTTTGATTGCCGCAGATAATTCCGATTTTTCTTCTTCAAGTTGTTCTATTTGACTTATAAATTGTTCTAATTGGTCTTTAGCTATTAAGTCGGACATAGTTCTAAATTTTTTTGGTTAAAAAGTTTAATTTAATGAATGGTGAATTGTCAATTAATAAAATATTAATTTATTAAATAATTGACATTCTATATTCATTCTATTATATCATATCATAAAATGTTATAAGCACTAAGTAGCATTTATAAATAATTTTGCAAGAAATGGCTAGAAAAAATTATTTAAATAATAGTTATTATTAATAGGATTAAATAAACGAAGAGGATTTATATGCCTAACACTATGATGGATAATGATACTAAAACAGATCGAGAGATAATATTAATGAAGCGCATAGACCTTTTGGTTAGTAATATTAAGAAAAACCCCTACGATCCTAGCGATTACGATTTCTACTATCAGTCATTTGATAAGTTTATTAAAGAATCTCCTATTAATCTGAATGTCACAGTAGAATATCCGGACCACAAACCTTTAGGACTGGACTACATCACTCCTTTAATTACAGCAATCGACAACGACTTGCACCCTATTATACGTTGTCTTATTGACAATGGAGCGGATATTACTCTTGCTAGTGGGAGTTGCTCCCCACTAGAAAGAGCAATATCCAAAAACAATAAATCCTTGGTAGCAGAATTTGCGGCAGCCGGTGTTCCTATCACCGAAGGACATTTGTCCCTCGCATACATTAATGACAAGCTGGATATGATGGAATTGCTTATTAGATTAGGAGCACCTGTTACATTGAATAACGTGCTTAAAGGTACAGTAATTCTTTTTCAGGTTAGCAAAATGTTAGAAGCTGCATACCAAGCAGAAAAGTGTTTAAAAAGGCCTACACTTGACAAACTCATAGATGTTAGCAAAGATGAGTTAGCCAGCGCAAATCTTCTTGCTCGTGCTAAGAAAGAAGACCTTACTTTGTCTAAAGAATTAATTGAGGTACTAGCAGAAGAGGGGCATCTCTCCACAAATGAAGTTGTAACTTCTATGTGTAAAATAGTTAAATCACAGCTAATGAACGCCTTGGAAATCAAACTTGAAGAAACCAAGCAGATAGAAGGTTTACTTTCTCATTTTGTTGACGTCACTCTTGAAACACATAATGACCTGGCAACAACTCAGACAGCAGATCAACAGAGAGAATGTCTAGGTAGTCCATCAACAGAAGGCAATGATTTAGGATAAAAGTCATAAAGAAATATATACCGACAATATTTTTCCAGCGGAATAGATTTCGGTATATATTCTGTTTAAAGTTTTTTCACTTACCATGTTTGGTTTTATTCCATTTAAATGGCACAAAAATAATCTCCCATATAGCTTTATAACTTGCTATAACGTGAAGTAAAAAATATAAGGGCCATAAAAATAACGCCTTGATATCTAGTATTTTAAAATTATTAATTTTACCATTCTTGTATAATAAAAGAAAGAATGCCGTACCATACAGATAAGAAAAAGCAAAAAAACTATTAATAATCCATAAATAATGAATTATAGTAAACTGATTGATTTTAATAATTATTATTAAAAATGGCAAGCAGCAAAATCCATAGGAAGAAAAACCAACAAAAATCCAAATTACTATTATGTGGGAGAGTTTATATTTTTTATATTTGTCGTGTTGGCTTAAAAATACCAAAAATGTTTGTAAGAAACCTTTGATCCAACGTGATCTTTGATTGATCCAATTTATAATATCTCTAGGTGATTCTTCAAAAGTATAGGAATCTATAATACAAACTTTATAGTTAAAGGAGGACAGTCTAATTCCGAGCTCTGCATCTTCTGTCACATTATAAGCATCCCAAAAACCAACTTTTTGTAATATGTCTAATTTAAAGTGATTACTTGTGCCTCCCAAAGTAACTGGTAAATTCATTAAACTCAAGCCTTTTAGTAGGTACTCAAACCATAAACAATATTCCATACTAAAAAATTTAGTCAGTAAATTTTCATTTTCATTATAGAAGCTAAGTTTAGCTTGCAAACAGGCATATTCTTCTGGTAATTTTCTAAATTCCCGGACCGCTTTAAGTAATTGATCGGGCTCCGGCCTATCTTCTGCGTCATACACTACTACATATTGACCTTTACAATATTGCATCACATAATTCAGGGCCTTAGGCTTAGTTCTAGGCAAACTAAAGGGTACTTTAATTAAATGCATATAAGACGGTAAGGTATGGAGAATAGTTTCATAAACCATCGAATCATCATCTGCTTCAATAATAATTTTTACATCCAATTTATGTTTAGGATAATCAATGCTAGCAATATAATAAAGGAGTGATTGTAACTTATTTGCTTCTTTATATAAGGGGAGCAGAATTGTATAAATAGGTAAGGCTAAATCATTAATGTCTTGGGACTTAATAAATTCCCAAACATTGGCACGCAGCGGATTACAATTTTCCTCGCTACTATTTTGTTTTACATGCCAATTTGAAAGGAAATGTACGGAGAGAGGAGGGGGGTGAGAAAATATCGCACGGATAAATAAAATAAATTTTAAAATATTTTGAGAAAAATAACCAAGGATATTAATTGTATGAAAGAAATACTTAAATGTAAGAAAAGAGCCAAAATATATCACAAAAAATATCATCATTACTTTCGGATAATTGATATTTTTTGCTCCTATATTCTTCGTAATAAACTGAAGTAAGCAGCCAGCCCGAATAATATTTAAATGACTAAAATTCTGTTCTAAGATTTGATAAAAATCTTGTTTTTTTACTAATATAATTTGCATACTATATATTGCCCTTAATTGCTTTAAATAAGCAATATCATGTATAGCCAGCATTTTATCCTTCTTCTCATTTTCATAAATAAAGTATCCTTGTTTTACATATTGCTTTATTTTTGAATAATCATAAATTTTTACAGTATTTTCACTAGCATTTAATAAAGGGAATATTTGATTAGTATAAAAAATATCTATTATCTGTTCATTTTCAATTATCCCTTCAGCAATTATTAAGCTAAAAAAATCAGTTTCTAGGGTAGATTCAATTAATTTAAAGAGAGAAAATTGCAGATCGCTAATTAATTTATCTCTTTTTAGAATGTCTAAAAAAATTTTGTTAATATTAGTTATACATCTATCCATATTGAAAATATTATTCCTGATACTCGATAGTTCTGTTTCACAAGACTTTTATCTACAAAATATCCTATTTGAGTTATAAAGCTCTTTTGTTTTAAATTACCAAATCCAATATGTTTTGCAATTGAAAATTGATTATATATCGTTTTATTATAAATATAATTATAATTTTTCCTTCGAATGTAACATTTAATGAAATTTACTAACATAAAACCGTTATTAAATTTTATGCCCTCCTTGGTTGAAATTGTATAATAATTTTGTGACTTTTTTGCAGTATTGAAATATTGCCCAAAAGCAAAACTACTTTCAGCAAACAATGAAATAGAACGACCTTTTTTTGATGTTCCTGATAGCAACGATAATTCATAAAAAAATTGCTGCTTACCATTATATTGAGATAATGATATTTTTGGTTGTACTGATATTATACGGTTCTTATTCTGAAAAAGCTTGAATTTATAAAAGGCGCTAATTTCTTTATGGCTAACTGTTGGACTTATATATTGAGTACCTTGCAGCTTATTATTTTTATAAAGTAGTTGAATTCCTATATTAGTATTATTACTCATTCCATATTCTACTGCAAATATTCGTGTTAACTCATCTTGGTATGAAGTGAGAGCTACAGAAGTACGTTCCAAAAGTTTAATGTGATGAAACAATTTATTATAAACAGCCGAAAATTTATTAGCTGCTTTTAATTTTTCCCTTAAATATTCTAGTTGTTTTTCTATTTTTAGCCGAAGATCAGCTCGTGCTTGTTTAACATATCGAGAATTTTTATCAATATTACTAGAAGTAAATATATATCTATATTTACCTTCGTCAATTAACCAGGCTGATGCATACACTTTACTATCCATACTATGTATCCACAACATAATTATCACTAAAATAATTTTCTTCAACTCAGGTTGAAAGTTGAAAATTCCTAGCTTAGATGTTTTTCTCATCCTTATAGCAATCAATAGTTTAAAATTATTAAAATACAGTTATTTTACAGTTAGTAAATTAATAAAACCTGATGAGATAGATATTTTAATTACAAATTGACTCTATTAAGTTAAGTTAACCTCTCATTTCCTAAAAAAATACTAGAGAAATTTCTTACTCATTCTATAATATCTTATATTAAACAATTAGAATCAGGATAAATGACTGTTTTCTTAATAATCATTATTACTATAATGATAGGATGGTCCGCTCTACTCTCTGCCATCGAAACTGCCATTACTGCATCATCTCCTGGTAAAATACAAAAGCTTAAGGTAAAAAATATTAACCGCTCACGTAGCACCTTACAAATTTTGAAAAACAAAGAAAAAGTAATTGGTACGCTATTAATCCTTAATACCTTAAGCAATACTATTTGTACTACGCTTTCTACTAGCATGTTTATCAATTGGCTCGGAGATAAAGGTACAGTAGTTGCTACCGCAGTTATGGCTTTTGTAATAATACTTTGTGGTGAAGTTATCCCAAAAGCAATTGCCGTAGCAAAAGCAGAGCAATTAGCGTTACTTGCTGCTCCTGCTATCTTATTGCTTCTTAAGATCTTTAAGCCCATTAATTATACATTTACCATTCTAGTGCAATTATTGTGCTTTATTTTTCGTATTAATCTCCATCAAAACATTTCAGGCACTGAAGAAGTAAGAGGAGTAATTGAGCACTATCATCAAGAAGGCAATGTTTATAAGTCTGATCGTGATATGTTGGGGGGGATATTAGATATTAGACAAATGACTGTATCGGAGATTATGATTCACCGCAGCAACATAGTAGCCATTAATATAGATTCACCTAAAGACGAGATAGTTAAGCGGGCTTTATCTTGCCCTCATACTCGGATACCTTTATGGAAAGATACTCAAGATAATATTATTGGAGTATTACATACTCGAGATCTTTTTAGAGTTTTACATGAAAGTAATAATGATACAAAAAAAATAAATATTATGGAATTGATTAACCAACCATGGTTTATTCCTGATAACGCTTTGGTAACCCATCAACTTAATGCTTTTAGAGAGAAGAAAAATCATTTTGCTTGCGTGGTAGATGAATATGGGGATTTACAAGGTATTATTACTTTAGAAGATATTTTAGAAGAGATTGTTGGCCCTATTATTGATGAACATGATTATCCTAATAATATCATTGTCAAACAATCAGAAACGGAATTTATTATTGATGGATCCGCAACAATACGAGATGTTAATAGAGAATTAAACTGGAATTTATCAGATGAGAATGCCAACACCATAGCTGGGTTGATTATCCACACTCTTAAGAGGATCCCTAATCAAGGAGAATATATTAAAATATTTAATTTAGGAATATTGGTAAGTAAAAAAGTAGGCAATCGGATTAATAGTGTCAAAATAACTGTTCTTCCTACCACCACCTAAGGGGCAGTCTCAAGAGTAGACTTCCTTAGCATAATTCTCTTCTGTTGGTAATTTGGGCGTCGGGCCTAGATTGCCAATCCTCATATAACACCCCTAGTACGCTTGGTTCTTAAGTTCTGTGTTTCCTACAAATTCCCTAGCAAACGCGAATTCTGCTAAGGAAGTCTAGTTAATGTTCAAACCTTAACCGGCATAACTACAAAAAGTTCACTGGAATTACTGACAATCTTCAATAACATCGGAGAAGAAGGATTAGCAAAATGTAATTCCACCAGATTTTCTTTTATAGCAGTTAAAACGGCGTTTAAACTGTCCATAATATATTTAGGGTTAAATCCGATAGTTAGAGTATCGTCATAATCAAATATACATAAATTATCCTTATCCCTAGAGGATGGTATAATTTCTTTAGCAACGCCTCGTGATTCTCCAGAAGCAGTTAATTCCACGAAATCTTTTGATAAAATTAACTTAATTGCTTGAAATTTATCGACAGTAATGGTTGCTACTCTGTCAATAACCTCTGCTAATAATTTAGCATTAATAGTTAAGATATAGTTATTTTCTGTGGGGATAAAAGCTTGGTACTCCGGAAAAGTGCCATCTATAAGTTTTGACACCATGATAATATCATTACATATAAATTTAATTTTATTCACACTAAGAAAAATTTCCATATCCAGTTGGACATTTTTAGGGTCTTTGGCAATCTTCACAATCTCTTCAAGAGTTTTTTTGGGTAAAATAACTCCAAATTCGTGAGAACTACTTGCAACTTGCGTGGTGGAAATTGACAATCTATGACCATCGGTACTAGCGGCTTTACATTCCCCATCTTTAATAGAAAAATAAACCCCATTAAGGTTGTATCTAGTTTCATCAGTTGATATCGAAAATAAAGTGCTGTCAATCATTTTAGCAAAGTCCCGACACGGAATTTTAAAGGTAGTCTCACTATTTATATCATCTAAAGTAGGAAATTGATTGACAGGCAAAGTTAATAAATTAAAGGTACAATTTTTCCCTAAAACCATCAATTGTTCATCCTCTCCTTGCATACTAAGAGTAATCTCATTATCCGATATTTTTTTTACTATATCACTCAGCGTTTTAGTAGAGACTGTTATTTCTCCTTCCTGGATAACTTGTGCTGCTATTTTTTGGCTCAGATATATTTCCATATTAGTAGTTATTAATTCCAATTTCCCATCTTTGGACGATAATTTGATATTACTCAGTTCAGCAATGACATTGCGTTTTTCTACCACTGAATTAGCAAAAGTTAAAGCATGGGTTAGGGTTTTTGTTTCAGTTATTATTTTTAAATGACTCATATTTACTAATATTTATTACAAATTAACTTAAAGTTTTATAAAAATGTCTATATTTATAAGTATACACTATTTTATCTCTCCACTAAGTACTAGGTGGCAAATATTTCTATTTAATTTAATTTTGCTTCTTTTTGCTGTAAATATAATCAGCAATATAATTTTAAGTAGAAATATCACCCAACCTAAATTCTTAATAATTCATTGATCGCTACTTTGCTTCTCGTGATTTTGTCAACTTGCTTAACAATTACCGCACAATATAAACTGGGCTCTCCTCTTCTTCCCGGCATACTACCAGGCACTACCACGGAATAAGGAGGAATTCTACCATAGGTTATTTTCCCGCTTTCTCTATCTATTATCTTGGTAGAAGCAGCAATAAACACTCCCATACTAATTACACTTCCTTCTTCTACTAATACCCCTTCCGCTATTTCCGATCTGGCTCCAATAAAACAGTTATCTTCAATTATCACCGGTTTACTCTGGATAGGTTCCAATACTCCACCAATCCCTGTACCTCCCGAAATATGACAATTTTTTCCAATTTGCGCACATGAACCAACAGTCGCCCAACTATCAATCATCGTTCCTTCTCCTATATAAGCTCCTATATTAATAAAAGAAGGCATAATCACCACATTATTAGCTATATAGCTACCTGTTCTTATAAATGCTCCTGGCACTATACGATATAAGTTCTTTTTAAATAATCCTTCAGAATAATTTTCAGAAAATCTCGGGGGAATTTTATCGTACCATTTGATACAACCTCCTGAATAAACGTAAGAATCAGTCACAATAAAATATAATAATATTGCTTTCTTGAGCCAATCATTAACTTGCCATTCATTCTCTTTTTTTTCACAAACTCTTATTACCCCTTCATTCAAAGCAGTAATAATCTCCTCTAATATCTCAATTAAGTTATTATCTGGTTGGGAGCTTTTGGTTAATTTATCACGCTTTTCCCAAAATTCTTCTATAGGCTGTATATATTTTTGCATAGTATTTTTGATAAACTCTTGATAAAAATCATAAATAACTTTATTTTTAAGTCAACCTATACAATATAGAACTTAAAGTTTATTACACGCAATGAGTATTACTTGCCCCAATTGTAACACTAGCTTTATAGTTTCCAACGATCAAATAGGAACACTAGGCAGGAAGGTCAAATGTTCAAAATGTCAACATATATGGTATCAAAAATTTGATTTACCTACCCCTTCCATAACTTCTGAAAATACCGAATCTAACCAAAATGACGTTGCTACCAATAATATTAGGATCCCTTCGAGTGAAGATAATAAAATAGCAATTAATTCTCTGGATAATCTTATTTATTCAAACCATAACGCTACCTTATCACCTTTGTTACCTAGCAATGGAACGTCTCCTATTAATATTATATCTATTTTGTTGATTAATTTAATTTTTCTTTTATTATTTATATTGTTTTATGAAAAGTTTAGCCTACTGGCTTTACCTAAAATTGAAGGTAAGAAGGTAATTATAGAAAATATATATACTAAGCAGGGAACAATTAATAATCAGCTTAAAATTTCCTATAGGCTAACTAATCTTGATAATCGTAATATATTAATACCATTAACTAGAGTAAGGATATTAGATAAACAACATCTACCGGTGAAATCATATATATTGGATCAACAAAACATTAAATTATTACCCAAACAGCATATTGACATCACCACTACTCTGGAGAATATACCTGTTACCGGAAGCTCGATCGATATTATGGTTGGTAATAGCTTAGATTTCATATTACAATAATTCTTAAGAATTCTATCAAAAATATATTTGTAATTTATAACCATCTGCAATTAAAGAAATGAAAAAGCAAATTATTTATCCGACTCTTATACCTAGAATTTTTGCTTCTACCTTAGATTTAGCATTGATAGCTGTGCCAGCCTATCTAATCATTAATTTTATATCTTTGAGACTCTCTCTATTATTTTTCAAAGTGAGTCCTCCCGAGATGCTGAAAATTTTAATGCAGTCTGCCGAAAATTCTGCCTCTTCTGTTGCTGCTGAGAATATAAATTTCAGCAATTTATTATCCTATAATATATTGATGTATCTTGCTACTTTTATTATATATGGCCTATATTTTGTGGGTTGTTGGAATTACTACGGTGCTACCCCTGGTAAAATAATTATGCATATGAGAATAGTGGACGCAGTAACTTTTGCCAAACCTAAAAAATGGCAATTAATAAAAAGATTCTGCGGGTATATATCAGCATTATTTGGTATTTGGTCGATAGTCTTTTCAAAACAACGCCAAGCTCTACATGATAAAATAGCGGGAACGGTAGTGATTAAGAGTTAAATTATTTTTATAAAGGAGTCAAATACAAAATTTACATAAATGATTCATCAATCAAATGAAATAGATCAACTAATCTATCTTTTTTCTAAATTACCTGGTCTTGGTCAAAGATCAGCTAGGCGTATAGTGCTGCATCTTTTACAAGAAAAAGATATTAGATTGAAAAGCCTAATTTCTGCCCTAACATTTGTAGATCAGAAGGTTTTGAAATGTAGTATTTGTGGAAATATTGATTCAAATCATATTTGTAGAATATGTTTATCTAGCAACCGTAACAACTCAATTATAGCTATTGTAGATACAGTTGTAGAACTTTGGGCGATAGAACGTAGTGGTATTTTTAATGGTCATTATCATGTGCTTGGTAATAATTTATCAGTGGCAAACCGGCAAAATCCTAAAATATTGAGGTTACCTGAATTATTAACTAGATGCCAAAATAACAATATTAAAGAGATAATTATCGCAACTAATGCTACTTTAGAAGGACAAACAATAGCTTATTTCATTGCTGAATATTTCAAAAACTCGGCAATTAAAATGTCCAGATTAGCTAGCGGCATCCCAATAGGTGGAGAGTTGGATTATTTAGATGAAGGAACTTTATCAGCAGCAATAACTTTAAGGCAAATTTTTGATTAAACTAATAAGACTCCTTTAAAAACCTTCGGTATGTCAACCTATAAGTACAAAGCATATTTTTAAATTAGACTTCTTTGCCAAACTCGCTTCTGGTAGGGAATTTGAAGGAGATGAGGCGCACAAAACCGCAGCGTACGGGAGCAGTACGCAAGGATTTGAGTCTAGATTGTCCAAATTACCAGTAGGAAGTAGAGTTTGGCAAAGAAGTCTATTAGACTTCTTGCATAACCTAGGATATAGGATAAAATGATAAGATTTCAGGAATTTTATCATATGAGATATGAAGAACTTAAAAAGTTTGGAGAAGAAGAATTTAGACGTTTAACAGGGGTTAAGAAGAATACTTTTGCAAGAATGACTATTATTTTAGAAGAAGCAGAAACAAAGAAGAAAAGATTTGGGGGCAAACCAAACCATTTAAGTATAGAAGAGAGGTTATTGATGGCCCTAGAATATATAAGGGAATATAGAACATATTTTCATATATCAGCTTCATATGGAATATCTGAAAGTAGTTGTTATCGGAATATAAAATGGGTAGAAGATACTTTAATTAAGCATCCGGATTTTGCTCTTCCTGGTAAGAAAGCTTTAGTTAAAAGTGATATGACGTATGAAACCATTCTAATTGATGCCACAGAAAGTCCTATCCAGCGTCCAAAAAAAGACAAAAACGCTACTATTCAGGTAAGAAGAAAAGACATACTTTAAAAACTCAGCTGGTAGTAGACAAAAAGACAAAACAAATAATATGTACAAATTATGCAAATGGTAAACGACATGATTTTAGGTTATTTAAGGAATCCAAAATTAATATCCATCCTGATACTAATGTAATTACCGATACTGGATATCAAGGGTTACAAAAGATTCATGCTAAATCTGAGTTACCAAAAAAGAAGACTAAAAAAAATCCATTAACAAAACAAGATAAGAAAAATAACCAAAAACTGGCAAGTACCAGGGCCCTGAATGAAAATGTTATCGGCATGCTAAAACGTTTTAAAATTATTGCTGATAAATATCGAAATCGACGTAAAAGATTTGCTCTAAGATTTAATTTAATCGCTGGTTTATATAATTGGGAACTAAATTATTAGGGTTATGCAAGAGGTCTATTGTCTTCCAAGCACGTAGTATTAAGTTGGCATAGTAGGTTGGGTGGATATTTCTACTTAATTTAATTTCGCTTCTTTTTGCTGTAAATTAATAGGATTTTTTTGAAATATAGCCAATATCCTTGCAAAAACCCTATTAATTTTCGCTAAAAATAATCAGAAATATAAATTTTAAGTAGAAATATTCACCCAACCTGGTGTATTAATAGAAATTAACTTATTAATTTCTAATTTTTTTTATATTTATTAGGTCTCAGATGTTGTCATGGTTAACTACCTTTAAAAATAGTTCAAAAAGTAAAATTCTAGAATTAGAGAAAAAATTATTTGCCCAAAATAATATTCTGAATTATATAGCCCATGAAGTCAGAAGTTCAGTACATGGCATTAGTAATATCTCACAATTTTTATACGAAAATTGGGATAAAATTAATGACCAGGAACGCAAGAAACAAATTGGTATAATTGCTAAAAATAATCAACGTATTATAAGATTAGCGACAGAATTATTGGATTTATCTAAATTCAGCACGGGTAAGATGGCATTTCATTTTACTAATATAGATTTACTTCAGTGTATAAAAACCATCGTGGAGCAACTTAAAGAATTAAACGCCTTTAATGATAAAGTCAGTATTCAGCTAGTTGATCATGGGATAAAAAAAGCAATTATCAAAGGAGATAAAACAAGGATTAATCAAGTGTTAAATAATTTATTTAATAATGCTATCAAATATACGAAAGAAGGTGCAATTATTGCGACTATTAATTCAATAAATCATAATAATAAACTATATTGGCGGCTTACTATAGCGGATACGGGAATCGGAATTCCTCCTTTAGAACTTGAATCAATTTTTGAAATATTCACCCGTAGTTCTTGGACCAATAAAAATTTTGCTGGTACTGGAATTGGTCTAACTATTTGCCGAGAAATTATTACTGCTCATAAAGGCTATATTTACGCTGAAAATAATCAAGATGTCGGGGCTAAACTAGTGTTTATGATTCCTACCTATAATCAACGCAAACCTAAAGCACTTATAACCCCTAACAGAACAAAATTTAATATATTGCTTATTGATGATGACGTTACTTGCCATGAATCAGCAAATTTAATATTTAATCATGAGAATAAAAAATTCAAAATTATAAGTGCATATAATGGGAAAGAAGCAATTAATTTAATCAAAGTCTTTGGTGATAAAATAGATTTAATTCTTTTAGATATTATGCTCCCTGATTTAAGTGGTTATGAAGTATATCAACAAATTAGAGATCATAAAGATTGCGCCCATATTCCAGTGGTGTTTCAAAGTGGTTTAACTAACAATTCTGAAAAAATAACCAACCTTTTAAAAGCAGAAGACGTATATTTAATTCATAAACCTTATAATTATAATGAGTTAATGGAGATTATTAATCAGATTACTATCGCTATAGTCAATTAATACAAACTTATGGACTAAAATAAGTGCGGATTGCTCTTAATTGAATAATAACAAATTTTGTGTTAAAATCTCTACTTATATTAAAGAAAAATATAAAATCTAGTAGGTATTATGTATCTTTTATTGACAATCACTAAGAAAAAGTTTAATATGAATAATTGAGTTTAATTAATTAACTCTTTAATAGTTATTGCAAACCTTGTAGATAGATAGTTAGTTATCTGGTTTAATTGCTACTAAGAGTTTCAAGTTAAGTTCAGGTAAATAAACTCTATTACTAAAAGGTTTTTATGACTACTAAAGTGGGTAAAGTTAAATGGTACAATCCAACCATAGGTTATGGTTTTATTGAACCAGATGAAGGTGGAAATGATGTTTTTGTCCATGCTACAGCTTTAGCATATGCTAAGATCTCCAGCTTAAATGAAGGTCAGCGTGTTAGCTTCGACCTAGAAGAAAGCAAAGGGAAAATTTCTGCCGTTAACCTGCAAATAAAATAATCTTTATTTTAACACTGCAACCAACTACTCAAAATTTAGGAGTGGTTATTAAACTAGTGAATTTTGGGTAGTATGATCTTCCTAATGCAATTTATGCATTGTCTTTTGTAGCTCAGTGTTTCACTATTGATATTAATTTGATTTCTTTATAATAGCTGATATTAAATATATTAGTGACACTAATTAGGGCTAGTCTTACAAAATATTATAGGTACCTTATTTATTTTCACAAGTTTAATATAGATAAATTGAGAAATAAAGCTGTTAATGAGCTACTTAAAATGGGCTAATTATCAAGATTTTTTAAATTAGAGATTTAGGTGAAAAACCATCTAGATTGATTTATATAGCTTCACCTCTTTACAAAATCTTACCCAAAACCCAAGCCATAACGTGACTAGAGGGTATTTACTATAAAAATTTGTTTTTAATTTATTGGATTTATAATGAAAAATTTTAACTTAAAAGAAGAAATAATAACTGCGCTATTAGAAAGAATGAAGATAACCTCTCCCACTGAAATTCAAAGGGAAGTTATACCAATAGCTATGCAAGGCTATGATATTTTAGCTTCTAGTCAAACGGGGTCTGGCAAGACTCTTGCCTATTTATTGCCAGTAGTGAATGCTTATATGGAAAAAGGCACTAAGTCAATAATTCTTGTTCCGACGAGAGAATTAGCAACTCAAGTATATGATACACTCAGTAAAGTCGCTCCTAAAATTAAGAGTGCAATTTTAATAGGAGGGCAGCCTATGCATAAGCAATTTGCTCAACTCAAAAAAATTGCAGATGTAATTATTGCCACACCTGGACGTCTAATAGATCATTTTCTTCGGGGGAGCTTAAAATTAGATCGTAGAGAGCCAATAATCCTTGGTCTTGATGAGATGGATAGAATGCTGGACATGGGCATGAAAGAACAATTAGAAGAAATTGTCACATATCTTCCTGAAGAAAGGCAGGTATTAATGTTTTCGGCAACTATGCCCCCACATATTATTGAATTAGCAAAAAGATATGTTAAAAACCCTAAACGTATTATTGTTGGGTCAACCACTAAGGCAGCAGCGGAAATTAAACAGGAGACTCTGCGTGTTACTGATAAAGAAAAATTTCCTGAACTTGTCAAACAATTAAATGAGAGAGCCGGTTCTATAATTATTTTTGTCAAAACCAAACGTGGTACTGAACAACTTGCCAAAATGTTAAAAACTGATGGCCATAAAGCAGAAGCCATCCATGGGGACTTATCCCAAGGGAGACGCGAGCGGGTCATCTCCTCTTTTCGTGCTTCCAGGCATAGAATTATGGTTGCCACAGATGTCGCAGCTCGCGGGTTAGACATTCCTCATACCCAACACGTTATTAATTACGATTTACCTATGTGCCCTGAAGATTATTTACATCGAATAGGCAGAACAGGTAGGGCTGGAATGACAGGATCAGCATTATCCCTTATCTCTCCGGAAGATAATATTAGATGGAAAGCCATTGATCGTCTAATAAATCAAGGGGAAACAACTTTAAGGAAAGATATACCTAAAAATAAAAATCGTAAAAGGCCATTTAACGGTAATAGATTTAACAGCGATAAAGTGACTGTAGAAAAAAGAAATTTTTTCTCTTCTAATAGGGTGGAAAAACCGTATAAACTGCGAAAAGAGAATAGTTAAAGTGTCTTAAAAGTTTAATAGATTTTTTTGCATAAGCATGCGAATTGCCGGGTAATTTGTTACCTGGCAGTTCGTGTATACTTCTCTTTAGATGATTTTGCTGCCTTGCATGAGGGGAGAACCTAGTAAAATCTAGGAGAGCATTGAGTAACAACGCATGCAAATTCATATCAGAGGAGTATAAATATGGTAAAATATAACTAGGAACGTCAATATGTTAAATTTAACTTCTCACCTACCAGAAGATTTTGTATATCTAGAGGAAGTGGATCTTTCAATAAAGCAAAGTATAATGTACTATACTGAAAGAAATTTTGTAGGAAAACAAGTTAATGGTTATAAAGTCTGCCGAGCTATTTTAACTAAGCAAGCTGCTCTAGAACTCCAAAAGCTTCAACAAGATATTATAAATGATGGTTATTCGCTAGTAGTTTATGATGCTTATCGCCCCCAAAAAGCTGTTCAACATTTTATAGGGTGGGGCAAGGATGATAGTGATCAAAGAATGAAAGAATTTTATTATCCTCGTATTAATAAAGAAGATATTTTCAAATTAGGTTATGTTGCTACTGAATCAGCTCATAGTAGAGGTAGTACTGTTGACTTAACTATAATTGAGTGTGACAAAAAGCTGAATCTAGAACCTATCTATACCATACGTGCTTTAAAAGATGGTAGTTCTATACCTTATTTCGATGATAATACGGTAGATATGGGTAGCTCTGTAGCTCTGTAGATCTGATGGACCCTGCATCTTCACATGACAGTCCTTTAATTGAAGAGAAATATTTACAAAACCGTGATTACCTTCGTAATAAAATGCAGGAACATAATTTTCTGCCATATGAGAAGGAATGGTGGCATTATACCTATAAGTATGAACCATATCCAGACTGTTATTTTAATTTTGATGTTGCTTAAAAGAAATAATAATCCGAAGTAGGAATAATTAATTACCTTTAAGTTTATTAACCATAGAATATATTTCCTTTTTACTATATGTTTTTCCAAAATTTTCATTAGCTAAATCAGTAATACTTTTTGCACTCCAGCCTTTAGAGAAATATAAATGAATCATATTCTTTAAGTCTGCTAAACTATCCTTATCAATTTTATTGGAAGTACCTGAAATTAACAAAACTATTTCTCCTTTAATAGTATTTTGCTGATAGTAATTAAGTAAATCTTCTGCTAGACCCGTTTTTACTTCCTGATGTAGTTTAGTTAGCTCGCGTGCTATACATATTTCTCTATTGCTAAGGGTGGTAATAACCGCTTGTAAAGTAGGCTTAAGTCTTAGCACAGTTTCAAAAAAAATTAAAGTTGCATTAACAGCAGATAATTCTGTAAAAATTTTTCTTTTACCCTCCATAGTTTTAGGTAAAAATCCAGCATAGAGAAAACGATTTAGAGGTAATCCAGAAATGGTGATTGCTGCAATTACGGAAGAGACCCCTGGTATAATATCAATATGGTAATCAAGTCCACGCAGATCTTCCACTAATTTATAACCCGGATCTGAAATCAAAGGAGTACCAGCATCCGATATTAAGCTAACTATTGCGCCTTGATCAATTAAGGTTTTAATCCTTTCTCTCTCTGTAGTCGAACTAAAATCATTATATATTTGTAATTTGACTTTTATATTATGTTTTACTAGTAATTTTCTTGAGATTCTAGTATCCTCACACAATATAATGGTGGAGCTGCGCAGGGTTTCTAGTCCTCTTAGCGTTATATCATCTAAATTACCAATAGGGGTGGAGACTATATATAATCCCGGTTTAAAAATCATAATTTAAAAGTTTTTTTGAGTTATCTATTTTAACATAGTTATCCATAATACCCCACAATAATTTTTAATACACAGTTAGTTTAAGTAAAGAAATATATGGGCTGAATCTTATGAATATTATAAAACAAAAATTATTAAACATTCTATTATTATCTCTATGTTTTTTCTCTCTTTTTAGTTGCCAAACTCCAAAGAAAGTTATTGTTGAAGAACAAATAGTTGTTAAGCAACCGGTAGAAATTGCTGTTCTTATGCCTTTAACAGGTGAAAATGCGGTAGTTGGTAAGCAATATAATGCTTTAATTAAAATGGGTTTAGAAGAAGCCTTACAAACTTACGCTCATGTTACTTCTTATGATGCGGCAAATGAAAAACAAGTCCTGTCTGCAATGGAAAAAATAATAGCCCGTAAAACAAAAATTATTCTAGGGCCATTATATTCCAACCTTACTACTCTAATTGCTCCTCAAGCAAAAGCCCATGATATTATTGTAATTACCATGTCTAATAACCCAGTCTTGGCAGATAATAAACTTTTCGTGTTTGGTCATGCACCATCCAAACAACTTACTAAAATAATTAAATATTTTGCAGATAGTGATTATAAAAACTTTATTGTGTTGCTACCTTCAGGACAACATTCCCATACTAGTAACCAATTAATTCAAAATATATTAATTCAAAAAAATGCTACTTTAGTGCGTAGTGAGTTTTACTCTAACTTACCTGAATCAATCGAAAAAGCAGTTAATATTGTTTCAGCTAGTGTGGATAATTTAAATGAGCGAGAAGAGACCTCCACTAAACCTATTATTTATATATCTGATGATTCCAAAAATATACCTTTACTATTTGCCAGTATCACTAAACATAATTTAGATAAAAAGGCAGTGATAATTGGTGATAATAGAATTGATATTGATTATCCTGAATCAATAAACATAATGTTTACCGGTTCTCTAAATATTTTAAATAGCAAAGTAGTAGAAAAAGCTAAAAATATCGGTATTAACCATTTATCTTTTATGCATAGTATGGCATATGATTTAGGGAGAATGACCGCTAAATATATGGGTACTGACTTTAAACAAGGGAGATTTTTATCCACTATTAATAGCACATCTCCATATATTGGGATATCAGGTAATATTCATTTTATTGATTCAATTGCTCAAAGAGAATATGATATTATTAAGAAAGAAAATAATATTTATAGTACTTTTTCAAATAATTAAAAACTTGTATGGAGATAAAAATAGGTAATATCTGTTTACCGCACCCTGTTATCCTAGCTCCTATGTCAGGAGTCACTGACTTACCCTTTAGAAAATTAGTGCGGAAATTTAGTAGGGGGCTTGTGGTGTCTGAGATGATAGCTAGTAGAGCAATGATTATTGAAACCCGGCAATCTCTTCAAAAATGTGCTATTCTAAAAGACGACGCTACTGGAGCTTGCGTACAACTTGCTGGTTGTGAGCCGGAGGTAATAGCAGAATCTGCCAAGATGAATGAAGATATGGGCGCTAAGATTATAGATTTAAATTTTGGCTGTCCTGCTAAAAAAGTAGTAGGAGGTTATTCGGGCTCTGCCTTAATGAGAGATGAAAAATTAGCTGCCAAAATCTTGGAAACTACGGTAAAGGCAGTGAAGATTCCAGTAACTTTAAAAATGCGAACTGGGTGGGATGAACAAAGTAGAAATGCTCCTGCTCTTGCCAAAATAGCCTATGATGTTGGTATACAAATGATCACAATTCATGGTAGAACAAGATGTCAATTTTATTCAGGAAAAGCGGATTGGAAGTTTATAAAGCAGGTGAAAGATGCAGTAAAAATTCCGGTTATTGCTAATGGCGATATTACTTCTGTGGCGCTTGCTAAGGAGTGTTTAAAAGAGTCTGGAGCTAATGGGATAATGATTGGTAGAGGGGTGTATGGTAAACCCTGGTTCATCTCTCAAATTGCCCATTATCTTAAAACAGGAGAAGAAATAGCTGCGCCCCCCCTGCAAGAACAATTATCCATAATATTAGAGCATTATAATGAGATGCTAGAATATTATGGTAATGATACAGGTGTGCAATTAGCTAGGAAACATATAGGGTGGTATAGTGGTGGTCTTGTAAACTCAGCTGAATTTAGAGGAAAAATTAACCTAATGAGTGACCCCCATAAGGTTAAAGAAGAGATAATTGAATTTTATGAAAAACGTTTAAGCGATGCAGGTGTATATAATCAACTTCAGATGAATTAGGGATGCTGGTTTAACCCACCAGCCCCGCAAATAGAACGCGTCTTCAAATATAACACTTTTAAGGGGTGGGAATAGTAGACTTCTTTGCCAAACTCGCTTCTGGTAGGGAATTTGAAGGAGACTCAGAGTGCAAAACCGCAGCGGGAGTGTAGTAGTGAGGATTTGAGCCTAGAATCGACAAACAAATTACCAGCAGAAGTAGAGTTTGGCAAAGAAGTCTAGTGTAAAAATTAATAGCGATCTTGAGAAAGCCCTAGAACTGCCAGGATAACTTATTAGCAGGGCAGCGGGCCTTAGGACATTTAAAGGAATTTTTTAAGGGGTAAATTAATAATACCCGCAAGAGAGAGGCTATGATCACAGTTGTAGGATAACCGAGGTTCAATAGGAATTTTACCTATTAACGGAATATTATGTTGTTGAGCAAAGTTGTCGCTATTATTTCCTCTAAATATTTGCATTATTTTCTGGGAGATTGGCTCAACTAAATAACTCATATTTTCTATCATTCCAAGAATTGGTAAATTAAATTTTTTATATAAGTCAATTGATCGCACAACATCTATTTGGGACATTTTTTGGGGCGTTGTTACTATTATCACTCCGTCTAATTGGTAATTCTCTAATATACTTAAATGAATATCACCAGTACCTGGGGGCATGTCGATAATTAGATAATCTAACTTCTGCCAATTTGTTAAAGATAAAAGTTGATAAATTGTTTTACTGGCCATTGGGCCCCGCCAAATAGCTGCTGAATGATTTTGAATAAGCAACCCTATAGAAATAATTTTAATATTACGGGATTCTAAAGGGATCATTTTATTATTGACTATTTCTGGAACCCCTGCCACTCCAAATATATGAGGAATGGATGGGCCATAAATATCTGCATCCATTATTCCTACTTGATACCCTTCTGAATTTAGTTGCTCTGCTATTAAGGCTGCTATAGTAGATTTTCCTACTCCACCTTTACCAGAGGCAATCAATATTACTTTTTTTACTCCTTCAATAAGATGTTTAACTTTAGGGGTAAGTACTTTTTTTACCCCCTCTTTGCTATTAGTTAAAACGATAGTTATTTTGCCAATATTGGGTATTTCATTTAGCTTATTGATAGCTCTATTTCTTATATTTTCAACTTCTTGTAAATTTTTTTCTAATATATCAATTGCAAAACCTATATCTACTCCTTTAATTATAATATTGGAGATGATATTTATTAATTTTGTCTGATCAATAAAGGTAATATCAGCAATTTTATTTAAAATTTCTTGTTCATTTATATTATTCATAGAATTTTTTATAAAAATTAAGTTTAACCTTTAGTGGCTAGTAACAGCTTGACGGAATGGAAGATCCAAGATATAATAACTTATGCGAAAGTGCCTGATAAAAAGTTATCAAGCAGTTGGCGTAATTTCAGTTATCTCAGATAAATTACATTTAATTAAAAGGCAATAATAACATATGTTTAAACAAATATATGCGCAAATTCTAAAAAAATCTCCTTGGGAAGAGTCGGATCAAGAAAATGACAAAACTCTGTATAATATATTTACTAAACCTAGAAAAAAAAATAGTTTTAATTTTAACGGTTTTTATAATAATTTCAGCTTTAATAATAATATAGTAATATTAGTTTTGCTATCACTGGTTGGCCTTTGGTTTGCTTCTGGCATTTATGAAGTAAAAGAGGGAGAACAAGCTGCCGTAATGAGGTTTGGCAAATTTGTTCGTACAGGATCCCCTGGTTTAAATTATCATCTTCCTCTACCATTTGAGCGAGTAATAATTGAAAAAGTTAATCAGTCTAGGAGAATTGAAATAGGTTATAGGTCTAGCAGTAGCTTTAGATCAAACGTTAATATAGATACTAGCAAAGCCATAGTGGCAGAAAGTACCATGCTAACCGGAGATGAAAATATTGTGGCCCTAAATTGTGACGTCATGTGGCATATTAATGATTTAGAAAAATTTATCTTTAATGTAATGAACCCAGAAGATTCTGTTAAGACTGCTGCAGAAAGTGCTATAAGAGAAGTAGTTGGTAATACTCCTATCT
The DNA here is from genome assembly GCA_019468145.1 of Rickettsia endosymbiont of Bradysia coprophila. Lineage (GTDB taxonomy): Bacteria > Pseudomonadota > Alphaproteobacteria > Rickettsiales > Rickettsiaceae > Tisiphia. The sequence continues at coordinate 854,965 of JAHXDM010000002.1, forward strand.
CCTCTATATTATCTGATCAAAAACAAGAAATTAGTTACAAGGTTGAAGCTTTAACTCAAAAAATTCTTGATCAATATAATGTAGGAGTAAATATTGAAAAAGTTCAGTTACTTAAAGCTGAACCACCAGCTGAAGTAATCGATGCATATCGCGATGTTCAAACCTCTAAAGCAGATAAAGAACGAGAGATAAACCAAGCTCAATCATATAATAATGATATTTTACCTAAAGCTAGAGGGGAATCTGCAAAAATTGTCCAAGAAGCTGAAGGCTATCGGCAAGCTGTGATATCTAAGGCAGAAGGAGATAGCAAGAGATTTGCCGCTGTTTATAAACAATATTTGACTAATAAGTCTCTCACCAGAGAGCGCCTTTACTTAGAAACTATTGAAAATGTTTTAGACGGTACTACTAAAGTGATCATGAGCAGCACGGCGGTTTTGCCTCATATGGCAATTCAGCAGAATAAAATTAAGGAGTAGTTAGGATGAAAATAATTTATTATCTAGGTTTTGGCATTCTTGGGCTATTATTACTGACTACCAATGCCTTATTTACTGTTGATCAGAGTCATTCAGCAGTAGTCTTTCAGTTCGGGGAAGCTTTAAGGACGATTGAGAGCCCTGGATTAAATATAAAAATACCATTCATTCAAAATGTTGAATTTTTTGATAAACGTATTTTAAATGTAGAAGCAGAGGCCAAAGAATTAACAGCTTCTGATGGAAAAAGAGTAATGGTTGATGCTTTTGCTAAATTTAAAATTATCGATCCGATAATGTTTTATAAAACAGTTCATAATTATCAAGGTGTCAAAATTAGGCTTAATAAAATTCTTGAATCATCCATGAGGAAAGTTATAGGTAGGGTACCTTTAACAAGTTTACTTACCAATGAAAGATCTGATATAATGTTGAATATTTTAACTCAGGTTAATAAAGAAGCGCAAAATTTTGGAGTGGATGTCATAGATGTAAGGATATTACGTACCGATTTGCCGAAAGAAAATAGTGCAGCAATTTATCGCCGTATGCAAACGGCTCGAGAAAAAGAAGCAACCCAGATAAGAGCTGAAGGGCAAGAAGAGGCAGCGAGGATAAGATCTAAAGCAGACAAAGAAAGTAAGATATTATTGGCGGAAGCTTATATGCAGGCCCAAATAATCAAGGGAGAAGGGGAAGGAGAGGCAGCCAGGATATATAACCAAGTTTATTCTATTGACCCAGAATTTTATAAGTTTTACAGATCATTAGAAGTATATAAAAATACTTTAAAAAAAACCGATACTTCTTTTGTAGTTTCACCGGAAGCTGAGTTATTAAAATATCTAAATTTGGGTAAGCAATAATTAAGAAGTAGAAAATATATGATTAAGGGTAGTTTTGCATTAGAGAATTCGCTAAAAATTTTTCTGCTAATTTTTCTAATAAGTATGTATTTGCCTTATTATGTTTTTGCAGAAGATATAACGCCCTCTATATCTGCTCCTATTACGGGCGAAAGTCAGAATGAGAGTCAGCAAAAAGGGGGGGCTGAAAAAAAAACTATTGGGCCATTTTATAATAGTTTTGCAGATATTGTAGGACCGTTAGTTCCGGCAGTGGTAAATGTATATACCGTTCAATACAGTCAAAAATTAGAAAATGTTTCTAAAAAATCTTCAGAAAAATTTCCTGTGGAGCATTTTAATGAACTTTTAGAAAAATTTAATCTGCCTTTTAGTTTTGATGAAATATATTCTAATCCTAAATCTATACCTTTAGGTTCAGGGTTTATCATAGATCCGGCTGGCTATATTGTCACGAACTATCATGTAATCGAAAATGCGAAGGAGATATATATAAAGTTAATGGATAATAGGGAATTAGCTGCTCAGTTAATTGGTAGTGATAAAAAAACGGATTTAGCTTTATTAAAGATTGAGACTGACTCTTCCCTACCTTTTGTACAATTTGGGGATTCCGCTAAAGCCCGGGTAGGAGATTGGGTGATTGCCATTGGCAATCCGTTTGGTAAGCTGGGGGGGAGTGTCACTGCTGGTATTATATCGTCAAAAGGTCGTGATATTGATGATAGTACAAATGTTATAGCGGATTTTATTCAGACGGATGCTGCCATTAATAATGGTAATTCTGGAGGGCCGATGTTTGATGTAGAAGGAAAAGTCATAGGAGTAAATACTGCAATTTTTTCTCCTTCTGGAGTTAGTATTGGTATCGGATTTGCCATTCCTTCTAATACCGCTAAATCAGTTATAGAGCAGTTACGCAAAACGGGTAAAATTAATCGGGGAAGATTTGGAGTAACCATCCAAGAAGTAACTAACGAGATAGCTGAAGGGTTAAATTTACCCGAGACTTCAGGAGCATTAGTGGTAGAAGTGAAACAGGATGGTGCTGCTGCTAAATTTGGCATCCAAACGGGGGATGTCATAATAGAATTTGCCAGACAACCAGTCAAAAACTCTAGGAAATTGCAACTATTAGTTGCGCAAACTCCTGTTGATCAGGAAGTAAAAATTATTGTGATGCGTGATGGTAAACACCAAGAATTAATGGGTAAAATTCAGGAAGAGGATCCAGAACCAACTAAAATAGCAGAAAAAATAGTTGAAAAGCCGGTGGATAATAAATCTTTACTGATAAAAGGGAATGTTACTTTTTCTAATTTAACCGAAGAGATTAAGCAAAAATTTACTATTAAAGACAAGGTGAAAGGGATTATTGTGACTAATATTATCAAAGATGCTAAAAATTATGGCTTTAAAATTGGGGATTTAGTAATAGCCAGTAATCAGCAATCTATCGAATCTATTGAACAATTAAATTTATTATATGAAGATGCAAAAAACTCTAAAAAACAAAATATAATTTTATTGATCAAAAGGCAAAATAATTCGGTGTTTATTCCTTTGCCAGTAATAGACTAACCGTTACTTTTATATATTATTTAGAGATTTTTTATTATGGATAATTTTCCAATAGTAGTATCAAGTTTTTATAGTTTTACTAATATCACAGAATTGGAATCTTTATTACCTAAGATTTTATATCTGGGCAAGATGCGAAAAGTTAGAGGGACTATTATCTTAGCTCCAGAAGGCTTTAATGGTTCAATTTCTGGCGCCCAAGAAGATGTAAAATTATTGGTAGAAGAAATCATAAAATTTACATTAGCAAGAGATGTGAATGTTAAAGTAAACTATTGCGGTAAACATCCTTTTCAAAAATTGAAGGTAAAACTTAAAAAAGAGATAGTGGCACTGGCCGTTCCTAACCTTGATATTCAGAGTTTAAAAGGTGAATATATTACCCCCCAAGATTGGGATAAATTTACCCATCAAGATAATGTAGTGGTAGTAGATACGAGAAATAACTATGAAACTAAAATAGGTACTTTTAAAGGGGCAGTAGAGCCTAGCACCTCAACATTTAAGCAATTTCCTGCTTGGGTAGAAGAAAATAGAGAGTTGCTCTCAGGCAAGAAAATTGCAATGTTTTGCACCGGGGGCATCCGATGTGAAAAATCTACGGCTTATTTAAAAAAAATGGGCTTTAAGGATGTATATCAGCTTAAGGGAGGGATTTTACAGTATTTAGAAGACACTAATAATAGAAATAATTTATGGCAAGGAGAATGTTTTGTATTTGATGATAGAAGAGCAGTAGCTAGTGACTTGTCCCCAGCTGAAGGCCATTGGCTCAGTACACGACAAAGTATAAACGGCTATTAATCTACGGTAGTAGCTAGCTCTGGATATTCAAGGCTTTTGAAAAAATTTTACCCACTTAAATAAAAAGACTTTTCTCTTGATTATTTTTTATCCCCACGCGTACTTTACTGAGAAGCCTTGGCAAAGTACGCTGCTGCCTTTTTTTAATGGGTCTCTCTCCTGACTACTCCGATGTAATTCTTTCTTTAACTGATTAACTTCTTTATATATATGCTCATCAGGTCTTCTTCCATTTTCCTTAGGTTTTGAATATTTTTCAACCCAATTATATAAAGTATTCTTGTTATTTTGTACTTCCTTTTTGTTAAGTTTATACTAACCTACCTAACTATCAGGATTATTGTAGCCACATCAATGAATTGTGGCACTCTTACAATTTATTTTTTCTTTAATCCTAAAATCTACAGTGATTGCTCCGCTGTATTCTCGAGGTTAGATGAACTATCTTTAGTATGTTCTTTCAACATATAGCCTCGTCCCCAGACTGTATCGATATAATTTGTACCGCCCGCCGCATCAGCCAGCTTTTTACGCAATTTACATATAAAGACATCTATAATTTTAATTTCTGGTTCTTCAATACTACTATAAAGATGATTTAAAAACACTTCTTTACTCAAAACTGTTCCCCTACGCATAACTAATAATTCTAGAATAGCATATTCTTTATTAGTCAAGTGTACTTTTGTACCAGAAACTTCTACTGTTCTAGTATCAAGATGAATAGTGACTTTATCAAACTTAATAACTGACTCAGAATGCCCCTTAGACCTGCGACTAATAGCATGAATACGGGCCACGAGCTCTGCTCGATTAAATGGTTTCGTTAAATAATCATCGGCACCACTTGTGAGCCCCTTAACTTTTTGATCCACAGTACTTAGACCAGATAAAATTAAGATAGGAGTTTTCACTTTCGCAGAACGTAATCTTAATAACACCTCAAGCCCATCAATATCTGGTAACATAAGGTCTAAGATAATCAAATCATAGTTATAAATTTTACCTATTTCTATTCCATCTGCGCCGAATTCTACTACTTCACAAATAATTCCTTCTGAAGCTAACGTTAGTTCAATAGAACTCGCTACTTCACTATCATCTTCTATCAGAAGTACTCTCATTCCACTTTTCTCCTTAAATTAAATAAATGTTAATATTTTGTTTTATCTTTAATTAGCTAATATTCTTTAAGCTATAACTAATAGTCAACTTCAGATGAATTAGGGACTAGCGGCGAAGACACGAAGCTTACGAAGATACTTCGGTAAGCAACGAAATTTAAGTCCCTAGTTTATATTAATTGACTATCAAATACTTTAATTCTTGAAAGCACAGCAGTATCCCCACTTTTCATTTACGAATAGTAGGCTTAAAGTAGTCAATCGAGCTGACACCAACTGTCCAGATAACTGGTTATCCGGCACCCTTCTAAACATACAGAAAGCAATTAGGTTTGAAACAACCAGCGAGCCCGCCTACATTAAGTTAAATGTAATATTCACTAGGCTTTAATTCCTCCGGTAATAGCCACTAATAAAGACTAATTAGTTTACACTCTCTTCTTGCAATTTTTTATTATATAATACCCCAAAATCAATTGGGTCAATCATTAATGGCTGAAATCCTCCATCCTGAGTTACATCAGCAATAATTTTTCTTGCAAATGGAAAAATCATCGCTGGACAATGAATTGCTAATATCATTTTATGTTGGTCTGCTGGTATATTAAGTAAGTTAAAAACTCCTGCATATTTTAAATCGACTATAAACAATTTATTATTTTCACTCCTTGCTTTAGCTTCTATACTTAATTCTACCTCATAAAAATTCTCTTCCGGCAAACTAATAATATTGAGATCTAAAAATAAATCAATTTGTGGATTACGATCTAGAGCAGCTAACGATCCAGGAGCATTAGGATTTTCAAAAGAAAGGTCTTTTATATATTGGGCATTTACAGAAATATGAGGCATTTCTTGGTGTTGATTATTAGTCATAGCTTTAAGTAATCCTTAAATATTTATAATTTATTTAACACTCATCCACAAACTAGCAAAATGTTAAAAGGTTAAAATGAGCTACCGGATAACAATTTATCCCACAGCTTAAGTTTAGATATATAAACCCAAAAAGTAAAGGCTGGGTAAAGAAGCTTATCCTTCAAACAAATTATCATAACAGATTATTGACTATTTTACATCTAATAATTGCAATTATTTAATTAAAAATCTGCCTTAGTTAAGTTATGGGTAATGTCACTCCTTGTTGTTTCATATATTTTCCATGACGATCAGCATAGGATACATCACAAATTTGATCTCCTTTAAAGAATAAAAATTGGCAAGCACCTTCATTAGCATAAATCTTTGCTGGTAATGGGGTGGTATTAGAAAACTCTAATGTTACATACCCTTCCCATTCTGGTTCCAAAGGAGTCACATTTACTATTATACCACATCTAGCATAAGTTGATTTACCTACGCAAACAACTAATACATCACGCGGAATTATAAAATACTCAACTGTTCTTGCTAGAGCAAAACTATTTGGCGGAATAATACAAACATCAACTTCTCGATCGACTAAACTATATTCATCAAAATTTTTAGGATCAACAATAGCAGAATTAATATTAGTAAATATCTTAAAATATGTTGAAACTCTTGCATCATAGCCATAAGAAGACAATCCGTATGAGATAATCTTTTGGGTATTATTAAACTTAATCTGTTTTTCAGAAAAAGGAGCGATCATATTATATTGTATGCTCATTTCCTTGATCCACTTATCCGACATAATAGTCATATTTCTAATTGAATAATAAAAAATTAATATATTTATTTAATATAAATTAAATACTAAATTATAAAATTATTTTTTAATAATTTATATCATTCTTAATTTTTAATATCATTAATAATTTAATATATAATACGACAAGTTCACTGATTAATTCTATAAATTTAGTTACTAAGTGATAATTTTATCACTTTACACCACAAATATATTTGAATAATATTAATATACAACAATTTTTAGATATTATTAAGATTAATTTAATGATATTATGTTTTATCTTGTTGATTTTAAGTTCATCTGTAGCATTAATCCTCCTTAATTCTGCAGTTAATATTGGTATAAAATAACTTTTTTATTTATTATACCAAAACTTTAGGTTAATTAGAGGTTTTGCAATTAATAACTTGAATAAAAACATATATGATATATAAATTATTATTATGAAAATATTAAAATAACTAATTATTAAAGATTATTTGGGTACGTCAATGAAAAAATTACTAACATTATTATGGATTTCCTGCTTTACCAGCACAGTTGTTGCTAGTGAGTGCACTTTTCCCACTCCCACTCCTTCTGACACAGAGATAAAATTAGAAGGATTCTTTGGTTTCCAAGCTGGTTATAGTAATCAGAATAAACTACCAGAAGAAAGTAAATATATAACGGATAATAAGAAAAAGCTGGGCTTTTATACTGAAGCTGCATTTTCTGCAACTATAAAACAAGAATTTAATGGAGTAATTGCTGGTGCCAAGATAGTTCTGCTAACAACTACTAAGCCAAAAACTTCGGTCGGGTATAATGGTTCGCATCTTTTCTTAGAAACAGATTATGGTAAAGTAGAGCTAGGTTCCCCTTATGATGCTGGGGCTAAAATGCGTATTACGGGTTATAAGGTGGTGGCAGCTACAGGTACTAGCTGGAATAAATATATAAAATTAGATAGCGCGCATATGAAATATGAGGGTTTAAAGCCGGATTTTGATTCTTCAGATAATTTTTACATGGAATCTTTTTCCAATGGTTTTAATGATATGACTAGTAAAACAGAAGCGGCACGAAAAGTATCTTATTATACTCCAAAAATAAACGGTTTTCAGTTCGGTATTTCTTATACACCTGACTCTGCTAATACCGGCGGTAATCGCGATATAAATAATTTAGATATTATCGATAAACATTTGACTAGCAAGTCTAAAACTGGTATTAAAACGATCAACTTAGTAAATGGCAATGTTATATTACTTAATCAAAATGTCAAAGACGCTATTTCTGCGGGTATATCCTATCAACATGAGTTTTTAGAGGACGTAGCAATGCAACTTTCGGTTACAGCAGAATATGCTAAACCGGCTCGCAAACTTTTAATATTAGAGAATGAACAAACTAAAAAGGTGGTTATAGAAAGCAAGCTTTCGAATTTAAAATCTTATAATATTGGGGCAGTATTATCTTACGGGAATTTTTCTTGTGCTGCTTCTTATGGTAGTTTAGGAAAAAGCTTAACTACGCCAGAATATCATAAAGTTAGCCGTATTACCGAATATTATAACGGAGCAGTTGCTTATACTCAAGGACCTATTAAGACCAGTCTTTCATATTTTAAATCATCAAGATATAAGAATACTATAGACACAGTTAGTTTAGGAACTGAATATTTAGTAACACCAGGGCTGTTACCTTATGCTGAGATCTCATATTTTAGAGCTAAAGGTCGGCCGGTTTACTTAACGGATGCTCCTAAAGCCAAAACTCGTGGTACAGTTGCTCTAATCGGTGCAAGACTTAAATTTTAGTAACCTTAAAAACCATAAGTTCAATATTAGTAATTATACTGCTTGTACCTGAATAAGTTAAGAGACAATAGACTCATTCAATTCAATCAGAGTTTAAAGTTCCGCCCAACCTTAAGGGTGTCGTAGGCATATATGGGCAATTTTAGAGATGACATATCTATTCTTGAAGGGGGCAGCAGTATATATTATTGAACTTATGTTATTCCTATATATTAATACTTAGGGTAATATTAGTGATAAAACATGTATTATTTATCATACTTTTAATTTTTAGCGTTAATAGCTTTGCTATAGAAACTATCTCTATTGAGCGTGGTCATATTGATCCAACTCCAATAGCTATTAATAAATTTGAAGCTAATAAAAAATCTGAAAGTGGTTTTGCGAGTGATATAGTTGATATAATATCGAATGACTTAAAAATATCTGGGATGTTTCGTCCTATCTCTCCTGCTGCTTTTCTAGAGGAAAAGATCGGAATTACTCATAAGCCTCTTTTCGTCGCCTGGCGGCAAGTTAATGCTTCTCTCTTAGTAAATGGCGAAGTTAAAAATTTACCCTCGGGTCAATTAAAAGTTAGTTTTATGCTATGGGATATAAATTTAGGAAAACACTTAATAGGAGAATCTTTTGAAGTTCCCCCACGTTTACTCAGAAGAGTAGCGCATAAAATAGCTGATAAAATCTATGAAAAAATTACTGGCGATAAAGGATTTTTTGATACCCAGATAACTTACGTTTCTGAAAGTGGACCATTCCTCAAAAGAACCAAAAGAATAGCCATTATGGATTATGATGGGGCAAATCATAGATATCTTACAGATGGCAAAAATTTGGTGCTTACTCCTAGATTTTCACCGGCGACCGATAAGATTCTTTATATATCTTACCTTCAAAAACGTAAGGCCCGGGTTTATATTCGAGATCTAAAAACAAATAAAGACACTATAGTCAGTAATTATCCTGCTATGTCATTTGCTCCAAGATTTTCTCCCGGGGGGGATACCGCTGTAATGTCTATAGCCCAACATGGTGCTACCCATATTTTTGAAATTAATTTAAAAACCCAAATAATTAAACAATTAACTAGGGGGCCAGGAATTATTAATACTTCTCCTAGTTATTCACCTGATGGCAAAAAGATAGTTTTCAATTCTGATAGGGGGGGATCACGGCAGTTATATATAATGAATGCGGATGGTTCAAATGTTGAGCGTATAAGTTTTGGCGGGGGGGCATATGCGGCGCCCAATTGGTCTCCCCGAGGGGATTATATAGCTTTCACTAAAATAGCAGCAGGAGACTTTAAAATTGGAGTGATAAAGCCGGAGGGCCTAGATGAAGAAAATAATGAGAGAATCATAACTAGTGGACATCTTGTTGAAGGACCATGTTGGGCACCCAATGGTAGAATTATTATGTTCACTAAAGTAACTCCTATCGGTTCTGGATCGGAACGAAGCCGTATTTATTCTATTGATTTAACTGGTTATAATGAAAGAGAAGTGCCAACCCCTCAAGATGCTTCTGATCCGGAATGGTCAAAAACGTTAAATTGACTGTAAGAGGCTAGAAAATAACCGGTACAAGTGAAAGATCGTCAACTTCAGATGAATTAGGGGCACTGGAAGAGGCGCGAAGCTCAAGAGTATGAGATGGTAGGCACGAGCAACGACCTCCCTAATTCATCTGAAGTTTTGACTATATTTATCATGACTGAAAATGTGTGACACAGAGAAAAATTATTTATAAAGAAGTTATATATATACCATTTGTTCTCTAATACCCTGTGCAAAATAGATGATGAGGAGTGTATAGCACAACTGGCAAAAGTTCAAAAACAACAGTTCCATAGCCTCCTCGCAAGGATGCTGAGAATAGGAATGGGCAATAACTTTCGACAGTTATGGAGTATATAGTTCTTAAATTTCCAACCTTATTCCCCCTATCCCCTTTTTGAACTTTGAGTATAGTTCGCACAAAAATAGGGGTTAAAATAGATTTTTGCCGGTATAGCTCAGTTGGCAGAGCGGCGTATTCGTAACGCGCAGGTCGGAGGTTCGATTCCCTCTACCGGCACCACCCGAAAGTCAATTCCCCAAAGTCAATCACTTAGTTGGGGTAAGTTCTAGTTTTGAACCCTAACCTTACAAGAGATTTATGCAACATATACCCCTCTGATATGAATTTGTGTGGCGTCGTTGCTCAATGTTCGCCCTATTTTATCTATAGGTTTTGCTCCATCGCAGCAAGGCAGCAAAATTATCGGCAGAGGGGTATATATTGATCGATTAACCTAAAATTTGCACAATTCAATCTCTCTCACCAGTAGGGTCGAGCAATGACGCGGTGGCTTTCGGTATCCCCGTTTCCATCACCTTGCAATAAATTGAATAGGGTGATATTATTGTTAGGTAATTTACAAGGATTGAAGTGAAATGAAGAATTGCTAAGAAAAGAAATAAGTGATAAGTTAAAGCACGAAAGCCTTTTAAAGCTTTCTTTACAATAAATCTATAATATAAGAAAAGAAAGATGTTTATTAAAGATTTTGAAAACCGGGGATTTCTATATCAATGTACTGATTTAGAAAGATTAACGACAGTAATGAAGGAACGTAAAATAGTTGCCTATATTGGTTTTGATTGTACGGCGCCATCTTTACACGTGGGCAGCCTGATGCAAATTATGATATTACGTTTATTGCAACAATATGGCCATAAAGCAATTGTGATTATCGGCGGGGCTACTAGTAAAATTGGTGATCCCACGGGTAAAGATAGTGCAAGGCAGCCGTTGAGCAAAGAAGAAATTGCTAAAAATGCCCAAGGGATAAAAGAGACACTTGCTAAATTTATTAAATTTGGCAATAACACTAATGATGCCTTATTAATTGATAATTCAGAATGGCTCAAATCTTTAAATTACTTAGATTTTCTTCGCGATTTTGGTAGTTTTTTCTCAGTAAATCGTATGTTATCAATGGAGTCCGTGAAATTACGGCTAGAGAGAGAACAACATATGAGTTTTTTAGAATTTAACTATATGTTGCTGCAAGCCTATGATTTTTACTATTTAAATAAAGAATATGATTGTTCTTTGCAAATAGGAGGGAGTGATCAATGGGGGAATATAGTCATGGGAGTTGATTTAACAAAAAAACTTACAGGTAAAGAAGTTTTTGGCCTAACTACGCCTTTATTAACCACTTCTTCAGGAAATAAGATGGGTAAAACAGTAGGTGGAGCTGTCTGGCTAAAAGAAGATATGTTAAATCCTTATGAATATTATCAATATTGGAGAAATTGTCTAGATCAAGACCTAGTGAGATTTGCAAGATTTTATAGCGAGCTTACCGAAGAAGAAATGCAAGAATTTACCCGTCTTGCTAGTGCTGATATTAATAATGCCAAAAAACAATTAGCATTTAATTTAACAAAAATTTGTCATGGCAAGCAGGCAGCTGAGCTAGCGCTAGAAACTGCTACTGACGTTTTTGAAAAAGGGCAAATGGCGGTTAACCTGCCGACTATTGAAGTATCAGCGGGAATGCTAGATAATATCCTTGCATACGAATTACTTCATAAGACAGGCCTTGTGAGCTCAAAATCAGAAGGAAAGCGTTTAATTAGGGGAGGAGGCCTTAAAATTAATGATCAAACAGTTCAGGACGAGAATATGAATATTGATAAAAACTTTGCCCAAGATAATCAAATTATCAAAATCACTCTGGGCAAAAAAAGGCACATATTATTAAAATTCACCTGAGAATATCTTATATTTAATTGTTAGTTTTATAGTAATTTTTCGGCGTATATTAAGCATTCATGTGAATTGCCGTTGCTGCTGAATCTTAGCTATATATTATAGTACCAATAATAATTATTGCACATCCAAGGCAGCCAATAGTTTCTGCATATATTAAAGCTTTGGCTTTTTTTACAATACCATAAATAAGCCAATTTATCAGTAAAAATAAACAAATTAAATAAGCTAGCAAGGAAATATCTTCTGCGGATTGAGTAGAAAATATTTTATATGCCTGAATGTAATGCATTGACTGCCCCATAATTCCTACTGTCATAATATACCGCTCATATAAACTAACTTTTGCGAGTGTTTTGTTTTTTTGTTCTGACATATAATATTATTTCTTTACAGTTCTTCTGAAAATATTAATCGGAGTTTTATCAATAGTTAAGGTTAGGAATAACTACTCTTACCTAGCAAATTCTCTCTTAACTTACATAACATACTTTTTTTACACTATTTATTACCTCTTCTAAAGTAGGTAAGGCTAATTTTTCTAGGTTAACGGCGTAAGGTAGTGGTACTTCTTTACCCGAAATAATTTCGATAGGAGCGTCTAAATAATCAAAAGCTTTGCTCATAACTAGGCTAGCAATCGTTGCCCCTACCCCGGCAAAAAACCATCCTTCTTCTATAATAACTAGCCTATTGGTTTTTTGAACTGACTCCAATATTGTCCCTATATCTAAAGGTTTGATAGTTCTTAAATCTATTACTTCGCAATTAAGACCAAGCTCTTTTAAGTTGCTAGCCGCCTCTAATGCTAACTTAACTTGCAAAGAAAATGCGATGATAGTAACATCATCCCCTTCTTGCAGTATTTTTGCCTGACCAAATGGTATCGGCTCAACTACTTCAGATATTTCAAAACTATGACCATAGAGAATTTCATTTTCCAGGAAAATTACCGGGTTATCATCACGAATTGCCGTGATTAAAAGTCCTTTATGATCTTCCGCGCTATAGGGAGCCACTACTTTAAGGCCTGGAATATGGCTATAACAAGCAGCATAATTTTGACTATGTTGGGCAGCCACTCTACTTGCTGCTCCATTTGGCCCCCGAAATACTATAGGACATTTCATCAAACCGCCAGACATATAATGAGTTTTCGCAGCAGAGTTAACTATTTGGTCCATTGCCTGCATTGCAAAGTTAAATGTCATAAATTCTACAATTGGCCTGAGTCCGGCAAATGCTGTTCCAACTGCAATACCAGCAAAACCATGTTCACTTATTGGGGTATCTATTACTCTTTTGGGGCCAAATTTTTCCAATAATCCTTGAGTTACTTTGTATGCCCCTTGATATTCTGCTACTTCCTCACCCATAATAAAGATTTTATCATCTCTTAGCATTTCTTCTTGCATTGCGTCACGCAATGCTTCACGTACAGTTATTTGCATGATATTTTTACTCAAGTTAAACATAAATGTTAGTATAAAGCTCTGCTTCATCTGGCAATAGGGAGTTTTCAGCAAATTCTACTGCATTTGCTACAATTTCTTTTACTTTTTTCTCAATTTCTTTTAAGTTTTCTTCAGTAGCATAATGATTAGTGATAATCGTATTTTTTACTCGCAATATCGGATCTTGCTCTTTATAATTTTCCACCTCTTCTTTAGTACGATATTTGGCAGGATCTGACATTGAATGCCCTCTATAACGATAAGTATTAACCTCTAATATTATTGGCCCTCCACCATTTTTAACAAATTCTACCGCCTGGCGTGCGTAATCATATATTGACTCTAAAGACATACCATCAGCTTTATAACCTTTAATTCCAAAAGACTCACCTTTCTTATAAAGATCTGTCATAAAAGTAGAACGAGTTACCGAAGTACCCATAGAATATTGATTATTTTCAATAACATAAATTACCGGTAATTGCCACAAGGCCGCTATGTTAAAAGCTTCATATACTTGTCCTTGATTAACCGCTCCGTCTCCTAGAAAAGTAAAACAAAGATTATTAGTATTTTGATATTTTTCTGCAAATGCTAACCCCGTTCCTATAGGCACTTGAGCTCCAACAACCCCATGCCCACCATAAAATTTGTGTTGAGCATCAAATAGATGCATTGAACCACCTTTACCTTTAGAACAGCCTGTTGCTTTACCCATTAACTCGGCTAATACATATTTTGGTTCAGTGCCAGCCAAAATAATATGAGCATGATCCCGGTAACTAGTAATAGTACTATCGCCAATTTCTTTAACTAGCTCGATACCAGTAATTACTGCTTCTTGGCCAATATATAAGTGGCAAAATCCCCCTATTAACCCCATGCCGTACAGTTGTCCACATTTTTCCTCAAATCTTCTTAGTAATAACATTTTTTCATAAGATTCAAGGTATTGGGTGTTACTCAACTGATATTTACCTGAAACAATCATCTATACTCCTAATATATTTTACAATTACTTTAAGGCGTAAGCGCTAGATTATATTTTAAATTTACTAATTTAACATGGCAATTCACACTACAATTCCCATTATCTTTAACAGTTGCTACTTTCTTTTTGACTAAAGAATTTTCTTTAGGTTTTAAGGCGATGTTTTTTAGAAAGTCTTGAGTTTCCTGATGCAAATATTGCACTCTAACTTTTGCTACACCATTTTTTTTAAACCCTAAAATTTCCGCAGCTTTTTCTGAAACATCTATAATACGATTTTTTACAAAAGGACCTCTATCATTGAGCATAAGTATCACAGATTTTTGATTGCTCAAATTAGTAACTTTAACCAAGCTAGGTAAAGGTAATTTAGGATGAGCAGCAGTTAGCATACGTTTATTATATCTATCACCATTTGCTGTTTTTTTGCCATGAAAACCATCTTTGGTACCATACCAAGATGCTATTCCAACCTTGTTATAATTTTTATCCTCTTTAGGCGTATAAGTTTTTCCTTTAATCTTATATTTTTTTCCTATCTTATAATGCCCTTTATAAGGAGCTTTTTCTTCTATCTCCTTAGATTCTTCTCTCGGTAATTGCGTGGGAACCTTCAATTTATGAGAGCTTGAGCAAGCAGTAAGATTAAGAAAAAATGTTAATAATAAAAGAGGAGTTATTCTCCTAATAGAAAACTGCATATAATTGTTTGTTTCGTCTGATTAATTTACAGTTGCTACTACCTAAAAAATTCTAATCATAAGTAGAAATAGTTTTTATAGTCAACTTCAGATTATAAAGACTAGGGGGGAAGAAAGACCCGAAGCCTTACAAAGCTAAGTGGAAAAAGCTATTCCCAGCACTTAAGGCATTGCCGATAAATAGTTGATCCCTGAATTATCATTGCGAAGAGGAGGTCAAGTAATTACCTATATACTCCTCTGATATGAATTTGCGTGGCGTCGTTGCTCAATGCTCGCCTTATTTTATCTTACAGGCTTCGATCCATCGCGCAAGGCAGCAAAATCATCGGTAGAGGGGTATAGTACAGGAATTATTAGTTTCCCTGTACTGGAATTTATCATCCCCCTCGAACTATCGCATGGCATACTACTCTTTCTACTCCTTTTACCTCTGAAGCTATAAGACTCACTTTTTCTAGTTCTTCTTTGCTTCTAGCACTGCCAAATATATATACTACCTGTTTCATTGTAACAATGGTATAATTAACAAATTTGATATCTCTAGTAAGAAAAGTCTTAGCTTTAATTTGGCCGGTAATCATAGAATCTTTGGTGTACTGTCCTATGTCAAATTTAGAACTTTTGCTATCTACTATTAACTCATTTATGACTTCTTGTACCCCTTCTATTTCCCATACGAGTTCCACTGCCTTTAACGCTTCTTCTGGGGTTTCTATACTACCAGTAAGTAGCACTCGTCCTTGAGTTACCTCTACTTTTATTTTAGTATATAATTCTTTAAAATTATTTTTTATAAAAGCAGCTTTAATTTTAGTTGAGATTTTAATATCATCAACTGTCTCTCCAAATGGCTGATCTTTAGAGGCTATTATAGTAGAGCTGGCTGCCCCAACAAAAATTGCTGGCATACAGCTAGTAAGGAACAAAGATAATATTGCAATTATAATAGCTATTTTAAACATACTTATATATAGTTTGATTTAAGCTAAAATGAGAGACATTCTAATAAATATTTGTAATAAAGACAACAAAATTAATCATAGAATATTGAAATTTAGATGTTGTAATTTTTGTAAAACTAGTATAGGGTCTTTTGCTTGCAAGATTTTAAAAAACCGTTTGTTACGGTTTTTTGAAAAAATTTTAAGTTTTTAAGGAAAGAAATAATGGGTTTATTTAATTGGTTTAGAGCAAAAACTGCTCTTGAAGATATTAACAACAATACTCTTGTAGTATCAGAAAAGGCAGGTAGTACTTCTCCTAATTTATCAACTAGTAATAAAAGATTAGGGGTTAATCTGGCATTGAAATTCGTTAATTTAGCTTATAAAAAAGATGATAAGGAAAAATTTAAGAAAGAAAAAGAAAAATTAACTGAAGAGATGAAGAAAGAAGATAACGGCTGGGAAATGTTGTGTCAATCTTCTGAGTGGCAGGATACAAATCAATATGACTATAAAGCCGTTAGTTTTATCAATCATAAAACTAAACAGATTTGCATTGCTACCGCAGGGACAAAAATTAAGTCATTCTGGGATTTACTAGATGATCTGTTAGTTTACCGATGGATCGTTCCTTATAAGCTCATACCAGCTAAAGCAATGCTTGATCATATCAATGAATTCATGAACGACAAATCATTAGATATAGGATCCTACACATTCTATACTACTGGTCATTCTTTAGGAGCTGTTATTTCTGACTTAATTGGCAGGGAAATATTAGGTAGAGGATGGGAGCTCGGTAAGTGTGTTAATTTTGAAAGTCCTGGTACATTTCCTATAATGGAAAAATGGGTAAATAGTGATTTATTTTGTAAGAAAAAAGAAGTTTCTCTCTCTGAATTGGAAAAATTTTGTGTTACCTATAATGTGCAGGACAACTGGATTAACACACTTAACTCACCGCTCGGAGTGGTTAAAAAGCTTATCGTTGAACAAATAGATGATGGCATAAAGAATGTAGTTGATTCAGTGGAAAATTGGAGTCAGAAGCTAACTAATTATTTCTGTAATAAGGCAAAAGCAGTGGTAAGTCTACTGCCGATGGGTAAAGAAATAATTAAGGGTATAAATAATCTCTACAGTCATACTCTTAAATCTTTTGAAGAACTCGATAAAGTCCTCACTTTATACCAAAACCAAGATGACTGTGAAAAATATTTGTGGACTAAGATGAAAAATGGGACAACAATTTTAGAGGTCGGTAAGGAAACTACTAAAAAGATACAAGACCTTAAATCCTCAGGGAATGAACTGTTATTTGTTTGTGCCCAGCCGGATAATGAGGACCCTTCATATACAAACGTAGAAACAGTGCCCTGTGCTTACTCGGAATGTATAAAGGTATTAGGGGATGCTTTTATCCTGGGATAATAAATTCTAACAGGTAGTTTTTTAATTAATAGGCACCACCACAACTGTCGAAAGTTATTGCCCTCCTCTATTCTCAGGGTCATTGCGGACGTCCGGCTTATGCACCCTCCTCGCAATGTCCCATAAGGAACTGTATTTGAACTTTCGACAGCTGTGCAACCAAGCCTTTAACGCTGGAAATAAGCCCCCCCTTCCTGTTTTTTAAGTTTGGGCCCATTTCTTCCCTGCGCCCTAATTCATCTAACGTCGACTATTGCCAATTCTTATATTAAAAATTTTTATGAAGAAAAAGCGCTGCTAAAAACCATAAGGTAATTAAGCAAATCCACAACCCTCCTCGGATATCATAAGTTTGTTTAATTAATAGCTTTAAAGAATCCTCAGTTTTTTGTGATTCTTTTATATTTTCTGACCTCATAGCCACCATATAACCTGACAAGGTGGTAATCTTGCTATTTAGTATTTTTAATTCCTTATCATAATTTATATTATTTTGTGTTTCATTAAGATTATTTTGCATAAAAAAGCTCTGCTTGACTAAATTATAAATGAAATATCTGGATGAATCAAAAAGAGTTTTGCATTTTTAATAAAAAAATTAGTCTATTTAGTAAGAATAACGTTGATTTCCACTTGATTTTTGTATATACTTTTATATTTTATTAAGTGTATATAAAAGTTTTGTTGTAAAAATAAATCGTGATATTTTCTTAAAAAATAGTAGTTTAATTTTATTTAATAATTGCTAATTACCGTTTTTAATTCATAACAGCTAAGGAGTGTACATTCAAGGTGTTACCTCCTTACTTTAATGACAACAATGTCACTTGTCAAGATAAAAACCGTTTTTAACGGATTAATTTAAAATTTATTTATATATGGACTGGCTTAACAATTTAGCAACGTTTCTAAAGCAAAAAATGAAGGATAACAAGCTTACTATCCTACAGCTTTCTAAGCTGGCGGGCGTTCCTCTCACCACCTTGCGCAAGATCTGTGATTGTGAGCGGCATCCGAGAATGGAAAATATTCTTAAGCTTGCAGATTTTTTTGAATGTTCTATTGATGAGATGTTAGGTTTATCAGATCCTTCTCCTACGGAGCAACAATACACTAAGTTAACTTTAGAAGAAATGGAGAGCAATTTAAGAAATTTCATTAATACTCTGTTAGAAACCAATAATATGACTCTGTATCAGTTAGGAGTTAAAATTGGCTGTAGTGAAGATGCATTTCGTGCTTTTCTAAAAAAAGGGGGAAAATCTTAAATGTTGACTACTAGTGCAATGGTAAAGCTTAGGATGTATACAAGCGTGCCTATAGACGCAGCTCTAGGTAGAACAGGTCCAGAATTAATAATAGGGCCCGAATTGGAGACAAATCTTTCTAATAAAGTAGCATCGGTAAATGAGAATATTACTAAACCATTCACCAATCTACCTATAGAAGATCAAGAGAATGCTAAAAATCTTGTGGAAAGCATAGGGTTAAAGGATGAAAATAACAGTATAACAAATAAAATCTCTAATTCTGTAACTAAAGAAACGCATAAAAGGCCTGGAGTAAATCCTCCTCTGATAGATATAAATTCTAACAGAAGAAAAAGGGAAATATGAATTCATGCTAAACAATGTTAATAATGTTATCACTCTTTTTGATCCCTATAAAATAGGGGCTTATATAATACCATCCAATGACCAGTATTTTAGTGAATATCCTCCAGAAAGTAGCCAAAGGCTAAAATATATCACTAATTTTAGTGGCTCCAACGGTCTAGCTGTAATTGGCAAAAATAAGGGATTATTTTTTACAGATGGACGTTATTTAGAGCAAAGTAAACAAGAGTTGGATCTCAATTTCTTCAATATTTTTAATATTAATAATTTATCATCTTTTCCTTGGGATGATTATTTAGATAAAAACACTATTTTTGGATATGATCCAAAACTTTTTACTCCGCGTAAAATTAAAGCATTTTCTAAAATAGCAGAGCGATTGCTTAAAATATCTGATAATTTGGTCGATAAAATTTGGGATAATAAACCCACCGAACTAGCCTCACAGATAGAACTCTATGATCTAGAATTTGCTGGCCAATTACATAGTGATAAAATTATTGCGGTCCGTAAGTTATTAGTAGAACATTCAGCAGATGCGATGATTATTACTTCACTAGATTCAATATGTTGGTTACTCAATATACGAGCAAGGGATATTGCTTACTCCCCGCTCTTCTTTGCTAAAGTCCTCTTCACTCAAAATAATTTATATTTATTTACTAACTCATCTAGAGTTGACCCAAGCCTTATGTTAGCGCGGCTAGAGATAACTATATTAGCGGAAGAAAATTTTGAGGAGCTATTATTAAAACAACAAGGTAAGATTTTAATTGATGAGAATTTTACTTCTCTTTATATCATCGATTTATTAAATAACAAACTCGTAGAAAATATTAATGACCCTTGTCAATTATTAAAAGCTTGCAAGAATAATACAGAAATTAAACATGCTATTGATTTTCATATTCAGGACGGCGTAGCGCTCTGTGAATTTTTTGCCTATTTGTTAGAATTACCAAATAATTTATTGGCAGATCATACTGAGTATAGGCTTGCTGAAATATTGACAGATTTTCGATCTAAACAGCTAGGCTATATTATGGATAGCTTTGCAACTATATGTGGGTTTAAGGAAAATAGTGCGATAATTCATTATAGGGCTACCGAGCTCAGGGCAAAAAAAATTGTAGGTCAAGGATTGTTATTAATTGATTCAGGAGGGCAATATAAAGGATGCACCACTGATGTAACTAGAACTTTTGCTATCGGCACACCGACATTTGAGCAAAAATTACGCTATACCCAAGTGCTTAAAGGTCACCTTGCCTTATCGATGATTAAATTTCCAGAAGGAACTATTAATGGTTCACATTTAGATATTTTAGCCAGGCAATTTTTATGGAGAGATTCAGAGGATTATCCCCATAGTACAGGACATGGTGTGGGTAGCTTTTTAAATGTCCATGAAGGGCCCCAAGCTATTTGTATGCGGAATAATGTTATGTTAAAGCCGGGTATGATTCTCTCAAATGAACCTGGTTATTATAAAACCAAGGATTTTGGCATTAGAATAGAAAATTTGATGTATGTTAAAAGACATTCTATTAAGGAGATAAATTCAAACGAAGAAAACCCCATAGAGCTTAACAAAACGGCTTTGAAAGGACAAACAGTGAACTACCTGAAGTTTGATACTCTTACTTTAGTGCCCTATGCAAAAGAATTAATTGATTTTAAAATGCTAAGTAAAGATGAAAAGGATTACATAAAGAACTATTACCAAAAGATTAAAGAACAAATATATCCCTTACTATCTAGCAATGGAAAAAAGTGGTTGGCTAAGCAATTATTTTTATAAACTTAAGGTTTAATTTGTTACCACCCCCCATTTTTTCTTCTGGGGATAGTTCCCATTTGCTATCTCTAATTTTTCAAAATGCAGGATCCCAAATGTATATCCTATCATAACTGGAATTATCACAATCAATAACCCATAATTACCAAAATATTTTGTTAACCAAATGATTCCAAACGAGGTAATAATATATATAATCGTACGGGAGATAGCATACATAAAGCCAACATAAGTAAAACGTTTAAATACAGGAAAATAGGTATATAAAATGGATTGTCCCGGTGTTAAATCTGGTACAAAAAACATTATAAATGATTGAAGTATAAAAACATCCAAAGGTGTTCTAACATTGCTTAATAAATATGGGTAGATTACAATAAACACCCAAAAAATTACTAACCTAATTTTTAGGATCCATATAGGATATATATAATAACCTAGATAGACCAATGGCAAAATTCCTAACATCTCTAGCAGGGCTACGAAAAAATTGTGGTAAATAACCTCTTCAGGTTTATAATTAAAGTTATGTACTAAAATATCTGCACAATGAATAAATGCTAAATAAAAACATACGGGCCAAGCACACCTGACTAAAAACAAAGCCAAAGCGGTGGTATGATTAATTTCTTCACCTCTACTGGTACCTTGTATTATTTTAGTTTGGTCTGAGTTTTGTTCGGAGTTAATATTGGTAGATATTTTTTTTATTCGTTTTGCATCGACAAATTCGGGGGTTTCTCGAAGAGCCGTTCTAGCGACGGAGCCAATTAATGCTACTAACGCACCAATCCAAAAAGCGGTTCGCCAATTGAACTGATAAGAAGTAGTAAGAGAAGCAATCCCTAAAGCAAAGGTGCCGCCTAAGGCAGCGAGTAAACTTAGTAATGCTACTACGGAATATTGTTGAGGTCGTTTTATAGTTTCAGTTAAATATAGTTCAGCTCCTATTATTTCGCCCATTGAAGTCATTCCTTGGATTATCCGACAAGCTATCATAACCCAAGATGCAGTAATACCAATTTCAGTATAAGTAGGTAAGTTGGCAATAGTAATGCAAGAAAATGCCATCAAGAAGGTAGTAATAACAACTGTTGCTTTACGCCCTACCGTATCACCCACCCACCCTAAAAGCAGTGCTCCAATAGGCCTTAACAAATATGTAATACAAAAGGTAAAAGCCCCAAGTAATTTTTTTACATGAGGGTCATATTGAGGGGAAAATAACTCATTAAGGAGTACAGCCATATGAATATATAACATTAAGTCGAAATATTCTAGGAATGTTCCTACTGAAAGTAATCCTATAGCTTCTTTTTGTTCCCTGGTAAGGCGAGAAATTACACTGTTCTTACCAGATTGTATTGACTTGTCCATAATTTATATTAATTGACTAGTGCTCTATAATTTTTTATATAAGTTAATTAGAGCATATATTAATTATCAATGTCAATATAAATTCAACTCACGATCTAAAAAGGTATATTATTAATTAGACCTTTTGCATAATTGGCTATAAAATCATATATGAATTGCCCTACCATATGCCTGCAGAACCGATTCCCCCATCATTTCTGATAAAGTGGGATGAGGAAAGATAGTATTAATTAAATCAAGTTCTGTACCTTCCATAGTTTTAGTAATTACATAACCTTGAATTAGTTCGGTGACTTCTTCGCCTATTAAATGTGCTCCCAATAGTTCACCAGTTTTGCTATCAAAAATTGTTTTAATAATGCCTTCGCTATAACCATCTACTAACGCTTTACCATTGGCGCTTGCGGAGAAACGCCCTACTTTTATTTGATAACCTGCTTTTTTAGCTTCTTCTTCTGTAAGCCCTACACTAGCTATTTGAGGGAAAGAATATGTACAGCCCGGTATGTTGGTTTTGGTAATAGGGTGGCTTTTAATCCCGGCAATTGTCTCTGCAGCGATGATTCCCTCATGGCTAGCTTTATGTGCAAGCCATGGGGGGCTTGTTACATCCCCTATGGCATAAATTCCTTCTTCACTAGTTTGCATGAATTGATTAGTAACTAAATGTCCTTTTTCTATCTTGACTTTTGTTTTATCTAAATTAAGATTTTCCGTATTGCCTACTATCCCAACGGCCATCAGTAAAATTTCCGATTGTAATTTTTGAAGCTTACCATTGATCTCTATTTCAATTGTTAATTGCTCTTTGTTTTTAATATGCTTGATTAGTTTTGCATTAGTATGAAATTTTATGCCTTTTTGCTCAAAGATCCTTTGGGCCATACTAGAAATTTCAGCATCTTCAGAGGGTAAAATTCTATTTTGTACTTCAATGACTGTCACATTCGTTCCAAGAGCATTATAAAATGAGGCAAATTCCATGCCAATAGCCCCTGAGCCCACTATAATTAAAGAGGTAGGTAATTTATCTAGAACCATCGCCTCTTTAGAAGTAATAATTTGCTTACTATCAGGTTGGAATCCTTCTAAAATTCGTGATCGTGCCCCTGTGGCAATTATGATATTTGTGGCTTTAATAGTAGTTTTTTGGCCGTTATTATCAATACTTAACATTTTATTGTCTAAGGTAGCTATGCCATCAATTACTGTAACTTTATTTTTTTTTAGTAAAAATTTAATACCATTAGTTAATTGCGCTGATATATCTCTAGAACGCTTAACTATTTTAGCTAAATCAAATTTTGGTTCACTAACTTCAATGCCATATTCTTTAGCATGTTTTATTTTTTGAAATAATTCTGCTGATTTTAGTAATGCTTTGGTTGGTATACACCCCCAATTTAAACAAACTCCTCCTAAATGTTCTTTCTCAATTAAGACAACTTTTTTATTGAGTTGGGCTGCCCTAACTGCTGCCACATACCCTCCTGGTCCACCGCCAATAATTGCTACATCATAATTTCCCATTAATACATCCATATTCTATAGTTTACATAAGATAGCTTATTACCTTAATTCGTGATAAGCATGATGTTCTTATACTAAATTGGCTGGTAAAATAAAGAAAAATATATTCTTAAGCCCGCTTCTTATATAAATTAGGCTGATACACATAATTAAAAGTGTATAAACCTAATTATAAAAACGATTATATCTCTAATGAGATAGAGCGATCATAAGTGTTTCTCCAGTAATGGACAATGAATTACTCTCTACTAGTTCTGGCTGTACCATATTATTTAAGTCACTATTATTGTTTGTAGTAGTAACACTATCGTAATGATTAGTTTTTTTGCCTCCATATTGATTTGCAAAGAGTAGCCCGGTTAACCCTACCACCCCTACTACCCCTAGGGCTCCTAATAGCATAAAATTTGGGCTGCTTGAAACTTGATGATGTAATGTTAAATGAGATAGTATATTGTTACTACCAATACAGCTATTATTTTTTAAGATGTCACTATCGATAATTATCATACTAAAATTTGTATCTAAAAATTTATCAGAGATTATTTCACTTCCTGAACAACCATCTAATAGAGAGCTATTTTCAACAATACTATTATTTACCAAGGTTATTAAAAAGTTCAAGGGCCTTTCGGTGACATTTAATGTTTTCTTTATAAAATCACAGGTAAAGTTACATAAAGAATTTACAAGATATTTTATTCCTTCCGCTCCCATCCCTTCATTCTTAGATATTGCAATATGCGATACATACTCCTGTTTTTCTGTTTGTAATAGAAATTGCGGTATGCACTTACCAAAATATTGTTTTATACTATTTACTATAGATACAAATGATTGATAATCAGCATTACACTTACGAAACAAAAAATCCGAATTAAATATTTGGGTAGTATTACAATCATGATTTTCTATTTTAGATATAATATCTGTAATATTTGTTGAGTTATTGCATGCTATATTAAACGCCAATTCTTCTAAATTTTTGCTCATACTAACCTCCAATATAATTATGTTGAGACTTATAATAATCATATTAGAATTAGTATGCCAGTTGAATAACAAAATCCTTTTATTAAATTAAATAATTTGTTAAATAGCAAATATAGTTACATTTTTATCAACTATTTACCTGCAAGCTATAAGCCGCATTAGGATAATGATCTAATAGACCTGTGGTTTAGAAATAGGCTTAAAAACTCTCCTATAAATTGTAATCTCCTGTTGAAATTAACTCTCCTATTAATAGTTTAATTTTTTTGCAAAAATTATCAACTTATAGTATAGTCACAATTATATTAAACCAACAATAGAAACTATTCAGGTATGGATAATAAAGTTGATTATATAACAAATTGCTTAAGCGATTCTTTTTGTCTCCCTAAATGGCTTTACACAGAATTTTAGCAATAACCAATACTGACGCAATCTGGCAAGGAAAAAATGACCAAACGTAAAAATACTGAACCTGTCCAGAGTGGGAATAAGAGACCAAAACCTTCAGAAGAATTGCGGGCATTACGAAATGAGAAGTTTAAGTTACTGCAAGATAAGTTGCAAGAACTAAACGTTCCAATACAATTAACTTTTATAACTGGTATAATTGGGCATAGTAATGCCTTCCAGTTACATTTACAGTTTATGGAGTTTCTACTAAAACAAGATAATGTTAGCGGACAGTTTGAGTATGTTAAATTAAAAATTTTAGAAGAAAATAATATTCAGTTACCAAGCATCTCTAGCATTCTCAATGGAGCAGGGAAAAAAGCCTCCGAAACTTTTAACTCATTATTTGAAAAATTATTTACTAAGGAAGGTAATATATGGATAAAATCGGAGTTATTACAAGCCTTAGACCATGCTGAAATACCTTTCACTAGTCTCTCAAGTATTTTGCAAGGAGCAAGAGCAAAAGGCGCAGAAGCTTTTGTCTCATTATTTGAAAAGTTATTTACTAAGCAAGATAATGTATGGGTAAAATCAGAGTTATTACAAACCTTAGAAACCCAAAAAATACCTCTTACCACCCTATCTAGTATTTTACATAGAGCAGGAACAAAAGCACCAGAAGCTTTTATCTCATTATTTGAAAAGTTATTTACTAAGCAAGATAATGTATGGGTAAAATCAGAGTTATTACAAACCTTTGAGATAGAAAGAATATATCTCCCTAATATATCTAGTATTTTGCACGGGACAGGAGCAAAAGCTGCAGAAATTTTTGACTCACTATTTAATAAGTTATTTACTAGGCAAGATAATAGATGGGTGAAATCAGAATTGTTGCAAGCCTTAGAAAATGAAGAAATATATCTGGCTAATATTTCAAGCATTTTAAGTGGGGCAGGAGCAAAAGCTCCAGAAGCTTTTGATTTACTATGTAAGAAATTGTTTACTAGACAAGATAATAAATGGGTAAAATCAGAACAATTACAAGCCTTAAACGAGGCGGAAATACCTTTATCCCGTATTTCGAGCATTTTAAGTGGGGCAGGAGCAAAGGCCTCAGTAGCTTTTGACTCATTATTTAACAAGTTGTTTACTAAACAAAATAATATCTGGGTAAAATCAGAACAATTACAAGCCTTAGAGGAACAGAAAATACCTCTTACCACTATGTCTGGTATTTTACATAAAGCAGGAGCAAAAGCCCCTGAAGCTTTTGAGTCCCTATTTCAGAAATTATTCACTAGGCGTGATAATAGATGGGTAAAATCCGACCTATTACAAGCCTTAGAAACTTCCGAAATACCTTTACCCAGTATCTCTAATATTCTGCATGGAGCAGGCGCCCAATCTGCCAGAGCTTTTGACTCATTCTTTAGCAAATTATTGATCCTGCAAGATGATAATACATGGGTAAAATCAGTGCTACTACAAGCCTTTGATCATGCAGAAATATCTTTCTCCAGCATTTCGAGTATTTTAAGTGGAGCAGGAGCAAAAGCTCCAAAGGCTTTTACTATGTTAGCTAAGAAATTGTTTACTAAGCGAGATAATGTATGGGTAAAATCTGAACAATTACAAACCTTAGAAACTGCAGAAATATCTTTCTCCAGTATTGCTGGTATTTTAAGTGGCGCAAGAAACAAAGGGGCAGAAGCTTTTGACTCGCTATTTAAGAAATTGTTTATTAAACAAGGTAATATACTTACTATTACCCACAAATATAAAATAGGTATAAAATATCTAAAATATATTTGTATGACAAGAGGTATCCTAATGGCAAATGTTCAACTATCTAATACTTACGAATTAGGTGATAAGTGGCTGGAAAGAGAATTTAGGCATGTTAATTTAGGAGATAAAAGACTTATAGCAAGGCTTATCAAAACCACCACTTTGCTTGAGGGCAAAGCATCCGGTTCAATAAATCAAAGTTGCAAAAGTTGGAGGGAAGCTAAAGGAGCATATCGATTATTAAGTAATAAAAAGTTTAATCCTGAAGAAATTTATTCTTCGCATTATAAAGAAACAGGAGAAAGAATTAAAGGTAATAAATATGTATGTTCAGTTCAAGATACATCAAATTTAGACTTTGATTCTCACATCAAAACTAAGGGACTTGGTAGCATTTCAAAGGCTTATACAAAACATAAGATGGGTTTAATGGTACATACCGCCTTGATGCTTACAATGGAAGGATTACCTTTAGGTCTATCTTCTCAGCAATGTTGGGCTCGTGTGCTCCGGGAAGAAACGGCGCAAGAAAAGACAAGAAGAAAATATATTTCTTCTATTAAAGAAAAAGAAAGTTATAAATGGATAACAGCTCTGCAAGACACTATGAATATTATACCGGTAGGTACGCAAGTTGTTACTATAGGCGACAGAGAAGCAGATATTTTTGAGCTTTTATGGCGTTGCCAAGAGTTAAGTACTTTATTTATTGTTCGTAATAGACAGAATAGAAAATTTATTTGCCCAAAAATTGGTAAAACAAATTTACAAACGCGGATAAATCAAATACGGGAAAAGGAGGAGATGGTCCTTCAAATACCAAAAAAGCAAGGTCAAAAATCACGAGAGGCAAAAATTGAAATAAAATATATCTCTGGTTTGATACCAATTAGCTCTCCATCATTATATGGTTCAAAAGATACCGGGCATAAAATAAGTGATAAAGTAGCAATCAGCGTTGTCAGGGCTAAGGAAATTGATCCCCCTGAAGAAACAGAAGCAATTGATTGGACATTACTAACCAATATTCCTGTTGTTAACTTCAAAGATGCGATTGAAAGGATAAATTGCTATAAACTAAGGTGGAAAGTTGAAGAATATTTTAGAGTGTTAAAATCTGGATGTAAAATAGAAAATTCGCGTTTATCTACCAAAGACAGATTAGAGAAATTGATTGCCCTAAAAAGTATTATTGCATTTAAAATTTTATATTTATCGAAAGCTGCTATATCTCACCCTGAAGAATTGTGTACTAAGATTTTGTCTTTAGAAGAATGGCAAGCACTTTATATTCGTGAGCATAAAGCTCTGATCATACCGAAAGATCCACCAACTATAAAACAAGCTATTATTTGGCTTGGAAAATTAGGTGGATTTATGAATAGAAAAAGTGATAAATTGCCGGGCACTATGACATTATGGAGGGGTTACGAAAATCTTAAAGACAGTATGGATATGTTATGTTTATTTATCCCTCAAAATTGTGGGTAATAGTAAGGGTAATATATGGGTAAAATCTGAGTTATTACAAGCCTTAGATATTCCAGAAATATCTTTCACTAGTATCTCGAGTATGCTTAGTAAATCAGGGGCCAAGGCACCAGAAGCCTTTGATTCACTATTTAAAAAATTGTTTACTAAACAAAACAATATATGGGTAAAATCCGAGTTATTACAGGCCTTAGAGGTAGAAGAAATATATTTCATTAATATCTCTGGTATTCTAAATACAGGAGGAGCAAAAGTATCCGAAGCTTTTGACTCGTTATGTGGTAAATTATTGACTCGAGATAGTAGTAATAGATGGGTAAAGTCAAAACTATTACAAGCCTTAGATACTGCAAAAATACCTTTCTCCAGTATCTCTAATATTTTAGGTGGAACAGGAGGCAAAGGAGCTGAAACTTTTGATGCGTTATGTAGTAAGTTATTGACGCGTGATGGTAATAGCTGGGTAAAATCAGAACAATTACAAACTTTAGAAATTGCAAGAATATCTTTTTCCAATATCTCTCATATGTTAAGCAAATCAGGGATAAAATCTGCCAAGGTTTTTGACTCATTATTTAACAAATTATTCACTAAACAAGATAATATCTGGGTAAAATCAGAATTATTACAAAACTTTGAGGAAGAAGGAATATTCTTCTCGAGTATTTCTAGTATCTTAAATAAATCTAGAGCCAAAGCCCCTGAAGCTTTGGATTCATTGTTTGAAAAATTATTTTCACTTAATCCAGAATTTACAGCTCTTAATAATAGTGCCAACAAATATATTCCTTCAGAAATGTTAACTGCCTTTAAGAAAGTAGGAGCAGAGAAAATTTTTAGTATATTGCATGGGGCAGGAATTAATGCTGATAAAGCTTGTCAAAAATTATTGGAGCTACTCTTTATTAAACAAAATAATGAGTATATTCTTATACCAAACTTAGACCCAAATTCTGTAGATAGACAGGTGGTAATCCAGCTAATTAATCACAAAAAAAGTGCCGCTGTTAATGCTCCTGATAATTCTCCTGCTAACTTTCCTACTTTGGCTAGTTTATTTGGTGATGATCATAATTATGATGATGATGTTTTTCATAATTTCCTAGTAGGGGCAGGAAGTCAACAATTACCAGTTTTGTTACCTGAAGACATAGATAATATTATCAATGATTTTAATGATCCCGATAATTTAGAGATTAACATTGAAGAAATAGAGAATATACCAGCAGAGGAAATCATCAATTATTTTGATAATCTAGAAGATCCTAGCGAAGATCAGTCAATGGGGGAGTATAATCTGGCAGGGCAGTGTTCTTCTGGGGTTGGTAGGTATAAGAGATTTGTGGGAAATGTTTGTATAATAGACTCGAGTAATCACGAGAAGTTTGAGAATGAAGAATCATATACCAAATTAGCAAAAGTCTGGCAGTCGAATCATGACCCATTAACACATGATATATTACCTCCTGATACATTACCTCCTGATACTCAAAATAGATTAGGGACAATTGCTTTAGATAGTTTAAATAATTTAGGGCGGGGCATGCAAGAAGCATTTAATATGTTTATGTTTGTTAAGGATATCAGCAAGAAAGATCCAGAAGGACTGGCAAAGGACATTGGGATATTATATGGCATACCAAAAGCCACGGAATTCATAGAACAAAAATTAATGCAATTAACTGAGCAATATCCATCATTTAATAACCTATTAAAAGGGGGGAGAGTAGGGGCGGCGCTTAATTTAGGATTAAATATTAATGATTTACAAAATTCTATAAAATCCTTAGAAGATGCACCGGATCAATATACGAAAAGCATTGCTGAAATTAGAATAACGGCGGATGGAGGATTGATTGCCTTTTCGGTAATTGATTTGCTTTCACTTTTTTTGGAAGGTGCGGCTGTTACTTCGGGGGTGGGGGCTATAGCAGCCATTTGTGTGACTATTGCTTCAACGCTAGCGACCAGCAATATAGAAGCTAGAAAGATCTGTGATGAATTAGAATGTGTTGGGCAGGAATATCGGGATATTTTTGGTACGCTGTTATTGGACAAGCCGCTAGCTGATAATATTAAAAATGATTTACAAGCTAAGGAGATTTATGGCAAGTGGCTTGATATTATGGGTCAAATGTTGGTAAATATGACAGGGTTTGATGCTTACGTCACCACATTACCTACTATTAGTATAGAGCGGGTACAGACTTATACTGGAACATTAAAAGTCATGTCTACTCCAAGATTATCTTATTGTGATATTAGCACTAGCCAGGAGGCTACTTTAATTGAGCACATACCGAGTAGCGCTCATATATTGTCACTTAGCAATAGTTTGAAATATTCAGGCCATTCAAGAATTTTAAAACTTCCTAGTGATAATATTAAATTAGCTTGTAATCCTACTGCGTCTGATGTTCAGGTTATTGATAATATTAGGCCGGCAGCTAACGACCCTGGCTATCTTCAATATAGTAAACAAGCTAGTGTTTGTGGTTCTTGTGAGCAGGTTCCTACTTCTGACATTGCGGTGCCTGGGCAGCAGCGTTATAATTTGAATTATAATCGCGATTGGTTATGCAAGGATCATAATATACCATGTATTTCGCCAGGAAGCAGTCTTATTTACTATAATCAGGTACAAGATGCTTGTAGCCGGTCAAATGGGGTAATTAAGAGCAAATATGAGATAAAAAAATTAGTTCTAGGCAATAATATTGAATCTTCTCCCAATGTTACTAGTAATATCTGTGATAACTCAATTGTTTTAATAGAATCCTCTGCGGTAGATAAGTTTGATTCTGATATCACTGTATTATATCAAGATTTAAATCTAGTTAGAGCAGCAGATAATAAGAACAGCATAATAGTTAAAAATGCTGGGTCATATTTTGGGGGAAATAACAATGATATTTTTTTGAGCCCTCAAGAAATTAACAAGGTTTTGATTGATGGAAAAGCCGGGCAAAATACTCTAATTTTAGAAGGTAATTTATTACCTTCTAGTAATTGTCGTATTGCAAATATAGAAAATTTGCTTGGCACTAGCAATTCTCAAAGAGTTAATATCTATGGTACAATGTTCCCTGATTTAGAGCATATCGATCTTAAGGGTGGTAAGGATATAATAGGTTTAGGAAAGAATAACAAGGTAACTATTACCTTATATGGCGGAGATTATTTAAAATTGTTAGATGATCCCGCAATAGGAGTGAATCTATATGCTTCACGGAAAGGGATAGGGGATATTACCCTAGATTTTAATAATAAAGTAGCTGAAGGTTTTTTATTTTTACCGTACGGCATGCGGCAATTAGTGGAGATAATCTATAATTCATCAGCTAAGCAACTTTCTTTAGAGTTTTTAAGTCAAGCAAATTTATCCAGGAAAATAGAGATCTCAAATACTTCTGTAGAGAATCAGGCAAAATTTAGCTTTTTTTTACAAGAAGACTTAAGGGTAGATGCAAAAACGGTATTAATACCTTTAATCCAATATAACTACAATCAAACTATTCAGAATGTCAAAAATATTCATTTAAATATTGATATTCAAACTGACTTAAATAATCAACAATCCGAGCAGTTAATAGAAAGGCTTATAAGGCTTAATAATAGTAACTTTACCATAAGCTTTACAGTGCAAACAAAAACTACCAAATATATAATCGAGAATCACTCGAATAAACATTATATTTCGATAAGGCAATCTGAAGGGACAGACAAAAAGTCTCTCTATCTCTCTTTAAATGCTGGTGATGATATATATTTTATTGATGATTATAATCATATAACAATTAATTCAACAACTAGCACAAATAATCAAACATTATCTGATCTTATTGTTTTTCAATTGCCAACTAATGAATTATTGAACATAAGGTGCTTAGGGCAGGGGATAATGTAATTATCGAATATCGCAATATTGTTCATCTTAATTATGAATATTATAAACCTTCCTTAATTCCTCCTTATGACAACAGGTTGATATTAGATTTCAGGGAGGTAAAGGTAAAAGATATTATGTTTAGAGGGGTTGGTGCTAATATGCACATCATTGGTGGTAACAAAATAGAAATACTACCAAATTGGGATATTGATAGTGCTCATAGAGTAATGTTATTAGTTAGGGAAGGGATTGTCAATGGCAAATTATTAGATCTTACTAACTGTCTTATTGCCAAGTTAATCATTCAACCGCATTTATCAATGAACTCCACATTAGATGTAGCGTTATGTGATGGTGTAACCGCAACAAATAGGGCATTTCATTTTCAGTTTTGTAAAGATCAATGTATTTCTAAAGCCAACTTACCACAACTTGGTAAAATAGTCTTAAAAAGTAATGATCATGATGTGCGAACTTTGCAAGTAATTAACGGTAATATAACTTATGAACTTAAGATAGAAAATAATGGCTTTAATTGGCGCCAAATTGCGGAAGGAAAAACATTATTAATTTTACTTCCAGAAAATAAGAAAGTACAGGTTCTAGAAGCCAATGATTTAAATAGCTATACTGCTTTGTCGATACCCCAAATAGATAAAGCCTTAAATTTAGAGTTTAACCAACAAAGTGGTAACTTAATATTAAAGTTAAAAAAATTAAATAAATTAATAATTATCAAAGATTTTTATAATCATACCTTATCGCAGCAGTTAGTAACAATAAATTTACGAGAAGAAAAAATAAATGCTATAGAATTGCATAATAAATTCACCCAAGCTCCAAAGATTAATAGTCCTTATGTAATTTATGACCTTAATCCAATTACTTCGCATCTCAAGATCAAGTTAAGTATCAATCAGCCTAATGATACTGGGAAAATAGCTATCTTAGATTTAAATAAAGTTAAATTATCAGGCAATATTGCCTTTAGCAAAAGAGAGCAGGATTTAATAATTATCTGTAAATCAGCAAATGAACAAGGGGAGATACTAACTAATAATATCGAAATAGTAAATTGGAATATCCAGCTAACTAATAGGGGGCTATTATTTCACAATAATAAAATATTTAACCTAACAAAATGTACTAGTGAACAATTAAATAATCTTAACCTATCATTGAGTTATATAAACCCTTCCTACGATGAATGTAGGATAGCAAATTATCGGAGCAAGCGAGAAGCTGATTTAAAGATCCAACAACATTATCTATCACAACCGCAGCTAGCAAATAGCGCCTCTAAACCATCTTTATGGGGAGAAAGTGGGTTATTAGCAATAGGAGCAATATTTAATACTATTAAAAATATAGCAAAGCACTGCTTATCTAGTAGACTTCTTTCGAAACTCGCTTCTGGTAAGGAATTTGAAGGAGATGAGGCGCCCAAAACCACAGGGTACTTAAATATCTCCGGCAATCTTGATGCAGATCTGAGCACTGCCCTAGAGGTTCTTGAGCAACGCAATAGCCGCCCTGTCAATGGGTACAGCTATTGAATAATGTTTTAAATTATGCTATGGTGAGATTTTAGTAAATAATTGGAATTAAGCTATGGCAGAAATAATAACACGGAACGGAGAAGAAATCACAATACAAATTACATTAAAATTGGATGGCTCTATGCTTGAAATGGAAGATGCGATACAGAAAGGAGTAAATGAGGTTGGGTGCATTGCAACTAAAGAAGCCCTAAGTAAGTTTGATGCAACTGGTGCGATAATTAATATTGGTAGTGTCAGAATGTCTTCAAAGGGCAAAGTGAAAAAAGAGTATGAGACACCCTATGGTACTGTTGAGATAATGCGACATGTATATCAGAGCTCGAAAGGAGGCAAGACGTTTTGTCCAGTTGATGAGAAAGGGCGTATAATTATTCATTCTACACCAAAATTTGCCAAAATGATTTCGTATAAATATGCATCTTTAAGTGCGAAAGATGTCAGTGAAGATTTTGCAGAGAATCATTCTAGGAGTTGTTCGAGAGGATATATCCAAAAGGTTGCTGATTATATAGGATCTATAGCTTTAGCGACAGAAGAAGATTGGGAATATGCTATTCCCAAGATTGTAGAACCGGTTACCAGTATAGGTATTAGTTTAGATGGCACATGTATTTTAATGAAAGAACAAGGTTATCGTGAAGCTATGACAGGTAATATCTCTTTGTACGATGCGCAAAGCGAAAGATTGCATACAATATATATTGGAGCGTCTCCTGAATATGGTAAAGGGTTATTT
This sequence comes from Rickettsia endosymbiont of Bradysia coprophila, assembly GCA_019468145.1. Taxonomy (GTDB): domain Bacteria; phylum Pseudomonadota; class Alphaproteobacteria; order Rickettsiales; family Rickettsiaceae; genus Tisiphia. Next base: position 889,767 of record JAHXDM010000002.1, read on the forward strand.
ATAGCTCGTTTACAAGGAGAGGTTAATAAAATCAAACAAAAATATCCTACAGCAAATTATATTGGCATTGCTGATGGCGCAAGTAATAATTGGAAATTTTTAGAACTGAATACACAATATCATATTCTAGATTTTTATCATGCTAGCGAATATTTAGCAAAAAGTTCATATTCACTTTTTAGTGATGAAGGGAGAAGAAAGGAATGGTTGAGTAATGCTTGTCATAAATTAAAGCATGAAAACAATGCGGCTGCAGAGCTTTTAGACACGATGAAGGAACAAGTGAAAAAAAATGAAGGAAATAAAAAAATATCACCAGCAATAAAGGACAATTTGAGTAAAGCGGTGAGCTATTTTACTAATCAATTAGAACGTATGAATTATAGTAATTACACAGCACAAAATTTTCCTATAGGTTCTGGTGTGACGGAAGCGGCTTGCAAGACGCTGATCAAGCAAAGATTATGTAAATCAGCAATGCAGTGGCGAACTCAAGGTGCCAAAATAGTTATTTCCATTAGATCTCTTGTTCAAACAAAAGGAAGGTGGAATCAATTTTGGAACATGATTAACCAAAATGCCTTAAGCGACATCTTGATATCTTAGTTAACATTATTCAATAGCTGTACCCCTGTCAATGACAGTGCGCAAGGTCATGAAGGTGAAAATATAAGAGCTCAAAAAAATCCATATTATGCTAAACTGACTCAGTGCCATACCAGCATCTTTAAGGATTGCCAAAATAAACCAGTAGGGGTTTCAAGTGGAGATCAAACATTTATAGTACCACAAACCCAATGTACAGGATATAACGGAAAATTCACTGTCTTACCTAAGCTACATAAAATGCCCCTATTTTATGAAGGAGAAGCATTCCCTTACCCCCAAGGTTCTTGTCATGTGATACAACATCATAATAACCCCAAAATATTCTGTGAAGGAAAATATAGCTACCTGCTATATACGCCAGATAATCCCACCCCTTTTAATGCCCAAATACGCTTTAAAAAGTTGGATAGAGGGTTTAAGATTGTTGATAGCATATTACCACTAACCGCCTATTTATTGCATCATACTGCTATAGTCCCAGCAATAAAAGAACACAGCTTTTTGGGGGGAATATTAAACTGCTTGGCAGAATATGGCCAGATGTTTATAGGCTTAAAACCTGAGGATAACCAATTTACTTTAAAGCAACTACAACACTATTTAGACCTAGCAAAAAAAAGCTTAACCACCCTAGAGAAACTTCACCATATCCCAAATGAATTAAAAAAATACCCAGCAGAAAAATAAAACCAAGACCTACCACCACAAGAATCACTTATATTTCAGGATTTGCCAGAACCCTCACTGTCCCAATTACCAGCCAAAGTAGAGTTGCCCAAGAAGCTTAATGAATCCCCGGACCAACCCTTTATCTCCGAACTTAAACGTCAAACTAATGAGCAGATCAAACAAGCCATTTTTAACCATTGGCAATATACTATCGAGGATAGCAAAAAAGAACTTCAGTCATTAATTGATAATATCCAAATAAACGCCAAAATAACCATTCAACAAAAAGAACAAATTCAAACATTATATCACCTGATAAATGGTATAATATTAGATAAGCTTGCCTATATCAAGGAGGAAAAACTTACTCTTCCTGATGCTTCCTTAACCCAGCAACTCCAAGAAATGCAATTAGCTCATAAATATGGATTGCAAATACAAAATGTCCTAGCAGATGGTAATGAATTTTTTCAAGTAGTTGCCTTATATTCCAAGAAATTATCACCCTCAAAACTTGCCAGCAAGGCCTGGCAACTTAGAAACAAAGCTTGTGATTATATTTACCTAAATCAAACGCAATTTACAGAATCTCTTAACCAAGATGCAACAATCAAGGAATATCTCTTACAGATGCGAAAAAATACTACCCCGGTAGATGACCTGATGATCAAAGCCTTATCAGAAAAATTACAACAAGAAATAATTATCATAAATCTTGAGGAAGATGAGATAATATCATTCTCACCTTCCATAACAACTAATACTCCTCCTATCATTATAGCTCGAATAAATCAACCCTTCACTGATCCTGGTGGTCACTATGGTCACTATGGCGCTATAAAAATCTCTGACGAAACTATCTTTAGGGAATTCTATACAGCTTATCTACAACATTTACAACCGCAAACGCCAGACTTTCAAGATGAAAGCAAAAAACCCCAGAAACAACAGTACAATAACCTTGTATCTTGATATTGTCTTTAGTGAGAAACTATAAGATACTTAAGGGCACTTAAGTAAGAAGGCTAGATATACTGTGTATAGCCTTAGGACAAAGATCCTGTCGTTTAGATAAGTAACTAGCCTTCATCTACTCATTGAAGATCGGACGGTGTCTTAGGTCTTGAAGTTTACATCAATGAACCTGTATTTACAAGGTTGGTCTTTGAGTATTTTATTAATTATTAACATAAATAGTATTATATGGACAGTATAATTTTAGGTATAGATATTTCTAAACAAACATTTGATGTAGCATTGTTAATTAATAACAAAATAAAAACTAAAAAATTTGATAATAATTCCAAAGGTTTTAGTGGGTTAATAGAGTGGTTAAAAACTAAAGAAATTGATACTGCTCATGCATGTATGGAAGCTACTGGCTCTTATGGCTTAAAGTTAGCTCAATATCTTTATGATAAGAATTTTAAAGTTAGTGTAGTAAACCCTGCTCGTATCAAAGGTTTTGCAATGAGCAAACTTTGTCGTGTTAAAACTGATAAAGTAGATAGCGAATTAATAGCCCAATTTTGTATAGCAATGAAGCCTGACCTTTGGCAACCACTACCTTCTCATATCCATGAATTACAACAATTGGTAAACCGTTTAGATGCTTTAATTGCCATCAAAAATCAAGAAACTAATCGGTTAGAAGCATCATCTGATATAGTTACTGTAAATGTTCAAGCTCATATTAAATTTTTGAATGAACAGATCAAAGAAATAGAACAGCTAATTAGCAATCATATCAAAAACCATAAAGAGCTCGATGATAAGGGTACTCTTCTTGCTTCAATTCCAGGAGTAGGAGAAAAAACAATAGCCGTAGTTCTTGCTTTCTTATCTAATATAGAGAATTTTGATTCTGTAAAACAAGTAGTAGCATTTGTTGGCCTCAACCCCAAACAGCGTCAATCTGGTACTTCAGTACGGGGAGCTAGTAGAATATCAAAAACAGGTTGTTCAGATTTACGTAAAGCTTTTTATATGCCTGCTATTGTTTCTCTTAGATTTAATCCAATTGTTAAAGAATTTGCACAGCGCTTAAGTGGTTTAGGAAAACCTAAAATGCTTATAGTGATAGCTGCAATGCGTAAGTTGTTACATATTATTTACGGAGTACTTAAAAATAAAAACTCCTTTAATGAAAATTTAATTTAAAATGCAGATAATTTTATAAAAATGTAACAATAAATTTTTATAAAATTCTTAAAAATTTGTTGACTCTCAAGACGGTATCTAAATGATAACGAGAATACAACTAATGATGATAATATAGGACCATTATTTTACCATTATAGTGACTTTTCGTATTCTGCTTCACCTATATTATTATACCCTTTACTAAATGAACTTCCCTCAACTGTTACATTTATTGAAGGAACAACTTGCCCTATCCTTGGTTCTTCCTAAAAAAGCGTGAAAATTTTTCTACCGCTTATATAAATAACACCCTATTAGCGAGATTAAATATAAGCAAAAATGTTCACAGACACTAGCATTCTAGCTGAGAATTTACCCATTTATGGCAACATTTTTTTGCTAAATTCCGTACTCTTAGTATATAAGATGCCCGCTCGGTGACACTAATTACCCCTCTAGCATTTAGTAAGTTAAAGAGATGGCTAGCATTAATACAATAATCATAAGCCGGCAATGGTAAATCTGCTGCAAGCAAGTCATTACATTGTTTTTCACTATCTATAAAATGCTGAAATAATATAGAAACATCCGCCACTTCCAAATTAAACTTGGAAAATTGTTGTTCAGCCTCAAAATCTACTTCTCCATATTTCAAAGCTTTTTCTCCTATTTGTCCATTCCAATCCAAGTTTTTTACTTCATCTATACCTTGAATATAGAGGGCTAAACGCTCTAAACCATAAGTAATTTCTCCCGCAATGGGGCGGCATTCAATACCCCCAATTTGTTGCATATAAGTGAATTGGGAGACTTCCATCCCATCGCACCATATTTCCCATCCAAGACCAGCGGCCCCAAGCGTTGGGGACTCCCAATCATCCTCCACAAATCTTATATCATGTTTATTTAAATCTATCCCCAGATATTGCAAACTTTTTAAATAGAGTTCTTGGATATCATCTGGGGAAGGCTTCAATATAACCTGAAATTGATAATAATGTTGCATTCTATTAGGATGCATAGCATACCGGCTATCACTAGGACGCCTGGAGGGTTGTACGTAAGCTACAAACCACGGCTTGCTGCCTAAACTTCTCAGCACCGTAGCTGGATGGAAAGTACCAGCTCCCACATGAGAATCATAGGGCTGTAAAATCGCGCAGCCATAATCCTGCCAGTAGTTTTGTAATGCTAGTATAATTTGTTGAAACGATAATTTTTTCATATTTAAAACTCATTCTTCCAAACTGTATTCTTGCTTACTCCAGACTCCTAAAGAATTTTGTTTATAACAATCAATCATAGGTAGTAGGGTACCCTGATCGGATATTTTACTAATAGACTTCTTGCATAATTCTTCTGCTGGTAATTTGTGCATCGAGCCTAGACTCGAATCCTCACTACTACTGCCGTACGCTGACGGATTCTTAAGTTCCATGTCTCCTACAAATTCCCTGCTCGATGCGAATTCTGTAAGAAGTCTAATTAACATATTTAAATTATCTAAAGCCTCATAGATGATAATTATACGTTGAAAATGGTTAATATAATCTTTTTGGCTAAAAATTTTTTCTATATTAAAGGGCGCTATAATGATTAATATAGTAGCTTGATTAGGGTTCTCTAACTCACAAGTTAAATATACTGGTTGCTTTTCTGGCAAAGGATCCAGCTTGCTGCCATGCGGGATGAATTGCCTTCTAGAATAAGTCCAAATTATTTTATTTAAGTGTTCCTGCTCTTCCTTATCTGAGGTTAATACTATTATTTTTAGATTGCTATGATAGGATTTTTCTACTAGCTGACAAGCTGTTTTATAAAGTAACCCTTGCGCAGTATGATATAAACTAAAATGTTGCATAATATATTTAAACCTACCTTATAGATTAGGGGAGCAAATTATAGTCTTCTAAGACCTTCTGTAATTTTGAAAACGGGCCGTCACTGTCTTTTAGAGAAGAGAGCCCTTCTCCAATATTTGCGACTATCTGGGGTTCTAAATCCTGCGCATAGTCTGAAAAACTATTTTCACGCAATAATATATTAAATACCACTTGAGGTGTCCGTTGAGTTAATTTACCCCTTATTTGGGGAAAGTTACGTCCGAGTTCGTTGACCAAGCTCGTCACCATATCGTCATATGCTGCTTTAATAGCAGGTATTTTTATAGCATCAGTTAATTGCTGGTAATTAACCTCCCTATTTTTCTTTATTATTTCTCTTTTTAGATATAGAGGATGATAATCACGCTTAATATTTTGATAGTGCTGCAATTCTTTTGGACCTAACTTTTTACCAACAGTTTTCGCTGAATCTGGTATGCCAGATTTTAAGTCTTGCATAGGATTTGATTTTGGGGCGGTTTGGTCAGTAAAATCTGGTCTTTCTGTTGTTGCCAAAAGATTGCTAGCAGGAATTGCTGACTCCGAATATTTATAAAAATCCACAACCATATGCGCTGCTTTAGTTATACTGTCCATACGCTTAGTTATTTCATCACGCAAGCCTGGGGCTATATCCCCGGCTGTTTTACCAAAATTATTTTTTATATCTATGTCAATGCCATATTTTAACAATATATCTAGTATCTTTAGGGGAGGAGGAGTTTGATTAGTGTTCGCTAAGGGTGGGGGAGGAGTTTGCGCAGTAGCAAACTCCTTTAGTGCTAGTATATGTAAAGCAGTATCGCCCAAAGAAGAAGTTCGGACATTTGGAGAAGCTCCTTCCTTACACAAGGCTTCGACAATTTCAACACTCTCATCACTTACTGCCATCATTAAAGCAGTGTTTTCCCATGTATTATGAACGTTTATAATATCTTTAACCTCAGGGTTATTGAGTATTAACTCTATAATCTGCAGCTCCTTAGCTCGTAGTAACAGATGTAAAATAGTATCACCATCTCTATTAGTAGACTTTAAATTAGGATTATACTTTATTAAATCTTTAACACTATCAAATTTTTTTTCATTTATTGCTGTCATTATAGGGGTGTGTAAATGATCATTAAGGGAATTTAGAGCAGCAATAAATGTAGGATTTTTAGCTGCTATTTTGAGCCATTCAGGTTTATCTTGTTGGATTATATGATCTACAACAGTACAACCACCTTCATAGAAACGCTTTACTTGTTTGCGAGTAATATTCAACTCAGACATATCATTATTAAAGAAAACTAGGGAGTCCTTTGTAACATCTCGAGGAAGGGAAGTAAGAATATCAGCTATAGGGAGATTCAATGATTGTAGTGTTTCCCTTAACTTATGTCTATATATAGATTCATCAGGATCATTTAGACGCCTCTTTATTTCCTTAAAATCAGCATTATTATCTTTAATCTTTAAATCAGTTCTAGGATCATTCACTAATATTTCGAAAATTTCAGGCCTACCATATTCTACTGCGAGCATTGGAAGAGTTTTGCCATCTTCATTTAGTTCATTAGGATAAGCATATTTAAGTAATAGCTTTGCTAATTCAGGATTTTTATCCTCTCTTATAACCTCACTTAACAACTTATTTCCATCTATAACATCATTTAATAACTTATTTGCCTCGTTAGACTGAATATAATGAGACTTAATTAATATCTCTGTAAGTGTTACATTGTTATTTGATACTGCAAATGATAACAGCGATGTAAATTTCCCAGGATTTGCCTTAAGTATACTTCTGAGATCATTAGATAATTTCTTATCTGTTGGATGGTCAATACAAGATTTTACAAGAGTAATAATATTAGTATATTCTTTTATTAAAGGATCATTCTCATGTCTCCATTTCTCTAATAATTGCTCCGTCTCTTCTATAGCCATAATACCTCGTCTAATTGATTAAAGTCACTATAGTTAATCTATTTGTTCTATCTCCTTCGCCTTATCTATGCCTTGTATCTCCTCTGGTACATTATTATTCTCTTCTATTAGATCATCTTCCCTTTCCTCCTGACGTTTAAAAGCCAAAAGATTAATCCCGCCTATATAGATCCCTTTATCAGAAAACTCAATATCTAGCTTTATTGTTTTAGGTGGTAATTGGTTACTTTCTGTTTCAGCTGTTTGCTCAAGAGTTGCTGATTTCTCAATTATATCTTCCATCTTTTGGGTTATGGTTGGGGGCAAGATGAGCTTTAGCTTATTAACGATATATTGATAATTAGTTAATTCCAAGGATAGTTTTCCAGTCGGGGAAGCACTATCAAGAGATTGAAGTCCTCCTGCCAAATTTATTTGCACCCTACTATCCTCACTAGTATCATTGGCAGTAGTATCCCCAATGGCATCACTAGAAAACCGGAAATGATCAATGTGGAGAGAACTTATTTTTTTATTTTCCTTATCGGTCATTTTACTAGCTATAGGAAAGTCCACTTCTCCTTTTTTTAAAATGAAAAAATTATGGGTAGAAGAATATGATAAACTTGTTTGACAAATTACCTCGGGGTCATTGGAATTAATGTTGCTAATTAAAAAAGTTAAATTAGCAATATTAAGGATTTCTTGATTACCCAGATCAATAAATAGTAATGGGTTATCAAGCCGGAAGAATTTGATTACTGATAAATCGGTAGAATTTAAAGATTGATATGCAGGCCTATTAAATTTAACCAAGGCGGTAATATCATCATGAGAGCGCACACTAGTCTCACTTGTCTTACCATCAAAATTCTTTATTTTTTTTATAGTATTCCCTAACAGCAGGGTGGCTTTTTTAAAACTCCAATCAAATGCTAGGGTTACTTTATCGGTAATTATTTCTTCCGAATATGCCGGGTATATACATTTACTTTTTGGCTGCCATACCCGAACTTGTACATGGGAAGGAAAGCCAGCTACTTTTATTTGGTTATAAGATATTTTGCAATTATCTGTTTCAAAATTGTTGAGGATATTGACCATATTACCTTTGATAATATGGGCGATAGCAAACCACCCTAAAGTATATATTAAAAATATAGAAATTAAAATTTTACGAATCACTATGATACTCAATTATAAATTAATATTACGAGTGGAAGATGGTAAATAAACTTTAATACCCTCCAGCTCTTCACTTATAATAATCTGACAACCCAATCTAGAAGTGGGAGTAAGACCAAATGCTAGGTCAAGCATATCTTCTTCTGCTTCAGAAGGGGTTTTTAATTTCTGGTAAAATACCTCATCCACAATAACGTGACAAGTAGCGCATGCTAGTGAACCTTCGCATGCCCCTTCCAGATCGATATCATTTTGGTGGGCGATTTCTAGAATAGATAAACCCAAGGGAGCTTCCACTGTTTTTTCGCCCCCTTCTTTATCTATCACAAAAGTTACTTTGGGCATTTTTTATTCCTCTTGTCACCATTGATTATATTACCCTACATTTTGTATAGACAAGTGCATCATTCTGGTCATGAGCTAAGCCTGCTACAAGCAGGCGCGGCAATTCCTAAGCAAATCTATAAAAATATGATGACTTAACTTATTTATTTCCTAGATTGCCACGCCGGCTTGTAGCAGGCTTAGCTCATGACGATTATGTGTTCTTAAGGTTGTGTGCCCCCTAGGCGTCATTGCGAGAAGGCGCAAAGAGCCGCCCGCAGCAATCTAGGAAAACCTATAAATAGGATGTTTAAACTTATACCTAGATTGCTTTCGCTCGCCTTCGACTCCCTCGCACTGACTAGGGTGATGGCTTTTCCCTAAAAAAACTTGTAAACAAAACAATGAGCTATACACTTAATCATCTGGATTATCTATATGTTGTTTTTCATAATTCTCATGTCGTTCTTGAGCCTCAATACATAAGGTGGCAACTGGCCTTGCTTCTAAACGTTTTAGGCCGATTGGTTCACCAGTTTCTTCACAATAACCATATTCATTCTTTTCTATTCGGAAGATTGCTTCATCAATTTTATCGATAAGCTTCCGATATCTATCACGCGTCCTTAGCTCAATTGCCGTATCAGATTCAATGGAAGCCCGATCATTTAAATCGGGCTCATTCCAATTTTCTTCCTTCAGATGAGTTAAAGTTTCACGGGATTCTTCTAATAACGAATTCTTCCACTTTACAAGCTTTTGCTTAAAATATTCTAGTTGTTTAGAATTCATATATTTTTCATCATTAGAAGGCCTATAACCTTCCGGTAAAATAACTTTAGGCACGGCCTACCTCATTCATGATAAGAAAATTTTAAAACAATATAACGTATAACTAAAAGTTAAGGCAAGCAATTTAACCTTAACCCGCTATAAAAATATTTATTTTATTATCGGGTGAGCATTGTTATATACATTTTCTAAATGCTGCAAGCTAATTTTAGTATAACGCTGGGTAGAAGACAGACTCTTATGACCAAGTAATTCTTGGATAGAGCGCATATCTGCTCCATTTTCCAGCAAATGTGAAGCAAAACTATGCCTAAAAGCATGAGCTGAGAGATGCTCTGGTAGCCCATAAAACCGTCTTAATTTTATTAATTCACGATTAAATACCGGGGCCTGTAATTTTTTACCTAATTTGCCTCGAAATATTGCTTCATTGTCACTAATATTATAGGGTAATTTGGCTAAATATTTTTCAATCAATTCCCGGGCGACTGGTAACCAGGGAATTAACCGTTCTTTATTGCCCTTTCCTTTTATTTTGATAACATCCATATTGTGTAAATGTTGTTTAGTTAACGCTAAACTTTCTGAAATTCTCATCCCGCTTGCATAAAGCAGTACTAAAAGAGCCTTGTTTCGGAGTTCTAGCCATTCTACTTGCGCAAACTCATCAATATGGTTAATAGATAAGGATGAGTCTACCAGTGATAAAGCTTTGGGAAGCATTCTAGCTTTTTTAGGGTTTTTAACTGTGAAAATGGCATGACCTACTATATTATTAATCTTCTCTAGATATTTATAAAAATTCTTTACGGAAGATAAGCTCCGAGCATTTGAGGCAGCGACATAATTACCTTGTTGTCTGTTAGCCAGCCAGCTACGTATTAATCTAATATCAACTTGTCTAATAGAGTCAATAGTGACAAGGGTACCACTATAGTGGTTGATAAAATTTAAAAAATGTAGCAAATCATTCTTATACGAGAGAATAGTATGTGCCGAATAATTTTTTTGTAATTCCAAGTATTTTTGCCATTTCTCTATGAGCTCTAATACTTCTGTGGTAGTTGTGTGACTCATTCTATTACCTATTTACCTATGCAAAAATTGTTAAATATTTCGCCTAATATTTCTTCTACTGTAATCTTACCAGTAATGTAACTTAAGCTTCTAATCACCATTCTAACATCTTCTGTGGCTAACACTAAGTCATTTTCGATATTAAATTGTTCTAAATACTCTAAAGCTTTTTCTATATGGTGCCTTTGCCGTTGTCTAGTAATATGAGGAACCTCAGTTAATCCTGCTATATTATGGGCAATATTTTCAATATTTTTTAATAATTCTTTTAAACCAAAATTCTCTTTTATTGAAATTTTTAAATAATTTTTATTTAAAGAAGATAAGTAGGACAAATCTAATTCGTTAATATTATTTAATAGATCAATTTTGTTAACTAATATTATAGTATTATCATCTATTAATTCTACAATATTTTGCAATTTTTCAAGATGGGAGGGGGAATTAAGTAACTTAATTGCATCTAGGATAATGATTTTTATATCAGCAATTTTTGCAGCAGTAATTGCTCTTTTAATACCTTCTCCTTCTATTAAATCATTGCTAGCTCTTATACCTGCAGTATCTTGTAGTATAATTGGATATCCTCCGATATCCAGATGCCCTTCAATTATATCACGGGTGGTGCCTGCAATATTAGAGACAATAGCGGCGTCTCTTTGCATTAAAAAATTAAGTAAACTAGATTTCCCAACATTTGGGGCTCCCAAAATTGTTAATTTAATACCATTGCGTAATAATTCTCCTTTCCTATTATCATTAAGATGATCGGTAATAGTATTTTTAAGATTTAGAGCTATTGTGGCCACTTCATCTAGTATTCCTTGTGGTATTTCTTCTTCTGGAAAGTCAATATAGGCTTCTAATAAGCTAATAATAGTTAGTAAAGAATTCTTCCAACTATTATAAAGTTCTTCCAGTTCTCCTCCTGATTGTTTAATAGCTTGTCTATGCTGCCAAATAGTTTCCGCCTCAATTAAATCAGCGAGCCCTTCGGCTGCAGTTAAGTCAAATTTATTATTTAAAAATGCTCGGCGCGTAAACTCCCCAGCTTCTGCAAGCCTAACTCCTTTAATATTTAACAATTCTTTAGTGAGCAGGCTGGCAATAGCTATGCTGCCATGGGTATATATTTCTACAACATCTTCCCCCGTAAAACTTGCTGGTCCTTGAAAATAGACTACCATGGCATTATCAATTAATTCATGAGTTTGCGGAGTGATGAGTTTTTTGCAATACATTACTCTTGGGGCGAATTGAAATTTCTCGTTTTCCAGTAAATGTTTCAATGCCAGCAAACTTGCAGGACCTGAAATCCGAAAAATTGCAACCCCTGCCTTCCCAGGCTTAGAGCTTTGAGCAAAAATAGTGTCCACTATGGCCTTATACCTTGAATTAATAAATTATCCCCGATTGGGTTAATGAAAAGTCATTTAACTAGAATTACCACTTAAAAAAATATTTGGCAATTCTCCTTATTTAATATAATATAAATTTATAGTATATCATTATTTCGCAAGTTTCTGAACCAAAACATTATGGTAATCCAATATGACTATTGAAAAGACATCGTTAGCTTTAAGTAAGCTTACTTGTCACGTTCCGAATTACACATCAGAAATTTCAACTCTTAGCAACTCCCTAAATAATAACCTTCCCAATGATGAACAGTTTTATAGTAAATTTATTCAAAAATTTCTTGCTTATATTCCGGTAGATTACCGATTTAAAGATAGACAACAATTATTTGGAAATTTAGCAGATCAGGCATATGAATTTTTTAAAACCAGAGAGCCCAATAAAAGAAAACTACAGATAGTTAATACTACCATTGAAAATAATCCGGCTATTAATATTTTATTATTAAGTGATAATAAACCCTTTATTATTGACTCCGTTATTTGTTTATTGATAAGCCTCAATTTAACAGCTAAATTTTTACTTAACCCTATCATATCAAGTAGTCGTACGAAAGAAGGTGAATTACAACAAATATTAAGCCTAGAGGAACCTAATTCTCAGATGGAGTCTTTAGTGCATATTACTTTACTTGGCAATTTTGATAAGTCAGCTATAGCCTCGCTACAAGGCTCCTTACATGATGTGTTAGATCAAGTAGATACTACCTATAATGTGTGGCATATAATATTAGACAAAATAGCTTCAATCTCTGATGATATTAAAACTAAACATTCACTATATCCGAATAATAAGATTGCTGATAATGAACTATTGGATTTTTTAAGTTGGATAAAAAAAGATAATTTTACTTTTTTAGGGATGATTGATTTTGATATAACGTCCCAAAATTTCTTATCGGAAATTGGAGTAAAAAAAATATGGCAAGATAATAAGCTAGAGATTACTAATATTATCAAACGTTCTTCTCATCCATCCTATAATGAACAAATGATCATTTTAGGAAAAACCAATACCATATCCCATGTTCATAAAAACAATTTGATAGACTATATTTTAATTAAAAATTTCGATCAACAAGGTCAATATATTTCAGGTAGTATAATTTTGGGGTTATATAGTATTACGGTATATTATCAACCAATTAATGAGATCCCGTTATTAAGACAAAAATTACACTTTGTACTAAATAAAGCAGCTTTTATCCCTAATGGTTATAACATCAAGAAATTAAAAAATATTATCCAAACTTTACCAAGAGATGCTTTAATCCAAATTGATGAAAATGATTTATACTGCATGTGTCTGCATATATTATCAGGGATAATGAGTAAAAAACTTAAATTATTTATTCAGCAGGATTGGTCGGGCAATTTTGTTAATGTTATCATCTTTCTCTCTAGGGATCGTTTAATGCCAGAGATACATAGCACAATAAATTCTTATTTGTCTAGTATATTCAAAGGTGAGATCTTAGAAAACTATATCACCGAAGTAGCAGAAAATTTTTCTTATTTATATATTACTTTAAAAGTAGAGAATAGCAACATTAATCTCGAAATTGAAACTATAGAACAGGAATTAGATAGGCTATCTACTAGTTGGAACGAAGGTTTTTTGTATGAATTATCAAAAAAATTTGGGGAATATGAGGGAGGAATCAATTTTAAACTTTATAGCCCCTCATTCTTTACAGATTACAGAGAAAAATTCACAGGACAAACCGCTATTTTAGATATTGAATATTTAAAAGAAGCCAGCTTGCATAATAAAGCGATATTTAATCTTATTATTATCGATGCTGAAAAGTTCTGTTTAAAAATTTATAGTCCCGCTCCTAAATTAGCTCTTTCGACTCTCCTTCCCCCTATAGAAAACTTAGGTTTTAAAGCAATAGATGAACAAAGTTTTTTTATTAAAAGCGCCAAGGATATTCAAGAAAGCTGGATATATGAATTTACCCTTAATCCGTTAATTCCAATTGAAGGTGATATACAGTTACTTAAAATTCATGTAGAAGAAGCTCTAGACAAAATGGTTACAGGCTTGCTTGCTAATGACTCGCTCAGTAAGTTAATCGTATTGTCGGGCTTTAATTGGTGGCAAGTTAAATTAGTTAAAGCCTTAACTAGGTACCTCCATCAAACCTCTTTTACTTATGGTAAAGGCTATGTTCAATTAACTTTAATAAAGCATTTTCTCTACACCAAAATGTTAGTTGATTTATTTGATGCTAAATTTAACCCGATAAATTTTTCAGAAAAACAAATTAAATCCTTAAAGATTGATATTATCAATTACCTCAATAATATCAATAGTAGTAGTGAAGATAAAGTTTTAAGAACGATGATGGATATTATTGAAGCAGTCGTCAGAACTAATTGCTACCAGCCTAGCCCTAATAGTGGCATAATAAATAAAACTTATTTTTCTTTTAAATTTGATTCTCATAAGATACCTAGTCTACCACTACCCATACCTTTTGCGGAAATATTTGTTTATTCTAATGATTTTGAAGCAATTCATTTACGTGGAGGAAAAGTAGCTCGTGGTGGTATTAGATGGTCCGATAGAGGAGAAGATTATAGAACAGAAATATTAGGGTTAATGAAATCCCAAATGACTAAAAATTCTGTTATTGTACCAGTTGGTTCAAAGGGCGGATTTTTCATTAATTTCACTAATGATAATTTAAGCCATACTGACTATATGGCAAAAGTGATTGAATGTTATCAAAATTTCCTCAGAGGATTACTTGATATAACCGACAATATAATTGATGGCCAAATTATCAAACCCCAAAATACCATCATTTATGATCCCGACGATCCTTATTTAGTAGTCGCCGCTGATAAAGGGACGGCATCATTTTCCGATTATGCAAATAAGATAGCTGCTGAATATAATTTTTGGCTAGGAGACGCTTTTGCTTCTGGAGGGTCAGCTGGCTATGATCATAAAAAAATGGCCATTACTTCAAAAGGTGCCTGGATATCTGTCACCAACCATTTTTACTCAATGGGTATTAATGTTCAACAAGATCCTATTACAGTAATCGGTATAGGGGACATGTCAGGGGATGTTTTTGGCAATGGTATGCTCATGTCTTGTAGTATCAAACTTATTGCCGCTTTTAACCACAAACATATATTCATTGATCCTACCCCTGACTTTATCCTTAGCTTTAATGAGCGCAAACGCTTATTTGAACTACCGAACTCTAACTGGAGTGATTATAACCCAGCCTTAATCTCCAATGGAGGGGGAGTATTTGAGCGAAGCAGCAAATTGATTACCTTATCGCCAGAAATTAAAACCTTATTAAATATAGAGCGTTATGAAATATCTCCCGAAGAGTTAATTAAAGCAATTCTGCGATCAGAAGTTGATTTGCTGTGGAATGGGGGAATTGGAACCTATATTAAAGCAACTATAGAAAATAATTTAGAGATAGGGGATAAAGCCAATGATTCCTTAAGAGTGAATGGTAACGAAATTAAAGCTAAAGTAATTGCCGAAGGGGGGAATATTGGAGTATCGCAACAGGGGCGAATAGAATATAGCCAGTATGGTGGTAAAATTAACACAGATTTTATTGATAATTCAGCCGGTGTGGATTGTTCTGATCATGAAGTCAATATGAAAATTGCCCTTAACCAAGCAGTAATTTCAGGAAAAATCACCTTATCAGAGCGCAATAAATACCTGCTAGATATGACTCCCCAGGTGGAAGAATTGGTATTAATTGATAATCATAAGCAAAACCAAGCGCTGAATATTATGCAGCTATCTCCTACCTTAAATATTGGCATCTTTAGCCAATTTATTGATACTTTAGAAGAAGAAAATTTGATTGATAGAAAAATAGAATTTTTACCAACTAAAGAAGAGTTGAATAAAAGAGCTCTTAATAAAGAAACCCTAACGCGCCCAGAGCTTTGTGTGTTACTCTCTTATAGTAAAAGTTCTACTTACCAAGAGTTAATGACTGCCACCTTTTCGCAAGATAAATATTTTGAATCTTACTTGATTAATTATTTCCCTAAAATAATGCAAGATAAATTCCGGGAAGAGATTTTATCTCACCCCTTAAAACATGAGATTATACGAACCGTAGTCACCAATAAAATTATCAATCAGTTAGGAGGGCCTTCACTTAATATTGTTAAACGTGAAACTGGTGCTCTATTATGTAACATAATTCGTTCATACACTATTATTTGTGAAATATTTGATTTAGACAATTTATGGTTAAGTGTTGAATCCTTATCAAACACCATAGATTATAAAGTAAAAATTGATATGTTCACGGAAATTGCTAAGATTATCCGCAGAGGTATTGCTTGGTTTGCAAAACATATCAAACATCCTATTAATATTAGTGATACTATTAATGAATTTTATGAGCCAGCAAGACATTTAAGCACGGTAGTAGCTAATCTACTGCTTGACGAAAGCAAAATGAAATTTGAAGAAAAAGTAAGTCTATATACTTCATATGGAATAACCAGTGAGCTAGCATATAAAATAGCGGCACTTGATAGTTTAGTATCGGTTTTTGATATAATACATATTGCAAAAAAAACAAATCGGCAAAATATTGATGTTGCTTATTTATATTTCTCGGTTTCTACTAAATTTAGCATTGATTGGTTACGCAAAATGTGTGACAAACAGCTCAATGATA
This sequence comes from Rickettsia endosymbiont of Bradysia coprophila, assembly GCA_019468145.1. Lineage (GTDB taxonomy): Bacteria > Pseudomonadota > Alphaproteobacteria > Rickettsiales > Rickettsiaceae > Tisiphia. The sequence goes on from JAHXDM010000002.1 coordinate 906,465, forward strand.
CTTATTGGGGAAGATTGTCTACTCAAGCCCTAAAAGATGATTTATATGACAAACAACGACAATTATTAATCAAAATAATCAATAATTCCAAAGTAAGTATTGATTTAGATTTATGGATTGATAATAATAAACATTGTACAAGTATTTTTCTTGAGTTTGTAACAATATTAACAGCTCAAAAAAATACTGATTTAAATATGTTAATTTTAGCAAATAAGAAATTTGAAACTTTTTTGCGCAAACTTGAGTAATATGTATTATGTCATCTCTCCTCAAACATGCTCGATTAGAATCTGGCAAAACTATTGAAGAAGCAGCCTCTTGTTTAAAGATTAAAAAACAATATTTAGTAGCACTTGAAGAGGAAAAATTAGAATTAATACCCGGTGAAGTATACGTTAAGGGTTATCTTAAATTATATTCGAATTATTTAGGAGTATCATTACCCCATGATGAAGAAGATCTGCATCAAATGGAGGAGTTTCCTAGGAAAACCATCTTACAACATAACCATAATCAAATAATTTTTAAATATAGATGGAAAAAACACCTAGTGATTACTTCTATTTTAGTGTTAATCACGGTGTTTATAATTTATACAAATTCAGGATAATAAATTATCTCAAATTAGCGTATATTGCTTGTAAATCGATATTCAAATACATAAAATCCTATGCCGCTAGTAAACATAACGTTAGGGAGCAAAACTTTTGCCCTGACATGTAGTGATAGTTCGCAGCAAGAATTAACGATTCTTGGTATAAAGCTCAATGAGCGATTTAATCAAATAAAAAAAGCTAACTTGTCTGCTTCTTTTGAACTATTATTAGTTATGTCGGCTCTGAGCCTTGAAGAAGAAGTACAAAATTTAACTAATAAGATGACAAATATTAATAGCAATAAAATACCTATTGTTGAAGAAGAACAATTTGCTGAAACTTTAAGTACAATAGCAGGTTATCTAGAAAATCTTGCAAAAAAAATAGGGAAATGATATACTACCCAAGTAATATGCTCTTCTTAAGATGATTTTGCTGCCTTGCGTGAGGGGAGAGCTGAGTCAAAATCTAGGAGAGCATTGAGTAACAACGCATGCAAATTCATATTAGAGGAGTATAGATGAGCTGCTTGGCACGTGAGCTTAACGTATTAACCCCGGAACTATAAAATTTATCATTAGGAAGCTGTCCCTGGTTGTCATTATATATGCAGTTATATGGCGTCCACCTTATACATAAAGGTTCTTTGAAGGATCATTACGCAACGGCCAAAGTGGTTCACCTACTGCCCTTCTATTTTCTAGGTAAATTTCCGTGTTATATTATATAAAGAAATTTCTTACTAATAATAGGTTTCAATCTATTATATTATTGTTATTTAGTTGTCTATTTGCCTTATTACTAATAACTTATGCTCCAGATGATCCGTCATTTAATTCTGTGACAGATAAATATCCTACTAATTTATTTGGGTATTTTGGTTCTTATATTGCTGATATTTGTTATCAAATTTTTGGTTTAGCTTCCTTTATTATACCATTTTGCTGTATTTCCTGGTCTATATCCTTAAGGATATGGGGTGTACAGATAAAATGGATAAGTACTAGAATCGGCTTCATGATATTGGCCATTATCTTATCATCCATTTGTTTTACTGATATAAAAATCAACTATTCCCCAGCAGGAGCTGGTGGCATAGTTGGTACTCTTCTCAATTCTTTAATCATAGAACTAGATTATAGAATTCATTATTTATTCTATGTTATTACGTTGATTTTATTGTTTTTGTTAACAGACATAAAGTTAACAATTTTGTGGAATAATCTTCTTAAAATAACTCAATTAATCTCCCAAAATATTGTAACTTTTTTTACTTCTAGCTCTAATATCTCCCTAACTCCCAAAATAAATGCCCAAGAATTAACAAAAAAAGCTTCTTTTGTTAATAAAACTTTAAATCCCATCCCTCAAACGGACAATAGGGATGTTGATATTAGTGTTCCGTTTGTAAGCCACCTTCTTCCTTTAAAACAAGAAGGTGATTATATAACATCCTTGCCCCCTGTGGAGTTATTAAGACAAGCTAATGTTCAAACCATTACAATGGAATCTTCTGCCGAATTACAACAAAATTCTGAGCTATTATTGAAGGTTTTAGGAGATTTTGGAGTTAAAGGTCAAATTATAAATATTAATCAAGGCCCGGTAGTAACCTTATATGAATTTGAACCAGCTGCAGGGACAAAATCTTCAAGAATTATCGGACTATCAGAAGATATCGCCAGATCTTTGTCAGCCATCTCTACTCGGATCTCTGTAATACCAGGACGTAACGTATTGGGAATAGAATTACCCAATAAGCAACGAGCTTTCTTCTGTTTAAGAGAATTAATTGAGACCCCAGAGTACCAAGATAGCAGTATTATGTTACCATTAATTCTCGGCAAAGATCTAGCGGGGAAGCCCTTAATCGCTGACCTTGCTAAAATGCCGCATTTGTTAGTAGCTGGTACTACTGGTTCTGGTAAATCGGTGGCAATTAATGCCATGATTATTTCCCTCCTGTATCGCTATACACCTGAAGAATGCCGGTTAATAATGATAGATCCTAAAATGCTTGAATTATCAAGCTATGATGGAATACCCCATCTTCTCACCCCAGTAGTTACAGAATCTGCTAAGGCAGTGGTAGCTCTGAAATGGGCGGTAAAAGAGATGGAAAATCGCTACCGGGCCATGTCAAATATTGGAGTAAGAAATATTGCCGGTTATAATAGTAAAATTTTAGAAGCTATCAATGAAGGAAAAACTATCCAACGCACCGTTCAAACCGGATTTGATACAGATACTGGCAAACCCCTATATGAAACACTTGCAATAGAGATGCAAAAACTGCCTTTTATCGTAGTAATTGTTGATGAAATGGCCGATCTAATGCTGGTAGCTGGTAAGGATATAGAATTATCAATACAACGTCTTGCCCAAATGGCAAGAGCGGCTGGCATTCATATAATCATGGCAACCCAAAGGCCTTCTGTTGATGTAATTACTGGTGTAATAAAAGCTAACTTCCCAAGCCGAATAAGCTTTAAAGTAACTTCTAAAATTGATAGTAGAACTATTTTAGGTGAACAAGGCTCGGAACAACTGCTGGGTATGGGAGATATGCTATATATGGGGAACTCTTCTAAAATCATTAGAGTGCACGGACCATTTGTGGATGATAAAGAAGTGGAAAAAATTACTGAATATTTAAGATCTACCGGGGTGCCAGAATATATTTCAGCAGTAACCCAACAATTAGATGAAGATGAAGACGATGCTGAAGGCGTAGAAGATTATGGGAATGATAAAGAAAAACGAATTGAAAAATTATATGCCAGCGCTTTACAAATAGTCCAAAAGGAACGGAAAGCCACAATCAGCTATATACAAAGATGTCTAAATATTGGCTATAATACCGCTGCAATTATAATTGAAAAAATGGAAAAAAGAGGAGTGGTCTCCCCCCCAAACCACGCCGGAAAAAGAGAAATACTATTACCAGACAACTAGGTTCTTACAGGGCAGTTGACGGGAATCTGATCTCATATACTCCTCTGATATGAATTTGCGGGGGGCGTCGTTGCTCAATGCTCGCCTATTATCTATATAGGCTTCGCTCCATCACGCAAGGCAGCAAAATCATCGGCAGAGGGGTATATTGTTATATCAGATCTAATTCTAATATAAAAATTGATCTGATTCTCGGCTAAAAAGTTCAGCCAATTAATGTCACTTCGGGAGAGAACGATGTTTTTCTGGCCTCAAAGCCTGGTAGATTATCATACGAAAAAGTAAGAGTTACAGTAGTACCATGACCTAATTTACTTTCTATAGCAAATTTTCCATTCATTAATTCCACTAACTTTCTAGTCAGAGGTAGACCAAGGCCGGTACCTTCATATTTTCTACTGTCTGTACTATCAATCTGTCCAAATGTGGATAATACTTTAGGAATATCTTTTTCATCAATTCCAATGCCGGTATCTATAACTTGTAAATATACTAAGTTTTCAATTGTATCTTTTTTAGCTAAAACAGTTACAGACCCTGATTCTTTAGTAAATTTTACAGCATTAGATAATAGATTCAGTAAGACTTGTTTAAGCCTTTTGGGATCACCCTTTATAACAATATGATTTTTTGGTAATTGCTCAATTAACTCTACTTTAGCCTGAGCAGCTCTGGGTGCTATCAACCTTAAAGTTGATGTTATTAATTTATTCAAATCTAATTCTATATCTTCTACGGTCAATTTATTAGCGGAAGCCTTGGATAAATCTAATATATCATTTATTATGGCTAGTAAATGTTTACCAGCATTATGGATATCTTTGATATAGTTCAGATGCTCGGGGTTATAAGGTTCCGAGATCATAATTTCAGAAAAACCTATAATAGCGTTTAAAGGAGTGCGTAGCTCATGACTAACATTGGCAAAAAATTTGGTATGGGCTGAACTTTCATTTCGCACTTTGGTTACTGCTTCTTCTAAAGCTCTGTTAACCTCAAACTGTTTATTGATAATTTTTTGAGCATATGTGGTATTACTCATAACGATGGTCAGTAAGATTATTAATATAATAGTAAAAGTCAGTAATACCTTTTTTTCAAGATTAGAAATATTTGCCCATAAAACAGTGATGTCAGTATTAATTTCTAATACCCCATCAACCGGTTTCCGGTAAAGACTAAGATCAATGATTGGGATATAACTTGTGATAAAAGCTCTTTTTTCTCCTTTATTAGAGTCAATTTGTTGTAATATTGCCTTGGGTATTAATACATGAGTAGTTACCCCTGCAAAAGCTTTATTAAAAGCATTTTCAACTATTAGTTCTTTTAAAAAATATCGATCAATCTTATTAATCACCTTTTGATAGATATTATCATCTAAATAATTGGTATAACTTGAAACCCTAATAGGGGAGCTGGTGATAATTTTATTACCTTGGAGATCATAAAGTGAGATATTGGCATTGAGATTAACAAACGCATTGGTGGAAGCAACAGCAAAGTTGATAAAATCTTGATCTTGTAATAAATTTATATAACCAAAATTATGTATCTTATTTATCGCATCTTTGTGTTTATGCCAAACATTCTGGGTATAAATATCAGCTATTTTAATGTTGGTCGCCCCCACTTGTTTTAAAATCATTTCTTCAATAATGAAGTAACGGTAATAAATCATATTGACAACGATGTTAACAAATAAGCCAATGAATGCTAATCTAACAATATATTTATTTTGAACCATTAGGTTTATACTCTTTCACTTTCCAGATATCTTTTATTTTACTAAAATTTTATTAACTTATGTGATAATATCTACCTTAAATTTATGTAATTTAAAAAAATAATATTTTTGACGTGAATGCATGCGACTTCTGGGTAAAAATAAGGATTCTTACTGCAGTTGAGGTAAATTACCCAAACTGCCGTATAAGAACATTGTTCTTATACCGAATTCGCGTAAATTAGGTTAGTGGATCAAATAATATTTTAATATCATTTACCGTAAGTTTAGCTGATGTTTTAGTAGTAGGGTCAAACAAATTGTTTATCAAGGTAGCCTTTTTCTTCTGCATCTCTATAATTTTCTCTTCTACTGTCCCTGAAGTGATCATTTTATAGACAAATACTGGCTTATCTTGACCCATCCGGTAAGCTCTGTCAGTAGCTTGATTTTCTGCTGCGGGGTTCCACCACGGATCATAATGGATTACTGTGTCAGCCGCAGTAAGATTAAGTCCGGTGCCGCCAGCTTTCAAACTAATCAAGAATAGCGGCACTTCCCCATCTTGAAAACTACGGATAGGGGTTTCTCGGTCCTTTGTTTGGCCTGTAAGTTTAACGTAAGATATATTAAGTAATCTTAATTGTTCTTCTATTATTTCTAACATACTAGTAAATTGGGAGAAAAAGAGGATCTTCCGTCCTTCCTCTACCATCTCTTTTACCATCCTAATTACTTCGAGCCGTTTCGCCGATTGTTTTACCTTTTTTGCTGCATCCATCTTAAGCAGGCTAGGGTCACAACAAACTTGCCTTAATTTAAGCAAAGCGTCCAGAACAATAATATGGCTTTTTGCCATGCCATGTAAGGCTATTTCTTTCTGGATTTTTTCATGCATACTAATCCGGATTGTTTCATAGAGATCCCGTTGTTCTCCTTCGAGCTCTACTAGATGCACAATCTCAGTCTTGGAAGGAAGTTCTGTCATTACCGCTTGTTTAGTACGCCGTAAAATAAAAGGTTTAATACGCTTTGTTAATATTTTTACTTTTTGAAGATCTCCATCTTTTTCAATAGGGCTACGAAATAGGGTAAAAAATTGATTGCTAGTCCCTAAATAACCTGGTAGGAGAAAATTAAATAAAGACCATAATTCTCCTAAATGATTTTCTAAAGGAGTGCCTGTCATACACAGACGATGGCTAGCTTTTAGTTGGTTGGTTATTTGAGTAATTTTAGCGCTAGCATTTTTAATAGTTTGGGCCTCATCCAGAATAATGGTATGATATTCATGCTTAAGCAAAATATCTTTATCACGTAATAATAAAGGGTACGTAGTTAGGATTACATCATATTTGCTTATATCATTAAAATGTTCCTTACGTTTCATACCATGTAGAGTTAGTACTTTAAGACTAGGGACAAATCTTTCGGCTTCTACGCGCCAATTAGTCATAAGGCTAGTAGGGGCTATAACTAAAAAAAGGTTTGATAAAGAACCATTGGCTTTCTCAGTAGCAATATGAGCAAGCACTTGCACGGTTTTACCAAGCCCCATATCATCCGCAAGTATTCCAGCTAAATGATATTCACGCAAAAACTGCAGCCAATTTAATCCTTCTTGTTGATAGGCCCGTAATTGTCCTTGAAAATTTTGCGGTATGGTTACTGTTTTAATAGCCTCAAAATTTTTAAGTTTTTTCCCCAGATCTCGTACTCTTTCTCCTCCAAACCACCGCATGTTAAGGGACTGCATAGCAGCTTCTATTTCTGCAAGTAATGCCGCATCTAAATCTTGCATTTTGATTTTTCCTGTGGCATCAATATTATTAAATAAATCTTGCAGGGTACTGAGTAAAGCTTTAATACGGTCAGGAGCTAATGCTAAGCGCTTACCATCTTTTAGTGAGACTATTAATGGGTTTTTATCATTAAATTTTTCAATATTATCAAAAATGTTATTATCTTTTTTTAATAGGTCTAATAATATTGGTATTAAATTGACCTTATTACCTTCAATATTTACTCCAAGTTCAACGTCAAACCAGTTATTCTCTCCATTGTGAATTTCTCCGTACCATTCATCAGTTGCGTACATTGTACCATATGGGAAAGACGCTGAAAATTTGATCTGCCAACCTTGCTCTTTTAGTTGCGGTATATCATGTTCCACGAATTTTTGCCAGCAGTAATCACGGGTTTTATCTTTATGGAAATTTTGGTGGGGGCGCCCTATTGTTATATAATTATAATACTCTTGTTTTATATTATAATAATCAATAATATCCTTATATCTCACCCCAAAACCCAACATTTGTAAATGTTCCATTAATTCTTTTTCCTTTAGCTTATTACGAGGAATAATTTGTACTTCCCCTCCTTTAAAGCGGCTAAGTTCTGACATAGGATCATAATAACCAATAGTTTTTCCTTGATAATCAAACGATAAACTAGCAGCCGCCATCGCTATTTTCCCCTCTGTAGGCTGCTGCGAGCCCCAAAAAGGTGATTTGAGAAGAGAAATGCTAATTTCTGTAAGCTTTAATATAGGAATTGGTTCAACATTTAAATTAGATATGGGCAAGGGGGTTGGTAATAGTTCCTTGATATTGGTTCCTAATATAGATGAGAGTTTTGTACTCAGCATACTTGCGTGTTGGGGTTTAACGTTGGGAGCTTTTAGTAAAGCAAGTAGTTGTTGATCAGTTATACCTGACTGTATATTTGCTATTCCTATCGTTCTCAATATAGGGCATATATAATGAAGAGGTATTAAAGGAAGAATAATAGGAAGAGTGATATTTTCTACCATTACCTGGACAGTTTGTGTGCCATCTGATTGGGTTTTCCACCCTATTGTGGCATCCTTAGGTTGTCCCATAGTCAGATAATTATTAGGGTACATCTCATTAGCTAAATAACAACGATTAGTATCTATAAGAAGTTTAAGCAATAATAATGCGCTGCTGCTCCTTGGAATTGAAAATTTTAAATCATGTTTATTAAAATAAGGAATTAAACCAGTAATCAAACGTAATATTTCTAGATCGTTATCCTGCACATAGTTAGCACGGGTATAGGAATCTATATAGTTCAGATTATATGGGGTTTTATTAGCACTAAACCCGCCTTTTTTTAAAATATAGGCAGTATAGGGAATTACCACAAAACCCTCTTGGCCTTTAGAAGGTTCAATTATATAGATTAAAACTTTTCCTTGACTAGGACTAGAATTTAGTTGCGTTTCTGTCTCCTGTAAGCTTTCTAACCACCTAGTTAAATTCTGGTCAAATGCTGCAGGAGCTATATCTGGAACCTGCTCAAGATGTTTTTGCTGATTATTGGTATTAATGTCTTCGAATGCAACATCAATTATTCTCTCTTTCGTTTGTAACGGAGATTCATCAAATTTTGGTGCATTTGTGGGAGGATTAACTAAAGTATGGATCTGGGCTACGGCTTGCGTGCGTGCTTTTTTTGAAGAGAATATGTTTTGCCATTCAAGCAATGCTGCAACCATATGTTTACACTTAAAGCCTACCGGGCAAGAACAAGTTCCGGTGAAGCTCTTAGTGTTATTTTTTCCAAGATGAATTTCTACTTTTACTTGATAAGGATTTTTTCTTGTCCCTTGCACCTTAGCTGATAATATTCCATTATTATAGAGAATATTCTTGACCCTTTCTTGTTTGAAGTAGGATCGGCCGCGCATATAATCTTTGTCAGAAAAATCATTAATGATATCCTGCCCTGTATAAGTATTTTCCAACTCCATAGAATATTCATGAGGTATTTTGTGCATTTTACTATATTTTATTTACCTTATTTTAAAAGTTATAGTCAATTAAGATTAATTATGGACTCGGGAAGAAGTGCGAAGCCTAGAAATACGACGGTAGAGCAATGAGCGACGACGTCCATAGTTTATATTAATTGACTAGGCAATTAATAATACACTCAAAAGGATATATGTTGTCTACTGTTTTTTTTATACCAAAAATAATAAACAGGAATACCACTTAATGCAAATGAACTTGCTATCATAATAGTTCTAATAGGCGTTTGAGAGATAATCCATATACAAAAAATAATTGACCCACAGCCAATTAACCACCTACCCAGCGGTACTTTACTATTTTGAGTGAGTAATAATTTTACAAAAGCAATACTACAAGCTAGATAAACAAATAAAAAAGCTATTACCGAAAAATCGATTATTTCCGTAATTTGGGCTGATAAATTTTCATTGGCTGTGATAATTAATAGTGGCAATATTCCAATACAACTTATAACTATACTCCACACTGGAGCACCATTTTTATTTTTCTTGCCTAAAAATGCTGGCATAAAACCATCTTCTGCTAAACCTAGAGCTATTTGACCACTGGTTAGCACCCAAGCATTTAAGGTTCCAATACAAATTATTGCGGCAATTAATGAAATAATTATATGCCATTTACCTCCAAAAATTAGTTGCGCAGCATCTATGTAAGGAGCATTCGAGTGTATTAGATCTTCTTTAGGAATTATGCCAATTATGCCAATATTATTAACTATGTATATTATAGCCACACATAAAGTTCCAAGTACTATGGCTTTTGGGATAGTTTTTACCGGGTTAATTACTGATCCAGCCTGGGCAGTTGCGGATTCTAAACCAATAAATCCCCAAAATGTTAATAATATTACTTTGCTAATAATTTGAGAATAAGTTAACTGATGAATATTAGGATCTACCACAAAATTATTGCTATCACATTTATATAATGCTGCAACTGGTATAACTATTAAAGGAATAAATTTTAAGATGGTTAATATGAATTCAATTCGTCCTGCAACCCCTATGCCTTTAAGGTTTAAAAGCATAATTAAATATAATAATAATATTTCTAAAAATAAATATAGGGAAGTATTATACGTACCAATTAAGGGGGATAAATATCTGATAGCGGAAATAACTACCGTAGCAGTACTAACCCATGAAATGACCCAATAAGTCCAGCCAGTAAAAAAGGCTGCTACATTGCCAAATATATTTTTTAAATATACATGGGGACCTCCAGTATGGGGAAATTTGGCGCAAAGTATTGCAAATATTAGCGCTAAAATTATAGCGGCGCAGGAAGATATTACCCACCCAACTAAGCTAAAAACCCCAAAAGGTGCTAAACTTGCTGGTAATATTAAAATACCAGTACCAATTTGACTACCTGTGACTAAAGCAAAAACAGACCAAAAACCAAGTTTTTGTGACATATAACCCTATTATTGTAACTCTACAATTTAATCACAGATAAGATAAAATATATTTGAATATGACTAAACCTGTTAGGCATAGAAAAGTTATTTGAGGTGGTGACCCCTACGGGAATCGAACCCGTGTTTTCACCGTGAAAGGGTAACGTCCTAACCGCTAGACGAAGGGGCCATTATTAAAATATTATATTGCTAATACAGGTTATTTCTAAACCTGATTGTTCTTATACAGACGAACTGGCGAAAACTTTAGTTAACACGGAAGTTCGTATGATATTTTAGCTTATACATTATACATCAAATATTGCAAGTATGAAATAGGATACTCTTAAAAAAAATAGTTTAAAATGCCAATAAAAAAAATAATAACCGATTTATAAACCCTAAAAAACAAATTTAATTCTAAATTATGACTTAGTGGCTACTCGATTTTGTGATAATATACAAAAGATGAGACCAATTGCCAGACAAGTGGTAGAGAAAGAAGTCGAGTTAGCAAAACTCAAAATAGACTAGGCTCTTAATTTCATGGAGTATATTTCGGAGTATAGGACATTTCCTAGTGATTGTAGTAATGAAAAGTTAAATCAATTACACTTTTTTATAGAGCGTGGCACCTTAACTGGTGCTGTGCAACAAAAGTATCAGTTAGGCTATTCCGAAGCTTCCACAAAAATATGGGATATAAAATTATTTATTGCTGAAATCTGAACGAAGCAGTCCATCAACATCAAGATGATAAAAAATTACTAGGTCGGTGATATAAGTTGTAAAAATAACTATTATTTCTAGACAAAATATATTAAAAGTAATTAATAACTATCCATCACTAACGTTTTGTCTGTCAGGGGAATTATATGAGTAAAGTTGAAGTGGAAAACAAATGGGCCAATTTTTTTAAAACCCTTGAAGGGAAAGATATTTTAAAGAGCTCTTCCCCCACAATAACCAGTGATACTGATTTTTTAAAGTGGGTTGCTGCGAAAAAGGAGATTGATTGTTTAAAGCAGGTTATTAATGAACAGATAATTGATACTGATTATATAAAAATAGAGGAGTTAGAGCTACTATATGAAATTTTAATAAACGATGACAACTACAAATTAAGAATAAAGCCATTCAATAGTAAACTTAGCTACCCTGTTTCGGAAATATTATTAAATTTATATAGTCAAGATAATAAGGCATTTGATTTACCCCAACTTTTTGGCTTATTAGATTTTAAAGCTACAGATAAAGATAATAATACTCTCTTGCATTTTGCCGCTCACGCAGGATATGCTGATTTATTACCAAGGAGTTTATTCGCATTTATTGATGTTGATGCTCGGAATTCCGCGGGTCTTACTCCTGCACATTTAGCTGCTGCAGCAGGTCATCATGAGGTAATAAACATATTACACAATAATGGAGCTAACTTAAATGGTAGAGATAAAAATGATTACACTCCTGCACATTTAGCTGCTGCAGCAGGTCATCATGAGGTAATAAATATATTACACCGTAATGGAGCTAACTTAAATGGTAGAGATAAAAATGATTACACTCCTGCACGTTTAGCTGCTGCTGCAGGTCATTATGGGGTAATAAACATATTACACCGGAATGGAGCTAACTTAAATGCTATGGGTAAAAATGATTGCACTCCTGCACATTTAGCTGCTGCAGCAGGTCATCATGAGGTAATAAATATATTACACCGTAATGGAGCTAACTTAAATGCTATGGATAAAAATGATTACACTCCTGCACATTTAGCTGCTGCAGCAGGTCATCATGGGGTAATAAACATATTACACCGTAATGGAGCTAACTTAAATGCTATGGATAAAAATGATTACACTCCTGCGCATTTAGCTGTTGCAGCAGGTCATTATGAGGTAATAAACATATTACACCGTAATGGAGCCAACTTAAATACTATAAAGAGAGAAGCGAATGTTAGTTATATTCCCTGTTGAGGAAGAGAGGAGAGTAAGGCCTGTAGGCATGCTAGATAAAGGGCACAATATAACCCCAAAACTACCATCTTCTCAGGGCCCCTTGCAATTACATGCAGCTGCCAGTAAGGGAGATACTAAGGTAGTAAAAGAATTACTTACTCCAGTAGGGGTTGTTGATGTAAATGAACAAAATAAAGATGGTAATACAGCGTTACATTTAGCTAAAAAAAATAGCCATTACCTAATAGATATATTAATAGCCCATAGAGCTTCTTTATCTATTAAAAATTACACAAACGGCATTACATCACTAGAGGCAATACTAAACAAGGGGTATACTCTAGATAGAGTAGAAAAACACACATTTAAGTTTATTAACCAAGCTCCTCCGGAGAGAAAACTTAAGATACTAGAGGGCAAAATAGAGGAATTGCAACACAATCTTGACCTTGCCTGGGATTCAACTGGTATAGTGCAAGAGATGATGGCGCACTTTCAAGAAGAACAGAAAAAGCTTATAAATAATATTAACTATACTCTGCAAGAGAGACCTAATCCTAAGGCTAAGCTCAAATTACACGCAGTTGCTAAAAAGGGAAACCGTAAGGAAATAACAAGATTACTTGCAGATAGTAAGGTGGATATAAATGTACAAGATAAAGTTGGTAACACTGCGTTACATCTCATTAAAAAATTATATTCTACGGTAATAGATGAATTTATATCTCATGGCGCTTCTTTATCTCTTTCCAACTCAGAAGGCATCACATCACTACAGGCACTACTAAACAAGGGGTATCATGCAGATAGAGTAGTAAAATACTCACTTAACTTTGTTAACAGTGCTCCTACTATGGAAGAAAAACTTGAGAGAGTACAGAGAAAAATACAGGAATTACAGCCAGAATTACATGGTCCAGATCCACAAATACAAAAGAAAGTTCAATATATCTTTAAAAAATTTCAAGAAGAATGTGAAAAACAATTAACTGTCGGAGAAATACCCGATCACTTAAATATACCACCTATAACGGAAAACTCTAAGAGACAAGCTCTCTATCCAGCAGATAGTATTCCGGGCCCTAGTAAAAAAATTAGAGGCGATGATACGGGAAAACAAAGTAAAAAAAATTTATTAGAGCGGTTAGTAAATGACTCACGCGTAAGAGAAAGTTTGAAGAGGCCAATGCCGGGTCCCAATGAGGTTAGGATTAGTCCTCCTAAAAAACCCCGAGTAACTATAAACAGGTAATTAAGTGTAGTATACCCCTCTGATATGAATTTGCGTGCGTCGTTGCTCAATGCTCGCCTTATTATCTATAGGCTTTGCTCCGAGCAAGGCAGCAAAATCATCGGCAGAAGGGTGTAGTCCAGTTTTTGGATACCCTTATAGAGCCGTTCCCGGGCTCCCGGCTAACGTTGTTTAGGGGGAGGGCAGGGGTTCCTGCTCATAAGGATTGGTCGGATAGGGAGGGTGTTCCATATATGGGAAATCCGCAGGTATATTCCCTTCAGGTGATAATGTCTTTAATCCTTTTTCTAACTGCTCTTGTAAATGTTTTTCTTGAGTGGTTTTTTCCTTTTCCGTTGTACTATTCTCATCGATTTTAAATTTTTTATTAACATCATATGCGGGAGGGTCACCTACGCATGTCCAAAAATTCTGTAAATTTTGAGATGTTGAGTCAACGCCTCGGGCCCCTAATGTGGGAATACAATTTTGCGCTATTGCTTTAGTTGTTGCCAGAATTTTAACTGTCTCAGTGGTTATAAAATTTAGCAAGCCTATTTGTTCAAAACCTTTCATTGTCCAAAAAGTTATTACTAGCAAAGGAATAGCTATCAGAAGATACCATTTGGCTATAATCCCCCATAAAAACATTCCCATAGGATTAGTTGCTATTAATAATCTTAAGACTTTCCACATAAATATATTACCAATAAGTTAATTGAAGCAGCTTAAAAAAAGTCCCATCTTCCTAAATATGGTACATGAATTATATAAAAATAACAATTTTTTTATTAGATTAATGTCAATAACATTATGAAATATCTTAAGTATATAGTTACTTTTAAATTACTTTATTGCTCAAAGACAAAGAGTATAAATATGCTTGACTTACAGAAGATAATCCTTTAATTTAGCGCTAGTTCTAGACCTTAAGTTCGACATAACTCATTATTTCAAATTCGCATATATTTAGGTAATTTTATGGCGGGTGTAGCTCAGCTGGTTAGAGCATCAGATTGTGGATCTGAGGGTCGCGGGTTCGAGCCCCGTCATTCGCCCCATTTAATTATAGTCCGGTGAACATTTCTGATTAACCTTCGCTAAAAAAATAATCTGAAATACCGCTTCAGGTAGAAATGCTTCACGAACCTCGCCTATTCTTTCGTAAGCTACCATGGTAGTTTTACTTTTATCAACCTTGTTATAAAGCATTCGTAGCTCAGCTGGATAGAGCGTTGCCCTCCGAAGGCAAAGGTCGTTGGTTCAAATCCAATCGAATGCACCAGTATCAGTTAAATATAAAGGGCAAGGAAGTCTCTAAACTTAAGATTTATTAATTAGCAATAGGTAAGCTAGTATTTTCTGCTTTAGGATCAATTTTTTCAATTATCTTTAAATTCTTTTTAGAAGAAAGATTAGCAAGAATAATAGCATTTATTATAAATAATGTGGCAAGCACTAGGGTAGTTCTCGTTAAAAAATTAACTACGGTTCTGCCAGCTACCACTCCCATATTATTACCACCTATACCGCTTAAACCATCAGTGCCAGTTTTCTGCATCAAAATTACTATAATTAATAATATTGCTATTACAATATGGACAAAAAGTAATATATTCATCATTTTATCAAAACCCATGGTTTAACATTTTAATTAAAATTTGGTAATCAAGCGAAGATTTTCCCACCATAACACCATTAATATTTGGTAAATTTAATATATTTTTTATATTATTTAAATTTACAGATCCACCATACACTAACCGAATATTATTTGCAACTCGGCTTTCTTGGAGAAACGAATGGATAGTATCAAATACCTCAACTAGTTCTTCTGCTAACGGAGCGCTACCTGTTCCTATTGACCAAATTGGCTCATAAGCAATTACAATATATTTACTTTTATTTAATATTTTATAACTATTAGGCAAAGATTCTTCTAGTTGAGTTACTAAAAATTCCTTATAATTCTGGCTCTTTCTTATATCTAGATTTTCCCCAATACAAATAATAGGAGTAATATCAGCATCCAGGCATTTTTCTACCTTTTGTTTTACTAATTCACTTGTTTCATTAAATAATTTTCGGCGATCACTATGCCCGACAATCGCATAATTAATATTGCTAAGTTTTAGGAGTAAGCTTGAATATTCTCCAGTATAACTGCCTTGCCCTTCATACCTACTAACATTTTGGGCGCAAAATGGCAGAGTTTTAAATTTATCGGCTAAATAAGCAAGATAAGGAGAGGGGGGAGATATAATGAGGTCATTAGAATATTCCTGTCTAGCTAGTTTAATACAGAAGGAAAATGAATCTGTTAAACTCATATTCATTTTCCAATTAGCAATAATTAGTTTTTTCATAAAATTACTCATCGAGATAGAAAATAACTTACAGATATTAAGGCAGTTTTATAGCACAAAATACTGCTTAAACAAAGCTTTTTTACTAGTAAATGCGGCATTGCGTAGCCTTGTTAATAATTGACTATACACTATTTTTAGTCCCCTCCCTTAAATTTTCTAGAAATAATGCACCAGTTAAAATAATATTAATTTACATTAATTAAATTATCTTATATAATGTAATTCAAAAATTTAAAAGAGAAGTCATATATGGATTTTGAGGATACCGCTCTCAACAACGTAATTCAAGCAATAAAACAACTAGAGATAACAAATTGCTCTCCCGAATATATAGGGGAACTATTAGAAAGTGAGGATAAGCAACTCATTACCCAAGCACTTGAGAAGATACAATCTGATGATAGCTCTTCTGGAATGACTATGCAAACGACAACTAGTAGTACTGCGAGCAATGCATGTTCAGCATCTAGTATGGTAAATGATGGCTATCAATATAGTGATGATGAAATTGTGAATCTTATTGAGGTTTTTTTACATAAAAACCCAGATACTCAAGGTGAAATATTACCGGTTCCTATTCCAGTTTTTGATGATGTGGAAAAATATCGAGAGGCCATAAATTCCACCTTTGCGCCATCGTCAATAAAGATCATTACTGATAGGTGGGAACAATTACAGGTGATGATAAAGAAAGTCGAACAAGGGAAGAGTGTGGGTATAATATTTCATACGGGTGGACATTGGCTTGCAGGTATGGGTAAACTTGAGGGTACTGAGTTACACATATATTTAGCAGATACAATGCGTGGGGTTGACTCAACAAGGCAAAACCAAATTAAGGCTTTGATGGAAGAAACATTCCAAAAATCAGTAGTATTATATGAGCTATTAAATCCAAATGTTCGGAATCATGATGCCCAAAATAAAAATCTCGCAGAAGAAGATATAGGAAAATTAAGTGATGAAGAGCAACTACAGCTAGCAATAGAGTTTAATAAGAGAGAACAAGATTTTAATAGTACTTTTGGTAAGCAAGGGGCTTCTTCTTGTGGAAGCTATGTAGTGGAATATTTAAAAATTATGCTATCCTCAAGTGATTATAACCAAATGAATGAGAGAGTAGCCAGATTAAATGAAAAATCTGCAGCAGATCTAAGACAAGAACACCACTTAACATTATTAGAAGAGAAAGATATTGTTGAAAGTATAACAATTAAAAGTCCAAAGAAGCTCGCAGAAAAATTTATTCAAAATCTTAAAGAAAGTGAAATAATTGTTAAAGTTAATACAAATTATGCGGAGTGTAAAGTTGCTGAATATATTAGAGACTGCATCACAGGTAACGGGAAAGCAAGTACATCATATGAAAATGCAATAGGAGAATTATATGAAAAGGTAGAAAATGCAACCACCTATAGTGATATCCGAAATTATATTTCAGAATTCTGTAAAATGGAAGGGATAGTGGCATTAGGAGAAACTAACTAGGATCTGGATAGTTAAGTAAGATTTTATTAAGACGTTAATTATAAAGGAGGTTATTATGCTATCAACTCAAAATTCTTAAGTACACGACAGGTAAGTTAACGGATATTAATAGTTTATTAATGTTATTTAATAGAGCTTTAAACTATTGATGTTCGTTAACTCACTTGTCGTGTACTGTGCTCACGCTAGTATTTTGTTGTAATTGTTTAACTAGTAGCTTTTAGTTGAAATCCAGTGAGAATCATTGTTGTTTCTCTTGAAATTTTTCTTTTTGCTTAGTGTTATGAACTATTTTAGAAGATACGTAACTTGCTTCTTCTTCAGTAACAACTCCGCACTGTTCGCCAGCTAAATTATATCTTTTCATACCTTCTTGATAATTATTATAATATTTAGATTTTCTAACATACCAACTTAGCCATTTACCAATAAATTGTTTTGAAATTTCTACTTCTTTGGCAAGTGTTTTGTGGATACCTATAGCAAATATTACAGGATTAGCCATATTAATTACATTAGGAAATTTATTATGTAATTTGTTATATATTTCTTGAAAATTGAGCATCACTTTTTTGGCTGGTGGAGTAGGAATTTTTTTAGGTTTTATTTCTGGATTCTCTGCTTTGGTTTGATTGTGTTTGGGAGATGTTTTGTCCACTTGTATTTCAACTATTGGAGTGGATTTTGAAGGGTTTAATTTAGATGAATCTATTTTGTTATTAGGATTTAATTTTAGAGTAAGTGTTGTTTTAGTTGGCATAAGCGTTATTTAAACTTCTGGTGATTTATAATCAATTATAACAGTCTATTAATCTTCGTCAGGATAATGTAAGTTAAGTAAATACAGTTTTCAGTATAACATTATTTAATTTTTAATGTAAAATAATAAATACGTTTTAAATAAAACATTATGAGGGCCAATTTGTCTAGACTCCTCTGATATGAATTTGCGTGCGTCGTTGCTCAATGCTCGCCTATTATCTACAGGTTTCGCTCCGTCGCGCAAGGCAGTAAAATCATCGGCAGAGGGGTATAGTACTACGAATTCACGAGTAAAGGCACAATACTTTAAACAACCCTCCCATTTTATTAGCAGAAATTAGCCTATCAACTTGGCGGGATATTATAGCTGCTTCGTTAGGAGGTAATTTATTGTACAACAGTTGCCTTCGCAGCAAAATACCATTACTAACTAAAAAATCACTTTGAGTCAGAATATCTGATACTTCAATACCTGTACTCTTCGCTATGGTTTTTAATTCAAAAAAGTCAACGTGACTTGAGAGATCAGCTTTGCCCAAATTTTCTAGCACATCCGCATATTGATGGTTCATTATAGCCTGCAACGTAGGCGTATATTGCTCAGCCTTTCTAGCAGATGGGTCGATATCATAGCCATAATCGATAATTAAAGCTGCTCCTAGGTAAATCCCAATATGCTGGCTAATAAATTGAATAATATCTCTAGCTGGTAGTGATTCTTCTATTATTGCTCCATCAATGGCATTTGGGTGTTTTTGTAGCAAATAATTTTGCCTCTCTTTATTAATAGCAGCTTGAGCAAATTGCAGCCTTGCCTCAATCGAACTAGTTATTGTTACTTCATACCATAAATTTTTATCCTTTATATATTGTTTAATGGGTAATGCATCAAAAAATTCATTAGCTATAATAATAGAGGGCACTTCGGCAATATGTTGTACTTGAGTTAGGTGCCTCATAGTATTAGACATCCAAAATTGTTGTAGATTACTTTTTTGTTGCCTAATAAAATACGGGTTAATTTCTACTAATTCTACCCTTAGGGCTTGGTAAAATTCTGGTACTAATTGAGCAACATTTAATAAGTCTCTCATTAAGGTTCCGCAGCCTGGCCCAAGCTCTACCAAATTGATTTTGGGCGGGCTACCCATTTTATACCAGCTATCAATAACCCATAAAGCGATAATTTCCCCAAAAAGTTGCGAAATCTCTGGAGCTGTTATAAAATCTCCCAGCTCCCCTAAGTGATTCTGCTTTTGATAATAAGAATAAGGGTGGGACGTTAGGGCTTGCCTCATCATTTCATCAACAAAAATGCTACCTTTTTGCTTAAGTAAGCTGATTATTTGAGAATAGATGGGCATTTAATCCGCATTATCAAATATACTCCTAGTAGTAACATCGGTAAGGACAAGATCTGCCCCATAGTAAAATTATAAAAAACAAAGCCAATATGTAAATCTGGTTCACGAAATAACTCCATAATAATTCGGAAAATAGAGTAAAATATTAAGAATATCGAAAAATTTAACCCCGGAATTTTGATAGTTTTATATTTAAAAGTAGAAAAAGATAAAATTAAGAATAATATAATACCTTCTAAAATAGCCTCATATAATTGGCTTGGGTGCCTTACTTGTAAATCACTAGCCGGAAAAACCATTCCCCAGGCTACTGTAGTGGTTCTACCATATAATTCGCCATTGATAAAATTGGCGATTCTCCCTAAAAATAAACCAATAGGCGCAGTGATTGCTAATAGGTCCAATAACACTAAAAACTTAATCTTATTTTTATAACAAAAAAAATAACTGGCAATTATTAACCCACACATACCTCCATGAAATGACATCCCCCCTTCATAGGTCTTTAAAATTTTCACCAGGTCAGATAGATATTTCATAGGGTCATATAGTAAGATATAACCTAACCTTCCGCCGATTATTATACTCAAAATAGCCCAACTAATAAAGTTTTCTAGTAGCCTGGGAGGAATATTAATTTTAAATTTTTTAATGATTATGGAGGCGTATAACCACCCAATTATTATGCCGAAAACATAGGCCATTGCATACCAATGCACCGCAAATGGCCCAATATGAAAGGCAACAGGATTAATATTAGGAAAAAACATCACAAATTATTTAAATTAACTAGACTATATTCACACTAAATAATATAACTATAACACATAAGTTATCTTCCACTAAGCTGTAAAATGGTTAATTATATATGATAATGGAATATTTTTTAAATTTTTACAATAAATATAATTCTGAAATCTTATTGATGTCAGTGATGGTTCTTTCCCTAATACCCGCTATATTCTTTATTAAAAAAGTCATATTTTCAATAATTAGGCGTTATTTAAATAGATATGAGGAATGTGAAAAAATATTGCAAAAATATTCTATATATACCTATCTCTTACATAGTTTATTAAGCCTATATTTAACATTTTGGAGCAATGTATTAGATTCATACTATAGCCCTTACTGGATAAAAATAATCAAGAATAATATGATAGGAATTTATACCGGTGTTTCTTTTACTATGTTAATTTTAGCAGTAATTGATGGTAGTTTTGAGATGTATCAAAGAAAAATTACCATTCCTGCAGTAAGGCGCGCTCCTTTAAGCTTATGTATTCAAGTAATAAAAATTATTATCATCGCTATTGCGGCTATTATAGTTATCTCTCACATTTTAAATATTTCCCCCAAGGCCTTTTTTACAAGTTTAGGAGCTGCTGCTGCCTTATTAACCTTTTTATTTAAAGACACTGTAGTAGGTTTGATAGCAAGTTTTCAAATTGTTTTTTATGATATAATAAGAATTGGTGATTATGTTAAAATTACCCAATTAAATATTGAAGGGACTGTAGAAAAAATTACTATTGCAATAATTAAAATTAGAAATGCTGATCAGACTATTTCTACTATTCCTACTGGCAGTCTTTTAACGCAGAATGTCGTTAATTCGCGGGGGATTAAAGAAGTATCTGCTCAAAAAATTCAAAGAGCCATTTATATTGATATGAATAGTATTATATTTACTACCTCCTTGCTCCAAGAATTAAAAAAATCCCCCCATCTTGTCCAAAAAGCAATAGATAATATTGATATAAAAGGGCAAGATAAGATAACTAATATAAAAATATTTAGATTATATGTAACCGAATATCTTAAAAATAATTCTACCATATATACGCAAGGTTTCACCTTTCTAGTACGGCAATTAGCTCCCACCATTAACGGTTTGCCGTTAGAATTATATGTCTTTACTAAGGAAATGAATTTAGATATATATGAAAATCTGCAATCAGATATTTTTGATCATGTCTTAGCAGTGCTTCCTGAATTTCAATTAAAGATATTTCAGAAATAAAGCCTTGCCGATAAATAGTTGATGACGGAGCAAAAATTGTGCTTGGGGACCGCCGTAAACCAGGGTGGTTTAAAGGTCACGCCTTAAAGTTAAAAATTGAAGAAATCTATGTTATATTTAAGTAATAATGCTATAAAATGACGTTAGAAATAAAATCTAACTTAGCGGCTGCCTACCAAATCCTGGCAATACTAGGCTTGGATGACCATACTTACACTCATTTATCAGCCAAACCTGAAGGCGCTGATTTTTATTATATTTACCCCTTTGGGTTAAGGTTTGAATCAGTAACAAAAGATAATTTGCTAAAAATTAGTTTAGATGGCCAAGTTTTGGAAGGCCAAGAATATAGTTATAACGAAACTGGCTATATTTTGCATGGTAATATATATAAGAGGCGACTAGATATCAATTCTATTTTTCATTTACATACACCTGCCACGGTTGCAGTATCATGTATGAAAAAAGGTTTGCTACCAATAAGCCAGTGGGCACTACATTTTTATGAAAAATTATCCTATCATACTTATGACTCTCTACTACTTCAAGATACCCAAGCAGAGAAGATTATAAAGGATCTTGGGACAAATTATGTAATGTTTTTACGTAATCATGGAATGCTCGCTTGTGGTAAAACTATCCATGAATCGATGTTTTACACCTATCATTTAGAACAAGCCTGTAAAACTCAATTGCTGGCTTTGTCCAGTAACCAAGAATTAATTATTCCTCCTAGAGAAATTTGTAGTAAATCCGTTCAAGATTTGTTAAGCTTTGAAAAAGATTTAGGTAAACGTGACTGGATTGCTTGGCTTAAGTTGCTTGAAAATAAGAAGTAATCTATTATTTAAAATGATTAACAGGCTTTTTAAGCAGGCCTTCTTAAATATTGTTTACCCCAATATGGATTATTTTTTTTATATTTAATCTAATAATCTTAGTTCTATTCTTTATAGAACTTAATGTTAGCCTACATAAGAGGAATAAATTGAAAAAATTTCTAAAATATTTTGCTATATTATTGCTTGGTATAGTTGTCACACTATTAATAATCCCTTCTTTTATCTCTTTAGACTCTTATAAAAATCTAATGATTGATCAAGTTAAAGAGGTAACAGGAAGAGAATTAAAAATTAACGGTGATATTGCTTTTTCCTTGCTGCCTACTCCGACTATCAAAATCAAAGGGATAACTCTTTCTTCAGTAGAAGGACATTCTGATTCTTTGGTAGATGTTAAAGAAATTAATGCTTCTCTTTCATTATTCTCTTTAATTAAAGGCAATATCAATATTTCTTCAATTAATATTTATGAGCCAATAATTAATTTACAGTATCTAAAAAATGGTTCAGCATCTTGGGACTTAAGCCCTAAGAGGGCAGGCTCTTGGGAATCTTCTGATCTACCACCTGATGTTAGTAATCAACCCCTGCCGGTAGAATTCCATAAGAAACCTACTGATCAATTTGCATTTTCCATAGGATCGATCAAGTTAGTTAATGGTAAGGTGAATTATTTAGATTTACGCAATAATGGTAAAAATAACACTACTCTTCCAATGACTGTAGAAATTGATAATTTAGAGATAAAAAACTTTCAAGGTCCTGGTAATATAGCTTGTCAATTTTATTCTTCAGGAAAGAATTATAGCCTTGAAGGTAAGATTTCTCAAAAACAGGGGGCTAAAAATCAAAGAATTACTACCATCACAGCTAATTTAGATATCCTGAAAGAGAAACTGATTTTTTTAGGAGATCTAGAGCATGATAATATGAGTTTTAGTGGCAAACTAAATTTAGGAGGTAACGCCAAAAACTTACAGGAGATTTTGCCTGCGATAAAAATCTTAAGCAATCAGGACTATGCTTTAGCATCTAATATTAAGGGTGATAAGCAATCAGTAGTTTTGAGTGAGATTAATTTTTCATCCGGCAAAATATTAGCAAGCGGCCATGCTGATTTTATTATAAAGGATAATCAGCTAGATTTAAAACTTAAGTTAAATCCTGGAGATATAGATATTAGTGTTAGCCCTATTAAAGGGTATAATAGTATTAATGAAAAATTATCTATTGCTGGCACCTCTTTGAAGCCGTTATTGACTGAACTCGCCATTGATATTAAGGATATTCCAGCAAAGTTGTTGACTCAAAGCTTTGACGTTTCAGCTTCTATTATGTATAGGGATCAAGATTTATCTTTAAATGATATTAATTTAAAGATAGCAAAAGAGAGTAGCAAAGGGGCTAATTTAAAAGGTGATTTAGGTATTAAGAATTGGCATAAAAATATGCTAGTTACTTATAATTTACAAGTTAATGAAATTGCCGATTTGGCTAGTTTATTTGTGATAACTCTGCCCGTTAATGTGGAGCATGCTATATTAAAAGGGGAGACTAGCAAGGAAGAAAATCTGATTAAAACTAATAATAGCTTAATTTTTGCCAAAATTACTAATAACATAAAAGGAGTGATTTCTTTAGGAGAGTCTATTAAACCTAATCTAACAATTGAGAGTAGTGGAGCAAATTTAGGAGCAGCGCTGCAGGAATTAACTAACTCTTCTTCTAATAAATCATTGGGTAATTATAGCTTGCTAGCTCAATTGCAAGGAGATATAGCAAAATCTATAAAAATTAATATTGATAGATTTGCTGTTGATTTTAAAGGCCATAATACTGTGCTTAGCGGAGATGTAGATATCAATTTAATATCTCCTAAACCGGAAGTTTCAGCAGATATAAAAATTACTTCTCTCAATCTGAATGGGTTAGCAGCTACTTCCTTAAGTGATAATGCAGCTGCCGGTAATAAAGTTAGTCAAGGATCTACTAATGTGGTACCTAATAATGGGCTACCTTGGAGTAAAGAAAATATAGATTTAGCATTTTTAAAGCAATGTAATGGTAAATTAACTTTAAATATTCAGAAGATTGTTAAAGGAGATCTGGTGTTTGATAATATCAAAACTATTTTGTCATTATCCAATGGTATCCTAAATATTAAAACTTTAAATGGTAAATTATTTGGAGGGGACTTAGAAGCCACTGGGCAAATTTCTTCAGGGAAAGAGCAGGCTGTAAATTTTACAGCTAAACTGCAGAAAGCAGATTTAAGAAATATAATAAAACAACAAGGTAAAATCAAGGTAACAAAAGGATTAGTTAATTTTGCTACTGATATTAAGACATCTGGTCAAAGCCAATGGCAGTATGTGAATAATCTTATGGGTAATGCTACTTTAACAGCGCTAGAAGGTAGCATTAGTGGTTTTGATTTGCAAAAAACCTTAAATGCCTTCAAAAAGACTAGAAATCTTGAAGATATCCTAAAGACTTTAGACCTTTCATTTTCCGGAGGTGAGACGTCCTTTCAAAACCTGATTATTGCGATGGAAATAAAAAAGGGGATAGCCAATATAGTACAAGGTAAATTAGAGGCAAGCCAATCAGAATTAACGGCCAGTGGTTATATTGATCTTCCGAAATATTCATGTGATGTGGAAAGTCAAGTAGCATTAGACATTAAAAAATCGTTACCACCCTTTAAGGTACGTTTTTATGGGTCTTTGAATAATATTCAGCATAAGCTTGATACTAAACTCCTACAACAATATCTACTTCAGAATGCTTTGAGTGAAGTAATGGATGGTGCGGCTACGGGCAAAAAGCCGGCAGAAATATTAAAAAATCTTATTGGCATAGGGAAAGATAAAGGTTCTGATGAGAGCCAGAATAACCAAGAACCATCTCCGCCTAATAATAACAATCCTGTGGAGGATCTGAAAACAATCGGGAAAGAATTAAAGGGACTATTTAAATAAATAGGATGGGATCAGTAGCATGAGTGAAGTAGGTCATACTATAAACCTCTGATATGAATTTGCGTGACGTTGTGGGGCTCTCAATGGGCTCGCCTATTATATCTTATAGGGCTTCGGGCAAAAAATCACGCAAAAGGCAGCAAAAATCATCGGTAGAAGGGGTAGTAGTAGGATAGTAGACACATGTCAGTTCGCATTATGCTATAATTCATTTTGATCTAGCTCTTTACCGTTATACGCCAAATACCAGATAAGAACTTGTTCTTAATTCGGAAGTTGAAGTAGAAGAGATTATGCGGGAAAATCTTCTTGCGGTTGAAGTTCATCTACTATTGCAGTATGTTTATTAGCCTCTCTTGAATAATTTTGAGCTTCTGATTCACTCCTAGCCACAATTACAGTGATATTGGTGCTAAGTTCAGCATGTAACCTTATTTCTACTACAAAAACCCCTGTTGATTTTATAGGTTTATCAAGGATAATATTTGAATATGAAATAGGGTGTGAAGAAATATTAAATAGATGTTCAGCAATCTCTTTGCTGTTAACTGAGCCAAATAATCTCCCATCATCAGCAGATTGTCTGATAAAAACTAATTCTTGCCCGCTTATACTATCATTGATAATTGATGCTTCAGACTTAACAGTTTTATCCTTAACTTCCAGCTCATGCTTTTGATTTATTATCAATTGTTTGTTAGCCTCAGTTGCTCTAATGGCTAATTTATTAGGAAAAAGATAATTACGAGCAAACCCGTCTTTCACTTCAAAAATTTCAGCGATCTTTCCAAGTTGCCGTACAGGCTTAACTAAAATAACATTCATCTTCTTGACTCTATTTAAACTTAACCTAACTTAAAACCCGATAAATTATAGCTTTATCAACTTTATAATTAAACCTGAAATACAAAAGGTAATAATGCTAAAATTCGGGCAATTTTTATTGCTTTTTTTAGTTTTCTTTGCTTTTTAGCGCATACATTAGTAATTCTGCTGGGTAGCATTCTGCCACCTTCTGACACAAATTTTATCAATAAATCAGGGTTTTTATAATCAATAACAGGAGCTTCTGCTACAGAAAGTGGGCAACCCTTGCGCTTCCTGAAAAACACTCTTTTATTTGTTCTATCAGCCATTCTAGTCATTGACTTTGACTCACTAGATTCATTCCTTAACATCTAATTTTCCAATTATATTAACCTTTTATGCAAATCGCGGATCAGAATAAAATATTCTTACCAACAATTAACGCAACCTAATAGTGTAAGCTTTATTCAAGGGTAGTATTGACTGTTACATCAATGGTTCCATCATTTTCGGTATTTTTACTTCTTAAAATTGGCGAAGGTTCGCTACTAATTGAATCAACTTTCGTATTAAAATGCCGAAGTATATTTTCACTTCGCTTCATTTTTTGTTTCATTTCTAGTTTCATATTTTTCAAAAAATCAGACAAACCAGCTTTGATCCCAAAGAAAACATAATGGCCTTTCTTATTATTGCCGATATCATAGGCTAAACTTCTAAGGCCCCAATATTCAGTTTTGATAATTTCACCACCAGTATCTTGGACAATTTTAGTAAAATCATCGGTAATTTTATCTACATCAGCCAATGAAACATCTTGGCGTATGATAAAAGTTGTTTCATAAAAACTCATATAACGGAAACTCCACCTACAAAAATAAAGCCATTTATAGCAATTAAAAACATTATTATAGATAAATTTTTATCGTCCTTCAAGTATAAAATGTAATTATTTCTAATAAATTATAAATAAAGTGGCCTGAGGTGTAACCGGGCTTAAAAATTTCGCTTAAAAAATTTCGTACTATCTCATTTATACAAAAATATCATAGAAATAAAAATATCTAACTATAAATTGTTGCTTTTGTAACTAAAGATTACAAAAATATCAGTAATATGTTATATATAGTTGAAATATCCATTAATTTGTTTGCTATTAAAATTATCGCTACTGATATAAAAAGGTAGAAATATGGAATAACCGTATATTTTATGAACTACCATTTCATTTGGCATTAGGGGACTATCGAAATTACTATATATCTCCTGAAATTTTAGCGGTTATAGCATAAATTAATATTGCCAATTTATTAAAATTTATAATTTTTATAATTATTAATTTGACATTATTATATTTTAATATATTAACTATGTATTAATATAATATTAAAATCTTAATAAAACTATTAAATAAATTACCTTAGTGTTAGATAAATTACCTCCAAGAATTCTTATTTTAGAATTAACCCAAAGCAGCAATATTTCGTTATTTAATATTGTTGAAAGATCCTGGTTTAACATTGTTAAAGTTAGTACTTTAGAAAAAGCTATAGCTTCTTCCCATTCCTCTCTTCCAGATCTAATCATTATAGATTCTATTGAACAAGATGAAGGAACCCTAGAAGCCGCAGTTAATTTAAGAACGATTACTGGACTAGAAAAAACCCCAATAATTTTTTTATTAAATTCTAAAGAATTGAAAACAAATGATTATTCATTAGATAATGAATTTGTTGATTTACTTATTAAACCTTTTACCTCCGACCAATTAATCACTTCAATAAGGACTTTATTGCGGCGTTCTAATTGGGTACTTAAAAATAAAGTCATCACTTATAAAGAAATTAGTATTGACCTTACTACTTATCAAGTAACAAAAAATGGTCAAGAAATTCATTTAGGTCCTACAGAATTTAAAATTTTACAACTTTTTCTTAAATCTCCTAAAGTAACATTTTCCCGCCAGGATATTATAGATAGAGTATGGCCTACTAATAAAAATATTGATGCCCGGACAGTTGATGTTCATATAAATAGAATACGCAACTCAATAAGACACAAAGATTCTCAAGTGTTTATAAAAACCGTGCGTTCTTTAGGGTATTGTATTGATTCTTTAAGCTCTTGAATGACACCTTATTAGTATTGCAGGTAAATTGATAAGTTACGTCAACTGTTCGATAAGAAAAGGCTCTTATCGAACAGTTGACGTTTTTCCGCAAAATCCCTAGAGCTTTTTCAACTTACACTAAGTTTACGTCTACTATACTTTTCGATTATTCTTCCAATAACGACTATAGGCATAAAAATATGGGTTTTTGTAATTACTTTTTTTATAAATTAATTCTTTACCTGTCAAATCTACAATATTTCCTCCACTTGCTTTAATTAAGGCGTGGCCAGCTGCTATATCCCACTCCATAGTAGGGCCAAATTTAGGATAGATATCAAATTTCCCTTCAGCTACTAAGCATAATTTAATAGAGCTGGCTATAGTTAATATTTCGGTAATCAGATGTTTATTTAAAAAATCTTTTATCTCTCCATTGCTAGAATGAGAGCCAATAACCGCATTACAATAGTCTTTAGGTAAGATAGTAAGATTTTCCTCTACTCCATGCTGTTCAATCCTTAAACAATTATTTTGATCTGTATAATATAGCCTATGCTGTGATGGCTGATAGATTAGACCAATTGCCGGCATGCCATTTTTTATAAAGGCAATATTAATTGTATAGCTATCCTCACCCTTGATATAGCTTTTTGTTCCATCAATTGGATCAATCAACCAAAAACTATTAGCCTCTACCGTAATGAGATCTCGTTCCTCGCAAATTACTGCTATATTGGGAGTAAGCAGGCTAATAGCATCATATATGAAGCTGCTAATTTCTTTATCAGCATTTGTTACCGGAGAAGTATCTTCTTTATATGATATAATTAACCCATTTTCTCTGGTCGTTAGCGCAATTTCTCCAGCTTGAATAATTAAATTCTTTAAAGATTCGATTACCTCTCTCATTAACTGTTATACCTAATCTTGTTTATTCATTAATTTTTTGGCAATATCATCTTCTAGCCATTCCCCGGTGGTGAACAATCTTTGTCGTTGGAATTCCACTACATTTTTTTCTGCAGCCTCAGTAACAAGAGTAGCTGCTAAATATTCTATCCCATAGTAATCTATCTCCCTGGTCTTAAGCGAATTATTTATATTCATTAAGGTAGATTTATTGTTATCAAAAACTATAATATTATTAAAGGGAATATTTATAGTATTTAATAATTCCTCCACCTCTTGCGCCTTATCTAAAGCATAGGTAACAATTATCCCCCGATAAAAGGAAGAAGAATTTTTATTATTCTCATCAAACTTGAATATATCCTTACCATTAACTTGCTCAGTAAATTTTATGCCTAAATTAATAAGTTGTTGATATTGCAATTTCTCAAAATCTTTAATCTGTTTATATTCTGGTTTTGTTCTAGTAATACCCAGGACTATTGCCCCACTATTCTTCAATTGATTAATAAAATTGGGCCAATTTTGTTCCACTAAGCTCATTTTTCGTTGGACAAGCAATCTAGCAATTATGCTATTTGCCGTCGAAACGTATCTCGCTGCCCCTTTAAGTTCCTCAATGATACCGCGGTAAGGACTACCATAATTAAACATTTTAGACTTTGGTATAATTATTGTATCATCAATATTAACTACCACTAAGCTAGATTTATTAATTTTTTGCAATAAATCTGTGATATTTGGAGAATTTAGAGAATAAGTAGAAATTATGCCAGCATACACGCGATAAGCGGGGTAGATAGTAGTTAACAAAATTACAACGAAGAATGTTAATAAATTATTTCTTATACTCATATGGATTTGTATTGACTTTATTCTTAACTTTATTTTTAATAGGCGGATTATTTCGTTTCACTAACGTTAATTTTTTGGCTAGTTCATTAACGGTTTTTATAAAGTCACCACCATTAATCATTGGTTTTGAGGTTTCCACCAAATGATAACCAATAAATCCTACATTTTCATCATAATTTTTTAATTGTTCTTCTACCCTTGTGAGTTCAGTAAGTAAGTTACTCACCATTATCATAACTTTTGGTGTGTATTTTACTTCTATTAAAAAACTTAATATTAACTGAAAAATAGAACTATTATTGCTACTTAAAACACCTTGGTAGAAGGTCGGATAAGTATTTTCAAAAGCTTCTAGATTGTTAAAAATAAGATATTCAGATGAAGGGAAACTAGTAGATAAATTAATATTAAAGCTTTTAAGATAATCCGCCTTCCATTTTTCCAGAACCTTAATATTATTAAAACTACCAGTTAAACCATTATCAAATGCTATTACTGGACTACCATTGCCTTGTATTTCTTGGATAATTTGAGGTACAGTAGGATCTAATAATTCATTCTTATACTCTAATTGCGATATAGTATCAAAATAAATTATTTTTGAAGGTTTAACTAAATTGAATGTTTTTTTTAATTGTTCAATTTCACTCTTATTTAATTGTTTTAATGAAGGGAAAAAGGGTTTAAATATAACATTTTTTACTGCTAAAACTACTAAAATATCTTTGCCAGAATAATCTTTACCTAATTCTGAATAATCTTTATTTACTTGTTGCAAATTATTGATTTCAATTATTTTACTACTGGCAAGTAATGGGCAAAATAAGATTAGAGCAATCAAGAAAATATTACAAATAGGCATTTAAAGTTCTCTTAATATTATTAAGTTGGGTAAGCTCATTTTTTCCGCCTGGTAAATATATAGTATAATATTTTTCCAAAAGTCATACGATTTTTAACTTGTAGTAGCAATTCTTCCTTGACAATCATATGAATTGTTACTAAATTACCATCTATTAAAAATCGTACTAATAGCTGAAGTTGTTCAACAGTAAGATAGTCTAGCAATAGTTGAACAACCAATTTAATATATAATAAAGGAGATTTAGGCTTTTCTTTTCGGGTATATTTTTTTAAATTGAGACTAGAGATTTTATTTAAATACCGGTCACTAAATAATTCTATAAAGTTAATTTCCCCTAATTGCTTCATTATCTCTATTCTTTCTTGGTGAATGACCCTTAAAGTAGCGGAAGAATCTCTATTAATGTGCACCTTATAATCGTTATAATCAGAGGCAATCTTATATGTTATTGTATATTGAATAAATTCTCTATAATTTTGCGTCATCTGTAATAAGGAGATAACATTTTCAAATAAAAGTTGATATCTATTTTTTAATGAATTTGTAGTAAATTTATCAAATGTTCCGTATCTTTTAATAATTTTAGGATTAATATTAGAAGATAATTTAGATTCAACAGAAGAAATCATTAAAGCAATAGTGTGACCATTTTGGATATTATGCGTTAATTCTTGGCGAATTTTCTGAAAAATGTAGAGTAACGCAGGATTCTCTGTTATTGAAAGAATCCTGATCGCATCTATATGTTTAGTTATATTAATTAAAACCTCATGCGACAATGAATGTTTTTTTAATAAAAATTTCTCTACTATAGCAAATTCAGCATTTTCTATTTGATGTAATATTGTATTATAACTTTCAAATAATTTAACGAGTTCATATCCCCCATCATTAATTTTATTGCAATTAAGCCTAAATTTTGATTCCTCATGGATTTCCTTTAAAATTTCATTATTAATCTCCCTAGTTATTTCTACATTATCCCAGACATCTTTGAGGCTGTTATACAAACTCACTAATTTTGCGTTGGACAATTCTGTCAGAACATTGTGATCCTTTATTAAAAAATTAATAATTTTTTCTAAAGCCAGTTTATAATCTGTTAGCTTGTCTTTTAGTAATAGCGGTAATATTTTTGTATGAAATAATAGAATAATAGATTCTTTTTTACCACTAATACGATCAATTTGCCATAATTCCTTTATTAGCAATAATTGTTCCAGAAATAAATTAAATTGTTCTTGTGCTAAATTATTTAAATTCCCAGCTAAATTTACAGCAATAGTAGTAGCTTGAAACTTCGCTACGTGATCTAGCTGTTCACTATCAGCAGAAATCAAAGAGCAACATTGCCCCATAAAATTTTCTATTAAATCTATTACGGCTTTTAGTTGCGGCTCTGGATTGTTCTCTTTAATATTATTACTTGGCAAATTATCCAAAGTTTCTATTACCCTTGCTAGCGAAATAGTTAAATCTGAAATTTCTTCTACTCTGTGAGTTTTTTGTTTGAGCACTTCAATAGCTTGTTTACCATAACGTTTTAAAATGGAAGATAAATGTTTTTGGCTCTCTCTATTGAGATAGTTAAGTAAGTCCGTATTTTCCTCCAAAATATTGATTAGGCAAATAGCATATAAAGCTTTTTTTAAAATACGAGAATATTTATAAACCACAATAAATTCAGCACTGACAACGGTAAAACAATCCTTTAATCGTTTTAACATTGCGGTAGAATTATTAATGGTTTTAATATTAGAGTTTTTCACATCTACCAATAATATTAATTTAAATAAGCTTTTCACAAGAAATAGAGACTTCCTGGCAAGTTCAATCTGGCATAATAACCTTATGACCCCTTGGACATTTTTATAGGTTGGGTATTTATAGTCAACTTCATAGAGTACTATTACTATGGTAAAGCAACGAGCCCTAAGTCCATAGTTTATATTAATTGACTATAGATATTTAAATGAACTTTTGTTAATCATTATGGCGACTTATAAAAAATTAATCTTACAATTACTCAAATGATACCAAAAATTTTAGAGAATTGGTATAATCTTTTCTTCTAGCCGATTGTTTTTTTTTAAATATCAAGCTATAATTTTTTTTTTGTTAACGACTTATTAAGTTCGATATGAACAGCTTGATTTTTATGCCGTATATTTACATTAATTTATCACCCTAAACATATGCATAATACAGATATTATTATAATTGGAGCTGGCCCGGTGGGGTTATTTGCCATTTTTCAAGCAGGGATGCTGGGGATGCGGTGTCACATTGTGGACTCCCAACAAATCATAGGAGGACAATGTAGCATCCTTTACCCCGAAAAACCGATATATGATATACCGGCCTATCCTAAAATTCTAGCCGGCAACTTAATAACGCAGCTGGAGCTGCAAGCTAAGCCTTTTAATGCAGTATATCACTTAAGTCAGCAAGTAGTTGAAATGCATAAAGAAGGGGAATATTTCAAAATTACTACTTCCAAAAATACCCTCATCTCCGCAAAAGTCATTCTTATTGCTGCTGGATGTGGATCTTTTGGACCTAACAAACCACCTCTTAGTAATATAGAAGCTTTTGAAGAAAATTCAGTATTTTATTTCATCAATAACCGTAATAATTTTGCTGGTAAAGAGATAGTAATAGCGGGAGGTGGGGATTCTGCGGTAGATTGGGCAATTTCTCTTTCCGAAATAGCAAAAAAAATATATGTAGTTCATAGAAGAGAAAAATTTAGAGCAGCTCCAGAAAGTATCAGGCAATTACAAGAACTGGCAAAGGAAGGGAAAATTGAGTTAGTAATTAATTATCAATTAGATCAGTTATTAGGAGATAATGGAAGATTGGAGTCGGTGGTTGTAAAAGATTTTGCAGGGAATATTCGAACTTTACCTGCAAATATTTTATTGCCCTTTTTTGGTCTTAGCCAGGAACTTGGGCCCTTAAAAAATTGGGGAATAAATTTAAAAACTAATCATATAATTGTTGATCCCACTTCCTTTGAAACAAGTATTCCCGGAATTTATGCAATTGGGGATATTGCTAGCTATCCAGGAAAACTTAAATTGATTCTTACCGGTTTTGCAGAAGCAGCCAGCAGCTTACATCATGCCTATAGCAGAGTGTTTGAAGGTAAAGCTTTACATTTTGAGTATTCCACTACAAAATTTAACTGTTAGACGAGTCTAAAATAGTGCTACAATATAATAATATCATTAATGGTAAATATTATGCTACCCAAATATTAGCTCAATTAACGCAAGAGGTAGACAATATCAAAAAGCAGCACCAATGCGTGCCCACCCTTGCCATTATATTAGTGGGAGATAATCCTGCTAGCACTATCTATGTCCGAAATAAGCTAAAAGCTGCAGAAAAAATTGGTATGCATGCTACATCAATAAATTTACCAGCTGATTCTTGCATAAATCATATAATAAATGAGATAAATACCCTAAACAATAATCCAGCAATTTCCGGGCTCATTGTGCAACTGCCATTACCAAAACATATTGATAATAATATAATTTTATCTGCTATTCAGCCTTCTAAAGATGTGGATGGTTTTCATCCGACCAATGTCGGTTATTTACACACTGGTTTAATGGCTGGTTTTGTCCCGTGTACTGCTCTTGGCTGCCTGGAATTGCTTAGATGCATTGAACCTAATTTACAAGGTAAACATGCAGTAATAATAGGGCGTTCTAATATTGTTGGAAAACCTATGGCAGCTTTGCTACTTAAAGAAAACTGTACGGTTACTATCTGTCATTCTCGTACTCAAAACTTAAGGCACATAACTTGCCAAGCTGATATAGTAATATCGGCTATCGGTTCTCCATTAAAATTAACACCTGAATATTTTAACTCTAATTCCATAGTCATTGATGTTGGTATTACTAAACTTCCAGGAAGTGATAAAATAGTTGGCGATGTCGATTTTTTAAATGTTGTGGATAAGGTACGTTATATTACTCCGGTCCCCGGGGGAGTAGGCCCCATGACCGTTGCCTTTTTACTTAAAAATACCATTAAAGCAGCACGTAAACAGCTTGGCTATAAATCTCAATCAGGAAATTGAAGTTTTAAGCATTATTCTTGTAACCCATTATTCCTAATTTCTTCCCAAGCTTCGAGTATTTCTTTTAACACTTCCTTATTTGTTTCGATTTCATGATCATCAAAGTCACTTAAGGATTTTACTAAATCTTCAAGATCTTTTATTGTTAATTCAGAAATATCTTCGTCTGGATAGTTTTCTTCTAAATCCATAGCGATTTCGTCTACATCATTCCAGTGCATGTTGGTACCTAAATATTTTTCTACAATTGATTACTATTACTATTTAACCATATCTATCAATAAATAATTTATTAGTATATATTTATATTAGTAAATTATTAAACGAAGTGAGCTTATTATGCAACTACAACTAACTCCTTTCAAGAAATTTTTGGATTATACTCTGTCAGAAGACTTAAGGGCAGGTGGAGATATTACCTCAAAATATTTAATTGACCCAAATAAAAATATCGAATTTTCTATAACTTCCAGAGAAAAAATGGTACTTTGTGGGCTGCAGGTAGCCGCATATTTTTTTCATACTCATTCCAAAATTGAATATCAATTTTCTGCTAAAGATGGTGATAAAATTGATATAGGAGAGAAAATAGTCAAGGGTTTTGGCAATGCCCATGAAATTCTAGCGTTAGAGAGAACTATTCTCAACTATTTACAGCATTTATCCGGAGTAGCAACCTTAACAAATGAATATGTGAGTAAAATTCCTAACAATAAAACTAAAATTTGTGATACACGTAAAACTCTTCCCGGTCTTAGAGCCCTGCAAAAATATGCGGTGGTAATTGCAGGAGGAAGAAACCATCGTTTTGCGTTGGATAGTAGCATCCTAATCAAAGATAACCATATAGCTATTTGTGGTTCTATTGAACAGGCTATTCAAAAAGCCAAAACTCATGCTCCTCATTATACCAAAATAGAAATAGAATGTGAGGATTTAGAACAAGTCCAGAAAGCTTTAGATTGTAATGTGGATATTATAATGCTTGATAATATGACATTAGAACAAATAAGTCAGGCTGTAAAACTGATCAATGGTCAATGTTTAATTGAAGTTTCAGGAAGAGTTGACTTAACAACTATCTCCCAAATAGCCAATTTAAATGTGGATTATATCTCGATAGGTCGTTTAACTAACTCCGCTAGATCCATTGATATTGGGTTAGATATATAAAAAATTTACAATAATCACTTTTTAAGCTATAATGCTATTAGTGGTCTTAAAGATTTATGATATAGTAAATATAAAACTAACTAAAGGAGCAAACATGCCAGCAGCCATCAAAGCAGAAAACAGCATAATGTTATTTAACAGTACGGGTTTAAAAAACTCTGCTTTTCAAGAGATATTATCCCGGAATCTTGAAATACCCACTCTGGATATTGAGTTAGATGGTGAGATAATAAAGAAAATACAGCAAATTACAAAAAAATTAGATGTTAGTCCTATACTTAATATTGGAGTAGAGAATAATAATAATATCCCTCCTTTTTTGGAAGAGGATCTAAAAAACTTAAAAGCTGAGAAAATTAAAGTTTGTTTTTCTTTTAACCACTATGGTTCAGAGGAAGATGAGAAAAAATTACAATGGAAATCTCTTT
This sequence comes from Rickettsia endosymbiont of Bradysia coprophila, assembly GCA_019468145.1. Lineage (GTDB taxonomy): Bacteria > Pseudomonadota > Alphaproteobacteria > Rickettsiales > Rickettsiaceae > Tisiphia. The sequence goes on from JAHXDM010000002.1 coordinate 943,250, forward strand.
TGGCCTATGCTGATCATGTGTTTTTTGCAAATGAGTCTGATCAACAGAAAGCTATAGATAAGGGGCATGTGAGCCAGGATAAGGCAACATATATTCAACCTACCTCACATTTAGTAGAAGCAGAAATATTAAAAAGGCCACCTAATATATTAATAACTGGTGCGCCAAAACGTGAATTATTAGATCAAGCAGCAGAGGCGGCGAAAGAATTAGGAGCAAGTACGAGAATAATTGTGGCAGATACTTCTTTAGATGCTGAGAATATTACTAATCTTATTATGGCTAAGTTTGCTCTTACAGAACAAGATCAACGAGTGGGAATTAATTTAGAAGTTCAAGAGCTGTTAAAAGATACAATTAAGGGCCCTCAAAAAGTAGAGAAATATATAAAACAATTAACTGAACAATTTAACATAGATGAAAAATCTTCTCAGATTAATCCTATCGATATATCGTTAGATTCGGCACCAGAAGACTTACAAAATATTTATAAAAAGGCAAGATATACTATACCCCACGCAGTGGATACAAATTATAATAATGGCTGTATTCCTTTAGGACACTGGAATCAAGCGGATGATATAGTTGCAGAAATTAACCAAAGAAAAAATACTCCTATTATAGATACAATACATATTTCTGAAATGCATGAGGAGCTAAAAAAATCTGAACAACAACAACTTAAAACTATTTTGCAAGAAATGGTAGTAGCATCCAGAAATATGGAGGCGAATGTTAGTCCACCATCTACATATCCGGAAAACGACTTGAGACCTGAAAGTTATTTATATAGGGATGAAGATATTCTCACTTTATTAAAAGCCTCAGTTGATGTAAAAACCGTTTCTATTTATGATTACCATGGAAGCGGCTTTCTTCTGAGTTCAACAACAATCCCTGCAGAGTACGTAGAATCTAATATTCAAGCTTTGAAGAAGAGCGTTACAAAAGTCATTGACGATTTAGAAAAAGGAAATAAACAAGCTGCTATTTTTCCCATTAATACAGATGGTACACATTGGGTTGGTTTAGTAGTTAATAAAGATAAAGAAACTGGTAATATAATATTCACCTATGTTAACTCTCTTGGGACTTCTATAGATAAAGCACCTGAGCTAAAAAAACTATTGGGTGAAAAAATCCAACAGTTGGAGGGCAGTGGCATACATGCGGAGTTCAAAGATCTCCAACTTAAACAACAACATAATACCACAGATTGCGGTCCATGGGTGGTGGATAATCTAGAAAAAATAGCAAAAAAAGAAGAAATTCTCCCTTTCCCTGATGAGAACATAGCTGGCCAGAGAGGAATAGGCTTACGGAGGCACCATGCACTCTTACTTGCTGGTATACAAGGCAAAGCACAAGCGACTGTGGTTCAAGCGGGCCAAGAAGGTACAGGAGTCAATGCCATAGTAAAAAATCTAAAGAAGCAGCAGCTATCTTCATCTAAACCTAATCCTCACTTCCTCCGTGGGAGTACTACTCCTCTTCCGAAGGCAGGCATAGTAAGGTGAAATTCCTGGTTATTATAGGCTAAAGAAGAGCTGGAGATTATAGGAAATAAGTATCTGCTTTAAAGTAATTTTGATAACTACAGTCATTTCGGGGTAAGATATATAGTTTTTTAAGAAACTGATATTTAAATGTTTTGTTGGCGCTTATCCCGAATTGAGGTAAATCATATGTTAAATATATAATTATATTTTTTTATGTCCAACACGAAAGATGATAGTAAAACCACTCGTAGAGATTTTATAACGTTATCTGCTACCAGTATGGTTGCAGTAGGAGCAATGTGCAGTAGTTGGCCTCTTATCGATTCATTGAATCCTTCGGCGGATGTTTTAGCTGTATCTTCCATTGAAGTAGATTTATCTAAAATACCACCAGGGCAATCTATTACTGTTAAGTGGCAAGGAAAACCCATTTTCATTACTAATAGAACTCAAAAAAAAATTGACGAAGCACGAGCTACTAAACTTTCGGAATTAATAGACCCTCAGCTGGATCAAGCTAGAGTAAAGGCTGGGCACGATAACTGGCTGGTAACGATAGGAATTTGCACTCATTTGGGATGTGTTCCGCTTCCTAATCAAGGCGATTATGATGGCTGGTTTTGTCCTTGCCATGGTTCTCATTATGACTCTTCAGGGCGAATTCGTAAAGGACCGGCTCCTTTAAACTTAGCTATTCCTCCTTATGAATTTCTTTCTGCTACTAAAATTAAAATTGGATAATTATTTATGGATCAAAGCAATTATCCGAAAAAACCCAATAGATTGCTTGCAGAATTCGCATCGAGCAGGGAATTTGTAGGAGACACGGAACTTAAGGATTCGTCAGCGTACGGCAGTAGTAGTGAGGATCCGAGTCGAGGCTCATTGCTCCAATTACCAGCAGAAGTAGAATTATGCAAGAAATCTAATCCTCTAGTAGAATGGATAGACTATAGATTGCCTATTTTTACCTTTTTCAAACATTTGGGCGAGTACCGTACGCCTAAAAATTTGAGTTATTTGTGGAATTTAGGGTCGATAGCTGGCATTGCCTTGCTAATTCAAATCATCACTGGCCTTATGTTAGCTATGCATTATACGCCGCATGTTGATCATGCTTTTGAGAGTGTGGAAAAAATTATGCGTAATGTTAATTATGGTTGGTTATTACGGTACATTCATTCGGTTGGGGCTTCAATGTTTTTTGTGGCGGTCTATATTCATATTGCAAGAAACCTATATTACGGCTCATATAAAAAGCCGAGAGAATTATTATGGTTTATAGGAATAATAATTTTTCTCATGATGATGGCCACGGCTTTTATGGGATATGTGCTGCCGTGGGGACAAATGAGTTATTGGGGAGCCACCGTAATCACCAATCTATTTTCAGCCATTCCTATTATCGGAAAATCGATAGTTACTTGGCTTTGGGGGGGTTTTTCCGTTGACAACCCCACTCTTAACAGGTTTTTTGCCTTGCATTATTTACTCCCCTTTATTATCGTAGCATTAGTCATGTTACACCTCGTGGCGCTGCATATTCACGGCTCCAACAATCCCAAAGGTATTGATGTTAAAACTGATGAGGATACTATCCCTTTTCATCCATATTATACTGTCAAAGATTTTGTGGGGTTTGGTTTTTATTTTTTAATATTTGCCTTTTTTATATTTTATCAACCAAATTATTTAGGACATCCGGATAATTATATTCCAGCCAATCCGTTAGTTACTCCAGCTCATATAGTTCCTGAATGGTATTTTTTACCCTTCTATGCCATTTTACGGGCTGTTCCATCGAAGCTTGGGGGGGTGGTTTTAATGTTTTCTAGTATTTTTGTATTATTTATGTTACCTTGGTTGGATAATTCAAAAGTTAGAAGTGGAAATTACCGACCAATTTTTCGCAAGGTCTTTTGGCTCTTCATATTAAATTGTGTGCTACTTGGCTATCTGGGAGGCAGGCCAGCGGAAGAGCCATATATTACCTTAAGTAGGCTAGCTGCTACCTATTATTTTTTCCATTTTCTAGTTTTAGTACCCATAATTTGCAAATATGAAAAAACTCTACCGCTGCCCAGTAAGCTATAAGAAAACATGGTAAGTAAACAAAATATTTTATTTAAGGAGGATTATGACATTACAAATAGGCGACAAGGCGCCAGATTTCACTATGCATGTAGGGGAAGATAAGAAGGTTACTTTATCAGATTTACTAGGTAAATTTGTAATATTATATTTTTATCCTAAAGACGATACACCTGGCTGCACTATAGAAGCTGGGAACTTTAATAAGCTCAAATCAGAGTTTGAAAAAAAGGACGCGGTAATTATAGGAGTCTCAAAGGATAATCTAGATTCTCATAATAAATTTAAACAAAAATATTGTCTGGAATTTGATCTTGCCTCCGATGCTAACTCTGATACTTGTGAAAAATATGGAGTATGGGGCGAAAAATCCATGTTTGGTAAAAAATATATGGGGATTGAAAGAGTCACTTTTCTGATCGATAAAGCAGGAAAGATTGCCCATATTTGGCCGAAAGTGGAAGTAAAGAATCACGCGGAAGAGGTATTAAAGCAGATAGAGAAATTATCATGAAAATTTTTTAAGACTTATTGGGAGATTAGGCAAAACAACCTATTCTATTTAACTAGAATTAAGTTATGATCATAGTACTCAACATTTCTTAAACGCGATATACTCCTCTGATATGAATTTGCATGCGTTGTTACTTCATGCTCTCCTAGATTTTGATTCAGCTCTACCATCACGCAAGGCAGCAAAAAATCATCGGCAGCCGAGTATACTTCATCCAGTCATTGCCGAGTGGGCCTTTTTAGGCCCGCGGGGCAATCCAGAAAAAAGGCTTCAGGGTGGTGACTTTTAAACTGCTCTGGTAAATCGCTAAAATTTGGGCTTGAAATTTACAAAGCAGCATGGTACTATTATGCTCGTTAGGCTACAACTACATAATTATTTAATAAATTAATATCATTATAAAATTATGGCAGAAGTTACTTTCCAGGGACCAGCTGGTAGAATTGAAGGATTTTGCACTAAATCTCAGGACCCTAAAGCCCCTGTGGCATTAATCCTACACCCTCATCCTCAGCATGAAGGGACAATGAATAATAAAGTAGTTTATAATACTTATAAAACATTAGCAAGTATTGGATTCACAGTTTTACGAATTAATTTTCGCGGGGTTGGAAGATCTGAAGGAGAATTTGATCATGGTATTGGAGAAATGACTGATGCTGCAACGGCCCTAGATTGGTTGCAGTTTAGAAACCCAGGGAGTAACCTCAATTTAATAGCTGGATTTTCTTTTGGTGCTTGGATTGCCATGCAACTAATTATGAGAAGGCCGGAAATTAATAATTTTATTGCAATATCACCACCAGTTAATAAATATGATTTCTCGTTCTTATCCCAATGCCCTATCTCTGGATTTATAATACAAGGAGATAGCGACAGTATCGTTTCTGAAGACTCAGTGCTTGAGCTAGCCCATAAATTGTCAAAACAAAAACATATTACCGTAGATTATAAAATAATTCAGGGGGCAGATCACTTTTTCCGTAATAAAATTGATGAACTTAATTCAGCGATTCAGGACTATGTCAATTTAAGGTTGCTTAAAACACAAACAGCTAGTGATCATGAGACTTTAAATGGCAAAAAAATACTAAATAAAAACATCAAAAAAGTTTTCCTTGAATAGATTTTTCATAGTACCGCATAGTTATTGCAAGGAGTGGAAATAATATATACTCCTCTGATATGAATTCGCATGCGTTGTTACTCAATGCTCTCCTAGATTTTACTAGGCTTCGCTCCTCACGCAAGGCAGCAAAATCATCGGCAGAGGAGTATACTAAATAGTAGATACAAAGGTAATATGAAGCAGAACACTTAAATCCTATTTCGACATAAAATTAATAATATTCTTCGCCAATTTTAATTTCCGGACGGTTGTTTGTCACTCGCCAATTATTACTATCCCTGAGAGAGTAAATACAACCACAATATTCTTGTTTGTAAAAATTTTCTCGTTTTGCTATCTCGTACATTCTGCTACTTCCCCCATCTTTACGCCAATTATAAGTCCAATAAATTATTCCATCATAATGAGAGGCTGCCCTAATCCCTGATTCATTAATTTGAGTCATATCTTTCCAACGGGAAATACCAAGGGAACTAGTTATTACCTTAAAACCATTTTCATAGGCATAAAGAGCAGTACGTTCAAAACGCATATCAAAACACATAGAGCAACGTTTACCTCTCTCAGGTTCATATTCCATGCCTTTAGCCCGTACAAACCAGTTTTGTACATCATAATCGGCGTCAATAAATTCTATCCCCATTTTTTCAGCAAAACGAATATTTTCATTTTTTCGGATTTCATATTCTTTTTTCGGATGAATATTAGGATTGTAGAAAAAAATAGTAAAATTAATAGCAGACTTTAACATTTTTTCCATCAAATCTCCCGAACATGGAGCACAACACGAATGCAAGAGTACTTTGTGTTCACCATTTGGTATTTGGAATATTTCATTCATCATTGTTAATATAATTTGTAAACTAATACGCGAATTTTGGATAAGAATTAGTTGTTTTTATCCAGAAATTAAGGTAGTATGCATTATTATTGCATACCTTATATATATAGTCAACTGTAGATGAGTTAGGGATGCTGGTAAAAGGCGCAAAGCCCTACCCAGAAAATAATGGAGGAAGAGCAGCCATCTTGAAGTCTATATCCTCCTCTGATATGAATTGGCGTGCGTCGTTGCTCAATGCTTGCTTATTATCATAGCTTCGCTCCATCGTGCAAGGTAGCAAAATCATCGGCAGAGGGGATAGTGATTATAAGTGTCAATTAAATAGGTATTTCGATGATCTTACCAAAATTAAACCTATTTGTGTTATTTTTATCTCATAATTTGGGAATAATTAGAGATATTGATAAAAAATTGGGTTTTTTATTTAGATTATAGCGGGATATTATGGTATATAATAACCGGATTAAAATGACCAGTGGAATTTTTAAGAGAAATTTTTTGTTTCGCTACGTGTTGTTTAAAAGAGCTATCACAGGTTCTTAATTTTATAATTAAAATGGAGAAATATATGAAAAAACTACTTTTAATCACAGCCATCAGTACAACACTTTTATCTTCTATTGTATCATTTGCAGAAGAGAATGATTTTTATGTTAAAGTACAGGCTGGCGCAACCTTTTTAAAGTCAACAAAAAATAAATTGTTTGAGGGAAAAATGGTAGCTAAAGCTACTCCTAATTTTGGTGTTGGTGCTGGTTACTATGTGATGGATAATGTAAGAGCTGACGTAACACTCGATTTTCTTGCTAATCCCCAATTTAAAAAATCTACCGGTAAAAGCGAAACTGCAAACACTGTTAAACATAAAGGACACGTTATGTCCTTGTTAGTAAATGGTTATGTAGATGTATGGGATGCTGAAATAGTCAAACTTTTTGCTGGGGTTGGTGCAGGTTGGGCTCAAGTAAAAGAAAAAATTCATTCTATTGAGGGTGGAACAGATAAGTCACTTGGAAAAACCAAAAAAGCTAATAATTTTGCTTATCAATTAACTGTTGGGGTTGCTGGAGAAGCGGTAGAGGGAGTAACTGCTGAGTTAAGCTATAGCTGGAAAGATAATGGCAAAACTAAGAAGATCAAAGAATTCCCACAGCTTGGTAATACCGCTTATAGAGGGCATCAGGTAACGTTTGGCATAAGATTTAATATATAATATTTTGTGGTTATGTCACAGGAAGAAGAAAATATACTAAGTTTTTTCAAACTTTTCTAGCTAAAAAGATTAGTATGTGTTAAATATTAGGGACTATAAAATAAAAATAGGCAGTTGCTTATATAAAAATAAGTTAAAATACTAATGTTTATTGAAATTTTATTTAATAACAAAGTTTAAGGAGAAATAAATTTATGAAAAAATTACTTTTAATCGCAGCCACAACTACTGCTCTTTTATCTTCTTTTTCAGCAGTAGCTTGTGAAGGATGTGAACCAGAAGCAGTAGTTCCAGTTGCTACAGTTACTACCCTTACCCAAAATATCAATCAATTTTATGTGAAAGTTGAAGGAGGAGCCGCTTTTCTTAATAAGACAAAGGATAAATTTTGGGATGTTAAAATGAAGAGTAAGGCTGCTGGAGCTTTTGGAGTGGGTGTTGGTTATTATTTAATGGATAATGTAAGAACAGATCTGACATTTAACATGTTGGTTAATCCACAATTTAAAAGTACTTCTGAGCAAAGTTACAATTACTTGGCGGATAAATTGAAACTGCCACGCCTTGCAAAAGATCAGAAACTATCTTGCGTTCTGAAGCATAAAGGTAAAATCATGACAGTATTACTTAATGGTTATGTGGATCTATTCCCTCTTGGAGATGTCGCGAAAGTTTTTGTTGGTGCCGGTGCTGGGTGGGCTCAGGTAAAAGAAAAAATTAGTGGCAGTATAAATGGAATAAAGGTAGGAGAAGGATCTACAAGAACTGCCAATAATTTTACTTATCAAGCAACAATAGGAGCTTCTGTCGACTTAACTGATACTGTTAAAGGTGAACTCTCTTACAGTTTTAGAGATTATGGGAAGACAAAAGGTGTTGGTAAGAAGAAAGAAGAAGAAATTGGTGGTAAAACTTCTTATAAGGCTCATGCCATCATGTTTGGTTTAAGATTTAATATGTAAATTCTTCATGCTGGATAAGTATTCTTACCCAGCATGTTTATTTGAGCACCGGAAATCTTTTAAGATAGACGGGCCTTAAGTTAGTTAAAGTCTACAATAATAATATAAAGGCCAAGGTTACTTTAATAATCTTGGCACTATGTAACTATGTATCATTAAACCTTTATTGGTAAGTTTAATGTAATTTTCATTGCCTAAATTTAAATCCCAATTAATCAGACCTAGTTTTTTATAATAGGATAATTTACTAATATCTAAAATTTCGAATAATTGTTTACCTATTCTTTTTTGCAACACATCTATATTAATACCGCGCTCCAGGCGTAATCCCATCATTAACATTTCTTCACTTATTTCTTGCCGTGTCAATTGATTAGAATGCTGAATTCCTCTACCTAAACTTTGTACAGTTTGCAACCATTTTTCTGGTTTATGCCACATCATAATGCTATACAAATTAGAATCTGCATCATTATACTTCGGTGGAAACTCTACTCTTGGTAATTGAGAGAATGAATTGAGGTTCAAATCCTCCCGATGGCGTGCTATCGTGTTGCCTCCCTCATTTCCTTCTAATTCTTTACTTGCTGTGAGTTCGGAAAGAAATCTATTATTACCAATAGTAATTCTACTATGAGCGCCTGGCCCAATTCCTAGATAATTATCATACTGCCAATATGCTAAATTATGTTTACATTCATGATCAGGTAAAGCATAATTTGATATTTCATATCTATTATACCCTTTAGATTTTAAATAGAAGTTAGTCCACTCATACATATCTGCTGCGATATCGCTTGGCGGAATTGTTAAAGTACCGTTATTAAATAATCTGTAAAATACAGTACCTTTTTCAATAACCAGTTGATATAAAGAAATGTGACCAGCAGTAAGCTGCATAGCCCTGGTTAATTCATTTTGCCAATCTATTAAAGTTTGGTTAGTTCGCGCGTAAATTAAGTCAAAGGAAATTTTTGCAAAGAGAGTAGCGGCTATTTCAATCGTTTTGATTGCCTGTTGTACATCATGCTGCCTCCCTAATATTTTGAGATCTTTTTCTACTAAAGATTGGACACCAATTGATACGCGATTAATGCCCGCTAAGCGAAAATCTTGAAATTTACTAGCCTCAAAAGAAGTAGGATTTGTTTCTAAAGTAATTTCTGTTTGATGATCTATTTCTGCTAATTCCGCTATTTTTTGGATTATCCCTTCAACCACAAAAGGTTGCATTAACGAAGGAGTGCCTCCACCAAAAAAAATAGATTTTATATATTTATGCCTAATAATATCTTGAAAAAATTCTAATTCCCGCTGATAGCTTTTTAACCATATATCGTGATTAACTTGTTCTCTCACATGTGAATTAAAATCACAATAGGGACATTTTGATAGGCAAAAAGGCCAATGGACATAGATGGATAAACACTCTTTCATCTTGGAGATAATGCCATTATACCCACCTAAACTCCTTATGCAGATTTTGGCATATGCTGTAACATAAAATTCTTAATTTTTTCAAATGCCACATTCTCAATTTGTCTAATTCTTTCTTTAGAAATATTATATTCAATACTAAGTATATCAAGAGTAGTAGGAGAATCTTTGAGCTTACGTTCTGTTAAAATATGGAGCTCACGGTCATTTAATAATTTCATCGCCTTAGTTAATAGATTTTGTTTTTTAAGAGAATCTTGTTTACTAATTAACTTTAATTCTTGATTTGGACGAGTTTCCGGGAGAAATTCAATTAATTCACTATCAGTATTCTCACTATTACTTACCAGATTATTTAATGATAAATCGGGCCCCGATAGCCGAGAATTCATCTCACTAACTTCAGTGATGCTAACGCCCAGTTCTTTGGCAATCTGAGTAAAATCTTGTTCTGTTACCGCTCTTGAATATAATTTAGTGATTTTTTGTTTAATTTTACCAAGGCTAAAGAATAGTTTCTTTTGCGCTGCAGTAGTACCAATCTTAACTAACGACCAAGATTTTAATACATATTCCTGAATTGCTGCTTTAATCCACCACATCGCATAGGTGGACAAACGAAATCCTAGATCGGGATTGTATTTTTTTACTGCTTGCATCAAGCCTAAATTACCTTCCGATACCAGCTCATTGAGCGGCAGGCCATAATTTCTATAACTAATGGCTATTTTAGCTACCAATTTTAAGTGGCTCGACACTAACTTATGAGCCGCTTCTAGATCATGATTATCAAGATAAGATTTAGCAAGCAAAAATTCCTCTTCTTGTGATAGAGAAGGAATTTTATTGATCTTTTGCAGGTAATGATAAAATCCTGATTCGGCAGAAATTACTGGCAAATTAATCTGGTTAGACATATAATATATCCTATAAATTTTTAAAATATTGCTCGCTTTTAGCTGCGCCTGCTCATCAATTCTATATAAGAATCATTAATTTATTTGAATTAAAATATATAATAACATAAGTTATAGATATTTTAAATAGAACTTCTTATATTAAGAGAAAATAGTGTACCAAAAATCTAATAAAAATTTTGCCTTAGCTTTAGTTGGGCTAGCATTGAGCATGATTATGCTAAGCTTTGCCTCAGTACCAATTTATAATCTATTTTGTAAAGTTACAGGATATGGCGGTACTGTAGCTCGGCAAGAATTTTCTACATATTATCATAAAAAAGCTAAAGGAACTAGAAAAATAAATATTGAATTTGATTCGAATGTGGATAATGATTTACCGTGGAAATTCATTCCTAAACAAAGAAGGACTATTGCTATACCTGGCTATAATACCTTGATTTTTTATGAGACAGAGAATTTAAGTAGTAAAGATATAATAGGCACCTCGGTCTATAATATCACTCCCAATAAAGCTGGTAAGTATTTTGTAAAAATACATTGCTTTTGTTTTGAGGAACAATTGCTCAAAGCTGGTCAAAAGGCGTTAATGCCGGTAACATTTCTTATCGATCCAGATTTAGAAGAAGATCCTGAAATGGATGATGTTACTACCATAACATTGTCTTATAGTTTTTTTAAAGTAAGAGAGATAGAAAAAATCTTAGAAAATTCAAATATTAGTTTAAAAAAATAACAAATTAGTATATAATTATGACAATTACAATTCATTCACCAGAAAATTTTAAGCAAATGCATACTGCAGGTAATCTTGCTGCCCAAACTTTAGATTTTATTACCGAGCACGTAAACCCTGGCATAACTACTAATTACTTAAATGACCTTTGTCATGAGTTTATTGTGTCTCATAATGCCACGCCTGCTCCCCTCCATTATAAGGGGTTTCCAAAATCAATCTGTACTTCTGTTAATCATGTTGTATGTCATGGAATTCCGAGCGATAAAATTCTTAAAAAAGGGGATATTATTAATATCGATGTTACGGTAATTGTTGATGGTTGGCACGGAGATAGTAGCAGAATGTATTATGTAGGTGAGGTAGGAATTAAAGCCAAACGCTTAATACAAGTTACTTATGAGGCAATGATGATTGGCATTGAATTAGTAAAACCGGGAATGCATTTAGGAACTATCGGGAATGCTATCCAAACTTATGTGGAAAAACATAATTATTCCGTAGTAAGAGATTATACTGGCCACGGAATAGGTCGTATATTCCATGCAGAACCGTCCGTTCTTCATTACGGTAAAGTGGGTACTGGCACGATTTTAGAAGAAGGGATGTTTTTCACCATTGAACCCATGGTGAATAGCGGACATTATGCTACTAATTTAAGTAAACTAGATGGTTGGACCGTTACGACAAAGGATAAATCACTATCAGCCCAATTTGAACATACTTTAGGGGTTACTAAAAGCGGCTTTGAAATTTTTACTTTATCACCAAAGAATTTAATGTGCCCCCCTTACCAACTATAAATATGCACGAGAATACTCCCCACCATATTGGGCATAGACAACGGTTGAAGCACCGAATCACCCATTCGGCAGAACACCTGGCAGATTATGAATTGCTTGAGCTAATATTATTTTTTACCATACCTCGAAAAGATGTCAAACCATTGGCCAAAGAATTAATGAAAAAATTTGGTAATTTTTCAAGTTTATTAAATTCTAGTAAAGATAAATTGCTTAATGTTAAAGGAACTTCTGAAAATTTATATATTAATTTTATTATCTTACGAGAATTAATGAATAGAATGCTTAAGCAAAAAATCAGCAATAAAAACATTATTAGTTCGTGGACTCTGCTAATTGACTATTTAAAAACCGCTATGGGGGGTTTGCAATTAGAGCAATTTAGGGTGTTGTTTTTGAATAAAAAGAATATTTTGCTTGCTGACGAAATTTTAAGTCAAGGTACTATCGATCAAGCTCCTATTTATCCCAGGGAAATAGTCAAAAGAGCTTTGTTAAATGAAGCAAGTGCTATCATACTAGTGCATAATCATCCAAGTGGTCTTAGCAAACCTTCGAATACCGATATTGAATTAACAAATAAAATAGTAACAACCTGTACAACTATGAATATTGTTGTTCACGATCATGTAATTATTGCCGGTAATGAATATTTTAGCTTTAAATCTAATATGTTGTTGTGAGCACTAGACAAAATAAAGGAATGTAAGAAACATTACGAGTAATATTTACTAGTTATTTTATCTAGTTCTCAGTTAGGACTAAATAAAAATTATGAGATACCCCTCTGCCGATGATTTTGCTGCCTTGCGCGATGCAGCGAAGCCTATAGATAATGGCGAGCGACGAGTAACAACGCACACAAATTCATATCAGAGGAGTATAGTACAACCTATTACTAGATACCGCTAAGCTCTACCATTGTTTCAACTCCATAATTAAGACAAAGCTGATTTAAAGTAGCAAGCTCTTCAGGCTCTAGACCACTATGTTTCATAAGAGCAATTTTTCCACTGTTTAGGCTGTAAATTGCTAATTCCATAATGTCTTCTCTGTCATTTTGGCATGTGGTCATATTCACGGTTAATATACAATTTTTATTAGGTTCTTCTCTTACTATCCTAAAGACTCCCCCCGTCACACCAAATGTCTTAGGTTTGGGCTCGTTAAGAACATCTGATATAAGATATTTAGAAGCGCCTTGCATACATGCACGGACCCAATTATAACCATTAGGTGTAAGCCTTTCTTCTGTAGTTTTAGACATAATGTTACTCCTTAATTATTAAATCTTATATATTTAATAATATACTAAAAAGCAAATTCGTTTTTAAAATTTCAAGAAATATTAATAATAAAATTAAAAAATATTAAGGGGCTATGAGTCATCTTATTCTTCCTTATTTATTTGTAATTCCTTTAATTCCTTTTGTAATTTTATTACCACAGTTTGCATTACTTCAAATTCTTCTCGAGTAACATAATTACCTTTAACTATGTTATCTTCTACCAACTTACAACCTTGGGAAATAGCATTATTAGCAGCTTTTTGCATTACGGCGCCAGTTCCCAATATTACTTTTAAAAAATTATGTGCTTTCATTTATTCTATTGTATTTAAGTTTTGGATATTAATAGTTAAAGCATGCAGACCATTTGCGAATTCTTCTACTAAAAGTTGGTTAATTATCTTGTGCTGAGCTAATAAAGCTTTATTTTTAAAAATATCTGCAGCAATTTTAATAATAAAATGACTTTCAGTAGCTCCAGAAGTATGCCCGGCATGTTTAAGACTTTCATCAATTATCTCACAATAATGTGGTTTTAGCACCTCTAATTTTCTTTTTATTCTATTTATTCTGGTCATAGTATTAGATATCTGAAACGTTTCCTTGTAACATATTATTAAAATTTTACTATTTAGTAAATCAATATTTATAAGTTGCTCATGACAGAATTAGAAACGAAATTACATAATTTACAATTGAAAATTGATGAAGTAGATACGGGATACTGTATTGCTTTTAAGATATTAAATTATGATGAGTTAAATGCTATAGTTAGTTCTAACATTCAGATAATTAATATTTTAGATAAAATTATTAAAGAGGTTTGCACCGAATTAACTAGAGGTAGCGATATACCCCTCTCAGATGATTTTGCTGCCTTGCGCGATGGAGCGAAGCCTATAGATAATAGGCGAGCATTGAGCAACGACGCACGCAAATTCATATCAGAGGAGTATAATTCGAATGTATTGTTATATACACAGATAGAAGCGGATAGAATCTTTCTAGCGTTACCAATAGATAAAGAGGCGGCCCAAGCATTTGCCCTCAAAACCTATTTATTAACGCAAACTTATATTGATGATATTCACCACGATCTTTATATAAATTGTACTATTGCTAGTATAGCATTCCCAAAAATTAGTAAGAGTGCAAAAGAAATATATGGGATCCTTAATTGGCTACTTTCTTACCAAGGGGACCCATTATACTACCGGGAATATGATGCAAAACAATATAATATCGAACAAATTAAAGAATCTAATATCAGGCTTAACTTGTTACGAAAGGCCGTAGTAAATAAAACTATGGTGTTTGCTTATCAGCCGGTTATTGACCGTAAAACAATGAAAATTAAATATTATGAATGTTTACTCAGAATCCCTGATTCTAAGAATAATTTAATTTCTGTAGGGAATATTATCCCAGAAGCTGAAAAAAAAGGCTTGATTTTTATAATAGACAAAATCGTTTTAGAAATGGCGATAAAGGAGCTAGCTCTGGATAAGAACTTAACTCTGGCCGTCAATATTTCTAATATTGGGGTATTAGATCCTCCTCTTTTAATAGTAGCAGAAAAATTATTACAAATTTACGATGTAGCTCCTAGATTAATTATAGAAATTACTGAAACTACCCTCAATCAGAATTATCAGCAAATAGCAGAATTCATGTTAAAATTAAGAAAATTTGGGTGTAAATTTGCTTTAGATGATTTTGGTAGTGGTTTTACTTCTTTCTATCAACTTCACCATTTACCCATTGATATTATTAAAATTGATGGGAGTTATGTACGGAAAATTACGAGTGACGTCCAATCTCAAGAGTTTATTGCTAGATTAATAAAAATTTCTGAAGATTTAGGGGTGATGACTGTAGCAGAATTTGTAGAAAATGGGGAAATAGCTAAATTTCTTATTGATTTAAAAATTGATGGTATGCAAGGAGATTTCTTCTCCCCAGCCTTAATTAATAAAATTAAAGATAAAGATTAGTATTTATTAGTTTTATGCTTAGTGGTATATATAGTTTATGATATAGTCCAGTAATCTATTAATTTTATTAATTAAAAAAATGATCCTATTAGAGTTAAAAAAAATCAACGGTACCCTTGATACTATCCATTTCGTAGGGATAGGGGGGATTGGTATGAGTGGCATTGCTAAGATATTGCATAATCTTGGATATAAGGTACAAGGTTCTGATATTGCTGAAAATTATAATACCAAAATGCTAGAAGAAAGTGGTATTAAAATTTATATTGGCCATCACCCTCAAAATATTTCGAATGTTTCATACGTGGTCGTATCAACCGCGATTAATAAAAACAATCCGGAAGTAGAAGAAGCATTGCGCAGAAGAATACCAATAATTAGACGCGCTGAAATGCTAGCAGAATTAATGCGTTTAAAATGTTCTGTGGCAATTTCAGGTTCCCATGGTAAGACTACTACTACCTCACTTGTTGCCTGTTTGTTTGAAGCGGCTGGCTTGTGCCCGACCGTTATTAACGGAGGAATTATTAATAACCGTTTTACTAATGCTTATATTGGCTCCGGTAATTATTTGATAGCTGAGGCTGATGAGTCTGATGCTACTTTTATCCATATTCCTTCTACAATTGCTGTAATAACTAATATTGATCCTGAACATTTGGATTTCTATAAAGATTTTAATAGTTTAATTACCGCTTTTGAGAGTTTTATAACTAATTTACCATTTTATGGATTTGCCGTTGCTTGTATTGATCATCCGGTGGTTAGAACTCTAGTCGCTAAAATTTTGGACCGGAAAATCCTCACTTATGGGATAGATTCTCAGGATGCCAATGTCCAAGCCTTTAATTTGAATTTTGGTATTACTTCTTCTACCTTTGATATCAAAATAAACCTTCCAAATATAAATGGTACGACAACAATCGAAAAAATTACCTTACCAACGCCCGGTAGACATAATGTCTTAAATGCTCTTGCTGCGGTATGTGTAGCTGTGGAGTTGGATTTTGGTATTAAAATTATTAAGAATGGTTTTAAGAATTTTGAAGGGGTAAAACGACGATTTACCAAAGCGGTGGAATATAATGGGGCAAGCGTGATTGACGATTATGCTCATCATCCAGAAGAAATAAGAGCAACGCTTGCTACTGCCAAAAATATTGCTAATCAGCAAAATGGTAAAGTTATAGCAATTTTTCAGCCCCATAGATATTCCAGGGTGCAATATTTATTTAATGATTTTCTAACTTGTTTTAATGATGCAAATCAATTGTATATAACGGATATATATGCAGCAGGCGAGCAAGTAATAGAAGGGATAAATAGCCAAAATTTAGTGGATAAAATTAAAGATACTGGCTCTCATTCTCACATAGCATTTCTTTCTTCTCATGAAGAGATACCTAAAATTATTATGGATCATGCAAAAGCAGGGGATATTATAGTTATGATGGGAGCAGGAAATATTTCTAGCTGGGCCAATAATTTAGCTCAGCAGTTTGAAAAAATCAATAGTTCGGAAGGTCAATAATCTATCAGTATGCCGTTACCAGAAATACAAGGAGAATACAAGAATAATTATAATTTAAAACACCTAAACTGGTTTAAGGTAGGGGGAGAGGCGGAAATTTTGTTTAAACCAGCAAATTCTGCCGATTTGGTAAATTTTTTACTACAAAATCAACAAAATCTTCCTATAACTATTTTAGGTGCTGGCTCCAATGTTATTATTAGGGACGGTGGAATAGATGGGGTCGTAATAAAGCTTGGGCAAAATTTTACTAATATAGAATTAATGGCTGATAATAAAATAGCGGTAGGGAGTGGTTGCCTTAATTTTCATCTTGCTAAATTTTGTCAAGAAAATTCAATTAGTGGTTTTGAATTTTTAATTGGTATACCTGGTACTATTGGCGGAGGGGTGGTAATGAATGCTGGGGCTTATAATTCAGAATTTAAAGATATCGTCTTAGAGATTGAAGCGATAAATCTTCAAGGTAAGCCCATGATTATTACTAATCAAGAAATAGGTTTTAACTATCGCCGTAGTAATTTGCCGCAAAATTTGGTGATAACTAAGGCGATTTTTCAAGGAGTAAGAGGTGATAAAGAAGCAATCACACTTAAAATGAACGAAATAAATCGAGCAAGAACTGCTACCCAACCTATCAAAGAACGCACAGGGGGTAGTACTTTTGCTAACCCTGCGAATTATAAAGCTTGGCAGTTAATTGATCAAGCTGGGATGAGAGGATACCGAATTGGTGGAGCGTCCATGTCGGAATTACATTGTAATTTTATGTTAAATCATGGTGATGCAACGGCAAAGGATTTAGAAAATTTAGGAGAATATGTGAGAGAAAAAGTATATAAAAATAGCGGAATTAATTTGCATTGGGAGATTAAACGGATAGGAAAATATGCATAAATACGCTACGCACTTTATTGTGAATTCTAAGGTGACGTCCTTAAACAATGAAGGAAAAAAGCATGTAGCCTTAATAGGCGGCGGTATGTCAGCGGAGCGTCAAGTTTCGTTAGTATCATCTGGTGAAGTAGGGAAGGCGTTGGTAGAGATGGGCTATAAGGTAACTTTTATAGATATGGGAGTAGATATTGCTACGCTACTGTTAAATATAAAACCTGATCTCGTGTATAATGCTCTACATGGGACTTATGGTGAAGATGGTTGCCTGCCTGGGTTGCTCAATATTTTACGCCTACCTTATACG
Organism: Rickettsia endosymbiont of Bradysia coprophila; assembly: GCA_019468145.1. Lineage (GTDB taxonomy): Bacteria > Pseudomonadota > Alphaproteobacteria > Rickettsiales > Rickettsiaceae > Tisiphia. The sequence goes on from JAHXDM010000002.1 coordinate 961,410, forward strand.
CATAGTGGAGTATTTGCCTCTTCTCTCGCATTTAGTAAGATACATTCTAAAGCTTGGTTTATTGCTAATAATATTAATACGGCGAGTAGTATTATAGTCTGTAAATCTAGCAACTATAGAAGTGATCCGATGCGCAGGCCCTATGTCATCAAGCCTTTAACGCAAGGGTCGAGTATCGGGATTGAAATAGTACTAGCAGGCGATGATTTTAACTTTGCGGATTATGATTTTCCGTATGGTGATCAAATATTAGTTGAAGAATATATTAAAGGGAGAGAAATGCAAGTAGCCGTTTTAAACGGTCGGGCGTTAGGGGTATTAGAAATACAATTACTAAAAAGGCGTTTTTATGATTACGATACTAAATATACAGAAGGTTATGCTAAACATTTATGTCCGGCTCCAGTGCCTCCAAATATCTATGAGGAATTATTAAAAGAATCGGAGAAAATATATACTTCTATGAATTGTAAGGGAGTGGCACGCGTGGAGTTTATTTTTGATGAAAGGGCGGGTAAGTTTTTTGTATTAGAAATTAACACCCATCCAGGCATGACCCCTATATCGATTGTACCAGAAATCGCGGCTTTGCGAGGAATAAGTTTTTCTTCATTAGTGGAAGAGATTTTAAAAAATGCCAGTTTTGAGATATGAAGCAAAAATCAAATTCTCTTAAGAAAAAAAAAGTTAATATTCCTTTGCGTCGTAAACTTGCTTTAATATATATTAGAGCCAGTTTGTGTTTTAAAATAATCTTAGTAATTTTTTTGGCGGTATTTTGTTTGACTTCTTCTTTTAGCTCTATTAAACAGGAAATCACTCAGAATATTTATGAAATTACTTCTGATATGGGATTTAGACTTGAAAATGTTCTAATTGAAGGGCAATATAATATTCCCGAAGAAGATATATTAGCTACCTTAAATGCTGACAAAGGTACGCCTATTTTTTCTTTAGACCTCACTTCAATTAGTGATAGTTTAAAAAGTAATCCTTGGGTAAAAAATGTGGTAATTATTGAGAGAAGATTACCGAAGAATCTTTATATAAAACTAATTGAGAGAATTCCCATTGCTATTTGGCAGTTTAATGGTCAAATTTTTCTTATTGATGAAGAAGGATATAAAATTACTAGTAATATTGAGAATTTTTCTAATCTCCTACATGTTGTGGGTTCAGATGCTAATATTAATACCAGTAAATTACTGGAAGATTTAAAACCATATCCTGACTTGGCTACAAAAATTATCTCTGCTGTACGCTACGGAGAAAGACGTTGGGATTTAAACCTGGACTCAAATATTACGGTAAAAATGCCTGATATGTTTTTTACGAAAGCTTTAGATTATCTGGTAAAGTTAAATGCAAGTAATATGTTATTTAATCAAAATTATAAGATAATAGATCTGCGAGATATTAATAAGGCCTATATTGAAAAATATTAGACGTCCTTAGCATAATTCTACTCGAGATGGTAATTTGAGCAATGATCCACTGCCAATCCTCACGTACACTTTTAAGTATGCTGCGGGCCCGTGGTTTCCGAGCTTCCTACAAATTCCCTACCAGAAGCGAATTATGCTAAGGAAGTCTATTAAAGATTAATAAGAGATTTATGAGTAAATTATGAAATCTAAATTATCTAATTTTATTGCTCTGGATCTGGGCAGCAGCAAAATAGCGTGCCTTGCCGCCTATATTGATAAAAGAGAGACAACAAAAATAGTAAGTCAAAATCTCTATCATTCCAAAGGTATGAGAGCAGGGGTAATATTAGATGTCAAGGCAGTAGAAAATAGCATTATTGGAGCTATTTACGAGTTGGAAAAGGATTGTGGAAAGAATATTAAAGAAATCACTGTTTCATTAACTGGGTATGGCACTAAATCATATTATATCAGCAGTAAAGTAAAACTTTCTCAGAATCAACCAATTCTAGAGCACGATGTAAAAAAATTGATCAAGAAAGCTTTGTCGGAATTAAAAATTAAAGATCAAGAAATAATCCATTATTTTCCTCTGGGGTTTGAACTGGATAGTAACTCTATTGAAGATCCAATTGGCTTGTATGGTAAAGAATTGAGCTGCGAATTACATATTATTACAGCAAGCTCCAATATGCTCATAAATATTACTAATTGTTTTGCCAAATGTCATGTGGAAATTAATAATATAGTACTGGCTATTTATGCTTCCGGGATCGCCTGTCTTTCGCAGGATGAAAAAGATCTTGGTTCTATTATCATTGATATGGGAGCGAGAACTACTTCTTTTGGAGTATTTATTTCTAGTAAATTAATATATACTGGTTATATAGATATTGGTAGTTTTCATATTACTTCTGACATCGCAAAAGTTTTTTCTTTAAATCTTAATGTAGCCGAAAAGTTAAAAGTATTATATGGTAACGCTATTCCTTCTGCTTTTGATAAAGATAATATTATTAGCTTAGAAAATGATGCTTCTTGCTTGATAGATCATGAGGGAGGAACGATTACTACCAAACTTCTTGCAGAAGTAATTAACCCAAGAGCAGAAGAAATATTACTAATGGTTCAATCTGAATATGAAAGAGTTATTGCTAATAATATAGTAGCGTACCGGATTGTTATCACAGGCGGCGGAGCAATGTTGAGAGGAATAAAGGAATTAGCGAGTAAAATTTTTGAAAGGCACGTAAGAATTGGTAAACCAGAAATACTAGAAGGTTTTGCCGAGGATTATAATCCTCATATATATTCTACTTCAATAGGGATGGTTAAAAATCAATCTTTAAAAATTCACAAAAATTCTTTGAATGTTGATGAGGATAGTAATGTAAGTTGGTTTAAAAAGCTATTAATTTGGTTAAAAGAAAATATCTAGATAAAAAGCTTGATTTTTTTCATTATTTTTATTAGTGTTCGATCTAACGCTTATTTATAAAATTTGTAAGCTCCAGCTCTTTATATTTGCTATAAATATGCCCGCGTGATGGAATGGTAGACATAACGGACTTAAAATCCGTGGGGCGTAAGCCCTTGCCAGTTCAAGTCTGGCCGCGGGTACCACTTCAATTATTACTTCTCTAATTTTGACAAAAATAGGTGCAATTGTGTTTATTCAAACTGAAGCCACCCCAAATCCAAATGCCATAAAATTTTTACCCAGCTTACCCATTAGTCCAAATCAACCATTGCATTTTAGTAATATTGATGAAGCTAAGGGGAAAAGTAGAATAGTAGTAGAGTTATTTGGCATAAATAATATCAAGTCGGTATTTTTAGGAAGCGATTTTATTACCATCACTAAGAACGACAGTGGAGATTGGTTGACATTAAAGCCGGAAATATTGATGGTAATAATGGATTACTTTACTGCTGGTTTCACGGTTTTTGATGAGCAGGAAGGGAATATTGTCAGTAATATTGAAGGATTATCGGAAATTGAACAACAGATTGTAGAAATTATTGATTCGCGAGTTCGTCCTTCTGTTGCGATGGATGGCGGGGATATAATATATAGAGGTTTTGAAAATGGAGTGGTTAAATTAGAATTAAGAGGTGCTTGTTCTGGTTGCCCTAGTTCTACTATCACTTTAAAAAACGGTATTGAATCGTTGTTAAAGCATTATATTCCTGAGGTAGAAGCGGTAGAAGCGGTAGACTAATCTAATACCCCTTGGACAAAAGGTGTAATAACAACCCTGTCGCAAAATGATTGATTAATGACTGACTACTTAAAACATGATAAAATTTTTCGCAAAGCTATGGAGAACCCGTTAGTAGTACATGAGTTTTGTAATGCCCATTTACCGAAGTCTATTAAAGATTTGCTAGATTTCTCTAGTATAAAAATGGATAATACCACTTTTATAGAACAAGATTTAAGAGATTCGATTACTGACGTACTATTTCAAGCTAAGTTTGATAAGCAAGATGGTTATTTGTATTTGCTATTGGGGCATGTGCGACACGAAGTTGCTCGAATAAAGTCTGCAGCAATGCAGCGGGGTTGCATTTAAACCTTTGTTACCACTATTCTGGTGCAGAATTGGCAACAATACTGTGCTAAGCAGAATAGAAAGCCTAACTAAAGTACTAAGCTGGATGGAAAATAGGGGCAAGGTAAAGCTAAAACTGGTTAAACGAAAGTGAATCTTCGTGTGGAAAATATCGTCACCAAGGAAAAGCAGATACTCCAGATAATATCTGTTATAGGGATATAGGTTGCAAAGCCTAGCTGCAGGAAGGTTTGTGTTCACCTTCTGAAAAATGCCAGCTCCCCGGTATAGAGAAGATAACCAAATTAGCGCATCTTTAACGAGTGGAACGTGGTAAGCCTATTACTCAACAACGGGTAGTAGGTATGAGATGTCTTAAAAAGCGAATGGCGCCAAGAGCGAAAGCTTACAGGAATAAATAACTGGGTGCATAGGTGTATATTATACTAATCAGAAATGATGCTGACTTAAGACTGGTGATTTACCCATAGATAAACAAACAAAGATTACGAATTAGTTGGAAAAGTTAGATGCCTAGCGCAAATGTAACAATTAAGACCACAAGTGATGCAAACACAATCAGCTGGCATAGAGTTGATTGGAAGAGTATTCATAAGAAGGTTAATAATCTTCGGAAACGTATCTATAGGGCATCTGCGAACGGTAATATGAAATTGGCAGGTAATTTACAGAAATTGATGTTAAAATCAAACTCTAATAAGTTACTGGCTATCAGACGTGTTACTTTAGTCAACCAAGGAAAAAATACTCCTGGTGTGGACAAAGTTGTCATTAATACAGACAGGGCAAGAGAAGAGCTATTACAAAAACTAGCTAAGATCTCCCCGTCTTCAGTTCAACCAATCAAACGCCTCTACATTCCTAAGAAAGGGGGTAAAACTAGACCACTAGGCTTACCAACAATTTTAGACAGATGTAAACAGGCTATTGTTAAATCTGCATTAGAACCATTTTGGGAAGCTAAGTTTGAAGGCTGCAGTTATGGCTTTAGACCAGGACGCAGTGCTCATGATGCAATACAGAAACTGTTTTGCATTGTAAGACCCGGCAAAACCAGAAGATGGGTTTTAGATGCTGATATTGAAGGAGCATTTGACAATATTAGCCATGACTTCTTGATAAAAGCTACCGGCAACTTTCCAGGACGTAAATGGATTGAAGCCTGGCTCAAGTCTGGTGTTATGGAAAACTGTCAACTTGTTCCAACAACAGCTGGTACACCTCAAGGAGGTATTATCAGCCCTTTGCTTGCCCATATAGCTCTTCATGGAATAGAAGACGCGCTTAACATAACTTATGATAAGCAAGGCCGACTAAACCAAAAATCTGAATATGCAGTGGTCAGGTATGCTGATGATTTTGTAATATGTGCAAAGTCGGAAGAATCTTGCATCAAAGCAAAAGAGATAATAGGCAATTGGTTAAATATTAGAGGATTAAAATTATCAGAAGTAAAGACTAAGATACGTAGTATCGAAAAGGGCTTTGATTTTCTAGGGTTTAATCCTTACTATTACCCACAATTTTGAGGGATAAATAAACATAACATATCCATACTGTCTTTAAGATTTTCGTAACCCCTCCATAATGTCATAGTGCCCGGCAATTTATCACTTTTTCTATTCATAAATCCACCTAATTTTCCAAGCCAAATAATAGCTTGTTTTATAGTTGGTGGATCTTTCGGTATGATCAGAGCTTTATGCTCACGAATATAAAGTGCTTGCCATTCTTCTAAAGACAAAATCTTAGTACACAATTCTTCAGGGTGAGATATAGCAGCTTTCGATAAATATAAAATTTTAAATGCAATAATACTTTTTAGGGCAATCAATTTCTCTAATCTGTCTTTGGTAGATAAACGCGAATTTTCTATTTTACATCCAGATTTTAACACTCTAAAATATTCTTCAACTTTCCACCTTAGTTTATAGCAATTTATCCTTTCAATCGCATCTTTGAAGTTAACAACAGGAATATTGGTTAGTAATGTCCAATCAATTGCTTCTGTTTCTTCAGGGGGATCAATTTCCTTAGCCCTGACAACGCTGATTGCTACTTTATCACTTATTTTATGCCCGGTATCTTTTGAACCATATAATGATGGAGAGCTAATTGGTATCAAACCAGAGATATATTTTATTTCAATTTTTGCCTCTCGTGATTTTTGACCTTGCTTTTTTGGTATTTGAAGGACCATCTCCTCCTTTTCCCGTATTTGATTTATCCGCGTTTGTAAATTTGTTTTACCAATTTTTGGGCAAATAAATTTTCTATTCTGTCTATTACGAACAATAAATAAAGTACTTAACTCTTGGCAACGCCATAAAAGCTCAAAAATATCTGCTTCTCTGTCGCCTATAGTAACAACTTGCGTACCTACCGGTATAATATTCATAGTGTCTTGCAGAGCTGTTATCCATTTATAACTTTCTTTTTCTTTAATAGAAGAAATATATTTTCTTCTTGTCTTTTCTTGCGCCGTTTCTTCCCGGAGCACACGAGCCCAACATTGCTGAGAAGATAGACCTAAAGGTAATCCTTCCATTGTAAGCATCAAGGCGGTATGTACCATTAAACCCATCTTATGTTTTGTATAAGCCTTTGAAATGCTACCAAGTCCCTTAGTTTTGATGTGAGAATCAAAGTCTAAATTTGATGTATCTTGAACTGAACATACATATTTATTACCTTTAATTCTTTCTCCTGTTTCTTTATAATGCGAAGAATAAATTTCTTCAGGATTAAACTTTTTATTACTTAATAATCGATATGTTCCTTTAGCTTCCCTCCAACTTTTGCAACTTTGATTTATTGAACCGGATGCTTTGCCCTCAAGCAAAGTGGTGGTTTTGATAAGCCTTGCTATAAGTCTTTTATCTCCTAAATTAACATGCCTAAATTCTCTTTCCAGCCACTTATCACCTAATTCGTAAGTATTAGATAGTTGAACATTTGCCATTAGGATACCTCTTGTCATACAAATATATTTTAGATATTTTATACCTATTTTATATTTGTGGTAATAGTAAGGGTTTAATATCAGGCAATATAACACCAAAAGCAAGAGAAGAGGTATAACGGTACTAACACGACCCTCTAAAGATTCTATCAAATCCTTTAGAAAATCAATGATACTAGAATGGAAAAGGAGTATGTCATGGCCCCTTGATAGAGTAATTGAGAACCTTAATCCTAAAATCAAGGGTTGGTGCAGTTACTTTAATAAAAGTGCGGCAAAAAGCACCTTTTCCATGTTGGACAATTGGATGTGGATTAGACAAGCAAGGTTTGTACATAAGAGACATCCAAACAAACATTGGTGGTGGTTTAAGCTAAAGTACTGGGGCAGAATTAAAGGACGAAATGATAATTGGGTATTTAAGGACAAAAGTAAGCGTCAAGAGCTCTATCTATGGAAACTAAGTTGGACAGAAATAAAGAGACATGTTTTAGTCTTTGGCAAAGCATCTACTGATAATCCGGAGCTTCAAAGTTATTGGCAAAAACGCCAAACTCATAACAAGAAGTACCTGTTTAAAACCAGGCAAATACTCTGGCGTAAGCAAGAAGGGGAATGCCCTATCTGCTTGGATATCATAGATAATGGAGAAGAAATACACTTGCACCATAAATTACCTAGGAAGAATGGAGGAACTGATCATATTAATAACCTTGCCTTACTACATACAAATTGCCATATGCAAGTGCATAGTAAGCAGGGACAACAAATTGCAAATGTGAGTAAATTGCTTGAGCCGTATGCTGGGTAACTAGCACGTACGGTTCTTAGGGGGGAAAGCGCAATCGCGCTGACCTACCCGCTCAGTCAAAACCTGACCATCTCATGGCATTTAGACTATTTAAGTACCTGATAAATATTTGCGATAGACATTTAACTTTAAATCCCAATACTAAGACTTTACCATTAGTCTACCCTTTGATATTTTATAACGGTACAAGAAAATATAATGCACCCCTTAATTTGTGGAAGCTATTCGAAAACAGTCAATTAGCAAGAAGCATTTGGATCAATGATTATCAGCTGGTAAATGTTCACGACATTCCCGATAGCGAGTTCAGAGAAAGAATTTGGTCCGGGATTCTTGAGTTTTTCATGAAGCACATACATGAACGCAACTTATTGAAACGCTGGCAAGAAATACAAGATATTTTACCAGAATTCCTTAAGCTAAATATTGGCTATGGTTATCTTGAACTAATCCTTCGGTATACTTTGACAAAAATAAAACAGGATGATAAAATAGCAGTAGAAAAACTGTTAACAACCACTTTAAATCAAGAAACAGGTAAAAAACTTATGGTTAGTTTAGCACAACATTGGGCACAACAAGGTGAAGCTAAAGGTAAAGCTGAAGGTAAAGCTGAAGGTAAAGCTGAAATGATCAAAATGATGAGGAATAATGGTTATTCTATTAAAAAAATCTCGGAGATTCTTAGCTTACCTATTGTTCAAATTAATGAATTACTAAAATTAACATAAATCCCGCGAACTGGGTTATAAACGCAATGTTTTTACAGCTCAGTGGGTGTAAATCGCTATAATAAATACTTCTATGTTAAACTCTAGGTTATAAAAAGGTGTTATGTCAAAATTAGCTATAGTTACTGGCGGGACAAGAGGAATAGGCAAAGCAATTTCTCTAGCTCTTAAAAATAAAGGGTTCATGGTGGTAGCAAATTTTTGTAGTAATCAGCAAATGGCTAAAGAATTAACTGAAAATCACTTAATTAAAACAAAACAATGGAATATAAAGGATTATACAGCATGTGCTGAGGCGGTAGAAGAGATTGAGAATGAATTTGGCACTTCTGTTAGTGTTCTGGTAAATAATGCTGGGATTACCAGAGATGGGATGTTACATAAAATGGCAGAACAGGCATGGCAGGAAGTGATTGATATTAATTTAACTTCGTGCTTTAATATGTGCCGCGCAGTAATTAATCAGATGAGGAACCAAAATTACGGCAGAATTGTTAATATTAGCTCGATTAATGCTCAGGTGGGGCAGATAGGTCAAACTAATTATTCTGCAGCTAAGGCAGGTATTATAGGCTTTACTAAAGCTTTAGCTAAAGAATCAGTTTTGAAAAATATAACAGTCAATGCTATAGCCCCGGGATATATTAAAACGGAAATGGTTGAGAAAATTTCTCCCCAAGTGATAGAACAAATCATAAGCACTATACCAATGAAAAGACTAGGTAGGCCAGAAGAAATAGCCAGGGCAGTGGAATTTTTAGTAGACGAAAATGCTGGGTTTATTACCGGTGAGACGTTGTCAATTAATGGCGGCCACAATATGTTATGAGCTATATATACCAGGGAAATTTAAAAATCAGGCTAAATTTATGTTAACCATATTAACTGTAATTTGTGAATTATTTCTTAAAATAAAAGAATTACTAGAATTTTTAAAACAAACAGGAACGTGTAGTACTTTTCATAAACAAGCTGTAGAAAATGTGCTAGTTCAAGCGAAGCAGGAAGCGCAAACCTCGAATGGTCTGTATGGTATATTGGCTGCTGTCGAAAATATTATGATTAAAATAAAAGATGATAATAGAATTAAGGAAATAATCCATGATGTTCAAGTAATTGGCAGTCAAGTCAGCAATATTTTTTCTGAAGAAATTGAAGTTTTAACTAAAATTAAGGGGTTAATTCAGGAAATAGAGAAATTATCCCAAGATTTGTAATAACCTGCTCTAACAAGTTACCCTAAAAATGTATATTTTATGCTAAATAATATTAGAAAAACTACGGATAGTTTTGTCATTAAAATTTTAGTAGCTATGATTATCTTTGCCTTTGTTGGATGGGGTATTAAAGATGTATTACAAACTAATAATAATTATGATATAGTTAAATTTTCTCATGCAAAAAATATTAGTAAAGAAGAGTTTTTGAACGTAAAAGCTGAACAAATTCGAACTCTTCAAAGACAAGCTGGTGCTACTCTTACTGAAGAAGACACGAAGCAATTAAATTTGGATAATATTATTATCCAAAAATTGATCCATAATAGAATATTGAGTTATTTAATTAGTTACTATCAGCTTGATCTATCTGATAACACTATAGTGCAATTGATCAAAGATTCTCCTCATTTTAAAAATCAAGGGTTATTTGATTTAACCTTATTTAAAAATTTTTTAAAGAATTCTTATATGTCTGAGGAAAAATATTTAGATGATATCAAAGAGCAAACTCTTAAAAATACTATAATTAGTATTTTTTTAGAAACATTTCCCATACCTAAAATTATGGTACAAAATATCGTTAATTACATGGCTGAAATAAGGGAAATAGATCTCGTGCAAATTGATTTGACAGAAAATCCTAAAGGCGAGGAGATCGCCTCTCCAACTGAAATTCAATTAGAGGATTTTTATAAAAAAAATGAGGATTTATTTCAGTTGCCAGAAAAACGTAGCTTGTCCTATATAAAAATTGCCAAGGAACTATTTGCCAAACAAATACATCCTAGTAATGATGAGATTTTACATTATTACAAGAATAATAAAGAGGAATTTGAGAATAAGAAGTTTAGTGAGGTGCAACAGCAAATAGAACAATTGTTACAAAAACAACAAATTGAAATACTTACCACCCAGTTAGTAAAAAATCTAGAAGATGATGTGGCAGCAGGGGCAAGTTTAATAGAAATTTCTCAGAAATATGAATTACCAATACACAATATCAACTATCAAGAGGCTCTTAATAACCCAGATATTTCTCAAAATACTGAGGAGATTTTTAAACTAGCAGAAGGAGAGTTGTCATACCCAATGTCAATGGAACAAGAAGGAATGGCCGCCAGAGATAGGAGTTCTGTTATATTAGTGGAAATTAACAAAGTCCAACCTACACAAATACCAGAATTTTTTGCAGTAAAAAATCAAGTGGAAAAATTATGGGCTGACCAATATTTAAAAGATTTAAATCTTAAACGAATACAAAATCTTGCCACTAACTATCTCCCCGGTCAAAATATTACCGTGCCTGGGGTTTCTGTCAATAATTCTGCCTATTTTAGCAGATCTAAAATTCAGGAAAATAACCAATTTCCAGAAAATTTATTATCTGCAATTTTTGAGGCAGAAATTAACTCTAATACCTCCGTGTTTCAGTCGCAAGATACAGCATATTTCGCTCATATAAAAGTTATAAGAACTGATAAAGTAAAAAGTCAAGAGATTGCCGAAAAAAATACAAATGAAATTATTAATGCCGTAAAAAATAGTATTATGGATGAACTAATTAATTATCTCATAAAGAAAAATAACATGGAAATAAGGCATAGAAAAGAAATCGCCTCATAATTTTTTGCTTAATTCCATCCCCTCCTGCTATATTATTTTAAAATATTCTCCTATACTCCTCTGATATGAATTTTACTCGATTCTCCTAGATTTTTTATTACTTAGGCTCTGCATTCACACCTAGCGCAAACAACGTTATGCAGGAATCTTGCCCCTTTTATTTCGTAGTTTAAGATTGGCAACAACTTTAGAAGAACTACTCTTTTTATTATTATAAGCTACAGTTTTACGAATTTTACTGGGGTTTAATTTCACTTGTGCTATGGATTTCTTAACCAGAATAGGCCCTTCAAAATGCGTGTCCAATAACTTTACTATTTGTTCATTTCGAGAGATAGAAGTTTTCCCCCCTGTGACAATTGCAATTAAGGTTTTTTGTTGCCTGGTTGCTGCAGTAATGAGATTATAACCCGATGGAGTAGTATAGCCAGTTTTTAATCCTTCAGCTCCATGATAAGTCTCATTCACCTTATTATGACCTTTTATTACTTTTCCTCGAAATACAAAGCTATTTTCTGCAAAAACTCGATAATGTTTAGGAAAATCTCTCTTAATAGCTATAGCTAATTTAGCTAGATCCCTAGCCGTAGATTTTTGGGAAGGGTCGTGCCATCCTGAAGAATTAGCAAAATTTGTGGCTTTCATACCAAGCTGCTTTGCCCGCAAATTCATTACCTCCACAAATTTAGCTTCACTGCCTTTAATATTCTCTGCCACTACTACCGCTACATCGTTGGCGGATTTAATCGCCAAAGCGGAGATACAATCTTTCACCATAATAGTTTCGTGAGCTTTAAGTCCCAATTTAGAGGGTAACATTTTTTCTGCCTTTTTTGACACAGCTAGTTTCTGATGCATTTTGAGTTTTCCCCCATCAATTGCTTCAAATAAAAGGTATAAAGTCATCAGTTTGGTAAGAGAAGCTGGATAAATTTTAAGATGTGAATTTTCATCATGTAATATTTTACCGCTTTTAGAGTCCACCACCAAGCTCGTTCTAGCAGGTGTAGATACCAATTTCCCTTGCCCATAAGCTTGATTAAAACTAAATGTTAGCATCACTATCCAAATGAAACAACAACTCAATAATTTTTTTAACGTAATCATAATATAACTCCAGTTACCAAACATAATAATTAATCGACCTTAAAAACCTGTTTTTTACTTTGCCAGTTTTTTATTAAGATAAAACAAAATCATAAGACCAGGCAAGGCTAAAATTATTGTGAAGATGAAAAAATTATCCCACCCTAGCATTTTTACCAGGATTCCCCCCGAAGAAGTAATAGTATTATTAAATAAACTAGCACCACTACTTAGCAAAGCATATTGGGAAGCTGAATATTTTTTATTGCATAAATAGCTAATATATCCAACAAGAGCAGTACTACCCATTGCCCCCGCAAAATTTTCGATTGTAATGGCAATTAATAATGCTTCATTACTAGCAGGCTGATGATTTAACCAAATAAAGGCAATATGAGTTAAGCTTTGAATTACCCCTGTTATAATCAATCCTCTAAAAATTCCAAGACGATATACTACTATTCCACCGGCAAAAGAACCAGCTAGAGTGGCAAATAATCCATAAAATTTGGTAATTAATGCTATTTGTCCTTTAGTATAACCAAGCTCCATATAAAATGGCATAGCGACTACGCCTAGCATAGCATCTCCTAACTTAAAAAAGATGACCGCCAATAGAATAATAACCGCATATTGTCTAATAAAGAATTCTTTAAAAGGCTTAAATACTGAACTAATGATAGAAACCAATAAAAAAATATTAATAACGTCTCTTTCTAAATTCTGCTCTTTGACAGTAAGGATAAAAAGCACGGACACAGCAAATATTATCCCCATAGCTATAAAGGTAAATGACCAATCATTTGTCACTTCTGCGCAATATAAAGCTCCGGCCCCAGTAATGAGCATTCCTATTCTATAACCCAATACTGCCGTGGCACTGGCTACTGCTTGCATTGTTTCGTCAAATTTATCAATCCGAAATGCATCAACTGCTATATCAAACGTTGCAGATAAAAAACCAAGACAAATGGTAAGAAAATACAGCGATTTTAATGAATTATTAGGTTCTACAGTACTCATAGCTAGTAACACTAGAGATATTAAACTACAACAAACTATTAGCCAACTCTTCCTATGACCAAATTTACCTAAACCAGGTATTTTAAAATAGTCTACTATTGGAGACCAAAATACTTTTAAGGAATAAGATAACCGCGCCACTGCAAAAGTAGTGATGATAGCAATATCTATATTGTAATCTTTAAGCCAGGCAATTAAGCTAGTATATAATATAGCAAGAGGCATGCCACTTACTACTCCAAGAATTAATATTTCGAATAATCTATAATCTTTTAAAATTTTTGGTAATAACATAATTTATAATTCTCTTCTATTTACGATTTATTTTACTATCAAAAAATTTTTTCAATTCAATATCATCAATTGTCTTAATCGGATTGAAGATATTCCCGTGGGCGTTTAACCGTACATTCACAGGAAGAGTTTTCTGAGCTTCTCCTATTTGAGGCATCTCCTCATTATTAATATAGAATGATAATATTGAAGTTAAAGTAAAACCTAAATTATATATATTAATAGCACAAAAAGTTGTTCCACTAATATATTTGGTATTAAATAATATATTTTTAAATGTAGCTATTCCATTTTTTAAGGATAAATTACCACGTAAATTACCAATTTCCGTTGTCCCTTCAGATATTGCACTTGCTAGATCATTTTTTAAATAATCTAGTGTATAATTTTTATTATTGATTTTTTCTACTAATTTATCGAGTGACAAATTGTTAATTTTTGCTTGTTTAACTATAAATTCAGATTCGTTAGTCAGATTATATAATAATGCTTCTAAACTATCTCCGGTGGTTGTCAGGCTGCCATTCAAACTAATTCCTCCATAAGTATCTAGAAACCCTTGAGGAAGGAATTTCGATAGCTGTGCTAGATTAATAGAGTTTAAGCCATAGACAAAATTCAAAGTATAAGGATCTAATAAAATATTGCCTGCTGCTTTTAGTTTTCCAGATAAAATATCTGCCTCAAGATCACTAATATTAAAGAGGGTGTTACTATTGGACCCAGTTAATTTAAAGTTTTGTAATAGCAAATTACCTTGAGTAAGCTTTGTTAACACACATTTAATTTTTAAATCTATTTTGTCTAAATCAAATTCTTTTACCAATTTATTTCGTAAAAGAAGTAATGTTGCAGGCGTTAAGGGAGCAATATCTATAGTTCCATCTTTTATTTTGATTTCTAATAGGGGTTTAATGTTACTTGCTGTTAATTGTCCACTAAGATTTAAAAACATATTATTTTTTCTTAAATCAAAGTTAGTAATTTCGACATTGCCTGGTGAGATATTAGCTAGCATATATATCTTACCCAACGAATGATTATCTATAAGCATATCATTAATGATAACTTCAAAGTTCCCTAAATATCCTATAGTTCTTATAGGAATATATTTAGTCAGATAGCTTTCCTCTCTCATCCCTTCAGTTAAGCTTTTAGCAAACTTGATGATAGGAGAAATTAGGGGATAATCATCTTTGGTTAAATCAAGCGAAGAAAACTCAAGATTAGCCATGATATGGGGCATCGATCCGATAAATCTGGTAGTAATATTACCAGCAATGGTAGCATTATTTGTTTTTATTAAAAGATTTTGTAAATATACATCTATTAGAGTAAATTTTAGATTGCTAGATAGAGTAAAGGGAGTGACTTTCCCATTATCCGCTTGCTGATAACTTTGCCCCTCTAGGAGATTATTAAGGTTCTTATGCGTTAAGTAAACTGTCCCATCAAATATACTTCTTACAGCATTTTGAGTGATATCACCTATAAACTGAAATTTCCCTCCTGACTGGATGCTACCCGAAAAATCCTTTACCATTAAAATAGAATTTTCTAAATTTAATAATAATTGGATGTTATTTAATATTTCCCCGTTATTTAAGAGTATTTGATCAGCTGAAATAACAGCATCTAATTTTTTATTACCAAAGATAAATCTTAAACTATAGGATGAATCGCTAAATTTAGTGAAATTCTCGGAAGAGGCAGTTAAAGCTTTCATATCTATTTGGGGAAAAGTGAATTTTATTATGTTACTTACCTCGTCCTTTTTACTTAAGTGTATTAATCCATTGCCAACAATCGAATTACCAGTTAAGGTTAAATTTTCTAGTTTTAACAATTGTTCGCTCGGCAAGATATCAAACTTGATATTAATCATTTCATGTTGGTTAATTTTTCTGAATAATGCCCTTAAATCAGGCATTGAGTTACTCAGTAAACTCGTTAAATTTTTGACTGTATATTCCCCTTTACCACTTACTAATTTAGCATCTAGATAAGTTTCTAATAAATGAAAATTATAATCCATATTATGGAGAGTTAAATCAAACTTTGCTTGATTATCTTTCCATTCTAAGGAGCTCGAAAATTGTAACCGGTTATCTAATACTCCTTTAAAGGTGATTTCTTCAGAAAGTGAAGTAGTTTTCAAGAAAAAGCAATTAGTTAAAACTACCAGTGATTCATGTTTTTTATTTAATATATTAACATTAAAAATATTAAAATTTATATCAATAAATTTTTTTGATAGAAAAGAGCTAATTAGCTGATCATGATTTACGATATCTATGCTATTCTCCCCGCCATTTTGAGCTAAATATATTGTGGCATTCGATATTTTTATGAGACTAATTTGAGGTTTGAGCCTTATCAAGGACACTGGATCAAAATGAATTTCCACATTTTCTAATTCTAAATGTCCTTCTTTCTTTAGGTGTTTGATAACCAAAAAAGGTATAGGGAACTTCTTGACTTTTATTGGGCTTATCCCTTCAGCAGAAATGCCTAGTTCATTAGTTAAATATTTTACTATCAAATTATAATTAAGAGAATTGATCACAATTGTTGCAGAAATTATCAACAGTGATATAAATCCCATAATAATTATGATTATTTTTCTTAACATGAAATCTAAATTTTAAAAAACTAATAGTCGGCGTAAAGATTAATTTATAGTGCTTAGCCGTTGTTTACAAACTTTAAGGAATATACTCCTCTGATATGAATTTGCCTGTGGTGTTACTCAATGCTCTCCTAGATTTTACTCGGTTCTACCATCACGCCAGGCAGCAAAATCATCTTAAGAGGAGTATAAAAGTAGTATTTATTAACCATATTTATTTTAACTGTTTTCAATAAGTGGGTAGGTACTAGAACTTAAAGTATACAATTCTCTTGAAGGTAAAATAAATGCAGGCAGAAAGCAAGATATTTATGGGAATAGTCAATAACATTCTAAAAGGCTTTAAGAATTTATAGTAAAGCAGCCTTTATTCTTCCTATAACTCTTAATTACTATAGAAAATATACAGTTCGTAAATAGACCTCTTGCATAATTTTCCTCGAACTGGTAATTTGTAGGAGATAATAGCATTTAAACATGAATTTGCGTGAAATGGGAGCTAGAAAAAGAGCCAAGCTATAAGTTTTTAGGAGTTAAGAAGATGCGCTTTACTTTAGGTAGGAGGAGGAGTGAGAATATCAGTATTGTAAAATCATTCGCTAGATTAATTGCTAATCAATCTATAATTGTAGTTTTAATAACTATTTGTTTAGTAGTTAGTAATGCTTATTCTGCAGATAGTCCTGGCCTTCCTGCCCTTCCTGAATTACCAAAGACAGAAAAGCCCAAAGTAAATAAAAATATACAAGAGGAGAAAACAATAGGTTCTTTCTTCAAAAAGTTTTTTGGCATCAAAAAACCTGCTTCTCCGCTGGTGCAACCTAAAGAGCAAAAACCAACCCCTACTACAACTAAAGATCCTGCTGCAAAAGAGGCAGAAACTTTCATTGATTTGGATAATAAAAAATTACCAGCGCTAGAAAATATTTCAGAAAAACCAGTTAATTCAGTACCCCAGCAATTAGATAATAATAATCCCCTTAAAACTATTAAGAAAAAGGATAGTGAAAATATAGATAATCTGATTCCTTCTCTTCCCGCTGATTTTCCAGATAATCTTGATTCTGCTGTTCCTATGCCAACACTTAAAGAAACACTTCCTCCTTTTCCAGCTATTACGGAAGAGCAAGAGGGTAATCAAAGCTCTGCGCCAGCGCAAGCTACACCCCAGCAACCTGTTGCGATCCCACTTGCTCCCCCTGTTACTACTCCTGATGAAGATAAAGCATCTTCTCCTAAATTAGAAACAACGGATAAAGAGCTCCCAGTTCCCCCTCTGGAGTCTGTACCTTTACCTCTGGAGAGTCCAAATGTGGAGAGTCCAAATGGTGAGAAAATTACTCCTCCAGTATTACCTGCTACTCCTGCTACTCCGATTCTTCCGTTGAATGAGGATAAAATTCTGCCAATTAAATTACCAGCGGACGGTGATAAAAAAGGAATGATCCCGCTAGATCCTCCTTCTCTACCTCCAGTTAATACTGTACCTGCAATTATTCCTAATCTAGAAGAACCAAAAAGTGAGTCGGTTAGTAAAAAAAATAAGGAAGGAAAGCCTTCCTCTCTACCGGCAGTAAAATTTTTAGAGCCGGAGAAAATATCTACTAAGCCGATAGGACAAACTCCTATACCAGTATTTGTAAAAGAAATTCAATCATCAGAAGAAAAAAACTCCGATAATATTAAAGAAAAAAATCCGTCCACAAAAATACAGGAACCTCCACTAATACCAACGCCCGTATTACCAGCAAAAACTCCCTTAATAGATAGTCTGCCGCCTATCTCTCTGGAAAAAACTCCTGCTAAGAAGATTTCTAACGAACTTACAAAATTTACCCAAGATGAAATTCAGATGTTATTATACCAAAATGATGAGTTAGTATTAGGGGTCCTTACTGAAGAAGCTAGGATAGAGCAAATGGATGCACATTCTTTCATTCAGAGATTTAAGCAAATTTACGACCGCCAAAAAAGAAAAACTCAAAGAAAAAAAATAGATAATTTTATTGCAAATTATAATATATATTTTCGTTTGGCTAAACAGCAATGGTCTAATAGCCTTATGATAGATCAAGCTTTTGATACTATCAGACAAAATAATTTAGTTGCTCTAAAAGCCATGGTGGATAGCTATTCCATCTTGCAAAAATCAGGAATTGAGGGTTTTACGCTTTTACATGAAGCCGCTAACGTAAGTAATTATTACATAGCAAAATTTTTAATTATTCGTGGGATCAACATGACGATTTTGGATGAGAAATGCAGGACGGCGCTCGACATAGCAGAAGAGAGACATAATAGTATTGGTTGTTTGATAAGAAAAGCTAGAGGAATAAAACAGGTTGATAATTTATGTGTCCCAAGTAGCAATTGTTTCAAAGTTAAAAAGAAAAATGGTTAATTTGCTGGTAATTTCTGTCCATAAATTAAGAATTCCTGATTACCTTTTGTTCCTAAAATAGGGCTGGGTATTATACCAGAGATATTAAAATTATATGATTCTAGCCATATTCTAATATTATGGCATATTTTTGTATGTAATAACTCATCTCTTACAATGCCTTTTGCCCCTACTTCATCTTTTGCTACTTCAAATTGTGGCTTAATGAGCGCTATTAATTTACAGTTATCTTTGGCGAGCGCAATGGGGGTAGGTAGTATTTTTATCAGGCTAATAAAGCTTGCATCACAAACAATAAGATCTGGAGCTACAGTAATTTGGGCAGGGGTGAGATAACGAGCATTAGTTCTTTCAATTACGGAAATCCTAGGGTTATTACGTAATTTATAATGTAATTCCCCATAGCCTACATCTACTGAGAAGATCTTCAGGGCATTCTTACGTAATAAAACTTCAGTAAAACCGCCGGTGCTAGAGCCTATATCTAAGCAGATTAAACCTTGCGGGTCAATATTAAAATAATCTAAAGCGGCTAGTAGCTTTAAAGCTCCCCGGGATACATAACCATGTCCTGATTGCTTGATGGTAATATTTGTAGAATCAAGCAGGACTTGAGTTCCTGATTTAGTATTAATTTCTTGATTAATATATACTTTCCCTTGGGTTATTAGGCTTCTTGCAACAGCAAGACTGTCTACC
The DNA here is from genome assembly GCA_019468145.1 of Rickettsia endosymbiont of Bradysia coprophila. Taxonomy (GTDB): domain Bacteria; phylum Pseudomonadota; class Alphaproteobacteria; order Rickettsiales; family Rickettsiaceae; genus Tisiphia. The sequence continues at coordinate 980,892 of JAHXDM010000002.1, forward strand.
AACTTACATTGCACTAAATATTGATCAAGCCTTATTCTACTCATTATTCATTTTCCATCAGGAAAATATGTTCTTTTACCTGTTACCTAGAGTATAATTCAACTACTAAATGTATTTCTGGTTCAAAAGGATATGGTACGTCAGCAATTAAAGGTGTTCTGATAAACTTACCTGATAATGAAGTAGGGTCAAACGATAAATAAGTTGGAACAGTCTTTGCTTGCTTGTTAGCTGATTCTACTATAATAGGAATTGCTTTTGCAGAATCCTTTAATTCAACTACATCTCCTTCTTTTAGCTTTATGCTTGGAATATCTACCTTCTTACCATTTACTTTTATATGACCATGCGTGATGAATTGTCTTGCAGCAAAGATAGTAGGAGCAATATTCATTCTATAAATAACAGCATCAAGTCTACGTTCTAGCAACCCCACAAAGTTTTCAGCCGTATTACCTTTCATTTTGAGGGCCAGGGCAAAAGTATTTCTAAATTGTTTTTCATTAACTCTCCCATAATAGCACCTCAGCTTTTGTTTAGCTTTTAAGTGTAAACCATAATCAGAAGTTTTGATCATAGTATTCTGACCATGTTGGCCTGGGCGGTAATTTCTGGTATTATAGGCATCCTTACTATTGCCCCATAGGCTTACCCCAAGCCTTCTACTGGCTTTGTATTTAGAACTAATAATTTTTGTCACGCTCTATATCTCATAATTTTTTTCTAGTATTTTTAACCTAAAATTCAAGGTTCAGAATATATATATTAGCAGTTAAAGTCAATCTTTTTCATGATAAACCATAAATGTTTTAGTAGCCTCATTTCCTAATTATCTCTCAATTTCCTTAAGGTTATATTTGCAATATAGCTAGAACACGGGATTATAAAACCAATTACTACCCATGGTAATTGTTGTAAATATAGGGGAGAATTAAAAGGCTTCAGGTAAAAAACAATATATACTGTAATTATAGTAATACTACAAATCGCACTTGTCAATAGCTTGCCTACTATATTATTTAAATTCTTTTGGTTATTAAATATTTTTGCCGAACTAATAAATCCTAATAATGCATAATATGCTAGCCAAACATGGGCTGGGTGATGGTGGATAGGTTTAAGGGCAATATAGATTAATAATAGAGTTGCTATAAATAATAGACTCCCTGCATAAGTCCACCTAGTTGGTGATTTTGTTGTCAAAATGTGGCCTGACGCTCCTTCATGTACATCCCCGTACCCCGGGCTTGGCTTCTTTCCTAAAAATCCCGCGGGATTTTTCGACTTACGCAGGGAGTCTATTAACCATATCCCTATAGTGGGTTTTGCGTGATTTAACGAGATAATGTATAATGCCATTAATGAAAGGGCGCAAAATACGCCACCTAATATATCATAATAATTATGGTAACCAAAATATACTAAACTTAAGGCAATGGCTATCAGCAAGGTAACAGTCAATAACTTTATAGCCATCTTTTGTGTTTGGTAGGCGATCCACCCATACAAAATAGTTGAAGTTTGCATATGACCACTAGGAAAAGCAAACCCTTCCTTGCCTAATGATGGGGATAGGGGGATCTGAAAGGTAATTTTCAAAGCATAATTAACAATAATACTAACAAGCACCAAACATATGGCATTATAAAACATCTCTCGATCCCACCAAATAAAACCCCCTATCAGTAACGGAATAATTATAGTATCGTGACTAAAGCTTAAGGCAAATTGTGCGCCATAATTTATAATATTCATAATTATAATATTTAAGTTGATCCATATTCACCATGTTTGCTCGCTTTTGCTCCTGCCTTATGATCCAGAGCTGTAAAAATTAGGGAAGTGAATAATAAACATATAGTTAAAATTCCAAGGGTCATATTATAAGATAATTCTCCCATTAAAGAATTATTGCCTCGGATTATATTCAATAATACCACCGTAAATGCCACACCAAAACTCATTGATAATTGCTGTATTGCGCTTCCCATACTTGTTCCCTTGCTAACCAATTCTTCTTTTAAATCACTATAGGTAAGGACATTTAAGCAGCTAAATTGAATGGATGTAAAAAATCCATGCAGAAAAATGACCAAAATACTTACCCATTCATTACTATTATATACTATAAACATTAAGCCACTAATACTAATCCCTAATAAAATAGTATTAAAAATTAAACATCTTCTAAAGCCTATTTTTTTTAAAATTCCTTTTATAAAAAATTTAGCAATAAACATTGCGCCGGCATAAAATATTATATAGAAACCAGACTTTATGGGTGAAAATCCTTTGTTAACCTGTAATAAGATTGGTAATAAAAAGGGGATTCCGCCAATTCCTATCCGTGATAAAAATCCTCCTAAGACTGTAATAGTAAAAGTTTTGGTGGCAAATAATTTTCTATCAAGAAATGGTTCTTTTATTCTTTGAGCTAAATAAAAATATAACATCATCAAAATAAAAGCGATACTAGCCAAAATTATTCTCTGTAAATTATCAAGAAATGAGGTGTTTAATGACTCGATTAGAAAAATAGTGATAGATAAAGAACAGCTAAATAAAATAAAGCCTATTATATCAAATTTTCCTGGATGTTCTTCTTTATAACTGTCAATGTAATGAAAAACTAAATATAATAAGATAAAACAAAAAGGCAGGTTGATAAAAAATATCCATCTCCACGAAAACCAAGTGACAATAATGCCGCCAACCACAGGTCCTAGCACTGGTCCCATAAGTGAAGGGATAGTAGCTTGATTAGTCACATTCACTAATTGCGATTTTGGGTAAGTTTTTACTAATATTAGTCGGCATACTGGCATCATTAATGCTCCTCCTATCCCTTGAATGACCCTAGATATTACCAAATGCTCTAAGGAAAAAGCGCTGCCGCATAAAAATGACCCTAAACCAAATACCGCTACTCCAAACATAAGTATTTCTTTGGTGCCGTATTTATCAGCTAACCACCCGCTAATAGGGATTAAAATTCCTAAACTAACAAGATAGCTTGTTAAAGCAAATTTAAGATTTAAGGGGTATTGATTTAAATCCTGAGCTATTACAGGAATAGCACTATTTAAAATAGTAATATCTAAATTTTGCATAAATAAGGCAACTGCAACTATCCAAGGAACCATTTTTTTTCTTAAATATTTTTTTTAATTACACCTGAACAGAATATACTCCTCTTCAGATGATTTTGCTGCTAGGCGTGAGGAGCGATGCCTAGTAAAATCTAGGAGAGCATTGAGCAACAACGCATGCAAATTCATATCAGAGGAGTATACCGTATCTGCTACTTAAAACTAGTATAGGCCATGGCACAAATTATCATTTTAATACAAATTATGCAAGAAATCTATTAAATGATTATTGACAGATAGCATAATAAGTGTTACTATTCTGATAGATATTGTTGATTGAAGGTGTTTTGTAATGTCTCGTAAATGTGAGCTTAGTAGTGTTGGAGTCTTATATGGCAATAAGGTATCTCATTCGCAAAGAAAAACTAGAAGGTGCTTTAAGCCTAACTTAAAGGTTATGAGGTATATGAGTGAACTTACTGGGCAGGAATATAAGCTTTCTGTAAACGCGAAATGTATACGCTCTGTTGAGAAAGCTGGTGGTTTTGATTTGTATATGATTAACATTTCGGCTGATCTCCTTTCAGATAAGGCACAGATGATTCAGAGAAAAATAGTTAAAAAACACTTGGTGCTTTAATATGAAAACTGGAATTCATCCACACTATAAAAAATTCAGGATAATTATTAGTAATGATATTTTTGAAACTTATTCAGCTGGCCAAGAAGATGAAATTTTAATGGATGTCGATTATAGAAAACATCCTGCTTGGACTAAAGAATCTGGAAATGTCGTCAATCAATCTAATAAAAATATTAGTGATTTTAATAAAAAATTCGCTGGTCTTAATTTTGGTAAAACTTTTAGCTGATGAAGTGGTATTATCAGATTAAGTAAACTGTGGCAAAAAAGTCTAGTACCTATAGTCAATTAGTATAGGATATGAACTTTGCTTGTTGCTCAGCTAGTATTTTTAGCTTGGCTCCCAGTCCTTAATTCATCTGAGATTATACAACATTTCGGCAACAGAAAGCAAACCTCTATCGTAGAGGTCTAATTATCGTGGGGTGGAGCAGTTTGGTAGCTCGTCAGGCTCATAACCTGAAGGTCGTTGGTTCAAATCCAACCCCCGCAACCATCTATTTATCTATCTATACTGCTCGTAAATGAAGAGTCAGTAAACCATAAAGTCAACTTCAACCAAAGTTCAAATAAGCAATTACGTCTAACAGCCAAGCATACTTAAGCGATAGGTATTATGATATTGCTGAAAAATATATCGATGAAGGAATGCATTACACACGAACTGCTAGGTAACTTGTTATCCGGCAGCTTTTGTTGCACCTATAGAAACAATCAGGTTTGGAGCGTCTCGAACGCCTGATTGTTTAAGGTAATATTCCCACAACTATCGAAAGTTATTGCACGCCCCTATTCTCAAAGTCATTGCAAGGAGGCTATAAGGTACGTACGCAACTCAGGAAGACAATTATGAAACCCAATGCTCCTAGATTGTGAATGTACAGCTTATAGCCTCCTGGCAATAACTCATAAGGAACTGTGTTTTCGAACTTTTGACAGTTGGGGATTATATACCCCTCTGCCGATGATTTTGCTGCCTTGCGCGATGGAGCGAAGCCTATAGATAATAGGCGAGCATTGAGCAACGACGCACGCAAATTCATATCAGAGGAGTATAGAGCAAAAAATTTGAAGTCCATAGTTTATATTAATTAACTATATAAGGGTATGAATATGATTAAGAATATAGGGGTAGGAATTGATTTTGGCACCACAAACTCATTGATTGCTTTTTCCAAAAATCAGACACCCATTATTATTCCAAATGAAAAGTCATTAGAGCTAATACCATCTATCATAAGTTTTCAACAAGGGGAATTTGTTATTGGAGATATTTCTAGGGCTAATGTAGGAGCCTTACGTTCTATCAAGAGATTATTTGGTAAAAAACTTTCTGATTTGCAAGCAAATCCAGCCCTATTTAGTTTAGTAAAAGATCATATTGACTTAAATAGTGAAATTTTGCGGCTAAATTTTGACGGTAAATTATTGACTGTCCCTGAAGTAGCAGCTCAAATATTTTATTATTTAAAAAAGCAAGCTAGTAGAAAATTAGACATAGATATCAGTGAAGCTGTAATTACTGTCCCCGCCCATTTTAATGATGCTGCTAGAGGAGAAGTAATATTAGCGGCAAAAATTGCAGGCTTTAGGGTGCTCAGGTTAATTGCGGAACCTACAGCTGCTGCCTATGCTTATGGTTTAAATAAAAAGTCTATAGGATATTATCTGGTATATGATTTAGGGGGAGGGACTTTTGATGTGTCAATTTTGAATATGCAAACAGGGGTATTGCAAGTAATTGCCACAGCCGGTGATAATATGTTAGGGGGTGATGATATTGATCACTTAGTGATGCAGTATTTTTGTGATAAATATAAAGTAGAGGAATGTAAAGAATTAAAGGAGATAGCCAAGAATGCTAAGGAGACTCTAACTTTTCAAAATAAATTCTTAAAGGTTTTTGCAGAAAAAACATTTGAATTAAATTTAGAAAATTTTGAGCAACTAATATCACCATTAGTAAAGCGGACCATAGATATTACTCGAGATACTTTACAAGCAGGAAATGCCAATATTTCTGGTATTATCATGGTGGGGGGGGCAACTCGTATTCCTTTAATTAAGAAAGCTCTTCAGCAAACATTTAATACTACAATTTTCTCAGATATTAATCCTGATAAAGCAGTAGTATGGGGAGCAGCTTTGCAAGCCGAAAATTTAACTTCGGCAAATATTAATTCCTTATTAATAGATGTGGTGCCTTTATCATTAGGTATTGAATTAAATGGAGGAATTACTGAAAAGCTAATTCTGCGTAACACTCCCTTGCCGATATCAGTGAGTAAAGAATTTACGAATTATGTAGATAATCAGCGTTTTATGAAATTGCACATAGTGCAAGGGGAGAGAGAAATGGTGGAAGATTGCCGGTCCTTGGCAGAATTTGAGTTAGAACTACCGTTAATGAAGGCGGGTGGAGTGCGGGCAGAACTAACCTTTTCTATTGATGTTGATGGAATCTTATCCGTCACAGCATTAGAAAAAAATAGTGGTATTTCTCATATTATTTCTGTAAAACCTAGCTATGGTTTAAGTGAAGAGGAAATTACGCAAATTTTGGAAAATGCTTATCAAAATGCAGACGAAGACCATAATAAGAAATTATTGCAAGAAACTATACTACATGCTCAAACTTTAATATATAACGTAGAAAATGCTCTTACGAAAATAGGAGAGTCCTTGGAAGAAGAAACAATAGAGAGAATTCAAGAGAAGGTTAGCACCTTAAAAGAAGCTATGAATAGTAATGCTCTAGACTCCATTCTAGAATGGAGTAAAAATTTGGAGATTATGATAGGGCCATTAATTGCCAATAGATTAAATGAAGACATTGGGACATTACTGAAAGGTAAGCATATTGAAGATAGATTCCTATGATTTACGTAGCAAAAAAAGAAAAAAGAGGTTGTTGTGGATGACGAAAAGATTCTAGAAAAACTAAAACAGCAACTACAGGAAGAAATGCAGTCGTTAAGAGAACAGAATATAGTACAGAATAAAGAAAAATACCCTAACTCTAGCTTAGAGGAATTAATAAGAGGTAAAAATATCCTTTCAGAAAAAGAATTTATTCCATATACTAAAAAAGTAGGGATTTCACACGGATATATTGCAAAAGAACAGCTCACCAACCATGACTTCGCGGTAAAATCGTTTTATAAAAATGCAAAAAAAGGGATAAGGAATATTAGTCTATTGAATTTGCCTATTAGTATACTACAAACATATAAGTATAACGAGATAAAGAGTGTATATGCAGATAGGAGGGATGGAGTACAAGAATTATTGGCTGCGGGTATTTATAAAATGTTGTTATTAGGTCAGGCTCCAGAAGAAGGATTAGTAATTGGAGAAGATGGGAATAAAGATTTTTTATATTCACGTTCTAAATTTTTAAAAAATGCTGAAACTTTATCTAATTTTTCTGGAGCTGATACAGGTAAACTTGATCATACAAATATTAAATTAAAAGAAATAAAGAGATTTGAAAAAGTCATAGCGGCATGTACTATGGTTGGAGAAGCAGATTATCATGCTGGTAATTTAATGGTACAACAGCAAGATAATATGAATGAGAATTCTGAATTGCTCCTGTGCAAAATAGATCATGGTAGATCATTTATGAATTTTCCTAAGGATTTTAAATCTTTTGTAAATTCTATAAAGGATAAGTTTATACAATATGGCTATCAAGCAGCAATTGAAGCAGGACATCTAACTTTCAATATAGAAAAGTTTTATGAAGCCCTTAAAAGTATGATTAATAGTTGGGATCAAAATAGAGTTGAGAATACGATTGACCAAGTCATTGATGGTTTGGAAAAACATGATTTTGATTTTAAAAATTTTTACTTAAATTACGAATCATGGAATGACCCAGGAGAGAAAATTGATACTGTAGAAGAAGGTAAAAAAAGATATAAAAGCTTATTAGCAGAGAATATAAATACTGTAAAACAACTTTCCGAAGAGATAGAAATAATAACTAAATTTACAAATATTAGCGAAGAATTTAAAAATGGGTTGTGGGTAAAAGAGATTGCTAAGAGTAATAAACTAGATCCTATATTATTTGCTAGGGAAAATAATATTAAAATTGATAATCAAGATGCAGGTGTTTGGGGAAAAAAAGAAATGACATTATCTTATGGCAATAAACAACATTTAATAAATGATATTTTAAAAAACCAACCTCAGAATAAAGAAGCACGCCATGTATTAGTTTATCAAAGCCAAAAAAAACGGAGAGAACTAATAAATGACATTTTGCATAAATAGTTCCGGCTATGCATCATCTAAATAAATTAAGTAGTAGAGTTCCAGTGAAAGACAACGAAACAAATAAGAAACAAAAAATAATTGCTTATTACGATAAATATATGGTATTTGCCGGGATATTAGGGCAATATTTATTTTATACTCAAGCGTATAAAATTTTTACTACCAAAAGTGCTAATGACTTATCACTAGATGGTTTTTTGGTAGTGATTATTGCTACTTTAAGCTGGTTGGTTTATGGTATATTACATAAAAAAACGCCAATAATTCTGGCTCAACTAGTGGCATTAGTCGGTATGATAATGGTGATTATAGGGATACTACTCTATTCAATTTAATGGAAAATGATACAAAATAGTGATACAAAATAATTTTATTTTAAAATTAGCAATTCGTTATTTTAGAGCAAAAAAAAATGAACGATTCGTTTCTATTATTTCTGGATTTTCCTTAATAGGTGTAACAATAGGAGTTGCAGCATTAATAGTGGTGATGTCCGTTATGAACGGTTTTCACCAGGAATTAACGAAAAACATTATTGGCCTAAACGGTGACATTACTATTAAGCCAGTAGAAAGTTCCATGGATAATTATAATGAGATTAAAACTACCTTGCAGAGCGCTTCTTATATTAAACATATTATTCCTTGCGTAGTGGGGCAAGCTCTAGCGCTTGGCATAAAGAGTAATAGCGGGGCAATAATTAGAGGTATAGATTTAGAAGATTTAAAATATAAAAATGCAATTCTCCATAATCCTACTGCCGGTAACTTCAGAGATTTTTCAGGGAAAGACGTAGTGGCAATAGGGGCTGAATTAGCCTATAATTTAGGAATTCAAGTAGGAGGGAAAATCAAGCTAATTTCTCCTAATTCCATTTCTACTATCTTTGGTAGTATGCCTCGGTCTAAGGAATTTAAAGTGATAACCCTCTTTACTAGCGGAATGTATGATTATGATTCTGCGACAATTTTAATGCCTCTAATAGCTGCGCAAAATTTCTTGTCGTTGGGAGAGAATATTAATTTGATAGAAATAGGGACTCTGCACCCGGCCAATGCTGAAATATATGCTTTTGAGATCCAAAAATTTTTAGGGGCCCAAGTAAAAGTAACTAGTTGGCAAAGGTCGCATTTGCAGTTTTTAAACGCTCTAGCAGTAGAGCGAGTTGCGATGTTTACTATCCTGTCGTTAATAATTATGGTGGCTGCTTTTAATATTGTTTCGAGTCTATTTATGCTAGTGAAAGATAAGCGAGCAGATATTGCTATTTTGCGTTCCATGGGGGCAACTACTAAGCAAATTATGCTGATTTTTATTTGTAATGGTATGTTGGTAGGTTTAATTGGTACAGCTTTAGGAATCGCTTTAGGGGTGGGGTTTTCTTATAATATCCAATCTATGAGAAATATCTTAGAGAAAATTAGCGGTACCAAAATTTTTGAAGCAGCGGTGTATTTTTTATATAGTCTACCTTCAGAAGTTAGAGGAGAAGATATATTATTAGTATCTTTGATTTCGATAATTCTTTGTTTCTGTGCTACTATTTACCCTTCTTATAAGGCCGCTAAGTTAAACCCGGTAGATGTGCTGCGTTATGAATAAAGTAGCGCTGGCATTGCGGGATATTTTTAGAAAATACCGACAAGGGAAGACGATCATTGAAGTACTTAAAGGAATAAGCCTGATTGTCAATCAAGGAGAGATGATAGCAATAATAGGTAGCTCTGGCAGTGGTAAATCAACTTTATTACATGTAGCAGGATTACTGGATACTCCAGATAGTGGAGAAGTAATAGTCTTTTCTAAGGAAGGGTTAAGAAATAATACAAAAGATATAATTAGAATACGAGATATAGGGTTTGTTTATCAGCAACACCATTTATTGAAGGATTTTACTGCTTTAGAGAATGTAGTGATGCCCAAATTAATAGCAGGTCATGATTATCAATTATCTCTTAAAGAAGCCGCAGAATTACTGGCAGAATTAGGCCTAGCTGACAAAAAACATAATATGCCTGGAGAATTATCTGGAGGGCAGCAACAAAGAGTAGCAATTGCTAGGGCTTTAATTAATAATCCCGTGATTATTCTGGCCGATGAACCTACTGGTAATTTAGATCCTACTACTGCTCAGGAAGTGTTTAATTTGTTTCTGAAAATAGTGAAGCAAAAAAATACTGCCCTGATTATGGTGACTCATAATCATCAAATAGCGTATAAAATGCATAAAGTGTATGAGTTAAGGCAAGGGGTATTAGGTTGTGTGAACATTGCTACTTCAATGGCAATTAATAGCAAACAAAATTAGTAAAAATTTGTCCAATATACTTCTTAAATTCTTCATATTTTCCCATCTCTTCTCCTATTTAAAAAAAAACTATAGTAAAATTTTAATTATGCAAGATAGTTTAGTGTAGCATGGTCATTACCTATCTCAATAATATCACACTATTCAACTTATTGTAAGTATTCTTTAAAATAAATTACAAATTACTTAGTGCTTTACAAATTTTTGTTAATATTACCGCTAGTATTAGTTTTTAAAAAAATCTTAAAAACTATTTTGTAATATTTAATGAAGATTTATAAGATGCCACAACCAAATTTTTTAAAAAGTAAATTCAATGCTGCCCTTATGCTAACACTCCTCTCGACCAGTAGTAACGTTATAGGCGGAATAGATGATCCATCAGATAGAAAGGTGGTGGGAGAAATAGTAAAATTTTCTACTGGCCAAGGTTTAAGCCAGATAGAGGGTAAAGATGTCAAATTTGTTCCTGGCTCGAACCTAGAAATTCCTATTCCCACTACTATTTATATAGATATTCCTGATCCTAATATTAAATCTATTCACTCTAAAGTAGCAGCAGAAAAAGGGAAAGCAATTAAGGTAATCCTGGGTAATGAGAAAGGCGAAAATATTCCCCCTGTTGCCTCATTTGGTTCTACTACTTCTATTCCCAAAGGTCTAAAGGTGCAAATATTTGGTAAATCACCTGCATTAGGCAGCAGCAGTGACTCAAGGATAATTTTAACAGGTGATGAATATCCAGCCCTGGGGAGTGCGGATTTGATTAAATATTTTAGAACTGATTCTATCAATGATACACCTCTTGTGCTTACCAATCTGCTCGGTAGTGAAAATAATAAAGTTAATGTAGAAATATTTACGGATGCAGAATTTCTTATGGATGATGGTTTTCAGGGCCAAGTCTCTATAGGTAAAAAAGATGGAGATATCACAAAACCAGCTAAATTGACTGCTGCACCATTACGGCATAAAACAAGGGTTTCTCTTAAGCAAATTACCTATAATGATCCAAAATCAATAGTAGAATTTAAAGCTCAGAATAAAGATTCAATCGTATTTTTTCTTGATCCAGAGGGTTCTTGGCCTAACCAGAATAATCAGGGAACAATCAATTTCAATGCCCCTCCTGATACTGTCTTAACCATAGAGAATGCTAAGAATAGTACCGGCTATCCAATAGGTGGGTTTACGGTAGGTGTGATGGGTTCAAAAAAAGACCGTTTTGGAGAGATAAATATTATGGGTGGTGGTGCCGTTGTTTTCTCTAATAAACAGAATATAGCAGCGGAGATTCATAATATTTTTGATAATGTTACATTGGTAATGAATGGAGGAGATGGCGGGGGATTCCGAATTGGAGGTACCACAAATATTAATAATGCCACCATACGCACTATATACTCAGAAGGAGGCGTTAGAATGTTTATGCCAGGTAATGTAGAAGGAGAGAATGTCACCTTTGACCTACGCAACGCCTTAGAAATAGAACAGGGAAATCCAATATTCACTCTCAAGGGCACTGTTACTCTTAAGTCCAATTATGATGCAAATATGGTAGGAGCCAAAGGGGGTGGAGACATTCCTATAATTGCCGGAGGAGATAGTGCACTAGATGTTAATCACGCTAGGGAATTTAAAATAGAACCCGGCACAAAATTCAAACTTATATTAACTGATACTACTGATAAATGGAATGGGCTTAGCGCTACCAATCTTAAAGAAGTATATGATTTTTGCTACATGATCCTATTCTACCTTCCCGAAAAATTCGTCCATTCATTAAAAGAAGAAGATTTTGAAATTGAGATGGATCCCGAGCATAAACATCCTTATTTGGACTATGATTTTACTGGTTTTAAGCTAGAACCAAGTACACCGTCTAGAAAAGGACTAAAACTATTTAAAGCAGGGGCCATAAAGAGGAATATTAATACTTCAATCGGTTTAGCCCCGCCCCTTCCACCTAAGGTGTTTGAGCCTGGGAAGTATGTATTAGACGAAAAATATGCTGAGCAGATACAAGGTAAGCAGGTGGAGTGGGAATTGGTGAAGGATTCTCGGTTAGAGGCGGGGGTAGATGCTGTGGACTCCACGTGGCATTTAGGTAAGCACACGCTCAGCCATGCTGGAGTGGGTAAATTAACTGGCAAGTGGGATATAACAGCGGACTATGACATTGCGCATCTTAAGGAAGGATCTACGGCGGTTGCCTTACCCCATGGGACTTTCAAGATACTGCCTGGCAGCACGCTAGATGCTAGCGGTGTGGATACCATGGCTGTGGAGGTTAAGTTAACGTCAGATGACTTTGTGCAAGCCGGAGGGAAGTTGTTGGCACTGAAGTTTCCTCTAGTAGAGGTAGAAGGGGATGGTAAGTTGACCATTAAGCCCGATACTAAGGTCAATGTTAATATTACTGGTACGGATAAGTTCATTAAGTGGCAGGCCACTGACCCTACCGTGCTGAGCTCAACCGGTTTAGTGGTACAGGGCACGCAATTAAAGCCGGAGCCAACTACATTCCCAACTGGTCAAACCAGTAGTTTAGACAAAGACTATGTAGAGCATGTAAAAGTTGATGGAGCGACCGTGCAATTAGAGAAAGATGTTCGGCTAGAAGATGGAGCATCTGGAACGACTTCCACTTGGAATTTAGGTTCACACCTTAAGTCATTTGGGGGATGGGAAGTTAAAAGGCAAGTGGGATATCAATAATAGCTATGACATTAGCCATCTTTTAGAAGGCAAGGAAGAAGACAAGAAGCCATCGGGGAGCATTAAGGTGGAAGCGGGCAGCACGCTAGATGCCAGCGGCGTGACTAGTATGGACGTAGTAGTTACCATTACTGCTGATAAAGAAGTGGTTCCTGGCGAGCCAATCATGATGAATCTACAGCTAGTGGAGGTGGCAGAAAATGGTAAGTTGATCCCCAACGAGGGGGCAGAAATAAAGGTAGAGTTTGATGCAGATCCTAATATTAGGTGGACAGCCATCCCGGATAAGCCAGATAAAATGACTGATCAGGGGTTGCAAATAGTCCGAAACTTTAAGAGTGTCAAGCCGGAAATTATGCCAGAAGGAAAAATAACAGAGTTAAATAAGCCGGAGTATGACCGGCCGCTTAAAGTGGAGGAGGCTACCATCCAGCTAACTCAGGATACTAAGCTATCGGAAGGGGTAATGGGCGGGAACTCCACTTGGAATTTAGGCGCTCACACGCTCAGCCATGCTGAAAAGGGTAAGTTAACTGGCAAGTGGAATATCAATTCAGAATATGACATTGCTCATCTTAAGGAAGGGGCTACTGCCCCAGCACTACCCCATGGTACTGTGAAAATATTGCCAGGCAGCACGCTGGATGTCAGGGAGGTGGATACCCTGGATGTAGAGGTTAAGCTGACATCAGATGACTTTGTGACGCCTTTCGGAAAGTTGGTGCCATTGGAGTTTAGCGTAGTAGAGGTTGAAGGCGATGGTAAGTTAACCTTTAAGCCGGAGACCAAGGTCAAGGTTAGTATTACTGGCACGGATAATAAGTTCATTAAATGGCAGGCCATTGACCCTATCGTGCTGACTGCAACAGGCCTAGCCGTCAGAGGCACGCAATTAAAGCCGGAGCCAATTATATTGCCAAAGGAGCAGACCACCATCTTAAATGAAAATGATCATAAAGCCCATTTAAAAGTCGATGGGGCTACTGTCAAACTTGATAAGGACAGCACTTTGCCAGATGGGGCAAGCGGGGCAGACTCGGTTTGGGATTTAGGCAAGTACACCTTAAGTCATTCGGGGAAGAGTAATTTGACGGAAAAATGCACTATTATAAGCAGCTATGATGTAGGTCACCGTAATCCCGATAAACCGGGTCAGGCTAAGCTTCAATCTGGGACGCTTAAAGTGATGCCAGGCAGCACCTTGGATGCAAGCGAGGTTAAAGAAATGCTAGTAGAGCTTACGTTTACTTCTGATGATTTTATTACCGCCGATAAGCCGGTATCTATTGAGGTGCCGATAATTACCACAGAAGGTGATGGACAAGTGATAAGTAACGCTAAGACGAAAGTGAAGGTCGCAATGCAGAGCTCTAATAAGTTCATTAAATGGCGAATACTGGAGGATGAGGATCCGCAGCTTACGCCAAAAGGGCTAGAGATCAAGCCTTCAGCGTTTAAAGTTCAGAAAGAGGAGCCTACTACTCCTAATACTGGGGGAAGTGGGACTGGAACAGATGCAGGGACAGGAACAACCCCTAATACTGGGGGCACTGGAGGGACTGCTGGAACCGGCACAGGAGGAACCGGCGGCGGTGGTCGTCCACCTCTGCCTCCGGGCTTTGGAGATGGCAATGTGGTATTGATTGACCTGGATAAACCAAAACCAACTCCAGAGAAACCAACTCCTGCTGATAACACCCTCACTCTAATTGTTAACGCAACCCCGCTTGACGTGGCCAACGAGGTTTTAAAGCCGATCTTAAGCAGGGCAGTTGGAGAAGAATTCCATAATCAAATAGTGCCCGTTGACTGGCAAACAGGTAACAGCGATGCGGCGCGCTATAAAAAAGGCTTGCAGGAGTTAAGCACTCCGCAAATCGAGGAAAGCGCTAAAAAGCTGGCCACTCGCACCAGCCAATATCGCACATTTTGCACCCTGTTAATATGGAAAATCTCAATCTAATAACTCAGCGTCTCCATAGCGGGAATTCAATTGCCGTAGCTTCCGGGGACGAAAATACTCCGCAAGGAAGCCTATGGGCGAGCCCGTTTTATAGTAGAGCCAAACAAAAGATGCAAGATTCAACAGCCGGCTATAAGCTGCAAGCTAGCGGGGCGATAATCGGCGCTGATTACCAAATCAATGATCAGCTGTTACTCGGGGCCGCTTACAGCCATATCATTGCTAAGGCTCGGCACCAAGACCATAAAAATGGCGATAAAACAACCACTATTGTCAATATCTTCTCCCTATACGGCCAGCAATATGTAAATGACAGGTGGTTCATCGAAGGAGTAGCCTCATATGGCATAGGGAAAGTCAAAAACCGAGAAAACCGCCTAATGGAAACTAACCTCAAAAACCAAGCCACTACCCAGCAAGCTGCCGGCAAATATACCAGCAAAAGCTATAGCGCCCAAATCATCAGCGGCTATCACTACTCTTACGCGAAGGATAAAGAAATCACACCGCTAGCTGGCATTCGATATAGCAAACTGCAAGATGGTAGCTATCAAGAAACCGGCACTACTTACCAAAATTTGCAAGTGGCAAAATCTTCGTACGATAAAGTCGAACTGATCTTGGGAGCTAAATTTACCACCACTATTGAAATGGAACAACTGACCCTGATCCCGGAAGTCCATACAATAGTCAATTATGATGTTAAAACCAAAACCCCGAAAATTGATGCACGGTTAAATGGCATCGAAGGGCCGCTCGCTAGCAAATTACCCAAACCATCCCGGGCTCTTTAACCTCG
The DNA here is from genome assembly GCA_019468145.1 of Rickettsia endosymbiont of Bradysia coprophila. Classification (GTDB taxonomy): domain Bacteria; phylum Pseudomonadota; class Alphaproteobacteria; order Rickettsiales; family Rickettsiaceae; genus Tisiphia. The sequence goes on from JAHXDM010000002.1 coordinate 996,696, forward strand.
GTGCCGGTTTAACGGCCAAAACCCAGCAAATAGAATGCTCCCTAAAATATAACGCCATTTTGGCCAAAAAATACCTCGGCCATCAAGCCACCATTAAACTCAAAGTCAAATTTTAAGGGGGAAAAAATAAGAAAAAAGCTACTGTCGTTCTACCAGTAGCTTTTAATCTTTCTTCCTGCCACACATAATTTTAACAATTAAAATCATGTGTGGCAGGGGAATATTATATTTAACAATCAGGTGCAAGGATGTCCCAAACCTGTGTAACAAAAGCCCCGGATAAGTCGTTACCGGCAGTTCGGATAAGTTTCTGCTTCAGGATTTATCTTCATGGTGTTTGCCCTCAAGTGCAGCACCTAGAATATCCCCGAGAGTAGAACCGCTATCAGTGGAACCATAATCTTTGATTGCCTTTTCCCTCTCTTCTAATTCCAGAGCTTTTATTGATAAGGTAAGTTTACCAGTTCCTTTATCTATGGCAATAATTTTTGCTTCAATTTTATCATTTAGAGTAAATTTATCCACTTTTTGGTCATCTTTATCACTGGAGAGATCGGCTTTTTTAATGAAACCCAAAGTCTGATTATCCACTAAAACTTCAATACCATCATCTTTTATGGTGACTACTGAACATGTAACAGTCATATTTTTTTTATAAGCTTCAAATTCTTCTGGTAATATATTTTCAACTAACTGTTTGATACCAAGACCTATACGTTCTTTGTCAACATCAATTGATAATAGTTTACAATCTATTAGATCGTTCTTTTTATATGATTTTAATAACTCCACTCCATTGCCTTCCCAGCTTATATCACTTTCATGGATCATCCCATCAATATTACCATCAAGTGCGACAAATATTGCAAAATCCGTAATATTTCTGATAGGAGCTTTCTGAATAATGCTACCAATTGGATATTTACGCGTGAACTCGATTAATGGATTTTCTTGGCATTGTTTGATACTTAGAGATATTCTATGTTTATTAGTATCAACTTCCAAAATTTTAAATTGTACTTCTTGCCCTATAGTAAGTATTTTTTTAGGATGTTGGTTTGTTTTTACCCAACTAATTTCGCTAGTATGGACTAGCCCTTCGATTCCATCCTTTAACTCGATAAACACCCCATAATCAGCAATATTTGTTACCTTTCCAATTAATGTTTTACCTACTGGAAATTCCTCTTTTATGCTTTGCCATGGGTTATTATCCAATTGCTTCATACCTAGAGAAATCTTTTTAGCTTCTTCGTTATAGTCAATAACTATCACTTTGACTTTTTGGCCTATCGATAAAACCTCTGAAGGATGGTTGATTCTACTCCAAGAGATATCGGTAACGTGTAGTAGAGCATCAACATTCCCTAAATCAATAAATGCACCGTAATGAGTAAGATTTTTTACTATACCTTCCAATATTATACCTTTCTTAATTTTAGACAACATTTCTTCTCGTGCTTCCGATCTAGACTCTTCAAGTATCGCCCTTCTAGATACTACTATATTACCCAGTTTTTTATCCATCTTTAAAATTTGGAAAGGCTGCTTTATACCCATTAAGGAAGAAATATCTTTTATTGGCCGAACATCTACTTGGCTGCCTGGTAAGAAAGCCACAACACCTGATAAATCTACAGTGAAGCCTCCTTTAACACGGCCAAATATTACCCCATCAACAAACTCATTTTGTGCACATGCAATTTCTAAATGCCCCCAAGATTCTTCTCTAATAGCTTTTTCTCGACTCAAAATAGTTTTGCCATTGCGTCCTTCAATTTTTTCGATATATACATCCACTATATCTCCCATTTCTGGTAAAGGTTGATTAGGAGAGAATGCAAATTCTTCTATCGGAACTCTACCTTCATTTTTAAGCCCTACATCAACAATAATAACATTTTTTGCAACTCCTACTACCTGACCTTTAACAACAGTCCCTTCTTTGACATGGCTGGTACTAACCTCATCGAGCATTTCTTCAAATTTTTCTTCAGTTGGAATAGTAAGAGCGGACAGTTGGGGAACAAATTTTTTCTTAAATTGTGTTTGCATATTTTTCTCTAAATACTAGATTGTGCTATCTAATATAAAATTCTAAAGGTTAAAAAAAATTGGTTGAAGCTTATTAATGCTTTACCAACATAACGTAAATTAGTAATGTAGGCTCCTTTAAGGCTGGCTTTACTTGAGTTCTAGCCCTTTTTAACTTCTCAAGTCAGGCTTGAGTTTAACCATCCCCCTATTCTCTTTAAATCATAGGAGTATCTCAAACTTTAGATCTAGCTTAGGTTATTATCTCCATAAAATAAATTCTATTATCTTATCCCCTACCTCCATAGGGGTTAAAAGAGAAGTATCAATTTCCAAAGCACCTTTAGATGGCATCAAGGGAGCAATTGCACGTTCGGTATCTTGTTTGTCCCTTATTTTTAACTGGAATAAAACCTCATCGAAAGTCCATATTGGGTCATTTTGAGTAGTATTTTGACATAATTCTTTATATCTTCTTTCCGCTCTAATATTAATATCAGCTTTAATAAAAATCTTTAAATCAGCTGATGGGGCTATTACTGTACCAATATCTCTTCCTTCCATAATGATTCTAGGAATCGTTTCTATCAATTGCATTAAATACTTCCCTAAATTCCTTCGGACTTCGGGGATAACTGCAATTTGTGATGCTACAATGCCCAGATTCTCATCTCTTAAATCATCTTTTGGCTCATATTGAGTAGTTTGAGATAATTTTATAACAGTTTCTACATCCGTCGATTTAATATTATTCTTTATACAAACTAACGCTAGCTTTCTATATACTAAACTTGATTGAAAGTAAGTTAATCCGAATTTTGCTGCCAGGATGTGAGCAATTGTTCCTTTTCCCGCAGCAGCTGGGCCATCCAAACTAACCACAAACTTATTATTAACATCAAAAGCTTTCGATTTTAATAGCATGTATTATATAAATTTTGCAAAGAATTATAACTGAATATAAAAAATAGTGCAAATAGAACTTGAAATTTTTGGTGTTATAGATTAGGTTGTGTGTTTATTACTCCATTTTTAAGGAGCTTCAAGGTTACTATTACTTTTAGATAACCTACTTTAGACTTGCTACATAAGCCCGGAAATAGTCCGTGGGATTTTAAAAAACGAGGCTAAAACCCAACCTTACTAACTCGGATATCCCTTAAGGAATGGAAAGAGAAAGTTTCGAGCCACAAAATTACCTATTAGATCTTTTTATGCTCGATATACTCCTCTTAAGATGATTTTGCTGCCTTATGTGAGGGTAGCGCTGAGTCAAAATCTAAGAGAGCATTGAGTAACAACTCATGCAAATTCATATTCAGGGGAGTATAGGTTGTTAATTATGTTATTATGGGCGGTTAGCTCAGCTGGTTAGAGCGTTACGTTGACATCGTAAAGGTCGGTGGTTCGAGCCCACTACCGCCCACCAATCACCTATCAGCCTTTTGGGGCACAACTAGCCTTACTCAAAATTCTATATGCTGCCTATATGCTGCTTTTAAATGCAGGTATGGCTATTTAAATTGCTCGCAAACTCTTATCAGAACTGGTGTTCAGATGGAGGGATTATGCCGCAATTAGTCAGTTCTTCTTTTTCCTCTACTCCTGCTATTGCTCACTATAGTGATAATAATGCTACTATCTTTTATAATTTCGTTGGTAATTTTGTACCACCAGAGTGGCGTGATCTCCAAGCTAACGATGGTAAGGCTTTAAGTAAGACTGCTAAGCAATTATTGTCGCTAGTAGTTTTTCGCCTTCAGGTTTGTTATAATAGTGGTAACCATCTACAAGAAGATGAATTGCAAGAATCGTACCATTTTTTTGAACAATCTTTAGGTGTTTGTCAAAGGCGTATTAGGCAATGCATACTTGAATTGCAAGAAGGAGGGTTTATTCATCTATATAATGCCACTATAGTGAAACAATATGTAAAATGTCGTAACACCCCATGCATCAAATTGGCAAAAAATTTTCAGCCTTACCCGAAAAAATTTTCAGGTGAAGCTGAAAGAAATTTCGTGTCAACCCGAAAAAAATTTCAGGCACACAATATTATAGATATTAATAATAAATCTAATATATCTAGATCTAGCGAATCTGAGGTTTTAAAAAATATTCATGAAGAAAATGAGCCAGTCCAGGGGCAAGAACAAAAATCACCCCAAGAGCAAATAGAACAGCACGAAGAACAAGCAGAACTGCCAGTAGCATCATCCTGTCAAGAATCACAAGGTACTCTTTCTCCTAGCGAGGGGCAAGGGTTAGCAGAAGAGAGGACTCGCAACATTGAGGATCTGACTGAAAAGGCTTACGCAGCTGAAACAACGTTAGCTACTAGCCTTACATCTGTTATACAGAAAATGCCTAATTCCAATGGCAATGATTCAGCAATCTCCTCATATAGTAAATTAAGATGAATTAGGGACTAGGAGCGAGGCTCAAAGCCTAGAACTACTAAGTAAGCAATGAATCGATTCCGTCCCTATCTCAAGTTAATTGATTATATCTTAACACTTCAGTGCCTGATAATAATAAGGGCTGGCTGCCAAGAAAAAGATTAGCAGATTTTCATCCATTAACTGAGGAAGACGCTGATTTACTGCAGATCAGGTCAAATCGTGAATTCAACTTGAATTTTATCAACAAGTTGTTATTGAAATTAGCAGATCAGTATCCTAATCATCAGTTTGGTAATAAAAAAGTGCTGCTGAACTAGAGTATTTGAGGCTAATACGGCTTATGAGTTATTAACTTCTTGCGAATTTAAAGGAGAAGAGCAAGATCAGTATCAACTGAAGTTACTAAAAGATATTGCCTTGTCAGAGCATATAAAAACTAAGATATTAGAGCAAGTGCAGCTAGTGTATGGTAATAAAATTAAGCAACTACAAATATTATCATTTAAGCCAGTTACAGTACAAAAACAAGAAACTAAAGATACCCATGATTTTTCAGGACTAAATAAGCTAGATCCAGCTTCAGTATGGTATAAGGTCAGGCGATCTTTGATTGAAGAACATGGCCAAAATGCGGACTGTAGCATATTCAGTAAATTAGCAGTGGTAGAAGAAGATAAGGTTACCAGCCAAGTAATTCTTAAACCCAATACTTCCTTTATTGAGTATTTAGTAAAGCAGCGTCATATGGGGGATTTAAGATTGGCTTTTCAAGCCCAAAATTTTACTTTTAAGCTAGAGCAAGCAGATAAGGAGAGCAAATTAATGGAATTGTAATAGATTGAATAAATATGTTTATTACCTATAAATTTAGTAATTTGTAATAATTACTTCATAAGAGGTTTTTCGTTTCTCTGGGATGGAGTATTTTATGTCTACCGTACTGATGTTAAAGCCTTGATAGAGATCTCTGATAAAGGGTGTATCACTATTAGAGATCATCAGTTTAACCCCTTTGCTATCTAGTTCTTTAGCAAAATCTCGTAATCTTATTTGCTCATTTTCATCGAAGGGTAAGGTGGTATAAAATGTTTCACCTGATTGATGATAGGGTGGATCGAAATATACAAAATCGTTTTTTTGGGGCTCTATGAAAGAAAAATCTATTCTAATAATTTACTTACTTCAGCTGGATCTTTTTTAACGCTATTGTAGCTGGTAACTAAATCAAGGTTTATGTCCGATAGGAAACATTGGTTGAACATGTGCTTTACTTGAAAAAACAACGCGCCACCACCAAGAAATGGTTCGTAATAATTATTTAACCCTGTTGGAATACGTTCAATTAGTTTATCAGTGATTTTTCTTTTACCACCAACCCATTGTAAAAAGGGTTGAGGTTTATTAGCAGTAGGTAGCATAGTTTTTACCGTATAAATGATACCCAATTATATCATAAATGTAGTTGAAATGCCAGTAGCAATGCGGGATAGAGAGGTTTTTTCTGCGGCCAAAGTGCATGATTGTCACTGTATTTTTTGGGGGTTTTGGAAATCTGTCTCTAATTTGCAGCGCTTGAGAAGTTGTTGGTAAAAATCTGAACAGCTGCTTTCAGAAATTCTCTGTACTCCTCATATTAATGGTGATATCTCTGCTGATGATGAGACACTAATGTAACATCAGGCACAGGGGTTAAATTAAAACCACAAAATTTTAACACTTTAACCTCTGTGCTTCCCTTTGTTTTAACCAATGGTAGAGGACATAGTATGACAGATAATGTTAAAAATCAACAACAACAGCAAAACCCACTTGCAGAAAAAAGCTGGATCATTAAACTTTCTCCAATATTTGCCACGCTGGCTCCAGCATCTGAGCATAATGCTGAAGGAGGTGGCGATCACGAGCATTATGTTGATATTACTAAATTCAAAAACTTAGAATTAGAATTACGAGCAATAAAAGCAAAGTTACAAACAGCTGAAATAACTAAAATAAATTTGCTTAAAAATATTGGTAATAATATTAGTACGCCTGGTAAGGAAATTTTTGCGCAGTTAGTTGCACTCTATGAAATGGAGCAAAATCCTGAGGTAAGAAATCATTTGGCTACCATTATGGATAGTGCTAAAGTTTTGCTGGATTCTTCTAATGATCTATATGAGTTTCTGCAATGTTATACAGGGCTCACTTCTGTAGCTTTAGAAGAATTTAATCCTAAAAAATTAATAGAGCAATCTATAGAAAAAGCCACACCCGCTTCATTGTATAAGGGAATAAGATTAGTATCTAATATTCATTATGAAATGCCAGATGTTTTGGTAGGTGATAGCTATAGATTGCAAGCAATATTGGATCAGCTAATTGGCAACAGTATCAAATTTACTGACGAAGGGATGGTGGTAATTACCGCTAATCTATTTTCTGCTAGAAGTTCCGCGGATGCCCACGATTTTGATGATCTAGAACAAGATGGTAACCGGATATTACAAGTTATGGTCCACGATACTGGCATTGGTATCTCTTTAGAGAAGCAACAAGATATGTGTGAAGAGCTCGAAAGTGCTGATTCTGCTAGGCAATATAAAGTATTAGGTTTAGGGTTAACATGTGTGAAACAGTTGGTCCACGAAATGAATGGTAAAATTATCCTTAGCAGCATCGAGGGTAAAACTACTACTGTTGAGTGTAAAATTCCGGTGCAACTGCCAAATAGTACTGATTAAGTTAGCCTACAACACATTGCTGTAAGCCTTACAAACTTACATCAATAAATTATTTGCTTAAATTACTTAGTGGTCTAACTTATTTATGTTATAATTTGGTATAGTTTAAAGAACTAAAATAATTTTTAAATATAATCCACTAATATGACAGTGACACTTTCAGATGCTAATTCAATAGATCAAGCTATTCCCTCCTTCCCAGCTGGTAATAAGCTCCCTAGAATGCTAGTAGGCACTGATGAATTCTATGATTTAGTAGTTAATAGTGATGTATTTGTTGATAAAAGCCTAATGATTATGGAAGTACTCCAAGATAGTGGTAAAGTGATTCTCATTACTCGTCCAAGGCGCTGGGGTAAGAGCTTGAATATGAATATGCTCCAGAAGTTCTTTGAAATAGAAGTGGATGAAGATGGTAGGCCTTTACCTGAGGAAGAGAAGATAAATAACAAGCTGTTTTGGGGAGGTACAGTAGATTTAGGTATTAAAGGTAAAAGGACCCTTAAACCGTTAAAGATTAGCGCTAATGAATATGCCATGGCTCAACAGGGTAATTATCCAGTTATCTCAATAAACTTTAAGGATGTGAAAGGGAATAGTTACCAGGAGATTGAGAATGGAATAAAACGACAAATTATAGGTTTGTTTTTACAGCACCAATACTTAGAACAATACATAAGAGACAATACAGGATTACTGCAAGAGGTACAAAAAAAGGAGCTGAAGAAATACTTTACAGGAGAGCTGAGTACAGATGATCTAAAAATTAGTTTAAAATTTTTAAGTGAATTACTTTTTATGCATTTTGGCCAGAAAGTTTACATATTAATCGATGAGTATGATACCCCGATCAATAGCTCGTACATTAAATTTGGTAATAAATCAGAAGAATTCGAGCGGGTTCTTGAATTATTCCGCGGTATGTTTGGTAGCGCCCTAAAAACCAACCCATACTTAGAGAAAGGTGTAATAACCGGTATATTACGGATTGCTAAAGCTAATTTATTCTCAGATTTGAATAATGTTAGTGAATATACTTTACTAGATGAAGATTTTTCTAAGTTTTATGGTTTTACTCAAACAGAAGTTGATGAATTACTAAAAAAAGTACCAACTAAAACAGATCCTGAGAAGATTAAAGATTGGTATAATGGTTATACTTTTGGTGGAGAAATAATATACAATCCATGGTCCATTATGCAATGTTTAGCGCATAAAGGTAAGCTTGATCACTATTGGCTAGATAGCGGGGGCACCGGGCTTGTTGATAAAGCATTATTGTCAGATGCAATACAAGAAGATCTGCAAGAATTATTGGAAGGTAGAGGAATTGTTAAGAAATTATATAAACAAATTTCTTTAGGGCAAATAGAACATAATAAAGATATATTATATAGCTTACTCGTATTTGCTGGTTATTTAAATCCTGCCCTGGCAAATGATAATCCAGAGGATCCAAGATATCATTTAACCATTCCTAATAAGGAGGTCAGAGGGATCTACGCCGAAAGAGTAACGGGCTGGGTTTCACTCAAGTTAAATATGGATATGAGTGATTATTATGATTTTATCGCCTTATTAATTGATCAGCAAATAGAGAGATTTGGCAAAAGATTGCAAGGATATTTATTAAATTCCACCAGTTATCATGATTTATGTGGAGAAAGAGATTATCATAATTTAATGGGAGGGCTGCTAGCACCTTTAGTCAGTAGATATATGATAGAATCTAACAAAGAATATGGGTATGGCAGGTGTGATCACATCTTGATCCCAATAGCTCAGGCAGTAGGTACTGCAATTATCCTTGAATATAAAATATGTACTACTTCAGAAGCGCTAAAATCTGCTGCCCAAGCAGGATTAAAGCAAATTATGGATAGGCAATATGATAGCAAAATAAAAGAGTATAAGCATGTGAAAAAGATCCTGAAGATTTCCATGGCTTTTTGTGGCAAGGAGGTTGCTATGCAGTATCAAATTGACTGACTCTTTCTTATAGCCCTGTGCTTTTTAGCTAATAATGCACTCGGATCTAGGGTGGTTTTGGCTAATTGTATAAACTCCTTTAGTATAGGATGCTGCTTATTTTGCTCATTCATAGCAAATAGTAAGAATCCGGCAAGGAGCTGATCATCAATAGTCATGGCATTACAGTTACTTACAATCTCTAATAAATCCTCCCTACGAGTTATTAATACTTTCTGTTTTTTCTCCTCAATTTTCTTCAGTTTTTCTAGTGAGGTTATCGGGTCTCTTGGCATAATATATTCCCCCCTATATTTTAATAGAATAATCAATAATATCTTGGTACAGTTTAGTATACATAATAGTACAATATGTGTTAAGAAAAAGACTTGGATAATATACAAAATATTACATATTTTGTCAAAGAAGGATGCTTGTGTTCTTCTACAAAACTATAGACTTGGTTCAGTGTTAATAGGATAAAAATGCTGGTTCAAAGAAAAAGTTTTGTAAAGCTTGCATCTCTACTACCCTCCTACCTTCCCTATTAGAATTTACTGGGGGTTTTAGACAAAAGCCTTATAATAAATAACGTGAGTCAATAGCGAAAAACATGCAACATAATTACCGTAAATTATCTAATAAATAGCGTAAATAAAGTACATTTTTGTACTTTATTATTTGACTCTAGTTGTACTGTATTGTATAATATACTGTATGGAAGAATAAACTTATATACATTATAAAAATTTATTGAAGCTCGAAAAAATCCAAAAGGAATATTCGCAATATGAAGAAAAAATAAAAGAGAAAAATGAGCATTCTAACCTACAAAAAGCCCAAATTACTTCTTCTCAAAACTTAATGAACCTCTCTCTTACTGAATATCAAAATAAATTTTGCCGGAAATATACTGAAGCTGATCATCAAGCGATGCTCATCCAACAGGAGGAAATATGCGAAAAGTTGAAAAGTCATATCCTGGCAAATAATATTGAGATTACAAAATATTTCCAGAAATTATGCGAATTAAATATAGCATCACAGGAATATAATTACCTATTAGTGCTCTCAAATTATGCACAAGAAATCTTACAATTAAGACGAGAAATTGCACAACTTAAACCAAGAATAAGTGAACTTAACACTGATATAGCTTATAAGCAATGTTATGCTAATGAATATGCTAACGAGTATGGTTATGGTGTTGATGACCAAAACGAGAATAATTTTAATGAACTAAACTATTTAGAAGAGAAGTTAGATCGCAGCCGCAATAAATTAGTAGAAATGGAGTTAAGGTTTTTGGAGGAAAATCTATCAGTTTTTGTCCATTGTTCTTGGATCTCAGGAGTTTTAGCTAATTCCTGTTTTAAAGAAACTAAAGCGCCGAATAAACTATTGGTGGGCAGATGTAGAAGTCAAGATTTGATCTTACAGACACTATAAATTTTGCACCTGATTGTCAGTTAAATTTTGACTGTCAGATATATATTCAAGGTACAAGATTTCATTATTCTTTTCAACAGCTAATTTTTTACTATCTTGAAAAGTTTGCATAGGGGTTTTACCATAACAATATTTTCCTGAATGTGGCCTTTCATGATTGTAATACTCTAACCAAATATCAAGATCTAGCTGTAAATCTTCAAGGGATGTATAAATCTTTTTTCGCATAGCTGTATCAAAGAATTCCTGTTTCATAGTTTTGTTAAAACGCTCACACATACCATTGGTTTGAGGCGAGTAAGCGCGAGTAACAGTATGTTCTATACCTTCGATGCTTAAGAATAACTCAAAAGCATGATGCTCTATATTGCCTTTATATTCGCTCCCCCGATCAGTAAGGATACGTAAGATAGGTATCCCTTGGTCCTCATACCATGGTAATATCCGGTCATTGAGCATATCAGCACTCGTCAGCGCTGTTTTCTCAGTATATAGTTTAGCATCTGCTACTCTGGTATAGCTGTCGATAAAGACCTGAGAATAAACCTTACCTATACCTTTAAAATTGCCAACATAATATGTATCCTGGCACCCTAAATAACCTGGATGCTGCGTTTCTATCTCACCATGGGCTTCTTTCTCATTACGACGCTTCTCTAATACTTGTAACTGGGCTTCGGTAAGAACAATACCATCTTGAGCCATCTTAGCTTCTAATGCTTTAAGCCTTTTATTGATATTGTTTAAATCATTACGCAACCAAATTGATCTTACCCCACCAGGTGATACAAGAACACCTGTCTTCTTAAGCTCATTTGATACTCTCAGTTGCCCATATGCTGGATATTCTACAGCCATATCCACAACTGCTTTCTCCACACGTGGATCTACTCTATTAGCTATTATGGGCTTCTTCCGACTTATTTCGTATAGGGCTTCTTCTCCTCCAGTTTCATATAATTCTTGAAATCTATAGTAACTATCTCTACTATATCCCATAGCCTTACATGCTGCTGATACATTGCCTAAACTCTTTGCTAGCCCTAATAACCCTAGTTTGGGCTTTATTATTTTTTGATTTAAGTTCATTGTGACCTTCCATTTTTTTATCTGTATTTTTTATACATTATTTTTATTAAATGTAAGATCAAATGTCAACTAATACAGATCATCAAGTGCTGCTTTTACAACCAAACCTCCTACCTGAATTAAATGGCGAGTGCGCATTTTACGTTCTTTAATTTTGAATTTTACTTCTTCCATTATCAACCTAGCTTTTTTCTGCTGGAGTTTAATTTTTTGCTGAGCAGTGTCGTGCATTTGGTTCGCTGCTACTATTTCAGTATTTTGTTCTTCACTATTTACCATAATTTTCTACATAAGTTGTTTTGTATGTCATGTTGCTCAAACTGCTGAAGTCAGTCAAGTGTTAGATGTGATTGCCTTAAAACTTTTTTTTGAACCAGCATTTCTAACTCTAAACAAACGCCATCACAATCCAATTATACTGCTCTCCAAAACCTACCACGCCATAAAACCATCAACGCAAATCCTACTGTCTCTAACTGGAGACAGGGGAAAAATAACGAGCCTAAGGGTTATAGACTGCCTTCCCAAGAAGCAGGCTATACGCAATATACAAACTTTAGTTTGTAAGAGATTTTCTTGCTCTTTGTGCTTGCATTTGCAATTTTTCCATGCTAAACTGTCCATGCAAAGTAATGCCAGATTGAATAATATTAAAAATCATGGCGATACAATTTGCAAGAATCGAGATAGTTAGTAGAAGTAAAGGGGGAAACGCTTGTTGCAAGGGTGCTTATAATGCTAGAACTATTATTCAAGATGAGCTTACAAATATTAAGTACGATTTTAGTAAGCGAGGTGACAATGTTTATCACACAATTTTATTGCCCAATCACGTAAGTAAAAAATTTAAAGATCCAAAAATATTAATGAATGAGGTAGAGAAATCGGAGAAACGAAAGAACAGTCAGCTGCTAAAAGATATAGTAATTGCTTTGCCTGATGATAAGGAGTTGACCCTGGAAGATAGAATAGCCATTACCCATGAAATAATTGAGGAAATGGCTTGGGTAAAAAATGGTTTAGGGGTGCAGGTAGATATCCATAAACCGCATAAGGGTGAGAAGAACTGGCACGCTCATTTATTGCTCACAACTAGAAAATTTAGTGAAGATGGTAAAAATTTAGGAGCAAAGGCAGTAGATTTAAATCCACAATTTAAAAATACGAAAGGGGGAAAAGGCTTTATTATTCCCGAAGCAGAAATGATTCATGAGAAAGCTAAAGGTATAATCGATAGATACTTCGAAAAATTAGGTTTAGAAAACCGCGTAGACGCTATAGGGGCAGTAGCGCAGCAACATATTGGTCCTGTTAGAATGCGAAGCCTAATCAACAAGGTTGTAGAGGAAAATGAATTAGTTAAGGATGCCAATTTAAAGATCTTAAAAGAAGCGAATGGCTTATTGGATCACATTACCAAGTATCAAGCGATCTTTAGTAAACAAGACGTGCAGCAAGCCATCCAGAAGGTAGAAGATGAAACAATACAAGCGCAAGTAATACAACAAGTAGGTAATGGTATAATTAAAAAATTGTACAAGCAAATTTCCTTGAATGAAATAGAAGAAGATGAAGATATATTTTACAGTTTACTAGTATTTGCTGGTTATTTAAACCCTGCGATTGCTGATGATAACGCAGAAGCTCCAACTTATCATTTAACCATCCCTAATAAGGAGGTACGGTACATTTATATTGCTAGGGTAACAAAATGGGTTGCTAGGAAATTAAACATAAAAGTGAGTGAGTATGATAATTTTATTAATCTCTTGTTACTACAGCAAATAGATAAGTTTAAAGAAAAATTACAAGAATATTTACTAGGCTCAACTAGTTATCATGACTTAAACCGAGAGAGGGATTATCATAATTTAATGGGTGGAATTTTAGCCCCTTTGGTTCGGAAATATATGATAGAATCTAACAGAGAATCTGGACATGGTAGGTGCGATCATATCTTGATCCCAATAGCTCAGGCGGTAGGCACTGCAATTATCATTGAATATAAAATATGTACTACTTCAGAAGAGCTAAAATCTGCTGCCACTGACTTTTGAATATAGTTTTGTTTAATTGGAAATCATTTTGACATACAACAATGAGCATTCCTTCATCTAAATAAACAATATTGATTTTTAGCGCTAATTTTTCAACTATGGTACCAAAATGCATTATTGGAGAGGAAGTATAACTATCAACAATGATTCCCTCATTTGTAAAAAATATTGCAGAATATTCCAAAAAGACACTTAATCTTTCTATTTCAATTATTTTCATAAAATTAATTATTAATTATAGCACAGATTATTTAGCAATAACCCTTTACTGACTGCCACAATGGTAGTATGTTTGTAGTAAGTACGTTTGTCAAAACAAATTTTGAGAATCAATTTGTAGTAATTAAAAAGTTCACAAATCAACTTGCCAAAGTGTAAAGCTTGAGTCTATAAAATAAAATAATTTGTTACCTGAAATGATTGAAGAAGTGAGATGGAACATTTAATGGAAAATTCATCTTTTAACAATATTGCTGTAAGCCTTACAAACTTACAGCAAAAAATATTTTCTTGAAATTACTTAGTGGTCTAATTTATTTATGCTATAATTTGTTATATTTGTGAAAGATCTCCAGTAATTCTTAAATATAACAACAAATAATATGATCAGCGAACTTTCTGATACTAATCCAATATATCAAGATATTACCTCTATCCCTATTGGTAATAAGCTACCTAGAATGAGAGTAGGGACTGATGACTTTAAAACATTATTGCTAAATAGTGATGTATTTGTTGATAAAAGTTTAATGATCAAAGAATTGCTAGAAGATAGTGGCGATGTAATTCTCATTACTCGTCCAAGGCGTTGGGGTAAGAGCTTGAATATGAATATGCTCCAGAAGTTCTTTGAAATAGAAGTGGATGAAGATGGTAGGCCTTTACCTGAGGGAGAGAAGATAAATAACAAGCTGTTTTGGGGAGGTACAGTAGATTTAGGTATTAAAGGTAAAAGGACCCTTAAACCGTTAAAGATTAGCGCTAATGAATATGCCATGGCTCAACAGGGTAATTATCCAGTTATCTCAATAAACTTTAAGGATGTGAAAGGGAGCAGCTATAAAGAAATAGAAGAGGAAATTCAAGGACAGGTTATAAAATTATTTGCAAGTCACCGCTACCTAAAACATTATATAACAAAAGATACCACCGTCTTAGATGAGGTGCAAAAGAAAAAATTAAATCGATATTTTACAGGAGAACTTACCAAAAAAGATCTTAAAGATAGTTTGAAATTTTTAAGTGAATTACTTTTTATACACTTTGGTCAAAAAGTTTACATACTAATCGATGAGTATGATACACCGATCAATAGTGCCTATATTGAATTTGGTAAAAAATCAAAAGAATTTGAGAATGTACTAAAAATATTCCGCGGTATGTTTGGTAGCGCCCTGAAAACCAATCCATATTTAGAGAAAGGAGTAATTACCGGCATATTACGAGTAGCTAAAGCTAATTTATTCTCAGATTTAAATAATGTTAGTGAATATACGTTACTGGATAAAAAATTTGCGAAGTTTTATGGGTTTACTCAAGGAGAAGTTAATGCCTTACTTACTATCGTTCCAACAAGAACTGATCCAGAGAAGATTAAAGATTGGTATAATGGTTATACATTTGGTGGAGAAATTATATATAATCCCTGGTCCATTATGCAATGTCTAGCGCGTGAAGGAGAACTTGATCACTATTGGTTAGATAGCGGGGGAACCGGGCTTGTTGATAAGGCGTTATTGTCAGATGACATTCAAAAAGATTTGCAAGAGCTGCTAATAGGTAATGGTATAATTAAAAAATTGTACAAGCAAATTTCCTTGAGTGAAATAGAAGAAGATGAAGATATATTTTACAGTTTACTAGTATTTGCTGGTTATTTAAACCCTGCGATTGCTGATGATAACGCAGAAGCCCCAACTTATCATTTAACCATCCCTAATAAGGAGGTACGGTACATTTATATTGCTAGGGTAACAAAATGGGTTGCTAGGAAATTAAACATAAAAGTGAGTGAGTATGATAATTTTATTAATCTCTTGTTACTACAGCAAATAGATAAGTTTAAAGAAAAATTACAAGAATATTTACTAGGCTCAACTAGTTATCATGACCTAAGTAGGGAGCGGGATTATCATAACTTAATGGGTGGAATTTTAGCCCCTTTGGTTCGGAAATATATGATAGAATCTAACAGAGAATCAGGTCATGGTAGGTGCGATCACATAATAATCCCCATAATTGATTGTGGAGATAATGCAATTATCCTTGAATATAAAATATGTAAAACTTCGGAAGAGTTAGAATCCACTGCCAAAGTAGGGTTAAAGCAAATTATAGATAGGCAATATGATAGCAAAATAAAAGAATATAAACACGTTAAAAAGATCCTGAAGATTTCCATGGCTTTCGCGGGCAAGGAAGTGGCGATGCAGTATCAAGTTGACTAACTCTTTTTTACAACTCTGTGTTTTTTAGATAATAAAGGTAGCAACTGCTAATAATTCTCAGATGCTCCAAACCTTCCCCAATAAAATAAGTTAATTATCTATTAGTGGTCCACTTAACTTGTGATACAATTAGTTAATTTGAGTAAGGTACTGTTTTTAATAGATAAAACGATAAATATACTGAAAAGGCTTAATCAATTGTAGCAAAACAACAGAAGTTAAAATTCAATAATAATAAAAAATAAAAGAGATAGGTAAAATGGCTAAAGCTGAGAGAGGAGATCACAAGGAGATCATTGTTAAAAACATAAGAAGTATAATTGAAGGCAATGCAGAAGTTAATAAGAAAGTAAAATTTAATGATACTCTAGATAGTAGTGCAATTGGTATTAAGGAGCAAGATATAAAAGAAGCAGTACACCGTGTGCAGTTATTTATTAATAAAAGTGAACCTCTTTCAGAAAATGCAGACTTAGAGTTTAATAAAGACCCCAAAAGAGATATGAAAATTCTTGCAACTGGGTTAAATCAAATTTGTATTATATTAGACAATAATCTTGAGTTAAAGCCTGTAAAGCAAGAGATACTCAAGGAGTTCTATAAACTTGCCCAAGGAGGAAATAGAGATAGAGCTTATTTTGTAACACAACAATTGGATAAGTTGCTCGGTAAAACCCCTGTCCATAACCCCCCGCTACGGTCAGCAATTCGAGAAGAAGATGGTAAGACTGCTCTACACCTGGCAGCAGAACATGGGGACTTAGACTTAGTAAAGAAGTTGATACCTCTCTCTGATGTTAACGCTAAGGACAATAGTGGCAATACTCCTCTGCATCTGGCAGCAAGATACGGACAATTAGACGTAATAAAAGAGTTAATACCTCTCTCTGATGTTAAAGCTAAGAACAATATTGGCAATACTCCTCTGCATCTGGCAGCAAGATACGGACAATCAGACGTAATAAAAGAGTTGATACCTCTCTCTGATGTTAAAGCTAAGGACGAGCACGGCAACACTGCTCTGCACCTAGCAGCAAGATTTGGGAAGTCATTAGACGTAGTAAAAGAGTTAATACCTCTCTCTGATGTTCAAGCTAAGGACAAGCACGGCAACACTGCTCTGCACCTAGCAGCAAGATACGGGCAATCAGACGTAATAAAAGAGTTAATACCTCTCTCTGATGTTAAAGCTAAGAACAATAGTGGCAATACTCCTCTGCATCTGGCAGCAAGATACGGACAATCAGACATAATAAAAGAGTTAATACCTCTCTCTGACGTTAAGGTTAAGGATAGTGACAGTAAAACTGCTTTACATTGGGTAGCAGAACGTGGAGACTTAACCTCAGTAAAGGAGTTGATGCCTCTCTCTGATGTTAAAGCTAAGGACAATAGTGGCAATACTCCTCTGCACCTAGCAGCAAGATTTGGACAATCAGACGTAATAAAAGAGTTAATACCTCACTCTGATGTTCAAGCTAAGAACAATAGTGGCAATACTCCTCTGCACTTAGCAGTATCCCGTGGACCTTTAGGTATAGTAAAAGAGTTAATACCTCTCTCTGATGTTAACACTTATGATAATTTTGAGTACACTGCTTTGAATTTTGCCGTAACCTATAACCGCTTAGACGTAATAAAGGAATTAGTACCTTATATTGATGCTAAAGCTAAGGACAGTAATGGTAACACTGCTCTACATACCCTAGTACACTGTGGAGACTTAGGTTCAGTAAAAGAGTTAATACCTCTCTCTGATGTTAAAGCTAAGAATAAGAGTGGCAACACTGTTCTGCTTGTGGCAGCAAGATATGGACAATCAGACGTAATAAAAGAGTTAATACCTCTCTCTGATGTTAAGGCTAAGAATAGTGACAGTAAAACTGCTTTACATTGGGTAGCAGAACGTGGAGACTTAGGTTCAGTAAAGGAGTTGATACCTCTCTCTGATGTTAAAGCTAAGGACAAGTACGGCAACACTGCTCTGCACCTAGCAGCAAGATTTGGGAAGTCATTAGACGTAGTAAAAGAGTTAATACAAGCTAAATCTCCTATAAATGCTAAAAATTTGGATAATTATAACACTCCTCTACATCTGGCAACCCAAAATGGAGGATTAGAGGTAATAAAAGAAATAATAGAGGGTGGAGGTAATATTAACGCCCAAAATAAAGGTAATAATTCTAGACGTGATATAGCTCTTCCAGTCAAAATAATACAACAAAATCCTGAGATGATGTTTCAAGCAGTACTAAATAATATGCATAAATATCTCCCAGCAGACATCCTAGAACACCCTTCAATTCTAGCTACTAAATTAACTAATATGATAAAGGAATTAAATAAAAGAACAGACGTTAATACCCCTATCATGCGTTCTTTCATAAAAATGTTTGAAAAAGAGCATGATAAGATTGTTAACGTAAATCAAGAAAATATAGCTTCCAAAGTCCACGAAATAGCAAGTGGCGTATTCCAACCTGCACCCGCAGAAGCTGGAACATCCGGAATAAAACCCTCTCCCTCTCCTACTCATAGTAGTAGTAAGAAAAACTCGTTAAATAAAAAGAAAGAAAGCTCATTAATGTAATAAAAAAGGCAATAAACCTCTATTGCATCCATTGCCAAATCTCTTGGAAATGGGTAAAACGAGGAATTTTACCTTCGTGAGTTTGTAGCCTCATCTGTATTTTTAATTTTAATATGTTTGTTGGGTATTGAAATATCTAAAGTATTTTTTGATACGGCAATTCCCATAAATATATTGCTTATTATAGACATTTTATGTATCCTCAAATAATAGGGATTATAAAGTGTTTTGTACGGGATTGTATTCGATCTTTAAGATCCTCCTACCGTTCGTAATTAACTTTATGGTGCTCAAAAAGGAATGTACCCAGATTGCCTCAATTTTTCAATCAATCCAGAAAACGGTATCACTCCTTTCCGTCCTACTTTAACTCATTTTAACGATATTTTCAAAATACAATCCAGGAAAACAATTATGAACAAATCGACGCTCCTGGATTGCTTCGTTGTCTTATGCGCCTGACTCGCAATGACGATGGGGATGACTTTTTCCTAAAAAGCTTGTAAACAAAACCTTGTTTATTGAAGGTTAATAAAAAACGTAAGATAGTATGCAACGGGATAGACACGATCCGAAACTTATTGAACTGTTTAATAATAAGCCTGAGAAGGCTATAGAGCAGATTAAACTATTTTGCCAAGAAAATAATAAAAATATAACAGAAGAAATTGCGCTCTTCTTTTTTTATAATCATGGTAATCTAAATTTAGTAACTATTGGTGATTATCTTACTAGGGTGCAGTACCAAAATATATTAGAATATTTTATTAGCAAGCAAGAATTTCAAGGAAAGTCATTTATAAATGCGTTAGAAGAGTTTTTAAAGAGGGTAAGATTTCCTCAAGAAGAAGAAAAATTTACTAAATTGGCTGAAAAATTTGCTTATATATATTGTCAACAAAATCCAAAATTTGCCGTAAAAGATTGGTATGTCGATCACGATCCGATCCCTGATATGGAGATTAAAACTGAGGAAGATGTTGTAAAGAAGTTAGTACTTCACACGATGTTTCTAAATAAATATTTAAATAAACAAAATATTAGTGAGGAAAACAAAAAATGGATCCCTACTGACATAATAAGAGATTTCAACTTACAGGAACACAAATTAGGGATTGTATCAAAACAGTTAGACTCTTCCCTAGTAAAGGAGATATTTAACGACAAAAAAATACAGCATCTAAAATTTGATTCTGTTGTTCCTGGTTGTATATTAAAGGGTAGAAAGTTAGAAGGCGATAAAACTTACCAGGCATTAATTAGGTTTTTAAAATCTAAAAAGTTGGATGGTGCTACAACCATATTCCCAAAATTAGAATCTATTCAGATATTCCATCCAACGGATGGCAAAGAAATAACTTGGAAAAATTTTTTTTCTGGCTATCAAACTAAAATAACAGCTACAGACCCTCACTCTGTCGCCGAAATTCATATATCCATCCCCAGCTTTCTTAAGAGATTCTTTTTAAAAAAACCTGAAGTGAAAATTTGCCCTATCTCCAACAATTATGCCATTGATGAGTTAACTTTAGCTGCAAAAATTGCCGCTCAGTTTCAATCACCAATAAAGACTATTACAAATTATCCTTATGAACAAGACAAGCTGGAGAAAGTCTATAAAGAAGAGAAGGCTAAGTTTTTAGGTTTTCCCAATATAAAGGACCAAAGCAAAAATTCAGAAGCTAAAATATTACAAGAAGTACCTAAAACTGTTGATCAGAAGTTGTTAAATAGTTCCGCAATCACTCCACCTGCAGTATCCCCAAATAACCATACAATCAAAAATCATAATAGAATAATGTCACACTCAAGAATTAATAATGATAATACTAGATAATATTGAGCTATTATATAATTCCTTGGTATGAAAAGACCGTCGGTAGCTAGGGTATTTATAACTCTTAGAGCTTGGGTTTACAGCACTATTGTGTACTTGCTCAGTAAGCCGGGTAGTATAAGTATCTTCTAATATGTGGTTTATGCCTTCCACTCCTGCTTCTTGTAATTGCAATTTTACGTAAGCGGGTAGATCAAACATATAATGTTTTTGTTGTAAAGAAGGAATAAAAAATTTTGCATAACTTGCTCGATCTTCTAGGAAATTATTATAGAATTCTTCATTTACTTCATAAGAATATTGTTGAATACTAGGACCAATAACAGCGCAAAAGTTTTTAGCCCCTTTATCCTTCATTAATTTTACTAAATTATTAACAATACCTTCTTTAGCTCCCCGCCAGCCACAATGAGCAGCTCCTATTAGACGCCCGTCCATGCTGGCTAAAAGAATGGGCACACAATCCGCTGTTTGGATTGCCAATATTAAATTTGTTTTATTCGTAACTAACCCATCTCCTTTTAAATCGATTGTAAAATCCTGGATGAGATCTGCATCAATAATTTTAGTGCCGTGTACTTGTTGTAAGAGTACTATATTAGACTTCTTGGATAATTCTACTCGAGATGGTAATTGGCGCAATGAGCCTAGACTCAAATCCTCACTACTACTGCCGTACGCTCCCTTAAGTTCAGTGTCTCCTGCAAATTCCCTGCTCGATGCGAATTCTGTAAGAAGTCTATTTTCAGCATGGTAATAATCTATTATGGAATTGCGATTATTTTGGGCAATTGCCAAATATCCAGGATCATTACTTTTTTTACTATAAATATGACTAGATTCCTTGAAGCTTAAGTCAAAAATTTTATAATAAACTTTATTTGTTATTAGCATTTCCATATGACATCTCCTTACCACTTTATCGATAAATTATCAGATCATTTGCAACAATACAATGCCTTAGAAGAAATAATTAGCAAGTTACAGGCATATAATTTAATACCTTCTATAGGAGTAGAAATAGAATTCTACTTAAGCGAAAATATCGATATAGAGCAATTTGAGTTGCTGCTTGGCATTCAACTTAAGCAAGAAAAAGGTAAAAACCAATTTGAAATAGACCTGCCACCTACCACTAATATAATTGATTATATAGAAAAAATTCACACCACTAAGCATAAAATAGAAAATATTGCAAAAAAATTGCAAGGAACGGTAAATTTTTATGCAAAACCTTTTTTAGATGATTATGGTAATAGTATGCATTTTCATATTAGTTTTAGCCATAGTAACTCTCTAAATGTTGATATTAATATCTTGAATAAAGCTGCTGATAGTATTGCTCACTATATGTTAGATAGTTTTCTTATATTCTTTCCTTATTCTGAAGATTATTTACGGCTAGATAAAAATTTTATGGCTCCCACGACTCTGTCATTTGGTAATAATAATAGAACTGTGGCCTTGCGTATTCCTGATTCTTATCCCAAAAGATTAGAACACAGGCTAGCTGTTCCTTTAACTAACATTTATATTGCCATTTTTACTATTTTAAACTCCATATTATTAGGGCTGCAATTTCCAGCTAGTATTGATCAGGTGCCTAAAATATACGGTAACGCTTTTGATGAACAATATAATTTACCCCTATTGCCTAGATCCTTAGAAGAAGCATTAAAATTATTTAAATTAGAGTTTTTTATACCAAACTATGTGGAAGAATATCAGAGAAAGACCAATAATATATTAGATTCCCTGCATAAGTCGAAAAAACTATCGGGATTTTCAGGAGAAACAAAGCCGGCTACCTGCGCGTACATGAGACTACGTGATGGAGCGTCAGGTCAAGTTTTGACGACAAAATCACCAACTAGATCGATTTATGCAGGAAATCTATTTGATAATGGACAAAGTAACTCTATTACTTTAGAATCACTGTTAGAAATAATAAAAAAATTATAGTGCCCAAAATTTTGAAGTTAGGTAGATGTAGCATCCCATTATTACCTATGTTAGTAGCTATATTAGCATTTAGCATTCTTGTTCTACTAGGCACTTGGCAAGTTTTTAGGCTGAAGGAGAAGGAATTGTTCCTAAGTTTAATAAAAAATAACCTCCATAATGCGCCAATTGACATAAAAACACTTAGTGGAGAGAAATTTTATGCTAAAGTAAAAATTAAGGGAGAATTTTTATTAGATAAAAATCTACATCTGTATGGCCGCCGAAGCATGTCTGCTGAAAAAGATGGTTATTATTTAATTGTTCCGTTTAAAACGGATGACAATAAAATAATTTTAGTTGCCGTAGGATGGTTTGGCAGTAACTATAAGCAAAATATTGATAAAATAATAGGCAGTATAATAGCCAAGAATGTTAATCAAATTATAGGAGTGGTGTTACCAGGTGAGAAAAAAAGATTATTTATAATAGATAATGATATTAAAAATAATATTTGGTTTACTCTAGATTTATCACAAGCTTCTCAATTTTTAGGATTAAAATTAGAGGATTTTTACTTAATTATGGATAATGAAAACCTTGGTAATGCGGATATGTTAAAACCTTTACGAATCGACAATTTATTGCATATTAGAAATGATCATTTAGAATATGCAATTACTTGGTTTTCGTTAGCTATAGCATTAGTGGTAATTTTTATTATTTTTTATACTAATACCCCTTACTTATTAAAAAAATTAAAATAATATGTTGAATAAAAAATTACTAATAGTACAAATTTTAGCAATGTATCCCCATCGGCATTGCAAGCCTGCTACAAGCCGGCGAAGCAATCAAGGAAAACTATACTCCTCTGAGATGAATTTGCCTGCGTTGCTACTCAATGCTCTCCTAGATTTTGACTCAGCTCTACCCTCATGCCTACCAGCAAAATCATCTTAAGAGGAGTATATCTTGTCACAAATCAATATTTTCTGGATTGCCATGCCTGCTTGGAGCAGAGTCGCAATGACACAGAAGAACTTTTTTCTTCAGTAGGTGGACTATGAAATCAATGTTATTTTTTATCAAACAAACTATGTATCTTCTAATTTTATTAACCTCAACTCTAGCTACTGCCAATGAAGCTTTGCCTCCTAAAAAAGTTACTTGGCCATTTGATGGCATCTTTGGCACAGTCGATAGGCAAGCTGCCCAACGGGGGTTTCAAGTTTATAAGGAAGTATGTAGCGCTTGTCATGGACTATATAATTTATATTACCGCAACCTTAAGGATCTTGGCTTCTCTGATGCTGAAATTAAAGAAATAGCCCGCAATTATACAGTTCAAGACGGCCCAAATGATCTTGGGGAAATGTTTGAAAGACCGGCTTTACCTTCCGATCATGTTATCAAGCCTTACCTTAATGAACAAGCAGCCAGAGCTGCCAATAATGGGGCTTATCCTCCTGATCTATCGCTAATAGTAAAAGCCCGAGAAGATGGAGCTAATTATGTATACACCTTACTTACTCACTATACTGACCCGCCTGCGCATTTTAAACTAATGCCAGGGCTATATTATAACCCTTATTTTCCAGGTGGCCAACTAGCAATGTCTCCACCTCTTGCTAGCGGGCAAGTAACGTATATGGACGGTACAACTGCCTCAATAGAACAAATGGCGCGGGACGTCACTATATTCTTACAATGGGCAGCCGAACCAGAAATGGAAAACCGGAAATCTATGGGGTTAAAAGTAATGATGTTTCTCGTAGTCTTTACTATTTTCTTTATTATAAGCAAAAATAGGATTTGGAAAAATATCAAGTAACCCATAATGTGGAGTACTTTAAGTTGAGAGTTTCATGGCAGTTTAAAAGTCGCATGCTGGAGTATAAAACACCCCTTCGGCCGATGAATTTGCGTGCGTCGTTGCACATCAATGCTCGCCTATTTGATCTGTCAACTGATGTGGATACACTAGACCGGACAAAATAAATTACGTAAAATATCATAAAAGAAAATAAGGTAAAAAAATGTCCGCTAATAGAGAAAAAACCTATGCCCTCGAATTTAGGGAATCGTCAGTAAAATTGGCAATAGAATCAAAAAACCCTATTACTCAAACAGCAAGAGAATTGAGAGTTAAGGCTAGTACTCTTCATACATGGATCAGTAAACATGCAAGCTCAAAATCTTCTGTTATTATTAAATTAGGATACAATAAAATGGAATTAAAATTAGGGAAAAAATGACCAAGAAGTAAGGCCAAAGTTTTCAAGTGAAGAGAAAAATAGGCTTCTTTAATATCAATAATACCTTGTATTAGAAAGAAATTTCTACTACAATAACCATGATAATTTACTTACAAACTAATATCTTTCCTTATGAGTCAATTACCCTCCGTAGCTCAACAAACAGTTGAAATAACTCAACAAAGTTTAAATTTATCTGCAAAATTAACAGATTTAGCCCTTAATAATACAGAAAAACTCACTACAGCAGCTGATCCTTTAGTCTTTTCTATTACCATACTTGTTCTTGCTTCCTTTGTGGGTTACTATATTATCTGGAAGGTAACCCCAGCCCTTCATACTCCTTTAATGTCTATAACTAATGCTATTTCTGGCATTATAATTCTTAGCTCCATGATCGCAGCAGACGGCAATAGTTTTCTAGCCAGCTTGCTTGGTTATTTAGCTACCTTCTTGGCTTCAATCAATATATTTGGAGGCTTTATAGTGACAGAAAGAATGCTAGAAATGTTTAGAAAAAAGGTATCTCTTAAATATAAGTAGAAGGAAGCTCGCCAAAATAAGATATCCTGAATCATGGTCAATGGTTTCGTTATTAACAAAATATTATAAGGAGAAATATACATGAGTAAAGAACAACTTGTTAAAGAAATTCAAAAATCCGTTAATACGGAAACTAACAATTAGTTACAAGCTATAGCTAATAAATTAGAGCTCTCTACAGAGGAAATTCTGATTAATATTCCAAAGTCTTAGCTATGTTGGCGGATTGTATACCCCTCTGCCGATGATTTTGCTGCCTTGCGCAATGGAGCGAAGCCGATAGATAAGGCGAGCATTGAGCCGCGACGCCCCGCAAATTTCATATCAGAGGAGTATAACTTATCGACAGTTGTGCGGGCTCCCCGGCCGCGTTCTTAAAATCCCCCCTTAAAATTTGACTTTGAGTTTAATGGTGGCTTGATGGCCGAGGTATTTTTTGGCCAAAATGGCGTTATATTTTAGGGAGCATTCTATTTGCTGGGTTTTGGCCGTTAAACCGGCACCGAGGTTAAAGAGCCCGGGATGGTTTGGGTAATTTGCTAGCGAGCGGCCCTTCGATGCCATTTAACCGTGCATCAATTTTCGGGGTTTTGGTTTTAACATCATAATTGACTATTGTATGGACTTCCGGGATCAGGGTCAGTTGTTCCATTTCAATAGTGGTGGTAAATTTAGCTCCCAAGATCAGTTCGACTTTATCGTACGAAGATTTTGCCACTTGCAAATTTTGGTAAGTAGTGCCGGTTTCTTGATAGCTACCATCTTGCAGTTTGCTATATCGAATGCCAGCTAGCGGTGTGATTTCTTTATCCTTCGCGTAAGAGTAGTGATAGCCGCTGATGATTTGGGCGCTATAGCTTTTGCTGGTATATTTGCCGGCAGCTTGCTGGGTAGTGGCTTGGTTTTTGAGGTTAGTTTCCATTAGGCGGTTTTCTCGGTTTTTGACTTTCCCTATGCCATATGAGGCTACTCCTTCGATGAACCACCTGTCATTTACATATTGCTGGCCGTATAGGGAGAAGATATTGACAATAGTGGTTGTTTTATCGCCATTTTTATGGTCTTGGTGCCGAGCCTTAGCAATGATATGGCTGTAAGCGGCCCCGAGTAACAGCTGATCATTGATTTGGTAATCAGCGCCGATTATCGCCCCGCTAGCTTGCAGCTTATAGCCGGCTGTTGAATCTTGCATCTTTTGTTTGGCTCTACTATAAAACGGGCTCGCCCATAGGCTTCCTTGCGGAGTATTTTCGTCCCCGGAAGCTACGGCAATTGAATTCCCGCTATGGAGACGCTGAGTTATTAGATTGAGATTTTCCATATTAACAGGGTGCAAAATGTGCGATATTGGCTGGTGCCGAGTGGCCAGCTTTTTAGCGCTTTCCTCGATTTGCGGAGTGCTTAACTCCTGCAAGCCTTTTTTATAGCGCGCCGCATCGCTGTTACCTGTTTGCCAGTCAACGGGCACTATTTGATTATGGAATTCTTCTCCAACTGCCCTGCTTAAGATCGGCTTTAAAACCTCGTTGGCCACGTCAAGCGGGGTTGCGTTAACAATTAGAGTGAGGGTGTTATCAGCAGGAGTTGGTTTCTCTGGAGTTGGTTTTGGTTTATCCAGGTCAATCAATACCACATTGCCATCTCCAAAGCCCGGAGGCAGAGGTGGACGACCACCGCCGCCGGTTCCTCCTGTGCCGGTTCCAGCAGTCCCTCCAGTGCCCCCAGTATTAGGGGTTGTTCCTGTCCCTGCATCTGTTCCAGTCCCACTTCCCCCAGTATTAGGAGTAGTAGGCTCCTCTTTCTGAACTTTAAACGCTGAAGGCTTGATCTCTAGCCCTTTTGGCGTAAGCTGCGGATCCTCATCCTCCAGTATTCGCCATTTAATGAACTTATTAGAGCTCTGCATTGCGACCTTCACTTTCGTCTTAGCGTTACTTATCACTTGTCCATCACCTTCTGTGGTAATTATCGGCACCTCAATAGATACCGGCTTATCGGCGGTAATAAAATCATCAGAAGTAAACGTAAGCTCTACTAGCATTTCTTTAACCTCGCTTGCATCCAAGGTGCTGCCTGGCATCACTTTAAGCGTCCCAGATTGAAGCTTAGCCTGACCCGGTTTATCGGGATTACGGTGACCTACATCATAGCTGCTTATAATAGTGCATTTTTCCGTCAAATTACTCTTCCCCGAATGACTTAAGGTGTACTTGCCTAAATCCCAAACCGAGTCTGCCCCGCTTGCCCCATCTGGCAAAGTGCTGTCCTTATCAAGTTTGACAGTAGCCCCATCGACTTTTAAATGGGCTTTATGATCATTTTCATTTAAGATGGTGGTCTGCTCCTTTGGCAATATAATTGGCTCCGGCTTTAATTGCGTGCCTCTGACGGCTAGGCCTGTTGCAGTCAGCACGATAGGGTCAATGGCCTGCCATTTAATGAACTTATTATCCGTGCCAGTAATACTAACCTTGACCTTGGTCTCCGGCTTAAAGGTTAACTTACCATCGCCTTCAACCTCTACTACGCTAAACTCCAATGGCACCAACTTTCCGAAAGGCGTCACAAAGTCATCTGATGTCAGCTTAACCTCTACATCCAGGGTATCCACCTCCCTGACATCCAGCGTGCTGCCTGGCAATATTTTCACAGTACCATGGGGTAGTGCTGGGGCAGTAGCCCCTTCCTTAAGATGAGCAATGTCATATTCTGAATTGATATTCCACTTGCCAGTTAACTTACCCTTTTCAGCATGGCTGAGCGTGTGAGCGCCTAAATTCCAAGTGGAGTTCCCGCCCATTACCCCTTCCGATAGCTTAGTATCCTGAGTTAGCTGGATGGTAGCCTCCTCCACTTTAAGCGGCCGGTCATACTCCGGCTTATTTAACTCTGTTATTTTTCCTTCTGGCATAATTTCCGGCTTGACACTCTTAAAGTTTCGGACTATTTGCAACCCCTGATCAGTCATTTTATCTGGCTTATCCGGGATGGCTGTCCACCTAATATTAGGATCTGCATCAAACTCTACCTTTATTTCTGCCCCCTCGTTGGG
Source organism: Rickettsia endosymbiont of Bradysia coprophila (assembly GCA_019468145.1). Lineage (GTDB taxonomy): Bacteria > Pseudomonadota > Alphaproteobacteria > Rickettsiales > Rickettsiaceae > Tisiphia. Next base: position 1,025,086 of record JAHXDM010000002.1, read on the forward strand.
GATCAACTTACCATTTTCTGCCACCTCCACTAGCTGTAGATTCATCATGATTGGCTCGCCAGGAACCACTTCTTTATCAGCAGTAATGGTAACTACTACGTCCATACTAGTCACGCCGCTGGCATCTAGCGTGCTGCCCGCTTCCACCTTAATGCTCCCCGATGGCTTCTTGTCTTCTTCCTTGCCTTCTAAAAGATGGCTAATGTCATAGCTATTATTGATATCCCACTTGCCTTTTAACTTCCCATCCCCCAAATGACTTAAGGTGTGAACCTAAATTCCAAGTGGAAGTCGTTCCAGATGCTCCATCTTCTAGCCGAACATCTTTCTCTAATTGCACGGTCGCTCCATCAACTTTTACATGCTCTACATAGTCTTTGTCTAAACTACTGGTTTGACCAGTTGGGAATGTAGTTGGCTCCGGCTTTAATTGCGTGCCCTGTACCACTAAACCGGTTGAGCTCAGCACGGTAGGGTCAGTGGCCTGCCACTTAATGAACTTATCCGTACCAGTAATATTAACATTGACCTTAGTATCGGGCTTAATGGTCAACTTACCATCCCCTTCTACCTCTACTAGAGGAAACTTCAGTGCCAACAACTTCCCTCCGGCTTGCACAAAGTCATCTGACGTTAACTTAACCTCCACAGCCATGGTATCCACACCGCTAGCATCTAGCGTGCTGCCAGGCAGTATCTTGAAAGTCCCATGGGGTAAGGCAACCGCCGTAGATCCTTCCTTAAGATGCGCAATGTCATAGTCCGCTGTTATATCCCACTTGCCAGTTAATTTACCCACTCCAGCATGGCTGAGCGTGTGCTTACCTAAATGCCACGTGGAGTCCACAGCATCTACCCCCGCCTCTAACCGAGAATCCTTCACCAATTCCCACTCCACCTGCTTACCTTGTATCTGCTCAGCATATTTTTCGTCTAATACATACTTCCCAGGCTCAAACACCTTAGGTGGAGGAGGAGGAGTAGGAAGGCTACGAATCAGGCGAATTTGGGGCTTCAAAGAACCAGCTCCTTTTTTGTAGATGACAACCCCTCCAGAAAAGCCGGTTTTTACCCCGTTCTCGTCTAGAGCAGAGCCGTCGCTAGCAAAAGACTTAGCTAGTTTCACTTCAAAATCACTCACATCCCATGCTATTTCACTATCTTGATCCTCGATAACCACTTCTACATCCTCTTTTTTTACGTCAAACTTGCTAACATTCGGCCCCGACCCATAACTAAAATATTGTACGATTAGATCACTTTTCTTCTCGGAATCAGGGTCAACAGCTCTGTCCTTCTTAAAAACTATATATTTAAATTTTGTTCCCGGCGAATTTATAACATCTTTTGCGTTGTAAAGGTCCATACCACCCCATGGAGCGTAAATAGTAATAAGGCCGTTAAATATCACTTTCCCAGTATTATTACTAGATACCTTCAACTCATTCAGCCGCTGTTGCGGGAGCCTATTAAATGTACTATTAGTTATTTCTAGCAGTTGGGTGGCTCTTAACTCTCCTGCAGATAGTAGAGTCGCATCTTTAAAAATGATGTTCTCAGCAAACCAACTAGCTGTGTCACGAACTTCTGTCTGCTCTGACCAGTCAAAGGCTCCATCAACCACCTTAATATTCTTAGCTTTTATATACCAAAAATCAATTAATTTAGATCGCTTTTTTCCAGAAATTTTCAATTCCCCAAACCTGATCTTCCCTCCAAACCCTTGCTCTTTACTAAAGTAGGGAGGGTGTACGGCAACAGTTATATTACCCCCATCCGAATTAATTTCCAATCTTCCCCAATCAGCTTTAGTAGGATTAGGTTCTTGATCTGTTAGATATGCTACTGTTTCTTCATCCTGATTATTAGCTTGCACTCTGTATGTTGATTCTGCGTTATTCCAGGTATTATTATTTATTTTAAAAGAATTGGTCTGATAAGGATACAAACGTTTAGCCTCCCAAGGACAGCTTAGAATGAAGGTAGAGGGTTTTTCTGCGGTGCCTATCTCTTTTACCATAAACACCTCATCTACATAATGCTTAAAATCAGATAGCACTACTAATTTTTTAATTTTTTTATCGTTCTCCTCCTAGTTTACCATTATATTCCACTAGCTCGCCGTTAGCAGAATCGGATATCAGAGTCATATCTCTCCCTGAAGGATCAGTAATAAGACCACTATAGCTGTTGCCAATTAACCTAAGAGTTAATGGCCCTTTGGAGCTCCCATCTGCCGGATCGCTTATATGATGTCTAAATTTTGATTGGGGATTAGTTGCAGAGATATCCCCAATTTCGATGTTTTTTACATCCTTAGTAGTGATAAGCAGTGCCTCTTTGTCGGCTGCGACATTTGAGGTAATTTTATTAACTACTATATTATCAACATCTATATAAATAGTATGTTTGTTAATCCCGGCATTATCTTCGATAAATAAATTAGACTTAGAAACAAATTTGACATCCTTACCATCTATCTGGTTTAACCCCTGGCCGGTTGAAAACTTTACTATTTCTCCCACCACCTTTCTATCTGATGGATCATCTATCCCAGCTATAACGTTACTACTAGTTGAGAGAAGTGTTAGCATAAGGGCAGCATTGAATTTACTTTTTAATAAATTTGGTTGTGGCATCTTATAAATCTTAATTAAATATTACAAAATAGTTTTTAAACTTTTTTTAAAAACTAATACTAGTGGTAATATTAACAAAAATTTACAAAGCACTAAGTAATTTATAATTTATTTGTAATAATACTTAAAATAAGTTGCATAATGTGATATTATTGAGATAGGTAATTTGCCCAAAAATTATTATTAACATTAACTAAAACGTAATCAATTAATCCAGAGACGTGAAGATATTATTAGAGAAATAGAGAATCATGATATAGCAGATGATAAATTTTCGGCAATGTTGGGAGACCTAGTAGAACTGGCCTGCTGGAGCCCAGAAACCTTCAAAGGTTCCACTACTGAGAAAAAACGTAAATTAATAAATTTGGTCTTTGGTAACCTAGAATTAAAAGACGGGAAGCTGAACTGTCGCTTACGTCCACCGTTCGATGCATTCGTCAAATGTACTAAACTAGAAGAATGGCGCACCCTAGTGGATGATTATCGAACCTCTGATAAATCTTTTAAAGATAATATTGCTCTATTTTATATTAAACAAAATTATAACGATAAGTCAACAATATGTTGACAAGAGTCAATTAAATATTATACACTATAAATAATTCTTATTGTATTTTACTGTGGCTTATAAGTTAAGTTTTTCTAAAACTGCATTAAAAAATTTGCTCAAGATTTCTGCAAATAAAAAGAGTATTATATTAGAAAAGTTAGAGATACTAAAATTAGATCCATATCAGGAAAATAATAATATAAAAAAATTGACAGGTTATGAGGGTTATAGATTAAGGGTTGGGGATTACCGTGTTATATACAGGATAGATAAAGGAAAGGTAGAAATTCTAGTAAGCAATATTGATGTTAGAGGAGAAATATATAAATGAGCAATAAACATATAATAGAATATCAGGGAAAGCCTGCTTTTGTGGTCATACCTTTTAGCGAATATCAGGAGCTTATAAACTTTAAAAAGCACCATATTACCGATGAAGAATTATATGCTGAAGGCATAGCTAAAAATGAGGAATATTTTCCTGAAGAATTAGTGCAAAGAATTCTAAATGGTGATAATCCAATTAAAGTTTATAGAGAGTACCGAGAACTTTCTCAAGAGCAACTAGCAATCAAAATCGGTAAAACTAAGCAATATATCTCAGCTATTGAAAAAGGTGCAAGACAAGGCACAATAGATACTCTAAAAAAGCTCAGCATTGTTCTAAATGTTGATTTGGATATGCTTAGTTAAGCCAAATATTATTTGGCGCGCCCTGGTGGATTATTTGCGAACCCAGATGGGGAGGTACGAATTATTATAAATCAGTATCCTTATTGGAAGTTTTTAGGTACTCATCATGATAAAGATACTTTAGGAATACCCCAAAATTATCTATAAAATGGTAGAGGGGTACTTAATAAAGCATCTTCCTTTTGAAGGGGTATACTGTTATTAGTTCCGTTTAATTATGTTATAATCTGTTAGCAAAAAAGGATTAAATGATAATAGGGCTATAAATTACCAAATTATAACAAAACAATTACAGAGATTCAAGTTATTCAATATTGCCTATTAAATTACTAGAAACAGATTCTATATTGTGTTCGTGAGTTGAGGTGTCTTCTGAGGTTGTTCCCATTTCTTTGTTCTCTATAAGAAGAGAGAAATCAATAGTTTCTCTTAGTGCTTTATATTCATCTCCATCAAACACTTTTTTTAATGTTGTTGATACGATCTCTCTCTGATTAAGGTCTAACTTTAGTAGTTGCTCCTGGTATGAATTTATATTAGTTGAAGAAAGATGGTGAGAAAGTGATATTACAGAGTCTGCAATATCTTGACTTAGGGCCTCAGCCGTATCTTCAGGGTATTCCCAGGATTCAAAAAGTGAAGATAATTCGTTTTTTACCCCCTCGATTATAACTGCATCAACATTGGGATTAGGATCGGAAATATGCATCTGAACTCCGTTTTAAAATAAATTTAATCAACAATTACAATAAATTCTTTAACCTTTTTATCAATCACTAAAAAGCAGCTATAAGAATTTATTATACAATATAATACCTACGGATCCTAAACAACCTTGTATCTGTTGTATTTAACTGGAATTGAGCTATTATATAACTCCATTCTTTATCTTTATAAGCATAAGTTATTTCGTTTAGTCTTCTAAAAAACTAAATAAAAGAATAGAAATATTTATTAAATTTGTCAATAACATTCTAAAATGTTATTGACATTACTCCAGTCTGTTTTCTTTTTATCTTTCCGAATAAAATCCTAATCTTTGTCGATAAACTTTACATTCTATAAAAATTTTTATTGCTAAACTCCTAATAAGGGTTAGGTTAATAAATTATTAATATATTAATATAATACTTGCATTTTTTACTTTTTATATATTGTTCTTAATTTTATCAAGGAAAAATTTAAGATAATTAAGGATAGTTAAAAATTTCTTTTAAATATTTAAAAGAAATAAAATAAATTAAAGGTAAAATTCTTAACCATTGCCATTGCTAATGAAGCAAAATAGTAACTAATCATTTGAAGGAAAGAAAAATAAATGACTATTCAAGTTAACCTAAAAATAATAAATTCTTTATTATTTAAAAACACCTCCAAGGAATTGACAGTACAAATTCAAGCATTAAATGCAAAAGCCAACTCAAAATTAAAAGAAGAAGATATTAACAACATCTTATCATATGCTATGGCTAATAATCCAGCCCTTACTGAGCAATTAATTAAGGAAGTAATAGAAGGGCAAACAACTGAAAAAGTAGTAACACCAGAATCATTACAATTACAGCAATATTCTGTAAATATTAATGATGAAGAAATAAAAGATTATTTTCAGGATGCAGACAGGGAATATGTTTTTTTTGATCGGAATGCTCGTAATTATAATTTGATCGTAAAGCAATATAAGAAAATATTTACATTTTGTAAATTTGAGGTAGATCATATAGAAAAGAGTGCGGTAGGAGCAGGAGATATTACAGCTCATGATCAGGCTTACAAGATCATGGTAGGTTGGAGTACTACAGAGAGCTTTATAAAATTCTTACATGGCAAAAGCTTAGATAACGTGGAAAAACCAGTATATAAGAATCTAAGTACGTTTATTTTACCAAATAGGGGGGATAGTATTACTTTAAGTACATGGCAAACTTTAATCAGGGGAAATCATGGAGTAGAGGTGATGAAACTTTTTTCTTATGCTGATAAAATTGAAAAGAAGAAAGCTGAAGAATGGAGTACAAAAACTGGTGAAGTAGTATCTCATCATATAGCTCCAGATAGTGTGAAAGAAGCTAAAACATTATACATCCAAATAAAATATCCACGTTATAGTGAAGACCCGGAATTAGTGGAACTGTTCTATAAATATGCTTTACCAGAAACGGATTTTACCACATCTTTAGAAGTAAAAAAATTAAGTAAAACTAAGGATAATTTACCAAATATAGTCATTGATGGCAATAAGGTTAATTATATAAAGGGTAAAGAAGAGAGAATCAATACAGATGGTTATATTTTTGGAAAACTGCCTATTGATGATCCTTATGCTCCTATAATAGGTGCTCCAACTGGTTGTTGTTTAAAAATAGGGAAAAATGGTAAAAATTTAGTTATTGATGCAATTACTAAAGAAAATAATGGTTTCTTGGTGTTATGGAAAGATATAAATCCTACAATACAAGGTAATTTTATTAATGAACATAACAAAATTAATTATGAGAAATATAAAATCATAGCTGTTTCTTATACTCGTATAAGCACGCAAGGTAATCTTATTCTAGAATCTATAGAATATCATGAAAGTCATACTAAGGAACCAGGGTATGAGGACATAGTATTTGCAATGTACAAGGAGTTTAGTGAAAAAGTTGTGCGAGACACTGCAGTTGCTCGTGTGACCATTGGACAAAATGGTCGCTATATTAAAGAGTTTAAAGAGGCCAAGCCTACTTATCCAGAAACTCCGCTGGAAGGTGTAAACTACGATGATAACCTCGATAAACAGGCATTAATAGTACAAAGTGAGAAATTAAGTAATATAATCGCAACATTACAAGAACCATTATTTGGTTATGTGCATCAAATAATATCCGTAAAACAAGGAGAAAAAATTAAAGAAATTTTAGATCAACGTGTACGAGAAGGTAACCCTTTAACAGAGCAAGAGTTACTAAGGTCTGTGTATTATCTTGATGATTCTAAACGTGGAGGGGACATTGGGGATGATCAGCAAAAAAAAGAAACTGCTATAATCACATCTTTAACTCCTAAAGCTTTAGAATTTTATATTAAGGGATATACAACATTTGAGTATTTTGCAGACCTACCATATTATGAAATCGAAGATTTAACAAATTGCAAATATTTGCTCGAGAGAAAGCATATTACATTTGAGGATCTTACAGCACTCAGTTTAGCTACACGATCTCAGTTATCTACAAATCAGGCATTATTTTTGCAATTACTCGATAAAAAATATGCAACCATTGATAAAATAATTGATCTTTTAAATACAGTAGATACAGATAAACTTGATTGGTTATCTTCCAATAAAAAGTTTTGTTCAAAGTTATTAGATGCAGGAGAGGGAATTACTGGAGAAAGAATATTGAAGACCATTAAACAAGTAGATTTAGAAAAGCTTGATTGGTTATCTGGTGATCAGAAATTCTTTTTAAGTTTAGTAAAAGAAGGACATACCACCCCTGACAAAATACTTGATATTTTTAAACAAGAAAGTTTAGAGACGCTTTATGTATTTTCTAATAATAAAAAATTATTTGGGGAATTATTAGACTTCTTGCATAACCTAGGATATAGGATAAAATGATAAGATTTCAGGAATTTTATCATATGAGATATGAAGAACTTAAAAAGTTTGGAGAAGAAGAATTTAGACGTTTAACAGGGGTTAAGAAGAATACTTTTGCAAGAATGACTATTATTTTAGAAGAAGCAGAAACAAAGAAGAAAAGATTTGGGGGCAAACCAAACCATTTAAGTATAGAAGAGAGGTTATTGATGGCCCTAGAATATATAAGGGAATATAGAACATATTTTCATATATCAGCTTCATATGGAATATCTGAAAGTAGTTGTTATCGGAATATAAAATGGGTAGAAGATACTTTAATTAAGCATCCGGATTTTGCTCTTCCTGGTAAGGAAGCTTTAGTTAAAAGTGATATGACGTATGAAACCATTCTAATTGATGCCACAGAAAGTCCTATCCAGCGTCCAAAAAAAGACAAAAACGCTACTATTCAGGTAAGAAGAAAAGACATACTTTAAAAACTCAGCTGGTAGTAGACAAAAAGACAAAACAAATAATATGTACAAATTATGCAAATGGTAAACGACATGATTTTAGGTTATTTAAGGAATCCAAAATTAATATCCATCCTGATACTAATGTAATTACCGATACTGGATATCAAGGGTTACAAAAGATTCATGCTAAATCTGAGTTACCAAAAAAGAAGACTAAAAAAAATCCATTAACAAAACAAGATAAGAAAAATAACCAAAAACTGGCAAGTACCAGGGCCCTGAATGAAAATGTTATCGGCATGCTAAAACGTTTTAAAATTATTGCTGATAAATATCGAAATCGACGTAAAAGATTTGCTCTAAGATTTAATTTAATCGCTGGTTTATATAATTGGGAACTAAATTATTAGGGTTATGCAAGAGGTCTATTAAATAAACAATATATAACTGTTGATGGAATATTGGACCTTGTGAAACAAGTAGATTCATCTCAAATTTACCGGTTATCTGAGAATCGTGAATTATTTGTGAAATTAGTAGATAAAGGATATACAACCATTGATGAAATTATATGGCTTGATACTGACAAAATATGTGAATTATTTTCCGAAGATGCTCAAAAGATTTACCAATATGATCTTGCTATATTTCAAAAGCTTAAACAGTACGATATTCAACAAATCCGAGTTTTAGTATCAGAGAAGCTACAGGTGGCAACAAATAGTTTATTACAAATGGAAGTAAGTAATACTGATGTAATAAATGACCCCACACTACTGAACAATAATGCTATACCCTTGGAGCCAGAAGTAATAATAAATAGCTCACTTCCACTGCAAGCAAACAATAGTGGGGAGACAGAAGAACAGACATTACAGACCCGTAATGTTATGCCTTTGGAGTTAGCAGCAAAAAATGACTCCTTACAAAATGAATTTAATAAGAAAGCTTTCCAGATTAATAATGTTATCCCTTCATTCGAAGAATTACAGGCAAGAAAAAACAGCTCCTTACAAATAGAAGCAAGCAATACTGATGTAGTAAATGAACAAACATCGAAGAATACTAATGTTAAATATGGCGAAACGAATGAAGCTCTGTCAATTAATGATAATAGATATGTTGCGCCTACAAAAGGTGATGGTAACTGCTTTTTCCATGCAACTTTTGGAGAACCACATATGGGGGAATATAATAAAAGTATATATTATGATGAATTTTCTCAAGCTAGACGAGATGTATGGGCACGTGGTATAGGACAATTTAAATCTATTGGGGAAATGCCTGCTAACTTGCGGGAAGGGATGCTTGAATTATTTGAAACATTTTATAATGACCCAAACGGATTTGAATATTTCTTTACTAAACAGCAATGGACACTACTTAAAAAAGAAATAGAATTGACAAATCAAGAGATTGATAAAGTAAAAGAAAATGTAGAACAAGCAGTACAACACATTGCTGAATTGTGTAAAACGGAGAAAATTCCCTGCCAACAATTATATAAAATTTTCTTACAAAATCCTCTGCCTTCAGATACCAAATCTGGCACCAATGTTACTATTGAAACGTTAAAAAATAATCCAACAAAGTTAACAGAGTACATTCGAGAAAATTTAAAAGAATGTACGAAATTAGTCTTTCCTAACAAGAATTATGAAAAAAATTATCTAAGTGAACGGACGCTACACTCCTTCTTACAAAAACCTAAACTTTTTGATGCCTATAAACAAGCTATTAAATCTAACCAATATTTTATACACGCAGCAGAATTTCCTATTTTAGCTTCTATATTTAATGTGAAAGTTATACTACATCATGAAATGGGAGATTCTGTAATATATGAGCCTAAAAAAGCAATAAGAGATATCTTCCTACCAATATTACAAGATAACCGTTTTTTAAATACACACACAGTACATGAAGCAACTATAAAACATCAAGGGATGCATTTTTCAGCTTACCTACCGCTAGATGAAGCTAATAGACAACAAATAAAAGCTATCTTATCACCGATAGAAGAAGAGGAGGAGGTGGCAGAAATAAACCCAGCGTTACCGAGTAACGAGGGAGCATCTTCAGTAGCAGTAGAAAATGTACTATCACCGATACCAGAAGATTATGCTGAGGAAGATATAGCAACATCAGATCCTGCAGAAACGATAGCAGATAGCTTATTAGAGGAATATGCATTTTATAATAGTATGAGTTTATGGGCATTAATAAAGGATGATTGGACACCAAAATTTTTAAAATCTCCAAAGGATGTACAAGAAAAATTACTGCAGGATAAAAATATTAGAAGATCCTTATTAAATGGAAGTATAACAATTCTTCCATATGATGATTCTGAGGAATTCGAGGTATCATCTTTGAAGAATCTCCAAAATATGGCATTGACTAATCCTGTCCAAGTAATTGAAATATTAGAAGAAAAGTTGGTAAATGGTCATAATTTGGGCACTATAATAGCAATGCAGAGAAAAATAGAAGCTAATAAAAAATATATGGAAATATTATCTTCGTTAGCAGAATCCGAAGAAGTTGGTCCAAGAAGAGTATTTAAGCTGTTATCTATAAAACCACAAACTAACCATTTTTCTGATTCTGATATGATAAGTACTAAAAAAGATGGTCCGCATTATGGTTTATTATTAGCAAATATTCCAACGGATCGCTCTCTTATTACAAAATATCAAGCATTATTGTATACAATAGGAAAAGAGGATATTGTTAGTTTTAAAGAAATTACAGGCCTTTATGAACAAAAAGGTAACTTAGAGTGTCCTCGCAAAATTATAGGTATTTCTACTGGAACACATTATAAATTAATGAATATAGATACACGGGTAAACAAAAATCCTTATGACAAACATCCATTATTTAACAAGCATAATACACGTACTAAGGAGAGTGAGTTGATCTCTAAGGCAAAAGAGACGTTATTAAAATTAAATGATACGTACAAATCAGATGGTTATACAGAAGTAGAGAAAGAAATAAAAAGGCTTCATAAAGAAGAATCTGAACTCGTAATGGCATTAGCTTCCAAGTATTTTCATACATTCAATACTACAATACTTTACTGTAATTTCCTAAGGCAAGAAATGTCATCATCGCAAGATCCAGATATGAAATTATTGCTTGCTACTAAAATATTGTCATATCATGGTAAAATAGATTCTATCTATTATCAAGATATGCAAAATTTTGTTAATAACCATATTGATAAAGCATGTTCGGGAGCTGAGGTTTCTAATTCATATTGCAGTCCATACATGAAACAACGACAATATATCGGTGATCGAAAAGACGCGATAAAGCTTGTATTATACCATGATCCTTGCAACGATAAGCACTCCCCTCATTTACCACAGGCGTTTTATGATTACTCTACAGAATATAATCAAAAAAACAAACGTGCTGAAGAACAAGATAGCCTAAAGGATGATGCTAGAAGAGGTGACCATGGATTAATTTCTTATGATTCTCCCGATAAAGATATTTCTGTTAGAGAACCTAATAATAAATTAGCGTTAGCTGACGCCACTCTTTGGCGAAATAAAGAAGACAAGAAATGTATTTTTAATGCTTACTCTGACGAAAATAAGAGAGGGGCTATTGACTCCAAAGAAACAGCAAAAAGTCTATTACCCCGCGATGCTAACGATCCTAATTCATCATTCACATCTGATAGTTATTCATCTCAAAAACATAATCGAAGAGACTACTATGATGAACAGAGAGAGAGAGCAAGAGATAACGATAAAAAATATGACCGGACAACAAATTTTTATAAATCTAATTCTCACTATCAAGATGTTGCTTTCAGAGAACCTCAAGGTAAAAAAAGCCCAGCATCAGCTGACGTCACTTTTTGGAAGGAAGAGGTAAAAAAAAACACGGAACGTGGTTTTGATGCTTACTCTGACGAGTATAGGAAGGGTGGCATTGGTAAGGAGTCAAGCTATTACTCTACTGAGATTCGTGGCAAAGATTTATCAGTAGGTCGTCACCTTCTTTATAGTAAAATTACTGACTTTAAACGCTCTGATCCTAAGCCTGAGAGGAGCTTTAACTGGTACTCTCGTGATGATAGGGCATCAGATTGGAAAGCTCCCTCTAAAAATGATAGAGATAGAGATAGATTTTATACTGAAGTTAAGGTCCATACATACGAGGATAAGAAAAAGTATGAATCTTATAACTCTTATAGTACTAGTGGGATAGAGGGGCATGATTACCGCTCAAGTCATCAGCAGGAGGAGAATAAATACAAAATGGACGTATCATTAATTGGGAACTATTATATATAGAAGTCAAAATTTAAACGGTGCTGTTTAAGTAAGTGTGTAAATTTCTGAGATAGTGTTTACCGCCAACTATAAATACCGAAAATTGCCAACTATAATTACCAAATTTTTGGAGAGCAAGATTTGCTATATCTGAAGTAAAAATGGGCTAGATTAGAGTTCTTTTTTTAAGGCATCTAAGTAAGGCAGATTCAGATGACGTGTACAACTCATGTCTGAATTTTCCAATTTATAGCTCCTTATTGTTTCCAAACTTAATAGATTGTTTAGAGGGTACAGTTGTTGTGGATATCTTTTTTGGGTCAACCTTAAACTGATGATTCTTAAGCGTCCGTAAGGATGCTATAACTGCTTTATCTTTTAAAATGTTTTTAATCTTGTGAGCTTGGGGGGGAGAATAAGCGGTGGGAAGATACATGTTTATTATATCTATTATCCTTCTGAGTTTTTGTTGCCAATCTAATTTTCTACCAGCAATCTCAACGCCTTTTCTTACCATAGGTCCCGCAATTTGTATAATATCCTTTTTGTTTGCATTTAAAAATAAAGGAGATAATATTTCTTCTACTTTGTTTCTCATTGCCTTTGTATCAGTAGAAGTAAGTGTTTTCTTATCTTCTAACTGTTCCTGAAAATATTTTACTAATTGTTCTTTAACTATTTCAATATATGCATCTTCCAATACCGCTACTAGTGCTATATTTCCACGCCTGCGGACATTTTCTAAAGGTGTAAAACCATTAAGGTCTTGTTTAGTTAATAAACTACGCCCTGTTGGGTAACTTAATAGGGTTTCTGTCATTTTAGTTGTATCTTGTGGGCTTTCTAATACTATATCTAAGAGAGTACAAGTTTTCCCTTCTATTATTTTATTGAGACTTGGATCAGCAAGAGAAATTCCCTTGTCTACTAATTGCTTAAATAATAAATCTGCTCCCTCTACATCTCCTTGTTGTATTGCTTTATATAACGCAGGAAGATCGACGTCTATATTAATAGTGGGAGTTATTAATATATTATTTAGTTCAGAATTTTTGTTAGAAATAACTGCGGCATCAAATAATCCACTAACTACCTCGTGATCTTGTTTCTTTATCCCGAGTAGCTTATCCTCATTCTGTTGGGTAGCAGGTTTTATTAAAGATTTTTTAAAGTTTTCTGGAGTGATTTCAGCATTTAATAATTTTTGTATTTGCTCAACATTACTTTTAAGGAAATCTTGGAGAGTTAATTCGCCACTTGCACAAATATCTTGAATTACTACACAATTGCTCATAATAAATTTTACTAAATGCGGATCATATTCTTCTATAAATTCTTGTATTGTAACACCACTCTTTTTAGTTAGACTATATATTCCTATACTATTTTTAACCAACAATTCCGCTTGTTCTTTATCTATATCATATATTGCCATTAATTTTTGCGGAGTAAGACCGAATTCAGGAAGCCCCATTATGAATGTATCAAACTTAAGAATTAACTCCGCTTTTTCTGGATCTTTAGTAGATAAGTCTCTAACTTCTTGAACTGTTGTAATAAAGCCATACTTCTGACCTAAATCATGTATTTGCTGACCAGTTTTAGCTATCCATTCACCTTGTGCTTCATCGTGATCATATATTGCCATTAATTTGTGAAATGGCAAAATATTCAATCTATTTAACTGACCTATTTCAACAATATATTTAACCAACAATTCCGCTTTTTCTTTCTTTATATCATATATGGCTATTAATCTTTGTGGAGTGAAATTGATGCCAGGAAGCATCACACTTATTGTTGATAGTTCCAAGCTAAGAAGGAAATCCACTTTTTCTGGCTTTTTCTTATATAGGTCTCTGAATTCTTCAACTGTTGCAATAAAACCCTGTTTCTGTAAGTTATATATTTTAGCACTATTTTTAGCTATAAATTCCCCTTCTTTTTCATCCTTATCATATATCACCCTTAATTCTTGAAATGGAATAAGATCATCAGTTTTATGTGATGTGATTATATTCAAGTAGTTGTTTAAAATAAAGGAGGCTTCAGCTGGTTTAATTTTTTGAAGGTCTTTAAATTCGGAATAAATGATAGGAACCTTTGGTAGAAAATATAATTTATCTAACTCTGGTACTAACTCAGGTTTTTCTATAGATAGTTTTTCTAATCTTTCTAATCTACTTTTTAATAAATTTAAAATATAATCATTCTTTCCACAATTAAAACTTGTGGCAAAAGATTTATTTATTGCTTGTATTACTGCTTTTGCTTGTTCTTCACTATCAACCTGAACCTCAAAATCTACTGTTTCTTTTTTTGGATCGAAATACGGAAGAGTAATAAAACTACATCGATCATCCATTAAATCCAAATAACTATCTAGTACGACGTGCTTCCATCTATTGTAATCATTATCCCCAAATATATCAAACTTCACTGAGGTAACATCAGTTTTAGGGGTGTATTTAATTTTTGCTGTAGCTGCGTGAGTATTTAAGGGTAAATTTTTGTTTATAATGCTTGTTCCATTCTTCAATTCTACTGTAGTAGAAGGATAAATTTTTTTATCACCTTTTCCTATTAGCTCCTTGTCAAATTTATCACTTAAAGATTGTACTAACGGCGGACACTGGGAAATAATAATATCATTAATACCTATAGCTTTATAAAGACGATTAAACGCTACCTCACCCTGTTGGTGCTCTAAGGTATGGAAGTCTGCGAGAGTTTTAGGTTGTGGTCTCCCTCCTAAAATATCTATAGTTGCCCTATTGACCGCAAAGCCAGCAGAAGGTAATAACTCGTCTTTAGTTAAAGTACTACTATCTTTCTCTTGCATGAATAGTTGATTGTCAATGAGTCTCTCTTTTGCTTTAATTCCTGCGGACCCTTTAAAGTCTGCATTCTCTATCCAGATGCTTACAAAGTTAGAAAATGGAATAAGCATTTCTTTAAATCTAACCGCTTGCAGATTATTACCTTGTTGATCTTTCAGGTTCTCTGGGTATAGGTTAGGATTCCCTAATGATTTAATATTTTTATCGATTATATTAAGTGATTTATGAGCTTGTTGGAGACTCAGGATTTGTTCTAACTTGGTAGCCTGTGGATTCCACTTAAGATCTTTACTAATCTCTTCTAGATTTTTTTGGAGATTCGGATATAATTCTTCCCAGTTCTTAGGCTCAGCCCATTGTGATATTTGTTTGTCTAACGAATCAATTGCTTTAACTGCGTGCTGGATTTTTGTTAGATCAATTTTATTGAAATCTTTTATGAAATTAGCTAAAGTTTTTTGGGGATCTTGAGGATCATTTCCTGCAATAAAAATAGTGTTCAGCCATTGGTTATGGACATTATAAGAAACCAGTTTTGTTGTAAAAGCACTAAGCATTTTAGCCATGGATATATTCGGGCTCGTGCAAATACTAGCACAAAATTTATTCCATTTTTCTGTTGTTTCTTTTGTCTTAGGGTCTTGGTTTGATAGATAATCTCCAAGCCTTAAATTCTCTATTAAATATTCCTTGGCCTGTTCAGAAATCCCAGGGCTTAATTCTTCCGCTATTTTCCTATATTTATTAGCTTTTAAGCTTTTAGCTAAAGAATCACCTTCCCCAATTATCAATCCTTCAAACTTCTTTAGCACATCAAAATATTCTATATATATTTTATTTTTTTGTCTTTCCTCTAAGTTTGCTGGTAGGGCTTCTATCTTATTAAGTAGCAAATGTAATTCACTACCAATTATCATCGCCTGTTTACCTAAATCCGGATTAATTAATTTTTCCTCATGATTCTTCAGAATTGCCCTTAAAGTGTAGCCAAGGGCTTGCCTACACTCGCTATTCTCCTGACCAATTTGCAAGGTAGTTAGTTTGCTAAGGTGGTCACGTAGTATTAAGGCTTTATCATTTGATGTGGAAATATCGTCAGCTTTCCTGTACTCAAAAGCCGTGGCAGCAATTGATAATGGTTTTTCAAAACTCTCTTTATTACCAGTTAGAGCTTCTAATATTATCTGGCCAACATTTATATCTAGCATTGAGTCTCGTGCTAAGGGAACTATCTTGACGTCTCCTAATCCGGAAAAGTCATATTTTAAGGCAGTTATATAATTAGATTCAGAGGAACCATAAATTCCTTTCACTAATCCACCTTGCTGAAATAACTGTTCTTCAGTAGCATTCGCATACTCTGGTGGTAGTTGATAAATTTGACGACGTTGAGGATCAGCAATTAGGGGTAGCTTAGAATTTTCTCTTAATAGTTTTTCTACGTTACTGGTATCTTTTACCTGCATTACTACTAAACCTTGACCCAGAAAAAAGCCAGAAGCATGTGACATTGCCTGTTCCCTATTTTGAACAATTATGGCTTTAATAGCAGATTTATCGCTTATCGCATTATATTTACTCTCAGCCTGATCGCAATTATCAGCAAGTACTACTTGGTTCATATTAGTAATAAAGGCTGCACTTTTAATCTCTGGAGTTATTACCTGCAGACCATTAATAATTTGTAACGTATCTTTATTTTTAGCTAAAAATTCTGGCGATATTGTTGAAGGAGAACGTCCCTTGTGGTTTCCTTCTGGTATTGCCCTACCTTGTACTACATTAATAACATCATCTTTACCACTTTCCGTAGCTTCAGCATAGATGGATTCTAGATCTAGCTCTATACCATACTCTTTCTTTAGATGTTGAAATAATTCTTGCATATATAGAAGAGCTACCGGGTTGCTTATTGAAGGAGAATATTTCAAGATTGCATCATTCTCTACTTGTTCTAATTCTACTTTCTGCTGGCCTGCAATATTACTGATCTTAGGTTTATCACGGAACGGTTTAGCAACAATTTCTGCATGTACTATTCCAGTGCTAGCAATAGAGTAAGTATCACCAGGAGATTTACTATTCACTATCTGTTTCCCATGACCCGGGGCTACTTGCATTTTAACTATATCACCATTGGTATAAGCAACCAGAGAGCGAACCTGTGTATGCCCATTGATCCCTTCTCCTACCATTTCTTGCAATACTACCCCGCCGCCTGGTAGTTCAAGTATCGATTCATTAGCTGGATCACTTGCTAAACGTTGATTAAAAGATTTAGCGCCAAAAAAAGAGGCTAAAACCTGACCAATTGCCCTGGATCTATCTGCCTTGCTAGCATCACACGGCAAGCTTTCATTACCCCCAGGATTAGCCATATCAGCCTTATCCTCATGCCGGCCGCTACTACGAGCCATTTCTATTATGTCAGGGGAACCATCTTCCAATAGAAATTCATGAGCACCAAAACAGTTGATAATTATTTTTTGCAACTTAACTAAACATTGCTCGCTCTCAGGGCTTACAGTACCTGCCGCTTGCTGATTCTTAATACTAGTTTTAGCTTCCTCCCAAGCTTCGCGCCACGTAGGTGCATAATTATCTAAGTGCTGGTATAATTCGATCTCGCTTATCAAGAGAAACTTTGGTACCTCTGCCTTTATTCCCCTACCTGTTAATTTTATAGATAATTCATTTAAGCTTTTAGCTCTTGGAGTTTCATTAAATTCTAAAACTCCATCTTGTAATTTAATTAAATTGGCTCCTTTATAACCATATAGCTTAGCATCCTTTTCTATTTGAGGATCCTTATAACTAGCACCCTGGGGGGGTCACTAGCTTGATCTTCTACAATTTCTTCTTTAGCCATTTTCTTACCTATTTTTTAAATAATTAACATACTATACCTTAATGACTTCAACAGACAAACCTAAACCTTAATCTTTATTATTTAATACACCAGATTATGAAACAAAATTACTACCAACAATTTCTGCTAGGTCTGGCGAGCCTGATACCTACGCTTACTTGAGAATTTGGTTTTCGCACTGTTTTATCAGTAAAGCTTTATCCCTCTGCTGTTTCTAGAAGATTACTAGCGAGAGTTGTTAAATTAATACATTAATATTTTGTTATCTTTATATTCATAAATATTATTATAGCTAATTGTATAAGAACTTTTTGTTACTTTTCTATTTAATCCGTTTCCATTAGTTTAGCCGCCAATTCCCCTTTACTTAAGGCAATAGTGAGCTGATCTTTAGTAGGGAGTTTCGTTTTACCAGAATATTGCTGCAGTGTTGGGGAAAGGGCAATTATCTTGCTCAGGAAGAAAGGGTTATCATAGTCTTTAGGATCAAATTAATGTACAAAAACCAAATCACTGATTCAGAAGCACAGGAAGCTGCTAGGAATCTGATTAACTTTTGCCAAGAGATTGTTGACTATAAGTCTGCCACAGTTAAAGACCTGAAAGAAGAAGGCAAATTATAAAACGTAAGTTGACTTAAAGAAAAGAATAATTTAATATCACAGCTGGAATGGCTATAAGGCTATTCTGGGGTGTTACAACCTCTAATCACTAGCGGTAAGCATCAACCGTAACATGGTGCATCCTCGATTTACTATAGTGGTCGGGGAGATGGTAACGTATGTCCAGGGCTTTAAGCCTAAAGGTTATCATAGCTGTCTAGTGATGGTTTTGTAAACTCCCCGATCGCCAAAGTAAAATATTTTACAGATTATACTTTGGCGATTAAACTCTTTGTTTAATCATTCAAGAGGGGGTTGTTATGACTGTCAAAAAAGCAATAATTTTATTATATCCACCATCTACCCAGTATATTCCTGAAATAAAAAAATTCCTAACTAGCGACTACCAAAATAATAATTTTGAAATAATCAAAGTGCTTAGCGCTGAAGATGAATATGATTCTGAAACCTTACAGCACTTCATAGAAATCGTAAGCCAGCAAGATGAACCTATCAGTTTAATCATCGATCACCAAACCTATACTTCTCTGCCCGAGCATATATTCACTTGGTGTGTGTTTGGTACTCTAGTAATAGCCGGCTTGATTGACAACGTATATATCTATCAAACTACAGCTCAGCAACCCGGATCCATCAACAAAACTGAAATCTTAAAGAAAAGTAATGTGGATTTTCTATCCTTAAGTTCATTCTATTTTCAAGATATTATGACCTCTACTCACCCAAAAATTATTATTAACATTAACTAAAACGTAATCAATTAATCCCGAGACGTGAAGATATTATTAGAGAAATAGAAAATCATGACATAGCAGATGATAAATTTTCGGCAATGTTGGGAGACCTAGTAGAACTGACCTGCCGGCGCCTTAGAAACTTTCAAAGGTTCGACTACGGAGAAAAAACGCAAATTGATAAATTTAGTGTTTGTTAACCTGGAATTAAAAGACGGGAAGCTGAACTGTCGCTTACGTCCACTGTTCGATGCATTCGTAAAATGTACTAAACTAGAAGAATGGCGCACCCGAGAGGAGTCGAACCCCTAACCTTATGATCCGTAGTCATATGCTCTATCCAATTGAGCTACGGGTGCTTTAATATTGCTAGTTAAATATTAATGAGGGCCCTCTGAAAATATCAGCAGTATACTGCAATATTTAGATTATTATAAGAAATTGCATCCTACTACCAAAGCATTGATATGTCAAGTCACCAATTATAAATCCTAGCGTTTCTTGGTGAAGTATACCTCTTCTTCAGATGATTTTGCTGCCTTGCATGAGGGGAGAGCCGAGTCAAAATCTAGCAGAGCTGAATAACAACGCATGCCAATTCATATCAAAGGAGTATATTAGTCAATTAATATGAAATTAGCTTTTTTACTAGATAAATAGCTTCTAATTTCTTAATAAATCTGCTATTCTTTAAAAGACGAACTAAAACCTAATATATAGCGCTTGTGCACCTTCTGGCTTGGTTAAATGGCAATTTTTAGTATAGTCTTTTTTAAAACAATTTCGGTATTACTGAGCGTAATAATTGGTTTTTTAGCAGGGAGATATTCGAAAGTTGAGCGGGATAGTATAGCTTCCTTATTATTCTATTTCATCTCGCCTATTGTTTTTTTTGCTATTCCAGCTAGTACTACCTTAACGCTATCCGCCTTAAGTGTTACTGTCATCGTTTTTGTTATAGCAACTTTATTGTCTTTATTTTCCTATTATTTTTTTGGTAGGCATTGGCAAGATCATACGCGAAATATTATAGCCCTCTCAGCAGGGACTGCTAACGGAGGGTACTTCATGCTGCCTATTGCGTCTAGCCTTTTTGACGACTATACTCTTAGTCTTTATATGATGGCAGTGATAGGAGTAAATATTTTTGAATCTACCGTCGGTTTTTATATTTGTGTTAGGAGTTTTTCTAATAGTAGTGAAAGTATCTTAAAAGTTATAAAATTACCGATTTTAAATGGTTTTTTACTCGGGTGTCTAGTGAGCTTTACAGGGTTTACTTTACCCGATTTTCTCGATGATTTCATATATAATATGAGAGGAGCGTTTTCTATTCTTGGGATGGTTATGGTAGGTCTTGCTCTTTCAACATTACAAAAATTTGAAATAGATATTAAGTTTACTTTAGCCACTTTTTTAGCAAAGTTTTTATTCTATCCTCTAGGGGTTGGGTTTTTTATTTTATTAGATAGATTTGTTCTAAAAATATATGATGAAAATTTATATAATGCTTTAAAGTTACTTTCTACCGCTCCAATGGCAGCAAATATTATAGTTATATCAAATTTACAAAAATTTTATCCTGAGAAAGTTGCTACTACAGTATTTTTATCGCTGCTTTTTGTGGTAATATATATGCCGATTATGGTTAGTATATTTTTAAGTGAGTTAAGTGAATAACATTAATTTTGCTATACGCGAACTGCCATAACAAGTTACCTAGCAGTTCGCGTACGTTGTTCAATAGTCCTATACATATAATTGAAATGGTAATATATGGATTTTTTTACTAAGGTACTTATTATAGGATCAGGTCCTGCTGGTCTAACTGCCGCAATCTATGCAGCAAGAGCCGGATTAAATCCGATATTGATTAATGGTATGCAGCCAGGGGGGCAATTAACCATCACTACGGATGTGGAAAATTACCCAGGCTTTGCAGAAACTGTACAAGGGCCATGGTTAATGGAGCAAATGGCGCGGCAAGCCGAAAATGTCGGCACTCAGATTATCTTTGATTATATAGAAAAAATTGATTTATTAAATAAACCCTTTATTGCGACTACCGGATCTGGTAAAATATATCAGGCAGATAGTGTGATAATATGTACGGGGGCTGAAGCAAAATGGCTTAATCTTCCTTCTGAACAACAATTCAGGGGATATGGGGTTTCAGCTTGCGCTACTTGTGATGGATTCTTTTTTAAGAACCAGGAAGTCTTAGTGATTGGCGGGGGGAATAGCGCAGTAGAAGAGGCGCTGTATTTAACTAATCATGCTCGTTATGTTACTATTGTGCATCGTGGTAATAGTTTTAAAGCAGAAAAAATCTTGCAAGATAGATTATTTAAGAACCCCAAAATATCAGTTATTTGGGATCATAAGTTAATAGAAGTACAAGGGACCATGGACCCAAGATTAGTAACTTCTGCTTGCCTTGAAAACACTAAAACGGGGGAGAGAAAGATAGTGGATTGTACGGGAATATTTGTGGCAATTGGTCATCTGCCAAATACTAGCTTGTTTAAAGGGCAGATTGATATGGATCAGGATAATTATATTATAACAAAAGCTGATTCTACTGAAACGAGTATTAAAGGGGTTTTTGCTGCAGGCGATGTTCAAGATAAAATTTTTAGACAAGCAGTTACTGCAGCAGGTAGTGGTTGCATGGCTGCTTTAGAAGCAGAAAAATATTTGAATTCCTAATAAGGAGGAAAAAATGACTTGGCTATTTAACTTTATTTTGCATAATAATATTTTAAAGAGATTTATTCCTAAACAAGATATTGACTCTCAAATAAGCCCAGATAATAAACCAGTAGAAAAGGAACCTTACTTTGATAACGTAGGTAATATGTATTAGGCTTATGTTCCCTTGCTCACCTAAAAAAGTATATTTAAGTTAAATTTATTTAAAAAGATACTTAGTGGAGGGCTGTTAATAATGTATAGTCTAATATATATTCAATAAAGATGAATTATGGCTCGCAATAAAATATATGAGGAAGTAAGTAATATCATTAAATCTCCTGAGCTTACTAATATAGTTCCTATTGCTCGAGTTTTACCTGCAAATGTTCAAGCAGAACAGATGTTAATTGGAGCTATCTTAGTTAATCATGAGTATTTAAATGTAGTTTCTGAGTTTTTAAGAGTTGAGCATTTTTTTGAACCCTTACATCAAAAAATTTATAATGCTATTGAAGTAATTACTGAGAAAGGATTAATTGCTACTCCCGTGACTCTTAAAAGTATGCTGGAGCGAGATGAATTATTTCAAAAATTAGGGGGGGGGGAATATTTAGGTAAATTAGTGACTATCTCCATGATGGTAATTAATCCGCTGGATTATGGGAAAATAATATATGATTTAGCGATAAGACGTAACCTTATTAAAATAGGAGAAGATGTAGTTAATGATGCGTATGATTCAACACTAGAATATGATTCAACACAACAAATAGAACATGCCGAGAGTAAGCTCTATCATTTAGCTAGTGAAGGGATTAATGATAAAAGTTTTGTTAAAGTTTCCTTATCGTTAACAGAATCTCTTGCTAGTATTAACAGAGCAATGAAGAACTCTAAGCATGTCATTGGCACTTCTACAGGTTTTCTTGACCTAGATCAAAAATTATCAGGTTTTCATAATTCAGATTTAGTTATAATAGCCGGGCGGCCTTCAATGGGTAAAACAGCTTTTGCTATAAATTTGGCAGTAAATGCTTGTAAAGCTTTGCTGTTAAAAAATACTGAGGAAGAAACGCAACCACAATCTGTAGGGTTTTTTTCCCTGGAAATGTCGTCAGAACAGCTTACTACGCGTCTTCTTTCAATGTATACGGAAATTGATTCATCAGCTCTGCGGTCCGGTTTCGTTAATGAAGAGCAATATAATTTGTTAAGGAAAGAAGTGATAAATCTTTCTAGCCTACCTTTTTTTATTGATGATACTCCTGCTTTATCAATTGGGGCTATTCGGACTAGAGCTAGAAAAATGAAACGAAAACATAATTTGGGTATATTATTTATCGATTATCTACAGCTAATTAGAGGGATAACCAAATCCGATAATAGAGTAAATGAAATTTCAGAGATTACGCAAGGATTAAAAGCGATAGCTAAAGAATTAAATGTGCCAGTAGTTGCCTTATCGCAGCTCTCCAGAGCAGTAGAGCTTCGGGACGATAAAAAGCCAATGTTATCTGATTTGCGTGAATCTGGTTCTATTGAACAAGATGCTGATGTAGTGATGTTTGTTTACCGAGAAGAATATTATCTTACGCGCAAAGAGCCACCATCTGGTAATGATAAACATAATGAGTGGCAGGATAGGCTAAGTAAAGTATATAATATTGCAGAGATTGTTGTAGCTAAACATCGGAATGGTCCTATTGGGAGTATTCAATTACAGTATGATAGTCAATATTCAAGGTTTAATAATCTGCAGAAACAATAATATGAAAGTAAAAAATAATGGATAATTTATGAAAAAAATTCCTCTAATATTTGGTCTTTCAGGACTTAGACTTACCGAAGAAGAAAGGGGATTATTTACCAAAAATCAAATAACTGGCTTTATTCTCTTTGGCAGGAATATTGAGTCGCGCCTGCAATTGCAAAATTTGCTAGAAGATTTAAGAAATTTATACGATTATAAGCCATTAATTCTTATTGATCAAGAAGGCGGAAAAGTTGCAAGATTAAAGCCTCCAATAATAGAAAAACTATATCCAGCCGCTGCTTCTTTTGGAGAAATATATGACTATAATCCAGAAGAGGCAGGTCAGAAGGTTTTTGACAATTATTCCAGCTTAATGAAAGACTTGCAAGGTTTAAAAATAGACTCTCCTTGTGCTCCGGTGGCAGATTTACAGTATATTTGGGCTGATCAGGTTATAGGTAGTCGTAGCTTTGGTAAAGAAGTACAAAAAGTAGTAGATTTAAGTAAAGCAGCAATGGAGGCCATTCAAAAACAAGGTGGCATTGCTATTATTAAACATATACCCGGCCATGGTAGGGCTAGGTGTGATAGCCATTATGACTTGCCAGTGATAGAGGCTTCCGTGGATGAATTAAATATTACTGATTTTGAAGTATTTAAGCAGCTCTCTGCGGATAATAAAGATGTATGGGCTATGACATCACATATTATATATAAAGCTTTAGATCCTGACAAGCCAGTCACCTTATCTAAAGCAGCTGTAGATTTTATTAGAAATAATATTGGTTTTAAAGGTATTTTAATTACTGATGATATTTGTATGCATGCTTTACATACTGAAAATTGCCCTAACTACTTGTTAGTTAAACAACTATTAACCTTGGTAAAAAAGCAGGATATTAATAACCCTAAATATAAGGAAATTTTAGGGGAACTTATTAAACAGGGGAACATTAAAAGCAATTCTACATTAGACTCGGGAGAACAATTAATGGAACAATTAATAGCAGCCTTGCCTACCCTACAACCAGTATTTACTAAGAGTATTGTGAAGGTGGCGATGCAAGCAATAGAGGTAGGATGTGATTTAGTACTACATTGTAGTGGTAATTTCCAAGAAATGACGGCAATTTGTGATGGTCTTATCTCAAAAGAGAAACGGTTTAACTTATCATGAAATTATAGTCAACCTTAAGATAAATTATCTCTTACTTAAAGATTAACTCTACCTTGCTATCAACTCTTCAACTCAGAGAGGTAGACTATAAAGTTTAACCATTTTTTCAGCAAGTACTTCCGAATCATATTTGGTAAAAATTTCCTCCCTCATTTTTGCTCCTAAGGTCTTTCTTAAAAGGGGATTAAGGATTAGTAGTTCCATGGCCTTTACTAAATCTTCTGTACTTTTAGGAGCAACTAGTAAACCATTTATTTTATCTTGAACTAATTCTCTGCCACCCGGGGCATCAGTAGTGATAATAGCTCTGCCATATGCGCCTGCTTCAAGTAAACTTCTGCTGACTCCTTCCCGGTATGAGGGTAGTACTGCTACATGAGCATTTTTCCAAATTTCCTCAATATTTTGTTGATAACCAAGATATTTGATATAGCCTTTAGTCTGATATTGTTTTAATATATTACCCTTAATTGATCGACCATTCTTTTTATCTGGTTCCCCTACTAACCAAAATTCGGCATCTAAACCTTTTTGTTTCAAAATTTTTGCAGCATCAATAAATTCATAAATTCCCTTATCAATAATCATTCGTGCTACTAAAGCAAAAATGATTGGACTTGCCGGTGGTTCTGCAAGAGCCGGGAATTTAGTAGTATCTACTCCTATACTACATTGTCTTGCTACAGAAGTTGGTGCTAAATTGCATAAATTTATAAGTAAAGTTTGATCATCTGTATTTTGGACAATAAATAACATTTGTTTATAATAAGTAATTAAGGTGAGTAATTTTACTATAGTTAATCTAATTAATTTTATGATAAAATTATTACTGATAAACATTATTCCCATCCCTGTGAAATTATTGATAATTCTGGGAATGGGGCAGAATAAGTTACTTATACTCCCATAAAAAATTGGCTTGATAGTAAAGTTATGTAATATATCAGGTTTTTCTTTCCCTAAAATTTTAATTATTCTATAGAGTAATAACAAATCAGTAAAAGGGTTAAGACTATTGCGTTTAATATTAATGGGAATTACCTCAATAGCTACTTTTTCTATCTGCTCTTTAAATGTACTAATATTAGTTAATATTTTTACCTCATAGCCTTCGGATTTTGCTTTTAGGGCTATTGGAAGTAAGTGAGCGTAAAAATGCCAATCACTATTTGTAAAATAGATAATTTTTTTCATTTGTTTTTCTATGTAATTGTTCTATAAATGAATTAATCATGTGCAAAGTAGGATAATTTGTTATGTCCCTCGCTTCGGTATTCTATCCTGCTGGCACCTAAAAAGTTACCTCAACTTTATTACAAAAATCAACTATTTGTCGGCAGGCCCCTTAAAATAATAAGTTCTAGGAGTATATGTCAAGATATTTAGTTACCGGCGGTGCAGGCTTTATTGGGACTCACCTTATAAAACTACTGGTAAAAATAGGCCATAAAGTTATTATACTAGATGATCTCTCAGTTGGCAAATTGCAAGATCTACCTACCCAAAATGTTGAATTTATTCAAGGTAGTATATTAGAATGCAAGGTTTTAAATGAATTATTTAAAAATATTGATGGATGTTTTCATTTAGCAGCTGTAGCAAGCGTACAGCAGTCAATTAATGATTGGTATTATAGCCATCAGGTGAATTTAAGCGGCACTATTAATGTATTTTTGCAAGCAGTTACGCATAATATACCTGTAGTATATGCTTCCTCAGCTGCAGTGTATGGTAAAGCATATCGTTTGCCTATTACAGAGGATTCAAAAATTATGCCTATTTCTCCTTATGCGGTGGATAAATATGCATGTGAATTGCAAGCTAAGATTTTGGGCGATATTAAATCCCTAAAGAGTTGTGGTTTACGTTTTTTTAATGTTTACGGACCAGGGCAGGTTAAAGATTCAGATTATTCTGGAGTAATATCAATATTTAAACAGAATGTAGAAGAAGGCAAAGAATTAGTTATCTTTGGGGATGGCAGTCAGTGTCGTGATTTTATTCATGTTTCAGATGTTGCGAATATGTGCCTGCGGGCTATGTCTGTGACATCAACGCTAGCTCCTGTATTAAATATCTGCACCGGTTATGCTTATTCTATAAAGGCTCTTGTCCAATTTATTGAGAAAAACTTCTCTATAAAAGGGATAAAATATCTGCCTGAGCAAGTTGGCAGTATAAAACTTTCGGTGGGGAGTAGTAAATTATCACAAAAATTTTTGGGGTTAAAGCCAACATATAGCTTAGAGAAAGGGATATTAGAATTGTTTAATACTACCATTTTATGAAACAAAAAGATATTATAATTTTAGTTGCTGATATTAGAAACTGGGCTTTGGAAAGTGTTGCTAATTATGTGAAATCTTTATTAGTGCATAAATATGAATGTCATATAATCTATTCTGGTGATTTTAAAAACTATAAGGATTTTATAAAATCTCTAGAGCAGTATAAATCTATTAAATTAATTCATTTTTTTTATCGTGGATATTTTGCCCAATTATTAACCGAATTTGCTACTAATATTTCTACCTGCACTAGTATAGATAAATTGTTAAAGATTGCTATGACTACTAGTGTACCCGATCATTTATGGATTGAAAATGAAGCTGATATACTGAAAAACTTGCCCCTTTTCCAATTTGCAGATAATTACTACACTACCTCTTACAGATTATATGAATGGTATAAGAATATTTCTACCTATCCTGACCCGTGGAGTGTTATATATGATAATGTGTTAATTGATCGTTCCGATTTTAAACTGGCTAATAAACTTAAGACGAGTGCTGAGGAGGAATTAGCTATAAGTTGGATTGGTAATAGCAGATGGGGCAGAGGTTGGCATAGTGAGTATGACTATAAGGGTTTCAATACTGTCATTAAACCTGCCTTTAAGCAGTTGAAGGATGAAGGAATAAGGATTAAGCAATATATTCTTGATAAAAATAATCATCTTTTGCTGAAGCAAGAAGTATGGGCAATTCTTAAAAAAACAGATATTCTATTAATTGCTTCAATTGAAGAAGGAACACCTCTTCCTCTTATTGAAGCAATGGCATTTGGCTGCGCCATTATCAGTACTAACGTCGGAATTGTCAATGAGGTATTACCAGAGATACAACATGAATTTATAATTAATAGAAGTTCTGCCAAATTTGTTGAAGCAATAAAAAAACTACATAATCAACGCGAGCTATTATCTGCTATAAAACAACAAAATTTTACCGCATATCAAAAAATTTTTGCAGACAATACCACCCGACAACATTTATGGTTGAATTTTGTCCATGATTCGATAAACAAGAGTGCCACCCAAGATCAGGTAAGAATAGACTTCTTGCATAATTCTACTCGAGATGGTAATTGGAGCAAGGAGTCTAGACTCGAATCCTCACTACTACTGCCGTATGCTGTGGGTGGAGGTTCCGTGTCTCCTACAAATTCCCTGCCAAACGCGAATTCTGCAAGAAGTCTAATAAAATATCAGCTTTTAAAAACTATTGCTAAGGCGAATAAATCAGCGAGGGAGAAGATGCTACAAAAAATTCTTCGTATATCCTTTATCAAAAAACCTATAAAATATTTTCTAAAATACTGGTGGTTTAAGGAAGGGGTTAAATTCCTTGTATCAAGATATCACTATTTTTTTTCAGGTAACGAGTATAATAATTTAAAAAATTTTATATTAAAATATCAACAGTCCTCTGTAAATCAGAATGAAGAAAATATCTATGTATTTTATACAGAGCTTTTTCCTGGGGTGGCTAATTCTACAAAAAAGTTATTTGATAAAACTATTCCTTTTCCGATTAGAAAGTTCAATATATTTCTAAATAAGATTTGTCCTTACTTCATTGATAAAATTATTTCTCAAGTAGCAAAATTAATTGTCGATTGTAATATTAAACAATTGATTATATCGGGTGGAATAGACGTTCATATCCAATTAGTGGAGAAATTACATAGAATCAAAGGAGATAACTCTTTAAAAATTTATCTTTTATGGCACGGCTCACCGGCGCAATGGGTAGCTAGGACCCATAGCAATAATTTTTATAGATGGCTTGAATTATATAAGCACCATAAAATTCAAGGCATTATTACTTTAAAAAAGGGGTTAGAAGAGTTTCTTAAAGCCAATTCTATCAACTCTTACTTACTCCAAAATTTTATACCTAATACTAAAAAATTTAGTGCTGTTAAAAGGGCAAAATTTAGAGTAGGATTATGGAGTGCTTCTACTGGCTGGATAAAGAATCTCTACCCTCAAGTTGCAGCTTTAACTATGTTTCACGGTAAAATTAGTTGCTATACAAATTTTCATTTTAATAACAAGCGCTATACTCCTTGGATGAAAGAGAATCTTGATATGGAAATTTTTCCGGAACTTCTTCCTCATAAAGCATTATTAAATCTTATGGCAGAAACGGATTTAACTTTATATATTACTAATTCAGAATGTTCTCCTATAATAGTTTTAGAAAGTTTAAGTTTAGGAATACCTTGTCTTGTGGGGCCTACTTCCGATATTTATGATGATGAATTTTTGCGGGATATGCTAACAGTGAATCGTGTTGATTGCCCCTTGACTATATTTAAGGCTATAGAAAAAATTATCCCAAATATTGAGATAATATGTTCTAAATTACCAGCTTTTGTTAGTAAATATAATCAAAACGCTGCTGCCTTAAAAAATTCCTTCTTAACCTCAATAAAAGATTAAATGGATTACAACTTTTTAGACTCTCTTAATCCGCAGCAATTAGCTGCCTCTTTGCATGTAGAAGGCCCTATTCTAGTGTTGGCTGGCGCTGGTACTGGTAAAACTAAAGTATTAACTACCCGAGTTGCCAATATAATTCATAAAGAATTATCTCTTCCTAGAAATATTCTAGCAGTTACTTTTACTAATAAAGCTGCCAAAGAAATGCAAGAGAGAATAGGGGGCATGATTAATTGTCATGGGCTTAATATAGGAACTTTCCACTCTATAGCTGCAAAAATTTTACGTAAAAGCGCAGAATATTTAAACTTGCAATTGAATAGTAGGTTCACTATTATTAGCCAAGACGAACAAATAAAGCAAATTAAAGAAATAATGAAACAGGAGAATATAGATTCTCAAAAATATGCGCCTAAACTTTTACATATTATTATCTGCCGTTGGAAGGATCAAGGATTATTGCCATATAAAATTTCGGACGTAGATATTAAATTACCAATTCATAAAATAGCTAAATTTGTTTATGAAATATACCAACAAAATTTACTGGCCTCTAACGTAGTAGATTTTGGAGATTTATTGCTCTACAATAATGAATTATTTATTAAAAATCCCAATATATTAAAATATTATCAAGACCAATTTAAATATATTTTAATTGATGAATATCAAGATACTAATGCCGTGCAATATCTATGGGCGCGAATGCTTGCTAGCAGTTCAAAAAATATTTGTTGTGTGGGGGATGATGATCAATCGATATATGGTTGGCGGGGGGCTGAAATAGGAAATATATTACGTTTTGAAAAAGATTTCCCGAATGCTACGGTAATAAAATTAGAACAAAATTATCGATCTAGCTCTGAGATATTAATCGCCGCTTCCACTGTTATTAATAATAATAAGAATCGGCATGGCAAAATGCTATGGACTAATAAAAATCAGGGACACAAAATTAAAATTGTCTCATGCTGGAGTGAAAAAGAAGAAGGAAGATTTGTTGTAGCGGAAATTGAGAAATTAATTAAAGAAAATAAATATAATGCAAATAGCATTGCTATATTAGTGAGAGCAAGTTTTCAAACAAGGGCCTTTGAAGAAGTGTTTATTAGTAATGCCATGCCTTATAAAATCATTGGGGGGCTAAAATTTTATGAAAGAATGGAAATACGCGATCTTCTTGCTTATATACGGATCGTCTTAAACCATAGTGATAACTTAGCATTGGAGAGAATTATAAATGTTCCTAAAAGAGCGATAGGCGCTACTACTTTAAAACAAATAAAAGATTATGCCAGTGATAATAATCTTTCTATTTTTTATGCGATACAAGAAATGTTAGATAAGGGGAGTTTAAAGAATAAAGTTAAAGCTAATTTAAGTAAATTAACTACCAATATAATTGCTTGGGAAAAGCGTTTAGAAGTAGAACCAGCTTTGAATGTGATAAAAAGTTTGTTGGAAGAATCAGGATATCTGGCAATGCTTCAAGAAGACAAGACAGATGAATCAATAGGTAGAATTGAAAATATTAATGAAATGCTTAAAGCAATAGCAGAATTTGATAATATTCATGATTTTATAGAACATTCTAGCTTAGTGATGGAAAATGAAGAGTTAGAATCAAATTTTGGCGGCTCTGTTACTATTATGACACTTCATGCAGCAAAAGGCTTAGAATTTGATTTAGTCTTTTTACCTGGTTGGGAAGAAGGGGTATTTCCTCACCAGCGCTCCTTAAATGAGGAAGGAGAAAAAGGCCTAGAAGAAGAGCGCCGCATTGCTTATGTTGGCATTACCAGAGCCAAAAAAGAACTTTATATTACTTTTGCAGAGAGCCGCCGGATGTTTTATGAAATAATCCGTTCTTCTCCTTCGCGATTTCTTGGAGAAATCCCTGATGAGGTTTGTATTAGAAAATCCTCTACCCAGCAACTTAACTATGGTGATACAAAACATACATTTATTTTTTAATCTCTATTAGTGATTCTATTATTTTGTGATATTATACATTTACTTATTGTGATTGTTAAGTTATAAAGGATTTAGGCGCTACAATATTAACAAATTAATTATGAATTAATATCATGTCTAAAGAAAGTAATACAGGTAGCGGATATTTACCGCTAGATAGTGAGCAAGAAAATTCAGAGATTTCTTTAGAAGAAAAATTATCGGATTTTATAAATGATGAGGATATTCCTCCTCAAAGTATAAATCAGCTTCTTCAAAGAGCTCCGGATGAGCCGCATATTATGCATAAAGGTAAAGTGAAATTAAGTAGGGAAGAAGCTGTCTATCTTTTAGAATATCACCGTAATTGGTTCAGAAAAGCTACTCCTTCTTTTAATGAGGAATTTGATGACCTTAAAGCCCAAGATATTACTATCCAGAAATTAAATAAAGAAATAATAGATAAGTCACTTGAAGCAGTAGCCGCAAAGCAGAAAGGAAAATTTAGATTAGAGGAGGTAGGCTATATATATAACAAATTAATCCCTGTCTTAAACAAGCTTGATGAAAATTACCTTACAGAACATAGGACAGAACTGACAAATAAAATTACCGATGATCTTAATAAAATAGCCCAAAAGAAGGGCATATTTAATTTTAAGATACTCTCTATTGACCATAAAAAGTTAGATAATTGGGTAGAAAAAATTACTCCAGAATTTATGACGGTAAATAAAGAATTTTTAATAAAAGATTTTAATAAAAAAATCGGTGAACATCAGTTAACTGAAGACAAAATAGAAAACAGAATAATAAAATTTTTAAATACTGCTCTTACAAGAAACCCCAAAGTAGCAGAGGGTTATTTTCAATTCTTAACTACTATAGTTAGAAAAAATAATGAATATAAAGAAGAGGAGGTCAACGAAAGGAAAACAAAATATCTTAAAATTGAAGAATTAATTGAAATTAGAAATCTTAATAGTCGGGAATTTGATAGGGTATTTTTTCCTCAGAAAGAGCCGTCTTTGCTTAAGGAAAAAAAGAAACTGAATGATCAGGCATTTGTAGAACAATTGCAAGGATTTACTAAAGAAGGGAATCTAACAAAAACTAGTGAAGATTTTGCTACCTTTATATTAGGAGAAGGACTTAAGAGAGCAGAAAAAACCTTAAAACAAGGGGATAAAAAAGCATATAGACAAAGGAAGATCTTTAATGAATTACATAAAGTTTTAGCAAATTTTGATGCTCAATATTTAAATCAACAGAGTAGCTTTCTGGCATTAGAGATATCGGCAAAATTAGAAAAATTTGCAACACAGAAAGGAGGTAAATTATTTATTTCTCATGATACTGTAAAGAAAGTGGCTTCTTCAATAAAAAAAGCTCATGAACTGAAAAATGATCAATTTATTTTAGAAACTATTAAGGCACAATGTTTCGCATATCAGATATCCGATAGTGAATTTACCAAGAGAATTCTTAATTTTGTAATCAATGTTAATAATGGTAAGCTAAGGGTAAATGGAGAAAAGATTTTCAATAAACATCAAGAGAAGTTAATCAATGAAATAGAGAAAATAAATAAGTCTGGGAAATTAAATGATGAACAACGGCAAGAAGCGATAACAAGTTTTTTGACTGTCAAAGATAAAGTAACAGCTAACAATAAACTCCAAGATAAAAAGCATCACTTTAGCGATAAGCAGATAGTAAAACTTAGAAAGCTTGCACCGCAATTATTTGACTCCCAAATCTTCTTAAAAAGTGATCTAGAGGTAATTCTACAACGCTATCAAAGTAGGCATTATGTTGATATAGAAGCACCCCTGTTAATAAAAAATAATCCTTCTGAATTTCCTGAAACACAGAGATCTGCTTCAGAGAATAAAAACGATTTGCCTGATTCACAAGGCTCTCTATATAGCCATAAGACTGATAATGAGAAGGAATATGATAAAGAATCTCTAAATTCTCGGGGGTCTGTAGATTTAGAATCGGGATATAGTAGTGGAAGTGAAAGTTTAGAAGAAGCCAATACTCCAACTGGCCTTCACCTTAAGGATTCTTCTATAGAAACTGTGCCAAAAAGGGTTCAAGATCAGATTCAAGATATAAATAAATTACCAGGTAGGTTGAGTTTTTATAAAACTTTAATATTGGATTCTAACAAAACTGTAAAAAATATAGCCGAGCTTCACTCTATTATGAGTGTGGTAGAGTTAAATACTCAATCTTTGAGTTCTTATTTAGATGATACAAAAATTAATGAACTTTCTAAGCTCCTTCATACAAATATAGGCTTGATTGAAAACCATATGCAGGAGACTGAAAAGAATCAACAGTATGTCCTATTAGCCAGATTAGAAGCACGTTGTAAAGGTTATGCTATTCCTCTAGAAAATTCTTTGCTGGATTACCCAGGTCTTGCTAAAATCGTTGATTCAGTGGTACTCTCAATGCAAGGGAAGCAAATTCCTAAAGGTGAGTATGTTGCTCAAGCAATAGAAAAAATTACGAATAGTTTAGAACAAGATTTAAGTTTGAGTCCTGATCAACGTGCAAGATTTAAAGAAGCAATTATTGGTTGGAACCAGGCTGATAAGATAAAGAGCGATCGGGAAAAATATCAGGAATATTTGCCTGTTCTTAATGAGGTCTCTACAAAAGTAGCCAATTCTTTTATACAAGATCTGCAGGATAATATAACGAAAGAGGTAGTCTATAATAGTATCTCTGATCTCATAATTAATCAACTTCGACAGGAATATAAGTTAAAAATCCCGATGGATCAACAACGAAAAATTAGAAATAGTTTATCTCCTATTTTTCTTAAATTTGATAAAGAATATATAGAAAATAATTCGTTTCAGATAACAAGAGATATTAGTAAAAAACTGGCTGATTCGGGGAGTAAGAAGTGGGGCTGGTGGGGGAAATTTACTATTAATGATGAGAAACTCGATCAAACAGTTAATGAAATAGTTAATAATGAACAGCCAAACTATAATAAATTTATTGAAGGTATGATTAACAAGCATATTTATGATTATGCATTGCAGGATATTGATATCATGGACCGAGTAGCTAAATTTATAGAGGTCAATAATTTGAAAGATAAACTTTTGAATGGGTATAAGTCTATCGAGAATATTACTACTAGTGAGTTGATAGAATTAAGAAAAAATAACCTGCAATCTTTTAAAGATATAGTTCTTTCATCAACTGCTAGTGTCACTAATTTATCCCAAATACAACAAGATATTGTTAAGAAAAAAATAAAAGACAAAATTAAGATAATGTTTCCTTCTTCCCAACAAGTATCTCAAACTGTTGCAAGTGATATAATGGCAATTGTTAAACAAAGTGGACAAGAAATGAATGGTCAACCAAGGCTGAGTACTTTTTTCCCTCCAGGACAGAACCCTCACGTAAACGAAAAGAAGATTTCAACACCTTCTCCCACAAGTACTTCATCTTCTAACGGATCATTACCATCTTACTAAATTGGCAAAAGATATTTTGCTATTTTAGTAAGATGTCTGTTGCATCAAGAGGATATTTTTTATATATCTATTACATATTACATAATAAGCTATAAGAACATGCATAAATATAGGACTCATAATTGTAACGAGTTGCGAGTAGAAAATGTTGAAGAAATTGTCAAACTATCAGGGTGGGTTCATAGAAGAAGGGACCATGGTAACTTAGTCTTTATTGATCTGCGAGATCATTTTGGCATCACGCAATTGGTATTTACTGACCACAATTCCAATCTAATGTTGCAGGCCAGCCATTTAAGGTATGAATCAGTAATAACCATTATTGGCAAGGTGCTCTCGCGAACTAGTGACACCGTTAATGAATCATTAGCAACTGGCAGAATAGAAATAGCCGTGAATGAATTAATCATTGAGTCGGATGCTGCTCCTTTACCGTTTGTCGTTAACGCTAACCAAGAAGCTCCAGAAGAAACTAGGTTAAAATATCGGTTTTTAGATCTTAGACGAGAAAAGCTCCATAATAATATCACTTTACGGTCGCAAATTATTGCTTACATTCGTCTTCTGATGTCTGAAAATGGTTTTATTGAATTCCAGACCCCTATTTTAACCGCCAGTTCACCTGAAGGGGCTCGAGATTTTTTAGTGCCAAGCAGATTGCACCCAGGAAAGTTTTATGCTTTACCGCAAGCTCCTCAACAATTTAAACAATTGCTGATGGTGGCGGGTTTTGATCGGTATTTTCAGATAGCTCCTTGTTTTCGAGATGAAGATGCCAGAGCAGATCGATCCCCAGGAGAATTTTATCAATTAGATATTGAAATGTCTTTTGTTACTCAAGAGGATGTATTTAATACGATTGAACCAATAATGTATGAGATATTTACTAAATTTTCTGATAAACAAGTTTCACAATTACCATTTGTAAGAATTCCTTATGATGAATCAATGTTGAAATATGGCTGTGATAAGCCGGATTTAAGAAATCCGCTTGTTATCACTGATGTTACTGACTTATTTAAAGATTCTGCTTTTGCTATTTTCAAAGAAAATATCCAAAAGGGCTTTGTTGTTAGGGCTATCCCAGCCCCTAAGGCTTCTACTTTACCGCGAAGTTTTTTTGATAAGATGCTAGGCTTTGCTAAATTAGAAGGTGCAGAAGGGCTTGGTTATATTCAGTTTTTTGAGGATGGGAGTTGCAAAGGACCTATTGCTAAATTTTTAACTCTGGGCCAATTGCAAGATTTAAAAACCCTCGCAAATTTGCAAGATGGGGATGCTGTATTTTTTGCTAGTGACAAACCTATGGTAGCTTCAAAATTTGCGGGCAAACTCCGAACTAAATTAGGAGAAGAATTAGATTTACTGAAAAAAGATAGTTTTGAATTTTGTTGGATTACCGATTTTCCTTTTTACGAATTAAATCAACAAACTGGGAAGATCGATTTTAGTCATAATCCTTTTTCTATGCCTCAGCAAGGCATGGCAGCACTTGGGTCAGCAAAAACAATCGATGACTTGCTAGATATTAAAGCCTATCAATATGATATTGTTTGTAATGGCATTGAATTATCAAGTGGAGCAATTAGAAATCATAAGCTAGAGATCATGTATAAAGCTTTTGAGATTGCTGGATATAGTAAGTTAGAGGTAGATCAAAAATTCCAAGGAATGATTAAAGCCTTTTCATTTGGCACCCCGCCGCATGGTGGCATCGCCCCTGGAATTGATAGGATTATGATGTTATTAACCGATTCCAATAATATTAGAGAAGTTATAGCTTTTCCTTTAAATCAGCAAGCCGAAGATTTATTAATGAAAGCACCAAATTATGTGGAAGAATCAGCTTTAAAAGAGTTGAATATTACTTCTTCTCCAATAATTAAAAAAGGATAATAGATTTATGAGGTATTATTTTATTGTTCTTTCGATATGTTTGCTAAATATCTCTATAAGTTTTGCTACTTTAAAAGAAGTGATAGAGAGTACTACCAAGGAATATCTCTCTACTCGTTTTTTAAACGCTACTTTTTTATTTGCAAGTAGCAATGAAAAATTAGTACTCGGAGCAAAAGGGGTGTTCTCATTAGATGGAGAACCGCTAAAACCTAATCAAGAAATGCCTATTGGGGCTTCCAGCAAGCCTATTATAGCAGCAGCAATATTGAAGCTACAAGATAAGGGTTTACTGACGGTGAACGATAAAATAGCGCAGCATATTATTGATCATGAATACTGGCCTAAGGGCGTGGCTCCTTATTTTGCCCAAGAAATAACTATTCATAATTTATTAACCCATACTAGTGGTTTATCAGAGTATAATAAACATGTTAAAACTGATTTTAGGATGTCCCAAAAAGAAGTTAATAAAAATATCATAAAATATATTTCTTCCAAAAGTTCTTCCATAAAAGCTAAGATTAATAAATATAATTATAGTAATAGTAATTTTATTATTTTAGGGATGATTATTGAAAAAGTAAGTAAGCAAGATTTAAGAAGTTTTTTGCAGGAGGAATTTTTTAAACCATTAAAAATGACTTCAACTTTTTTAGCGACCTTTCAACAGGCTAAAGATATCCAAAAAAATTCTGGTATCTCAAATTACCCCGTGCGTTATTATGTCCAGCCAAATGATGGAAAACCTAAATTTGTATTAATAAATTCTCACTTTCCATTTGCTCCTAAATTTCCACTTATCCCTCATGCAGATGGTGGGATAGTGTCAAATACCTTTGATCTTATTAAATGGCAAAAAGCACTTCATCAGGGCCAAATATTATCCGCAAAGTCTTATAAGCTTATGACTACTAAACATTACTTAATCCACTCAAAAAGAGGTAATACCACTAGTATAGAAATTTTAGATGATCCAACTAAAAAGAAAAATGCCACGATTCATCTTAATCAAAAATTATATAAAACTTATACAGGTTATGGGATTTTTGTGGCTGAATTGGATAATCAAGATGTTATGTTTCATCATCCAGGTGGTAGTACAGGATTTGGGGTACGAACTGAAGTAGGATATATCCCTTCTAAAGATTTGTATTTTGCAATATTAAGCAATGTGGTGGTGCAGGTTCCTGATGAAATAAAACCTACAATTGACTTAAGTAAAGTGGTTAATCAGTTAGATATCTCTTATTTTAGAGAAGCAATAATCAATTCAGTGATAAATGAAGGGCAGGGGGGCCCATCCTGATTAATAAGTTTATCATTTTCGGGGAGGGACGGGGTCATATCCACCATTACAAAATGGATGGCATCTAGTTATCCTTTTAAGAATTAGCCATAATCCTTTAACATTGCCATGCAGTATTATAGATAGTTTAGCATATTTAGAACAAGTGGGATAAAAGCGACAAGTAGATCCTCCGAGTAACGGTGAAATAAAAAAGCGATAAAATTTAATAATAAGAATAAGTAAGTTAATGCGCATTATATTCCTCTGATTTGAAGGTAAGCGTTCATGGCTTTTTTTATCATGGCAGTTTAAAAAGTTTAATCATTAGGCTTTTATCAACAAATACTTCACTATTAACTCATAGAAATCATCGGTGCCGACTAACATTTTAGGGGAATCTTGAATAGTAGAAAAATTTTTGTCCATTTGCAGTAATATAAGGTAATTTAACGGTTATATACCGAAGATATCTTCAAAATGAATAAATCTTAAATAATAATTTTTAAATTATTATACCACAAGTTTATCTAACTTTAGAACATTTTTAGGATATGTTTTTTTAATGTTTTGTTTAATTACATAAATAAAATTAAGTGAAGGGCAATTGTGGGAGCTTGACTTGGTTCATAAAAAAATATCAATTATGTATTGACTTGCGCAGTAAAAGACTTTAACATAGGGTCCTAGCCCAATAAAAAGGAGGTTAGGCTGCTATGGCAGTAATTTCTAAAATTTTCTCTTATTTTTCTCCATTTAAGACAATTCCTAGTCACTCAACTCCATCCCCTGAATCTGCAAATACTTTAATAGAGTGTATTTGGCCTATTAATAGAGCGGAATTATCTAAGTTTCTCTGTATCACCTTACTCATGTTTTGTATTTTATTCATCCAGAATATTCTCCGGGCTTTAAAAGATAGCCTTATTAATACGATGATTGGTACAGAAACTGTAGCTTTTCTAAAATTTTGGGGGGTCTTGCCTTCGGCTT
The DNA here is from genome assembly GCA_019468145.1 of Rickettsia endosymbiont of Bradysia coprophila. Taxonomy (GTDB): domain Bacteria; phylum Pseudomonadota; class Alphaproteobacteria; order Rickettsiales; family Rickettsiaceae; genus Tisiphia. The sequence goes on from JAHXDM010000002.1 coordinate 1,064,368, forward strand.
TTTTAATTGCTATAATATATGTAAAATTAGTGAATAAAATGAAAGGAGAAACCATCTTCTATTTTATATTGTCCATTTTTTTACTGTTTTTTGCTCTATTTGCTTTTGTGATTTTTCCTAGATCTCCTAGTTTACATTTAAGTGCAGAATATGCTAATATTGTAATAAGCTCTTATCCACATTTTAAATGGTTTATTTTACTTTTATCTAACTGGAGTTTTTCCTTATTCTACATTATAGCGGAATTATGGCCAAATGTGATCTTTGCGTTATTATTTTGGCAGTTTGTGAATAATATTACCTCAGTAGAGCAGTCCAAGAGATTTTATCCTTTATTTGGGCTTTTTGCTCAAACTGGGCTTTATATATCTGGTAAGTTTTTAGAGAATTTGGAGTATTATAATCAGTACTTAATTGATACATTTAAGTTAACCCAAGGCCAGAGTGAGCTATCTGTACAGGTGGTACTTAGCGTCGTCTTGCTATTGGGCGGAACTGCTTTAGCAACTTTTTGGTTTTTAAATCATAAAATATTGCCCAAAGATCAACTCAAACAATTACACTTCTTAGCTCAAAAACAGTCTATAACTCTTATGGAAAGTCTTAAAATGGTTGTTACTTCAAGATATATCAGATTAATTGCTACTTTACTTGTCTGTTATGGTTTAACAATCAATTTGGTTGAAGGTCCTTGGAAAGCGACTGCTGCAAAAATTTATCAAACTCCTACAGAATTTGCGATGTTTGTGGGTAATTATTTAAGCTATACAGGGATCTTTACTATTCTGTTTGTGATTCTGTGTTCTAATATTGTCCGGAAACTCGGGTGGTATGTAGCTGCCTTAATTACTCCGATAATGGTTTGCAGCACAGGTCTCTTGTTTTTTGCCGTAACTAATTTTAATTGTTTCGAGGCTTTAGTAGTGGCAAGCTTTATGTTAACAGATCCTGCTTTAATTGCTATTAGCATTGGGGCAATTCAAAATGTCTTAAGCAAATCGGTTAAATATACTTTATTTGATTCAACTAAGGAAATGTCGTATGTACCATTAGATATTGAGCTTAAGACTAAAGGCAAAGCTGCGGCAGATGTAATAGGCACTAAGCTTGGGAAATCTACTAGTGCGCTTTTACAGTCCTTGATATTTATTATCTTACCATCGGCCACCTATCATTCTATATCTATTTATTTAATGTTGATATTTAGTATAATTTGTTTAATATGGATATGGACGGTTCGGGAATTGAATAAGGAATATACTAAAATAACCAGCTAATTTTTGTTTGTTTAGCTAGTTTTATAAGTATTTGCATTAAAAGAGAATATTGGTTAATTATTATTAAGAAGGGAGGAAGAAAATGGGTAAGGACGGAAGATCTAGGGTAGATGACAAAATGGATGAACAAGATTCAGATGGTGAGTGGGAGACCGTGGATACTCCACTGCATGAAACAGTAGAGGATGAAAAGGAAAAGGTTGGCGCAGGAAGCAAAAATAAGCAGCCATGGGTAGATCTGGCAGATGATAAACAAACTCAGGATGAGGAAAATGTGGAGTTGCCAGCTGATCCGGGGGGAGATTTTTTCTCCTTCTCCGCTCCAGATTCAGAACAACTATTAAAACAAAGCTATCACAATCCATCTTCGACCTCCTTTTGGGGGGAAGAAGAGGATGATGGTCTGATTTATAAGGCGATTAAAGCAAACGTCTTAGTGCCTCGAATGAACACAGTGGGTAAGGATTTAGAGGAAGAATTTTCTAATCTTAAGGAGTTTGCTAACTATTTAGCAAATCCTCAAAATCGGGACAAGTTTTTAGAAAAGTGTAAGGCTGGTTCTTTGCTAAAAAGTCAGATAGATGAGGTAATGAGTCAAGGTGTTCAAAAGGTTTTCAACGACTTCCCCAGTAAGTTTAAAAACGTAACATGGACAGCAGGAGAATCTATAATAAAAAATGATGATGGAGAGACGGTCGCTACCGTACACCAAACTGTCTATAATCTGCAACCGGAGAATCGTTTGAAGGTTTATAGCGGGGAAAAATGGGTGGAAGTAACCCAGTACCGTGAACTTACGATACCGACAACGGTTGAAAAAGGGGGGGTGGATTTATTCTTCTGCGTTCAGGATGTCAACGGTAATCCTATGAGTCCTACGAACGAACGTATATATTCTATTCCCCATTATAAAGATGGTAAGTTAATTGGGCTAACTGAGTCAATGCCTATAACCTATCATGGTAAGGGTGATGAGGCAATGGGATTTATCGAATACAAAGGTATATGTTATTGCACAGGTATAACCAAAGGGCACCGTGAAAAATTGCTGAAGGTGATAGAGCAAAATGGCCACGCTGTTGCTAATGTGTCGCAGGTAATCGAGCAAGAAGTCCAGTCAGCCGACATAGCTTCTGTAAAGCAACACTCTTCTACTAGTCCAATTGTTTCTTCTCCATCGGAAAAGGAAGAGGCGTTGGTAAAGGCACTGAAGGATGGGATAGCTAATATGACCGAAGAGAATAAGGGAGAAATGCTGAAGCAGGTGCTGAATATGGAAAGTAACGTACTAGGGACACAACAGGAGCAAGTTATTCACAATTTATCCCGGAACTCGAAAGTACTATCAGATGGGACCTCACCCATCAGACTAAAGTCAGAGCGAGAAGCGGTAATGAAGGGGGAGAAGGAGGGGAACCCTAGTTACTCCCCTAATATACAGACAGGAGGTATAAAATCGCCAAAAGAAATTAATGCAGTTGGTAATGAAGTGGTAACAAAATACGCACAATCCCAAAACAAATCACCGGTAATAGCTGGGACGCAGATTGATGATGTTAAAGGGAGTGATCCAACATTAGAAAAATCTGCTATAACAGAAGGTAAGACATCAAACGTAGCTTCACCAGAAGATACTGAATTTTATGTGAGCAAGATGAGAGTCAACTTGCAAAAGAGCTCCCCTATTTTTGACAAGGCTCCGTCTCCCCAACAAACTGCAAAACAAGTATATAGTGAGTTAAAGAATAAGACTTTGGAACAACAAAAAAATATTATAGATACTGCATTTGAAGGATTATACGGTGTATCAGGTGAACGAGTTATAAAAGAAGTAATGGAGCATCTGACAGAAAATAAAGAGAAAGATTCCTTGCCACATTTTGTGAAATTGCAACAATGCTTACGTAATAAATTAGACAAACTTCCAACACAACCGTTACCAAAACCTCCCAGTCAACAAAAGCGAAATAGTAATACAGCTGGGATAGGACAATAGCAATCTAGCAATTGGTGATTATAATATATGATAGAAAATACCTTTATTCCAGGCCTGGCTGATAGGGACCAGCGGGAATTTTCAGTGATGGAAATTTCAACTAAAATCAAAGAATTACTAGATAGTAATTTTGGTTATGTGAAAATACGAGGGGAAATTTCTGGTCTTAAAGTTGCCAGTTCTGGGCATGGATATTTTAACCTTAAAGAAAATTCGGCGATTTTAGCCTGTACTTGTTGGCGCCCGATTCTGGCAAAAATTAAATTTACGCCGATAGATGGTATGGAAGTAGTAGCCAGTGGAAGACTCTCTAGTTATGCAGGTAATTCTAGGTACCAACTATCAGTAGAAATACTTGAACAGGCAGGTTTGGGTGCCTTCATGCAACTTTTAAAAGAACGCTATGAAAAGTTAACTCAAGAAGGGATTTTTAATAAACCTAAAAAAGTTCTGCCTTTTTTGCCTAACAAAATTGGTGTAATTACTTCAATAACCGGAGCGGTAATCAAGGATATTATACATAGAGTTAGGGATCGGTGCCCGGCGCATATCATAATATGGCCAGTTGCTGTGCAAGGGGATAATGCTGCGCCCGAAATTGCCCAAGCAATTAATGGCTTTAATAAATTAGATGATGATAAGCGTCCGGATGTGATAATTGTCGCACGAGGGGGCGGTTCTATAGAAGATTTATGGGCTTTTAATGAAGAAATAGTAGTAAGAAGTGCTTTTGACTCGCTTATTCCGATTATCTCAGCAGTAGGGCATGAATCGGACAATACTTTAATAGATTTAGTAGCTGACAAGCGAGCACCCACTCCAACTGCAGCTGCAGAATTCGCAGTACCGGTACTTGCTAATTTAACCCATACCATAATTACTTATTATGATACTTTAATAAACCGTATATATCAATTCATTAAATATGCCCAGCAATCTATTGATTATAATACCGATATTGTTAAAAGCCTAACTACTTGGATAGATTATAATCAACAGCTTCTTGATGAACTATTTTTTCGCCTTATGGACTCTATACCAAATTTTTTGAAATTTAAAAAAATGCAAGTGGAAGGATTTGATATAAAAAGGTTAAATCCTCTCAAAATAATTGCTTATCAGTCAGGAGAATTAGAGCATCAGTCTAATTATATGATAAAATCTATGAAACTGCAAATTAAAAATTATGAGCATCAGTTGGATTTAAATGATTCTCTACTGATAAGTCTTGACTATAAAACTGTGCTGAAGCGAGGTTTTGCTCTTATCAAAGCAAAAGATGGGAGTTTCATCACCACAAAATCAGCTGCCAGTAAAAAACAGGAATTTAATATTAAATTTGCGGACGGTTATCTGCCGGTAAATTGCCAGAATTAATAAAATTTGTGCGACAAACCTTAAGCTTAAGGAGAAATTTAAAAATGTTGGTTTTTAAAATCATTATTCCAATTTTGATTATCCTCCAAAATTGTTTTACTTTTGCCTTTTCTAATATACGAAATAATGATTTACTGGTAATTCAAGATCCTTATATTCCGCAGTGCGGGGAAGAAATATCAGATAAAGAACAGTTAATTGTCAACTGGTACCTAGCAGATCCTTATCAATTTGCTTATATCAACAAGCATGGAAATTATGGAGTTACCGGGATAGATATTGAATTAATTAATGCAGTGAGTAATAAAGTAGGGGTTAACGTAAAATATGTTAACAGTAGTTGGGATAAATCGATCTTAAATATTCAAAATGGGAAAAGTGATATAATAGCAGGTGCTTCCTATACAGATGAGAGAACAACTCTTGTTAATTTTTCTACTCCCTATCGTCTTGAAGAAATTTCATTATTTGTGCTAAAAGCAGGAAAAAAGCAGATTAATTTTAATAATACCAATGAATTTTTAGCTCAAATACGTTTATTGAATTTTCGGCTGGGGATAATAAAAGGCTTCATTTACGGAGATACAAAAATAAGCGCCTATTTAAATGATGCTAGTAATAACGATATCATAATTAAATATGAAAATAATTCAGAATTGTTGCAGGCGCTAATGCGCAGGGAAATTGAGGGGTTTATTACTGAGAAAATTACCGGCTTGGCTCTTATTTTAGACGGTACTAATGAGCCAATACAAGAAATCTCCACTGGTATTAAAACTCCTTTACATTTTATTTTCAGTAAAAAAACTGTCTCGAATGATTTGGTGGAAAGGTTTAATAATGCCATTAAAGAGGCAATTAATAGCGTGGATTATAAAAAGTTAGTTAAACGTCATTTATATTGTGTATTAATGACAAAATCTATGGGTTTGACTTGGTGTTATATCATAGGGGTTATGGGGACTATAGCATTTGCGATTTCAGGAGTTATTATAGCAGCTCAGAAAAATGCTACATTATTTTTAACTTTTTTATTAGCAATTTTACCATCTATAATTGGATGTGTATCGCTTGATCTTACAATAAATCACGTCTACAACGCCCCTCTAATTCTCACGCCCACCTACGCTTATCCCGTATTGATAACGGTTTTGATTGGTTTTTCTACTCTTAAATTATTTGATTATTATAATAATCATCTATATGAGGATAGTTTTTTAAATAAAGTACTAAATAATGCGCTAATTATTAGTGATAGTATAGGTCAAGCTGTTTTTACGGTGATTGGAGTTATTATAATAATTATAGAAAAAATTGAACCATTAGAATTTTGGGGTCCATGTTTAGCTTTTTTAGTTTCAAGCATTGGAGTAGGGGTGCGAAATTTGATCTATAATTATGGGGAAAATAATAAAAAATCCATTTTTAAAGAGATTAATTTTGAAATTTCCATATTATGGGGGGTAATTTTTATTATGTTATTAGATATGTATGCTTATAATCCTACTTTTAATACCATAAAATATACTATAATTATGGTAATTGCTGGGGGGGGGGTTAGTAAGCTGTTAGTTTACTATTATAATATTCCAAACTTAACTTTTCGTACGGAAACGCCAGAGGTACATAAGGATGTAACACTAGATAACAAATCATAATGAAAATAGCAACTTGGAATATAAATTCTATTCGAATAAGGCTACAGCAGTTACGTGAGTTTTTAATAGAGATAGACCCAGATATTGTGTTGTTACAGGAAATTAAGTGTGAAACTGAGAAATTTCCGTTAAATGAATTATCAGATTTACCTTATAATTTTTATATATATGGTCAAAAGTCGTATAATGGCGTAGCTATCCTCTCCAAATTTCCAGCTAAGGAAATAATCAAAGATTTTCCCAATACTAATCCTGGCCACGCCCGAGTGCTAGAAATTTCTGCCCAAACTCCGCTAGGTTGGTGTAGTTTTATTTCCTTATATGCTCCCAATGGCTCTTTTGTAGGAAGCGATAAATTTGCAATGAAGTTAAAATTTTATGATGATTTAGCTAATTATTTACAATCTAAAAAATCAGTTGGGACTAAAATAATAATAGGGGGCGATTTTAATATTGCTCCTTTTGATATAGACGTGTATTGCGCGGAAAATTTACAAGATACTACTTGCTTTACTAATAAAGAAAAACGTCAATTAAGAAAAATTTTCAATTCTGGTTTTGAGGATTTATATAGATTATCCAACCCTTATACTCAAGAATTTTCGTGGTGGGATTATAGAGCAGGTAGTTTTGAGCAAAATAAAGGAATGCGTATTGATATGATTCTTGCCTCTAATAATATAGTAGATTACTTGGATAGTTGTGAGATGGAGAATAGTTGGCGTAGTAAAACCCAACCTTCTGACCATATCCCAGTAATTGCTAGATTTAATAGACTTCCTAAAGAAACTTTAATTGTTAGATAACTAGCTTGCTAGATGACAATCAATTTCTTGCGATAATAATACACTCTCACAAACGGGATAAACTTGAAATAACTCCAGTCTTCACCAATAATAATCTCGCTATTGATTGCAAACTATGCTGAAGATCGGGCTAACAGCACCACGTGCGCGGCAGCCTTACATCCTACAAGCCATTAATAACTATAACAAATTCCTATGTAACCTCAATAATAAATCCCAGTTTTACCTGAGTAAGGGCTAAAGGGATACTATAAAAGTATTACCTGATATTAATTTTTTTTATTTACTTTATTATTAAATAAAGTTAACTTCATTTATAAGTCGAAAGGATTATTAATAATAGGCAAGATTTTATGCCTGATTATGATCCTAAAAAACTTTACTTAATAATAAAAAATATAACTGCTACAGATTTTGCTGTTAATGGGGGTAGCGGAGTATGAGTGTAAGAAGTTTTATTGACTTAAAAGGAAAAAGAGGATTAATTATAGGGATTGCAAATAAAGACAGTATTGCTTATGGGTGCGCTCGCGTTTTACATGATGCGTCTGCAGAAATGGTGGTAACTTATTTAAGTGATAAAGCTAAAAATTTTGTTCAACCTTTAGCAGATGAATTGAATGTAGCAGCTTGTTTGCCCTGTGATGTTGCTAAAAGTGAAGAATTAGAAGCAGTGTTTGATTGGATTAAGACTAATTGGGGTAGCTTAGATTATGTGATACACTCTATTGCCTTTTCAAGGTTAGAAGATCTTCATACCTCCGTAGAAAACTGCAGCAAAGAAGGTTTTCATATTGCACTTGACGTTACATGCTACTCGTTTTTACAGATAGTACGTTTAGCATCGAAATTAATGAAGAACGGTGGGACGATAATAACGATGACTTATGCTGGTGGTTCGCAAAGGGCGGCAAAAAATTATGGTATAATGGGTATCGCAAAAGCAGCTTTAGAATCAGCTGTAAGATACGCAGCATGTACTATGGCAAAGGATAATATAAAAATACATGCTATTTCTCCTGGACCTATTAAGACTAGAGCGGCATCTGGTATTCTTGATTTTGATTTATTATTGAGCAATGCCATGGCTCAATCTCCAATGAGACGTTTAGTGAGGCAGGATGAGGTTGGCCAATTAGCAGCTTTTTTAATTAGTGATGCTTGCTCAGGTATGACTGGACAAGTGATATTTGTAGATACAGGAAACAATTTAATATAGATCTAATTATAGTACCCTACACTTAAGAAAAAAGCTATTCTTAGCGTCTTACAGCCGGCTTGCAATGACGATTGTAGCATATTGTCAAAATTTGCGCTATCAGTAATTTTTTATTTAGCGGTTATTTCAACTTTTTCAATAATTGTGGGGTGCTATGAGATCTAATATATGAATAAATTATATGAAGCATATATGACAAGGAAATTCACTAATATAGAGGACAAGAAAAATGATTAACATATTAGGAACATGGTCATTAGTCAATTTTGAAATCGATGGAATGAAAGATAACCACTTATTATACCCCTATGGGAAAAACCCTAATGGCTATCTTCACTATGCAGAGGATGGGTATATGTTTGGGATTATAACCAATAAAGAACGTGTTAGTTTTCTATCTGAAGATATTAAGGGTGGAACTACTAAAGAGAAAGAAGATGCATTCAGCACTTGTCTCAGCTATTGCGGTAAGTATGAAGTGCAGGCAGAAAAGGCTCAAATAATACATCATATTAAAGCAAGTTCATTTCCTAATTGGACAGGTAGAAGTGTTGTTAGAATATTTAAAATAAAAGAAAATCAGTTAACGTTAACAACTCCCCCAATGCAAATTAATGCACAAAATTGTGTAGGCGTGTTAACTTGGATTAAAGTCTTACTATTACCCACAAATATAAAATAGGTATAAAATATCTAAAATATATTTGTATGACAAGAGGTATCCTAATGGCAAATGTTCAACTATCTAATACTTACGAATTAGGTGATAAGTGGCTGGAAAGAGAATTTAGGCATGTTAATTTAGGAGATAAAAGACTTATAGCAAGGCTTATCAAAACCACCACTTTGCTTGAGGGCAAAGCATCCGGTTCAATAAATCAAAGTTGCAAAAGTTGGAGGGAAGCTAAAGGAGCATATCGATTATTAAGTAATAAAAAGTTTAATCCTGAAGAAATTTATTCTTCGCATTATAAAGAAACAGGAGAAAGAATTAAAGGTAATAAATATGTATGTTCAGTTCAAGATACATCAAATTTAGACTTTGATTCTCACATCAAAACTAAGGGACTTGGTAGCATTTCAAAGGCTTATACAAAACATAAGATGGGTTTAATGGTACATACCGCCTTGATGCTTACAATGGAAGGATTACCTTTAGGTCTATCTTCTCAGCAATGTTGGGCTCGTGTGCTCCGGGAAGAAACGGCGCAAGAAAAGACAAGAAGAAAATATATTTCTTCTATTAAAGAAAAAGAAAGTTATAAATGGATAACAGCTCTGCAAGACACTATGAATATTATACCGGTAGGTACGCAAGTTGTTACTATAGGCGACAGAGAAGCAGATATTTTTGAGCTTTTATGGCGTTGCCAAGAGTTAAGTACTTTATTTATTGTTCGTAATAGACAGAATAGAAAATTTATTTGCCCAAAAATTGGTAAAACAAATTTACAAACGCGGATAAATCAAATACGGGAAAAGGAGGAGATGGTCCTTCAAATACCAAAAAAGCAAGGTCAAAAATCACGAGAGGCAAAAATTGAAATAAAATATATCTCTGGTTTGATACCAATTAGCTCTCCATCATTATATGGTTCAAAAGATACCGGGCATAAAATAAGTGATAAAGTAGCAATCAGCGTTGTCAGGGCTAAGGAAATTGATCCCCCTGAAGAAACAGAAGCAATTGATTGGACATTACTAACCAATATTCCTGTTGTTAACTTCAAAGATGCGATTGAAAGGATAAATTGCTATAAACTAAGGTGGAAAGTTGAAGAATATTTTAGAGTGTTAAAATCTGGATGTAAAATAGAAAATTCGCGTTTATCTACCAAAGACAGATTAGAGAAATTGATTGCCCTAAAAAGTATTATTGCATTTAAAATTTTATATTTATCGAAAGCTGCTATATCTCACCCTGAAGAATTGTGTACTAAGATTTTGTCTTTAGAAGAATGGCAAGCACTTTATATTCGTGAGCATAAAGCTCTGATCATACCGAAAGATCCACCAACTATAAAACAAGCTATTATTTGGCTTGGAAAATTAGGTGGATTTATGAATAGAAAAAGTGATAAATTGCCGGGCACTATGACATTATGGAGGGGTTACGAAAATCTTAAAGACAGTATGGATATGTTATGTTTATTTATCCCTCAAAATTGTGGGTAATAGTAAGGATTAAAGTCTAGTTAAAGGAGATGTATACTGCCCATCTTTCAGAAATTGAAATATGAATAGTAGCTAAATATAGGTTCAAAAAATTAGCATAAGAGGTAATATAATGAGAATCGCTGGTATTTCTGTAGTTTTCCCATCTCAAATCATGAATATAGAAGAAACCACTGATTTAGTGAGATACTATAGTAAAGATACTTATCAGAGCTCTAATAAGAGAGGTTTAAAGGAAGCCCTAGATAAAATATATAATTTATTAAAAAGGACTGGGGCCAAAAATAGACGAATAATAGGGCGTAGAGAAAAAGCTATCGACTTTATAAAAGAGGCAATAGAAAATGCCCTACAGGAAGGAAATTGCAGTAAAAATGAAGTAGATTGTGTGATTTATGCGGGGGTCTTCGTTGGTTTTATGGAGCCTGCCAATGCCTCACTGATTGCCAAATTAGTAGGTTTAAATAATGCAAAATGTTTTGATGTGGCAGAAGCGTGCTTAGGATTTGTTAGAGGATTTGATATTGCGGAATATTATCTTCAAAAGAAATATAGAAATATTTTAATTGTATCTGGAGAATTTTTAAACTCCTACGACGGCTATCTTCTTCCTTGTAACTATAAATTAAATTATTGGGAGGAAATAGATTGGAAATTTAGTAGTTATACGATGGGAGATGTAGCTGCAGCTGTTTTATTATAAGCTGGAGATGCTGGGTCTCCGTGGAACGCCGATTGGATTTCAATGCCTCAATATGCTGATTTATGCAGCATAGCTCTACCATCATGCAAGCGATTCGTTGGAGATATAGAAAAAGTAATAGGTGATGGGGAACATAAATCATTTGTTACGTTTGGTAGAGCTATGCATATTGCATTAAAAGATAAATTTTTGGAAATATTTCATAAAAATGTCATAAAAATGGAATCTATCAAAATGATATTCCCCCATACTTCATCCAAATCTTATTACGAAAAGTTAGCTGACATGTGTAAAGTTGCTGATAAAATGTATTACTTGTACCAAGAGTATGGGAATATGGCTACCGCCTCTTTCCCCGCTGGAATTTATTTCGCGAAAAAAGAAAATTTAATAATGAGAGGAGATACCATTGCTGGATGGATCGGGGCATCAGGACTTTCTGTAGCATTTTGTACCCTGATTTATTAGAGGAATGAGTAGTTAAGTCACTGTAGATACTCCTCTTCAGATGATTTTGCTGCCTTGCATGAGGGCAGAGCCTAGTAAAATAGTGACAAGGTGTTAATAAATTGATAAATAATATACCTGTCATCATATAGTAAATTAACTTGAGATAGGGACGGAGCCGATTCGTTGCTTACCTATTAGTTCTAGGCTTTAAGTCTCGCTCCTAGTCCCTAATTCATCTTAATTTACTACAGTACTCCACATTTATTGGTGAGCTGGTTCATATTCTAAATTCCCAAATAGCAAAGTTATTATAATTCTCATTCCGCTTTCGTAAAACATCACGACCTTTCTGCAAGTTTATCATTTCATTTCTAGTTTATTACAAATTTATAAATTTCTTTATATATGCTGGCCATTTTTTGGGGTATATCAGCCGTTTCGATACGTTTATTTATTAGACTTCTTTGCCAAACTCTACTTCTGCTAGTAATTTGGACAATGAGTCTAGGCTCAAATCCTGGCGTACTACTCGCGTAGGCTGCGGTTTTGTGCGTCTCATCTCCTTTAAATGCTTTACCAGAAGCGAGTTTGGCAAAGAAGTCTATTGTTAATATAACTTTCCGAAGTGATATTTCTGCATCAACTTATGGTAGTATAAACTAGCTACCTGAATCACTTTATAGCCACATCACTGTATAGGAAGTCTAGTAAATATTAGTAACTATATATCGAAATATATATTATTTTTGCAATTAATTATTATTTTTTTTTAGAGTAGTGTGATATGCTAACATGTCACACTACTTAACTAGCCAAAAAAGGAAATGGTTGAAAAACCATTTATCTTAAGAACAACATAGTTATGTTTTGGAATAAAAATTTCTCTAAAATTCTATCAAGCTTTCTTTGATGTAAATCCAAAAAAGCTTAGTAAATAACAACCTACATAGTGAATTAAAATACTAATGTAATTTGGTAAGAACACAATGAGCAAACGTAAAAATACTGACCCTACAGAGGGTAATAAGAGAGCGAGGTTTTCCAAAGAGTTTGTAGTATTACGAGATGAGAAATTTAAGTTACTACAAGATAAGTTACGGGAATTAGGAGTTACAATAAAATTATCATTTATAACTTCTATAACTAATAATACTACTAATCAGTTACAGTTTATAGAGTTTTTACTACAGCAAGATCCTGTTAGTGGGCAATTTCAATATATTAAATTAAAAATTTTAGAAGATAATGATATTAAACTAACAAATATTTTGAGTATTTTAACTAAATCAGGAATAAAAGGCTCCGAAGCATTTAATTCCTTGTTTGAAAAACTATGTATCCAACAAGGTAATATATGGGTAAAATCTGGGTTATTATACGCCTTAATGACAACAGGGATATCCTTTACTAATATCACTAGTATGCTAAATGGATCAGGAATAAGAGCTCCTGAAGCTTTTGAATCATTAGACCTCTTGCATAACCCTAATAATTTAGTTCCCAATTATATAAACCAGCGATTAAATTAAATCTTAGAGCAAATCTTTTACGTCGATTTCGATATTTATCAGCAATAATTTTAAAACGTTTTAGCATGCCGATAACATTTTCATTCAGGGCCCTGGTACTTGCCAGTTTTTGGTTATTTTTCTTATCTTGTTTTGTTAATGGATTTTTTTTAGTCTTCTTTTTTGGTAACTCAGATTTAGCATGAATCTTTTGTAACCCTTGATATCCAGTATCGGTAATTACATTAGTATCAGGATGGATATTAATTTTGGATTCCTTAAATAACCTAAAATCATGTCGTTTACCATTTGCATAATTTGTACATATTATTTGTTTTGTCTTTTTGTCTACTACCAGCTGAGTTTTTAAAGTATGTCTTTTCTTCTTACCTGAATAGTAGCGTTTTTGTCTTTTTTTGGACGCTGGATAGGACTTTCTGTGGCATCAATTAGAATGGTTTCATACGTCATATCACTTTTAACTAAAGCTTTCTTACCAGGAAGAGCAAAATCCGGATGCTTAATTAAAGTATCTTCTACCCATTTTATATTCCGATAACAACTACTTTCAGATATTCCATATGAAGCTGATATATGAAAATATGTTCTATATTCCCTTATATATTCTAGGGCCATCAATAACCTCTCTTCTATACTTAAATGGTTTGGTTTGCCCCCAAATCTTTTCTTCTTTGTTTCTGCTTCTTCTAAAATAATAGTCATTCTTGCAAAAGTATTCTTCTTAACCCCTGTTAAACGTCTAAATTCTTCTTCTCCAAACTTTTTAAGTTCTTCATATCTCATATGATAAAATTCCTGAAATCTTATCATTTTATCCTATATCCTAGGTTATGCAAGAAGTCTATTTGTTAAAAAATTATTTGTCCGGCAAGGTAATATATGGGTAAAATCTGAATTATTACAAGCTTTAGAAAATTCAAAAATATCTTTATCCACTATTTCAAGTATTTTAAGTGGATCAGGCACCAAAGCTCCAGAAGCTTTTGAGTTATTCATTAAAAAATTATTTACCCAGCAAGAAGATCATAGATGGGTAAAATCTGAATTATTCCAAGCCTTAGAGAGAGCAGAAATACCCTTCCCTAATATTTCAAGTATTTTAAGTGGATCAGGAATAAAAGCCTCAGAAAGTTTTGATTCATTTATTAAAAAATTGTTTGTCCAGCAAGGTAATATATGGGTAAAATCTGAGTTATTACAAGCCTTAGAAAATTCAGAAATATCCTTCACTAATGTCTCTAGTATTTTAAGTGGAGCAAGAGCCAAAGCTCCAGAAAGTTTTGACTTATTTATTAAAAAATTATTTATCCAGCAAGGTAATATATGGGTAAAATCTAAGTTATTACAAGCCTTAGAAAATGCAAAAATACCTTTATCCAATATTTCAAGTATTTTAAACAGATCAGGAGCCAAAGCTCCAGAAAGTTTTGACTTATTTATTAAAAAATTATTTGTCCAGCAAGGTAATATATGGGTGAAGTCTGAGTTATTACAAGCCTTAGAAAATGCAAACCTCTCTCTCTCTAATATCTCCAGTTTTTTAATTGGAGCTAGAGCAAAAGCCCCTGAAGCTTTTGAATCATTCGTTAAAAAGTTATTTACCCAGCAAGGTAATATATGGGTGAAGTCTGAGTTATTACAAACCTTAGAAAATGCAAAAATATCTTTATCCAGTATTGCAAGTATTTTAAGTGGATCAGGAACAAAAGCAGCTGAAGTTTTTGAGATATTCATTAAAAAATTATTTACCTAACAAGGTAATATATGGGTAAAATCTGAATCATTACAAGCCTTAGAAAATGCCCAGATATCATTCACTAATATCGCTAGTATTCTGCATGGATCAGGAGCCAAAGCAGCTGAAGTTTTTAAGATATTCGTTAAAAAATTATTAATTCAGCAAGGTAATATATGGGTAAAATCTGAGTTATTACAAGCCTTAGAAAATGCCAAGGTATCATTCACTAATATCGCTAGTATTCTGCATGGATCAGGAGCCAAAGCCCCTGAAGTATTTGAGTTATTCGTTAAAAAATTATTAATTCAGCAAAATAATATATGGGTAAAATCTGAGTTATTACAAGCCTTAGAAAATGCCAAGATATCTACATCTACTATCTCCAATCTTTTAAGTGGTTCCGGAGCCAAAGCCCCTGAAGTATTTGAGTTATTCGTTAAAAAATTATTAATTCAGCAAAATAATATATGGGTAAAATCTGAGTTACTACAAGCCCTAGAAAATGCCAAGATCTATCTCCCTAGTATCTCTAGTATGCTAAATGGCTCCGGAGTCAAAGCCGCTGAATCTTTTGAGTTATTAGTTAAAAAATTATTAATCCAGCAAAATAATATATGGGTAAAATCTGAGTTACTACAAGCCTTAGAGATAACAGGGGTACCTTTATCCAGTATATCGGGTATTTTGCATGGCTCGGGAGCCAAAGCAGCTGAAATTTTTGAGTCATTTGTTAAAAAATTATTAATTCAGCAAGATAATATATGGGTAAAATCTGAGTTATTACAAGCCTTAGAGATAACAGGGGTATCTCTATCCAATATCTCTAATATTTTGCATGGCTCCGGAGCTAAAGCAGCTGAGATTTTTGAGTCATTCGTTAAAAAATTATTAATTCAGCAAGGTACTGGGTGGGTCAAATCTGAGTTATTTCGGACCTTAGAAAATGTAAACATATCTTTTGCTAACATTGCTGGTATTCTTGGGTCAGCAGGAGCAAAAGGGCCTAAGATTTTTGACTCATTAGTTGAGAAGTTGTTAATCAAATCAGGTAATGTATGGATAAAATCTGAGTTACTACAAGCCTTAGAAAATGCAAATATATCTTTTGCTAATATCTCGAGTATTCTAAAGGGATCAGGCGCAAAATCTCCCGAAGCTTTTGACTCATTAGTTGAGAAATTGTTGATTAAATCAGATAATATCTGGGTAAAATCAGAATTATTAAAGGCCTTAGAGAATGCAGATATATCTTTTGCTAATATCTCTGATATTCTAAAGGGCTCAGGCGCCAAAGCCCCTGAAGCTTTGGATTCATTGTTTGAAAAATTATTTTCACTTAATCCGGAATTTACAGCTCTTAATAATAGTGCCAACAAATATATTCCTTCAGAAATGTTAACTGCCTTTAACAAGATAGGGGTCGCTAAAATTTTTGGTATATTGCATGATGCAGGAATTAATGCGGATCAAGCTTGTCAAAAATTATTGGAGTTACTCTTTATTAAACAAAATAATGAGTATGTTCTTATACCAAACTTAGATCCAAGTTATATAGATAGACAGGTAATAATACAGCTAATTAATCACAAAAAAAGTGCCGCTGCTAATGCCCCTATTAATGCACCTATTAATGCTCCTGCTTTATTTGGTGGTGCTCAAAATTACGATGATAATATTTTTCATAATTTCCTAGTAGGGGCAGGAAGTCAACAATTACCAGTTTTGTTACCTGAAGACATAGATAATATTATCAATGATTTTAATGATCCCGATAATTTAGAGATTAACATTGAAGAAATAGAGAATATACCAGCAGAGGAAATCATCAATTATTTTGATAATCTAGAAGATCCTAGCGAAGATCAGTCAATGGGGGAGTATAATCTGGCAGGGCAGTGTTCTTCTGGGGTTGGTAGGTATAAGAGATTTGTGGGAAATGTTTGTATAATAGACTCGAGTAATCACGAGAAGTTTGAGAATGAAGAATCATATACCAAATTAGCAAAAGTCTGGCAGTCGAATCATGACCCATTAACACATGATATATTACCTCCTGATACATTACCTCCTGATACTCAAAATAGATTAGGGACAATTGCTTTAGATAGTTTAAATAATTTAGGGCGGGGCATGCAAGAAGCATTTAATATGTTTATGTTTGTTAAGGATATCAGCAAGAAAGATCCAGAAGGACTGGCAAAGGACATTGGGATATTATATGGCATACCAAAAGCCACGGAATTCATAGAACAAAAATTAATGCAATTAACTGAGCAATATCCATCATTTAATAACCTATTAAAAGGGGGGAGAGTAGGGGCGGCGCTTAATTTAGGATTAAATATTAATGATTTACAAAATTCTATAAAATCCTTAGAAGATGCACCGGATCAATATACGAAAAGCATTGCTGAAATTAGAATAACGGCGGATGGAGGATTGATTGCCTTTTCGGTAATTGATTTGCTTTCACTTTTTTTGGAAGGTGCGGCTGTTACTTCGGGGGTGGGGGCTATAGCAGCCATTTGTGTGACTATTGCTTCAACGCTAGCGACCAGCAATATAGAAGCTAGAAAGATCTGTGATGAATTAGAATGTGTTGGGCAGGAATATCGGGATATTTTTGGTACGCTGTTATTGGACAAGCCGCTAGCTGATAATATTAAAAATGATTTACAAGCTAAGGAGATTTATGGCAAGTGGCTTGATATTATGGGTCAAATGTTGGTAAATATGACAGGGTTTGATGCTTACGTCACCACATTACCTACTATTAGTATAGAGCGGGTACAGACTTATACTGGAACATTAAAAGTCATGTCTACTCCAAGATTATCTTATTGTGATATTAGCACTAGCCAGGAGGCTACTTTAATTGAGCACATACCGAGTAGCGCTCATATATTGTCACTTAGCAATAGTTTGAAATATTCAGGCCATTCAAGAATTTTAAAACTTCCTAGTGATAATATTAAATTAGCTTGTAATCCTACTGCGTCTGATGTTCAGGTTATTGATAATATTAGGCCGGCAGCTAACGACCCTGGCTATCTTCAATATAGTAAACAAGCTAGTGTTTGTGGTTCTTGTGAGCAGGTTCCTACTTCTGACATTGCGGTGCCTGGGCAGCAGCGTTATAATTTGAATTATAATCGCGATTGGTTATGCAAGGATCATAATATACCATGTATTTCGCCAGGAAGCAGTCTTATTTACTATAATCAGGTACAAGATGCTTGTAGCCGGTCAAATGGGGTAATTAAGAGCAAATATGAGATAAAAAAATTAGTTCTAGGCAATAATATTGAATCTTCTCCCAATGTTACTAGTAATATCTGTGATAACTCAATTGTTTTAATAGAATCCTCTGCGGTAGATAAGTTTGATTCTGATATCACTGTATTATATCAAGATTTAAATCTAGTTAGAGCAGCAGATAATAAGAACAGCATAATAGTTAAAAATGCTGGGTCATATTTTGGGGGAAATAACAATGATATTTTTTTGAGCCCTCAAGAAATTAACAAGGTTTTGATTGATGGAAAAGCCGGGCAAAATACTCTAATTTTAGAAGGTAATTTATTACCTTCTAGTAATTGTCGTATTGCAAATATAGAAAATTTGCTTGGCACTAGCAATTCTCAAAGAGTTAATATCTATGGTACAATGTTCCCTGATTTAGAGCATATCGATCTTAAGGGTGGTAAGGATATAATAGGTTTAGGAAAGAATAACAAGGTAACTATTACCTTATATGGCGGAGATTATTTAAAATTGTTAGATGATCCCGCAATAGGAGTGAATCTATATGCTTCACGGAAAGGGATAGGGGATATTACCCTAGATTTTAATAATAAAGTAGCTGAAGGTTTTTTATTTTTACCGTACGGCATGCGGCAATTAGTGGAGATAATCTATAATTCATCAGCTAAGCAACTTTCTTTAGAGTTTTTAAGTCAAGCAAATTTATCCAGGAAAATAGAGATCTCAAATACTTCTGTAGAGAATCAGGCAAAATTTAGCTTTTTTTTACAAGAAGACTTAAGGGTAGATGCAAAAACGGTATTAATACCTTTAATCCAATATAACTACAATCAAACTATTCAGAATGTCAAAAATATTCATTTAAATATTGATATTCAAACTGACTTAAATAATCAACAATCCGAGCAGTTAATAGAAAGGCTTATAAGGCTTAATAATAGTAACTTTACCATAAGCTTTACAGTGCAAACAAAAACTACCAAATATATAATCGAGAATCACTCGAATAAACATTATATTTCGATAAGGCAATCTGAAGGGACAGACAAAAAGTCTCTCTATCTCTCTTTAAATGCTGGTGATGATATATATTTTATTGATGATTATAATCATATAACAATTAATTCAACAACTAGCACAAATAATCAAACATTATCTGATCTTATTGTTTTTCAATTGCCAACTAATGAATTATTGAACATAAGGTGCTTAGGGCAGGGGGATAATGTAATTATCGAATATCGCAATATTGTTCATCTTAATTATGAATATTATAAACCTTCCTTAATTCCTCCTTATGACAACAGGTTGATATTAGATTTCAGGGAGGTAAAGGTAAAAGATATTATGTTTAGAGGGGTTGGTGCTAATATGCACATCATTGGTGGTAACAAAATAGAAATACTACCAAATTGGGATATTGATAGTGCTCATAGAGTAATGTTATTAGTTAGGGAAGGGATTGTCAATGGCAAATTATTAGATCTTACTAACTGTCTTATTGCCAAGTTAATCATTCAACCGCATTTATCAATGAACTCCACATTAGATGTAGCGTTATGTGATGGTGTAACCGCAACAAATAGGGCATTTCATTTTCAGTTTTGTAAAGATCAATGTATTTCTAAAGCCAACTTACCACAACTTGGTAAAATAGTCTTAAAAAGTAATGATCATGATGTGCGAACTTTGCAAGTAATTAACGGTAATATAACTTATGAACTTAAGATAGAAAATAATGGCTTTAATTGGCGCCAAATTGCGGAAGGAAAAACATTATTAATTTTACTTCCAGAAAATAAGAAAGTACAGGTTCTAGAAGCCAATGATTTAAATAGCTATACTGCTTTGTCGATACCCCAAATAGATAAAGCCTTAAATTTAGAGTTTAACCAACAAAGTGGTAACTTAATATTAAAGTTAAAAAAATTAAATAAATTAATAATTATCAAAGATTTTTATAATCATACCTTATCGCAGCAGTTAGTAACAATAAATTTACGAGAAGAAAAAATAAATGCTATAGAATTGCATAATAAATTCACCCAAGCTCCAAAGATTAATAGTCCTTATGTAATTTATGACCTTAATCCAATTACTTCGCATCTCAAGATCAAGTTAAGTATCAATCAGCCTAATGATACTGGGAAAATAGCTATCTTAGATTTAAATAAAGTTAAATTATCAGGCAATATTGCCTTTAGCAAAAGAGAGCAGGATTTAATAATTATCTGTAAATCAGCAAATGAACAAGGGGAGATACTAACTAATAATATCGAAATAGTAAATTGGAATATCCAGCTAACTAATAGGGGGCTATTATTTCACAATAATAAAATATTTAACCTAACAAAATGTACTAGTGAACAATTAAATAATCTTAACCTATCATTGAGTTATATAAACCCTTCCTACGATGAATGTAGGATAGCAAATTATCGGAGCAAGCGAGAAGCTGATTTAAAGATCCAACAACATTATCTATCACAACCGCAGCTAGCAAATAGCGCCTCTAAACCATCTTTATGGGGAGAAAGTGGGTTATTAGCAATAGGAGCAATATTTAATACTATTAAAAATATAGCAAAGCACTGCTTATCTAGTAGACTTCTTTCGAAACTCGCTTCTGGTAAGGAATTTGAAGGAGATGAGGCGCCCAAAACCACAGGGTACTTAAATATCTCCGGCAATCTTGATGCAGATCTGAGCACTGCCCTAGAGGTTCTTGAGCAACGCAATAGCCGCCCTGTCAATGGGTACAGCTATTGAATAATGTTTTAAATTATGCTATGGTGAGATTTTAGTAAATAATTGGAATTAAGCTATGGCAGAAATAATAACACGGAACGGAGAAGAAATCACAATACAAATTACATTAAAATTGGATGGCTCTATGCTTGAAATGGAAGATGCGATACAGAAAGGAGTAAATGAGGTTGGGTGCATTGCAACTAAAGAAGCCCTAAGTAAGTTTGATGCAACTGGTGCGATAATTAATATTGGTAGTGTCAGAATGTCTTCAAAGGGCAAAGTGAAAAAAGAGTATGAGACACCCTATGGTACTGTTGAGATAATGCGACATGTATATCAGAGCTCGAAAGGAGGCAAGACGTTTTGTCCAGTTGATGAGAAAGGGCGTATAATTATTCATTCTACACCAAAATTTGCCAAAATGATTTCGTATAAATATGCATCTTTAAGTGCGAAAGATGTCAGTGAAGATTTTGCAGAGAATCATTCTAGGAGTTGTTCGAGAGGATATATCCAAAAGGTTGCTGATTATATAGGATCTATAGCTTTAGCGACAGAAGAAGATTGGGAATATGCTATTCCCAAGATTGTAGAACCGGTTACCAGTATAGGTATTAGTTTAGATGGCACATGTATTTTAATGAAAGAACAAGGTTATCGTGAAGCTATGACAGGTAATATCTCTTTGTACGATGCGCAAAGCGAAAGATTGCATACAATATATATTGGAGCGTCTCCTGAATATGGTAAAGGGTTATTTATAGCTCGTTTACAAGGAGAGGTTAATAAAATCAAACAAAAATATCCTGCAGCAAATTATATTGGCATTGCTGATGGCGCAAGTAATAATTGGAAATTTTTAGAACTGAATACACAATATCATATTCTAGATTTTTATCATGCTAGCGAATATTTAGCAAAAAGTTCATATTCATTTTTTAGTGATGAAGGGAGAAGAAAGGAATGGTTGAGTAATGCTTGTCATAAATTAAAGCATGAAAACAATGCGGCTGCAGAGCTTTTAGACACGATGAAGGAACAAGTGAAAAAAAATGAAGGAAATAAAAAAATATCACCAGCAATAAAGGACAATTTGAGTAAAGCGGTGAGCTATTTTACTAATCAATTAGAACGTATGAATTATAGTAATTACACAGCACAAAATTTTCCTATAGGTTCTGGTGTGACGGAAGCGGCTTGCAAGACGCTGATCAAGCAAAGATTATGTAAATCAGCAATGCAGTGGCGAACTCAAGGTGCCAAAATAGTTATTTCCATTAGATCTCTTGTTCAAACAAAAGGAAGGTGGAATCAATTTTGGAACATGATTAACCAAAATGCCTTAAGCGACATCTTGATATCTTAGTTAACATTATTCAATAGCTGTACCCCTGTCAATGACAGTGCGCAAGGTCATGAAGGTGAAAATATAAGAGCTCAAAAAAATCCATATTATGCTAAACTGACTC
This sequence comes from Rickettsia endosymbiont of Bradysia coprophila, assembly GCA_019468145.1. Lineage (GTDB taxonomy): Bacteria > Pseudomonadota > Alphaproteobacteria > Rickettsiales > Rickettsiaceae > Tisiphia. The sequence continues at coordinate 1,086,780 of JAHXDM010000002.1, forward strand.
AGTGCCATACCAGCATCTTTAAGGATTGCCAAAATAAACCAGTAGGGGTTTCAAGTGGAGATCAAACATTTATAGTACCACAAACCCAATGTACAGGATATAACGGAAAATTCACTGTCTTACCTAAGCTACATAAAATGCCCCTATTTTATGAAGGAGAAGCATTCCCTTACCCCCAAGGTTCTTGTCATGTGATACAACATCATAATAACCCCAAAATATTCTGTGAAGGAAAATATAGCTACCTGCTATATACGCCAGATAATCCCACCCCTTTTAATGCCCAAATACGCTTTAAAAAGTTGGATAGAGGGTTTAAGATTGTTGATAGCATATTACCACTAACCGCCTATTTATTGCATCATACTGCTATAGTCCCAGCAATAAAAGAACACAGCTTTTTGGGGGGAATATTAAACTGCTTGGCAGAATATGGCCAGATGTTTATAGGCTTAAAACCTGAGGATAACCAATTTACTTTAAAGCAACTACAACACTATTTAGACCTAGCAAAAAAAAGCTTAACCACCCTAGAGAAACTTCACCATATCCCAAATGAATTAAAAAAATACCCAGCAGAAAAATAAAACCAAGACCTACCACCACAAGAATCACTTATATTTCAGGATTTGCCAGAACCCTCACTGTCCCAATTACCAGCCAAAGTAGAGTTGCCCAAGAAGCTTAATGAATCCCCGGACCAACCCTTTATCTCCGAACTTAAACGTCAAACTAATGAGCAGATCAAACAAGCTATTTTTAACCATTGGCAATATACTATCGAGGATAGCAAAAAAGAACTTCAGTCATTAATTGATAATATCCAAATAAACGCCAAAATAACCATTCAACAAAAAGAACAAATTCAAACATTATATCACCTGATAAATGGTATAATATTAGATAAGCTTGCCTATATCAAGGAGGAAAAACTTACTCTTCCTGATGCTTCCTTAACCCAGCAACTCCAAGAAATGCAATTAGCTCATAAATATGGATTGCAAATACAAAATGTCCTAGCAGATGGTAATGAATTTTTTCAAGTAGTTGCCTTATATTCCAAGAAATTATCACCCTCAAAACTTGCCAGCAAGGCCTGGCAACTTAGAAACAAAGCTTGTGATTATATTTACCTAAATCAAACGCAATTTACAGAATCTCTTAACCAAGATGCAACAATCAAGGAATATCTCTTACAGATGCGAAAAAATACTACCCCGGTAGATGACCTGATGATCAAAGCCTTATCAGAAAAATTACAACAAGAAATAATTATCATAAATCTTGAGGAAGATGAGATAATATCATTCTCACCTTCCATAACAACTAATACTCCTCCTATCATTATAGCTCGAATAAATCAACCCTTCACTGATCCTGGTGGTCACTATGGTCACTATGGCGCTATAAAAATCTCTGACGAAACTATCTTTAGGGAATTCTATACAGCTTATCTACAACATTTACAACCGCAAACGCCAGACCACAACGCAAGTAATAATAACGCAACTGATAAAAATTATGATCAAGATTATAACCAAGAATCATTATTTGTTCGTTCCTTTTCCCATCTGGATCATTCCTCTCCAACAGCTCCTTACCAGTCTGCTGCGGTCTTCTGCGCAGCAGAACCAAGTTATCTTTCATTGATAGAGTTAGTGTAGTGTAGCCTTTATCTCTTCTTGATTTCTATTTTCCTCCTATTACTTGCTGCATTCTTACTAAGCTCCCAACCATTCCATACGTTCCTTATATTCTTCATGATAGCGAATTCTGCAAGAAGTCTACTATAAACCATAATTTAACTCTCGCAAACCTATGCATAAATCCCCTATGCCAGCTCTATATATTTTTTTATGTAAATAATTGCTATCTAATTTTAAATTTTTAAAATCTTGATCATTAACAGGTAAATATTGGCAAATTTTTACTAAATCTTCATCAGGAATAAAATGCCTCCTTGGTATATCTATTTTACTAGCATACTCTTCTCTATAGCCGGCTATAATTTGCATTTTCTTAATAAACGGTAGGGTATGATTATTAAATCTTACTTTTTTCCAGGCTTTTTCTGTATTAACCATATAATTTTCAACATTCAGTAAAGCATTCAATTGATTATTATATTCATTTTGCAAATTATTTCTGGTTATCCGTGGTTGCAATATTTGATAAATTGGTTGCAAATATTCCACGTCTTTAATAGCATAATTTAGCATTTTAGTATCAATAGGACGTTTTAGCCAGTCAGATCTTTGATAGGTTTTATCAACTTGAATATAACAAATTTTACTACATATATCTGCATAGCTTAAATATTTACCAAAATTACAAATATTAGCGGCAAGTTGAATATCAAAAATATTTTTGGGTAATCTTTTAAATAAATGATAAAATATCTCAAAGTCTTCCCGAGGTGCATGAAATATTTTCAGAATCGTATCATTGAGCAGCACTTCCTTAAAAGATGCAAGATCTATCTTGCTTAAAGCATCAATTATCACCTTATGGTCTTTAGTCATAACCTGAATGATGCTAAGCTGCGCAAAATAGGTCCTATCCCTTATAAATTCCGTATCAACACTGATAATATTATAATTAGCTAATTGTTGGCAAAATTCATTTAATTCCTTGGTATTATCAATAATAAACATTGTTAAAATATCAATATTGTGAATATTAAATTTGAATTATATCACAAATTTATAGTAAATTCACAAATTAATTGTTAAGAGCCTTATTTGGGGAAAGAACCTTGTAAGCTTCAGGAGAATTAAGATATTCTTTCATCTCTTCCCTCGTTTTAATTGGCAATTTAGTAGGATTAAATTCTATTCCTTGTGAGTTTATATAATCTATTACTTCTTTAACGTAGACTTTTTGTCCTACCGCATTAAGATAGGATATAACTGGTCTGTCGGTTACTAAAAAAAACGGTTTTGGATTTTTCTCTGTTCTTTTGCTCCCTATTATTTCAAAGTCCCACGCAGATTCTTTAGGGTCTATAAGTTTTCTTAATTCCTCGAGGTTCCAAATACAAGCTTGCAAACTATTTCTATATCTTGCATTTTTGCTACGATAAATAACTCCATTAATCCCTGGCACCAACTTTCTATCTTTCTCGCCACCAATTGAAAAAGCTCCATCATCCTTTACTATTTCTATGTAAGCACCGTTAGTTTTTTCCAGTAAGGTAAGTAATTCTACAAAACGATCTTCATCAACAGGAGTAGAAGTTATATAATCATCAAGCAATAAAAATACATATTTAGTTTTTACGGACTCTAGGGCTTTTAATAAATTATTTGACCAAGTAGTATCTTTTCCAACTTTTAGACTAATAACCCTGGGGTCATTATATTCCAGCTCATTGGTAATAAGTATTATGGGAATAAAATTATTATCTTGTTTTAAACTGGGCCAATTTTTAAATAATAATTTATAATGCGCTTCCCATAATTCCGAATATCCATCATAAGAAGAGGTCAGTATGGTAACGTCTTTTAGCAATTCTCTATCTGCTACTATAGGGGTGGTGGGCTTATGGGAGTATTGAAAGTAACAACTAACGATTATTATTCCTAGTAATATCAAGAAGAAAGTTTTTAATGTACATTTCATATATTGTTAATTTTTTAAAGTTATAAAATAAGGCACATGATCAGAAGGCTGTAGCCAACTTCGCGCATCTGGCAAGGAATTTATGGATAAAATATTATCTTTTAAATTCGCACTAGTCCAAGCATGATCTAATCTGCGCCCTCGATTGGATTTTTGCCATTCTATATTTCTATAGCTCCACCAAGTATAAAATTTCTGATCATGGGGAATAAAATGACGACTACTATCTATAAAACCCATTGAATTTTGAAATTTTAATAACAGCTCACGCTCCACCGGCGTGTGGCTCACTACATTTCGTAATTGCTTGCTCGACCATACATCGTGTTCATGAGGAGCAATATTTAAATCTCCCATCAAAACAATTTTACTATCTTTTCCTCGATTACTGACAAACCATTCTTCTACTAATTTTATATATTCTAGCTTATGTTTAAATTTTTCATTAAGCGTCACATCTGGTATATCACCACCAGCTGGCACATAGAAATTATGGATTTCTAGCCCAGCAATTTCAACAGCTATATGTCGTTTATCTTTATTATAAAATTCTAAAGAAAATTTATTAGTAAAAGGAAATTTTGATAAAAAAGCTACTCCATTATAAGATTTTTGTCCAGAAAAATATACATATTGGTACCCCATATCAATAATAGCTTGCTGAGGGAAAAAATCATCAATAGTTTTAATCTCTTGCAAAGCTATAACATCCGGACTATGCTCTTCTATTAATTTTTTCAATAACCCAAGACGTAACCGCACTGAATTAATATTCCAAGTTACCATCTTCATTTATAGTTCTCCATTGTTTATTCTTAGCGGCATTCCTTAAAAGCAGTTTATGATGAGAGTAATGCCCCTTTTATAAAAAGGTATAGAGTAGTATTATACCCATCGTCATCTATTTTGCGCAAGTCATTAGATGATAATGGGTATACACAATTTCTTCTCTTTCTCTTATGAGATGCATTTTTAGCTACGAGGAGTATATACTTAACTTCAGGCCTATGATTTTGAATACTCCCAGCTCCCTTCATTTTATATACTATTAGATCTCTCTCTAGTTTTCTTAGCTATTACCGGAGAAGTATTTTTTATTGCAAGATTTTTTCTCTCCTCAAGTTTTCCCTTATAAAAAGTACCTTGAGGTAGCTGAGCCACTATATTATACATTTCATCCAAAATACCTTCATATTTTTCAGCTTTATCTTGTCCAAGTTTATTTCTAAATTTTTTAGCTTTAGCATATAGTAATCTTATAGATGGTATTTTGTTTCTTAGTGTTTGAATCTGCGAGGAAGTACCAAGGCATTTAAATAACTTTTTATTTGGTGTAATAATAGATTCCAGCAAACCTATATTTTCTGTAATTTTAAACTTATCAAATTCTGTTGCTACGTTACTATTTTTTGCTTTTTGAACTAGTATCTCTATGGCTTGAGATATTGATTTTAAGAATAATGAAGGATCTTCTTCATATTTTTCTCTTTCTGCCTTAGCAAGGGGTGTGCTTTCCTTAGCAAGGGGGGGATGTAGTTCTTTAGGAATAGGTGCTACTTCTTTAGAAAGAGACACTGCTTTTTGGTCTTCTTCTTCGGCTTTTTCACCAAAAGTTGCCAACAGTGCTGGGGCTTTTTTAACGAGATCAATATTTTGTACTTCCGGGTCAGTAACTTGGCTTAAAGTATATAATACCATTGCGCCAGCGGAAAATGCTTCCATTCTTAGTTTGTCTAGCGGTTTTTTAAGAAAAGGAAAATTATTGCTTATACTCTCTATATACTCTGGCACAGACGACACAGGTACTCCGTTTTTAGTTAAGCTGTCCACTACCAAATTTTCCACCTGTTTTTGACATCTTTCAGGAATGTTTATTTTTTGCTGAGGGCTTTGAATGAGCAAGTTAGCAAACTGTACTGGTGTAATTAGCTCCTTCTCTATCAAATCTATAAAGTTATTAGTAATGTTAGGAGAGGAATAACGCTCTAGCAGATACTGTCTTGTATTCAGTTCGCGCTTACTCCGAGCTGCAAAATTTTTGCGGAATAATTCACCCGTTTCTAGATTTTCACTCTCTGCTTTAATTTTTTTCAAATCTGGCTTCTCTAACAGCTCTTTTACCATTGTAGGTATTGCGAGTATTCTTTTAAGTGGGGGATGTCTATAATGTTCAAAATTTAAATTATCTCTTTCCCCAAACTCAATATGCAGGGCTGCTAAATCTTTTACTGAATCTTGTGATAACTTATCCTCTATATAGAACTGATGGAGGTGTTTTGCTAAAGGACTGTTCCCCATCGATCCCTTACGAATCTTTATCTTCGCCCCATTTTCAAACAACATACGGGTTATTAGAGGATCATCTACATAATACAAAACATTATAACCATCGCGATCTGTAACGTTGAGCTGAATATCAGGATGGGTTATTACTGCTTTTACTAAACTCATATTAGGTTTAGGACGTCTTACTATTGATATCAAAAATATATCATTTTCCTTACTTTTAGAGTTAACGTTTGCCCCAGCCTTTATCAACTTTTTTACTATTGTATCGTTGGTGGTAGCAAGTAAAGCAGTATTTCCACGAGAGCCACCTTTAGCATTCAACTTCACCTTTTTTGTATCAATTAGCCGCTGTACTAAATCAATATTTCCCATCTTTGCTGCTAAATTTAAAATAGGATAGTTGTTTTCTATGATTTCGTAGAGAGGGCAGAACAGTTGTGTAGAAACACTATAAGCATTTGGGTCAGCCCCATGCTCTAATAATATATTTGCTACTTTTAACAACTTATTTTGTAGTATGTCAGGACGCTCCTTACGTTTTATTTCAGTATCTAAAGTACCAAAATATACGGGGTACTTTAGATACTGATGTTCGATAGCACGTGCTAATGGAGTATCGTTCTTACTATTATCATCTACAGGAGCCCCATTCTTAAGTAATAGACTTACTATATTTGGGTGTCCATATTTTGCTGCTAAACCTAACGGAGTAAGATTTCCTTTAAATTTATCTTTTGGATCTATAATTCTTCCATCAAAAAAACTTCTCTCTCCTAGATTTCCTCCTGTAGCACGAAGTTCAGCAATAAGTTTTTCTGCTAATGCAATATTACCAGTGGCGGCTGCCCTATTTAATTTTTCCAGTAAGGTTTCCATAAAAGTCTTTCTTTTTTATAAATTAAGTTACTTCATGTGAATTCAAGATAATACTATTATTTTTCCATATTCCTAGAACTTCCAGTTATGGGTATATATTCATTTCATTTTTTCTAATAAGTCATTTACTGAATTTTTTAAAAGTCGATAAAGTTTGGCTTCGGGGCTAATATTTTTAGCGGCCCATCTTTTAATCCATGGTTCTATAAGTTGCCATATATTGATTGTTGGATCCAGCTGTTGTCCAACTCCTTCGACTACTACGATAGTTTTTTGTAGTAATAATAATTGAGGTTGAATTTCCATCCCAAAATCTTCAGTTATTTTAAATAATTGCCCAAGTAATTTACCAATCGATATATTATTTATCCCTCTATCAAGAATTGGTTCAGTCACTGCGCGGCATTGCTGCGCAAAAAGGTCTAAGTTAGTAGAGGGTGGGATATAACCAGCTCGCAAGTGAACAAGAGCTACCAGCCGATAGTTTTTTGTAAAAAATCCTAAAAGACTTTCGGCTATTGCTAACCGGTCTTTATCTGCTAATCTTCCCATAATACCAAAATCTAGTAATGCTATATTACCATTTGGCCTGACCAGAATATTACCAGGATGTAAATCTGCATGAAAAAATCCGTCCCTATATACTTGATTGAAAAACATGGTCGCAAATTTTTGCGCAATTATCTTCAAGTCTATATTATATCCAACAAGCTGATCTAGATCATATATCGATATACCATCTACCCATTCGGTAGTTAAGATATTGTCGTTAGTTAATTGCCAATAAATTTTGGGTATATAAACATCCCCGTCATTCTGAAAATTATCTGCAAGTTCAGATAAAGCTGCTGCTTCTAACCTTAAATCCAGCTCTAATTTCATTGAACTATTCAAAACCTCGATAATAGATAGTGGTTTTAACCTTTTGAACCTTCTTGATAATTTTGTGAGTAACTTTGTGATATAATAGAGGAAATTGATATCTCTTCTATAAATCTCATGAATTTCTGGTCGCAATATTTTTACTGCCACCAACTTGCCAGATTTTAAAGTAGCTCTATGGACCTGAGCAATAGAGGCTGCGGCAATTGGCACATCGTCAAACTGAGAAAATAATTCATTAATATTCTCTTGCAAAGAAATATGAAGAATTTGCCTTACTATTTTGCTGTCAAAGGCTGGCAATTTATCTTGCAGTAACTTTAAATAGTTAGTAACTTTACTTCCTACCAGATCTGGCCTGGTAGAAAGAGTTTGCCCGAGTTTTATATAGATAGGGCCCAGCTCTTTTAAGCAATTAGTTAACCGCAGGCCAAAATCTTCTGAAGATTTTCTAAATATCCCAATAGGGTGCACTATGATAGCTATCAGCCATCCTGCTGCTTTTAATCGGATTGGCAACTTTATAGTAGCTGGATGAATTAATATTTGTTGTTTACTTACTACATATAATAACTTCCATAAATTAAATAATACACTGAACATTTAGATTATAATTTCATTATAATTTATAAGCACTATGAATAGCTGTAATCCCGAAAGTAAGATTTTTATAGCCTACTTTACTAAACCCCGCATCTTTTAGCATAACAGAAAAATGATCTTGATCCGGAAAATTACTAATACTTTCTACAAGATATTGATAGGCTGACTCAGTACCTGCAACAATTTTTCCAATTTTGGGAATAATATTGAAGGAATAAAATTTATATATCTGTTGTAAATATTCATTCTCTAGGGTTGAAAATTCTAAACATAAAAATTTACCCATAGGTTTTAAAACCCTATAAGCTTCTTGTAAGGCATTACTAATCCTTGGGACATTTCTAATTCCAAAACTAATAGTATAATAATCAAAACTATTATCAGCAAAAGGTAATTTTTCTGCATCGCTAGTTACATATTCCATCCCAGTTAATATATTATTATCTATAGCCCTATTCTTTGCGAGATTTAACATATTAGGGTTAATGTCACATAAGGTGATATGGGGAGTATTTTGGCGTAAATCTGCGCTTTTTCTTATTCTAAAAGCTATATCGCCTGTACCGCTTGCCATATCTAATATATGTGACTGTAAATTAGGGATTTGCCGGACAAATTGATCCTTCCACCACCGATGAATTCCAAAACTCATTAAGTCATTCATTATATCATATTTATTAGCTACTCCCGAAAACACTTCTTCCACTAACTTTCTTTTCTGCTCAAAACTAACTTTTGAAAAGCCAAAATTTATTTGCTGCGAATCATTATCCATCCTACCCTACATTTTTTATTAACTCTGAATAAATAAGGTTTTGTTTGTAAGCTTTAAAAAAACTATCCCTTATGTCATTGCGGGGCCTTGCGCTTGCAGGCGTCTCCAGGAAACCCTACCAAAATACGCTAACTTAAATAATTTTTCCCAGATTGCCACGCGCAGCAAACGCAAGGTTCCGCAATGACGAAAGTAATACACCTTTCATAAAAACTTAAGAGCTAGTAGGATCATTATCTTGCATAAGTTTAATTCTAAAATATTATAAGGTTATATTCTTATAGTATAGCATAAATTTATTCTGCACTAATATATAAAACAAAAAATATATATAATTTAGAATAATTCAGGGCCGGAAATGTATGTTAATTCTCCTAAATGCTCTACTCCGTTAGGTACAGTTGCATTTATTAGCATTTCCTGAGAAAAGTTTGATAGTTTGTCAGTAGTTTCATTACATAAGATCTTTGGGTTGTAACGCTCTGGAAAACGTCCTTTTTCTAATAGCTCTAAAATATTAAAATGGTTTGCTAGACGAGCCATAGATACTTCAAAATCATAACGAATTGCTTCTGCTAGCTGGTTAAAATTTTTTCCCAAATCCTCAGTTGTTTTCTCCAATGATGCCTCTAACTGACTTTGCCACTCTGTAGTGGCTGCTTCCTCAGTAGATTTTTTAGCAAAATATTTCTTGATTTTTGAAGTAACCTTTGAATCTTTTGGCGGCCCTAATTCCAGCCTATTTTCAAACTTATTATGGATTGTTATTAATGAATCAAAGCACTTTTCAGCATATTTATTAATGTGGGAACTTATGTGATTGGCTATTTCATCGGGTTTTACAAATTCATTAAATTTGATGGCATTGAGATATAACATTACCGTAGTATATACTTTATAATCCACCATCATATCCCCGAGCCAACGTTGCAATTCTGTAGTCTTTAATATATCCGGTCCTTTACTAATAAATTTTTTGTTTATATACAATATTGAGCAATGTATTATATTTTCCAAATGTTTTTTTTCTAAAGACGTAATAGGGTGAGCACAAGGCACGGTATAAGGTAAGGAAGTTTTAAGATAATTATTCAATGAACTCTGTAGCCTATCTTGAGTTTCAGTATTTAATATTTGTTGATTATTCGGCAAATCTATTTCTTTTACTAATATGGAGAAAATAGTATATTCATGCTTCCCTATACCTTTCGTAATAATTGTTTTTTCGGGGATATTTAGTCGCATCGCTAATTCTGTTTTATTAACAGCCGGTATATTTCTGAAATCTTTTTCAAAAGTATCTCTACTACCATATCTTACTAGAATATTTTTGGCAACTGGGGTACTAAAATTTGTTAATTCCGCCTTAGTATAAACACTAGTAAAATGTAATGGTAGCCCTGCTGCATGATAAACCGCTTGAATGAGCGCAGCACTCTGTAGCCCGCCATCATAAGATTCTTCTATTTGCCTTTCCTGATGTTCCTGTGCATATTTGTATGCTTTAGTAAATTGCTCCTGGCTTAAATTAATAGACCGAGTGGTTATCCATTGTAACAAACTCTTTTTTTCGATGTCATGAATATCTTTATAGACTTCTTCTAAGGCCATATATAGTTCTTTCCCATTAATTAAATTACTTAAAAACTCCATTTTTTCAGGATAATTAGTAAAAAAAGTTACTTTCCCATCCTCTTCTAAACCAAAATAAAAATGCCCTGCCGATAATTGGGCGGGATGTTTTTCTTCTGATTTTTGATCTATTTTTACCTTTCTATGATGAATATTTAAAGAATAGTTTTTATCTTTACTCATAGTTTATTCCTCCTTATAATTAAATTTTTTAATAGTAAATTTAAGTAATATTAAATACTATTAATTAAATTTTTACAATCTATTCTTGATATTGTTAGTAGTAAAATATAATCGTCAGGAGTATACTGAGGTTAAGTTGTGTTAATTCATGAGAGCAACATTTGAAGTTTTAAGAGAGATATAAGTTAAAAAAATGCCTGAACTACCTGAAATAGAAACATTGAAACGTTATTTAGAACTAAAGTTAATGAATGTTACTATTGATAAATTAACAACAACTAGGGATAGTATACGTTACAAATTACATAACCAATTAGAGGAGAATATTAGAGGGGCAAAAATTATAAGATTCAGGCGTAGAGCAAAATATTTACTAATAGATTTAGATAATACTTATTCAATTATTGTGCATTTAGGAATGTCCGGAAAATTAACCGTGCAGGGTAGTAATTATATAATACAGAAACATGATCACATAATTTTTTATTTGAATAATTCGCAACTGCTAGCTTTTAATGATCCCAGACGTTTTGGGATGGTGTATGCTATGCAAACTAGGGCAATCGAAGAGCAATTTTTTTCCAAATTAGGGGTAGAACCGTTATCTTCAAATATTTCCCTGGAATATTTAAAGAAAAAATTAAATCGTAAGGTGCCTATAAAAAATTTATTAATGGATAGTTATATTATCGTTGGGATAGGTAATATATATGCTTCGGAAAGTTTGTTTATAGCCCAAATATCCCCCACAAAATTGGCAAGTAGCTTATCGGTGGGTGAAATAACCAAGCTAATCTCAGCTATTCAAAATGTATTAGAAAAAGCTATCAAAGCTGGCGGAACTACTCTTAAGGACTTTGTGAGCGGAGATAACAAACCTGGTTATTTTCAACAACAATTACAAGTATATGCCAGGCATAATCAACCATGCTTAGTTTGCACGGAGATTATCGAAAAAATAAAACAAGCGGGTAGAGCTACTTTTTATTGCCCTACTTGTCAAAAAATGTAAGATATACTCGATGAATTATATTTAGCAATGTTCTAAAAAGGTGCTTTGCAATCTGATAATTATAGTTTATAATTAACTTATAAGGATTATTAAAAGAGTTTTAAGTAAAATATGGCAAGAATTACTACAGAAGATGTAGCCCACAAGGTTAATGGCCGATTTGAGCTTGTGGCATTAATGGCTCAGAGAACGAAGGATATAATTGCTGGAAGTAAAATAACCATCCAGAATGACCGAGGTGATAAGCCCCCTGTTTTAGCATTACGGGAATTTGCAGCTGGTCAGATAAAATCTTCAGTCTTAAAAGAAGCTCTACTTAATCGTCTGAGGACTAAAAGTAGAGTTGAACCAGTATATGATGAAGAAATGGCAGTTACGTCTGATACTTCTACTGAAAGTTTTGATTATCTTCCTAGTGGTGGAGATGTGTATGTGACGGAAGATTATTCTGATTTAGAAGATCCAGCATTTGACGAGACTGTTAGCGAAGAAGACCGAAAATAACTCTTATGATTACTGGAATTGGTACCGATATAGTTCAGATTCCCAGAATTGAAAGGTTACTTACGCTATATGGTCAACATTTTATAAATAAGATTCTATCTAAAGAAGAGATACAAAAATTAGCTGGTTTAAATAGCAAGCTCTATAGTAATTTTCTGGCCAAACGATTTGCTGCCAAAGAAGCGTTAGGTAAAGCTTTTGGAGTAGGAATTGGCTCTAGCTTTACCTTTCAAGATATTGCTGTTCTTAATGATATTGCAGGAAAACCATTCGTTAAAATCTCCCCTGCTAATAATCCTCAAAAGTTCCAACAATTTCAAATTAATCTATCTTTATCTGATGATTACCCTGTTGCCATAGCTTTTGTAGTGGTGAGTAAAGATTAACATTAACTTAACCACCTCTTTATTTCAGTTTGTCTGTTCCTAGAATTTTGGGCAACTTAATTTTTGCTTGGATGATATTTTTAAAATGGCACGTTAGTATAGATGATTATTTTGCTTGGTTTGGGCTCGGGGATTTACGTCCAGAAAAAGTTGTTCTAGGGGGCGGTGTTGAATTTGAATCTCTTGCTGTTAAATGTTTTGATATTATTACACCAGCTGTTTCTAATGCTTTTTGTTTTATTGCCGAATCCATTTCTGAAGCTCTTTTTTTAGTGTTTAGATGTTTACGAATAGTACCTTGCACCTGCTCTATTATAACATTAGATTTTGCTATTCCTGCAGTGGTTTCTCCTAAATTATCTTCTTTTTTTATAAGGTAGGTTAACGTTCCATTGTTTAAAAGAGTCATTAATTGATTTAATTGTTCATCATTATAATGGGTAGGTACTTTTTGTAATGTCTTAATCTCCCTCATTATCCCCGCTGCCTTTACTATTTGTGTTTTTGCCTTCTCAAATACTTCATTGATCTTTTTATTATTTAACTGTTGTATTAAATTTTCAGGAGTTTTTCCCTCTTTACTATTATTAGGAAGCCACGGATCAGCACCATAGGTAAGAAGGATGTTTGTTTTCTCAACATCCTGCTTGCTTAAGGAATCATATAAAAAATTCGTATTATAGAGATTATTATTTTTTGCCCCACTATTAAAACGTTTCTCACCCCGGGGATAATAATTCACGTTAGCACCATGCATAGCTAACTCACGTAATATATCATTACTAACATTTTGTTCCCATGCCTCTATAAAAATATCAGTATTCTTTATAATATTATCCTCTATATGTCTATTCTTGGTTCTTTGTGTTAGGAGCCTTACTATCTCAATCTTATTTGCCAACACTGCCTTTGTAAACGAGTCACGAGAACAATTGGCACCTTTGTCAACTAACTGTTTTATTATCTCAAAATTATTTTTTTGGCTAGAATCATAATTTTTTATTTTCTTATTCTGTGCTGTATCATCTAATGCACGCTTTAATGCATTATCTAATGATGAATTTTTTATTGCTGGATAGTTTAATAAGATAGAAACCAGATCAGGATTTCCTGAATCTATGGATATATCCAAAGCATTTTTACCTTGCACATTACGAGAATTAACATCAATATTAGGATTTTCACGTAACCCCTCTACTTCTTTAATATTCTCAGACCTTACTGCTTCATGAAAAATGTTTTCTAGAGATTTTTTCTTATCCTCTGCCTCTTTATCCATTTGTTTGATTAGATCTGTGTTATTATCAAATTGTGCAGTCAATCTCTTCATCTTAGTACTAAATTCTTTAGCCATCCTATTTTCCTCCTAATATGCAATATCTTCTTTCACTTTACCTGTTCCTAGAATTTTGGGCAACTTAATTTTTCTTAAAGCCTATTTTAAACTACACTAATTATCTTGCAATTAGTAAATAAGCTTATGTATACTTACAGATAATTGATAGCAAACAGTTAATAATCTCTTTATGCAAAAAACTTTAAGTCTTATCATTGCTGCGGCAATTATTTATTCTCTGGTGCAAACGAAATGGCACTCTTCATCAGAGCCTGAGGAGAGTAAAAGTACTGCAGAGAATACTAAAATAGAAAATACTACGACGGAAAATACGCCTCCAAACCATGATCTTCCTAATAAGACTAAGGAAGAAAGTCAAGAGTTAACAGGCAATTTTTTAGAAAGATCTATTTCTAAAATAATAATAAATTCTCTTAAAACTGAACAAGGGCGGGTATTTTTTGAAAATTTGTTGCAACCTCAAAATAAAAGCGGGACAAGTGATGCTCATACTATAGATGTTAAGGAAGATTTAGTAGGATCACTTTTTAAAATTAATAGCTTTGGTAATGATGATGGAAGAGAATCTGCAACTTGCGGGCAGGAAGTTACTATAAAATATCAAATATTAGATACCAACAATAATTTAATTAATGATGATACTGCCACCTTTGTGCTAGGCACTAAACCTATTATCCCAGGCATTGATATCATAACAGTAGGGATGAAAATTGGGCAATCACGGCAAGCCATAATTTTGCCCCAATATGCTTATTATAATCCACCATATCGCAAAGAAAATCTAGACAATGGGGCGTCTTATAGAGTAAATATAGTTTTAAATTCAATCAATTCTCACAATTTGATTAATGATAATGAGGTGAAAATTTTTGATGACAAACTAGCCTATAAAATGCCATTATTATGTGGAGATAAAGTAAAATTTAATGCTAAAATCACTAGATTAGTAAATGGTCAAATACTTTATGATTCAAAACGTAATATGCAAAGTAAGGTGCACCGTGTGGACCAAAATAATGCTCAAAATATTGAAATGCAAATTGGTGATATAAATTATCCTTTAATCTTCTCCTATGCTTTGCATGGCAAAGTTCCCGTAGGGAGGCGCACAGTTATAGCTAAAGGCAAAACTTTTCGAGCAGAAGGCACCAAAATTAATCAAATATTTAATCAGAATAAAATTCCTCTCGATGAATATTTAATGTTAGAATTAACAGATTTTAAAAACAACTAACAATTAATAAGAATTAATAATAGACCTCTTACAGAATTTACTTTTGGTAGGTAATTTGTAGGAGGACCGGAACCTCGGGCCCGCAGCGTACTTAAATATACGTGAGAATTCGAGTATCGTACCGACCCGCCCAAATACCAGCAGAAATAGAATTATCCAAGAGGTCTAATGTCTAATAATTATCCTACTAAACGGCCAGTAGTAGCTGCCCTAGAAGAGCTTTTATTTGAACCATTAAAAATACTAGATCATGGCTTTGTCAGAGTCATTGATTATATGGGAGATGATAATGCTATAGTACAAGCTGCTCGTGTTTCATATGGCAAAGGTACCAAACAATTAAATCAAGATAAGGGTTTAATTAATTATTTAATGAGGCATAAACACACTACTCCATTTGAAATGTGTGAGATAAAATTTCATATTAAATTACCTATTTTCGTGGCAAGACAATGGATACGTCACCGCACAGCTAGCGTTAATGAATATTCAGCTAGGTATTCCATCTTAGGAAATGAGTTTTATTTACC
The DNA here is from genome assembly GCA_019468145.1 of Rickettsia endosymbiont of Bradysia coprophila. Lineage (GTDB taxonomy): Bacteria > Pseudomonadota > Alphaproteobacteria > Rickettsiales > Rickettsiaceae > Tisiphia. The sequence continues at coordinate 1,102,664 of JAHXDM010000002.1, forward strand.
AGCCCAGGATACTTTAGCTCCACAATCTCAAACAAACAAGCAAGGTAGAAGTAATGAAAAAATATCTAAAGAAATTGCAGATAAAGTATTAGTGCTGCTAGAAAAAGATGCTAGAATGTGTTATCAACATTATACGGAAATGATGAATCAGGATGAAGATGGGAATATAATAGATCCAAATGTTATAGGTATTACTAGGGAACTAGCTAGAATGAATCTTACTTTAAACTATTATACCGAGTGGTATTGGAAAGTTAATCTCCATAATTTATTAAACTTCCTGTTACTGCGTGGTGATTCTCATGCTCAATATGAAATTAGAGTATATGCTGAGAAAATGTTAGAAATAGTAAAGAGTTGGGTGCCATTTACTTATGAAGCCTTTAAAGAATATAGATTAGAAAGTCATAATATTTCTAAAAAAGGCCTTGCTGTCATCAAAAAGCTTATTAATAATGAAAAAATTACAGGGGAAACAAGTGGAATGTCTAAAAGAGAATGGGAGGAGTTGATGCAAATTATCACATCACGGTGAATTGAAATATAACTTGTAAAATCTATAAGAATTCATGCTACTCTACATTTTTTATTAACCAATGAATAAAGTAGGATAGTATGATAAGAATTACTAATTTAACCTCAAATAAAAAAACTAAAATGGGATTTATGGCCAACAATATTAGCTTTATAAGCACAGAATTATCTAATAATCAAGCAATTGTGGTTGTTATTAATGATCGCCTACATCTTAGTAATGAGTTATTATTACTTGACCAACAGCATCATGGTTTAATTTCTAAAACTATTCAAAATAAATTAATTTTTACGGGTAAAACTGCGCAAATTAAAGTAATGAATAGTTTTGGCAAAGATGGAGAAGTAAAGTACTTAATATTAGTGGGTTTAGGTGATGAAACCAAATTACAAAACTTTGAAATAGAAGAAATGGGTGGAAAAATTTTATTAAATTGTATTACTCATAAAATTAAGTCGGTTGGTTTAAAACTATCTCATAATATAGGACAATATGATCCTGCTATTTTTGGCTCGCTGCTAGCTAGTGGATTTTTTCTGGCTTCCTATAAATTTGATAAATATAAGACAACCCAAAATGAAGTAGAGAAATTTACCGTAGATTCCTTCGAAATTTCTTTAGAAAATACATCGCAAGTTGAAGAATCATTCCTTGATAAAAAATCCTTAGCGGAGGCGATATTTTTTGCTCGCGATATCAGCAATGAACCAGCAAATATTAAGACCCCTCAAATATATGCGGAGCGAATATTAGAGCATCTTGAACCACTAGGCATAGAGGTGACCATTTTAGGAGAGCGTGAAATGAAAAATTTTGGGATGGGAGCTCTGCTCGGAGTCGGACAAGGCTCACAAAATGAATCCAAATTAGTAGTGATGGAATATAATGGGGCAAATGATTCTCGCTCCCCGGTAGCCTTTGTAGGAAAAGGGGTAACCTTTGATACGGGGGGTATCTCCCTTAAACCTTCCGGCAATATGGAGGATATGAAATACGACATGGCTGGATCCGCAGCCGTAGTTGGCAGTTTAATTGCTCTGGCTAGCCGCAAAGCCCGGGTGAACCTGGTGGGCGTCGTGGGGCTGGTAGAGAATATGCCTTCTGGTAATGCGCAAAGGCCAGGGGATATAGTAACTACTATGTCCAAAAAGACAGTAGAAGTCCTTAATACTGATGCTGAAGGAAGGTTGGTTCTTGCCGATGCAATTTGGTATGTACAAGAAAAATTTAAACCGCAGTGTGTGATTGATCTTGCTACTCTTACTGGTGCTATAGTGGTAGCGCTTGGTAGAACGTATGGGGGCTGTTTTTCTAATAATGATCGGTTAGCAAAACAGTTAATAGAATCTGGCAATAAAGTTAATGAAAAATTATGGCGCATGCCTATGCATCAGGATTATAAGGAAATGATTAAATCCGATTTTGCAGATATTGCTAATATTAGTAATATGCCGGGAAGCGCCAGCAGTTGCAGTGCTGCGCATTTCATAGAGCATTTTATTCAAGAGGACGTAGCTTGGGCTCATCTTGATATTGCAGGGGTGGCTTATAATAAAACAGCAAAAAGCATGACCCCTAAAGGCGCAGTAGGTTACGGCGTACGTCTTCTGGATCAATTTATTAAAGATTATTATGAAGAACAATAAGCAACCACATGTTTTTGTAGTAGGTAATGAAAAAGGTGGGGCAGGGAAAACTACTTGTTCTATCCATCTTATCGTGAGTTTACTGTATAATGGTTATAAAGTCGCTAGTATCGATGTGGATACTAGACAAGCATCTTTAACTAATTATTTAAAAAATAGAGATAGTTATAATATCAGCAATCCTGATCAAACTGTGCTTTGTCCTGAGCATTTCCATATAACGGAAAGCGGCCAGCAAACTGTCACTACTAAGGAAGAAGAGGAAAAAGTTAAATTTGAAGAAATATTTGAAGGACTAAAAGAGATGGACTATATCCTGATTGATACGCCAGGTAATTACTCTTTTCTCTCGCGGTTAGCCCATTCCTATGCGGATACTATCATCTCCCCTATTAATGATAGCTTCCTGGATTTTGACGTACTGGGAAAAATAGATGCTAATAATTTATCGATTACCACTCCTTCAATATATAGCCAAATGGTGTGGGAACAAAAAATGCAAAAAGCTACTAGAAATGGGGGAACTATTGAGTGGATTATAATGCGCAATAGACTCAGCAATTTAGATGCCGTTAATAAAAGAAAAGTTTATAACGCACTGGAGCAATTAGCCAAGCGAATTAGTTTTAAAATTGCTCCGGGTTTTAGTGAGAGAGTCATCTTTCGGGAATTATTCCTGCAAGGGTTAACTCTACTAGACCTGAAAACCGCTAATCACGGTAAGACCCTTAACATATCGCACGTAGCTGCTAGGCAAGAATTACGAGATTTGCTGAATTTTCTGGGTATTCCCACTAAAATTCTCTAAGTATTTTTTGTTATAATAATGCTTATAGTATCATATACTTATTGAAAAAGTTGAAACAATATGTTAAATAAAAAATTATTGGTAGCATAAATTTTGACAATATACTACAATCGTCATCAACTTAATTTTTTAAACTTTATTTTTATCAAAAATCATAGTTGATGACGTAAGAATAGCTTTTTTCTTAAAAAGTAGGGGGTACTATGAATAATTCTACAATTTTAAATTTAGACAGTACTAAATTAAGGAGGAGGAAAAAATGGGAGACCTTTTGACTAATAATAAACCACCTGGCTTACTAAAATCTGACTCCCCAAATGAGGAACTAAAGAAGTCTACCATGGGACAAGAGGCTAGCCCGCCAGCTGAATTAAAAGATAAGACCTTGAACAAGCAACAGGATAAGGAGAAGCCCACGGTGTTTGATGGAGTAAAATTCGTTAAGCCAAAAGAATCTGGTGCGAATGATTCCGGGCAGTATGGTGGAATATATCAAGACATCAGCTCTCCTAATGATTTGTCAATGATTAAACGCGAAAAAGATCATAGTAAAAATATCTCCGAATTTTTAGGCTCTCAAATTGTTCGGCTGGTTAGCCCAGGCTCTGCTGCTGAAGTTACATTCATTGCACCTAAGTACATAATTGAAAAAGTCTCTCCGGGAGATAGGTTGCAAAATAATGGGCAGGAGATATATGTAAGATCTAAGTTTTTTAAAGATTATGTGGACATGCAGGAAGACATGGTAATGCATATGTCACCTGAAACTAGACCAAGTAATGTAGGAAAAATAAATGGCAGATGGGTATTTATGGGGACTAGAGAGATCTGGTCTAAAACTTTTACTAATGCCTTTGAAGAACGAAAATATCAAGATTTTGCAAAGATAGCTGGGCCTAGCTTAGTAATAGGGGATTTTGATATTCATATAGGAAATATAGGGGTAATCAGTCCTAATAGTCTGGCCCCTAGATTAGTTCGTATAGATTTTGCTGCCAGCTTTGAGGATATGGAAAATGATATCCACCCGCATTCCATTCTGAGACATCTTCCAGGATGGGGGCCAACTAACCATTTTAGAGAATTTCCTAGTGCTATAAAATATAACCATTTTTTTGCAGATCAGTTATTAAAAATGTCAAAAAGTAATGTAACTGAAACACTCAATAAGAGTATTGATCAAATATATCACTATTATAATGATGAAGTTGTAGGACAATGGGCAAAAAAAGCAATGCGTGAGCCATTTAAAACGGTTTCTCCTGGGCAGATTAAAGTGCAAGATGTTAAAAAAGAACTTAACTCTGTAATGCAAAAAAGACTCATATCTTTGGGAGAATACGCTATACAAATTAAGTTGGGGTTATTAATAAAAGACGGAGCAATTGAGCGAAAGGGTCTGCAAGAATTAATGACTCAGCACCCCCTCTACTTTGATAAAATAAAAAATAATGAAGCACAATTAAAGGTCAGAGGAGAATCTAAGGATTTTGTTCTTACTCCCCAAAACTTCTTTGAATATGTGCTTCAACATTTTCTTCCTTATAAGAAACAAAAGATAAAAAATGAGATGTTTAAACTAATTAACGAAATCTCGCAAAACTCAAATATTACACCAGCAGAACAGGCGATAAGCCAGAACAACCAACCCGTTATTTTGCCTGAGCCACCTCCTACTTTGAAAAACTTCTCTAAGCAAGGTAATTTAGAAGAGCAGCTGGCGGCAATAAAACGTGATCTGAAGGGATTTATACCTCCACCTAAAAAAAGTGCTGAAGAGCTGCTAACAATAATAGAGGAATTATGTGACAAAATAAAAGAAGTGCCATCCATTGAAGGGAAAGAAAAGCTAATAACCCAGTGGTTGAAAGATAATAAACACAACTTAGATTTGCCGGAAAAAATAACTGTATTGCGTGGAGTAGTAAGCAGCCCTGACCTAATGCCCGCAAGCAACAACATTACTGCCCCAGAAGTTGTAAGCCAACAAGCTGGTAATGAATCCTTACCTATAGCAGGTAACACCCGTTTTAAACGGTTTATGTTTGAGACTATTAGTGCATTGCATAAAGAAAGAGACAATATTTCTATTTCTACTAATAAAAAACCTAAGTCGATAGGTATTAGTGCCGTTGCTGGGGGGATAATAAAATAGATACCATGGGTAGTAGCTTGAATATATCAGGGTGGTTTAAAAGTTGCATCCTGAAGCCTAAAAAACTAAGATGATTTTAAGTGAATATGACTGCAACCGTTATCAACTATGATTTTTGTTTTTAAGTTTCCCCTTAAGAATACGTCATTGCGAGTCGGCCTTCTTAAGGCCAGCGAAGCAATCCAGAAAAAATTTACAAAAATACGATGATTTAAATGTTTTTCCTGGATTGCCGCGCCTGCTAGCTCAGGCTCGCAATGACGATCTTCTTCCTCTCTCGGCATTGCGAGGAGGTTGCTTACTGCAACCTTACGTACGCAATTCCTAAGAAAATCTACAAAAACACGATGATTTAATTTTCTGGATTGCTTTGGGCGGCGCTTCGCGCCTTCTCGCAATGATGTTTGTTGTTCTTAATAATCACTTATTACAACCTTTGGGTGCGACTTTTAAATTGCCCTGGAATATGTTGCTTCCTCTAATTCAAGTTTTCGATTGACTGATTTAAGAAAAAATATTATTGTTAGTGATAAGTATAAAAGCTAATTGTGGCATTAGTCAAGTTTTTTGTAAACACAGGTAAAATTGAATATGAAAGTTGTTAGTTCCTTAAAATCTTTAAAGAAAAGAGATAAAGACTGCCAGGTTGTTAAAAGGAAGGGTAAAATTTTGGTAATAAATAAGAAAAATAAAAGATTTAAAGCTAAGCAGGGGTAGCCATTAAAAATTTTGCATTATTTCTCTAACAATATCTTATTTTGTAGTTGAAATAGTTCTACAGAAGCATTTTTTGCTAATTTTAACATATCATTAAACTGGCTTTCTGAAAACGGTTCTTTTTCTGCTGTAGTTTGAATCTCTATGATATTGCCATTACTAGCAAAAATAAAATTGGCATCCACCTCTGCGTTGCTGTCTTCTAAATAATCGAGATCCACTATAGGTTGGCCTTGATATATACCGCAAGAAATGGCGGCTATTTGGTTAGTTAATGGGTTGATCTTAAGTATTTTTTTTGCCATTAATGTGCGTACTGCAAGGTGAAGGGCTATATAGCTACCAGTGATGGCAGCAACTCTTGTGCCTCCATCAGCATTAATTACATCACAATCGATCACTAATTGCCTTTCCCCCAGGGCTTTTAGATCAATTGCACAACGTAAACTTCTTCCAATTAACCGTTGAATTTCTTGAGTTCTTCCTGATTGTTTACCTTGTATTGCTTCCCGTTTTGTTCGTTGATTAGTAGCGCTGGGTAACATACCGTATTCAGCAGTTATCCAACCTTGATTTTGGCCGCGTAAAAATGGTGGAACAGTTGTTTCATAATTAACACTACAAATTACATGGGTGTTACCAAATTTAATCAAACAAGAACCTAGTGCATGAGTGAGAATTGCCGGTTCAATGGAGATATCACGTAACTGGTTACTGGCTCGTGCAGAAGGACGAATATTATAAGGGGGCATAGTATAAACTATTTATTAATTAACAATTGACTTGAAAACACGAAAATCTATACTATATGTAAAAAAAATAAACTTTTGCAAGAAAAAACTACTTATATGGATAATCACTTAGAAAAAAATGTTGATAACCAACAACTTCCTCCGATAAATGAGGAACAAGGAAATGAAAAAGAAGAGTTGATAAATTCTTCAATCTCCCAAGAACAATTAGCAGAAATTACTACTTTAAAGAGCCAAATTGAAATATTGCAAGATAAATTATTCCGAACTGTTGCAGAGTCGGAAAATACCCGAAAACGTTTAGAAAAAACCATTCTTGAGACACGAGAGTACGCAATATTTTCTTTTGCTAAAGATTTGTTGACTGTTAATGATAATCTTTGCAGGGCTTTAGAGCATAAACCGCAAAATATTGGGGAAGAGATGGCAAACATTCTTACTGGTGTTGAAATGACCAAGAATGAATTAGTTAATATGCTGAAAAAACATGGTTTAGAGCCAATAGAACCAACTTTGGGTAGCAAATTTGATTACAATATTCATCATGCTATTTCTCAAATTGAATCCGATGAATATGAGCAAGATAGTATAATAGCTGTAATGCAAACAGGATATAAAATTAAGGATAGATTGTTAAGGCCAGCTGTGGTGCAAGTTACTAAGCTACCTGTGCCATAACTTGTGTAATTGTTCATAAGTATACTCCGATATGAATTTGTATGTGTTGTTACTCAATGCTCTCCTAGATTTTGACTCAGCTCTACCATGCCTAGCAGCAAAATCATTTGAAGAGGAGTATCTCCCTCATACTTTTTAAAACCACAGCTATTTACGGGATTGCATATTAGGTTGTCAACTTACGAGTATATTGAGATTTAAGATAAAAAATGATTGTTTTAGATAAAACTGTTTTTTGGGTTATTGTTATCACGGTTATGGTAACAAGTTTAACGTTAATCTCCAAGATATTAACCCCATTTTTTATTGCGGGTGTAATTTCTTATATATTACAGCCGGTAATTTTATATCTTTCTCGCCACCATAAATTTCCCCGAAATGCTAGCGTAGCGATAATCTTTCTGTTGTTTTTGAGTGTTTTTACTATAGTAATAGCGGTAGTATTACCTATAATATATCAGCAAATAACTTTGCTAATTAGCAAAATTCCTATTTATAAAAATTATTTGCAAACTGAATTAATCCCTACGATTACTGTAAAAGTTCAAGCAGTAGACCCAGCTATTGCGAGTAAAATAAAGGATTTAATTAATAATTTTGCCAATGGTATATTTTCCTTGATGACTAGCCTTGCTAATAATCTTTGGTATTATACTATGGCGACTATTAATGTGGTGATTTTACTAGTATTAATACCTATTATACTGTTTTATTTTTTACGCGATTGGTCAAAAATTACTAATAATATCGATAATTTGTTACCCCTACAAAATAAGCCTAAAATCAAACAACTATTGACTGCAATTAATGATACTTTAGCGGCCTATATAAGGGGGCAACTTAATGTTTGTTTGTTATTATCGACTTATTACAGTATTGCATTATCAGTAATTGGAGTAGATCTGAGTGTGTTACTGGGTGTGGTCTCTGGTTTTTCGATCATTATCCCATTTGTTGGAGCTTCGCTTACTTTTGTTCTAACTATGATAGTGAGCTATTGTGCTTTTGGGATAGCCAATCAATTATTTTATATAGCTATTATCTATATGGTGGGGATGGTGGTGGAGAGTTACATATTAGCCCCTAAAATGATTGGGGATAAAATAGGGTTGCATCCATTATGGATCATATTTGCTGTTTTAGCCCTTGGTAATTTATTTGGTTTTATAGGGATATTTTTTGCAGTACCGATGGCTGGCATAATAAAAGTATTGTTTTTAAGTGCTATTGAGTTATATAAATCGAGTAGATTCTACAAAACCTAAATTATTATGGACTCGCAACAATATATATTGCCCTTAGAGGATAAAATTTTATACCCTTTGGATAATTTTATTAATTCATCTTCTAATCAAACTGCTTACTGCGCAATTAACAATTGGCAAACGGCGTGGGGAATCCAGCCATACGAGCTGGTGTTATTAATTTATGGTCCTGCTTCTTCCGGCAAAACCTATCTTACTAAAATATGGCAGAATCTCTCAAATGCCTTTGTGATAACGAAAAATTTAAAGATATTAAGCGAAGAATTAATAAGGCAGCACACTGCTTTTATTATGGAAGATATAGAAGAATTAGATGAAAAAACAATATTTCATTGTTTTAATTTACTTAATGAAAGTGGAAAATATTTGTTAATGACTACCAGTCAGTTGATTAATCATTTTGCCTTAGCTGATTTAACTTCTCGGGTTAATTCAGTAATGAAGATAGAAATTAACCAGCCAGATGATGAATTAATGACTCAATTAATTTTTAAGCATTTTTCAGAACATTCAATCCGAGTTACTCAGCAAGTCATCAACTATCTATTAATTAATTTACCACGGCAATTTAGTCAAATGGCTACATTATTGGTCAAGATAACACGCTTTGCGTTAGTGCATCAACGCCCCGTCACTATATCCTTGATTAAAAATGTTCTTAAATAGGTTGCATTATCCCCTAATCCTAGTTCCTCTCTAGTTGAATCTTTAATAAAACCCAATTTTTGGGGATAAATCATTTGATTTATTTTTATTAATATCGTAAATTACGCCGCGTTAATATAAATATTAATATTTTAATATTTATTAAAATCAAAATAATCATTTAATTAAAAGGAGATAATGATATGCCAGCAAAGGGTACAATAAAATCACGTGCAAAAAAGTTAGAGAAATTAGAATATAGGTTTAAAAAATTGGAGGATAGATGTGATACTTCTCAAGACTATGTGGGTAATATAGGAGTAGAAAAAATGCAAAAATGTAAAAAAGATCTTAGTAAATTGGGAAAAACAGCTCTTTATACCCTGAAAGAAGCCCAAAATTTATACACTGCTTGTGAAAACGATCGGCAGGAGAGAGAAAATCAGATAGATAAGATAGAAAAAAGTGAGCAAAATATAATATCGTTCCAAGATCAATATTGGCGGGGATTAATATGTGAGGGATGGGAAAAAATTACAGAAACTTCAAAATATCTACTACAAGGGGTAACAAATTTGTTTACTCACGTTTCTCAGCCAGTTGAAGAAAAAATTATAATAAATGATTTCTTTAATGATCCTGATGGACTAATAGAATTTTACAAAGACCATGTAGCTGAGCTAAATGCAACAATCAAGCATGCTACCGAGCAGGATAAGTTAAGCAAGGCTATGTTAACAGAAGATGATTCATCACAACTAAAGGAGATATCAAAACAGTTGCAGGAGTTAGAACTGAATAACAGGCACGAATTCTGGGATATGAAACATCAAACGTTTCTTACTCCAGAGCAATTAGTTGCAAAATGTGTAATTGACCTAAAGCAAGTTACAAAAGAGCTTTCATTATTAATAAAAAGAGAAGAAGTAGCAGTTTGTTCGAATACAGAGGATTTATCAGCTGATTCATCCCAAGAGGTGCCAAGAAGTTGTCACTCTGTAGAAAAAAATCTAGAAAACATGGGAGGTATATGGGTAGGCGTGAATGAGATAATAGATGGAGCTCCAGATTTTTATCCTTCATCAATATTTAGCTTAGATTCTAGCTCTCTTATGGGGATAGGATCGGAGTAGAGGGTTTCTAGAATAAATCATGGACTTTAAGTATTGAAAAATAAAAAATCATAGTTAGACGCAAGAATAGCTTTGTTCTTAAAAGTAGGGGGCCGCTCTGAAATTTGCTCATTAATTTAAGGTAAATTCTCTATGTCTTGAGCGGTCCTTAAGACTATAATGGGTGAAATAAGTGACATTAATTCCTATTCTTCTGTCACTGATAGGTAAATCTTTAATAAAATGCAATTTTTGTGCACAAAGCATTTGATTTATTTTTATTAATATCGTAAATTACGCCAAGTTAATATATTTATTAATATTTTAATTTTTATTAAAATTTATTTATAAAATTTTAAGTGAAATTAAGCGAAAATCATTTAATTAAAAAGGAGATAATGATATGTCAAGAAGAAAAAAAGACGGAGCACCTAATAGGTTAAAAGACCTACGTTATAAGAAGGTTAAAGAGATAGAGAATGACTTAAATCAGGAAATTACAGACATAAGGGTTGCACTTATTAACACAGGATCTCCACAGGAGTTTAGAGGAATTAAAGAGGATATGGAATTGACCAAACAGTTATTAATAAAAGAGTGGAAAGCATGTAATGATGATGAAGCAGCATATAAAAAATCTCTTTTAGGAAAGTCACCGCAAGAATTGGATGTAACACAAAAATGTATGCTGATAGAGAATACTCTAAAAAACATTGACCAGATACAAGGCGAAGAACTATACAAGCGTTTGGATTCTGAGCAACCCGAAAATACATCTACTACATCCACTACAACTACTACATCTGCTACAACTACTTTTGAGGTTACTAAAGATCAAAAATCCACAGAATCTCCGAAAATTATGCAGTATCCGAATGAGCGATATGACCACGATGTCCCTCTTACTTCTGAGGAGATTGACGAAATAATAACACTACCGAGAGGAACTACACTAGCCTTTAATAATCATAACTGGCTAAGTACACCTAAAAGTACCACTGATCTAACTCCTTGGGGTAGTACTCATAATAGTACTAGCATAGGGAATGATAGTCAGAATGATAATACTGGATCGATAATAGGGGGAACAGTAGGAGGAATAGCATTGGTAGCAGTTGCCTTCGTAGTGTACTATTGTAGAAAAGCAATAGGGAAACACGCGACAAGGCCTTTTATGAATATGTGGAGTTCTGATAACGAAAAACCGGAAGATGATATCGAACTATCTGCTCATGAATGTAAGATCAAGCAATCTCAGATTGGAGACCTTATAAATATAGGGGGTCCGTCCCACCACCTCGACGACTTGCATGAAAGAGAGGTACTCTTAAATAATGGGAGAGATTTGATAGGAAAAGCCACGTATACTGTAGAGCACGAAGTGTAGGGTTAATTAAAATATTTTACCATCAATAATTCTAACTTACTTTCAAGAGATTTATGTAATATTTTAAGTTTTTATTAAGCGTAAACACTTTTATATTATCTAAATTTCTTGAAAAGTGAGAGATAGAAATGACTAAAAGGTAACTAATGAAAAGTTTGTGGTAAAAATGTTATTAAAATAGTTGATTTCTTTGATATTAACTATTAACGTATAAAGTTCGTAATTAGCTTTAAGGTAGATTAATGTCCATGTCCTTAGATGTTCTCGTTGTTGATGATGAAATAGATATTCGTGATTTAGTCTCCGATATTTTAAAAGAGGAAGGATTTACAGCACGAACTGCGGCTGATAGTACTCAAGCATTTAAAATGCTACAAGATAAAATTCCATCCGCAATAATTCTCGATATTTGGTTGCAAGGTAGCGAGCTTGATGGGCTGGGTATTTTAGAGATAGTAAAAAAGCGTTATCCTTTAATTCCGATTATAGTTATTAGTGGCCATGGTACTATTGAAACAGCAGTAAGTGCTATTAAAATGGGAGCCTATGACTATCTCGAGAAGCCTTTTAGTCAAGATAAATTAATTATCCTTTTAAAGCGAGCGTGTGAAGTTAGCAAGTTAAAGCGGGAAAATATTAATTTAAAATCCAAAGTTATTGATAAAGCGGAGCTTATAGGTAATTCCCCTATTACTGCTAAATTAAAATCCGATATTGATAAAATTGCCCTGACTACTAGCAGAGTATTGATTCAAGGTAAGGTTGGTAGCGGCAAAGAATTAGCTGCTCGGTTGATACATAAGCAATCAAAAAGGGCGACTGCTCCTTTTGTGGTATTTAGTCCCGTCTGTATGAGCCATGAGAAAATCAATCAAGAACTGTTTGGTGGAGAAGAGAATCAGGAAAATGGTATAAGAAAGCCTTCGGTATTAGAAGTTGCCAATAATGGTACTTTATACATTGATGAAGTGGTGGCTTTGCCTATTTCCTTACAAACAAAATTGCTTAAATTTTTACAAGATCCAATAATTGAGAAAATAGGTAGTAAACCGGTAAAACTTGATATAAGATTTATTACGGCCACTGCTAGAGTCATTCCTGACGAAGTGGCGAAAGGGAATTTTTTAGAGGATCTATATCATCGTTTAAATGTTACCTTTCTTAAAGTTCCTTCTTTATATGAAAGAAAGGATGATATCCCGATATTAGTTAAATATTTTGTTAAACAATTGGCAAAATTTTCCGGTTTAAAAGTACGAGAATTCTCCGATGAGACTCTTGCCGCCCTGCAAGTTTATAATTGGCCAGGAAATATAAGACAATTACGCAACATAGTAGAATGGACTTTAATTATGAATCCATTATCTTGCAATAATAGTGAATTGATTAAACCAAGTATGATCCCCGCTGAGATTTTAGTTACTAGTTCTAGTGCCAGCAAACAGGAAGAAAACCTCGACATGATGTCTATGCCCCTGCGAGAAGCACGAGAAGTATTTGAAAGGCAATATTTGGCAGCTCAAATGCATCGCTTTAATAATAATATCTCTAAGACTTCTTCCTTTGTGGGGATGGAACGGTCAGCCCTACACCGTAAGTTAAAATTACTTAATTTACATATCCCTAGTAATAATTAATTATGAGCAATATAATGGAAATCTATGAACTAGCTAAGAATCAAGTTGATAGGTTGGAATAATGTCCTTTAATATTAAAGGATGGATATTTTCTTTAATAATTTTGATATTTCTGAATGGTTGTTCTGATAGCAGCAGAGATGAGAATGGTTTTTTAACTAAAAACCAAAATCTGGTCATTAGAGATTATATAACCGAGCAGCTTAAATACAAATTGCCCATAAATCTTAAAAGTAAATTTGGATCAAATCTAAGAGGATTAAATCTAGTTGGGGTTAAGTTGATCAATGAAGACTTTACTCATGTGGATTTAAGCTTTTGTGAAATCTCCCGGGTAGATTTTTCAGGAGCAAATTTTGAAAATGCTATCCTTACTAAATCAATAATTCAAGAAAGTGATTTTTCTGGTAGTAAATTGAAAAACGTTATCTCATTTAGCTCTGATTTTCAAGCCTCGATGTTTGAGAATGCTAATTTTGAGAATGCAAGTTTTGTTCAGACTAATTTCGAGGAAACTGATTTTATTAAAACTAATTTAACCCACGCTAATTTTGAAAATTCTCGCTTCATTAGGGCTCTATTTGATGAGAGTATTATTAATAAAACTAATTTTCAAAAAAGTAATTTAGGAGAATCTAGTTTTAACAAGGCAATTATCTCCAGTTCTATTTTTTATGGAGCTGATTTGCGCAATATAGTAGCTAAGGAAGCTACTATAACTGATTGTTATTATGAGTCTGCTGATTTAACAGGAGCAGATTTTAGTGGGGTTACTATCACTAACTCTGATTTTACTCATAGTATTATTAATAAAGCTCAGTTAAAAAATATAAAATTTAATAATTGCTTGTTTTTCTTTGTCTCGTTCCAAGGAGTGAATTTTGATAATATTATTGTTGTAGATTCTAGTTTTGAGAATGCTAATTTCAATAATGCTGTTTTAAATCAGGTGGATCTCCAGAAGGTGATTTTGAATAATATGCATTTTAATGATAGCAATATCAAAGAAGTAGCAATCAAGGATAGTAAGGCAATATCGTTGAAGTTAAATAGAGTTAAGGGCCTAAATATTAGTGCCGAAAATAGTGATTTTACGGGTATGTCTATTAATAATAGTTACATCAAACAAATCAGTATTTCTAATTCTAACTTAACTAATAGTGAGCTAATAAATAATACTTTTTATGATGGCCAATTAAAACAAATAAATTTCACCAAATCGTTTATCCAAAATACTGCCTTTAATAATATGCAGTTTGTATTAAGTAATTTATATCAAACAGCTATAATAGATAGCAATTTTATAGAGGTGGTTTTTGACAGTTCTCCGGTTTCTAATTCCCAAATAAATAATGTTAATTATATAAATAGTAGTTTTACAAACTCCATTTTTAAAAGAAATATTGTTTTAAATAGTAAAAATTTTGATAAATTAAGCTCAGAAAATACGATATATTCTATAAAAGCTTTAGAACAAGAAAAAGATTTATCAAACATGAATTTTCAAGGTTTAGTACTTTCTGGTTTGGTTTTTAAACAAACAATTTTTTCCGGTTCGCTTCTGAAGAGAGTAGATTTATCTAATTCGGTAATGGAAGAATGTATCTTCCAGAATACCGACTTTACTATGGCAAAATTAAATAATGTAGATTTCAATAAATCCTCCCTTAACAGTAGTAACTTAGAGTTGGCCAAGATTTATAATGTAAACTTTAATAATGCTGATTTGACAAATGTGAATTTTAATAAAGCATTTGTTAATAAAATATCGCTCGTTAATACCAAGCTGGAAGGAACTAAGGGCTTAAAATAATGCTAATAAACTTATGGGAAAAGATCCTATGGAAACAGCAGGAGAAAAGATATCAATCTATTCCTCCTGCCCAGAAGAGTGATATTTCCGAAGCGACTATCACCACAAACTTATGCGTAGAAGGCCGCCGAGTTCCTGGGGTAGCTAAGGCTATTAAAGTTGATAATATATTAGGAGTAGTACAAGAACTAAGAGTAGAAGACAGGTTTTATG
Organism: Rickettsia endosymbiont of Bradysia coprophila; assembly: GCA_019468145.1. Lineage (GTDB taxonomy): Bacteria > Pseudomonadota > Alphaproteobacteria > Rickettsiales > Rickettsiaceae > Tisiphia. The sequence goes on from JAHXDM010000002.1 coordinate 1,118,027, forward strand.
GTATAATATGTGAAAAAATAATAGAGGATTCTTTTGCTATTAAGATAGATAAGTTACCAGGAGTATCTATTGATAATTATAGATCCATCCAGCCCCCTTATAGCGTCATAGCCCCGGGTGTGGGCAAAACACTGGAAGTTGGGTTACTTTTAGATGATAATAAAGGGCGTAAGCTAACGGGCTATAACCCTCTTTACTTAACGATAATTTATAACGATACTGGCCTGGTAAACCAGTTAGAAGTACCAGGTAGACCCTTAATTTTTCAGGGGCAGGAACTACGAGAATGGCCTTCTTGTACCAGATATCAGGACAAAGATTATGCCTTGCCCATTACGAGTGGGACTTATATGGATTTGATAGAAAAAATATCTCCAATAAAAGGCCATAAAATGAGTGATAGTATTTTAGCAGATACGTACGAATATCCCTTTCGTACTGATATACTATCCTATGATTTCCCACCTCTTGATTTTTGCTGGGGTTAATAGCATTCAGGTCTTTTGCATAATAATCTCATATTCGAATTCTGCCCACGAATTCCCCTAACCTATTAAAAATCTGCTATATTAATAGCCACAGTTACATCCCCTCTAAAATTGATAATAGTATTATTATCAATAGTGTTAAAATGATTAGCTGTCAGCTTAGAATTTTTAAATAACAATACAACTCCTACATCACTGAAAATCTCCTTATTTAATAAATTTAATTGAGCAAGCCTGGTTTTTAAAATACTCTCTCCTAAAATAAACTGTACTTTATTTTCTAATTGCAATATCTGCGTCTTTTCATTGAGTATACCATAATTTGCCTTCACCACTAACTCTTTATCACTATTTATTTTATATTTAGCATCAATTTTTTCTAATAAATAATTATCATCCAAAGTTCTAACAGCCTTTGTAATATTAATTTGATAAGGATTCAAATTCTCATTCATTCCTTTAAAAGTAGAATGCAAAATTTTAATTTCATAACTGGCATTTTCTTCAGCGTCAGCAATATTTTCCTTTTTGTTATTGTCATTTTCTCCAAAGGTAGCAGCAGGAGGCTTTAAATTTGTATAAATAAAATATAGAACTAATACAATCCCCAAAAAAGTAAAGATTCTCGAGACATTACTAGTACGTTTATATGAGGAAATAACATGTTGACCATTTCTAAATGAAGTATTAACCTCAGGAATTGCCCTAATAATAGGGATATCAGGAATATTATTTTTCATCAGCTAATTCCGGCTCTCAATAAATCATGGATATGGATAATCCCGAGCACTATATTCTCTTCCACTACTGGCAAATTAGTAATTGATTTATTATTCATGATCGCTAAAGCTTCTGCAGCTAATTTAGAAGGTGATATTTGCATAGGGTTAATAGTCATTACGTCCTGCGCATATTTCATACTGATTTTATCATTAATATGCCTACGTAAATCCCCATCTGTTATCATCCCCACGAGATGTAAATCTTGATCTACGACTACCGCACATCCTAATGCTTTTTGGTTCATAATTAATATTGTATCAGTAAATGTAGTAGTGTGATATACAAAAGGTACTTCTTCCCCGACTCTCATTAAATTTTTTACTTTTATCAGATTTGCACCAATCTTACCTCCTGGGTGATATAGATGAAAATCTTCTGCAGAAAAACCTCTCGCTTCATGTATGGAAGTAGTAAGAGCATCGCCAAGCGATAACATCATTATAGCAGAAGTGGTAGGAGCTGCAAGATCTGAAGCTTCTGTAGTCTTTGGGATCAACAACAAAAAGTCGCTATTAACTGCTATAGTAGAGATAGGATTCATGGTCATAGCAACTATTTTTATAGAAAATCTTTTGCAGTATTTCATTATATCGAATAATTCTTTAGTCTCCCCTGAATTAGATAGCATAAATAGCAAATCATTTTCTGTTACCATACCAAGATCACCGTGGCTGGCCTCAGCGGGGTGCAAGTAAAAGGCTACTGTACCAGTAGACGCAAAACTTGCTGCTATTTTATGGGCGATGTAGCCACTTTTCCCTATGCCAGTTAAAATAACCCGACCTTTAAAATTAATAATATGCTCTACTAATTTATTAAAGTCACTAGGTAGGTTATTAGACAATTCAACTAATGCTTCAGATTCTTTTAATATAACCCTTCTTGCAATTTCATCAGGATATTGCATTTTATAGCTCAAATTTTAAATTCAAATTACGCGAATTGCTGGATATATTCCTAGGAATTTAAAGAGTTGGTAAATTATGCAAGAAGTCTAATAACTTGACACGTCAACTGCCGGGTAACTTATTATCTAGCAGTTCGCGTATTTCTAGAAGACTAGAATCGTGCTCTACAACCAGATCAATAGGTATATACTCCTGTGATATGAATTTGCCTGCGTTGTTACTCAATGCTCTCCTTAGATTTTGACTCAGCTCTCCCCTAACGCAAGGCAGCAAAATCAGCTGAAGAGTAGTATAGTATTTTTAATTCCAAAATCCTGTAATTTTTGTCCAGGTTTCAAAACTTATGCTTGCTCGCTCTCTTCCTAAAACTTAAGATTAATATTAACACAATTTTATACAGCGCTAAGTAATTTTTAATTTATTTATAAGAACACTTAAAATAAGGTAAATAGTGTGATATTATTGAAATAGTTAATTTTATACTCCTGTGATATGAATTTGCCTGCGTTGTTATTCAATGCTCTCCTTAGATTTTGACTCAGCTCTACCTTCACGTAAGGCAGCAAAATCATCGGAAGAGTAGTATAGGGTAATTAAGAGAGTAGGGCCAGGGGATATTATTTATTTTTACCCCCCTTGCTCCGTTATAAAATATAAATAAATTGACAAATTAGTTTTAGTTATTTAATTTTAAACAATTTAAATTTGGAGTTGATAAAAATGCTTACCTCATATGCTTGCGATCCATCCGTTAATAGAGGAAGGTTATATAAAGAACAGCCTACTAATTACCGAAATGAATTTGAACGGGATCGTGACCGAATAATCCATTCTAAAGCTTTTCGACGGTTACAATATAAAACTCAAGTTTTTATTAATCATGAAGGAGATCATTTTAGAAATAGGCTTACTCATTCAATTGAAGTTGCAAGTGTTGCTCGTTCTATTGCCAATACCATTAATTTATCCAGTGATTTAGCAGAAGCGGTGGCCCTTGCTCATGATCTTGGTCATACTCCTTTTGGCCATGCGGGAGAGATAGCATTAAATGAATGTATGGACAATCATGGTGGTTTTTGCCATAATGCACATTCATTAAAAATTCTTACTAAATTGGAAAAAAGATATGGCGCATATGATGGGTTAAATTTAACCTGGGAAGTATTGGAAGGCATAGTTAAGCATAACGGTCCTTTAGAGAAGAATATTCCTGAATATGTGAAAGAATATAATTTACAAAATAATCTGGATTTAACCAATTATCCTTCTGCAGAAGCTCAAATAGCTGCCTTAGCAGATGATATTAGCTATATTTCTCATGATTTAGAAGACAGTATAGGCGCCAAGATAATTGACTTTAATCAGTTATCCGAAATTAAATTTATTGAACAATATATTAGTACTATTCAGGGGAAATTTAAGGGTATCACCTCTTCCAGACTGATTTATGAAGTTGTTCGAAAATTAATGGGTGATTTAATTAATAGCTTATTGCAACAAACACATTATAATTTACAGAAAGAAAAAATTACTACAGTGGAGGATATACGCCACCTTAGTTATCCGATTATCGATTTTACAGAAGAAACAAAAGAGTGTATAAAAGAAATAAGACAATTTTTATATAATAGAGTATATAGACATAATAAATTGGTCGTGCTAGCATTAAAGGGACAAAAAATTATTAAAGAGTTGTTTGAAGCATATGTTAACAATATTGATTTACTCCCCCCTAGTTGGAAAGGCCTAATCTTAGAAAATGAAAACGCAAAGGGCAGTATTATCGCAGATTACATAGCAGGTATGACCGATCGTTTTGCTATTCAGGAATATCAAAGTCTTTATTCCTGTAATTTTAACAACATTTAATTTGTATGAACATATTTAATAAATTACGGGATGATATAATTATTGCCGGTAAACAGATCTGTAACAATGCAGAGATATTGCAGTTGGCTGCTATTGAAATGCCTAAAGATAATTTAAATGGCGATTTATCAACTAATATCGCAATGATTATTGCTTCAAAACAAGGATTAAACCCAAAAGAAGTGGCTGTTAAATTTAAAGAAATATTAGTATCTATTTCTTATATAGCATCTATTGAGATTGCTGGCCCAGGATTTATTAATTTTACTCTTAAAGCAGATTATTGGCAAAATTCTATTAAGGATATATTGCTAGATAAGGAAGATTTTTTTAAAGTTAATGTGGGTAATAATCAAAAAGTAAATATTGAATATGTTTCTGCCAATCCTACGGGGCCTCTACATATTGGTCATGCTCGGGGAGCTGTATATGGCGATGCTTTAGCAAAAATTCTGGAAATAACCGGTTATCAAGTAACTAAAGAATATTATGTTAATGATGCTGGCTCCCAAATAGATAATCTTACCAAAGCAGCTATGATCCGCTATAAAGAAGCTTTAAGCGGAGAAAAACTTGTAATGCCAGAGAATCTTTATCCGGGAGAATATTTAATAGATGTAGGCAAAAGTTTAGTGGAGAAATTTGGAGATAGATTATTAAAAATAGCAGATAATGAACGTCATGAAATAATTAGTAAATTTACTGTGGATAAGATGCTAGATTTGATTAAGAAAGATTTAAAAGATTTAGAGATTGAACATCAAGTATTTTTCTCGGAAAAATCATTGCATGATAGTGGTAAAATTGAGGAAGTAGTAGCACTCCTTACTAAAATGGATTTAATATATGAGGGACAAATACCGCCGCCTAAAGGTAAAGTAGACGAATATTGGGATTCCCGAACTCAAAGGCTCTTTAGATCTACTAATTTTGGAGATAATCAAGATAGATCAATAGAAAAAGCGGATGGTAGTTGGTCTTATTTTGCTCCTGATTTAGCTTATGCTAAAGATAAAATAGATCGGGGAGCTCAGCGTTTAATATATATTTTAGGAGCAGATCATTCTGGGTATGTCAAAAGGATTGAAGCAATTGTTAAAGCTCTTGGTAAAGAGCAAATTAAAGTCGATGTTAAAATTTGTCAGTTAGTAAATTTTGTCCAAGATGGTGAGTCAGTAAAAATGTCTAAACGGCAAGGAAATTTCACTAGTGTTAGTGATGTAACCAAAGAGGTGGGGAAGGATATAATAAGATTTATGATGTTAACTCGTAAAAATGATGCCCCTCTTGATTTTGATTTGGTAAAGGTAAAGGAACAATCAAAAGAAAATCCTATATTTTATGTGCAATACGCGTATGTTCGTACTATATCGATATTGACAAAAGCCCAAGAAACTATGTATGAAGCATATAGTAAATTTTTAAGAAATGAGTATGATTTATCTTTGCTCTCTACCGAAGAAGAAATAGAAATGATTAAATTACTTGCTTCTTGGCCAAAAGTTATAGAAGCTGCTGCAAAATATTTTGAACCTCATAGAGTAGCCTTTTATTTAGTGAACCTTGCTTCTAAATTTCATTCTTTATGGAATTTTGGTAAAGAACATAATGATTATCGATTTTTAATTGAAGAGAATACAGAATTAACTATTGCACGCTTAGCTTTAGCAAAGTCTATCCAAAAGCTTATTAAAACTGGTTTTGACATTATAGGAGTCACTCCATTGAATAAGATGTAACTCCTAACCTCAGCTTTGGATAAAAATAGTTATTCTCATTCATAAGTTGAGGTTAGTCGAGATTGCTTCTATCGTCAGTTAACTCTTTAAATTATAGGAGTATATATATAGTTATTAAAAGAATATGAGCCATAGACTTTTATTTAGAATTAGTACCCTTCTTGTACTTACTGTTAGTATTTCCTATTGGGTTTATAACAATTACATTCTCGATAATGGAGAGATAATCACCATTTACCCAGACGAGTTACCAACTAAAGTTAGACCTCAAGAAAATGAAAGGATAATAATAGCTAATGCCAATAGCACTATTTATGAAAATTTACGCAAAAAAAAAGTTTCTAAACAAGTGGTATTGCAACCAGAGCCTGAAAAACCATTGGATATTACTAGCCAAAAACCGGTTGATAAAGAAGCCGACTCAATCGAGGCTATTATAGCAGCTATAGAAACAGAAGATATCATAAATAGTAGCCTGCACGGGGCAGATAAGAAAATAGTGGAAAATAAAGTAACAAAGGATGATAAACCAGAAAAAGAGTTAAGCACCACCAATATTGTCAATATTAACCAAGCTAGTCTTACTAAAGGTTTAAATATTATAAAAGTTATTGAAAGTTCAGATTTGCCGAAGAAACAATTATTAACCAAGCCCAAACAAACTTATTATAAAATTCAGCTAGCCTCAGTAAAGTCCGAATTAGTGGCAAAACAAGAAATGGAAAGGCTGAAAAAAAAATATAGTAAAATCTTTAATAAAACACCTTTGATTATCCGGAAAATGCGTTCTGAAAAAGGCAATTTTTTCTATTCAGTGATGGGCGGTAATTATGAGAATATAGGGCAAGCTAAAGCGATATGTAAGAAACTTGATAGTTCTCAAGAATGTTTAATTACTAATCGTTGATTGCCAAAGTGATCCTTCCAATAGGAGTTTGTTAAAATAAAAAAATACATTTATGAAAATTAAAATCAGAAAATTAGAACATGCGGTAGCGACCCTACCAAGCTATGCTACTGCTCATAGCAGTGGTATGGATTTAATGGCCGCCAATATTGAGCCAATAATTCTAAAAGGCAATACCACTGAGCTAGTACCTACCGGCATTTGTATTGCTCTACCTCATGATCTCGAAGCGCAAATTAGACCTAGATCAGGTTTAGCTTTAAAACATGGTATTACAGTACTAAATTCTCCCGGTACAATTGACGCTGATTATCGGGGAGAAATAAAAGTAATTTTGATTAACCATTTCCCGGAAAATTTTATAATTACCCGAGGTATGAAGATTGCCCAAATGGTTATTGTTAAATATGAGCAAATTTTATGGGATGAAGTAGATTTACTTGATGAAACAGGAAGAGGAGAAGGGGGATTTGGTTCCACTGGATAAGTGTTGAAGTTTACAGTCTCAGTACATGTATGGACCTCCTGTAAAATGCAAGAAAAAAATAACGTCAATAGCAAAAAAGCCAAGTATCCCTTCCAAAAGCTGTGCACCACCTCGTTGCTTAAACCTCTCGTGAAGGGATACATTCCAATTTTTAACGGGGCAGATAGTTTATATAGAGCTAAATTGCAACACCATAAACAATTACGCTAAACTGTCCGCCCTGTTATAATGGGAATTGGTATAATTTATTCGGATAGAGCCTTCTTTTCTGCCCCTAATTCAAGCTAATTGATCTTCGGAGTTTCCTATTACTGACATCCACGGATCGGTAGCTAAATCCTCTGTAACGTCTGTTGGTAGACTGCCATGATCCGCTGGTTCCAGTTCCAGTTTTTCCATATCCTTCTCAGTAGCCCTTTTTACTTCTTCTGGCTTAACTTGAACAATCTCTAGTTTGGTAAAATATTCCTTTTTTGCCGGCTCAAGAATACGACGTACAGTGTAATCTGGGTGATGACATTCATAACAAAGAGTATTGGTTAGGAAGTTAGCTTGGCTCTTAGTGACATTTAACTCTGACAGGAGAGAAAGGAATTCCTCATTAAAGTGTTCTCTATAGTGGCGTACAGCAGGTCCAATTCCATGCATATCATCTAGGGTTTCTAAAGTGGTCCCCACCCTTATTATAAGCTCCTCAAGACGAGGTGTATACTCTTTTTTATTCAATGTAAGAATCTGTTTACATATCTCCAAAGTTAGATCGCTTAACATTATTCCCCCTCTTTAATTAATTATTTATTTATATGTTAATAATTTATAAACTATCTTATCTTTTAGTCAACTACTATTAATGCTAATTTAAAATATTAATAATTTGACGCGAATGCAGGATAGGAGGGGTCCTTTTAGGAGAGCGGTTTAAGCAACAAGTTGCTGGAGTTTTGGGAAGGGATTTAATTGTTGTTGTTTCCGAGTTAAATACAAAGAAATTATTCTCTCTAAGAACCTATTTCCCCGTTCCGATTGAGTAAAAATAGGAATTTTTCGATATACCCCGTAATGCCTGATTTGTCTTTCGGTATGGTTATTACTGAGGTTTACAGCAATATATGCTAAATTTTTTTACTTAAAGTGATAGCTAAACTACATTTTAGTTTAATCATTTTTTTAATTAAAGAAGCCACCTTAACTAAAAAAATGGGAAATTCCTCACTTCCTTGCTCTACAGCTATCTCTTTATGCTCTATTTCTTCGGCTTGAAATTGACGGATAGTAGTTAATAACTCTGACTCTATATTAGAGCTTGTAAGATAATCTATTTGATTTTGATAATGTTGTTCAATCACTTCTTCTATAGATTGGGTCAGAAGCATTGCCGACTTAGTGCCCAGTAATACTGATAGGCTACCAAGTTGATAACCAATAATATGCCATAATGATAATAAAATAGTTGGTCGAATGTTCCGCTGCAATAATAGCTCATTAAAATAATTTAAGTGAATTTCTTCCTGTTGCAACATGTTGTTTATTATGGTATAATCGAACTGATGCTTAATATAATTTAATTGTCCTTGATAAATCCTTTTTGCTCCATATTCTCCTGCGTGATTTACTCTAATCATTTCTTCTATAGCCTTGCTTGGAGTAGTGAAATCTGGTTTGGTCATGGTTTACTTTTGTTAATTTTTATAACACTCTAGTTCGCGTATTTAGGATAACCAAAGAGGTGAAAGAATTTTTTCTAAAAATTCTTTATGTTTCTGCAACTCTTCTTTAGTCGGTTTTATTATTACAATATTTTTTTGCTCTAGATTAGCAGTTTTAGTTGCTACTTCCTGAATCTGCTGTTTGTTATTAGTAAGATTAAAGCTAACTTGTCTTCCCCCTGTAAGCTCTACATACACTTCCGCTAGCAAGGCGGCATCTTTTAATGCCCCATGAAGTTTGCGTGCGGAATTATCAATCTTATATCTCTTACATAAGGCATCAAGGCTAGCCTTCATCCCTGGGAACATTTTTCGAGCTATTGCAAGAGTATCAATTGCATTAGAAAGCTTTAAAAATTCTATATCAGCTATGTTTAATAGGGATAATTCATAATTAATAAACTTAATATCAAAAGCCGCATTATGAATTACTAGCTTGCTATTGCCAATAAAGAATAAAAAATCCTCGGCTATTTCTTTAAATAACGGTTTATCTCTTAAAAATTCACCGGATATACCATGAACACGATATGCTTCAGTAGGCATGTTCCGTTGGGGGTTAATATAAAAATGAAAGTGCTTACCAGTTAGCACTTTATTAATCATCTCAATAGCGCCAATTTCAACAATCCGGTGGCCATCTCGTGGTTCCAATCCTGTTGTTTCAGTATCTAAAATTATTTCTCTTAATTGTAGCACTTTAATTTATTTATTAGTTGCAATATTTGTTTATCTAAATTTATTCGGTTTACTTCCGTATTAATAATAAAATCGGCTTTTGCCATTTTAATTTTTTGAGATAATTGAATTTCTGCTATCTTATTGTAAGTTTCCAAGTTAAAACCTTCTCTACTTTTAGCTCTTTCTAGCCTGATTGTTTCAGAACAAAAAGTAGTTACATAAAAATTGAAATACTGATCAAACCCAGCCTCAAAAAGCAGAGGAACTTCAGCAAAGGTGATAGCGGGCTCATTATTATCTTGTTGAAAAAGAGATAGGTTTTCTACTACAAATGGATGAATAAAATCTTGCAAAATTTTTCTTGCTGAATCATCATTATAAATAATTTCTGCTATTCTTTTTCTATCAAAAACTTTTAATTTAGGAAGTAAAGCCAAAACCATATTTTGTATTTCTGGTTTTTGATATAACTCCCTAATATCTTCATCTGCAGAAAAAGTTCTAAATCCTAAATTAGCTAAACAATTTAAAAGGTAGGTTTTCCCTGAAGCATAACTACCAGTAATGCCTACACATATATTAGACCTAGGAAGTAAGTCTACCCCAGATGATTGGGTCAATCTCTTAGAAGTTGAATTATTATGCTCACGGGACGCTAGGTTCTTAGCTTTCCTGTCTCCTCTCCCTCCAATAGCAATAGCGAATTCTGTAAGCGGTTTGTTTTTTTTGGCTAGCAGATCGGTACTGTAAAACTGCCGAGCAAAAGCCCTATAATAAAACATTGTTAATAATATTTGCTACAGAGTTTGAGATAGGAATAACCTGTAATGATAGTTAAAACAGCAGCAATCCATAAAGCTATCTGACCTATTAAATCCATATATAACAACCCAGAACCTTTTGTGCCTAAGATTAAGGTAGATAGGGCAAACATCTGAATAAATGTTTTTATTTTTGCCAATCTTGAGACAGGAAGGCTGACTTTAGTTAAAGCTAAAAATTCCCGGAGCCCCGCTACTAAAAATTCCCGCGTTAAGATTAATAAGCATGGTATTTCTCCTGCACTGCCCTTTTTGACCAGCATAATAATTACGCACCCTACCAATAATTTATCGGCTATTGGATCAAACATTTCTCCAAAATTTGAGACTAAACTAAATTTTCTAGCAAGGTAACCATCAAAAAAGTCTGTAATACTTGCTAATACAAACAATAAGGCGCCAAGTCTATGAGCAAATTTAGAATTATCTAAATAAAAGGTCATTATAATAACTGGGATAACGGCAATCCGAACCATTGTTAGATAATTAGGCAAATTTTTATCAATATTCATTATATTATGTAATTTTGCTACTAAATAACCTCAATTTTATAGTATTCTCCTACTTACGTCATTGTAAGTTGAAGATTCACTTTCCATAAGTTTTCTAGCTATTTCAATATCCAACAACCCATCCTTTGTTGTCTGGAGATATAAAGAGGTTAGCGCTACTATCTTATTCCCAAATTCTATTTGAAGTTGGTGCAATGCTTTGGAGTTAGTATTATTGATAGAATTAATGACACTTAGTTTTTTATTCTCTAACAATCTCTTTATTTCTTCCGACTGTTCTTCCACCAGAATATTGGTAATTTTTCTGCCTTTTGTTAGCATCTCCTCTCTTAAAGTTTCAATTGTCTGAATTTGACTTAAAGTACCTTTAACTCGTGATTCCATATCATCATTCAGTTTCTGGCTCTCCACGACTTGCTGTTGAATAGCAAGAATCTTTGCGTCTAATGTTTTTAAAATTATATTTTTTAGAGGTTTATAAACTAAATATACAAAGATCCCAAAAGATATCCCTATCCAAAAATCTTCATTAAAGAAAAGCATTATAACATCTTTTTATATAATTGATTCAATAGTTCTAAGTTTGCTGGTTGCCCTGTTAGTTTTTCAACTAATAAGCTTGCTAAATTAATGCAAGACTGATTTTCATTAATCCAAAACAATTTAGAATTTTTTTGAAGATCTTTATTATTTTGGATAATCTGGGCTTTTAGTTCATTAGCTAGTTGAATTTTTTTAAATACAAAAGCCTCGTTCATTTTAAGCAACTCTTCTTTGTGAATATTGTCTACTAAATCTTGTATTTGCTGGATTTCATTTTCATATCTCTGCTGTAGGTCTTTAGCTGTTGCTGCCAGCTTATTAGCATTAGCAATATTAAACTCTATAGAGTTTTTCCTGTTCTCTATAGTATTTTTTGCCATAGGTATAATAAACTTATATACTAGAATGTATAAGCAGCTAAAAACAACTATTAACCAAAAAATTTGTGAATAATAAAAATTGATATCAAATTGTGGCATAAATCTTTAAGAAAATATAAGTAAAATTGCTATTACAAATGAGAATAAGCCCATGGCTTCAGTAAGACCAGCACCAATTAAGGCCATTCTTTGTAGTTGGTCTGTAGCGGAAGGATTACGGGCAATTGATGATAATAAGGTACTAAATATGTTAGATACCCCAATAGCTGCGCCGCACATTCCAATAGCCATGCAACCAACACCAATATATTTTAAAGACATTGCATCCATAAATAAATCCTTTAAGATAATTATAAAATCAACACAAAAGCTCGTGCTTTCAGTATAATATACTCAGATAACAACTAAATATAAAGTAATTTTTATAGATTTATTACAACTTATCTCACAATTCTGGTAATTTCCGGGCTATCCTAAAGATTTTAATTTCAGCTCCTCCAAATTAAATGTCACTGTAACTATAGCGCCACCTTCAGGAAGGTTAGCTAAATCTAACGTACCGGCATGATCCTGGGCTATTTTCTTGATAATAGCCAGGCCAAGGCCACTACCTTTAGACCGCGTGGTGACATAAGCATCTGTTGCTTTATGAATTAAATTAGCAGGAAAGCCTACTCCATTATCAATTACTGTAAGAATAATCTGATTATTTGTCTTCTTAATAGCAGTACTAATAATACCTAGCATTGACCCAGTCATTTTTATCGACTCCTCAGCATTTTTTAATAAGTTAATCATAACCTGATTAACTTGAGTGGTATCACAAATAAAATCCAGATAATTATCAGTAGTAGTAAAATTATATAATATTTTGTCATTAATTAATTTTCTAGAGTCTACCATATTTTTTACAAGAGGTACTAAATCACAATTGGTAAATACAGGTGCAGGTAACCTAGCAAAATTCACAAACTCCAATACAATCTTTTTAATATCATCAGTGTGCCGGATAATCATCTGAATATATTTATCAAATTCTACTTTATCCTCCACTTGGTTACTAAATTTCCGTAGCAATCTTTCAGAAGCCAGATGAATTGGCGTTAAAGGATTTTTAATTTCATGAGCTACTTTCCGGGCTACATCAGACCAGGCAAGCGCTCTTTGGGCTATTACTAAATCTCTTTGTTGACGATCAATTTGTTTGACCATTCTATTAAAAGCTGACGATAACACACTGATTTCATCTTTATCCCCCGCATTTTCTGGTACCTGAATAGTTAAATCCCCCGCTTTTATTTTTTCTGTAGCCATAACTAATCTTTTAATAGGGTTGACTATTTTTTTGGTAAAAATCATTCCCCAGTTTATTGCCACTAATAAAAGCAGTAAGGCAATAAAAATAAACACTATCGAAAACTTAATCTGCATGCTGGATATATGTTTTTTAAGGCGATAATATTCAGCAGCCGCTCCTTTCGTTTTATCTATATGATCAATTATCTTATCATCAATTAGCCTCCCCACTAAGAGATAAATATCATTATGATCTTTTAATTTTATCAGCATCCTTAGTTTTGTTGGATCATCCTGTATTTCAACAATTTCACCGGTATCTGCTCTTTGCATCAGATCGGCGGGAATGTTAAAGAATGAAAGGGCAAAACTTAAATAGGTATTAGCAATAACCGTATTAGTAGGCTGATGGAATACTATTGCTTCCACAAGCGAGCGCATTTCCACTTCACCATCTAATATCGTAGTAAATAAAGTTTGGTTATGTATTAAATCATAGTACATATCACTTAAATCATTTGCCACTGATAAAGCTGTCTCACGTAATTGCCCCTTATGCTCATTTATATAAGATTTGGAAACAATGATTGACTCATCAAGCACGGCAGATATTTTTTGATCAAACCAGGCTTGAATACCAAAATTGAAGAAATATGCAGAAAATACTGAGACAATGATAGTGGGAATAGCAGTTACTAAGCTAAAAGCCACAATGATGCGGTTTTGTAACTTTGAAACCCTTTTCCCATCTTCAATTTCTATAAAATTTTGTAAAAATTTACGAGATAATACAATGCCAAGAAGCAAAATTACTACCAAATCTATTAAAATCAGACTAATTACTCTGCTGGGATCAGGCCCCAGAGATTTATCATCAATAGAAACAGCATAATAAGTTACCCCAACTAGTATTATTGCTACTATGGTTAGGACAAATAATATCCTTCTGCTATTAAAGTATTTTTTAAGCCCCTGATAATAATTAAACATCTCATTATTCAAATTTAATCAACACCTGACCACTAGTGACTTGCTCCTTCTCATTAACCAATATTTTAGCAATTTTGCCGTGCCGCTCAGAGACAATTATATTTTCCATTTTCATAGCTGTTAAAACCATAATTTCTTGTCCTATAATTATTTCATTACCTTCCTGTACTTTAATGGCAATAATTTGCCCGGATAGAGGAGCTTGTAATTCACTTTGCTCTTCAACAGTGGATTTAGTAATCATCATGGCTTCTAACTCAGACATTCTTGGAGAACGTACATAAGCTTTAACACTAATCCCAGAATAAGATAATATATAACCGGTGGGAATATGTTCAATTTTTACATTAGCTTTTCTGCCATTAACTACACATGGAAAAAGTCTACTTCCTAAGGTCCAGTTACTTCGAATATATATTCTATCATGTTCTTGCCTTATATTATACCCATCCTCTACTGATTTTATCAGTACTGGAAATAAATTATCATCAATGGAAACCACCCATCTAGTACCAATTTTATGGACTTGATCAATCATTTGACCGACGATTAATGAGGCCCTTTTTTGTTCAGTCATATAAATAAAAATTGCGGTAGCTAAAAATACTTTGGTAATATCGGAAGTTAAAGTGGCACCCGAAAAACCATCTGGATATTCTTCTTCTATAAAGGAGGTATTAATATCTCCTGCTATAAAACGAGGATTAGATATTAAAGCTTCTAAAAAACTAATATTATGAGAAATACCGCTTATTATATAAGAACTTAAAGAAGAACGCATTACTTCTAGGGCTTGTTCTCGTGATGCACCATATGTACATAACTTTGCGATCATGGGATCATAAAACATACTAACCTCTCCTCCTAGTCCTAAACCGGTATCCACCCGGACATTTACATTTTTGGGAGGTTCGGAATATTCAGTAATTCTACCACTAGAAGGTAAAAAACCGCGCATTGGGTTTTCTGCACAAATTCTTGATTCAAACGCATGGCCCTTTAGCTGGATATCTTGTTGAGAAAAAGTTAATTTCTCGCCTGCCGCAATTCGAATCATTTCTTCTACTATATCTATCCCGGTGATCATTTCAGTTACCGGATGTTCCACTTGCAACCTAGTATTCATTTCCAAAAAATAAAAATTTTTATCTAAATCAACTATAAACTCGACGGTACCTGCCGAGTAATACCCCACTTTATTGGATAATGCTACGGTTTGTTGATACATTTTTTGCCTGATTTCTTCACTAATAAAGGAACTAGGAGCCTCTTCAATTATCTTTTGATGATAACGTTGAATGGAACATTCCCGCTCCCCAAGACATACACTATTACCATATTGATCTGCTAATAATTGTATTTCAATATGTCTTGGGGAGATAATTAATTTTTCAATAAATAATCTTCCATCACTAAAATTATTTACTGCTTCAAGTTTTGCGGATTCAAAAGCCGTAGCCATTTCTTCAGCATTTTTCACAACCCTCATCCCCCGGCCGCCGCCACCAGCAGCTGCTTTCACTATTACCGGGAAACCTATTTTTTTAGCAATTTCAATTGCTTGGCTGATAGTACTAATAGTGCCAATATAGCCTGGCACTGTGCTTACTCCTGCTTCAACTGCAATTTTTTTGGCTTCTATTTTATCACCCATTTTTTTAATGGCAGACGCATTGGGACCTATTAAAACAACCCCTTCTCTTTTTAAAATATTAGCAAAATTTGCGTTTTCTGAGAGAAAACCATAAGCTGGATGAACGGCGTTTGCTCCGCTTGCCCTAATAGCATTGATAATATTTTTAATTGACAAGTAACTTTCAGTAGCAGGAGAACTGCCTATATAATATGCCTCATCGGCATATTGCACATGCATCGAATGAGTATCGGCCTCTGAATATACAGCAACCGATTTGATACCCATTTTTTTTAATGTTCTCATTATTCTTAAAGCTATTTCACCACGATTAGCGATTAAAATTTTATCAAATAACGGCTTAGTCATAAAATCTCGTACTTAAAAAATATATTATAGAAATTAGATTAAAGCGGGAGATTATCGTGCTTCTTCCATGGCAATTGTACTTTTTTATTTTGGAGAATATTTAATGCTTTGCATATACGCCATCTAGTATTTTGAGGTTCGATAATATCATCTAAATAACCCCTGGATGCTGCAACGAAGGGGGAAGTAACTGTGTCTTTATATTCCTGAATTTTTTGTTTTCTTAATTCTGGATCATTACATTCCTCTTTAAATATTATCTCAGCTGCTCCTTCAGCTCCAAGCACGGCAATTTCAGAATTAAACCAGGCATAATTAATATCTCCACGCAAATGTTTGGAATTCATGACTATATAAGCTCCGCCATAAGCTTTTCTGGTTATTACCGTAATTTTAGGGACAGTTGCTTCTGCGTAAGCATATAATAATTTTGCGCCATGTTTAATAATCCCATCATGTTCTTGATCAGTTCCAGGTAAAAATCCTGGGACATCCACTAAAGTTATTAGCGAAATATTAAATGCATCACAAAAGCGAATAAACCTGGCCGCTTTTCTGGAGGCATTAATATCTAAACATCCAGCTAAATGTAATGGTTGATTAGCCACAAAGCCAACAGATCGCCCTTCCATATAACCAAAACCAATGATTATATTTTTTGCAAAATCCGGCTGCACTTCAAAAAACTCTCCCTCATCCACAATACGTTCTATTAGTTCTTGCATATCATAGGGTTTATTGGGAATAGCTGGCACTAAGGTATTTAAAGACATATCCACCCGGTCTGCCGGATCTTCAGTTCGCCGTTTTGGGATAGGGCTGCAGTTTGATAATGGTAAAAAATTAAAAAATCTTCTAGTTTCCAATAGAGCTTCTATATCATTTTTAAAAGCAAAATCTGCCACTCCACTTTTAGTCGTATGCATCCGAGCGCCTCCAAGGGTTTCTTGGCTTACTTCCTCTCCCGTTACTGTTTTTACTATATCTGGACCTGTCACAAACATGTAAGAACTATTTTTAACCATGAAGATAAAGTCTGTTAAGGCAGGTGAATAGACCGCGCCGCCTGCGCAAGGTCCCATAATGAGGCTAATTTGGGGAATTATTCCCGAAGCAATAACATTGCGTTGAAATATTTCTCCATAACCCCCAAGAGCATCTACTCCTTCTTGAATTCTTGCTCCCCCGGAGTCATTTATTCCAATAACTGGAGCACCCACTGCTAAAGCAGCATCGAGTATATTACATATTTTTTTCGCATGATATTCTCCAAGAGAACCACCCAAAACGGTAAAATCTTGGCTATAAACAAAAACTAATCTACCATTTATAGTGCCTTGGCCTGTTACTACCCCATCCCCTGGAAATTTCTTTTTGCCTATTCCAAAATTGTTACAGCGATGTTCAACAAACATGCCTATTTCTTCAAAACTTTCGGGATCCAGTAATACTTCTAACCTTTCTCTTGCAGTTAACTTACCTTTTTTATGCTGGACAGCTATCCTGTCTACCCCTCCTCCTTGACGGGCATTATTACGTTTTTCACCGAGTAATTCCGCAGAATGTATAATATGTTGATTCATATATTATTATTATAATTTATTCCAATCCTAATTCGTAGTATAATAAGAAAATATCGAAAAGATAGTAGAAAATTATTAGAGAAATAACCCTGGCTTATTGGGATAGTCAATTAAGATTTTTAGGAGGCCATTATATCTAACAACAATAAACAAAAATTGGATAACAATAAATTAAAAAAACTAGCTAATGCTTTGAAAGACAACTTAGCACGAAGAAAAAATGTGCAAAAACTCTCTACGCAAAAAATTCCGGAAGAAATTACCAATAATTCCAATTAGATAGTCCTTAGTTGTGGATTTTTATTTTAAGGGATCACAAAATACTTGCCGCTCGGCAATAGTCAAGTCCATATAAATTATGGGCTTATATTTAAAGGAGTATATTGTTGCTTGATATTACTACCTAGCCATAGGGCTTGTATGGTATAGGGTTTAATGGAATTATACATCTTATTAGAAAAATTAGCAGTAAGTTGTATTTTATCTCCAAAAATAGTTTGTTGGACTTGTCGTTTATCGTCTAACCACCGGAACTCTCGTAATTCTTCCGTAGCAATAGCTTGATGAATGGGGGCGAAAAATTGATATAATTTTTTTAAGTAGTCTCCATATTTATTGATATCTGCTAAGTCTAAAGACCAAATAGCAGGAACCCCATATAGTAGTTCTAATAATTCTCTAGTTTGCAGGGCATTAATGATTTTCATATGGGAAATCTCCCATCGGTCGGTAGTAACGATCGACTGATGGTACACTACTTGGAACAAAGGGATGCGATATTGGGGATTATACCTAGCTTTAATATAGTCCTTCGGAGCGTTGATGGTTTTAAAGAAAAATTCCGGCCTATTAGAAGGCCAATATTTACCATATTGTTCTCGTTTTTTGGAAAACTCCCAATGAATGGAATTGTGCACTGAAAAGTTCCCATGGGCAAACGTTAGATAGGGTACCGCCCACCAGGTAGCAGTTTCTGATCCCAGGACTAATTTTTTTTCGGAAGCTATGTGATTCATTCGAGAAATCCGGTTTAAACGGTCTTTATTTTTAGTCATCGGGTGAGAAGGAGAATAATCATCAAATAACTCGCCAGTAGCATCGCAATCAAGAAAATATGAGTTAATTCCAGTATTTGCAAAATCATCTACTCTCTTATAAATGGGTACAGCTATTGAATAATGTTAACTAAGATATCAAGATGTCGCTTAAGGCATTTTGGTTAATCATGTTCCAAAATTGATTCCACCTTCCTTTTGTTTGAACAAGAGATCTAATGGAAATAACTATTTTGGCACCTTGAGTTCGCCACTGCATTGCTGATTTACATAATCTTTGCTTGATCAGCGTCTTGCAAGCCGCTTCCGTCACACCAGAACCTATAGGAAAATTTTGTGCTGTGTAATTACTATAATTCATACGTTCTAATTGATTAGTAAAATAGCTCACCGCTTTACTCAAATTGTCCTTTATTGCTGGTGATATTTTTTTATTTCCTTCATTTTTTTTCACTTGTTCCTTCATCGTGTCTAAAAGCTCTGCAGCCGCATTGTTTTCATGCTTTAATTTATGACAAGCATTACTCAACCATTCCTTTCTTCTCCCTTCATCACTAAAAAATGAATATGAACTTTTTGCTAAATATTCGCTAGCATGATAAAAATCTAGAATATGATATTGTGTATTCAGTTCTAAAAATTTCCAATTATTACTTGCGCCATCAGCAATGCCAATATAATTTGCTGCAGGATATTTTTGTTTGATTTTATTAACCTCTCCTTGTAAACGAGCTATAAATAACCCTTTACCATATTCAGGAGACGCTCCAATATATATTGTATGCAATCTTTCGCTTTGCGCATCGTACAAAGAGATATTACCTGTCATAGCTTCACGATAACCTTGTTCTTTCATTAAAATACATGTGCCATCTAAACTAATACCTATACTGGTAACCGGTTCTACAATCTTGGGAATAGCATATTCCCAATCTTCTTCTGTCGCTAAAGCTATAGATCCTATATAATCAGCAACCTTTTGGATATATCCTCTCGAACAACTCCTAGAATGATTCTCTGCAAAATCTTCACTGACATCTTTCGCACTTAAAGATGCATATTTATACGAAATCATTTTGGCAAATTTTGGTGTAGAATGAATAATTATACGCCCTTTCTCATCAACTGGACAAAACGTCTTGCCTCCTTTCGAGCTCTGATATACATGTCGCATTATCTCAACAGTACCATAGGGTGTCTCATACTCTTTTTTCACTTTGCCCTTTGAAGACATTCTGACACTACCAATATTAATTATCGCACCAGTTGCATCAAACTTACTTAGGGCTTCTTTAGTTGCAATGCACCCAACCTCATTTACTCCTTTCTGTATCGCATCTTCCATTTCAAGCATAGAGCCATCCAATTTTAATGTAATTTGTATTGTGATTTCTTCTCCGTTCCGTGTTATTATTTCTGCCATAGCTTAATTCCAATTATTTACTAAAATCTCACCATAGCATAATTTAAAACATTATTCAATAGCTGTACCCTTATAAATAGTTTTGTTTTCAGGAAACTCTTTAACTAAAGCTTCTGAACTTATATGGCATCCTGCTCCCTGAAACCCAATATTTATTGTACCATCTTTATTAATGATGCAAGAACCCGGGTAATGCTGAGGAAATATACCGTTAATAGACCTGGCATTGAGAGGATTCTCCATCGTATGAAACGAATCATATGGACCAATTAAATATCCAAGCGACACAGCTTTTTCTATAAATTCAGGGGTTACTAAGTTGTTATCTGTGCGCGGATCTTGGTCATATCCTAACCACAGATTTTTTAATCCTAGAGCCTGCAGCCTATCGATAGCTTGCAATGTTTTACCGCTCCCCCAAAGATAAATGTGAAATGCCCCATATAATTTTTCTACATTTTTATTCGTTAAGGATTTTTGCTGTAAGGTTTCTAATGACCCTTTTGATAATAAATATTTTTTATATTCCACTGCCGGGGCAATTGGTGATTTTTCGCCTAGAATAATACTAATTTCAAACGGTAGGATCTCAATATTGTTTGCTTTATTAAATGTATGTTCCAGCTGAACATATATTTTTTTCTCTTCAGATAATTTAAAATGTAATTCACTATCTAAATCATCATGCAAAATATAGGTTACTGAACCTGTGGTATAATATATCCCCCAAAACGGCATTGTCATATTTTCGTTAACTTGTAATTTAGAATCCACCAATTGTTTTTTCCAAAATTCATCTTGTTGGGGGATAAATAATCCCTCACTACTGGGGTATATAATTGCTTGGCTATCCACCATCTCTCCACTTCTTGGAAATATTAAAACTTGTTCTTTATTACTCTCTATATTCAAAGACTAGCCTGTCTTCTTGCATGGATAATTTAACGTGAATATTGAGGTCAGGATAATACCAGCTGGCGTTTGTGCTATTACATCTTAACTCTTTTACTTGTCCCAAATGCATAGGGGTGTCAGCCAGCACTCTCATAATTTTTTCATGTTTTTGCTTTCCCTTTACCACAAGGTTAGCACAATTGATCTCGCCATACCATGTAGCGTTATCAAATAAAACCTTATCACTATTTTTCGGGCAAGAAAAAGAGAAAGCAGTTGTATGAGAACAAGCTATAATTACAATAGTTAGTAAAAATTGTGAAGGTTTCTTTAATTTATATAAAAAATAATTTATTATAGACATTTGACAATAACCATGTTGTGGCAATTAATGTTTTGCATCCGTATTCCCTTGTTTTTTTAGAACTGAGTTCAATATACTACTGGCAATTCTTTCTAGTTCATTAAGAGGAGTATATTCATAAGGTAATAAATGAGTTGTAGATTTATCCAATATTTTAACTATACCTAATTTTAACAATTGTTGTAAAAAAGTCAAATGTTTAGAAGAGGTAAACAGTAGGGGGCAAAATATGTAAAGTGGTTTACCCGTAGCAGCCGCTTCGCTACACATTGAAATAGAGTCAGCAGTAGAGATTATATAATCTGCTTCTGTTAGCATATTTAAATATGGGTTAGGCTTCGTTTCATTTTCCGCAGGGTCATAAATAATAGCAGAAGCAGGAATATTATTTTTAATCATTTGTTTTGCGGCCAACGATGTGCGTCTACTAAAGCTAATAAAAATAGTATATTGCTGATTTTGGGCAATATTAGATAATACCCTTGCAAGCTCTTTGGCGTTCTCTTTAGTAAAATCATGATTTTTGCTTTTTCCTCCTATAATTACCGCGATAAATTTCCCCAAATTTGGATAATTTTTATGTAATTCGCTGTTATTGGCAAATCGACCGGCAGACGATATTTTATCTTGGATATTATTAAGAGCGCCAGTAATTCGCAGAGTATTTACTTGATTTTTAGGTATTTTATCATGATGTGGTAAAATAACTACTTCAAAATGGTTAAGGGGTAAACTCGGGTGCATAATTTGAATTATTTTTATCCTATTACCCGATTTACGTTTTAAGTAACTAGCTAAACTGGCTGTTCTTCTGCCTGACGAAATTATTAGATCAGGGTAGCCTTCTGCTTTCCAAGAATTTAATAATTCTTTTTTAATATGGATAGGCCTTAAAGCAAGCAAGTGGTTAGGTAATTTGCCCCAGAAATTATATTCAATAGGTCTTAACTCATAGTTAAACCCTATTTTTTCAGCCAGAGCAATAGCTTGATTTAAATTTCCGGGTCTACTATCAGCAAACAGCCATACTTTTAGACTTTTTATTAGTTGGTTATCAATCATATTTTTATGAGAATAGTAGCGTGGAATTTTTAAGTTTTTTCAATTTTTAGTTCTTCGCCGTCTTTGACCACATTCACTATACTACCACTTTCAATATTACCTGCAAGAATCAGTTTAGCGAAATTATTCTGTAACTCGCGTTGAATAACTCTCTTTAAAGGCCGGGCGCCAAACATTGGATCGTAGCCTTTGCTGCTTAAGTAATCTATTGTGGATTCATCAAATTGCAACGTAATATTTTGTTTACTGAGAATAGTTTTTAAATTGTCGAGTTGTATTTTTACAATATCATGAATGTTAGCATAGCTTAATTTATGAAACATAATAATCTCATCTAGCCTATTTAAAAACTCTGGTTTGAATATTGCTCGAACATATTCCATTATTTGATCTTTAATTTTACTTTCATCATCTCCTTCTTTTTGATTAATGAGTATTTCAGCGCCAATATTAGAAGTAAGGACGATAATAGTATTCTTAAAATCCACCGTAATTCCTTGACTGTCAGTTAAGTGACCTTCATCTAAGATCTGGAGCATTATATTAAAAATATCAGAATGGGCTTTTTCTACTTCATCAAATAGGATAACTTGATAAGGTCTTCTACGGACTGATTCAGTTAATACCCCGCCTTGTTCATAACCCACATACCCAGGAGGGGCTCCAATCAAACGGGAGATAGAATGTTTTTCCATATATTCAGACATATCAATTCTCAGTAAAGCATTACGATCATCGAATAAAAAATGCGCCAGGGCTTTGGTTAGTTCAGTTTTTCCCACTCCTGTTGGCCCAAGAAACAAGAATGACCCCAAAGGTCTATGGAGATCTTGCAGACCAGCACGAGAGCGGCGTACTGCATCGCTTATGCTTCTAATAGCTTCATCTTGTCCTATCACTGAGCCGCGAAGTTTTGTTTCCATAGATAGTAATTTCTCTCGTTCACTAAATAGCATGGCATCCATTGGTATACCAGTAATCTTGGAGATAATTATTGCTATATCATTTTCCGAGACAATCTCTTTGGAGATCTTATCGCTACTTGGGCTCATGGCTTGGTGTAGTTTGCTGGTTAAATCAGGAATGATCCCATATTTTAACTCACTAGCACGAGCCAGTAAGCCAGATCTTTCTGCTCTTTCTAACTCTAATTTAACTTTTTCTAGCTCTTCTTTTAATTTTTGTTCAATCTGGATTTTATCTTTTTCCGCTTGCCAGTTAGTGGTCATCTCATAAGAAGTATATTCAAGCTTTTGTAATTCTTCTGTTAAACTTATAATTTTCTTTTTGGAGACTTCATCATTTTCTTTTTTTAAAGCAGCTAATTCAATTTTTATTTGCATTATGCGGCGGTCCAGTTCGTCTAGCTCCTCTGGTTTACTAGATAATTCTATTTTTAACCTACTACAAGCTTCATCAATTAGGTCAATTGCTTTATCTGGCAGATAACGATCGGTAATATATCTGTTAGATAAGGTACTGGCCGCTATTAGGGCGCTATCAGAAATTCTAACCCCATGGTGTAATTCATACTTATCTTTAATCCCTCGTAAGATTGAGATAGTATCCTCTATGGTGGGCTCACTAACATACACTGCTTGAAACCTTCTTGCTAGCGCTGCATCTTTTTCAATATATTTCCGATATTCATCCAAGGTAGTTGCTCCAATACAATGTAATTCTCCGCGTGCAAGCATTGGTTTAAGTAAATTTGAAGCATCCATTGCCCCATCTGTCTTGCCGGTACCGACTAGCAGATGTAATTCATCAATAAATAAAATAATTTCTCCGCTGGAGTTTTTAATCTCGCTAAGGACCGCTTTAAGTCGCTCTTCAAATTCTCCTCGGTATTTAGCGCCGGCAATTAAAGATCCCATATCAAGTTCGATAATTCGGCAATTTGCTAGAGTTTCGGGAATATCTTGGGTAAATATTCTTTGAGCTAATCCTTCTATAATAGCGGTTTTTCCGACACCTGGTTCTCCTATTAACACAGGATTATTCTTCATTCTTCTGGATAAAACCTGGATAGTCCTGCGAATTTCTTCATCCCTTCCGATTATTGGGTCTAATTTGCCAAGTTCTGCTAATTCCGTTACGTCTTTCCCATATTTCTTTAATGCGTCATAACTTCCTTCAGCTGATTCACTATCTGCCTTTTTACCCTTTCTTAAAGCACGAATAGTTGCGTTTATTTTTTTATCGGTAAGGGAATTATCAAGCAAAATTTTACCAGCTGGGGTTTTGTCATAGGATAAGCTTTCAAAAATTCTCTCAACAGTTATAAAATTATCACCGCTAGCTTTCGCCAGTGCATCTGCTTTATCTAGCAATTTTATGGTTTCTGAAGATAAATATAACTGACTGCCCCCTTGGACTTGTACTTTAGGAATTTTAGCCAGTTCCATTGTAAGCAAGTTATTTAGATTGTCTAAATTAGCACCTAAAGTATTGATAAGATTAATGATGACACCGCTTTCCTCTTTCAATAAAGCAGCAAGGATATGTAATGGTAATATTTGTTGATGGTCACTGCTGGCAGCTAGATTTTGGGCGCCAGAAATTACTGATTTAGCATGAGTAGTAAATTTTTCTATATTCATTTTATAACCTCATAAGCTTTAATACTTCACATAGTATATAATAAGATCATAAAATAATACAAGGTGGTTTAATGATTAACTTAAAGTTAAGGCATTGACTACTGCAGTTTAATCAATATAATCTATTTTATTTACTATTTTAGAAATTCTTGGGTCAATGCTTTATCGTAATGTTTCACTTTTTAAACCACGTGGTAACCCCCATTATATCTTACGTAGCTTAAGGCATTTTTCCAAATGGAGTGAAAAATTTGCGGGTTATTTCCCTGAGGGTGTACCTCCCCATAAATGCCATTGGGTGTGGAAGTTGCATTGGGAATGTTGGATGGATTGGCCAGATGTTGTGCAAAAATAGTGAAGGTTTGGTACGTCAACTCCAAACTCAAGTTATTCAATATTTAATTAATGCTAAACCCGATTCATCAGATTATGCGCGGGTAATTTGTGTTATTTACCTATCGGATATGGGAATGAGCAGAATTTGTATATGCTTAAATGAAGATTGCTTTGGTGATTGGACTAAGCCAACGCAATAGTACTATCCTATTCTTGAACGTAGCCTTGCAGCCGAGCGAAGACTAATACTACCGCCCGGAGTAAAGGAGTTAGGTATGAAAAATGAGTTTCCTAAATCATGTGATCCTGAATGGCATTATAATGGTGAAGTTTGGGTTTATGGTGAGGTGATTTAAGCGACAGTATTACAGGGCATTGCCGATAAATAGTTGATGACAGATCAAAAATTGTGCGTAGGTAGCCGTAAACGTCATTAGCTAAGCGAGCGTTTGCTGTGCGTGGCAATCCTAAGAAAATTGGTTTGTTTCAGGGTTTTTCCTGGATTGCGTATGTACGGCCTTCTCTCAATGACAATTCGGGTATCAACTATTTATCGGCAATGCTTATTACAGTGTTATTATTTAATAAACAACATAATTATTTTAGAACGTAATGAATCATAATATATTTAATCTAGTAGCTGCTGCCCTCTTATCCCTTGGTATTATTTTTGGGTGGCAATATTTTTACGAGAAACCTAGATTACAGAAAATTGAACAACAAAAAATTGAACAACAGAGTAAAATATATCAACAAACAATAGATAAGCAATCACAGCAACAATCCTTAGGTCAGCAAGGCCTTACGGATAAAATAGCACAACAAGTGGCCGTGTTGGTACCAAGAATTAAGATAAATTCGGATGTTTTAGCAGGTTCTATCTCTTTAAAAGGGTTGAGATTTGATGATTTAATCTTACGAGAATATAAGCAAGATCTCTCTAAAGATAGTAAATCGGTTATATTATTTTCTAATTCTAGTTCTGAAGAAGCGTATTTTGCTGAAATAGGGTGGTTTAGTAATAATTCTCTAATAGATCTGCCGGGTAGTGAAACAGTTTGGCAGGCGGATAGCGATGAAATAACACCTGCAAAACCCGTCAATTTATCATGGATTAATAAAGAAGGTGTAAAATTTTTGGTTACTCTCACTTTGGATAAGAATTATTTATTTACGATAGAGCAGGGGATAGTAAATAATAGCCAAGAAGCTATAGAAGTTCAATATTATGGGCTAATTAATAGGAAATATAGCCTGCAGGAAAAAGCCGTTAATATTCTTCACCAAGGGCCAATAGGTTCTATTGATGGTAGGCTTAAAGAATATTCTTTTGAGGATGTGAAAGATAAAAAGTCAACAAAATTTCCGCAAAGCAAGGTAGAATGGATTGGTATCACAGATAAATATTGGCTGGCGGCATTAATACCAGATAAAACAAACTTATATAGCTCTAATTTTAATTATGCCCTAAAAAATGGCACAGGCAGATATCAAACTGATTTCATCTCTCCTGCTTTCCAAATAAAGCCAGGAGAAGAATTTAAAGTATCGCAAAAACTATTTGCCGGTGCCAAGAAAGTTGATTTATTAGACCAATATGAAAAACAATATGATATTAAGCTATTTGATCGGGCTATTGATTTCGGGTGGTTTTATATAATAACTAAACCAGTTTTTAATACTATGAGCTTTTTCTATAATTATGTTGGCAATTTTGGAGTTAGTATATTAATTGTAACGGTTATTATTAAGCTACTTATGTTTACTTTAGCGAGCAAATCCTATCGTTCTATGAAAAAAATGAAAAATCTTCAGCCAGAGATAGAACGAATTAAAACATTATATGCTGAAGATAAAATGCGGCTTAATCAAGAGATTATGGCCTTGTATAAAAGAGAGAAGGTAAGCCCTATTGCTGGTTGTTTTCCTATAATTATTCAAATACCAGTATTTTTCTCGATTTATAAAGTATTATATGTAACGATTGAGATGCGCCACGCGCCGTTTTTTGGTTGGATAAAAGATTTATCAGCGCCAGATCCTACTTCAATTTTTAACTTATTTGGGATGCTCGCATTTACTCCCCCTAGTTTCTTAATGATTGGAGTATGGCCTATTATCATGGCTGTGACTATGTTTTTGCAACAGCGAATGAGCCCGCAGCCGGCGGATCCTGTCCAGGCTCAGGTGATGAAATTCATGCCTTTAATATTTTTAGTTATGTTTAGTAGTTTTCCCGCAGGATTGCTGATTTATTGGTCGTGGAACAATATTTTGTCTATAATTCAACAATATTACATTAATAAATTAGAGAAAAATGTCGATTGAGAGGGTTACTAAACTTTTTCGCCAACAAGCGAAATTTATTGCTGGAGTGGCAAAAATAAATCAGTTTCCCAAGAGTTTTTTGCCAGAAATTGCTTTTGTTGGTAAATCCAATGTTGGTAAATCAAGTTTAATTAATACTATATGCAATCATTCTGGATTGGCTAAAACTTCGCGCGCTCCCGGTCGCACAAGGCAAATAAATTTTTTTGTTTTGGCTGAAAAAATAGTGTTAGTAGACCTTCCTGGCTATGGGTTTGCCTATGTCCCCCTATATGTAAAACAACAATGGGAGGGGTTAATATCTCACTATCTTCAACATAGTTTGAATCTTCAGTTAGTAAATTTGTTAATCGATGCAAGAAGAGGAATTAAACAAAATGATCAAGATATTATCAAGCTGTTAATTTCTTATAATAGAAATTTCCAAATTGTTTTTACTAAGGTAGATAAGGTAACAAGTCGTGAAAACCTTGCTCTAGAGGTACAGAATTTTCTTGCAACTTTAAACTACTCATGTAATGTGATATATACAAGCAGCAGGAGTAAGGAAGGTGCCAAAGAATTGCAATTTAGTTTGGCAAAATGCCTCAAATTATAAAGAAAAAGAAAATAAAGGTTTCATTCCAGCCAAAAGCATGAATCAAAACATAGCTCTAATAAAAGATATCATCAGGCATAGTAGTGAAATTAGAGAGCAGGTTGTGGTAGTTAAATTGCCATCCTTTATTATTAATAATGATGAATTATTAACTGATTTTGCTGATATAATGAATCTGTTGGATAATTGTGGAGTTAAAATCTTTATAGTTCATGATCATACTAATTTGGTGAATGATACATTGAAATTATTTGGTTTTGATGAAAAATTTATTAATAACATTCAGGTAGCAGACTATAAAAGTTCTCAAATTATGGAGATGGTGTTGTCTGGTTATATTAACAAACGGATAGTTTCAAAACTTTGTAGTTTGGGGTGCTATGCTATTGGTATTTCTTGTAAAGATGCGAATCTTATTCAAGCCAAGAAGTTAAAATTATCCCATAGGCGAGCTACTAATCAGGATATTATAGATATTGGCTTTATAAGTGAGCCAGTTATGATTAATCCTGAAATTTTAATAAATTTTGAAGATAGTAATATTATTCCGATAATTTCTCCAGTAGCCAGCGATGAGAATGGTAACACTCATTTACTTGATGTCAATTTGACTGCTTCGTTAATTTCTTCTTCGTTAGCTGCAGATCATTTGATACTATTTTATGAAGAAGCAGAATTTGAAGGAACAGGAGATTTTAAAGTACAGGATATTAGTGTACTTAAAGAGATGCTGGATGTTACAGAAGAACCTAATAAAATTGGTTTAATTGAATCAGCAATAGCGGCTATGCAAAATAATACCCATTGTGTACATTTTGTTAATGCTAAATCTCCAGATTCAATATTATCAAGTATGTTTATAGAAAAAGAAAATATCACTAAACAATAAAGATAAGTTAATTATGTCGGGTAGATTAGGATCGGATCCTTTATTTGTGGGATTAACAAGACCTGCAATGATTTTTGGTGTAAGTATTAAATATTTTATGCTTAATATAGTTATTGCCATGTTATTGTTTATTCAAAGTAACAGTCTTATGAATTTAGTGGTTGCAGCGATCCTCCATTTAATAGGATATATAATATGTTTTAAAGAGCCGAGATTTATAGAGTTATTTTTAAATAAATCTTCTAAATGTGGTAAGTGTCCTAATAGATTATTTTATGGAGCAAATTCCTACGGAATTTAGAACCCGCGTTAGTAGCCGGGATGCAGTTACGGTACTTTGGTGAATCTACCTCTTGTAAATAAAAATGAGAAATTTTATAAGGATGAGTAGTATATGGCCTTGAGTTTGAAGATAACAATATACCCCTATGATTTGACTACTGGCTAGCTCTTCTTGAAGTTCACAGCAGTATATTTATTTTTTATTTGAATTATAGCTTAGTGCCAATAGGAATGTATGATAAAGTTATTCGTAACAAGATCGGCTAAGGAGTCTAGAGGGAGAAAAGAAAAGCCGACTTCTCATTTTATTCCATATAAATGTCATTGGAATAGTAATACTATTTTAACTAAAAATAATGAATTAGTACAAGTAATTAGAGTAGGAGGATTTTCTTTTGAAACAGCAGATGATGAAGATTTAGATATTAAAAAAAATATTAGAAACTCATTGTTTAAGAATATGACTTCGGGCAATGTAATAGTATATTTTCATACTATTAGAAGACGTAAACCAGTGTTTTTTGAAAGGGATGAATATACAATTGACCCCACTATAAAAGTGCCTAATGATTTTATAACTTACCTATCAACAGAATGGCGTAAGAAGCATGCGGGCACGCGGTCTTTTTTTAATGAGTTATATATTAGCATCGTTTATCGGCCAGATAAGGCTGGCGTTGCAGCGGTGGAGTATTTTCTTAATCTCTTGAGGCAAAAGTCTGATAAATCAGCTTGGGAAAAGGATATGCGTGAAATGCATGAAAACCTCCAAGAAATGTCTTCAAGGATTATTAACACCTTTCGGAGTTATGGTGCTTCATTACTGGGGGTGCAGGAATCGACAAATGGTTATTATTGTGAAATTCTAGAATTTTTGGGTACTTTAGTAAATTGTGGTTCTTCTATGAAAATGGTGGTTCCTAGAAACTCAATTGATCAATATCTTCCAACTCATCGGTTGTTCTTTGGATCTAGGTCAATAGAAGCGCGCGGTCCAGCTAGTAGGAGATATGCCGGTATAATTAGTATTTTGGAATATGGGCCACGTACGTCAGCGGGTATTTTTGATGGTTTTTTACAAATGCCTTTTGAATTTATCATGACCCAAAGTTTTGTTTTTGCCAATCGGTCTGTGGCAATTCATAGTATGCAACTGCAGCAAAATCGAATGATTCAAGCAGGCGATAAGGCAGTATCGCAAATTGCTGAAATTTCGCAAGCATTAGATATGGCAACTGGGGGGGATATTGGTTTTGGTAATCATCATTTTTCATTATTATGTTGTGATAATAATTTAAAATCCTTAGAAGATACTTTATCAATGGCCTCTGTTGAGCTTTCAAATGCTGGAATGCAACCGGTAAGAGAAAAGATGAATATGGAACCAAGTTATTGGGGACAGCTTCCCGGAAATATGGAATATATAGTTAGAGATTCTACTATTAATACTCTGAATATGGCTAGTTTTGCTTCAATGCATAATTATCCTCTAGGAAAAATATTTAACAATCATTGGGGAGAATATGTTACGGTATTTGATACTACCTCTGGCACCCCTTTTTATTTTAATTTTCATGTTAGAGATGTAGGTCATACTTTAATAATAGGTCCTACTGGGGCAGGGAAAACAGTGTTAATGAATTTTTTATGTGCGCAAGCTCAGAAATTTCAACCACGGATGTTTTTCTTTGATAAAGATCGAGGCGCCGAGATATTTATAAGAGCCCTTGGGGGTATTTATACCCTAATTGATCCAGGAGTTCAGTGCGGCTTTAATCCTTTGCAGCTTGAAGATACAGGAGAGAATAGAAGTTTTATATTGGAATGGCTTAAAGTATTGGTAACTTCGAATGGTGAAACGATCACTTCCGAAGATAATAAAGTTTTATCGCAGGCAGTAAATGGCAATTTTAGATTAGAGAAAAAAGATAGAAGATTAAAAAATGTTATTGCCTTTTTAGGGATAGATGGTCCTGATAGTTTAGTTGGTAGAATTGCCATGTGGGTGGGTAAAGGCTCGCATGCTAAAATATTTGATAATGATGAAGATAAGATTGATTTAAGTAAAGGTCGAGTATTTGGGTTTGATATGACCGATTTATTAAAAGATCCAGTCAGTTTAGCGCCGGTGCTGTTATATATTTTTCATAGAGTTAATATTTCTTTGGATGGTCAAAGAACTATGATAGTGTTGGATGAAGCATGGGCGTTAATTGATAATCCAGTATTTGCTCCAAAAATTAAAGATTGGTTGAAGGTATTACGTAAACTGAATACTTTTGTGATTTTTGCTACTCAAAGCGTTGAGGATGCAGCTAAAAGTAGAATTAGTGATACTCTTATTCAGCAAACTGCCACTCAGATATTTTTGCCAAATCTTAAAGCTACTGATATATATCGCACTGCTTTTATGCTTAGTCAGCGGGAATATATATTGATCAAAACCACTGATCCTTCAAGCCGGTACTTCTTAATAAAGCAAGGGGTGGACGCAGTGGTTGCGAAAGTAAATTTAGATGGGATGGCTAATATTGTTAGTGTTCTTTCCGGTAGAGTGGAAACAGTATTACTATTGGATAGGATTAGAGAGAAATATGGCAATGATCCGGAAAGATGGTTACCTATATTCTATGAGGAAGTAAAAACCCTATAAAAGGATCTTACGAATCATACTACCCTTAAGTTTTTTATTAACCTTCAATAAATAAGGTTTTGTTTACAAGTTTTTTAGGAAAAAGTTATCCCCATCGTCATTGCGGGGCCTTGCGGAAGCCCGCGTGGCAATGACGATAGTGATGCACAGTCTATAAAAATGTAGAGTAGTATGCTTACGAATATACATAAGTTATTGGAAATGTTGCAAAAAGTAATTAAATTATTAGTGTTATATAGTATATTAAATATTATAGTTACGCCAAATATTTATGCAGAAGATCAACCTAAAGGTGTTTTAGAGACAATAGTTGATGTTCTTGAAAACTTAACTTGTGAAACTAAAGGAATGGGCGATCTTTTAATCCGATCAGAGTTTTCTCATACCTGTGTTCCCGCACCGTTTTTCACGGTAGCTGTAGCTACTATCCTTGGCCCTTTCGACTATCTTCCTGCTATGCTTCGTCTTAAAATAAATGATCATGAATTATTTGATGAACAATTCCCTGGTGGGCAATGTGCAAGAAATAATAAAGCGGATTATAAAAATCCAACTTTAACTTTTGCTTTATGTAATAATGCTAAGTTAGCAAAGGTAAGATTCAACGCTATAAAAGATTCGGCGTTCATAATTGCCAAAGCCGCTTTAACTGGTACTGAGCCTTGGAATGAGATTCTGGAGAAGTGGCAAGAGCATAAAAAGGACTATCACCAAATTGAGACATTAAAACCTGGAGAAGGGGGATTTATGCTTGATGTAGGAATTCCTCCGAGCGTGCCCGTGGTCGTTCTTTATTATAAAGTAGTGCAGTTTAAAGATATGATATGTTTTACTGTGCCAGGGATATTTAATTCAGGTAAAGATCTGCAAGTTGGATGTAAGTATATACAAGAACCTTATCCGAATTCTATTTATCAAAGCTTTATAAGTCCAGATACTAAAGTGACACCAGATAAGGAGAGTGACGTAAACCCCCTAGATCCCATGGCGATAGTTGATTGTGGTTTGGCCTCTACTAGCTGTTATCAACGAGCTTATAATAACTCCAAGACTGCCATAGTAATTACTGCCCCGTTAATAGAATGTATGAAGGAGATGACTGCCAGGCTGTTGGTAAGTAGAGATGTATGTACGTTTGATGAGATTAATCAGGTTATTAATTCCAATAAAAGAGAGACGAGTATATTATTTCAATTCCAACGTAATATGCATAAGTTCGTAACCGCCTTGTTAGCCTTATATGTCGTTTTCTTTGGCTTTAAAATTATGATGTCCGCAGAAGCTCCCCCGCGGAAAGAAATAATTAATTTTGTATTAAAAATGTTGTTTGTCACTTATTTCTCAGTAGGGATCAATATTAATTCGGGAAGTAGCAATAATAATGATTATGGCAGATTGGATGGTATGGTTGAATTGGCCTTTCCATTTTTACTCGGAGGGATAGACACTCTAGCTGGCTGGGTTATGAATGCTACTCCTTCGGGATTATGTGATTTTTCTGACGTTACTTATGATCCAAAACTATCTTATATGTCTTTATGGGATGCTTTAGATTGCCGCGTAAGTCATTATTTAGGGCTGGATATCCTTTCCACTATGTTAGTAGAAAGTCAATCTAAAAAATTTGACTTTTTTAGTTTTTCCGCTCCGCCTTATGTATATTTATTGATACCGGCTATTATTTCCGGAAGTATGACCTTGATATCCTTGGCGCTGGCCTATCCTTTATTGGTAATATCTGTTGCAGCCTTTATGATTAATGCTACAATCATGTGCATGATCAGCATAGTGATATTAGGGGTGCTTGCTCCTTTATTTGTTCCGATGTTTTTATTTGATTATACCCGTGGTTATTTTGAATCGTGGGTAAAGCTGCTAATATCATTTTTATTGCAACCAATGGTAGTAACAACCTTTATGCTCTTTATGTTTACAGTGTATGATTTTGGTTTTTATGGTAATTGTAAATACATGAACAAAATGCTCGATTATAGTATAGAGAGTAGTTTAATAAATGGCGAGATTTCCAAAAGAAAGGTTAAGATATTTGCGGTTGATCAGGATTGGGACAATTATAAAAGTGATGAAGATGTGCAAAGCTGTAAAAATAGCTTAGGATATATCCTTAATAATCCCTGGAATACTGTGGTGGGGTTTGCCAAAGATAGTCTTGATAAAATGGTTAAAGAAAAACCCGGTACTACTAGTACTAAGGACCACATGGGGAAGTTTGATTTTCTGCAAGGAATTGAGATGTCGCCGGGGATGTTTTTTGAAGCTCCTAAGCTACTTTTTGAAAAAATTAAAACTATAATTTTAGCATTAATTACCGCCTGTTTCACTTTATATTTAATGTATCATTTTAGTGCGCAATTAGCAGAATTTGCCGCAGATATGACAGAAGGAGTAGCATTAAATAATGTGGCAATTAATCCGCAATTAATATTTAAAGCGGGTATGGCAGCAGCCTCTGCTGCTGCAGGAGCTGCAGGAGGGGCTGCCACTGGAGGGGCTTCTGCAGGGGGAGATATGGCTGCTACTGCAGGTAGAAAAGCAGGGGGAGATATGGCTTCTGCAGCGGGAGGAACCATAGGTGATATGGTGTCTACTAGTAGAGGAGGGACAGGTGGAGGAAGTGGAGCAAGTGGAGGAAGTGGAGATATGGCCTCTTCTGCTGGGGACAGTAGTGCAGGAGCCCAGAGCAGTCAATATAGGGTTGCTACAACACTTAGCTCGGGACTAGTTGAAGGACTTACTCCAATAAATGAGCCCATACTGGGATTGCCTATAAGAAGAGAGAGCAAAATGCAGAAGGCACCAGAAGATAATGAAATGCACAAAAAATCAGAATTAGGGGAAGCAGCTAAAGAGGCTTCTCAGAGAGCGGCTAGGGAGTCTCTTGAGAGATACGAGGCTAGGCAGACTGCTAAGAGAGTGATGCTGATGAGAACGGAGCTAGCGAGAGAGAGGCTGCGGAGAAAGGATGCTAAAGAGGCTGCTGAGAGAGCTGCTAAAGAGGTTGCGGAGAAAGATGCTAAAAAGGCGGCCGCTGAGGTAGAGAGTAGAGACCAGTCTAAATCACACAAGGTAGATCCAGAACTGGAAAATCGTAAATTAGATTCAGAGCAGGCAAAAAATTTAGAGAAGAATGTTAAGCAAGACTATAATAAAACTGTTGCTGATACTGAACATGCTGAGCCTTCTAAGGTCCTACCACGGCAAGATACTATAAAATCTGCAGAATCCATTAAAGATGCTATAAAAAAAGATGGGGCGGATGAAAATTCATAAAATCACCTATCCTATACCGCACATCTGGAATATGGCTACAACTTTCAAGGAACAAAGCTATCATATGTCATTGCCAGTGAGCATAGCGAGCGGGGCAATCCCCAAAAATTTTCTAAAAACAAACCAATGTTTTTTTGGAGTGCCACGCCTGCTTCCGCAGGCTCGCAATGACGATGACGATTACGCATCATCAAAATTTGTAAACGAGTACCTTACTCAACATGTTATTTCAAGGGTTGTTAATAAGTGTGGGGTACCATGAAAATCATTATACTGGTAATCCAACTTTATTTGGTGTTTTTTTCTGGAGAAGCTTTGGCAAGGTATGGAGAATCATGCCAATCTGCCCCCATTTCTGCCAGTTCAGATAATTACTTAATTAATGATACTGCTTATGGCCAGGTGATACGCAGTATTGATATGAGAGAGACCCTGGGTGGTTGTGACCCTCTTGATAAACAGTTTAAGTTTTGTGTAAAACAAACCATTAAGGATAATTTGGGAGCAGATGTTACTAAGTGCGTACCTTTTACGCTTAATGTAGGTGATATTGTTAGCCTTGAGGAAATAGCAGGCAGGGGTGATCCACAATTAGGAGGGAATTATTTATTAAAAAATATTCGTTTAACCGTCGAGATTATGGCTACTCATATGATGTGCTTAACTATGCCTACTTCAAGAGGTAGTATGCCAGTGGCCTGTAAAAGCACTACATTACCCCCCCCTAGCTCTGATGATTCAGATGGCCAGTGTAGAGTTATAGCTGATAGCTGTTACGGGACGACTAAAAGCCAATCATTATTTAATTTTTCTGGCCTTGCGGTAGATTGTGTCAAAGAATCTTTAGATAAAATTTTTTTCCAGAACAATCACTGTCAAATCCAACAAGACAATCACTTGGATTTATTATCTCTTAACCCTTTTTCTAATTTTCAAAATAGTTTAAAAAAGGCTATTGGAGTAGCATTAATGCTGTATGTTGTATTTTATGGGATTAATATGAGCTTAAGTCAAGAATATGCTAACCGTGATAAAATAGCAGTATTTATTATAAAGTTGGTGTTCGTGGCTTATTTTGCGGTAGGTTTGGGACCAATATATTTTAAGGATGGTAAAGAAACAAGAGATAATGGGATGTTAGTGTATGGTTTACCATTCCTTACCAATTTTACTAGTCAATTTGCCGAAATTGTGTTTAATGCGGCTGGTGCGCAAGGTCTTTGTGAATTTGACCGTACAAAATATAAAGAAGGGTACAGTCATTATGCAATTTGGGATGCTATTGATTGTAGAATAGGTTATTATCTTGGCTTGGGGGTGTTGTATAATCACGGAGCTGCGTTGCAAGATTTGCATTACACTATTGCCGGTGATAATACCGGTGATCCTATCAATTTCCCTCCTCCGGATAGTAAAGCCGTAGATGTCCTTAAGAAAGATGGGGCATTTAGGTTTTTCTCAGTAATGTTTGGCTTTTTTACAGCAGGTAATATAATATTAGTAGCTTCTGGGATAGGCTTTTGTGTAATATTTCTTTCCATCATTTTATATTTTTTAACTAATTATTTAGTATGTTTAGTTACTATTTATGTGATGACTTATATTTCTCCGATATTCATCCCGATGGTATTATTTACAAGAACTAAAGCATATTTTGATGCATGGCTAAAAGTTTGTATATCTTGTACTTTGCAGCCAGCTGTTATAGCTGGATTTATTGCTTTACTAGTGACTATGTATGATTCTGCCATATATAGAAATTGTAAATTTGTGAGATATGATTATACTTATGATCAGGATATAAAATTCAGTACTTTTGAAATAAGATTACCTAATTCTGAACAGGAAGAATGCATTGAGAGTGCGGGATATAAACTGTTGCAATATTATTCTGGACATGGTTGGGATAAGCAACTCTTAATAATTTTTCCAATTAAACATATATCTCGGGATGTTCTTTCTTTACTACTGAGTTTGCTGTATGTATTAGTGTTTTCCTTTATCTTTTATTATTTTTCGAAATCAATTGGGCGCTTTGCGGCAGAAATTACAGGGGGACCTATAATGGATCAAGTAACAGCTAGCCCTACTAAAGTAGTAGACATGGTTAAAAAAGGAATGGCTTATATAAAATCGGGGGCAGAAGTAGCAGCTGGCAAAGCGCCTGATCAGAACCCTGGAGAGAAAAGGAAAGGCGGGGAAGAAGCCGGAGGTGAGGGCTCAGGAAGTGGTGGTGCAGGCGGGGGAGATGCTGATAAGGCAAGCACAAGCTAAGGTTTTGGTACGTACACTTCTATGGAAGGTGATTACTGGCATATACTCTTCTGATATGAATTTGCCTGCGTTGTTACTCAATGCTCTCTTAGAGCTTGACTCAGTGCTCCCCTCACGCAAGGCAGCAAAATCATCGGCAGAAGAGTATACTGGTCTTGGTTGGTTAATTTGGTCGGGTAATTTGGATATTATTCTATGAATGATTTAATGAAAATTTTAGGAATATTAGCAATAGTTGCTATATTAGTGTGCATTGTCATGGCTTTTTTAGCTATGATAGGCTCAGTAAAGCTAACGGATGGCTGTTTCCTTAGATATGATAATACTGCAACAGGGGGGAATGTTGATCGTATTACTAACACTGTGATGCTTGATGCAACGGCTAATTATACTATTATCCCGCCCCGCAATGATGCTGCCGTGCTTGTAATGGAATATAATCCTAATCATTATGGTGAATGGTTAAATACTACTATGAATGTAGTGAAAGACCAGAAAGTGACTTTTAAGATAGACGGAGAAGTGAGCCTATGTAGGGCATATTTACCCAAAAATAATCTTTATCAACAATCAAATTTAGATAATTACAACAACCAGATAGCTATCCCACGAGTCGAAGAAACGAATGCTGATCCGGTTTCTTTAATTTTTGATGCTAAAACGGATGAATGGCGTAATATAACGCAGTTATATACTAATGATAAAGTGGTAGTCTCTATTTTGCCAAATCAATTAGTAGGAGTAGGGTTACCTGCACCAGTTAGCGTCGAGAATGTATTTAACGTTATTAAAGATGGGGCAACGTTTAAAAGAACTGTGATAACAGGAGATAGTTGCCAGCAAGGAGCAAAGACTTATTCTCCAATTTGTGGGAGATATTCCATCTATTCTGGGCAGTATGTAAGTAAATGTGTTTGGAAAGATAATTATTATAAAGCTGATGAGCATTGCCCTCAATGTTTTCTAAATAGTAGCTGTTTGTGGTGTAGTGTAGATTCAGGATGTTGTGCAAGATGTAATGACTATGGAGGGTATGGTAGTGAATATAAAACTGCTCCGGAATCTTATCAAGATAATGGTAATTATACTTTTGCGTGGTCGGATGATTTAAATAAATTATTCTTTAATACAAAATTAAGATGTACTAATACTGATAAGGTTCCAACAGGGGAGTGCCCTGATCCTACCCCCAAAGAAGATTTCCAAACTAAAAATGCTTGGACCATAAATAGTTCCGACTATCAACGCAAGAAACTCTTCTGGTATACTGCTCCTACGGGGCTGCTTGAGAGAATAGATAACAACGAAACTCCCATGGATGCAAAATCTTTGGGACAGAATTATAAAATAACTAGGATAGATAAGAATGATAAAACTTATGAGATATTAAATAGTACTCGAAATGTTAATCAACAATATATGATAATTAATAATACTCCTAAAGTAGTAAATAATGCTGCCGCAATAACTTATTTACAATATCGTTTATGGTCTGACCCGTCTCTTGGTTATAGTAATAACACTGGGGGGTATGTGTTAAATATTAAACATACTAAATGTCGTCGTAAGAATGGTGAGAGTTATAGTGATATTATTCAGAATCGTGGTAAAGTGGAATATATGATAGTGCCATATAGTGAAGATCCAAATAAGTCAGGTAAAAAATATCAGGCATATGGGATTACCCCTAGTGATAGTCAAGGCAATGCTAAAGTAATTATGGATAAAGAAGGCTATGTATGGATGAGGATTTACAATAAGCAAGAAGATTATAAAGAAAGCTATGGTAGATATAAAGTAGAGTTGCTTACTTCTGAAAAGGTAGGCAGTTTTACAGGGATTTTAGACCGATTATTGAACTCATTAAGAAACACAATAAAACACCCTGCTAAAATTATTTTTGAGAATATGACTTGTCATGGAGGGGAAAAAGCGAACTGCACTAGTTTTTTCACATATATAAAGATTGTTTTAGCTCTCTATATTGTGATCTATGGAGGGATGTTTATGTTAGGGATTGCTAAGATTAACCAGCAGGATTTATTGATAAAAATAATCAAAATTACAATAGTTAGTGGTTTAATGAATGGTAATACCTTCGAATTTTTTAATGGTTATGTGATTGATGGAGTAACTTATTTCTCAGATGCGATAATCGCCAATATGAGTGGATATAGTATGTTCTCAGATGAGCATGGTATGGTTTCAGGTCAGAAGGTAAGTAACCCTTTCTTCTTCTTGGAAGCTGTAATGAGCAAAATATTATTGGGTAAAACTTTTTCTGGTCAAATTCTATCTTTTTTATCAATGGGGCTTAGTGGATTAATTTATTTTGTTATAGTATTTATTGCGGTGATGATTGTGATTATTACTGCTCTGCGGGCAATCGCGGTATACGTGATGGCCTTTATGGCTACGGCTCTCTTGCTTGGGATAGCACCATTATTTTTGACTTTTATGTTATTTGATTTTACCAAATATTTATTTGAAAACTGGGTAAGGTTTACTTTCAGATACATGGTAGAACCGGTAGTATTAATGGCGGGGATTATCATAATGACTCAGCTCTTTACAATTTATTTAGATTTTGTTTTAGGGTTTAGTGTATGCTGGAAATGTGCGTTACCTATAAAAGTGCCTATTCCAAACCTGCCAGGGTTGCCAGCTTTTCTGACGGATATGCCAATTTTTTGTATTAATTGGTTTGCTCCTTGGGGGATGGATTATCGGTCAGGAATGATGGGAGTAAATATGCAACATTTCGTTGCCTTAATTATTATCGCTTATGGTATGTATGGTTATGTAGAGTTTTCTGAAAAAATAGTAGTAAAATTAACTAATACTGCTGGTCCATCAGCAACGCATATGGCGGCAGCTATGTCCTCTGTAGTGGAGAATAAAGGCTTGGAACAAGTAGGCTTAGATAAGGATACTCGGGGACAAATTCAAGCGGAGGCTGCGCAAAGGCTGAAAAATAGGAATAAAGCTCTTGATAATGCGAAGAAAGAGAGTAAAAAAGATTCATCCCGTGAAAATCCAGTGGCAGGAAAGGAAAGTAAAGAAAATGCTGAAGATTAATTTGATTCAAAACTTAAGAACTTAGTTAAGTAAAATGCAAAATTTTAAGAAAATTTGTAATTATATAATTGTATGGATAGGTTTACTATTGAGTAGTAAGGTAATGGGTTTGTGGCAAATGTTAGAGGGGCGTTTTTTGCAGTATTTTTTTGGTTATATTACCAAGAAGAGGAAATTTTTATTATCCTTGCAGACTATTGTCAAACTCATTATCATCCTCGCTATAATTCCTGCCCATTCTGTGCACGCTAAGGATGATAACAAACTGGATTGGATGAATGCCAATTTACAAGATGGAAGTCTGAACAACACATTGGGAGGGTGCATACCAGTGCCAAAGCTTGATGATTTTATGCATGAGGGAAGTGCTTCATTAAATTTGGCACAACCAGATGTTTGGGTAGCTACGGGTCAATATGTTAAAAAAGATAAGGCAATTAATTTTGAGTGGAACGCTAGTAGCGCAGTAGCAGTAACCCCACGAAAATATAAAGTACTTTACCGTATTGATCCAAGATTTGATAGACCACAACTATTTATTAAGACCTTCAATTCAAAAACTAATCAATATGAGGCAAATGCTTTTCCAAAATTTAATACTACAGATCCTAGCAAGGATTATGGGAGTTTAGCGTTTAATAAGATGAAAGATTATGTGCAATATTTTGCCCTTGCCAAAGATAGAAAAAAAATCCCCGTGGAAAAAGGAGATATTATTAATATTACTCTTACCACCCTTACAGATTTTTTTGGGGTAAATACTAAGGAAGATATACTCAAAGCAGAGCTAGATCCTGATCTTTTGGCTCTGCCAATGCTTTATACTAATAGTAACATAGAGAATAAAATAGTTTATTCTTCTGCAGAAACAGTATGTAATATTATTGATCCTAAGCAACAAAATGTTTGTCAGTCTCCTGACTTAAAAGAGACTGTGCTCCACATTGAGAATAGTATGGCGCTCATAGGTCAACCATTACCGTCCTATCTGATCGAGAGTTGGAATAATAAGATAGCAAGTTGTCCTGAAGGGCAGAATGGCAAAGATAATCAGTCGCTATGCTTTTATGATCAAGGAAGAGGGATGAGGATTTTACTTAATAACCAAGTCATCAAGAGAGAATCGGAGAGTTTTGTATATTCGGGAGCTGAAAAATATTTTTTATATTATAAAGCTGAGAATGGAGGAAATTTAGATTTTATCACGCAGTGGCCAATTTCTACCGGGATGTTTGTTTCAACTCCTAGCACTCTAATGCAAGATTGGGTAGCAAATTTTTCTAAAAAATCTGATCTAGAGAAGGCGTTTACTAGTAATGATTTGAAAGTCCGTTATTTACATTTTGGTCGCTATATTATGAATGTGGAAATAGGAAAAGGAGAAGGAGGCAAGCTGGATCTAGCGCAGCAGAAGGATATTGGTGTTGAGTATTATATAGTAGAGGGTAATAGTTTGGCTCCGGAAAATTCAAGGCAAGGAGTGCAAGTTGAGCAATCATCTACAGTGGATGCTAATGAATCCGGCTATTTATGGCTTAGAGTAAAAAATCCTAATCCAGAAGTAAGTGGCATGATTAAGGTGCATTATAGAGCTTATGGAGGGACTTCCTGGTTTTCTGATATTATATATAATAAAGCAGTAAAACCTATTACTGACCAATTTCATACACTGACTAAGCAATTCTATACAAAATTAACTGACAATTCTTCCTGGCAAAAAACTGCCAGGGTAGCTCTAGTTGTGTATGTTGCAATATACGGCTTAACATTTATAATTGGCACGGCTCAAATCACTGCTAAAGATCTGGTGATAAGGGCAGTAAAAATATCTTTAATAGTAGTATTGCTCGGTAAAGATAGCTGGGAATTTTTTAAT
Organism: Rickettsia endosymbiont of Bradysia coprophila; assembly: GCA_019468145.1. GTDB lineage: Bacteria > Pseudomonadota > Alphaproteobacteria > Rickettsiales > Rickettsiaceae > Tisiphia. The sequence continues at coordinate 1,160,728 of JAHXDM010000002.1, forward strand.
GTCCATTTTTTTAGTGCTTTTACTGATGGTGTTGATTATATAATGTCTAATGTCATAGGGACTACTAGTTCTAAATCGAATATTTTTGGGTTTATTGATCCTTTATTTGAGAAATACACAAATGGTAATTTTTGGTTCCTAATATTTATAGAATTATTGCAAATTCACAATGGTCTTACTTTTATCGCGATTATGACCCTCTATTCTCTTACCCTATATTTTAGGGCTATCTTAGAAGTAATAGTAAGCTATATTATAGCATATATCGGTTTATCAGTAATGATATCATTAGCACCGTTTTTCATAATATTGTGTTTATTTGAGCAAACAAAAAGCATCTTTGATAGTTGGATATCGACCTTATTTAGTTATGTAATGCAACCAAGTATATTATTAATATTTTTCTTGTTAATAGATCAGCTTATGTCGCAACAACTTTCAAAAGTGGTAGTTAAAGCGTGTTGGGATCCTGGGTTTATTCCAATTGAAATAGGGTTAGATTTAAGACATTTAGATATACCTCTTAATTTTTCTTTCAAAATACCATTTTTACCTGGTATACCTTTTTTTGCCTCAGAGATAATAGAGTTAAATAGTGTAGAAGCTTTAATGCGCTCTCCTGGAACCTTTTTATCGGTATTTAGTAGTGCCTTGTTATTTTATTCTTTTTGTCTAATGGCTTATGGTATTGTAGAATATGTCTCTATAGTAGTGGCGCAATTAACAAATGTAACTCCTGCAAGGCAAGAAGGAGATTATCAAAAACCTAGCAATCCGACGTCCTTGATAGTGTCTGATATAACGGGCGTTGGTGCGCCTATTAAGGATCTTGCTCTTGCGCCAGGCAGAATAATTAAAGATAAGCTTATAGATCAAAATTATAGAGCACGTCCAGGTGGCACCCCCCCAGCACAGCCAAAACAATATGCTAACAAAATATTTGCCTCAAGACATGATGGGAATAATCAAGAAACAGGTGATACTGAATAAAGATGAAGAATTTTTTTGTTACTTTATTAATTTCGTTATTTTGCCTTTCAGGTTGCAGTGGAGATAGGTGTATTGATGCTGATGATTTTGGTTTTATAAAGTTTGTTGTTTCTTCAAGATATAAAAAGGAAGAACTAACTACTAAGCAAGAAGGTAATCAAATAGCTCCTTGGGTTGATAGTGGATATAGGGTAAACGGTCAGCCCCTCACTATATTAGTAAAAACCTGGACCTATAAAGGAGGGAATTCGAAGTGGGATCTAAATACCCCTTCAGAATTATCAGCCTGGGGCCCGTGGTATGGTCAGGAAAATAATTTTCATACTCTCTCGGCTTTTTGTGTAAGGTTGCAGGAATGTAGATTTGCAGGTGATCAGATGTGTACTCCTACCAAAGATGCCCAAATTAATAATGCCCCATGCATCCTGAAAAATGGGGTAGGGTTATATATGTTAATTGCTCGCAGTGACCCTAATAGTTATGAAGGAACTCCAAGCGAGACAGAAGGAATTACTAGGCATTTAGGGGAGCCTCTTAAGGATTATCAATTTTATGATTTTACTAAAAGAGGAGAGTTAGTTCCGGCAGGCGGGATAAATTATCAATATGAGAAAGATAGGAATCTTAGTACTAAATATGTTAAATCTCCGTTATATTTTAAAATTTTAGATAAATTTTATGAGGATAATAACGGGCAATATCGTTTAGTAATAAAATCAGGAGTAAGTGACACTAGGCCGGACCCCATTGAGTATTTAACGAAATTAATAAAAGAACAACTATTTGGTAATAAGAAAGACAAACTAGGGATAGTTCAACAGATTTTTGAGAAGATTATTAAAAATCCTACCTATAGGAACACGCTTATGGTATTACTAGCCTTGTATGTAATGTTTACCGGGGCTTCTTTTTTAATAGGCAATATTAATTTTACTCATACTGAATTAATAGTTAGGTTAATAAAAATCATTGTCGTTTCTATGTTACTTAACTCTACCACTAGCTGGCAATTTTTTCATGATTATTTATTCACCTATTTTATAGACGGGGTAGAGGCGGTTAAACAAATGATAGATGAGTCAGCTAAAACTGGGCCGGGTTCTGCAAGTATTATAGGCTTAATGATTGCTCCCCAAACTATGGCAAAGCTTTTTTCACTGTTGTTCGTAGATTCGTTAGGCTTTTTCTACATATTTTTATTCTTAATAGCTCTGTATTTTATATTTATGTTAGTGTTTAAAGCTACCATTATATATCTTACTGCCTTAATAGCTATCGGAATGATTATCACCATGGGGCCGATTTTTATCTGTTTTATATTATTTAGTATTACCCGTTCTTTATTTGAAAATTGGTTAAGGCAGTTAATTTCGTATGCAATTCAACCAATCATATTGTTTACTGGCCTGGCTTTTATTGGAATGATTGTGAGAACAGAAATATATTCTACTCTTGGTTTTGCTGTCTGTAAGTATGACTTTCCCGACTTAGCTCCTATCACTGAACTATTCAAAAGTAATAGTGATGATTTAGATTCTAGCATTGAAGGTTCGTTCTTTTATTGGTGGTTTCCATCGCCAATGAGGGCAGATAAATTTACCCATACCAAAGCTAAGATATTAGTACCGATAGATCATACTATACAAGAGGATGGAGAAGAGAAATTATGCCAAGCTTATGAATGTATTGAAGAACGATATATTGAATTCCCATTTTTAGATCCTCTCAAAGATCGTGACCGACTGGAGAGTTTCTTTCAAGGAACCTTTGTTCAGCTTAATGCATTGTGGTTAATCTTTGTTTGTGTTTATTTACTCAGTAAATTTAATGATATTGCGGTGTCTACTGCTAGGTTTTTGACTAGTACGTCAGGAAATCTAACAAATTTACAAAGTATAGGTAGCAGTGCTTATAATCCCATATATACCCAAATTAATAGACCTGCCAATTATGTGTTTGATACAGTAAAGAGAGAAGGGAATAATAGAATAGTGCAGACTATTGGTATGTTTAGTGCTGGGATGTTTGAAAATGTGATGATAAACCGTTTGAAACGGCAAGCGTTAGATCCTAAATCTGCGAATTCTAGTGTTGTTGCAGAAGTAAAACGGAAATATGGCCTAGATTTTAGTAACGTTAACGTTAAAGCACCACAGGAATATTATCAGGCAGTAGATGGGATTTTGAAAAAGCTGAATTCAACTGAAAATGCTGAAAATTTTGTTGGAAAGAATTATGCAGAACTTCGGGATTATCTAGCGAAGCGGCAATTTGATGGGAAAGCTTATGACTCTTTAAGTGAAGCACAGAAGAAGGAACTTGAGAAGTTAATGAAAATAGACGGGAAAAAGTCTTTAAAAGAATTAGCAACGCAGGCGAGATCTACTAAAGATTGGCAAAAAGCTTATGTAAACACCCATCAAGCAATGTCCGCCAGAGGAATTGGGATTCTTGGAAAGAATATTCCGGCCTTCCGAGCTTGGAAAGAAATGGACGTAGCTATTAAAGAGAAGGAAAGGTTACGTAAAGAAAAACTTAAGAGAAGAGGAGAAAAAATCTATGAGACATATAATACTTTAAAGCGAGCAGCGCTTACTGCGGCAGTTGGCGAGGAGATCAGAGATGCTTACGAAGGTAATTTAACCGGGGCCGAGTGGCATGATTTTGACTATAATGATCCAAGGCTTCGCACGACTGCAGAAATTCGTAAAGATGAGGACGCAGACAGAGAAGATAAGAAGCTGGAACTGCTAATTGATAAAGAAACCCTGGCGGTGCACGACGACATATCCTCTCCTGAATATCTGGCAAAGTTAGAGCAACAAAGTAAGCCCCATGATGTTAGGTATTATGAAGATTTAACTGAGCGAAAACTTATTAGGTCAGTATACCAGTCTTTAATTGCTACTCAAGATGACGATGGTAGTGACAAAGATCCGATATTAATGGGTGAGAGATTTATGAGGGAAAAAGCAACAGACATGCAAACTCGCACCATGATTGATAAAATTTATGAGACAGAAAAATCATTCCTTGATAATGATAGATATCTACGTAGGAAAGAGGATTATGAGGTTATGTATGAGAATGCTCAAGCGCATATTGAAGAAATGGGTATGAAGTCTGATCAGAATCCAGAAGAGGTGGAAAAATTAAATAGCTCAATTCAGGCATTAGAGTACAGTAAAAAAGTATTGAATAAAATTGAAAAGAGAAAAGAATTTATAACAACACAATTTAGATCTCACGTTAAGGATATTAATCAAATTCGGGCAAGTGCGCAAATGTCTGAATATAATAACCAAAATATGACATAAAGAAAAATATTGATTAAAAAAATTTAGGTAAATATAAGTCAAAATTTGTATAAGTATTTTGTAACTTCTGCTTTTTAATTCTGCTAAAATATGGTATACTACTTCTTAGTAGAAGCCACCTTAAAGAAAATTATTTTGTTTTAAGGATACTGCTCTTATATTTTTGAGATTTAATTTCATTTGGAATTACCTGGAAGTAGTAGGACATAAAAATTCAATTGAGTATGCAAGATGACAAAATGAAGAAGTAATTCTTAAAAATTGAGTAGGTATATATGAGGGTTTTATTCATAAACTCTTCATAAATAAGGCTGTTTTTAACATTTTTAATATAGAGAATTTATCGATAGAAACTACGATCGTTTATATAAAATATAAATGACCATAGTGTATTGTGATTTCCTAAAGAATCTATTTTAGTTTTATAATGGAAAGGAGTAAGAATGCCAACATCATCTGAATTTACAATAGGACAAAGAATTGTTTATCCATCCCATGGGGTTGGTGAAATAATGAATATAGAACATCAAGTTATAGCTGGGACGACCATTAAGGTATATGTAATATCGTTCCCTCAAGATAAAATGACTTTAAAAGTACCTGTTAATAGGGCAACAATATCGGGCTTGCGAAAGCTGGTAGGTAAAAATGATTTACTCTTAATCTATTCTACACTTCAAAGTAAACCAAAGCAGGGTAATAGAATGTGGAGCAGAAGAGCGCAGGAATATGAAAGTAAAATAAATTCTGGGAATGTGGTAGCAGTAGCAGAAGTGGTGAGAGATCTTTATAAAAATGTTGATAGTGATCGGTCTTATAGTGAAAGAACTATTTATGAGTCCGCATTAAACAGATTAGCCGGGGAATTAGCAATTCTGGAAAATATTAAAGCGGAGGAAGCAATAAATAAACTAGTGGAAGTATTAAGAGATAAAATAGCTGCCTGAAGTAACACTATTGGGCTTCATCTTATCGGCCAAGAGAATATCTATACTCCTCCGATATGAATTTGCATGCATTGTTACCTCAATGCTCTTCTAAATTTTACTAGGCTTCGTAGGCTCTATCCTCACGCAAGGCAGCAAAATTATCTGAAGAAGAGTATATGTTGGGGTAGAATGAGCACAACTATTGATAAGCTCGAACACACAGTTCTTTATGGTTCATTGCGAGAGGATATAAGCGTAGGTACGCAATCCAGGAGCACCGATTTGTTCATAATTGTCTTCCTGAATTGCTTCGCGTGGCGCTTGCAATGACGCTGAGAATAGGGATGTGCAATACTTTCGACATTTGGGGTAGAATGAGGCAATATACTTGATTTATGCCAATAATAATTCAGAAATTTGGAGGGACTTCTGTTGCAAATATTGCCAGAATAAAAGAGATTCTGCCAATTATTAAATTTGAAACACAGAAAGGTAATCAGGTAATAATTGTTGTGTCAGCAATGGCAGGGGTTACTAATCAGTTGGTTACTTTATGCTCGGAAGTGTCTCACCTTAAAACAAATTCTCAGCTTGCAGAATATGATACTGCTTTATGTAGTGGAGAAATGGTAACGGCTGCTTTATTGGCTCTTACTCTCCAGGAAGAAGGCATAGCTGCTAGATCTGTATTGGCATGGCAACTGCCGATTATAACCAATAATAGCTACAGTAAAGCTTTAATAGAGGATTGTTCCTCGGGGCTATTAACACAATGTTTAGAACAAAATGTTATTCCCATTGTGGCTGGTTTCCAAGGGGTTACTCAGGATAATAGGTTAGCCACTCTAGGCCGAGGAGGATCGGATACTACCGCCTCGATGATTGCCGTGGCAATGAAGGCACAGAGATGTGATATCTATACAGATGTAGAAGGAGTATTTACTGCCGATCCTAGAGTGGTGCCTTGCGCGAAAAAAATATCCCAAATTAGTTTTGAGGAAATGCAGGAATTTGCTTCTAGTGGTGCTAAGATACTGCATTCCCGTTGTTTAGAGATAGCAACTAGGTACCAGGTACCTATCCGGGTGTTATCATCATTTTTACCAGATATTACTAATAATCTTACACAAAATACCGGTACTTTAATTACCTGTAGAGATAAAATTATGGAGAATAGGCAAATTACTGGGATTACTTCCAATAAAAATTTATTAAAATTAACAATAGATGTTCAACCTCAATATAAAAATTCTGGTTATATAAATTTTTATCAAATCTGCAGTTTAATTGCTGATTATAATATTCATCTGGAAGTGATGGAAAATATTGTAGAAAATAACCAATATAGTTTCATAGCTCTATTATCTGATAAAAATAAGCTACAATATTTAGTAGAGGAATTAAAAAAGACAAATCAAATCAGTAATTTTATAATTGATACAGAAATAGCTATCGTATCAATCATTGGTTATGGTATTAAAAATGACCATAAGCTAATTAGCTTAATACTATCGGAATTAGAAAAATTCAATATAGTAATTAGTATGCTGCAAGTGTCAGAAATTAAAATCTCTCTATTAATAAAAGACTTAGATGCTGAAAAAACAATAGGTTGTTTGCATCAATTATTTGAATTAGATAAATAGATTTTATTGCATTTAAAAAAATAAATTAGGAACCATGTCTTCCCTGAACAAGATAGCTGAATTGTTGGCAACTTTTTTTTATATAGGTAAAATAAAATATTGTCCTGGCACATTTGGGTCTTTAGTAGCTTTTCCTTTAGGCTATTTAATTTTTTATTATTGCCAAGAAAGTCACATAGTATTTTCATTTGCAAATTTTTCTCTGCCCTACGCTGAAGTGATTACTATTCTTATTATAGTTTCTTTAAGTGTAGGATTGCTATTCATTATAGGAGTATATTCTTCTTCCCTCTACTCAAAATATATAATGAAAGACGACCCAAAAGAAGTTGTAATCGATGAAGTTGTCGGACAATTACTAACAATAATATTAAGTTTCTTTTCAGTGGTATTTATTAATTATTCAGGGCTGACAAAATATCTCAGTGCGCAAACTATTAATTGGCTGTTTTTATTTATTTTACCTTTCATTTTATTTAGGTTTTTTGACATAATAAAACCCTGGCCAATAAATTGGTTTGATAAAAATATTAAAGGAGGAATCGGCATTATGCTAGACGACGTTATAGCAGCAGTTTTTGCATCTGTTATGCAGTACGCGATAACCTTTACCTTAATAGATTGGTTAAATTAGCGTTTTGCGAAAGGGATAAATTCCCGCTGAATATGTCCCATATATAATTGACGTGGTCTGCTAATTTTTTGCTCTACATCTTCATGCATTTCTTTCCATTGCCCCATCCACCCGACAGTTCTAGCTATCGCAAAAAGCACCGTAAACATTTGGGATGGGATACCCATGGCCTGATAAATAATCCCCGAATAAAAATCAACATTTGGATAAAGTTTTCGGTCAATAAAATATTGTTCATTTAAGGCGATTTTTTCAAGTTCAGTAGCTATTTTTAACAAAGGATTATTGTGTTGTCCTAGCTCTTCTAGTACTTCTTTACAGACTTCTCGCAGGACAACTGCTCTTGGGTCATAGCTTTTATAAACTCGGTGGCCAAATCCCATCAGACGAAATGGATCATTTTTATCCTTGGCTTTGGCAATATATTCAGGAATCCGATCTACTGTTCCAATTTCTTTTAACATATTAATTACCGCCTCATTTGCTCCTCCGTGAGCTGGCCCCCAAAGAGAGGCTATCCCCGTGCTAATACAGGCAAATGGATTAGCCCCAGATGATCCAGCTAAGCGCACCGTCGAGGTAGAAGCGTTTTGTTCATGGTCCGCATGGAGAATAAATATCTTATCTAAAGCATTTTTTATGATAGGATTTACCTTGTATTTTTCACAAGGCGTAGCAAACATCATATAAAGGAAATTTTCAGTAAAACTTAAACTATTATCAGGATAAATAAAAGGCTGCCCTATCGAGTATTTATAAGCCATTGCCGCAATTGTCGGCATTTTTGAGATCATTCTAATAGCTATTAACTCTCGTTCGTCATTTTCCACATTCAAAAAATCTGGATAAAATGCTGACAAAGACCCCACTACCGCCAGGATAATGGCCATAGGATGAGCTGAATAACGAAAGGCCATAAATAAACTTCTAAGCCGTTCATTAAGGAGGGAATGATGAGAAATTTTTCGAGCAAATATTTCATGCTGACTTTGGGTTGGTAATTCACTGTTTAGCAATAAATATGCCACTTCTAAAAAGTCACATTGTTCTGCTAAGGTTTTAATATCATAACCTCTATGCCGTAATATCCCCTTATCTCCATCTATATAGGTCATTGTTGATTTACAAGAAGCAGTAGACATAAACCCTGGATCGTAGGTAAAATAACCTGTCAGGGCATATATATTGGTAACATCAATAACATCAGGTCCTATGGTAGATTTTTTGATAGGTAAATTAACAACTTTATCCCCTATCTTTAATTCAGCTTGTTCTACAGTTTGCGACTCATTATCTTTCATCATAGTACCTTAATTTAATATGTTGACTTAATTTTATAGAAGTGCATCACTCTAGTCATTTTTTTAAAGGTGAGGGGAAGTTTCTACATCAACCAGTTTCCTCTTGATCGAGCTTTGCTGCAAGTTTACGCATTCTATTCATATAAAAACCAGTTCCGGCTGGCACTAATCTCCCAACTATTACATTCTCTTTAAGGCCTCGTAATTTATCCACTTTGCCTGCTATAGCTGATTCTGTTAATACTCTAGTAGTTTCTTGGAAAGAAGCAGCCGAAATAAATGACCTAGTTTGCAGGGAGGCTTTAGTAATACCTTGTAAAACTGGTTGGGCTTCAGCAGGACGTAGGCCATTACTAATAGCTTTAGCATTGATTTCCGCAAATTCGCGGTGATCTATCTTTTCATCGACCATTAGGGTAGTCTCGCCAGAATGGGTTATCTCTACTTTTTGTAACATCTGACGAATTATTACTTCAATATGTTTATCATCAATTTTTACCCCTTGCAAACGATATACGGCTTGAATTTCCCCAACCATATAGCTAGTCAGTGCTTCCACTCCCATTACTTTTAAAATATCTTGAAGAACAGGATTACCATCAATTAACATATCGCCTTTTTTCACGAAATCACCTTCGTTAATCACCACATGTTTGCCTTTGGAAACCATATATTCAAGAGGCATAGAACCATCACTTGGATGAATAACGATACGTCTTTTGGACTTGTAATCCTTACCAAACTCCACCCTACCATCCACTTCCGCAATAACAGCATGGTCTTTGGGACGCCTTGCTTCCACAAGTTCAGCAACCCTTGGAAGCCCTCCCGTAATATCCTTTGTTTTAGTAGATTCTCGTGGAATACGAGCTAAAATATCTCCTACGGATACTTGTGCTCCATCTTCCACACTCAAAATAGCATTAACAGGAATATAATATCGAGCTTCTAAACCGTTTGATAACGTTATAGTATTATTATTTTCATCTACCAGCTGAATACGGGGCCGTAATTCGGCGCCCCGAGAATATTGTTTTGATTCAATTATAACTTTACTAGAAATTCCAGTAGCTTCATCGGTAACATCACGTACCGACACACCTTCCACCATATCCTTAAATAAAACCTTACCCGATTTTTCAGTAATAATTGGAATAGTATACGGATCCCACTCGACTAATTTTTCAGTTTTACTTACCTTAGCAGCATCGTCAACTATTAATCTGGCCCCATATGGTACTTTATGTCTTGCTTTTTCATTGCCGTTATTATCTAGCAACAATAGTTCACATGAACGTCCCATGACAATCTTCCGGCCCCCTGAATCTACGACAACATTTCTCCCTAAGATTTTTACTTTTGCATCATGAGAAGCTTCAATCGATGATATCTCTACCCCTTTAGTTGCAGCGCCACCAATATGGAATGTTCTCATAGTAAGCTGTGTACCAGGTTCACCAATGGATTGCGCGGCAATTACGCCAATTGCTTCTCCAACTGACACGAGTGAACCAGTGGCTAGGTCTCTACCGTAACATTTTACACAGATACCATCGGCAATTTCACAAGTTAATACCGATCTGACCATTACGGCGTCTAAACCAGAGGACTCAATTTCTTCTAATTTCGTTTCGTTAATTAACTCGCCAGCTGAGAGAAGCAATTGGTTAGTTAGCGGGTGATACACTTCAATTGCCACAGTTCTACCTAAAATTTGCTCAGCAAGTGAAACGATAACCTCACCTCCATCAATAATGCTTCTTACTTCGATCCCCTTAGTAGTGCCACAATCATCATCAGTAATTATACAATCTTGAGCAACGTCCACTAGCCTTCTGGTTAAGTACCCGGAATTAGCTGTTTTTAAAGCAGTATCGGCAAGTCCTTTCCGAGCTCCATGGGTGGAATTAAAATATTCAAGCACAGTCAATCCTTCTCTGAAGTTAGAGATAATCGGAGTTTCGATAATTTCACCAGATGGTTTAGCCATTAACCCTCGCATACCTGCAAGCTGCTTAATCTGCGCCGCTGACCCCCTTGCTCCCGAAGTAGCCATCATATATATAGCATTTACTTTCTGATGGTTAGGCTTGTCATTAATTGGGGTGGTAGCAATTTCTTTCATCATGTCATTTGCAACTTTATCCGTACATCTTGACCAAGAATCAATCACCTTATTATATTTTTCACCATAGGTAATTAAACCATCAGCATATTGTTGTTCAAACTCTTTAACTTCGGATAAAGTTGAATTAATATGAAAAGTTTTTGATTTCGGAACTACCATATCATCCATGCCAAATGAAATACCGGAAGAGCAAGCATATTTAAATCCTAACTTCATTAACTGATCGGCAAAGATTACGGTTGCTTTCTGTCCGCAATGGCGATATACCAAATCAATTACCGATGAGATGTCTTTTTTAGTCATGGCCTTATTGACATATTTAAAGCTAACATTATAATTATCAGGTAATAACTGACCTATAATTAACCTCCCAAGGGTAGTGTCAATCATCGCTTGCACAACTTTCCCATCAGCGTTTAGAATATTACGGCGAAATTTAATTTTGGAATGGATAGTTATCACCTTATGATGTAAAGCATGTTCAATTTCTGCCATACTAGAAAATTTCATTTCGGCCCCAGGTTCATTATCAAAAGCCATTGTTAAATAATACAAACCAAGTACTATATCCTTATCAGGAACAATAATCGGACGGCCATTTGCCGGACTTAAGATATTATTAGTGGACATCATCAATATCCTGGCTTCCAACTGAGCTTCTATGGAAAGAGGTATATGAACAGCCATTTGGTCACCATCAAAGTCGGCGTTGAAGGCAGCACAAACAAGCGGATGTAATTGGATGGCCTTACCTTCGATCAACAATGGCTCAAAGGCTTGAATACCTAAACGATGCAAAGTAGGAGCTCTATTAAGAAGCACAGGATGTTCCCGAATTACCTCTTCTAAAATGTCCCATACTTCTGGCTTTTCTGATTCTACCATTTTCTTTGCAGCTTTTATGGTAGCTGCGATCCCATATAATTCTAATTTGGAATAAATAAATGGCTTAAATAATTCTAATGCCATCTTTTTTGGTAAGCCACATTGATGCAATTTAAGATCTGGGCCCACTACAATCACCGAACGACCTGAATAATCCACCCTCTTACCAAGCAAGTTTTGACGGAAACGTCCTTGTTTCCCTTTTAACATATCACTTAGAGATTTAAACGGCCGTTTATTAGCATTTTTAACTACTTTACCCCGGCGGCCATTGTCAAATAACGCATCAACGGATTCCTGCAACATTCTTTTTTCATTGCGGACGATAATATCTGGTGCCCTTAATTCAAGTAACCGTTTCAAACGGTTATTTCTGTTAATAACTCGTCTATAAAGTTCATTAAGATCAGAAGCCGCAAACCTCCCTCCATCAAGCATAACTAACGGCCTAATTTCAGGCGGAATCACTGGCAGGACATTCATAATCATCCATTCAGGCTTATTTTCTGACTCCAAAAAATCTTCAACTAACTTTAATCTTTTAATAATTTTTTTCTTTTTTATTTCGGAAGAAGTAGTTAATAAATCTTCTTGCAAGGTTTTTTTCAATTCGGGTAAATCGAGTTCTGATAACATTTGCTGCACTACTTCTGCACCAATAGAGGCAGTAAAATTATCCTCTCCATATTCATCTTGAGCCTTTTGTAAGGCATCTTCCGATAATAAGTCACCTTTTTGTAAGGCAGATAAGCCAGGATCTACTACTACATAATTTTCAAAATATAGAACCTTTTCTAGATCTTTCATAGTCATATCTAGTAATGTGCTAATTCTTGACGGTAAGGACTTTAAAAACCAAATATGAGCTACTGGTGCTGCAAGTTCTATATGACCCATTCTTTCTCTTCTTACTCTAGAAGTGGTCACTTCTACTCCACATTTCTCACAGGTAATACCACGATATTTCATACGTTTATATTTACCACAAAGGCATTCATAATCCTTCACTGGCCCAAAGATCGTAGCACAAAATAGGCCTCTTCTCTCTGGCTTAAAGGTGCGATAATTGATAGTCTCAGGTTTGGTCACTTCCCCAAAAGACCATGAACGAACTTGATCGGGACTTGCAATATTGATTCTGATTTGATCAAATTGCTGAGTGCTACTTAATTGTCCGTAAAAACTCATCGCTCCTGTCATAAAGATTTTCCCTTAAAAATTTTAATATCAGATCACGGGGGATTATAAGAAGAATGTTCTTATAACCTTCCGTTACTTCAACTCCCTGTAGTATCTTCTAGCTTTACATTTAGACATAATGACCTGAATTCTTTAATCATTACATTAAAAGATTCAGGAATACCAGATTCAAAATTATTATCCCCCCGGACAATAGATTCGTAGATCTTAATTCTCCCAATCACGTCGTCTGACTTTACCGTTAACATTTCTTGTAAAGTATAAGCAGCCCCATAAGCTTGCAGTGCCCAACATTCCATTTCTCCAAATCGTTGACCCCCAAAATGCGATTTACCGCCTAAAGGCTGTTGAGTTACTAAACTATAAGGTCCGATAGAACGGGCATGTATTTTATCATCCACCAGGTGATGTAATTTCAATAAATATTTATAGCCTACGGTAACATCCCGATCAAAATATTCGCCTGTTCTTCCATCAATTAACCGGATTTGCCCAGAAGGGTCCTGGTCAGCCAATTTTAACATTTCTTTTACATCTTCCACTTTTGCTCCATCAAAAACAGGCGTAGCAAAATATACTCCTTTATGGATATCACGACAAAAATCTATAATTTCTTCCTTCGACATTGTGTCAATGCTTTTTACCATTGAAGTATGGCCATAAACTTTAGCAACAAAAGACTTTAACCCTTCTATATCGATATTGTTATTATGATATTCCTTAACCAGCGAAGATATTTTTTTACCTAAATTTATTGAAGCCCATCCCAGATGCGTTTCTAAAATCTGTCCTACATTCATTCGTGATGGTAAACCAAGAGGATTAAGGACAATATCCACCACTGTTCCATCTTCTAAAAACGGCATGTCTTCTACTGGCATAATACGCGAGATCACTCCTTTATTTCCATGTCTCCCTGCCATCTTATCACCGGGCTGCAGTTTATGTTTTGTTGCAATAAATACTTTTACAACTTTGAGCGCCCCTTGGGGTAAATCATCACCACTTTGTAATTTCTCTACTTTACTAGTAAAACGCTTATTAAGTATAGCTTTTTTTTCTTCATAATGCCGCTTAATTTGTTCAATTTCACTCATTACATTAGCATCTTCAACAATTAACTGCCAATATTGCCCTCTTGATAAAGTTTCCAGAATTTTAGGGCTAATTACCATTCCAGCTTTAATAGATTTAGGGCCACTTACAACTATTTGCTCTACTAAAATCTTTTCTAGCTGCATAAAAACAGAATGTTCTATAATCCGAAGTTCATCATCCCTATCTTTAGATAATTTTTCAATCTGCTGCTTCTCAATAGCTATAGCTCTTTCATCCTTTTCGATGCCCCTGCGGGAAAACACCCTCACTTCTACTACGGTTCCGCTCACCCCTGGCGGCACATGCAAAGAGGAATCACTAACGTCAGAAGCTTTCTCTCCAAAAATTGCTCTTAGCAATTTTTCTTCCGGAGTCATAGGTGATTCGCTTTTTGGAGTCACTTTGCCTACTAAAATATCCCCAGATTTTACTTCTGCTCCCACATATACTATCCCCACCTCATCAAGGTGACGTAAATTTTCATCACTAATATTTGGGATATCACGAGTAATTTCCTCGGGACCAAGTCTGGTATCCCGCGCAATTATTTCAAATTCTTCGATATGGATTGAAGTATAGACATCATCTTTCACTATCCGTTCAGATATTAAAATTGAATCTTCAAAATTATAACCATTCCAGGGCAGAAAAGCTACTAGCACATTCCTACCCAATGCTATTTCTCCATTATCGGTACTTGGACCATCAGCAATCACTTCACCTTTGGTCACATAATCGCCCACTTTAATTAATGGTGTTTGATTAATACATGTATTATGGTTGGATCTTTGGAATTTTAATAGATTATAAATATCAACCAATGGCGAGCCATCTGTCTTTTGTTTACTACTTCTCACCACTATCCTAGTGGAGTCAACCTGTTCAACTATACCCTCTCGTAATGCAACCACCGAGGCACCGGAATCCTGAGCCACAATTCCTTCAATCCCAGTACCCACTAAAGGAGCTTCACTCTTAACCAGTGGCACAGCCTGACGTTGCATGTTTGATCCCATCAAGGCTCTATTAGCATCGTCATTCTCTAAAAAAGGAATGAGTGATGCTGCTACGGATACTACTTGCATGGGCGTTACATCTACATAATCTACTTCACTAGGGGGCACCATAATAAAATTTCCACCCTCAATCCTACAATTTACTAATTCATCTTGTAATAAGCCTTGCTTATTAGTAGAAGCATTAGCTTGAGCAATTTTATATTTACCTTCTTCAATAGCCGATAAAAAAATTACATCATCTGTTACACAACCATCTATCACTTTTCTATAGGGGCTCTCAATAAATCCATGCTTATTTACTCGCGCATAAGTAGCCATCGAATTAATTAAACCTATATTCTGGCCTTCCGGTGTTTCAATTGGGCAAATACGGCCATAATGAGTGGGGTGCACGTCTCTTACTTCAAAGCCGGCTCTATCTCTGCTTAAGCCTCCAGGACCTAAAGCCGATAATCTTCTTTTATGGGTTATTTCCGAGAGAGGGTTAGTTTGGTCCATAAACTGAGATAGTTGTGAAGTGCTGAAAAATTCTTTCACTACTGATACTAACACTTTCGAATTGACTAAATCATGAGGCATAACCGCATCAAGATCAACCACCGACATCCGTTCAAGGACCGATTTCTCCATTCGAACAAGACCAATTCTAAACTGATTTTCAATTAATTCACCAACTGATCGAACACGCCTATTTCCTAGATGATCAATATCATCTACCCCGCCTTTCCCATCTTTAAGTTCTACTAAAACTTTGAGAATATATTTGATATCTTCAATGGTTACCGTAGTGGTGGTGTCTGGGATATTTAGTTCTAACCTGGAATTCATTTTGATTCGGCCGACTTCTGAAAGATCATATCTCTCCGAATCAAAAAACAAGCTATTAAATAAGGCTTTAGCAGCTTCAATATTTGCAGGTTCCCCTGGTCTTAATACTCTAAATATATCTATTAAAGCTGATTCATAATCCTGATTTTTATCAGCAAATAAAGTATTCCTAATATAAGGTCCGGATTGTGAATTAATCGCCAGTACATCAATGGAAGAAATTTCCAGGGTAATAATAGAGGCTAACATATCTGTGGTTATTATTTCGCCAATTCCAGCCAATAGTTCCTTATTATTTGGATTAATAAGTTCTTGCGATAGATATTTACCAACTAAATACTCAGCATCGACTAAAACATTTTTTACCCCATCTTTTGCATATTTTTTAGCTAAACGAGGAGTGATTTTTTGCCCTGCTGCAAGTATTACCTTACCAGTATCCGCATCTATTAGATCATTATTTAACCGATGAGCAGCAATAGCTTCGGGAATAAACTTAGTAGCCCAACTACCATTTTTAGTGAAACAGGTGACTGTATCATAATAAAATTTAATAATCTCATTGGTAGTCATTCCTATAGCTCTAAGGAGTGTGGTGACGTATAACTTTCTTTTTCTATCTATTCTAAAATATATTATATCTTTAGCATCAAACTCTAAATCCAACCATGACCCTCTGTAAGGTATAATTCTTGCAGAATATAAAAATTTTCCTGAAGAATGAATTTTACCATCGTCATGATAGAAAAACACCCCCGGTGATCTATGCATTTGGGAGACTACTACTCTTTCAGTTCCATTAATGATAAATGTACCATTTTTAGTCATTAGAGGGATATCCCCCATATAGACTTCTTGCTCTTTGATGCCTTTAATTTCTCTAGCATTGGTATCTTCATCGATATCCCAAATACTTAATCGCAATGTTACTTTAAGGGGAGCTGCATAACTAAGGCCTCGTTGACTACATTCCTCTACATCATATTTCGGATTATCAAATTCATATTTTTCAAATTCTAAATACGCCACATTCGAAGGATCATGAATTGGAAAAATAGAACTTAAAACCGACTGCAATCCTTTATTTTCCCGATCGGAGTACTTAACACCAAATTGTAAAAAACCTTTTTCATAAGAATTTTTTTGAACTTCAATCAAATTTGGGATAGATGCCACCAAATTTATGTGACCAAAATTTTTCCTTGTTCTTTTACTAATTGATACGGATTCCGATACCATATAATCTCCCGATTAATTTATATATTCTTTTGCTTTTAGAAAACTGGTTTTAAAAATATTAAACTCATATACTCCCATGGTATAATAGACAACTTCAGATGAATTAAGGCCTAGGAGCATAAGCTCTTATGAAGATACTTAAGTTCTGTATGAAAATATCCCATTCATTTCTTTTGCTGTAAACTAAATTACCAATTAAATTGCGCTTTGCAAGAAGTCTATTACCTATAATAATGTTTAATGGATATTACCTTTATTATCTTTAGAACCCTAATTAGAACATTAACTCCTTCAAAATAAAATGAAGAATCTTTAAGATACGATTCAATATATAATTAAATAATTATACCCAATAAGAATCTGCATATTTTTATGAGAAATTGATTTAGTATAGCTCATATAATTAACACCACTAAGAAGATTGATTAAAAAAATAAAATTAAGCTATTAGATTCTGTCAACAAGATTTTTGTTTAGGCTTTTCTAAACTAAATTTTTATCAAAAATACTAAAGAATCACTTCTAAAATCACCTAAAAAATTTTACCGATCGTACAAATAGCTTTAATCTCTACTTCCATAGAGTTTTTAACATACAAATTATTGTGTAAGATAAGAAACATAATTCTTATTAAGAATATAATAATTTATATTTAAGAATTACATTATAACTATATAATAGTTGTTCAATAAAAGTGTAGAAATATATAAAAATATCTGAGCATGTTATTCCTTTACAGTAAAATAAAAAAGATATATTGCTGTTAACTTCAAAAAGTGGCAGGCTAACTGCCATTCCATAGTTTTGCTAAGCATACCTGATTAAAGAGGGGCAGGGTAGTTAGCCGTCAGAAAGTTGGCTTAACTCCTCTAGCTTTTCCCTTAAGTCAAGATGATTCTACTGTCACTCTTTCAAAGCATAAGATTACCCAACTTCAGTGAACTGAACTAGGTAATTATATTCTATACTTCTTTGACAAACTCGGGAATCTAGTAATTTAAGATAATGGGCTTATAAACCTTTACCTGCACCCTCTCTAGTACAGCTATGGGGTTTTTATGCCCCTCATCATTTCAAATTCCTTAACTAGACCTACCAGTTTGGAAGTAGATAAATTATTTCAGTTCCACCTTAGCACCAGCTGCTTCCAACTTAGCTTTTAAATCTTCAGCTTCTTCTTTATTAACTCCTGATTTAATAGTCTTAGGTGCTGCATCAACTAACTCTTTAGCTTCTTTTAGACCAAGGCCAGTAAGTTCCCGAGCAAGTTTAATAACTTCAATCTTTTTCTCTCCAACAGCTGTTAAAACAACTTCAAAACTTGTTTTTTCATCTTTTGTTTCGACGGCAGCTGGAGCAGCTGCCATGGCGACTGGAGCGGCAGCTGATACCCCCCATTTTTCTTCTAACAACTTTGAGAGTTCAGCTGCTTGTAATACAGTAAGAGTTGATAATTGATCTACAATTTTCGCGAGGTCCGTCATATAATTTCCTTCCTTTTAAGACTTGTTATTAAATTAATTTTTATCTGCATAAGCGTGACAAACTCGAGCAAGCGCACTAGCAGGAGCCTGTAAAACAACAGCAATTTTAGTAGCAGGGGCTTGTAAAACACCAATAATTTTCCCCCTCAGCTCGTTTAGTGATGGCAATTTAGCAAGCTGTTGTATAGCATTAGCATCTAATACTTCATTCTCTACTAAACCAGCAACTATTTTTAAAGATTCATTAGTTTTTGCAAATTCCACTAAAATTTTTGCAGCATCAATAGGATCTTTAGAATATGCAAGTGCAGTAGGGCCAACAAGAAAATTATCGATCTTCTCAATATTTTCTCTGGCGGCTGCTATTTTTGACAAAGTATTTTTAACTATCTTGAAACTAGCTCCCTTTGCCTTAAGAAGCTTACGTAGAGCAGTGATTTGACTGACAGTAAGCCCATGGTAATGAGTAATAATAACTGAACTTGACTGTTTATATATTGCAGCAAGTTCCGTAATAGACTCATGTTTTTCTGCTCGTAACACCTTAAACTCTCCTTTTAAATTGCCATGTACTTAGCTGATAACAGAAATTTATCAGCTTAATTTTATGCTATAGTTGCTATATCTACTTTTACTGAAGGGCCCATAGTAGAAGATAGATATATGGCTTTTAAATAATTCCCTTTAGCACCAGAAGGTTTGGCTTTAATTACTGCAGAAATTAAAGTTGAAGCATTATTAAGCAAATCCTGATTAGAGAATGATAATTTCCCTACACCAGCATGGATAATACCTGCTTTTTCTACCCTATATTCTACTTGACCACTTTTCGCATTTTTTACGGCGGTTACAATATCTGTTGTAACAGTGCCAAGTTTAGGATTGGGCATTAAACCCTTGGGTCCTAAAATTCTAGCTACTGCTCCAATTGTTGGCATCATGTTGGGAGTTGCAATACAAACATCAAAATTAATTTTACCAGCTTTAATGTCATCTATAATTTCCGTTGATCCAGCAATATCTGCTCCGGCTTCTTTAGCTTCTTCTATTTTATCATCCTTACAAATTACTGCCACTCTACTAACTTTACCAGTACCAGCAGGCAAGGAAACAACACCTCGGACCATTTGGTCAGAATGCCGAGGATCGACTCCTAATCGCATAATTACTTCTAAAGTAGAATCAAATTTAGTATAAGCTACCGACTTTAAAACCGCTATTCCATCTGCCAAATTAGTGAGGGCAAGTTGGTTAACCATTTTTCGTGCTTCTCGCATTTTTTTCCCACCAGCCATCTGGACGCTGGCTGTTGTTTTTTTCTTCTCAACCATAATTAATCCTCTATTACTTCAATACCCATAGACTCAGCCGTACCCCGAATAATCTTAGCAGCAGCAGGTAAATCATCAGTATTAAGATCACTCATCTTAATTTTTGCAATTTCCATGCAATCTGAGAACTTAACTTTACCTACTATAGCATCTTTCTTAGTTGCACTAGAACCTTTGGAAATTTTAGCATATTGCTTTAAATAATAAGATGCGGGTGAAGTTTTAATTATAAATGTAAAACTATTACCTTCATAAGCCGTAATTATAACTGGTACCGGAGTCCCAGCTTCCATAGATTGGGTAGCTGCATTAAAAAGTTTACAAAATTCCATAATATTAAGTTTTCTTGAACCAAGAGCAGGGCCAATAGGAGGTGAAGGATTAGCCTTACCTGCTGGAACTGTTAACTTAATATAACCCGTGATTTTTTTTGCCATTATATTTATTTTATCCTTAACTCTATTTAAACTATACTATACATCAAATATACGATTTCTTTAATTATTTTTTTTGACTTGCGTAAAATTCAATTCTATAGGAGTTGCTTTACCAAAAATTGAGATAGCAAGTTTTAAACGACTTTTATCATAATCTATTTCTTCTACAACACCTATAAAAGTTTCGAAAGGCCCGTCAGTCACTACTACTGCTTCTCCTACTTCATAGAGCTTAGAAATTCTAGCATCTTTTGTTTCAGATTCTAACTTACTAAAAATATTTTGCACTTCCTTTTCAGTAAGAGGCTTAGGGGTGCTTTTACTTCCCAAAAACCCCGTAACTTTAGCAACGCTTTTTACCAAATGCCAAGAATCGTCGGTCATCATCATGTTGATCAGAATATAACCGGGCATAAATTTTTTTTCAGTTTTAACGTTCTTACCCCGTTTAACTTCCGGTACCTCAATCACTGGCACAACAATATCCTTAAAATATTCGGCCATATTTTGCTTCGCAATTTGATCAAGAATCATTTGCTTCACACCTTTTTCTGAGCCTGATAATGTATGAATAACGTACCACTGCGCCACGATATTTGTTCCTAAATTTATTCTTACTTCCCAATATTAAGCAAAATTTGCATTATACTATGTATACTATAGTCCAATATTAAACAAATGATACTAAAAATAAAAACAGCTACCCCTACTATAGAAGCTGAAGTTAGCAGTTCTTTTTTACTAAGCCAAACAATTTTATGAACTTCTTGTCTTACTTGTTCATAAAATTTAAAAATTTTATTTTCTTTTAACATTCATTCATCTCTGATAGTTGGCAGGAGCGACAGGAATCGAACCCGCAACCTTCGGTTTTGGAGACCGACGCTCTACCAATTGAGCTACACTCCTATCATATATTTAACAAAAAGTCAAATATTTTTTATAAATATCCTTAAAATTATCCACACGTTAGACTGCGGCATTTATAATAACCTTAAAGAAACTATAACTAATTTGCGGCCCTAACTTTTTATTACTTTTCTTCTTTAATTAGAATTAAAGTCTAACATTTAGATTACTATTCTTATTACCTTATTTTTTAGTTTTAATTCCTTCCGCTACTTGCTGAGGAACTTGATCATAATGGGAAAAAGTCATACTATACTGTGATCTCCCTTGTGATAAAGACCGCAGAGTATTAACATACCCAAACATTTCAGCAAGTGGTACATTTGCCGTAATGACCTGCGCATTACCTCGTGGATCCATGCTTTGCATTTGTCCCCTACGGCTGTTTAAATCGCCAATAATATCCCCCATATATTCATCTGGGGTAATAACTTCCACCTTCATAATTGGTTCCAACAATTTGGGGTTACCTTTGGGCATCCCGTCTCTAAAAGCCGCCTTGCTAGCTATCTCAAACGCTAAAACACTTGAATCCACATCATGGAAAGCTCCATCTATCAACGTTGCTTTAAAATCAATCATTGGATAGCCAGCCACTACTCCAGTATCTTTAATATTATTTAAGCCTTTCTCTACCCCAGGAATAAACTCTTTGGGGATTGCCCCGCCGACAATTTTACTCTCAAAAATAAATCCGGTAGCAGGTTCTTGAGGTTCAAATATTATCTTAACACGGGCAAACTGTCCTGCTCCTCCCGATTGTTTTTTATGAGTGTAATCAACTTCACAGATTTTAGTAATAGTTTCTCGATATGCTACTTGCGGGGCGCCTACATTTGCTTCCACTTTAAATTCCCGCTTCATCCGATCAACAATAATCTCAAGATGGAGTTCTCCCATACCCTTAATCACCGTCTGGCCCGTCTCCTGATCAGAGCTTACTCTAAAAGAAGGATCTTCTGCAGCTAACCTGGCTAACGCTATCCCCATTTTCTCTTGATCTGCTGTGGATTTTGGTTCAACTGCCAGCTCAATAACTGGTTCAGGGAATTCCATTCTTTCTAAAATAACGCGTTTATCTGGATCACATAAAGTATCGCCAGTAGTAGTATTTTTAAGTCCCGCTAACGCAATAATATCTCCGGCCACCGCCTCTTTGATATCTTCCCTTTCATTAGCATGCATCAGTAACATTCTGCCTACACGTTCTTTCTGATTTTTTACGGTATTTATAGCAGTAAACCCAGAAGTAATTTTACCACAGTAAATCCTAATAAAAGTTAAAGATCCTACAAATGGATCAGTCATCACTTTAAATGCCAAAGCAGCGAATGGTTCCGTCGCTGAAATCTTAAAGTCTTTTTCCTCATCATTGATAAGGTCTATACCTTTGACAGTCCCAATATCAAGAGGAGAAGGCAAATAATCAATAACTGCATCTAATAAAGGTTGGACTCCTTTATTTTTAAAAGCACTACCACATAATACTGGAACAAATACCCTTCCTATCACTCCCTTTCTTATAACTAATTTAATTTCTTCTACAGAAAGCTCTTCTCCGGCTAAATATTTTTCCATTATATGATCATCTAATTCAACGACCATGTCAAGTAACGTAGCACGATATTTTTCAGAAATTTCAAGCATATCCGCAGGAATTTCTTCATATGAATATTCAGCACCTAATGATTCATCTTTCCAAATAATTGCCCTCATTTCAACTAAGTCAATTATCCCTTTAAAATGCTCTTCAATACCTATGGGTAACTGAGTAACCAAAGGTTTTGCGCCAAGACGGTCCTTTATCATCTCTACACATCGGTAAAAATTAGCCCCCATTCTGTCCATTTTATTGACAAAACACATTCTAGGAACGTTATATTTATCAGCTTGCCGCCAAACAGTCTCTGATTGAGGCTCTACCCCTGCTACCCCATCAAATACCGCGACTGCTCCATCAAGCACTCGCAAAGACCTCTCCACTTCGATAGTAAAATCCACGTGACCAGGAGTATCTATAATATTAATTCTTTTATCTTTCCAGTAACAGGTAGTAGCTGCAGAGGTAATAGTAATACCACGTTCTTGTTCTTGTTCCATCCAGTCCATGGTTGCTCCGCCATCGTGAACTTCCCCTATCTTATGAGACTTACCGGTATAATAAAGAATACGTTCGGTGGTAGTAGTTTTTCCAGCATCAATATGAGCGCAAATACCAATATTACGGGTGTTAGCAAGAGAAAGTTGTTCGGTGCTCGACATATAATATTACCTTGGTTGCGATTTTTTAGGGCTAAAATGAGCAAAAGCTTTATTAGATTCTGCCATTTTATGAGTATCTTCTCTCATTTTATTAGCACCGCCCCTATTATTCGAAGCCTCAAACAATTCTTCTGCTAATTTATCAATAATCATTTTTTCAGAACGCTTATTTGCCGCGATAATAATCCAACGTATAGCTAATGCATAGCCTCTTCTCTCATCAACAGGAGAAGGTACTTGATAATTAGCTCCCCCAACCCGTACAGAGGTAACTTCAAGATAAGGTTTAACATTATTGAGCGCATTATTAAAGGCCTCAAGAGGGTTAACTCTATGTTTCTTTTCTATTTTGTTAAAAGCCGAATATACTATTTTTTCTGCTAAAGCTTTTTTACCTTGCTTCATAACATTATTAATAAATCTAGCGACTAAAGGACTATTATATCTCATATCAGGTAAGATAACCCTTTTTTCTGCAGCGTGACGACGTGACATCTTATCTCTCTATTTCAATTATTTTTTTACAGCTTGTTTTGCTGAAGTACCATAACGTGAACGGCCTTGCTTACGGTTTTTGACCCCTTGTGTGTCATAAGCACCACGGACTATATGATATTTAACACCCGGAAGATCGGGAACTCTCCCTCCTCTTACTAAAACCGTAGAGTGTTCCTGTAAATTATGGCCTTCACCAGGGATATAAGCATTAACATATTCCCCATTACTCAAGCGAACTCGAGCCATTTTCCGAAGAGCAGAATTAGGTTTTTTAGGAGTAACGGTTTTAACTATTACACACACACCTTTTAAAAATGGGTTGGAATCCAAAGCCGGTGATTTTGTTTTACGAATTTTCGATTTTCTTCCAAACCGCACTAGCTGATTATTTGTTGGCATCTATAAATACTCCAAAATTTTCTATTGCTACAATATTACACTAAAATTTAATTCACGCTAAGACATTTATGTCTAAAAAATTCATTTTTATTTACTGCCATACACTTTAATATAAAATAAATATTATTATTTATATCCCAAGTATCATATATCACCGTAAAACTATAACTAATTTTTTTATAAAAGCCAAGAGTTTTTAACAATATTTTACACCAGGGTAGTTTAAAAGTCGCGCTCTGGAGTTGAAAATCGAAGTAATTTTAGATGAATATATACCTACAAACCTCATTGCGATGAGATTGTTTGCTGCAACCGTACGTACGCAATTCCCGAGAAAAATTATTTAAGTCATCGTTTTTTTTGTAGGTTTTCGCGGGAATTGCCGCGCTCGCTAACGCTTTGCTTACAATGACGTTTGCGGCTATACTTTTATTTAATTTTCAACTTCAGGGTATGTTTTTTAAACTACCCTGATTTTACACTGATTATTTTTATTTCATCACAATCTCTAAACACATAATAACATATATTCTTTCATTAACGAAGAATATACCCCTCTGACATGAATTTGCGTGGCGTCGTTGCTCAATTGCTCGCCTATTATCTATAAGGCTTCGCTCCATCGCGCAAGGCAGCAAAATCATCGGCAGAGGGGTATATATTTTGTTTCTTTTAAAGGATAGTAAGTTTTTTTTCTAGTATTTTGGCTAAGTTACTAATAATCACTATTATTAAGTAGTAGCAAAAGCCGGCTATTAGCATTGGGGTAAAATAAGTGTAGGTTTCAGCTGCTACCAACTGGGCTCTCCGCATTAAATCCATTTCGCTGCTCACCATACAGATAATTGCTGATTCTTTGATTAAGTTAATCAACTCATTAACTAATGAGGGTAATATATTACGCATTGCTTGCGGCAAGATAATATCTTTCATCATTAAATTTTCTGGTATCCCTAATATTGTGGCAGCTTCCACTTGCCCATTATCAATAGCTTTAATACCTGCTCTTATTATTTCTGAAACATATGCTCCGGAATTCAATGAAAAAGCTGCCACTCCAGCTACAAAAACATTCAGCTTAACCCCGATTAGGCTAGGTAGCCCCCAATAAATTATACTAAGTTGTATTAAGAGGGGGGTGCCCCGAAAAATAGAGGTATAAAAATTAGCAAATAGCTTCAATCCATAACTTTTACTTACTTTACAAACCGCTAGTAATACTCCTATAATAAACCCCAACATCACAGAAATCAAACTATATTTTAATGTAACGGCAGTTCCTTGTACAATAAAATATATATAATGAGATAATTGTTCAACCATAATTAGTAATGTTTGTTATTTAATCCAATAAGTCATATAGTTTGGGTGTGGTTCATAATTCACTAAATATCTAAGGCCTATGGCTATTCTCAATATATACCAGATCAGCAAGCCAGTATACAAAACTCCTCTAGTGCTAAAAAATAATACTAAAATAGGAAATAGAATAAATCCAAGATAACTTATACAAAAATAGATAATACCACCTGTAATCCCTATATAGAAAGTACGTAATATAAAAATATAATGGCTTGATAAAGTATTATCCAAAACCTCCTTATTTTTATACGCAAAAATCACTCCTATAATGGGCAAAATGGGCGCTACTATGCCACATAAAAATAATATATAAATTACAATAAGATTTGCTCTTCCCGCTTTTGTATATTTTTTAATTTCATTATTCATTTTCATCCCGCAAATTTTTCACTACTAAATGCATGACACTTCCATGTTGGATATAATTTATTTCATTATCAGTAAAAACTTGTAAAATTACTTTGATAATATTAGTGACACCATTTTCTCTCTTTATTATACAGTCAAGTGGTTGTAACGGCTGAATTTTATTAGGCATCTTGCATAATTCTACTCGAGATGGTAATTGGAGCAATGAGCCTAGACTTGAATCCTCACTACTACTGCCGTACGCTCCGTTCTTAAGTTCCGTGTTTCCTGCAAATTCCCTGCTCGATGCGAATTCTGGAAGAAGTCTATTACTTATATTTTCAATAGAAACATATTCAGAACCATTAAGCTCTAAATCCTTTATTGTGGCATTAATAAGGATAAGAGGTAAAACTCCCATACCCACCAAATTAGACCTGTGAATTCTTTCAAAACTTTCAGCAATCACGGCTTTTACTCCAAGCAAACTTGTACCCTTTGCTGCCCAATCTCGTGATGAACCACACCCATATTCTTTGCCAGCAAAAATTACTAACGGAATTGCTTGAGTTTTGTAATCCATAGCTGCGTCATAAATACTCATTTGCTGATTATTTAGCTGATTTATAGTAACTCCCCCTTCAACTCCATTACATATTAAATTTTTAATTCTATTGTTTGAAAAAGTACCTCGCATCATTACTTCATGGTTGCCACGTCTAGAGCCATAAGAATTAAAATCTTTAGGGGCAATTCCTTTTTCCATTAAATATTTAGCAGCAGGGCTAGTTTTATTAATACTGCCTGCGGGAGAGATATGGTCGGTAGTAACGGAGTCACCAAAGACTGCTAATATTCGAGCATTTTTTATATCGTGCAAACCGTTAAGATTAGTTGTAAATTTTTCAAAATATGGAGGATTGTTAATATAAGTGCTATTATTATCCCAAGCATAAGTCTCTGTTTTAATTACTTTAATATTCTGCCATTCTTGATCCCCTATAAATACCTGACTATATTTATCCTTAAACATTTGAGAGGTAAGAGATTCGTCAATCAGCTTTTTTATCTCTTGGCCAGTTGGCCAAAGATCTTGTAGATATATATCTTTCCCATATTGATCTTTACCAATCGCATCTTTTTCCAGATTGATTTTAATCGTCCCAGCTAAAGCATAAGCCACCACTAAAGGAGGGGAGGCGAGATAACTTGCAATCGTAAAGGGGTGAATTCGCCCTTCAAAATTTCTATTCCCTGATAAAATTGAAACAGCAACCAGTTTATTTTTAACAATAGTTTCTTCGATTTCTAACTTCAGGGGACCAGAATTACCTATACAAGTAGTACAACCATAGCCTACTAAATTAAAACCTAAAATATCCAAGTATTTTTGCAAACCACTTTTCTCTAAATATTCCGTTACTATTTTAGAACCCGGTGCTAACGAAGTTTTGACCCAAGGTTTTGTTACTAACCCCAGCTCTACAGCTTTTTTAGCTATCAACCCGGCGGCAATCATTACGTTAGGGTTGGAAGTATTAGTGCAGCTTGTAATCGCAGCAATCACCACTTCACCATTTCCTATAGCAAAATTAGTATTAGGCACCGGATATTTTATATCTAATTCACTATTACCTTTAGTTAAAGCCGGGAGCTGTCTTTTAAAATCAGTCGCAGCATTGGCTAAATTAGTTCTATCTTGGGGTCTTCTTGGGCCAGCAAGGGAAGTTTCTAATGTTGAGAGATTTAGCTCTAATGTATCAGTATATTGCGGAATAATTTCATGCTCATGCCAGAGAGATTGAATTTTACTGTATTCCTCTACTAATTTCACTCTTTCTGGATCTCTTCCGGTGAAATTAAGATATTTTATCGTTTCATGATCAACTGGAAAAAATCCACATGTCGCACCAAATTCTGGTGACATATTTGAGATAGTAGCTCTGTCAGCTATAGTTAAAGATTCTACCCCTTCACCGTAAAATTCCACAAATTTACCCACAACATTTTTCTGTCGGAGCATTTGAGTGATAGTTAGCACCAAATCGGTGGCGGTAATTATCCCTTGTAAAGCACCGCTCAACTTAACCCCAATTACTTCTGGTAAAATCATTGATAAAGGTTGGCCAAGCATCGCCGCTTCTGCTTCAATTCCTCCTACTCCCCAGCCAAGTACAGCTAGGCCATTAATCATGGTAGTATGGCTATCTGTTCCCACCAAACTATCGGGATAAGCAAGGGTAATACCATTTTCTTGCTTAGTCCATACCACTTTAGCCAAATATTCCAAATTAACTTGATGACAAATTCCTGTTCCTGGGGGGACTACTGTAAAATTATCAAATGCTTCTTGCCCCCATTTCAGAAATTTATAACGCTCTATATTTCGCTCTATTTCTATTTGGACGTTTTTAGCAAAAGCATCTGGCGTTCCAGAATAATCCACTTGCACAGAGTGATCTATTACTAAATCTACAGGGATTAAGGGATTAATTTTCAATGGATCAGCTGATTGTTTTTTCATCGCATCCCGCATAGCTGCCAAATCCACGATAGCAGGTACCCCTGTAAAATCTTGCATAAGAACTCTAGCAGGCATAAAAGGTATTTCAGCCTCAGATCTTTTGTCTTTTAACCATTGTTTAAATAATAATAAACTGTCCTTATTGCCATTTAAACGAAGCACATTTTCAAATAATATTCTTAAACTATAGGGTAATTGTTTTAATTCAAGACCTATTTCTTGTGCTGCTTTATTGATATCAAAAATTCTATAAGATTTACCAGCCACTGATATTTCTTTAAGATAATTAATATTAGTCACTTGTACCACCCTTTATTTAAATTATTATTTATGATTAATCTATTGCAGCAAAATGATCATGAGGGTGATAAGAATCAGCTAGGCCAGTGGGATGTACCGTATCCGCCTCAAGCCAGCAAAACATTAGACTCTTCCCTAACGGTCCAAAAGCCATGGCTAGTGAAAATAAATTGTCACATGTATTTGCATGAATTAATCCCTCATCTTGATGATTAGTGTTATAATCTGATTGGGTATTTTCTAGAGCATGAGATAGCTCCTTCTCATTGTTAAACCAGCCAGCTCGCACTATATCCCCAAAAATCTCTTCTACAGAGACGTTACTATCATCATCTTCTTCTTCGGTATTAGGATTCCAGTAATTATAAAGCTTGCTTATACAATAAGCCATTAATATTAGAGATGGCCACCCTAGCTCTGGTAAATTATTAGCAACTTGCGGATAGTAATGGTAATTACTCTCTTCTCCTAAAGGATCATGTAAAGGTAAAATTTTATTACTGTTTATAGATGCTATAGAATTATATGGTGCTATAGCTGTTCCTGGGCACTGGCCGTCTGATTCTGAGAAGTATGGTACTATTTCATACTTTGGTGGTGTAGCAAATTGATATTGATATGTATTGCCAACTTTTTCAATTGGGGTTGTAAAATATGTTAACCATTCCCATAATTTTGTTCCACACTCAACAAGAGTGTCTAATTTTATCATATCTTTCCTTTTTTTTGTTAATTAGTATGTTAATTTGTTGCTAGTATTCAATTCAGTTTAGTAATTTTTGGTAATTGTATCATAAGGATAGCAAAATTACCAATATATTTAAATTGAACTTAAGAGCTACCTTATAATAAAAAATAATTTAAGAATTAAATAAAAGTCGCTATAATATATTGGTTATATTTCATTATACTTCCATTTAATTCTTTAATGAGTCTTACTTATGTTAAATCAGGCTATAGAGACCAACAAACTCCCTCTAGCAGAAAAAAAGCAACATCCTTTCCATATTGTTGACCCTAGTCCTTTGCCCATTTTAACTTCCTTTGCTTTATTGCTTTTAGCAATAGGAGGCATAATGGTCATGCATGGCTATAAATTTAGCTGGTATATTTTGACAGCTGGTAGTTTGTCAGTAATGGCTTGTTTATATGTTTGGTGGGCAGATGTAATTAAAGAAGGTTTAATCGAAAAACAGCATACTAAGGAAGTAAGAACAGGATTTAGAATAGGTATGGCACTATTTATCCTAACTGAAATAGCCTTTTTTGCAGTATTTTTTGGCTCCTTTTTTAAAACCAGCCTTTTCCCCGCCGGAATATTAGACGGAATTTGGGTAGTAAAACCTGGAATATGGCCACCCGAATCTATTAAAACCTTTGATCCATTTGATATTCCTTTTATTAATACCTTAATACTTTTATTATCAGGAACCACGGTGACCTGGGCTCATTATGCTATTGAAGAGAATAATCTAAAAGATTACATAATAGCTCTAAAATACACTATAATCCTTGGAATTTTCTTTAGTTTAATGCAAGCCTATGAGTATTATCATGCTACCTTTAGCTTTAAGGATGGTATATACCCTTCTAATTTCTATATGGCTACAGGGTTCCATGGAATTCACGTGATAATAGGGACTATATTTTTAAGCGTTTGTTATTTTCGCGCAAAAAGAGGAGATTTTACGCAAGAGAATGGTCATTTAGGTTTTGAATTTGTAGCTTGGTACTGGCATTTTGTGGACGTGATATGGCTATTTTTATTTATTTTTGTGTATGTTCTTGGCAGGTAATTTTTGAAACCTTTGGATTAATAAGTAGCTAATTAAGGTGATAAGTATTGCCACTAATGTACATATATCTCCAAATTGGGAATAAAAAGTCTGAGATTTGAGCTTATTGGGGATTAGATTATCGATATAACCAACCCTATTCAGAGGGAGAAATTGGATGATCCTGCCTACCGGATCTATTATAGCTGATATGCCATTATTAGCTGTTCTAACCATCGGAAGGCCATTCTCTATACTACGCATACGGCTAATATGAAGGTGTTGATATGGGCCTGAAGACCTTCCATACCACGCATCATTAGTTACATTAATTATTAAGTCTGCTGCTTTATTAGAAGTACGGACAAAATTAGGAAAAATCGATTCATAACAAATAAGGGGTTTAATAGTGAGTTGATAATTATCAAGATTAACAAGCCGTCTATCTCCTTCAGTGTAGTCGAGCAAGCCCGGGGTTAATTTTTTTAAAGGCAGTATCTTCTTAAGGGGCATATATTCTCCAAATGGCACTAGATGGGACTTATGATATTCAAATAATTGATTTGCTTGTTGGTTTAAAGCATATAAACTAGTATAAATTTCTAAATCTTCTCCTAGCTTATTATTAGTTGTTATCCCACCAGTAATTAAAATAGCCCCTTTATTTTCCAGCATTTCCAATATTTTTGTTTTAATTGCCTCGTAAGTATAAGGGACTACTAAAGCAGCTTCTGACCAGATAATTAAGTCTATGTCCCCTGGCTCTGTTGACAGGCGAATTTGTAAATCTAAATTTTGCCAAAATGCCTGTTCATCCCATTTAGCTTCTTGAGAAATACTGGGCTGAACGAGCCTAATTTTAACGTTAGTAAAACTCGTAGGATTATTATGTAACCTATAAACTCCATATAAAGATAATAATAAGGTTAATATTAATGAATTTAACAATAATATTTTTAATTTATAATAATCTTTAGAAAAAATATGGTAAAAACTAGTGGAGATATACACCGCCCAAAAACTTAAGCCGTATATGCCAACAACGCTAGCTACTTGAATTAACTCATCAGAGAAACTAAGAGCATAACCAATTAAGTTCCAAGGTAACCCTGTAAATAGCCAGGATCTTAGCCATTCAAAAAATACCCAGCTAACACCAAATATGAACTGATAATAGCTAGCTTTGTTAATTAAAATATTAGCTAAAAAAGCAAGACCACAAGTTGCTGCAATAAAAAAGGCCAGGATAATTGGTAAACCAAATAACGCAAAAGGAATAGCCCACCAAAATTCATCAATATAAACAGTAACACCAATGCTAATCCAATACATACTGGTTAAAAAATGCCCAAAACCAAATATAAAACCTATAATAGATGATTCTTGCCAATTTTTAGCCTTTTCTACTTGATGGCACAAAAATGCAATAGCCAATAAACCTGGGATAAAAAAAATGGGAGCAAAAACTAATCCACTAATCGTTCCAGTTACAAAGGTTAATTTTTTAGATGTTAACATTTTGGAATATTATATTGCTGGTAAATGAAACATTGTATACGAAGATCAACTTCCAGAAGAGCTAGGCAAGTAGCAAAGCCTGAACAAGCATAGCGTACTACCCTAACAATTGCTTTTAAGTTTTAGTCAACACCTATAGGTCATGAGCTAAGCGAGCCGAAGGTGATCATGGCAATCCAGACAACCTGTCAAAAATACGATGACTTAACTAATTTTTGTGGATTGCCACTCCTGCTTACGCAGGCTTAGCTCATAACGATGGGGATGACTTTTTCCTGAAAACTTGTAAAAAAACCTTATTTATTGAAGGTTAATAAAAAACTTAAGGGCAGTATGGACACGTACGTACGCCAATATCTTGAAGTTCATCGAGTATACTTTGAAAGAATTATTTACAAAATAATACATCATGCTATTGTTTAAACAAGCTTTAATTAACTTCAATCTAACTTATATTATATTCGGGAATTAAAATTTATGTCATATCAATATGTTTATGTTATGAATGGTTTAAGTAAAACTATTAGTGGTAAACAAATTTTAAAAGAAACGCATTTATCTTTCTTACCAGGAGCCAAAATTGGCATAATTGGCCCCAATGGAGCCGGTAAATCGACTCTCCTTAAAATCATGGCAGGGATGGATAAAGAATATGATGGAGAAGCTTTTGCAGCAACTGGTGTTAAAGTAGGTTACCTCGCGCAAGAACCGCATTTGAACGCTACCAAAAATGTTTTTGAAAATATTATGGAAAGTTTAATGGAAAAAAAACTTTTAATTGACCAGTTTAATGAAGTTAGCGAGAAGTTTGCTGAAGAAATATCAGACGATGAAATGAATGATCTTTTAGCCAAACAAGCTGATCTCCAAGAAAAAATAGATAATTGTGATGCATGGAGTTTAGAAAGAGAAATAGATATTGCTATGCTAGCACTCCGGTGCCCAGCTAAAGAGGCAGATGTTACCAAAATCTCTGGGGGAGAGAAAAGGCGAGTAGCATTATGCAAGCTGTTATTAGAAAAACCTGATATGTTGTTACTGGATGAGCCTACCAACCATTTAGATGCTGAATCAGTCTCGTGGTTGGAAAACTATTTAAGAAACTATAAAGGTACGGTAGTAGTTATTACGCATGATCGTTATTTCTTAGATAATGTCACAGATTGGATATTAGAGGTGGACCGTGGCAGATGCGTTCCTTGGCATTCTAATTATACTGCTTGGCTAGAACAAAAACAAGCAAAATTAGAACTTGAAGATAAAGAGGAAGACGATAGACACAAACACTTAAAACGGGAACTTGAATGGATACGCCAATCACCTAAAGCTAGGCAATCAAAAAGTAAAGCACGGATTACCGCCTATCAAGAACTATTAACTCGGCAAAAAGAACAAAGTAGCGGGGTGGCACAAATTATTATACCCAATGGCCCAAGGCTCGGGGATTTAGTGGTAGAAGCAGACCATCTAGCAAAAAGTTTTGGTGATAAGGTTCTATTATCAGATTTTAGCTTTAAAGTTCCGCCAGGGGCTATTGTCGGTATTATTGGGCCAAATGGTGCTGGTAAATCTACCTTATTTAATATTATCACTGGCAAAATAGTGCCAGACCATGGTACTATTAAGCTAGGACAAACAGTGAAGCTTGGTTATGTAGATCAATCAAGGGATCATTTAGATGATAATAAAACTGTCTGGGATGAAATTTCTGAAGGGCTTGAAGAATTACAACTTGGCCCTAAAGCCATGAAAAGCCGGGCTTATTGCGCAGCCTTTAATTTTAAAGGGGGGGATCAGCAAAAGAAAGTAGGGCAACTCTCAGGCGGAGAACGTAATAGGGTACACATAGCCAAGTTGCTAAAAGAAGGAGCCAATGTTATATTATTAGATGAACCATCAAATGACTTAGATATCGATACGCTGCGAGCTCTCGAAGATGCGATTTTAGATTTTGCTGGTTGCGTTTTTGTCATCAGTCATGATCGGTGGTTTTTAGATAGAATCGCTACTCATATTATTGCCTATGATAAAGATGGAAATGCTACCTGGTTTGAAGGAAATTATCAAGATTATCATGACTATATGGTAAATTCAACCGGTGAGAATGTGATTAATCCTAAATATCGTCATAAGAAATTGGTGTAACAAAAAAGAGGAAAATATGAGGGAAGAAATTAAAGAGCAAGAAACATCCAATATTGGAGCATTTAAAGAATTGCTTGAAAATAAAGAAAAATTAATAAAAAACTGTATTGTTTTGGAGCTAGCTTTAGAGCGTATTAAACTTCAGGAAGAGTTAAATGAGCTTAGTTGGAATGATTGGAATTTTGTTTTTTTGGAATGGTCTTTTTCTGGAAAAAAGGTGTTATTAGACAAAATAGATCAGCATATTCGTGAAATAGAGTGGTTAGAAAGTGATAAATCACTAGCAGTTTTGCAAGAATGGAACCAGCTATTTCCTCTTACTATCGAGAAAATGCAGAAATATCAATCCAGTAATGAGCTTCTTAATAACTATTCAGCACTTTGTGAAAAGTATTTTAATGCCCTACGTCACCAGTGCCCTAAAAAACCCCCATCATCCTTCAATTATACGGATGAAATTGGGGAAAAGATAGATCAGCTTGAGGAGAAATTAGATAATTATTTGGAACAGATTCAGTATGGCCAAACAGATTATACAAATTATGCACTAAATAATACAATAAGTGATGATTTGAGGATGATAGATATGATTTTTAAAGTACGGGATGGAAATGTAGGGAAGTATATATATACTATTCCACCATGTCAGTTTCTGTTATATATAGCAGAAAATATTTATAATTATTTTACTCCTAAACCTCCTGAAGTAGGTCTTATAGGTCATGATCAGGCGCACGGTACAGCCCAAGATCTCCACCTAGATTAAACACGAAATAAGCAAATTAATTTATGAGTGAATTATTATTAGAGCTTTTTAGCGAAGAAATACCAGCTTTAATGCAGAAAAATGCCGCGGAAGCGTATCAGAATATATTTACTAGCCTCTTACAAGAGAGTGAAATATCTGCAGAGGTTCAACTATATATTGGTCCGCGCCGGCTTACTGTTCATATTAGAGATTTACCAAACATTATTCCTTTTAAAAAAATAGAAATACGGGGGCCAAAAGTTTCTGCTCCAGAATCTGCTATAATGGGATTTTGTCGTTCAAATAATATTGATAAAAAAAATTTATCAACAGTCTTAGTGCAAGGACAATTATATTATATAATGTATAAAAAAACGCAAGAAATCGGCATACGTACTTTGCTATCAAAGGTAATTCTTAAAGCAATTAGTAAATATACTTGGCCAAAATCTATGAAGTGGGGGAATTATGATATAGATTGGGTGAGACCCCTTAGGAATATTCTATGTATATTTGATGGAAAAATATTGCCTATAAAATATGGGCATTTAACTGCTAATAATATTACTTTTGGTCATAGATTTATTAAGCCCGAAGCTATTACTGTGAATAATTTTGCTGATTATCAGGCAAAATTATTAAATGCTAGTGTTATTTTAAGCCAAGACGAACGTAAAGAGCTAATTAAAGGTCAGCTGGCCTCTGTAAGCCACTCACTTAATTTAATAATCAAAGAAGATGAAAAATTATTAGAGGAAGTAACAGGCTTAGTTGAGTTGCCAGTGGTGATGGCCGGGAAAATACCAGAAAAATTTTTAAAATTACCGAGTGAAGTGCTTATTAGCTCTATGAAAACTCACCAGAAATATTTTAGTAGTTTTGTCAAATCTGATATATTCCTCTCAGATAATTTTGCTCCTTATTTTCTGTTTGTGAGTAATATGCCTACTGACCAGAATACTATAATTAATGGCAATGAAAAAGTACTATCAGCGCGCCTATCAGATGCTCTGTATTTTTATCAGCAAGATTTAGCTCATAGTTTAGAATCACGTTTATCTAAACTAGAACAGATAACCTTTCATGCGGACCTTGGGTCTATAAAACAAAAGGTTGAAAGGATTGGGGATATTGTTAAGTTTATCAGTCCCCATGATCAAAATTTACAACTAGCAGCTAGGCTTTGTAAGAGTGATTTGACAAGTGAAATGGTTACCGAATTTCCTGAATTACAAGGAATCATGGGTTATTATTATGCTAAAGAAGAAGGGCTAAATAATGATATTGCAGTAGCTATAAGGGATCACTATAAACCACAAGGTCCAAGCGATAATGTACCATTAGCTGCGGCAGCAATAATAGCAATTGCCGATAAATTGGATAGTTTAGTCGGCTTATTTTTAATAGGAGAAGAACCAAGTGGTTCAAGAGATCCTTACTCCCTTAAAAGACAAGCAATAGGTATTATTAGGATAATTTTAGAGAATAACCTAAGCTTAAATATTAAACAATTAGTTGAATATACTATTTCTTTATATAAAAAAAATCAGTTATCCATCGCGGAGGTAATTTTAAGGTTTTTAGAAGAAAGGGCAAAATATTATTTTAAAGGCCACTATAATACGGCAATAATTAATGCTATAATTGACTTTAATAAAGAAGAAGATCTGCTAATAAGTAGCATGAAGATGGCTTCTTTACATACCTTCTTAGCTGGTATAAATGATAATAATTTGGTTAATAATTTATTAACTATTTACAAGCGGGCTAATAATATATTAGAAGATAAGCACCTAAAAGGTGAACTAAGTCCAGAAGCTTTTATTTCAAATTATGAACAGGAGTTATTTTCTTCGTTACAATATATTTCGTCGCAAGTTGATCATTATATTGCAGTGAAGGATTTTACTAAAGCCTTCAGTATATTAGTAGAGATATTAACACCTATTAATAATTTTTTTGACAATCTCTTAGTAAAAGATCCTGACTCTAAAATTGCTGCTAATCGTTTGTTACTACTCCAGATGGTTACCCAATTATTTAATAAACTCGCAAATTTCAATATTTTATGAATGTAATTAAATATAATAAAGTCAGAACTGCCCACAAAGTAGAAACCATTAACCTAAAATCATTAAACAAGGCCGTGGAGTTTATTAAATCCGGAAATATAGTAGCCTTTCCCACCGAAACTGTTTACGGCCTTGGGGCTGATGCTAGTAATGAAGATGCTTGTCAAAAGATTTTTAAGTTAAAAGGGCGCCCTAGTAATAACCCTCTTATTGTCCATGTTTTAAATCTCGAACAAGCTAAAACTATCGGAGAATTTAATGAAGAAGCTATCAAGTTAGCTAATATGTTTTGGCCCGGACCTTTATCAATTGTAGTACCCATAAAAAATAATGCGAAAATAGCTAGGTCAGTATTAGCAGGGCTTACAACAATTGCGCTGCGTAGCCCATCATCTTATATTGCGCGAGAATTAATCAAAAATTCTCAAGGAGCAATAGCAGCCCCCAGTGCTAATCCTTCAGGCTATATCAGTGCTACTACGGCAGAGCATGCCCGGCAACATTTTTTAAATGAACCAGAAGTTTTTATTTTACAAGATTCCTTAAATAAATCTCAGTATGGGCTTGAATCTACTATAATAGATACTGCTTCGCCTAATTTAACTATTTTAAGAGAAGGATTCATCACTAAAGAAGCATTAGAAGAAGCAGTTTTGCAAAAAATTAATACCTTAGCAACGGGTAAGCAGATTAAAGCGCCTGGTATGATGCTTAAACATTATGCTCCCCAAGTTAATTTAAGAATAAACGCCAGTGACTTACAATTGGATGAAATTGGTCTAAACTTTGCGGATAGTAAACTCAGTAGTAATTTTTCGAGGAATTTAAGCAGGCGAGGCGATTTAATTGAAGCAGCCGCCAATCTGTATTTCAACTTACGATTACTAGACACTTACGCCGGGCACAAAAAAATATCGACCATTGCCGTAGCTAGAATCCCACAAGTTGGTGTTGGC
This sequence comes from Rickettsia endosymbiont of Bradysia coprophila, assembly GCA_019468145.1. Classification (GTDB taxonomy): domain Bacteria; phylum Pseudomonadota; class Alphaproteobacteria; order Rickettsiales; family Rickettsiaceae; genus Tisiphia. Next base: position 1,199,010 of record JAHXDM010000002.1, read on the forward strand.
GTTGCAATTAATGACAGACTCAAAAGGGCAGCACAGATAATATGACTTTTAAATTGGAGACTTCTATATTTGGTAAATTAAAACAAGCTCTCGTTAATAGTTCAAGCAAAATAGCCTCGGGCATTGATAAAATATTTTACCACAAAAAACTTGATGAGCAAACTTTAAATGAATTAGAAGAGTTATTAATTACTTCTGATATTACCCCTACTGTAGCTGCAGATCTAGTGAATAACTTAAGATCTCTCAAATTTAGCGAGATCACTCCTGCGATAGTTAAAACTAAACTAGCAGAGTTTATTGTTGCAGTTCTTACCAAGACCAATGAATCATTAGAACTAGCAGAGCAAAAATTGAATGTAATTCTGGTGTGTGGTGTCAATGGTTCGGGCAAAACCACCACTATTGGCAAGCTTGCTACTTTTTATTCTAGCCAAGGGAAAAAAGTAGCTATCGCTGCTTGCGATACATTTAGAGCTGCGGCAGTTAGTCAATTATCTAGCTGGGCAACGAAAAGCGGGGCGATGTTTATTACCGGCGCAGAAGCCGCGGATCCAGCAAGCGTTGCTTATCTTAGCATGCAATCGGCTCTAACTAATCACATTGATATATTATTTGTGGATACTGCAGGTAGGTTACATAACCAAAAAAATCTGATGGATGAACTTGGTAAAATTATCCGAGTAATTAAAAAAATTGACCCTACTGCTCCTCATCATAGTATTTTAGTCATTGATGCGACTACTGGCCAAAATGTCTATAATCAAATAGAGCAATTTAAAGCGGTGGCTGATATAACTGGCTTAATCATTACTAAATTGGATGGGACTGCCAAAGCTGGAGTAGTAGTAGGTGCTGTGCAAAAATTTACCTTACCCATACATTTTATAGGAATAGGAGAAAAAATAGATTCTCTAAAACCGTTTGATCCGGTTTTATTTGCTAATAGTTTAGTAGATAATGAGAATTAAATAGATTGTCCTTAAGCGTTAATAAAAATTCTTAGGATCTATATCAATTTTTAAGTGACAATAAGAAGGGATTTTAATTGACAATAACCATATTTGCAATAATTTTTGCAGATTAAATTGCTTCTCTACTATCACCAATATCCGGTAGCGAAATTTTCCTGCTAATTTAGCCATTGATGCACTAGAAGGGCCAAGGATGCGCGCGCTGCTTTTAGGAGCAATGGAGACGAGTTTTTTAGCTAACTCTAGGACTTTATGTTCATCTTTACCTGACAAAATAATCGAAGCCATCTTGGTGAAAGGGGGCATATTTTGAGCTTTTCGAGTGTCCAGTTCATATTGAAAAAATTGACTATCCCCATTTTTTATATTTTGAATGTAATTAAATATTATATTATCTGGATAGTAGGTTTGCAATAATACTATCCCTTGCTTATCTTCTCGTCCAGCCCTGCCTCCAACCTGGTGCAATAGTTGATAATTACGTTCAGTTGAAGAAAGATCTCCATTATTAACATTCCCTAAATCAGCATCAATAATTCCTACTAAAGTAAGGTTGGGAAAATGATAGCCTTTAGTAACCATCTGCGTTCCAATCAAGATATCTATTTGGGAATTTTCCATTTTATGCAATAATTCCCGAATTTTTTCTGGTTTTGTAGTATAATCTTTACTAATGACGGCAATTTCTTTTTCAGGAAATAAAGATCTGACTTCTTCCTCTATTCTTTCAATTCCTGGCCCACAAAGCGTTAATGAATCTTCTTCCTGGCATTCAGGGCAAGAAACGTGAATCCTGCTTTGATAACCACAATGATGACATTCTAGCTTTTTAGCAAATTTATGCATTACTAGCCATGCTGAGCAGAATTTACAAGTAAAACGATAACCACAAAGTTTACATAACGTCAAAGGTGAATAACCCCGACGATTCAGGAATAATAATATCTGTTCTTTATTTAGCAAATTTTTATTAATCGCCGTTATTAATTCTTTGGATAAATAGGAGTTCTTAGCTAATTTTTGCTTTTTCATATCTATTATCTGGATTTCAGGTAAAGTGGCTTCCAGGTAACGATTGGATAATTCAATTAATTGATATTTCCCTTTATTAGCATTATAGATTGTTTCAATAGAAGGGGTGGCAGAACATAAAATTACTTTGATATTTGTCCAATTTTCTGCTGCAGTTAAAGTGCTGCGGAGTACCGCACAATCCCGAGCATTATATAATATGCCATCATCTTGTTTATAGGAGCTGTCATGTTCCTCATCAATAATCACTAACCCAAGATCAGGGTAGGGCAAGAATAAGCTACTTCTAGCACCAATGATTACTCTTACTTCCTTTGTTAGGATACCGCGCAGGATCATCTTTTTCTGAGCTTTAGTTACAGAAGAATTCCATATTATTGGTTGAAAATCAAAGCGGGCTATAAATCTGTTTATGATTTGCTGACTTAAAGCAATTTCGGGGAGCATAAGCAAGATTTGTTTCCCTTGCTGTAAATAGTTTGCTATTAAATGAAAATAAACTTCGGTTTTCCCAGAACCAGTGACTCCTTTAATAATGGTTGGTTTATTGGTGGTAGTTATTAAAGAAAAGGCCTGTTGTTGGCTTAAGGATAGGGGAGGCAGCGAAAAATTCAATTTTAATTCTTGCTGCTTTATTTTTATTGGCCCTTCCGAAATATCCACAGGTAACACTAGCTTGGCAATAGAGCCAAGCTGTGTCATATAATAATTAGCTGCCCATATAATTAATTGTAATATTTCTTGGTTTAAGCGAAATTCCAGAGGAATTTTTTGTTTAATATATTTAATTTTATTGGCAAAGTCAGGAAGTTTAACGTCTAGCTCCCATACGATAGCCATTAACTCCTTATTGCGGAAAGGTACCACTACTAAATCTCCTACCGCTAAGTTAAGATCCGAAGGAATATAATAATCTAATGGAAAAAGGTTAGCTAACGGTAATAATATTTTAGCAACTTGCATCTTTCGTCTCTTTAACCTTAACGTTCTACTTACAATGACGTTTGCGGTTATACTTTTATTTGATTTTCAACTTCAGGGTGTGGCTTATAAACTTGCCCTGGTTGGCGTAAGTAAGATTATTGGTAGACTTAATGTCCCATATTCCCTATAATAGCTTAAGGAATAATAGATTATTTTAGTTAGTAATGCAAATTATGGGAAATAAAAACACTACTTCAACTCTACCACCAGCTGCTCGCAGGCAAAACAGTACAGATGATTTTTACATATCAAAATCAACTAAAAGTTTAGATGAGTTTATAGAAGAAGAAAATGAAAAAAAACAAGCTTAAATCTAAAATAGGTCAGTTTTTTTCAAAAATATATAGCAAAATTAAACCCTTGATAAGTTGGGTAGCCAGTACCTACGTAGGAAAAATAGTTAAAGGAGCCCTTAAATTCTTATTTAGTAGTCCGATTGGGCGTCTTTTGACTATAACTGTTGCTTCCTTAACCATAGCAGGAATTATCCCGCCCCTCGCTCCGGCTCTTGTTCCTATTATATTAGGAGGGGCGATCTTAAGTATAGTGGTAGTAGGCATCACTACACTCATGGATACTATTAAGTTAAAAAGAGATAAGAGGCTCACAAAGCATGCCTCTTTAGTGGCTGAGTGGCAGAATAATGAGCATAAAAAGCAATATTTGCGAGAAATAAGCCCAGCTTTACAGGAGAGTTTATCAGTTGAAGATTCGGCTTCTAAAAATGCTGCTCCCTCCCGTCCTGTAAGGTATAAATTTGAATTCGGCAAAAATGTGGGTATGGTCTTGTTGGATGGCATTGTAAAGGTAATCGATACAGTAGTCACCATAATGAGTGCTATTATTGGAGTTATTCCATTGGTTAGAGCCCTAGTTAATGGTATAATAACCACTATTAAATTTGGCTATTCTTTCTATACTGCTAAAAAATCAGCTGATAAGACTAAATTTTGTCTTGAACAAATTAATGATTATAGAGGGCCTAGCTATACTACTGTGGAGGAATTGGAGCTGCGAGTAAAAAAACAGCAAGTTGAGATTAATGCCGCTATTGAATTAATAAGAGATAAGGATTATTTGCAATTAATTAAGGATGACACTCTCTTTAAAGAAAAACTTACAGAATATAACGCAGCCTCTATTAAATTAATCAATGATAAAAAGTACCAGAAAGCCGATTCGCAAGATAAAAGAGCTATGGTTCTTGCAGAAATAGAGAAAATTAGAAAAAACCCCGAAAATATTCCCGATATCTTGGCAAATCATCTCCAAGAAGAAAGGCCTCCTAATAGGATTAAAGAGTATGGGGAAAGTTTTTTGAATGTCATCAATCCTTTTTATAATAAACCCAAAGTTGTGAAGCAAAGCTCTTTGGCAAAAGGCGTGGAAGCTACTACAGAACTTTTTCCAGAAAGCACTCACCTGCCGCGTAAGAACAGCGTGCAATCTGTTAATGATCTTTTCTTCCAAGATATAAACCCTAACAAAATAACAAGGAGTAGAAGTATAGACTCTTTAAATGTGAATTTAAGTAAGGATAATACCCATCTGCTAAAATCCGTTGATAAGGAATTTAACGAAAATTCTAGTTATCAACCTACCTTTGCATCAAATGCAGTTGAAGATTTGAGACGTGGGTCATCCTCCCAATTATCAGATTCAGTAGAGTTGCGAAAGGAAGTTAATAAATCACCTGGGGTAGTAGAGCGGCAGGGAGACCAAAATAATTTACAGCAAGGAAATCATGTTCAGCGAGTTCGTGCTTCCAAATCTCCTCAGTTGCCAGGAGGAAGGGTGAAGAGAAGGGGCTAATTAACCTTGAATTTTATCGATTAAAAATTATATAAAATTATGATAGATTAGTATTATGTTAAAATGACAAATCACTTATGTGAAATAGAGGGTTATTTTTAAGAAAAGAATTTTTAATTGCCAATAGAAATAGGAGTTTATGTATGGTAAAGGAAAATGCTCAAAAGCAAATGGAAGAACAAGCATTCACAGACTGGAAGGTTTTTTTTAAAGCAGCACTAGATGAAGGTATTTTTAATGATAACTTGAAGTATCAGTATCCTGAATTACTTAGTATAATGTTAAGCATGAAAGAAATAATAAAGGAGGGACAGGACTCAAAAAAATTAGAAAAAACCCTAGATATTTTTTTAAAGGACAATTTTCTCCAAAATATCCAAGCACGGGCTCAAAATATCCAAAATATTCTCAAGGATAGCTTGCAGGAGATTAATGAGTCATATAACTTTTTTTTGAAGGCTCCGCCTTCATATTTTAAGAATAGTAACAAACTAAAAGAGGATAAAGAAAAGTTTAAACAACTTTGTATTAATTACTTTGATCAACAAATAGATAGTATTAAAGAGAAACAAAAATCTATAAAAATGAAATTCAGTAATCTTGACACCCAGAGTAATGAGTATAAACAAGCCGTGCAGAGCTTGATTAAGCAAGATTTTACTGGGTTAAACTCAGAGCAGCAACATAGATTTATGGAGAATATTACTGAAAAAAAACAGTGGGAAGAAGAGCACGAAGAAAATTATGAATATGAGGTAAAATTATTTAATAATTATCAGCTTCTGTCAGAGGCAAAAGATAAAAATTCGGCAAAATACCAGGAATTACTTCAAGAAAGAGATCAGCTCATTAACAATTATATTGAGCAATTCAATGAAAGACAACAAGCTGCTATAGATAAAGGAAGAACAATGCAAATAGAGCAAGGAAAAAAGCACCTTGTTCAGAAGAAAGATAGCGGTTTCTTAGTGCGGTACGAACTATTACAATCGAAAAAAGAAGCCGATATCTTAGATTATCAAATATGTGAAACACTTAGGAACAGACTTCTTGAGGCAGCATCTAGTAGATCCATAAATAGTACTCCCCTATATAATAATATAAGTCAGTTATTTGCTTTTACTAGGAGTCTTGATGCTACGGGTCAAGGTTTTCATCAATTAAGTAGGATAGGTGATGCCAAAATTATGGATATTATTTATCCTAATATCTTAGGGTTACTTAAATCAGGGCAAGTAACTTTGTCTGATTTAGAGTATACTGATCCACAAGAAATAAGAAAATTAAGTAAGGCTACTTTACAAGAGAATTGGAAGTTTTCTGATTATCTCGTTGTAGAAGGTTTAAATATAACGTTCAAGAGGATGATGGATGAGAATAAGCTTGATGGAGATTTTACCAAACCAGAGCAAGAGTTGTTATATGCCATCTCAACTAAAAATGATCCAGCTATTCAAGAAGCAATAGAGAAAATAGAATCAGGTACTAAATTTAATCAGCGAATGGCTCGACTATTGATTCACTTACCATACCTACAGAATCCCACAATTCATGGCAAGCAAATTCTTGAAAGAATAGATGTAAATATTCCCGATGAAAACAGCACTACTCTATTACATATAGCAGCTCGCGCAAATAATAAGGCTGCAGTAAAGCTATTGCTTGAAGGAGGGGCTAACGTAGATTCTCTTGACAACAACCAGTGTTCACCTCTCCATATTGCAATAAAATCTAATAGTATGGAAATAGGAAAAATATTAATAGAGCACGATGCTGATATATCTCTACAAAATAATGAAGGAATTAGTCCACTAGGACTGTTGTTAGGTGATGAAAGAAAGGGCTGGCTGTATATGTGGTTAGGTGCATCAGACGAGAAGTCTAAGGACCAATTGACTAATCAGTTATTAACTTGCAAGCAAGTAATACATGACGAGCTTAGTAATGAGACTATAAAGGAATTTCAACGTATACCTAATACCCTTACCCAAATACGTGATCAGAAATATGGAGAAGAATTTAAGTTTGGTAAAAGAAGCCAATTATATAAATTCTGTATGAATACAAAACAAACTCCAGGACAAATTGCTCAATTGATTGATAAAGAAAGCAAAGCTTTATCATTTGAGTATGTAAGTGATAATAGTAGTAAGAATAGTTCTTATACTTCATATGTTAATGATTTTTTAGATAATGCTCCCGGGGAATTATGGGATAGGGTATCTAAAATAGGAAGAGAACTTGATCATGTTTGCCTTGAAAAAGTCAAATTTTCCCAATTTAGAGATGATATCGGCAAGGTTGTATTTATCTTGGATAAATTAAGTCAAAGTAGTAATAAAGAATTGCAAGCAGTTGGGGAAGAAGTAGGTGATGTATTACTGAAATCAACGGCTGAAAGAATAAGTGCAGGAAGGTTGCAGCCTGAAAATCGGAATGCTTTAAGGCATTCTCCAAAACAGGTTACAAGCTCCAGGGGCACAATTCAAAGATAAAGAACGTAAATGTTAGGTAAAAAAGTTAGAGCGGCAGGGAGACCAAAATAATTTACAGCAAGGAAATCATGCTCAGCTAGTTCGTGCTTCCAAATCTCCTCAGTCGCCAGAAGGAAGGGTGAAGAGAAGGGGCTAATTAACCTTGAATTTTATCGATTAAAAATTATATAAAATTATGATAAATTAGTATTAGTGGTGGTAAATATTTATGATAATATATAGATGAAGAAAAAAATTATTGCTTTAGTTGGTAGGCCAAATGTTGGTAAATCTACTCTTTTTAATCGCCTAGCTTTTAAAAAAAAAGCAATTACTCATGACCGGCCCGGGGTAACGCGGGATCGGAAATATGCAGAAGCGGGCCTGGGGTCAGATGAATTTATTATAATCGATACCCCAGGGCTAGAGGAGGCAGAAGAAGGTAAATTAGAAAACCGCATGATGCAACAAACTGTTGAGGCAATTAAGGAAGCAGATTTGCTTTGCCTTATTGTAGATGGTAAGGTTGGAGTATTGCCTGAGGATAAATTTTTTGCTAATTTTATTAGGAAACATGATAAGAAATCTATTCTTATCATTAATAAATGCGATGGGAGGTTTGATTTTGCTCAAGAATATTATAGATTAGGTTTTGATAGTTTGGTGCCCATCTCTGCCGAGCATGGGATAGGTATGGCTGATTTATACGATGCCATAACGGAAAAATTAGTATTGGAAGAATTGCTGCCGCCATTAGACTTCCTGCAGAAGTCGAAAAAGCCTTCGGGATTTTCAATAAAAACGAAGCCTGCTACCGGCGCGTACATGAGACTAGGTGAGGGAGCGTCAGGCCACGTTTTGACGACAAAATCACCAGCTAGATCGACTTATCCAGGAAGTCTCATAACTGATCCAATAAAGGATGATTACCTCCAAATAGTAATCGCAGGTAGGCCCAATGCGGGTAAATCTACTTTTATTAATGCGCTTATTAACCAGCAGAGATTATTAACGGGCCCTGAAGCTGGCATTACTAGAGAATCTATCGAAATTGAGTGGTTATATAATGGTAATAAAATCAAGTTAATAGATACCGCAGGTTTAAGAAAAAAGGCGGTGGTGAACGAATCATTAGAAAAACTATCAACTTCTGACACTATTAATAGTATCAATTTTGCTAATACGGTAATTTTAATAGTGGATGCTCGCTCTTTTTTAGAGCAGCAAGATCTGAATATTGCCACTTATGTGATAGAGCAGGGCAGAAGCCTAATTATTGGGGTGAATAAATGGGATTTAATTGAAGATAAGAACAAAGAGAAACTTAAAGAAGAATTTCTCTATAAGGTAGAGACTTGCCTTCCCCAAGTTAAAAACATACCAATAGTCTATATGTCTGCTTTGAAGAAGAAAAATATTGATATGGTATTAGAGGCGGCTATCAAAATTTATGCTTTATGGAATAAAAAAATTGCTACTAGTAAATTAAATGATTGGTTAAGCTTTGTAACTGAAGACCATCCTTTACCTTTGCAAAAAGGTGGGCGGCGTGTTAGGATTAAATATATGACTCAAACTAAAATTAGGCCACCAACTTTTAAATTATTCTCCAATAACCCGGAGAAAATTAGCGATAGCTACACTAGATATCTTGTTAACCAATTGCGGGAGGCCTTTGACCTACCAGGAGTGCCTATAAGATTTATTTATGTTAAAACAGAAAATCCTTATGTGAAATAGAGGTTACTTAAGAGAGAGAGAATTAAAACACGGATCTTATACTACGATATGAATTTGCATGCGTTGTTCTCAATGTTCTCCTAGATTTTGACTCAGTTCTCCCCTCATGCAAGGCAGCAAAATTATCTGAAGAGGAGTATATAAATTTCTGTATAACAATAATTATTGAAAACTATTAACTTGTATTATATGCTTATTTCAGTATTACATGTTAAAATGAAAATAAGATTATACTTATGCGTGAAACAGGCATTTACAGAAAAATTGGTGATTTGAGTTATTTTATACCTCATCCTCTTCCACTAATGAACCCCCCATTAGAGGTGAATGCTAAAATGCTATCACTTTATGGAGAAGCAAGTTTTGCTTTAGGGCAATTAAATGAAATGAGCCAAAGATTACCAGATCCTAAACGTTTCATAAGAGCTTATGTCATGAAGGAAGCTCTTTTGTCCTCAGCTATAGAAGGTATACATACATCTCTGATAGATATATTTACTTATTCTCTTGGTGATTCTAAACCTAGTAAAAACACCCAGCTAGTTCTTAATTACACTAATGCTCTAGATACTTCTTTGAATATGCTCACCGAAGGATTACCTATTGTTACGCGTGTTATTCTCAAAGCACATGAAACTCTTCTAAACGCCGGGGAAGGTGATAAAGCCAATCCAGGGAATTTCCGCAAACAATCAGTACGAGTTGGCAACCTTGTACCTCCACTTGCCCAAGAAGTTCCAAACCTAATAAATGATTTAGAAAAATATATCAAGGAGCCTTCTGATACACCATCTTTAATTAAAGCAGGGCTTGCGCATGTTCAATTTGAAACAATCCATCCATTTTTAGATGGTAACGGTCGTATTGGTAGATTACTGATTGTTTTAATGTTAATAAATGATGGTCTTTTAAAACTACCTATTATTTATCCCTCTTATTATTTTAAGAGGGTACAGCTATTGAATAATGTTTTAAATTATGCTATGGTGAGATTTTAGTAAATAATTGGAATTAAGCTATGGCAGAAATAATAACACGGAACGGAGAAGAAATCACAATACAAATTACATTAAAATTGGATGGCTCTATGCTTGAAATGGAAGATGCGATACAGAAAGGAGTAAATGAGGTTGGGTGCATTGCAACTAAAGAAGCCCTAAGTAAGTTTGATGCAACTGGTGCGATAATTAATATTGGTAGTGTCAGAATGTCTTCAAAGGGCAAAGTGAAAAAAGAGTATGAGACACCCTATGGTACTGTTGAGATAATGCGACATGTATATCAGAGCTCGAAAGGAGGCAAGACGTTTTGTCCAGTTGATGAGAAAGGGCGTATAATTATTCATTCTACACCAAAATTTGCCAAAATGATTTCGTATAAATATGCATCTTTAAGTGCGAAAGATGTCAGTGAAGATTTTGCAGAGAATCATTCTAGGAGTTGTTCGAGAGGATATATCCAAAAGGTTGCTGATTATATAGGATCTATAGCTTTAGCGACAGAAGAAGATTGGGAATATGCTATTCCCAAGATTGTAGAACCGGTTACCAGTATAGGTATTAGTTTAGATGGCACATGTATTTTAATGAAAGAACAAGGTTATCGTGAAGCTATGACAGGTAATATCTCTTTGTACGATGCGCAAAGCGAAAGATTGCATACAATATATATTGGAGCGTCTCCTGAATATGGTAAAGGGTTATTTATAGCTCGTTTACAAGGAGAGGTTAATAAAATCAAACAAAAATATCCTGCAGCAAATTATATTGGCATTGCTGATGGCGCAAGTAATAATTGGAAATTTTTAGAACTGAATACACAATATCATATTCTAGATTTTTATCATGCTAGCGAATATTTAGCAAAAAGTTCATATTCATTTTTTAGTGATGAAGGGAGAAGAAAGGAATGGTTGAGTAATGCTTGTCATAAATTAAAGCATGAAAACAATGCGGCTGCAGAGCTTTTAGACACGATGAAGGAACAAGTGAAAAAAAATGAAGGAAATAAAAAAATATCACCAGCAATAAAGGACAATTTGAGTAAAGCGGTGAGCTATTTTACTAATCAATTAGAACGTATGAATTATAGTAATTACACAGCACAAAATTTTCCTATAGGTTCTGGTGTGACGGAAGCGGCTTGCAAGACGCTGATCAAGCAAAGATTATGTAAATCAGCAATGCAGTGGCGAACTCAAGGTGCCAAAATAGTTATTTCCATTAGATCTCTTGTTCAAACAAAAGGAAGGTGGAATCAATTTTGGAACATGATTAACCAAAATGCCTTAAGCGACATCTTGATATCTTAGTTAACATTATTCAATAGCTGTACCCTTTTAAGAGACACCATTTTGAATATTATCAAAAACTTGATCAAGTTCGAACAGATGGTGATTTTGAAAGTTGGGTGGTATATTATCTAAAAGCAATAAGAGATAGTGCAATAGATGCTCATACCCGTGCTGATGCTATAGAAAAATTAGAACTAAAACTTAAAAAACTCATACAAACAGATGTGAGTTTTGCTAAAATGAGAGAAACAGCAATTACTATGCTTGAATTTCTGTTTAGTCAGCCAATTACAGGCATTGCAGCAATGAGTCAAAAACTTAACAAAGCTTATAATACAATACAAAATATATTAAATGAATTTAGAAGCCATAATATTGTTTCTGAAAATATTATTCATAAACGTAATAAGCTTTATCGTTTTGAACCTTATCTTATGTTATTAGAAAAAGAATATTCTCCATAACCATAAAATAATTATGGTTTCTTCAAAGTAATGCAACGATAGTAAAACATCACATCAAATGCTGAAACACCCAAGATTTTCCAGAAAGCTATAGTCAATTAACTTGAGATAGGGAAGGAATCGATTCGTTGCTTACCTAGTAGTTCTAGGCTTCGCGCCTCTTCCAGTGTCCCTAATTCATCTTAATTTACTATAGCGCTCTATTTGAGCATTTTATGTAGGAAATTTAATATATTTAAGAGGATCAACAGTTACCTTACCTTCGTTAATAGCAAAATAAAGCTGCGGGGTTTCCACATTCCCAGTATGGCCCACATAGCCTATGATATCTCCTTGGGCCACTATGGCATCTTTCGCAAGACTCAGGTTAGTTAAATGAGCATATGCTACATATAATTCTTCTCCTTCTAATTTTATTATTAATAAATTGCCAAACTTGCTATTATTCCCGGCAAATACTACTATGCCAGCTGCTACCGCATAAACATTACTTCCTTCCTTTGCCATAATATTAATCCCCTTGCTTCTGCCGCCCGGAATAGGATCCCCAAATTTAATAATAATTTTGCCTTCCACCGGCTTGATAAATTTAGGATCAGTAATCAGAGGAGGGGTATTAGGTGGTATTTTCTCTGGTGTTAGATTCTCAGTATTTTCTAAATTAGGTTGAGAAGTCGTTTTTGTGGGTAACAACTCCTTGTTAATCTTTGTTTGTTGGGGAGCTGAGGGATTAGTCAGATTAGAAACAGCCAGGAGGCTGTTTAACTCACTTATATCAGCTCCAGAAGTACTAATACTAGAATCTAGTTTGTTTGTTGGCTCGTGATCCTTAATTAAGCCGCTCGGATGCCGTATTTGCGGTACTATTATGGTCTCCTCATCTTCAATGGATGATTCTGGGATGTTAGGATCTAAAACACCACTAGGAAGATTAAGATCTTTTTCGGTAATTGCCTTACTTACTATTTCATCTTCCTCATATCCTAAGGCTTTGCCATTTTTAGAGATTGTAGCATCTTTAGTATAATTCTTGTCATAATTATATTCAATAGGAGCAGGCGGTTGTGAAACGCAGCCAATTACTATAAAAATACTAATACCTAAAAAAATCAGATTAATTTTCATAAACTTCCCCAAATATGTGCTTAAATTTTTGCGATTTTATTATGCAATAAACTAACTTTAATGTACAATTATTTTTAAATTTTTAAGTAAAACAATAATTATGAAAACCTATGATCTATTAATAGCAAGTGACCACACTGGTTTTCTTCTGAAAAGTAAGATTCTGGGCTATTTATTGAGTAAAAATATTTCTATCCTTGATTATGGTACTAACAGTCAGGTAGTAGTTGATTATCCAGATTACTCAAAAAAAGTAGTAGATGGAATCCTCGAAAAAATAGCTCCTTTGGGGATCTTAATTTGTGGAACAGGGATAGGTATGTCAATTGCTGCAAATCGTATATCCGAAATAAGAGCTGCTTTATGTTTTGATTTATTTATGGCAGAAAGGGCAAGAGCACATAATGATGCAAATATATTAGTGCTTGGAGCCAAGGTACCTGACGAACAAATAGTTTACCAAATGGTCGATAAGTTTTTAATAACTAAATTTGAAGGAGGAAGGCATGCCAGCAGGGTGGCTAAAATCAATTAATTATCTCACTATTGTAACTATAGATAGAATTAATAATAAGTTTATTTAATTTTTTTAATAAAAATAGTTGAAAAACCATTGAAAATAATATACTATTACGTTAAAACATAATATATGGTATAGGAATTTTTATGAAAAGATGGCTATTTTTATTACTAATAATTACCAACCTGAATGTTTGGGCAAATCCCTCTCCTTTAGGGTTGGAATTAAATAAAGCAACTATATTAGATGTAGAAAAAATATATAAAATTACCAAAAAAGAAAAAAATTATTGGGCAGGGTATAATTATTATATTGATATTAAGGATATTAAATTAGAAGGCATTCGTGAACTATTAGTAATATCCAATGATAATTATATTATCCAAGCTATAATTCTTACCCTTAGTAATAATAAATTTGGAGAATTTTATGAATTACTTGTAGAAAAATATAAGCCCATCAATAAATATTTACCCAATCTTAGTAATAAGGAAATTCAATTTATAGACAATGACTGCACTATCATCCTAGACGCGCCGAGTAATAGCTTTAATATGAGCCTTATATATATCACAAATGACTTTTTAACTCGCTTCAAAGATAAACAAAAAGAAGAAAGATTATTGATAAAAATTAAAGAGAAAGAATTATTGTAATCATATACCCCTCTGCCGATGATTTTGCTGCCTTGCGTGATGGAGCGGAGCCTTATAGATAATAGGCGAGCATTGAGTAACAACGCACGCAAATTCATATCAAAGGGGTATATAGTTTAATATATGCAAGGTTCGGGATAAGAGCATCTTCTTCATCCTGTAGTTAAAATGAATTATGTAAGAGGTCTAATGACTATATCGCATTCCGAAGATTCTGTATTAATAAAATTTAGTAATGTATCTAAACATTTTGGCGTAAAGACTCCTATTACTAATGTTAGTTTTACGGTTAAAAAGGGAGAGGTTACAACTTTAATTGGCCCCAATGGTGCAGGTAAAACTACAATAGCCAGATTAATGTTAGGATTAGAGAGCCCATCGACAGGAACTATAACTATCCCTTCAAACTTAAAAATAGGTTATGTACCTCAAAAATTAGCCCCAAAACTAGATTTTTCTGCAAATTTCCCCATTACCGCCGAAAAATTTTTATCTTCTCTAACTACTAATTCCACTAACTATTCAAAAAACACATGGCAGGAGCTATTTGATTTTGTTAAATTGGATAATTACAAAAATCAGGATATTTCTGAACTGTCAGGAGGACAATTTCAAAAGTTAATTTTAGCTGCTACTTTATTAAATAAACCCGATCTGATTATTTTAGATGAGCCAACCCAATCGCTAGATGTGACTAGTCAACAGGAGTTTTATCAAATAATCAATCAAATAAAAAAGTCCTTAGATATAACAATCTTTATGATTTCTCATGATTTATTTACCGTAATAAAAAATTCGGATCAAGTTATTTGCCTAAATGGGCATATATGTTGTAGTGGTAAACCAAATGATCTCACACAAAATCAAGAATTTTTAAAAACTTTATCAGCAATTGGCTTGTATACCCACCAGCATGACCATACCCATTAACAATTATAAGCAAGTATTAAAAAAAAAACTCTGATATGAATTTGCGGGGCGTCGTTGCTCAATGCTCGCCTATTACCTATAGGCTTCGCTCTGCGCAAGGCAGCAAAATCATCGGAAGAAGGGTATAGAGCAGTTCCCCTAGGTTATTTAATCGGCGTATCCCCGACATTCATAGAAAGGCTAGCAGAAACGAATTTTTCTAAATCTCCGTCAAGTATGCCTTTCGTGTCAGAAGTTTCGTAGTTAGTACGCAAATCTTTTACCATTTGATAGGGCTGCAATACATAAGATCTAATCTGATGTCCCCACCCATTGTCAGTTTTAGAAGCATTTTGTTCATTAATATCTTCATTACGTTTCTTTAACTCGTGTTCATAGAGCCTGGCTTTTAGCATTTTCATAGCTTGAGCTTTATTTTTATGCTGTGATCTATCGCTTTGGCATTGTGTTACTATATTAGTAGGTAAATGGGTAATTCTTACAGCTGAATCGGTAGTATTAACGTGTTGTCCCCCCGCTCCAGATGACCTATAAGTATCAATCCTGAGATCTTTCTCATCGATTGCAATTGTGATATTATCATCAATTTCTGGATATACCCAGCTACTTGCAAAACTCGTCATCCTTTTTCCGGCTGCATTAAAAGGTGATATCCTGACTAACCGATGTACGCCAGATTCTGTCCTGAACCAACCATGTGCTTGATAACCATTCACTTTAATAGTACAAGATTTCACTCCTGCTTCTTCCCCATTAATAAGATGAATAATTTCTGGCTTAAAGCCTAATCTTTCTGCAAAACGCAAATACATCCGCATCATAATGGACGCCCAGTCGTGGCTCTCTGTTCCTCCTGCTCCAGCATTAATTTCTACAAAACAGTTATTACTATCAAATTCCCCTGAAAACAGACACTCCGTTTCAAATTTTTCAGCAGTAATTGCTAGTTTTTTAAAATCTTGTTGATTTTGTTCTAGAACATGGTGATCGTTTTCCATAAGCGCTAATTCTTCAAGTTCTAAACATTCACTAAGACTCGACTGCAGATTCTTAAAGGATTTCAGACTGACTTCTAACATTCTTTTTTCCTTGAGAATATTTTGCGCTTTTTGTTGATTATTCCAAAGATCAGGATCTTCTGAGATATTTTCTAGCTCAACAAGTCTTTTAGTTGCATTATCAAAATCAAAGTGACCTCCGGAGCAGTTCTAATGACTGTTCAATTTTTTTGACATAATGTTCAATTTCTGCACGCATTATTAATTTTTCCTACTCTAAAATAAAATTTTACTGTATATTACCCTGGAGATTCTATAACGGGTAATAAATTCTCTTACATTTTAACATTATACTAAAAATTTAATGAATAATCAAAAGTTTATCAGAAATTTTTCAATCATTGCGCACATAGATCATGGTAAATCTACTCTAGCAGATAGGTTGATTGAATATTGTGGAGGGCTTGCAGCTAGGGAAATGAGTCATCAAGTCCTTGATTCGATGGATATAGAAAAAGAACGGGGCATTACCATTAAAGCTCAAACAGTTAGATTAATTTATCACGCAAAAGATGGTAATAAATATTACTTAAATCTTATGGATACCCCGGGGCATGTAGACTTTGCCTATGAAGTTAGTAGGTCTTTAGCCGCTTGTGAAGGGTCATTATTAGTGGTAGACAGCAGCCAAGGGGTTGAAGCTCAAACTTTAGCGAATGTTTATCAAGCAATTGACAATAACCATGAAATTATTCCAGTATTAAATAAAATTGATTTACCTGCCGCAGATCCTGATAAAGTAAGGCAACAGATAGAAGATGTCATTGGCATAGATGCGAGGGATGCGTTATTAATTTCGGCAAAAAGCGGGATAGGTATCGAAGAAACCCTGGAAGCTATTGTGACAAGGTTGCCAGCCCCGAGCCATAGTCAAACAGAGATTTTAAAGGCATTATTAGTAGATAGCTGGTATGATTCTTATTTGGGGGTGGTAATTTTAGTAAGAATTATTGATGGTGTGTTACGTAAAAATATGCGTATCAAAATGATAGCTACTAATTCTAGCTATAATGTAGAGAATGTCGGCTATTTTACCCCTAAAAAACATATCACAGATGCTTTACATGCTGGGGAAATAGGATTTTTTACTGCTTCAATTAAGCAAGTGGCTGACTGCAGGGTAGGGGATACTATAACCGACGAAAAAAAACCGTGTTTAGAAGTACTGCCAGGCTTTAAACCACATTTACCAGTAGTGTTTTGTGGATTATACCCTTCTGATTCTTCGCAATTTGAACATTTAAAAGATTCATTAGAAAAACTAAAACTTAATGATGCTAGTTTTGAATTTGAACTTGAGAGTTCCACCGCCTTAGGTTTTGGTTTTCGTTGTGGGTTCTTAGGATTATTACATCTTGAAATAATTCAAGAAAGATTAGAAAGAGAATTTGCTCTAGACATGATTACTACAGCTCCGAGCGTCGTATACAAGATCAATATGCAGGATAAAAGTCAACTAGAAATCCATAATCCAGCGGATTTACCAGCGGTCCAAAATATCGCATCAATATTAGAACCATGGGTAAAAGCCACAATATTTGTTCCTGACGAATTTTTAGGCAATGTACTGGCTTTATGCACTGATAAAAGGGGAGTGCAAATTGAGTTAACTTATGTGGCTGGTAGAGCAATGGTAGTTTATAGACTGCCATTAAATGAGATTGTATTTGACTTTTATGATAGACTAAAAAGCTATACCAAGGGTTATGCTAGTTTTGATTGGGAAATGGATGGTCACACCGAGGGGGACTTAGTAAAACTAACTATTTTAGTTAATAGCGAACCGGTGGATGCTCTATCTACTATAGTACATCGCGTGCGAGCTGAATATAGAGGACGAGAATTATGCAAACGCCTTAGTAACCTAATCCCGCGTCAATTATTCCAAATTGCTATCCAAGCTGCTATTGGTAGCAGAATAATCGCACGAGAGACCGTTAAAGCGATGCGGAAAGATGTATTATCCAAATGTTACGGTGGGGATATCACCCGTAAACGTAAATTATTGGAGAAACAAAAAGCTGGTAAAAAACGTATGCGAAATATCGGCAACGTAGAAATCCCGCAATCAGCCTTCATTGCTGCCCTTAAAATCGGAGATGAACATTAAGGAGAGATCTTCAGAATTCTCACCAGTCAATTTTAGATCAACATAATGCTGTATTAAATCTTGTATTGTTTCTATCGCTGTAGTCATTATACCCTTTTTTTGCTCTTCAGGAAGTGGAGGTAAAGGAGATGGCTCTTCACGATTTTGATATAGAAGTTTTTCCTGGATTTTTTTATGTTTAGGCTGAGCAAGAATAGGCTTAGATTGTTCTGCTATTAAAGCTGCTTGTTCAGACATAATATTCCGAAGATTTTTGCTACTCGTATCAGCCTTACTTCCACAACCGTCTATATTAATTTTATATCCTTCGGTATCTAATCCATTATCATTTAATAGTTTATCTACTTCGCTTTGAACAATCACTTCTTGCCGTTTTATATGAGGTTGATTACTTACCGCTAAAACATAAATAATTTTTTGTTCTGTATATTCCCCATTATTAATTTTTTCTCTTAAAGCTTTGGTAGCATCCCTAGCAGTACTCTCAGTAGTAGGACGTATGTTATTTTCAGATTTAGTATCTATGACAATAGCCTTACCGCTCAACAATGTATGGTTAAAATATTGAGCCATTAAAGTTTCAGTTAGCTTTCTGCCATTTGGTGGTTCATAATTAAAATAGAGTTTTCCTTGTGTCTGGATAAAAGGTTGTTGTTGATTGAATGGAATATCATTATCTTTAGCTAATTGTACCATTAAATTTTTCTCATCAAGCTCTGGAGATAATGGCCTTTCTCCAGCTAATAGCTTTATTTCTCCTACATTTTCTATTTTAAGATTTTTATAATACTCTATGTGTTTTTCCAACCTAGAACTCGCCGCTCCCATGATCCATACTTCAGTATATTGTTCAAGTTTCGGGGGTATTTCATTAACCAGGCCAAATTCTTCAAGAGCTTGCAGTAGCTTTTCTGAGTGTCTATTAGTTACCGCATTGTTAGCTAGAACATCTCTCTCCTCGCCGACTTTACGACCGAAAGCATTTTGGCTGGTAAATACTATCCAAGCTACTGCATCTTCCGCAGGCAGATCAATGTCTTTGAGTAAGTTTTTTACTACTAATTTAGAATCAGGTTCATCAAGGCCTTTTTGTAGAGAATATTGCAGGGTAGTGGTCACAGAGGAATATATTTTTTTAGGGTCATGATTAGTAAGATTAGCAAACGTTACAGTATCCTTCCATAAATGCTCTCTCTCAAAATAGCCAGCATAATTAAAGGTCTTAACCAAAGCTTGCTGCTGGTAGTTATTTAAACCTAATTTTTTAGCTGCTAACTCAAATGGCGATGGTTTTACTGAGTATTGATAGGCATTATAGTACGGTACTCCTCCAGCTATTATTATACTCGTTAAGGTAGCAAACGGTAATAGTACTTTTGATTTCATAAATCATTCCTTATATAGATGGTTGTACCAATCTGAATAAATGTTAATAAAATGAATATATACTAATAATAGGGTAACACTAAGTGGTTTTGTAAAAATATTTATTTTTTATAGCGAACTGGTTTGTTTAAATTACTCAATATACCTTATAATCCTAAAGTTTTGGGCTTGCTGTATTTTAGCCAAATATCAATTAATAACCTCGTGATGGTTATAGCAGAAAACATCGAAGATATTATGCCAATAGTTAAAGTAACTGCAAAACCTTTAATAGCACCACTAGCAAATATATACAATAAAAATGCTACTATTAATGTCGTGATATTAGAGTCAAGGATAGTGGCAGCTGCAGATTCAAAACCCATTTTTATAGCGTATAAATTAGAAGCCCCTTTGGTAATTTCTTCTCTTACCCTCTCATAGATTAGTACATTAGCATCAACTGCCATCCCAATAGTTAATATTATGCCAGCAATTCCTGGTAAAGTTAAAGTAGCTTGCAGAAGCGATAATACAGCTAAAATATAAAGCAGAGCTAAACTTAATGCTAAATTAGCAAAAACTCCTAAAATCCCGTATGACCAGATCATGAATATTACTACGCTAGCAAAACCAACTATCCCAGCTTTTATGCCAGATTGGATAGAGTCTGCTCCAAGATTTGGGCCAATAGTTCGCTCCTCTATTATTTTTAAAGGTGTTGGCAGGGCTCCAGCCCGGAGGAGTAATGCTAGTTCGCCCGCGGATTCAATAGTAAAATTCCCTGAAATTATACCGCTTCCGCCAAGAATTGGTTCATTGATCACTGGAGCGCTTAATAACTTACCATCCAATACGATAGCTAGCCTTTTTCCAGCATTATTTTTCGTTATTTCGGCAAATAACTTACTACCTATGTGATTAAACGAAAAACTAACTACTGCTTGAGAATTTTGATTGAAGGTAGCATGAGCATTTGTCAAGTGATTTCCAGTTATAAGAGCTTTTTTCTTAATAATTAAAGGATATTCACTTTTATCCTCATTGACTCCAAATACCATTGTATCCCCAGGGAGATTACCATTATTTTGTGAAATATTAGCCGGCTCGTTAACTAAGTGAAATGTTAATTTGGCAGTTTTGCCTAAAATATTTTTAAGATGCTGAGGATTTTCTTCACCTGGCACCTGCAGTAATATATGATTATCTCCTTGCCGTTGGATATTTGGTTCTTTGATGCCAGTACTATCTACCCTCATTCGGATTATTTCAATTGATTGAGAGATTACTTTTTGCCGTAAATTATTGAGGCTCGAATGATTAAAGCTAAGTTGGATAGAACTCTCGTCATTATGGATGGTAAGTTCGGGATCTATTTTAGCAATACTTTTTTTTACTATCTTATAATCCTCTATGCTACGTAACTCAAACTGGATAGCCGGGCCTTTTACTTTAAGATTTTTATAGCCTATTTTATTTTCGCGTAAAGTTTTTCGTAATTGATCGCTAATATTTTCCATTACTTCGCTTAGGTAAGTCTCAAAATCTACATCTAATAATAGATGAGCTCCCCCTTTCAGATCCAGTCCTAAACTTACTTTATGATTTGGTAATAACTTAGAATTTATAGTAGTAAAATTAGGTAATGCATACAACACAGCAATTAGAGTACATAGAATAGAAAGAAATATTTTCCATTTAGAAATATTATGCACCGTTTATTACCCTTTGCTTTTTTTACTTTTAGGAAGTTCTTCTTGTTTATTACGGCTGGTAATATCAACTATTGAGGATTTTAATATTTTAATACGGACATTTTCGGCTATTTCTAGTTCTACTGTGTCTGTAGCTTCGGTAACTTTAGTTATTACCCCAAAAATCCCACTATTAGTTACAACTTCCTCCCCTTTTTTAACAGTTAAAATTAGACTGGCTTTCTCTTTCCGACGCTTTTCTTGGGGCCTAATTAAGAAAAAATAGAATACCATAAAAATTAATACCATAGGTATCATACTGGACAATGCAGAGTAGGGAGAAGACTCTCCTATTGGTTGTAGTGGGGATTTCTCTTCTTGTAGTGATATTGTATCACTATCTGCATAAGCATTTTTAAAAAACATATAATTCTCCTAAAGGGCTAATAAAGCAGGGCAGTTTAAAAGTCATACCCTGAAGTTAAAAATCAAATAAAAAGTATAGCCGCAAACGTCATTGTAAATAGAGCGTTAGCAAGCGCGGCAATTCCTAAGAAAATCTACAAAAAAACGATGACTTAAATAATTTTTCTCGGGAATTGCGTACGTACGGTTGCAGCAAGCAACCTCGTTGCAATGACGTTTATAGGTATATATCCACCTAAAATTATTTCGATTTTCAACTTCAGAGTGCGATTTTTAAACTGTCCTGTTAATCAAGGTGTTGGTATTACTAAAAAACACTACTAGGGAACCGCAGCAATCGAATTCACTTTGCAATTAAGGTCAATTTTCAAGACATCTTGCCATATTAGTTCCCACCCTGTAGTATGGGTAATTCCCGGGAAAACTTTAGAGGCCACGCAAACAGAAGAACTAAAAGCTACATAAGCATTAGTAATGCGAGTTGGTACTATTGCATCCTTATCTCCCGAAAGATGTAACTGAGGAATATTATTAATTTTCTTAGCATATTCTATAGGGTTTAACGATTTTTTTAAAGCGTATACTTTATGATAATCGCTAAATCTTACAATATCTAGATTCCCGGCTATAGTAATTACATCTTGAATGTTTTTATTGCGGGCTGCCACTAATACAGCGATGCCGCCGCCTCCTGAAAAACCAATTAGACTAGCAGAGCTGCCACCGCTTATAATATCCACTGCGATATTGATTGATTTAATAACTTCTTCCGATAATCTTTTATCCACCCAATATTCTTCTCGGCATTTGGGATTTAATTCTGGCTCGGTATATTGGCAAGGACGAGCCATGTAAACTATGTTAGGCCTCGGATCCAAAGTTGCCAGCTTAAGTAACATAATTTTAGAAGGAGTAGGATTATTGGCAATCGCATAATTCCCGGCAGTAATACTACCATCCCCTTCTATATAAAACACATAAGGCTGACGTTTATCTGTAATACGCTGATAAGTGGTAAGAACAAAATCACCCGCTTTAACTAATTTTTTTTCAAAACCATTTAATGATGCTACTCTTTCTGCTTCTTGCACTCTAGTTTTAAGGCCAGAAGAACAGGCGGTTAATAATAAAGAGAACAGAAAAAATAATAATATATTGGAATTTAACATTCTTAGTTTCTAAATTGTTATATAATTAATCATAGCCGCCTCATACTTATTACTGCTCTATTAGGCATTACCGATAAATATGATGACGGGTCAAAAATTTTGCGTAAGGCCGCCGTAAACGTCATTGCGAGCCTGCTGTAAGCGGCGTGGCAATCCAGGAAAAATTGGTTTGTTTGCCGGGTTTTTTCTGGATTGCTTCCTCGGCCTTGATGGCCTTCTCGCAATGACAATGCTCCGGCATCAACTATTTATCGGCAATGTCCTCTATCATTTACTTATGCTAGCAGATGGCAGTTTACTATTTGCCCGTCGCTGTTTTTCCCTATCAACAAAAGAAATAGTGTCAGGAGACAACATATTCTTAACCATATTTTGGGTTTTAGAATTACCATAGTTATAAAGAATTTTTGCTAGGTCAGGCTTGCTATAGTCACCTGGGTATTGAGTTAAAATTTTTTGAGCTTGATCATCGACTGAATACCCATATATTTCGTGGTTCCTACATATATATTCTAAAGCATTGGGGACAACACCGGCTTGCTTGGCATTAATCAAGTAATCTAATGCATATGGACCATTATGTGCCTCTAAATTTTTAAGAAAGCTTTTAATAGGCACATCATAAGCTTTGCCGATAATAATTTTATTATTATTTTGTAGTGCTTTTAATTCTTCTTTATGGCTAATTTTTAGATCCTTAATCTGTAAATATAACTTTTTGATATTAGGTAATTTTAATATTTTCTCTATTGTTTTAAAATTTATCTCCACCCCTGTAGGCTTAAACTCGTATTGAGCAGAAGATGCGGCTTTCATGATCGCTGATTCCTCTTCAGTTAGATCATTGGCATCATCCTTAGCAAAAACAAGGTTCGGGAATTTTTTAGTTAGTAGCTTTGTCCCTTCAGCTCCTATTTTATAGCCATCAATATCAATCTCTCTAAGTTTTTCGAGTTGAGAAATAATTGGACCTACTCCAGCAGGGCCTATATCATTATCTGATAAGTCTATCTTACCAATAGAGTTCCCTACCAGCTGATCCAATAGCAATTTAATTTTTCTATCATCGATACCACAATCCCGTAAACAAAGTTTAGTAATTGTTGGGTTATGACCGGAAATAAGTTTACTTAACTCACTTATACTTTCTGGAGTGTCAAACAGCTCTTTTCTATAATTAAGATCTAGTTCAACCCAACTATTTACTTTTAAATCTAATGGCATTTTTTGCTTCTTAAATATTTTAATATATTTTCAATAAGGAATGAACTCAAAAAGGTATTTCATCATCTAAATCACTATGGTCAAAGGTGGCAGCTGAGGGCTTGGCAGCAAAACTCTCGCCTGCAGGACTTCCGCTTCCCTTGGAATCTAGTAAAATAAATTGGGCGTTAAAATTTTGTAATATTATTTCTGTGGTATATTTTTCTTGACCCGAATTATCAATCCATTTTCTAGTATGGATGCTGCCTTCTAGGTATACTTTAGTACCTTTTTTAGCGTAATTTTTTATAACGGATACTAAACCTTCGTTAAATACTACTACCCTATGCCATTCTGTTTTTTCTTTTTTTTCTCCCGTAGCGCGATCTTTCCAACTTTCAGAAGTAGCAATGCTAAAACTTGCTATTTCTTTTCCATCATTGGTATGCCTAATTTCCGGATCACGTCCTAAATTTCCTATTATTATTGCTTTGTTTAAACTACTGGCCACAGCTTATTGCTCATTTAATGAATATTATTATTGCAATAATAATTTAAAACAACCTATAATGCTACAGGTTTTTTTAAAAATCTTCAAATAATTTATAAAAAATCATTATGCAAGAATATATTAAAGTTCGTGGCGCTAAAGAGCATAATTTAAAAAATATCAATGTTGATATTCCTCGGAATAAGTTTGTAGTCATCACTGGTCTGAGTGGGTCTGGCAAATCTTCCTTAGCCTTTGATACTATCTATGCAGAAGGTCAACGTAGATACGTGGAGAGTTTATCTTCTTATGCGAGACAGTTTTTACATCTGCAAAGTAAGCCCGATGTTGAATCAGTTTCTGGTCTATCGCCGGCTATTGCTATTGATCAAAAAACTACCTCAAAAAATCCTCGTTCTACGGTGGGGACTATCACAGAAATTTATGATTATTTAAGGCTATTATATGCTAGAGTTGGAGTTCCTTATTCTCCTGCTACTGGTTTACCAATAAAAAATCAGACTATCTCTGAAATGGTAGATGCCATTAAAGAAATGCCTAAAAATACTAAATTATACATATTGGCCCCAATTATCAGAGGGCAAAAAGGAGAATTTAGACGAGAAATTCTTGAGCTAAAAAAGCAAGGTTTTAATCGGCTGATCATTAATAGTGAAGTATGTGAAATAGATGATCTTCCTAAATTTGATAAAAATAAGAAACATAATATTGAAGTAATTGTTGATAGAATTACTCTCGAAGAGGACTTAGGGAATAGGCTAGCAGATAGTTTGGAAATAACGCTTAAGCTAGCAGATGGAATAGTGTATATTCAAATAGTGGATCTTCCAGATACTGCTAGTAATTTTACTAAAGGACAGAGAATAATTTTTTCTGAAAAATATTCCTGCCCAATTTCTGGTTTTCAGATTACCGAAATTGAACCAAGGATTTTCTCATTTAATAGCCCATTTGGTGCTTGCCCTAAATGCGAAGGTATTGGTAAAGAATTATTTTTTGATAAAGAGTTAATTATTCCAAATGAGAGAGCTAATATTAAAGAAGGAGCTATAGCTCCTTGGGGCAAGATATCTTCCAAATTATTTTTAGAAACTTTAAAAGCTTTAGCAAATCATTATGAATTTTCCTTAGAGGTACCTTTTGCAAATTTATCTAAAAAGGTGCAGGATATATTACTCTATGGATCAGGTGAAGATATTATTAAATTCCAATATCATGAAGGATCTAAATCGCAAATTATCCAGCAACCTTTTGCGGGCATCATACCTAGTTTAGAAGAAAGAGAACGTAAGGCTGATTCATCTTTAGTAAAAGAAGAATTATTAAAATACAAATCAGAGCATAAATGTATGTCCTGTCATGGATATAGGTTAAAAGAAGAATCTCTTTGTATTAAAATTGCTGATCTGCATATAGGCCAAGTGTCAGCTATGAGTATTGTGCAGCTCCAGCAATGGTTTGGTCAATTGGATAATAAGCTAACTACGAAGCAGATGACTATAGCGCAGCGTATCCTAAAAGAAATTAAAGCAAGATTACAATTCCTGATGAATGTAGGGCTGGAATATCTTGATTTAGCAAGAGAATCAGGCACTTTATCTGGAGGGGAAAGTCAGCGTATTCGTTTAGCATCACAGATCGGTTCAGGCCTTAGCGGCGTTCTTTATGTCCTTGATGAGCCGTCAATTGGTTTGCATCAGAGAGATAATGCAAGATTAATAGAGACTTTGAAAAAGCTTCGGGATTTGGGGAATACCGTGCTGGTAGTAGAACATGATGAAGAAACCATGCATGAATCAGACCATATTATCGATGTAGGACCCGGAGCCGGTATCCACGGTGGACATATAATAGCGCAAGGATCCATTGAAGATATTAAAAATACGGAAAATAGCATAACAGGGAGCTATTTAAGTGGGAAACAATTTATTGCGGTACCTCAGAGCACTAGAGCTGCTCATCCAGATAAGATGATAAAATTAGTTGGCGCTGTTTCTAATAACCTAAAAAATGTTAATATTACAATACCGCTGGGAAGTTTTACGGCTATTACTGGAGTCTCGGGGAGTGGGAAATCTAGCTTAATAATTCATACTTTATATCAAGCTGCTTTAAAATATGTGGAGCCATCTGCTAAAATTTTTCCAGGAGAATATAAATCAATTACCGGCCTGGAATATATTGATAAGGTCATTGATATCAACCAATCTCCAATAGGAAGAACTCCTAGGTCTAACCCGGCAACTTACACTGGTTCTTTTACGCATATTAGGGATTGGTTTGCCGAATTACCAACCGCAAAAGCTAGGGGGTATAAAGTTGGCCGATTTTCCTTTAATGTGAAAGGGGGAAGGTGTGAATTATGCCAAGGTGATGGATTAATTAAAATAGAAATGCATTTTTTACCGGATATCTATGTAAAATGTGATGTATGTAATGGTGATAGGTATAATAGAGAAACCCTTGAGGTCAAATATAAAGATAAATCTATTGCGGATGTTCTGATGATGACCGTCGAAGATGCCATGGTCTTTTTCTCTAATATTACTTTAATTTATGAAAAACTTGTGACCTTGCATGAGGTAGGGCTTGGTTATATAAAAATTGGGCAGTCGGCTACTACTTTATCGGGAGGTGAAGCTCAAAGAGTAAAATTGGCTAAGGAGTTGTCAAAACGTTCAACTGGAAAAACTTTATATATACTTGATGAACCTACCACCGGCTTACATATAGATGATATTAATAAATTACTTAAAGTATTGCATAAATTAGTTGATATGGGAAATACTGTATTGGTAATTGAACATAATTTAGACGTGATTAAAACAGCAGATTATATTATAGATGTTGGCCCTGAAGGAGGAGATAAAGGAGGGGAAATAATAGCTACTGGCACCCCATCTGATATTGCAGCTTGTGATTTAAGCTATACGGGACAATATTTAAAACATTATCTAGGATCTCGAAGATTTTGATCACCCGAACTGCCTTAAATAATTAGGTTATTGAAGTTGTTAAAAAAAATATTAAGGATAAAATTTTCGTTGGTAACAACAATATTGATTTTGCTAATTAGCGGAATTAATTTTAGTATATTTTATTTATTTGTTCCTGGTCCCTTAAAGGAAAATAGAACTATTATCATAAAATCTAAACTATCAATTGAACAAGTTACGATTATATTAAAGGACAATAAAGTTATCAAATACCCTTCTTTATTTCTGGTGTTTGCTAAAATATATTCCTTAAAACATTCCTTAAAAAGTGGTGAATATACTTTTACGCAAAATATTTCTCCCATCCAAACTTTACGGATTTTGGCCAGCGGCAAATCAATCATCCATAAGCTTATTATCCCTGAAGGAATTACTGTATCAGAGATAATAAAAAAAGTTAATAATGAAGAACGTTTAATGGGAGAGATTCTAGGAATTATACCTGAAGGCTTTTTAATGCCTTCCACCTACCACTACTCCTATGGAGATCAAAAAGAACAAATTATTAATAAAATGCGAAAGTTAATGTCTAGCGCAATTGATAAAGCTATGCAAAAATTATCATCAGATTCTCCCTTAAAAACTCGTCTAGATGTATTAATCTTAGCCTCAATTGTAGAGAAGGAAACAAATTTAGATATTGAAAAGCCTTTGGTTGCCTCAGTGTTTTTAAACCGGCTTAAGAAAAAAATGAAATTGCAAGCAGATCCAACCACCATATATGCATTGACCCTTGGACAAGGTAGGCTAGGTAGGTTGCTGCGTAAAGAAGATCTAGCTCTGCAATCCCCCTATAATACCTATTATGTTTTTAATTTGCCTCCCGGCGCTATTTGCTGCCCTGGAGAAAAATCTATAGAAGCTGTAGTAACCCCTACTACAACCGATTTTTTATATTTTGTGGTTAATATTAAAGGAGGTCATAATTTTTCTACTAATATTAATGATCATAATAAACATGTAGAAAGTTACCGCAATAGCTTAAATAATCTAAATTCCAGGTGAGATTTTTTATCACCGTGTTACGTAAATTACCGAAATAATAAATTATTCAACAATTCGTGTTTAGTAACTAATAATAGACCTCTTTGCTAAACTCGCTTCTGGTAGGGAATTTGAAGGAGACTAAGGAAGCGCAAAGTAGAAGTAGAGTTTAGCAAAGAGGTCTAATGATCCTATAAAATAGGCGCCAAAGAAAGATTAGCTGGATTAATTGACAAGAGTGGTACTTTATTGTAACATTAATGGCAGCATAATATCCAAAATTCTGAAGATTTTTAATTCAGTTAGACGTGTTTTACAGAGGCAACAGAACCCCCCTTCACTTACTCGTCCATCCCGGTGCTTACTTGGATCATTGAGTTAAGGTGGGCCGAAAAATTTTGCATTACAGGAAAGGATTAATGGAAGATATACCATCGCTAATTAATGAGATTACGTACACCATACATTTAGAAATAGATCATATTACCCAACAATGGAACTATCAATATCCTGAACTTAAGAGGTTCATTGAACATATTCAAAATGCAATCCAGGCTCACCGCGAGACAAAAGAGCTTGATATTCCTTTACCCAAGGATCTATTGACCAACGATTCACTATTGACAAAAGAGTTGGTAGGAAGTTTAAAGATCATTAGTAACAGATATAGTGAGGATTACAATGAAGCATCAAAACAGGGGAAACAACAGATTCTTGAAGGTTGTAATCAGTATTTTCAAGAGGTATTAAAAAATATTGACAAGAGACAAGAACCTATCAACGAATTAGTTAGAAGTAGCCAAGAAGGATCATCACCAGCATATGAGCAAAAATTACAAACGTTAGTAAATGAAGAGTTAAAAAAGAAAACCTCTACTGAAATATTAGCAAAAATATTATCTACCCTTTCTGAAGATAACCCCCACACAAAAAGTATACAACAAAAAGAGGAAGATCATAAGAAATATAACGAATGGTTACAAGAATTTGTAGACATAAAGGTAGAACGGAAAAAAACTAAACAAAAATTACAAGAATTTACCAACACTATTTCCCTATATGAGCAAAAATTACAACATGTCGAAGCGATTAAAATTCGTGAAGAACGAAATAAACTAGAGGGGATTTTAAAAAATCTAAATTTAAAGTACAAAAAAATTCAAGTCAAACATCAAGAAGCGCTTAAGCCACAAATAGAAAAAGAGTATCAAAACAAAGTAAAATTGGCCCGTAATTATAAAGACCTGGAGAAATCCGAACCAAATTCTCAAGAATATAATAACCTTGTTGCTCAAAGATCTGCAATGAGAAGGGAGATTACTGAACCATATGTTAAGCAGTGGTACAGAACGTGGGATGAAATTATGCTAATAGGAATAGGAGGAGATAAAAACCGGTTAAAACATCTTAATAACAGTGCGGTATTAAAAGAAAAGATACTACCAAAAGATGAAATAGGTATGGTAGATCCAAAGATACTAGATACGTTTAATGAATGCATTAGTGGCCCCTCCAATTCAGGTAAAGGATTCTTCTTTGGTGCCCCGGGTATTGTTTTAAATATTCAACAGATCTTTTACCTAGCTAAAGATAAAGAGCTTTATAAATCAGTGAAAGAAGGTTTTGAATCAATCAATAGACTAGGAGTCACCCGAGCTGCGGCTCTTGTTACTAACTATGATGCTGTAAATTTATTAAACAAAAAGCAAGCAAATTTTGGTGATATCGCGTGTTCCGACCCTGGAGAATTAGAAAACTTACGGGAGGCTACCTTCAATCCAGATTTTCACTATGTGGAGTATAGTATCCGTAACATTATGCCTAAAACCTTAAGGATACTAATTGATAAGGGCAAATTTGGGAAAGAATTTAATGCCCAAGAGCTAGAGCGGGCGCATGCTATTATTTCTAATAATGTTCCATCTATTCAAGAGCAACTAGAAATCATAAAACACCTTAGCCCGCGTATAGGTCAACATTTTGATACATCCATGTTACATATTGCAGTAAAGAACGGTAATATCGAAATGATAAAACTTTTAGCTAATATTAAGAAAGTAGATATTAATGCTAAAAATACGCGTGGTAGTAATGCATTACATATTGCAGCAAGGAATGGTAATATCGAAATGGCAAGGTACTTACTGGAGAAAGGGGCACATGTTGATTGTGAAGATAGCAAGAATCAACCTGCATTATTTATTGCAGTAATACAGGGTGAGATCTCCATACTAAGTTTGTTAGTAGAGCGGAAATGGGGGGGAGATATTAATGCTAAAAATACGGTTGGTACTACTGCATTACATATTGCAGTAAAGAATGGTAAGATCGAAACGGTAAGGTACTTACGAGAGCTCGGGGCAAATGGTAATGCTAAGGATCAAGACGGTCAGCCTCCGTTATTTATTGCAGTAAAAAAAAGTAATATACCCATGGTAACGGAATTATTGGAACCCGAATGGGGATTAGAGGTTGATGCTGTAGATAAGGATGGCAGGACGGCGTTGCATATTGCATCAGAAGAGATTAGAGGGGATACTAAAATAGCAGAACTTTTAATGAAAAAAATGGGGGATATAAATGCTTTAGATAATAAGGGTAGAACCGCCTTATTTCAGCCAGCAACTAGGAATTGGGGTGATGATCCCAAAATGGTGAGGACTTTACTGAAGCACGGGATAAAGGTTAATCTTGTAGATAACAATGGTCGTACTGTATTGGATGAGACACGAGTGAATAAGCACAGCATAATACTGATATTAGCTAGCTACGGAGCTATTTTTCAAGGGAAGAGAACTGGGTTAAGTATAATATTAGACAATAAACTGAAAGATAAGTTGATAAAAGAGTTTTCTGTTCAGGTAGAAGAATGCGCTACGATAAGGGAAAAAAGTTACCTCTTGACTAAAGCTATATTACTATGCACTGACCAAAAACATGGAATAGATCTACAAGATGATATAAACGACATAATTACGCAATTAGAAAAGAAACGTCAAGAATTACAACCTCAAGGTAAATTTTTATTAGATGATTCAAGTCAATTATATCAAATATGTGTGAAGTCAAAGCCGCAGGATATTGCTACCATGATAAACCAAACTATGAAAGCAGGAACAGAAAGTTTTGTAATTAGCCAAGAAGATTTAACTACTGAACAAATTCAAGATATTTTAGCCAATTCACCTGAAAAATTATTAAAGATAATATCGCAAATAGAGGATGGTGTGAAGGTGGATTTTGATCCTAGTAAGGAGAAGTCGGACTCAATGAATAGGGGGGAAACAGCGGCCTTTTTAAAGTGGGTGTGGAATATGAATGATTCCTCTCCTGATCTGTTAGAATGGCGAAAAGTTAAGCAGGAGATAAGAAATGTAGTGTTATCCCTTAATGCTCAACGAATAGGCTCGGCAATGCAGGATAGTATGAGTATTGCTATAAAGGACTCTTCTTCACGGCTGCCATCTCATACCCAACAAAATACGGGAAATCGTAATATATAGTGTGTCATAATACTCGTGTATTATAAGTCAATTAATATAAATTATTAATTTCAGTTTCCTCGCTCTTTTT
Source organism: Rickettsia endosymbiont of Bradysia coprophila (assembly GCA_019468145.1). Classification (GTDB taxonomy): domain Bacteria; phylum Pseudomonadota; class Alphaproteobacteria; order Rickettsiales; family Rickettsiaceae; genus Tisiphia. The sequence goes on from JAHXDM010000002.1 coordinate 1,231,103, forward strand.
CTGGACCTTCTTAAGCTTTTGCGCCTTCTTTTCTGCTGCCCCTAATTCATCGGAAGTTGATTATAAAACTACTGAACTAATCGCATCTTTTTTATCCTTGCAATTTATTTGTTTATTAACAAGCTTCCTTAAGATTAACCTATTCCTTTTGATCCTATTTTATGGGATGATTATAATCTTGAAAGTAAGTGAAAAGTTTTTTGAAGAAACGATAATTTTATCACTTAGTATTGATTGTAGATTTTTAAAAATTAATTATTTTGTATTATTTTTAGTTAGTTTTTTGACTTCACTACCCTAGCTATGTTATATTATAAATTATTAATTAGTAGGTAGGGTTATGAAAAAAGAGGAAAAGGATGCTATTGTTAAGGATCTTAGCACTACAGTTCAGAACGCGAAAGAGAAGTTAAAAAAAATAGAGGAGAAATCTGAAGAGGATAGGAATGTTGATCCTGAGTATCAGAAAAAATTGAAAGAAGCGAAGAAATTGATAGAAGACTCTCAGAAGATAATTGATGATGAGAAGATTCCAGTAAACTCAAAATCTATTCTAATACAGAAGCTAGAGGAGCAATCAGCACTTTCATTAACTGATACTGCAGAAAAATCGTTACCTGATAGTTCACGTAACAAATCTATGCCTGCAAGAATATTAGATAGTATAAAAAACTTGCTTAAAGCAGTTGTTAAAGCTTTGAAATCTTTAGGGAGTAAAAACACAACAAAAAATGAAATAGTACAAGAATTCGATAAATCTTCTCGAGAAGCTATGAATAATCTGGATAAGGGAATGAAAGGAATAGCATGGGAACGTATAGTAACACCTAACACGCCTCCTTATCTAACTAGTACAGTAGAGTCTGTGGCAGCTCAACCTCATTCACCGGCGCAACCAATAACCCAGCCTAATATACCAAAAAGGAGCCTATTTTTGATGTTCCAAATTCACGCCCCGTGCCACAAGAAGGGAAAAATCCTACCCCTGAGGTAAAGAATACAGCTAGGGAGATATGGAAACAAAGGGAGAAAGACTTTCCTAAGAGCCTTCAGGTAAACCAGAAAGATAGTATCTCTAAAAAATCTTCGGATATCATTTCAAAAAAAGAGAATAGAAAACCTTATAGAAATAGATAAATAAACTCAGTTATTTTCCTAGATTACGGATGGCTCTAAGCACTTCACTAGTAATGTGACGTAGTAGTATAGGAGTTGTTCTTTAAAATTTATAAGAGAATACTAAATAAAGTGCGGGGGATTTATAATTAATCCCTTAATGCTATCCTAGAGTAGAGTTATTAGAGAACAATTTGCTGGATTACTTGTAAAATTTAAAGTCATGATACATTTGAGCAAATATTCTAGACGAAATAATCCCCCCCTGATTTTCAATTTTTTTACCTTCTTACTATTGGCAGCCTTCTTTATTTTTATTGCTTGGGGGTTGAAACAAATGAACGCTCCGCTAGTGGTGTTAGATCAAGAGCCAGTTAGCTTAGAATATACTAATCTTGTTAAATATTCCCTGCGTACGTTACTACGAATGCTAAGCGCTATGGTGATATCATTAGTGTTTACTGTTATTTATGGAACTCTGGCTGCCAAGAGCAAGAAATGCGAGCAAATTTTTATTCCGTTGTTAGATATTTTACAATCTTTACCGATTCTTGGCTATATTTCTTTTACGGTGACTGCTTTTTTAGCGCTTTTCCCCTACAGTGTTATGGGAGCAGAATGCGCGGCAATATTTGCTATTTTTACATCGCAAGCTTGGAATATGACGTTTAGTTTTTATTATTCCTTAAAGAGTGTGCCCCCAGAATTGTTGGAAGCCGCGTATATTTTTAAAATGTCTAGTTGGCGGAAATTTTGGCAAATTAGCGTGCCCTATGCAATCCCATCTTTAGTAGGCAATATTGGTATATCAATATCTAGTGGTTGGTTCTTTGTCGTCGCTTCAGAGGTGATTACAGTAGGAAATACCCATATTACCTTACCAGGTATAGGTTCATATATTGCTTTAGCTATTGAGCAGAAAAATCATCAGGCGGTAATAAATGCCCTGTTGGCGATGAGTGTAGTAATTATATCATATAATCAATTGTTACTCGCTCCACTAGCTGCGTGGTCTGCTAAATTCCGGTATGAAATGAGCAGTAGTAATAATCAGCCCAGCTCTTGGGTACTGAATTTATTCCACAGAAGCTTAATTATTAAGAAATTGACTTTACCGATCACTTCGATTGGCAGATTTATATTATATGTTCCAATATTCAATAGATCTCCTACTAACCAACAACCTATAGTAGTTAACTCTTCACATATTTCCGACTATGTATGGTACAGCCTATTATTTTTTGCTGGGGGTTTTTCAGTTTATTATATATACTATTTTTTATATTATGATATTGGAATAGCACAAACAATATATGCATTTAAGCTGGGGTTAATTACTTTGCTCCGGGTAGTAATTTTGATTATTATTGCCGCAATTATTTGGGTGCCGGTTGGAGTGTATATTGGATTGAATCCTAAACTTGCTTCATTTGTTCAACCATTGGCGCAATTTTTGGCAGCTTTTCCTGTAAATTTATTGTTTCCAGTAGTATTTATAGTAATTAGCCATTACCATTTAAACCCTAATATTTGGCTTAGCCCATTAATGATAATAGGCACCCAATGGTATATCTTATTTAATGTAATAATAGGAGCATCTTCTATTCCTGCGGACCTTAAGGATGTTACTAAAATCTTCAGGATTAAAGGGTGGCACTGGTGGCGTAAAGTAATATTACCAGCCATTACTCCATATCTTATAGTAGGAGCCATTGCCGCATCAGGTGGAGCGTGGAATACTAGTATAGTAGCAGAAATTATTACTTTTGGTGATCAAACAATGGTAGCTTGTGGCCTTGGCAGTTATATAGCTGAAATGACTCTTAAGGCGGATTTTAATAAAATAGTTTTAGGAAATGGCATAATGGCCTTATTAGTGGTATTGTTTAACCGGTTAGTTTGGCGACCTTTACACGAATATTCTATAAGACATTTTAAAATTTAAGAATCAAATTTCAAAATTAGTTTATGGCAGATAATATACCAGAATTAGTTACCGAATTAGTGGCAATTACTCAAAGTTTTACTACAGATAATTCTCCTTCGAAAAAGATATTAGATAATATTAATCTTAAATTTCATAAAGGGGAAATAGTTGCAATTCTTGGAAAATCTGGTTCAGGTAAATCTACTTTACTGCGCATAATTGCTGGCCTTATAAAACCGCTGCTCGGGCAAGTTATAATGCCAAGTCACGATGCTGCGCAGGATCGCTGTCCTATTAGTATGATTTTTCAAACATTTGCCTTGTTCCCCTGGTTAACAGTTTTGGAAAATGTTGAATTAGGGTTAGAGAACTTAAATTTATCTACTTATAAGCGCCGGAAACGGGCTTTAGATGCTATAGATATGATAGGGCTGGATGGTTTTGAGTCTGCCTACCCAAAAGAATTGTCAGGGGGAATGAAGCAAAGAGTGGGTTTTGCAAGGGCTCTAGTAGTCAGACCGCAAATTTTGCTGATGGATGAGGCTTTTTCTGCTCTTGATATATTAACTGCCAATACTTTAAAAAAGGATTTTCTAAAGCTATGGGAGAATGCCCAAACTCAAATGCAATCAGTGATATTAGTAACACATTCCATTGAAGAAGCCGTCACTATGGCAGACAGGGTATTAATCCTTTCGGCAAATCCAGGGCGTATAGTGTCAGACTTTCCTATTCTTCTGGCAAGACCACGGGATGCTCAGAGTAATGATTTTGCAGCAGTAGTGGATAAAATATATAGTCATATGGTTTTTGCCTATGAAAGACCAGTGTTAGTAGTGAGTAATAAATATAAAAATATTGATCAAAAAATTAATTTAACTTCCGTAACTCAATTAATAGGAAGCATTGAAGCATTAGCTAGCGTCCCTTATAAAGGGAATGCTCCGTTATCAGATTTATTGCAGGTTTTTTGTATGAACAATATGGGAGAGATATTACATATAGTCCATGCTTTACAAATATTAAATTTTGCTACTGTCACTTCAGAAAGTATAAAATTGAATAAGGGAGGAAAATTATTTGCGGTAAGTAGTTTAGAAGAAAGAAAAAAAATTTTTAAGCAACATTTACTTGATAATATACCTATTGCATCTTATATATGTGAAGCTTTACATAAAAAATCAGGGCATAAAATTCCTCTTGCACGTTTTAAATCATACTTGTCAGAGAAGCTGCCAAGCGAGGATACGATGGCAACTTTACACACTATAATAGGCTTAGGAAGATATGCTGAAATTTTCTCTTATGATGATAATAAGAAGATTTTTAGTTTAGATAATCCCACAGCTTAATAGATATTAACTGTAATTACCATAGTATCCCCCTACTTATTGAAAAAATTAAAATAATATGTTAAATCAAAATATTAATATTACAAATTTGAGAAATTTTCTACAAATTGTCATTGCGAGAAGGTGCGCCGCGCCGACGAATGGTAATTAAGATGAAATTATTACTTCAATTGCCAAATAACGTACCAATAGCCAGTGAAAGAATAAAAAAATATATCTCCCTAACGCCAATAGTGCAATCTAGTACTTTAAATGAAATGTTAGGGCATGAAATTTTTTTTAAAGCTGAATCTTTTCAGAAAACTGGGGCTTTTAAAGTTAGGGGGGTATTGAATCATTTATTAGAGTTAAAAGAACAAAAATCTTTGCCAGGTAAGGTAGTGGGGTATAGCACTGGTAATCATGGTCTTGGTCTTGCTTGGGCAGCTAAAATGCTCAATATTAAGGCAAGAATTTATTTGCCTAAAAATACTTCTGCCATCAAGCAACAAGCAGCTAAATATTACGGGGCTGAGGTGATATTGACTGATACTAGGCAAGCAGCAGAAGATAATGCAAAAACCGATATAGAAAATGGTTTTTATTACTTGCACCCTTCGGATAGTGACTCTACTATCGCTGGGGCCGGGACAATGTGCTATGAAGCGTTGCAGCAGTTAGGCTTTACCCCCGATGCTATTTTTGCCTCATGCGGAGGAGGAGGGCTTCTTTCAGGAACTTATTTAGCTAAAGAATTGTTATCGCCCTCTAGCTTGCTAATTGGCAGTGAACCACAAGAAGCAAATGATGCTTTTTTATCTGTAAAACAAAACTCAATATATCGCTTTACCAACTCTCCCAATACGGTAGCAGATGGCCTGCGCACCTTAGGGGTTTCAGAACGGACATTTAATTATTTAAAAAAATTGGATGGTTTTTTTCTGGTAGAAGAAGATTTAATATATTACTGGACGAGTTGGTTAACTCACCTGTTAAAAATTGCGTGTGAGCCATCATGCGCCTTAAATATGGTCGGGGTAGTTAATTGGTTAAAAACCCAATCTACTCCTAAAAAAGTCTTGGTTTTATTATCAGGCGGAAATATTGATCCTAGCTTTCATCAAAAACTATGTCAAAGGGCTGACCTATTACAGTTACCTAGTCTTAGGCCGGTAAGCAGTTGATGTATCAGGGCGGTTTAAAAGTCATACCCTGAGGTTGAAAATCAAATAAGTACAACCGCAAACGTCATTGCGAGAAGGCCGCCTTAAGGCCGCCCGAAGAATTTTCGGGGAAAAATTGCTCAAGAGTTATCGTATTTTTATAGGTTTGCTTAGGAATTGCCACTCCTGCCTTAGGCAGGCTCGCTAATAGCGAGAGTGATACACCTTCCATAAAAAAATGTAGGATAGTATAATTATCGATAAACAATTAATATTTCCCGTAACAAATTTTAAAGAGAGTCAAATGTTATATATATTTATTGCGTTAAGTATCACTACCTTAGTGTTAGTAATAGGGCTTATTGCCATGGCGATAGGAGGTAAATTTGATAAAAAATTTAGCTCCAAATTAATGTCGTTAAGAGTTATATTTCAGGCTATGGTATGTTTGCTTGCTTTTCTTTACCTTTCAAAATAAGATGATAAATTGATTTTACTAATTCAATTTACAAACTGACTAATTCTTAGCAACTAATTTTATTTATGGCTGATTTATTTAACTTTAACAACCAAAAAAAACCTAAAATAACTCATAATTCATATAGCGCCAAAGATATTGAAGTATTAGAAGGTCTAGAACCAGTACGTAAAAGGCCTGGAATGTATATTGGGGGAACGGATGAAAATTCCATGCATCACTTAGTTTCAGAAGTACTAGATAACGCTATGGATGAAGCAGTTGCGGGTTTTGCTAATATAATCTCTATCAAAATGCACGCTAATAATAGTGTTACTATTGCCGATAATGGCCGAGGCATTCCAGTAGATAATCACCCCAAATTTCCTGATAAATCTGCGTTGGAAGTAATTTTAACTCAGCTCCATTCAGGAGGAAAATTTTCCAATAAAGTGTATCAAACAGCTGGGGGGTTACACGGGGTGGGGATTTCGGTGGTGAATGCTTTATCAGATCATCTGGAAATTAAAGTGTATAAAGAAGGCAAATTATTTAAGCAAACTTATTCTAAAGGCCATAAGTTAAATGATTTAACCAATGAAGAGGCAGCAAAAAAGCTAAAAGGTACCTCCATAAATTTTCATCCTGATCCAGAAATATTTGGTGATAATAAATCTTTTTCTCCCCATAAAATATATGAATTAGCTAAGTCAAAAGCTTATTTGTATAGAGGAGTAACGATAGAGTGGGAATGTGAAATCATTACTAAAAATGACGTACCTGCTAAAGCTCTAATTCATTTTCCAGATGGATTAAAAGATTATCTATTATCAAAAATAAATATTGATAAACTAGTTAGTGGAGAGATTTTTTGTGGTAATATAAAGTGTAATATTAATGAGGAGCAAGATCATGCAAAAATAGAATGGGCTATAGCTTGGCATAGTAATGAAGAGAGAAATTTTATTCAATCATATTGTAATACTATTCCAACACCTCTTGGTGGAACTCATGAACAGGGCCTGCGATCAGCATTACTGCGGGCTTTAAAAGATTATGGAGAAATGATCGGTAACAAAAAAACTTCGACAGTGATTATTGAAGATATTCTTGAAACTTCTTCTATCGTTCTCTCGATCTTTATTCACGAGCCAGTTTTTCAAGGTCAAACAAAAGAAAAATTAGTTTCCGCTGGGGTTAATAAAATAGTAGAAAATATTATCAAAGATCATTTTGATCATTGGTTAAGTAGTAATAAAATAGTTGCAAATCAACTACTTGAGCATATAATTAATATTGCTGAATTTAGAATCAATAAACGTAATGAAAAAAATATCTCACGTAAAACTGCTACCCAAAAATTAAGACTGCCTGGAAAACTTGCAGATTGTACAAAATCTACTCCCCAAGGAACAGAATTATTTTTGGTAGAAGGAGATTCGGCTGGAGGCTCAGCTAAACAAGCAAGAGATCGAGAAACCCAAGCTATCTTGCCTCTACGCGGCAAGATACTTAACGTTGCGAATGCAACTTTAGAAAAAATTACTAATAACCAGGAGATTCAAGATCTAGAAATAGCCTTGGCATGTGGTAATCTTAAAAATTACCGGGAAGAAAATTTACGTTATGAAAAAATCATCATTATGACAGATGCTGACGTCGATGGAGCTCATATTGCCTCTTTGTTAATGACGTTTTTTTATCTGCGAATGCCTAAATTAATTGCTGGGGGACATTTATATATTGCCAAACCCCCACTATATCGTTTAACGCAAGCGAATAAAACATATTATGCAATAAATGAGCAGCAAAAATCAGAGTTAGTGGCACAGCTAACTCGCTTAAGTAAAGCAAAAATAGAGATTGGAAGATTTAAAGGCTTGGGCGAAATGATGCCTGCTCAATTAAAAGAGACCACTATGAATCCTAAAAATAGAGCTCTTTTAAAAGTTACCATAGACGATTTTGAGAAGACTGCTAATATAGTAGACGATTTGATGGGAAAAAAACCAGAAAAACGTTTCCAATTTATTCATCAGCAAGCTTTAACAAAAATGGATAAAATTATAAACAACCTTGATATTTAGGAGTACTATGCCGCTACGTTTATTGACGATAATATTATCATCTTTGTGCTTTTTAGCGCCAGTCTGGGCAAAAGTAGTGCAAACCCCCATTAATGAAGTATCAAATTCTGGTTATTTTAAACAATTCCAGGAAGTTTTTGAACGTGTTAATAGGGATTATGTCCAAGAGCCCAATAAACAAAAAATGGTGGATGCGGCGATAGAAGGAATGTTAACCTCCTTAGACCCTCACTCAAGCTACTTTACTGACGAAGATCTCGAAGATTTTCTGCATAATACTAAAGGAGCGTTTGGCGGTATTGGCATTGAAGTAATATGTGATAAGGGGGATATTAAAGTGATCTCTCCTATTGATGATCTGCCGGCCTATAAAGCTGGCATAAAAGCCGGAGATTACGTAGTAAAAGTTAATGATGATTTTGTCTCTACTTTAGGGTTTAATAAAGCTCTTAAAGAAATACGCGGAGAACCGGGAACAAAAGTAAAATTATTAATAGTTAGAGAAAATGAACCAAAGGAAATGGAGGTTACGCGGGATATAGTAACTTATAAACCTGTTAAAGCCCATTTAGAAAAAAATAACATTGCTTATGTCCGAATATCAACTTTTAATGAAAATACAATTTCAGAATTAAAGAAATTCATGAAAAAATTACAAACTGAAAGTAAGAGCGGAATAAAAGGTATCATCCTCGATTTGCGCCACAATCCAGGTGGTTTACTGGAACAAGCCATTGCAGTTAGTGAATATTTTATTGATACAGGAGTAATTGTGACTACTAAAGGAAGGAATAAAGACAGTACTGTAGTGTTTAATAGCAATAAATTTTCCGAGAAAGCCCCTCTTGTCCCTATGGTGGCGCTGATTGATGCGGGATCCGCTTCGGCTGCCGAAATTGTGGCTGGAGCCCTGAAGGATCACAAAAGGGCTATCATCCTTGGAACCAAATCCTTTGGTAAAGGCTCAGTGCAAAGTTTTACCCAAATCAACCCTAGAGCTGCAGTAAAACTCACGACAGCTAAATATTATACTCCTAATAATCGTTCGATTCAAGCCGAAGGAATTGAGCCTGATATAGTGGTTGAAATGGCAAAAGTAGAATATCCTGAAACTAAAGGGGGGGAGAAAAGATTTTCTGAAGCCTCTTTAAAAAATTATTTGAAAAATGATGATAAGGCTGACAATAAATCCCCAGATATTAAAAATATCAATAAGGATACTAATAAAGAAACCGTTAAAAACGGTTCTAAAGGGATTCCTAAGAAACCAGATAATAATAGTAAAGAACCGGAAATTAAATCCAACCCTACTCTAGAACAAATAGTGGATCTTTATAAAAAAGATTACCAATTTGCAAGAGCCTATGATTTAATTATCAGCCTAATTTTAATAGATAACAAAAGAAATATGCAACCAAATGTATAACCCAAATATGTAACATTTTGGACACAAATTAAGGTTTTTAGATGTATGTATGTCAATTTTCTTGAAAACCTCATTGCTTTTCAGTCGATAACGCCGAGTAGCGCCGGTTGTATAGAATATATTAATGATATATTAGCCCAACATGGTTTTAAAACTGAGATTAAAATATTTGGCACAGAAGACTATCAAGTAACTAATCTTTATGCGGTTTATGGTAATTCCAAGCCCAATATTTGTTTTGCTGGGCATGTGGATGTAGTACCCCCAGGTGATAAATCCTTATGGGCTTGCGACCCTTTTCTAGCTTCCACCGTAGATAATATCATCTATGGGAGAGGAGCGGTTGATATGAAAGGAGCAATAGCCTGTTTTTTGGCTGCTAGCTTGGATCTTATAAGGTTAAATCCTATCCTTACTGGGGCAATTAGTTTCCTAATTACTAGCGATGAAGAAGGAACAGCCCAGTACGGTACTAAAGAAGTCCTCAAATATTTACACTTAACTACCAAGCAGTTAATTGATTTGGCTATTGTGGGAGAACCAACCAATGATCAACAAATAGGTGATACTGTCAAGATTGGTAGACGGGGCAGCATTAATTTTGATTTAATTTTATACGGCTTAGCTGGTCACGTCGCATACCCCAATGAAGCAAATAATCCGATCCCTTGTTTAGCCTCTCTCTTAAATGATTTAATTCATTATCGCTTAGATGAAGGGAGTGAATTTTTTCAAAAATCCAACTTAGAAATCACATCTATTGATATAGGTAACAACACCACTAATATAATTCCTGATAAAATTACCATAAAATTCAATATTCGCTTTAATGATAATCATTCTTTTGGTAGTATGGTAAAATTAATAGAACAAATTATTCAGGATAATTGTGTCAAGCACCAATTGGAATATAAATTAACTAATGTACTTTCCGCTGAATGTTTTATTCAACAACCCATTGGGCTAATTGCAGATTTTGTGGAAGTAGTGGCGAATACCACTCAAATACCAACAAAATTATCTACTAGTGGTGGAACGTCTGATGCACGCTTTATTCACCATTATTGTCCGGTAGTAGAATTCGGATTACGCTTTAATACTGCCCATAAAATTAATGAATCTACTAAAATTAGTGATTTACAAAGCCTGTATCATGTGTATTATAATTTTTTAATGAAATTTTTAGTTTAGTTTTTTTGATAATTTAATCCATTTTAAAAATTGTCCTAAATTTACTAAAAATGTATAATAACCTAGAATTTACGCGAACTTAAGTAACAATTTGTTCGCTAAATAAATATATGCGGGTGTGACGGAATTGGTAGACGTACTAGATTTAGGTTCTAGCGCTGCAAGGCGTGGGGGTTCAAGTCCCTCCATCCGTACCATATAGATTATATAAGTTTAACCAGTTTTTATAGATTATTTCCCTATTGCTAATGAGATTTTGGTATGCAAGTTACAGTAATTAAAAATGATGAATTGGATTTTGAAGCTAAGATAGTAATCCCTGCTGATAAAATTGCTAATAAAATACAAAAAAAACTAGAGACCTTATCAAAAAAGTTTGTAGTAAAAGGCTTTCGCGTTGGTAAAGCTCCACCTCAAGCTGTGGAAAAAGAATATAAATTAAAAGTTAGGTACGATATCATTCATGAGGAAGTGAATGATGCTATAGAGCATGTTAAAAAAGAATACCAACTAAATCCACTAGCGGAGCCTAAAATAGAGATTGTCCGTGAGGAGGATAATGAAGATTTAGAGTTTATCTTAAAGTTTGAATTGTTACCGAAGATTAATTTACCGAATTTTAAGGATATCACAATTATACGCCCGAGATTAGTACTTAAGACAGAAGAAATTAATGAACAAGTACACAAATTTGCAGTGGGGTTGCAGGGTTATACTACCCCGAATATGGATAAAGCAGAAAATGGTCACCAGGTTACTATTGATGCGATTGGTTATATCAACGATCAACCTTTTAAAGATGGTCAAATTACCAATTACAAGTTAGTTCTTGGCAGCAACTCTTTTGTAGGGACTTTTGAAGAACAACTGGTGGGTACTAAAGTTGGAGATGAAGTAGAAGTGCATATTACATTTCCTGAGGATTATCACATGAAGGAAGTGGCAGCAAAACTAGCTAAATTCATTGTGCAAGTAAAAGAAGTCCATTTACCCGATGAAATTATTCTTGAGGATGAGTTAGCTAAAAAATTTGATTATGATACATTAGAGGATTTCCGTCAGGCTGTTTCAGACAAAATTGTAAGGGATGTTAGTGACCCTATTCATACTATGATGAAAATGAACCTATTTAATCAATTAGAACAGATGTTAACTTTTAATGTTCCAGCATCGTTAGTAGCCACAGAAATTAATTTATTAAAAAAACGCACAAATCCAAATGATGGGGAGGATTCTATCTTTCAAAATAAGACGGAACAAGAAATCGAGGAATATTATAACAAATTAGCGATACGGCGGGTGAAAATAGGCTTAATGTTATCTGAATATGTGCAGACAAAAAAATTAACTCTGCAGATAGAAGATCTGGAAAAAGCTATTATTGCTAAAGCCAAAAATTTTCCTGGAAAAGAAGCAGTAATATTTGAGTACTATAAAAAGAACCCTAAAGCACTAGGGAATTTAAAAGGGCCGGTGTTGGAAGAAAAAGCTGTCCAATGTATTTTTGATACAGAGGTAACATTAACTGAAGAAGATTATAGTATGTCAGAACTTGAAGAATTTTTAACTGAGGGAGAAAGTCATAGTATTTTATAATATTTGGAAATTTGCCTAATGGTTATACTGATAGAAAATTGAAGAAATAAATAGGGAAATATATGCGCAATATTGAGTTAATTGGAATAGCTTTATTTTTATTTTTTGTTGTAATCGTCTTTTTCTATAAGAAAAAGAAAAAATCAGAGGACAATATTTCAGAAAATTTTCTTGATGATACCGTATTTAATAGACCAAAATCGCATATACTGAAGCGCTCTTTAAAAGAAACAATAGAACTATCATGGAAATTTTTGTATGAAATTACCGAATTCGTAAATAGTAAATTTTCTAAAGAAGAAAAAGAAACAATCAATATCCTAGGTCATATATTATTAAGACAAGGGATGAGGTATGAACATGTGGTAAGATTAGGAATCAAACAAGATTCCGGAAATCTCTCTACAAATATTGACCAATCTCTAAATGCTCAGAACTCTTCACAACAAGGCTTTATAAAACAATAAATTCTCTCTTACTTTGGCTTGGGCAAGTCATAAGGTTGGCATTGCCGATAAATAGTTGATACCCGAATTGTCATTGTGAGGAGGCCGCATAAGCCGACGTTCGCAATCCAGAAAAAACCCTGAAACAAACCAATTTTCTGGATTGCCACGCGGTAAGCGCCAGGCTCTCAATGACGATTTTTGTATCACACCTTAAAAAGCGTATAAATATAGGATTTTAGTGTTTTTTATTTAATTACATAACAGGTGCTTATGATGTCAATTAAAACTTAAATGTAATTGTTAGTTCGTGTGTAGCCACACCTAGGAGAGGTGGTTTTTCTAATTTCCTTAAGGGCTAAAATATCACCATCATCTTAGAATTAATTGTTTATTTAAAATAATCTACTAATTTTTATTAGTGAAGCGCTACAAATTAGCTAATATTAGTTTAGTGGTATAATTTGAAGATATCGATTGCTTTTTAATTTTATCAGACTTACGCAGTATCTATGTCTACTACTAAATTAAGGGCGTTCTTAATTCAAATTATGAAAATTTAAAAAATAATATTAAAAAATGGAAATAAATATGAGTAAATTTATCCAAACCGATGGTAAGGTTATCAATGTCCAAACCAGACTAACAAAACAACAGACAGAAGCCGTCGGGCTACTGTCTGTAGGGACTTTCCTTGAATATTTTGATTTAATGCTATATGTCCATATGGCAGTATTATTAAATGATTTATTCTTTCCGGCATATGATCCATTCACTAAAAAATTATTATCTGCTCTTACTTTTTCCTCTACTTACGTATTAAGACCCTTTGGGGCATTATTATTTGGCTATATTGGCGATCATCTAGGTAGAAAAGCGGTGGTAATAATTACAACATTTTTAATGGGAATTTGCTGTATAACTCTTGCGACTATTCCTACCTATGATCAAATAGGGATTACAGCATCTTGGATACTGATAGCTTGCCGTATGACGCAAGGAATGGCTGCAACTGCTGAAGTACGAGGAGCAGAAATTTACTTAACTGAAAGTTCAAAGCCTCCTATTCAGTATTCTTTAGTTGCTTTAATAACAGTATTCTCTGCAGTTGGAACTACAGCAGCGCTTGGAGTCGCCTCGATTTTCACCAGTTTAGAGATTTTTCAAAATCAATCTAGTTGGCGTCTAGTATTCTGGGTAGGGGCAGGAATTGCTCTAATTGGCTCTATGGCTAGAACTACCTTAAAGGAAGCAGCAGAGTTTACTAATAAGAAAAAACTGTTACAAGAAAGGCTGACAGAAAATAAAGTGGCATTTAATGAAATAAATAAAGATATTATTGACCAAAATGTACCTTTTTTAACTTCTTTAGCATATTTGGGGATTCAATGTGCCAGGCCTCCCTGTTTTTATTTTGTTTATATATATTGCGGGGATATCTTAAAGCATGATTGTGGTTTTTCACCTAGTCAGGTTATTACTCAAAATTTCTGGGTTTCTATAGTAGATCTCTCAGGGCTTATGGGACTTGCATATCTTGCTTATATAATGTATCCATTAAAAATACTTAAATATAAATTATATTTATTCTTAATCACCATTATCTTATTCCCGATAGTATTGGCATATGGGGTGAATGCCCATTATATTTTCATTTTTCAATGTTTAGCAGCCTTATTTGTCTTTGATCATGTGCCAGCCTCTCCAATATTTTTTAAATATTTCCCTATTTTTAAAAGATTTACCTACACTAGTATATTAAGTGCAGTAGCTAAATTATTTACCTATGTTATAACCTCTGTAGGTTTAGTATACACTACAGAGTATCTAGGGTATTGGGGGTTGTTGTTAATTATTCTGCCAGTTGCTATAGTGTTTTTTTATGGGGTGACTTATTTCGAAAAAATGGAAAGGAGGATTTAATAGACTTATCCAACAGAAAATCATTATTTTGGATAACACCTAATTTTATATTGTGGGTATAACATTTTTCATATAAAGTATCGCAAAGCCAAGGAAGTTCGATTACGTCACATAATACTAAAAAATATTTTAGAGTTTCTTCTATAGTTTTTTTAGCTTTTTCTGGCGATTTGGCTCCAATAGTTTCAATATTATGGAGCCGATCGAATAACTTAATCAGTAACATATCATATTTTTTTTGTTGAAATAATAAGTCTAATATTTCTGCTGAACTGATTATTCGATCTTTTTTCACTCTAGTCAGTTCTTCCACCTGAGAGGCCACTACTTTACCAAAAATAGTGGCAATCATCTTCTCTGTCAGTTTAGTATCTTCAATTGTATCATGCAAAATGCTAGTAACAATGATATCAGTTCTAAAAATATGATCAGAAACCATATAGGCTACTTCGATGGGATGCGAGTAAAATGGTTCTCCAGACTGTCTTTTCTGAACACCATGATATTTTTTAGCATAAAAAATAGCTTTTTTTATCTCGTTAATATCAACCGGTCGATTCACTTCTTTATTTAGCGTAATAAGTTTAGTCAGTAACTTATTAGTATATTTACATAGTTCCAATTTAAATTGCCAATTATTAATATTTTCCATACCGCTACAAAAATTTTATAATACTTAAATATTATATAATCCACTTAAGATGAATTAGGGACTTAAGAACACTTAAGATCCCATTATACTCCTTCTGCTGAAATTTGCATGCCGTACTCAATGCTTTCCTAGATTTACTGGCTCTACCCCATGTAAGGCCGCAAAATTATCTTAAGAGGAGTATAGTTTATATTAATTGACTATAACATTCCATTAATTATAACTATAGTTACTTAAGATATGATAAGCACACAAACTGAGAATCACAACTTATTCAGTTCGCGTACATTAGTTACATATAATAGTCTCAGACTAATAGGTTATTATCAATATAAATTCATTATTTTATCGGAATTCTGTCTAATTTTATTAGATAGGGTGGGTAAATGAAGAAGGGGAGCGCGAACTATAGAGTAGTTTGTTACCCTGTGGTTATGCAAAGAGCTGGCAAGGACAATTATGTTTTACCCTGCAGCAAGGGATCTTACGATTTCCTCTGTCACTTGCTTAGCATCCCCAAATAGCATTAAAGTATTATCACGAAAAAACAACTCATTTTCTATACCAGCATAGCCAGCAGCCATCGATCTTTTGATAAATAATACAATTTTTGCTTTTTCTACATCTAATATTGGCATACCATAAATAGGACTTTCCGGGTTATTTTTGGCAGCAGGATTAGTCACGTCATTTGCCCCAATCACCAGGACTATATCCGTGTTAACAAACTCCCGATTAATTTCTTCAAGTTCAAATACTTTTTCATAATCAATATTAGCTTCCGCCAGCAAAACATTTAAGTGGCCTGGCATTCTACCTGCAACTGGATGCACGGCAAATTTTACTGTGACGTTATTATTTTCTAATTTTTCTACCATTTCTTTGATTACATGTTGAGATTGAGCTACTGCCATACCATATCCTGGCACTATTATAACAGATTCAGCATTTTTTAATAAGTAAGCAGCATCTTCTGGACTACTTATTTTTACTACTTTATCAGTATTAATATCATTACTACTTGCGTCAGGCTGTCTTAAAAACCCTCCAAATACTACTGTAATTAATGATCTATTCATCGCCTTACACATTATATAACTAAGTATCGAGCCGCTACTAGCAACTAAGGCGCCAGTAATTATTAATAGATTATTACCTAGAGTAAAACCAATTCCAGCAGCAGCAAACCCTGAATAAGAATTTAACATAGATACTATGACTGGCATATCACCTCCGCCAATTGGTAATATTAATAATATACCGAACAAAAAAGATACAGAAACAATGATATGAAATAATATAATATCTTCGGTTCTAATAAATAGGATTATTAGTCCTGATAATCCTAAACTAAGTATTAAACATATATATTGTTGACCGGGAAACTTTATGGGAGCACTTCCTATTAAGCCTTGTAACTTAGCAAAAGCAATAGCTGAACCACTAAAAGTTATAGCTCCGATCGCTACGCCAATAGAGATTTCTATTAAAAAGCTAGTGGGTAAATAGCCAGCATCTATCGAAAAATTTTTTGATGATAATATGTTAGCATATGCTACCAAAATGGCACTAAGCCCTACGAAAGAATGAAAGCCAGCAACTAATTGTGGCATTTCCGTCATGGAGATATTTCGAGCAATATAGCTCCCAATGCTTCCCCCCGCTAAAATAGTTAATATTAGGGGGATCTTACTCTTAAAGTGGGGTAGGTAGAATGTCGCACATATAGCAATTAGCATTCCTGTCATGCCCAATATATTTCCTATCCTGGCTTGTTTAGGTGCAGATAAAAATTTTAACGATAAAATAAAACAAACTGCGGAAATAAGGTAAAACAATTGAACAGCTTCTAGCGATAAACTCATAAAAGTTACGTGCAAGTTTTTTATTTCAGAATAGTGTTACTAGATTCTTTGCCAAAATTTTTTAGCATAACCTAAATTTGATATAATTTATTAATATCAAATTTAAGTTAATAAGCTAAACATGTATTTACGTAGAACTTGACTAGAATTTAAAACCCACACCTATTGAAATTAGCAAGGGATTGAATTTTATAGTAGAGCTTACCGGTAAATTATTTACTAAAGCTTTCTTATAATCAATCTTAGTATTTAAGAAATATTGTCTTACATCCAAGTTAATTAATGTATCATCTTTAGCATAAAAATCTATTCCAACTTGCAATACTGGTCCAAAACCACTTTTAATATCAAAAGCCTTAGATCTAGTGAGCGTATATGCCCCATGGTATCCAGCTCCCACATAAGGTCTTATTGCTCCAAAGGGTGCAATATGATATTGCCCAAGTAAGGTCACTGGAATTGTATAGATTTCTTTCTTCTTGCCAACAGCATCTACATTTCCACCATTATTACTTG
This sequence comes from Rickettsia endosymbiont of Bradysia coprophila, assembly GCA_019468145.1. GTDB lineage: Bacteria > Pseudomonadota > Alphaproteobacteria > Rickettsiales > Rickettsiaceae > Tisiphia. The sequence continues at coordinate 1,248,799 of JAHXDM010000002.1, forward strand.
CCACCTTAGATAAATGAGCTCCTTTAGTACGCAATACATTGACTCCTAAAGATAATTCTAAAGCAATATTTGGCGAAAAGAATATAGAGGTTGAAGCATCTAAACCATAGCCAACTTCAGCAAAACTTCCGACGTCCACCGGACTGGGAACCGTAGATGAAGAAGCTTCCTTCTGCTTACCATTAGTTTTTATACCCGATGCTCTGAGCTTAAACACCAAATTCCCTTCTTTTTCATAATAATCCCCCTCATTGCTATTAATGTCCGTATCTTCCACAGCAAAACTATTAATACTTATACAACTTAGGAGCAAAAATATCCCTAATTTTTTAATTACTTTAATCATAATACCAACCTAATTCCTTGCTTTTAATATATTAGTGCATTATACATACTCTTCCTAGTGAGAAAATCAAATTAATAATGTATAAATTTCTTGAAAGCTTATAATAGCTTATAATTATTGGTGGCAATTATAACACTAAGATACTTTTTTGTGAAGATGTATATTTAATTTTATTATAAAAATTGTTAATTGAATAAATTTTTAGAATGGTTATACTTATCCTCACACTAAATTCTTATATAAGATATTGACGTAACTAACAATATATATTTTAACTCTTTTCAAGATAGTGATGGAACCATGATAATGAACGATAAATTGAAAAATTATTTTATTGGTATCAGTTGGTTTATATTAAGCCTATTAAGTAGCGTAACTAACGATATAATAGCAAAATACCTAGGAATTAGGTTACATAGCTTCGAAGTTGCTTTTTTCCGCTTCTTCTTTAGTGCTTTAATTTTAATACCTTTTATTTGCTATTATGGCAGGCAAACACTGAAAACCACTCGTCCCCTTATCCATTTAATAAGAGGAGTTTTATTATTTTTTGGTATGACATCTTGGACCTATGGTTTAACTATTGCTCCTGTCACCACTGCCACAGTTATTGGATTTGCCACTCCTTTATTTACCTTATGTTTAGCAATATTTTTCTTAAAAGAGGAAATTATTTGGCAAAGATGGGTGGCAACTTTAGTTGGTTTTATTGGAATTGTTATTACCCTACAACCACATGCTAGCGATTTTAACCCTCATATGTTATTTTTTGTGTTAGCTGCTATATCTTTTGCTATGTTGGATATTATAAATAAAAAATTTGTAATAAAAGAATCAATGATTAGCATGCTATTTTATTCTGCCTTAGTAACCTCTTTAGTATCAATTCCACCTTCAATTATGTATTGGCAAACTCCAACTATTTCGGAATTTATGTTACTATTCATTTTAGGAGCAGGAGGAAGCCTAATTTTATTCTTCTTATTAAAAGCATTTTCTCTAATTGATGCCACTGCTACTGCGCCCTATCGGTATATAGAACTAATACTCTCATCAATAGCGGGTTATAGTGTTTTTAATGAAATACCAGAAAAGAGTACTTTATACGGAGCTGTAGTAATAATTCCTACAACATTATTTATAATATATTCGGAAAGAAAACATATAGTAGATGAGAATAAAGTTGCCGTATAATAATAAACCGAAAGGTTAATAGACTTAAGTTGGTATCCAGTAGTGTCAGTAGTTAAGGGGTACTATGGTAAAAATAGATATGAAAAAAAGTAAATTAATTTTTGCAAGTGGGATAGCCACAGCATTTGAATGGTATGATTATGCGTTATTTGCCCATTTTGCTCCTATAATAGGTATAAAATTTTCCCCAGAAGTTAATTCTAGCTCCTCTTTACTATATGCCTTTTTAGCATTTGCTCTTGGCTATTTAATGCGGCCAATTGGCGGAGTGTTTTTTGGAATATTAGGGGACCGCTTAGGAAGGAAAACTGCTTTAAGCGCTGCTATCTCGTGTATGTCTCTACCAACCGCCTTAATTGGGGTATTACCTACTTATGATGACATAGGTTATACGGCAAGCATCTTAATGATTTTAGTGCGTATGTTGCAAGGATTATCTATGGGCGGGGCTCTTACTGGTTCAATTTCTTTTATCATTGAACATACTGGCACTAAATATCGTGGTTTTACTGGCAGCGTGTCAATGTCCAGCATTTGCATAGGGGTCTTATTTGGTTCAATAGTTTCTAGCTTTATTCAAGGCATTTTATCACCTGAACAATTTAATGATTGGGGATGGAGAATTCCATTTTTACTGGGTATCTTTATCCTATTTGCCGGGCTTTATATCAAAAAATATACTACTGAAACTCCTATTTTTCAGGGAATAAAAAATAATAACGAGATTTTAAAGTCTCCTCTTAAGAAAGTGATATCGGTCTATTGGTTTGATATGTTAATATCAATATTAATTAATTCTACCGGATCAGTAATATTTTATTTACAAGCAATTTACTTAATGTCCTTTTTAAGGATAACGCGTAACTTTGCGGATAGTGCTGTAAGCAATCTAGCTAATTGTTGTTATTTAGTAATGGCAGTTGCCACTCTGCTCTCTGGATATTTATCTGATATAATTGGCAAGAAGCCAATATTTATCATTAATTTATTGCTCATTATCTTTATTACTCCTTGGTTAATAACCATAATAGAAATTCAGGATTTTTATTCTATAATTACTGCGCAAATTACCCTATCAATTTTGGCAGCTTTCTACATTGGTCCTGAACCAGCTTTGCAAGCTGAATTTTACCCTACGAATGTCAGAAATACCGCTTTATCATTATCGTATAATATAGCCACTAGCCTTTTTGGGGGCACTACTCCTTTAGTAATAGAATATTTAGTCCAAAAAACCGGTACTATTACTTCTGCGATTTACTACGTTGTTACTTGTGCTATTACTAGCTTAATAGCCCTTTGTTTTTATAAGGACCGGTCCAGAAAGGCCCATTTGAGATAAAACACTTAAGAATAGATAAAAAATATGATTTTCATTCCTCTTATAAATTATCTTCGTAAAGATAGCTTTAAAGTTTTACATTTATCATTAGTTAGCATCTGCATTTTTGCATTAGCTTTTGCTTATTTTGTGGAATATATTATGGGTCTAAGCCCTTGTCCTTTGTGTATTTATCAACGTTTTCCTTATTTATTCATAATTAAGATTTCCTTTATAGCCTTACTTGTAAAGAAAATAAGTAAATATGGTTTATTTTTCATTGTTTTAAATCTGCTCGGCGCTTGTATTTTAGCGAGCTATCATAGTGGAATTGAAAGAGGAATATTTAAGCCAAGTGCTTTGTGCTCTACTTTGCTTCACATACCTAAACATTTATCTATTAGTGATGTTAGAGAAATGTTTTATAGTCAACCTATTGCCACTTGCAGCCGGGCAGCAGCAAAATTTTTAGAATTATCAATGACTGAGTGGAATTTATTGCTTAATATTTTCTTATTAATGGTAGTTCTGGTAGTGTGGTTTTATCCTCAGCCAGAGCAAAATTAGCTACAACCCCATTGCAGATTTTTTATCACAATTTTTATGAGGGTAGCCTGGCCTTCAGCCTTTAAGGAACTGCTGTGAATTACTTTCCTTGATATATTTAACAATAAAAATTACACTCTATTTAAGAAAAATTAGTAAGTTAGTAAATAAAATTATGCTATAATAATAAGGGTAATTACAGCCCTAGTACTTTTAAGTTTTTTTTATGGAAGGTGCCACTAGCCTGCGCCCCCGTCATGAACTACGAAGGCTGCCCTTAGTCGGGTAGGTAGGCAATCTTAGGAAAAACTATAAAAATACGATGACTTAACTAATTTTTTTCTGGATTGCCACGCCGGCCTAAAGTAAAGGTCGGCTTAGCTCATGACGGGAGATACACCTTCTATAAAAAATATTTAGGGTAGTATGGATTACAAAAGGTGACTATTTTAATAGATAAATAATAGGGTTTTTATGGCAGAAAAAGGAGAAAAACTAACTGAAAATGAAGTAATAGAGAGGATCTTTCAAGTAGCGGGAGATTCCTTAGTTAATATGGCAGCTGGTATAGGCAAGTTAGATGAGATTAATAAGACTGTAATAGAAGGTGTAGAGAGTTATAGGAAAAATGATCAACAATTTGGCCTTAATAAATCTTCCTCATTGAAAATAATTGGTTCTACGGTACAAGATACTGAGAAATTAATAAATAAGGTGCATGAAAGATCAAAACCATTTTTAATAAATCTCATAAATTATATGTTGTCTCTATGAAGACAATGGAGGAAGAATTAGAAATAATCAAGAAGAGCCATCCTCTTAGAGAGAATGCCCCAGGGTTTCAAGAATTACAACGGCAATTCACGGAGCTTAAAAGCATTGAAATTCTTTCACTGCCGACTTCTCCAATTGTTAAAGATAAAAGCACGGATCATGATTCAATACTAAAAGACAATACTCTTCTTCTGCAAAATACTAAAGAAATTATAGACTCAACAAAAGATTTAAATGACTCGCTCAAAAAAGCTAGGAAATTATACAAAGATATAAATAATCATAGTAGGAACTTCTCGAAAACCTATGGATTCACTACCAGGCTGTTACAGAGCATCAAAACATTATTGCAAATCCCCAACTCCATTGGTAAACCGACCTTAAAAAGCTTAAAGGGTGAGGTCAAATCATTAAGTCAGAATAATCAGGAAGATCTGAAATCCCTACTGACACACATAAACCATACATTTAATTTTGTAGAGACGGAAAGGGTTAAGCAATTCAATGACATTGCAGCACAACAACGTATCCGTACAGCAGATCGTAGTCTTTCAGTACCTACACAAAAAGAACGAGACCAAATGACAGACGAAAGTAATGAGGTAAACAAGAATAGCCTAGAATGGTTATCCAAATTTCGAACACAGTATGATGGGGTACAGCTATTGAATAATGTTTTAAATTATGCTATGGTGAGATTTTAGTAAATAATTGGAATTAAGCTATGGCAGAAATAATAACACGGAACGGAGAAGAAATCACAATACAAATTACATTAAAATTGGATGGCTCTATGCTTGAAATGGAAGATGCGATACAGAAAGGAGTAAATGAGGTTGGGTGCATTGCAACTAAAGAAGCCCTAAGTAAGTTTGATGCAACTGGTGCGATAATTAATATTGGTAGTGTCAGAATGTCTTCAAAGGGCAAAGTGAAAAAAGAGTATGAGACACCCTATGGTACTGTTGAGATAATGCGACATGTATATCAGAGCTCGAAAGGAGGCAAGACGTTTTGTCCAGTTGATGAGAAAGGGCGTATAATTATTCATTCTACACCAAAATTTGCCAAAATGATTTCGTATAAATATGCATCTTTAAGTGCGAAAGATGTCAGTGAAGATTTTGCAGAGAATCATTCTAGGAGTTGTTCGAGAGGATATATCCAAAAGGTTGCTGATTATATAGGATCTATAGCTTTAGCGACAGAAGAAGATTGGGAATATGCTATTCCCAAGATTGTAGAACCGGTTACCAGTATAGGTATTAGTTTAGATGGCACATGTATTTTAATGAAAGAACAAGGTTATCGTGAAGCTATGACAGGTAATATCTCTTTGTACGATGCGCAAAGCGAAAGATTGCATACAATATATATTGGAGCGTCTCCTGAATATGGTAAAGGGTTATTTATAGCTCGTTTACAAGGAGAGGTTAATAAAATCAAACAAAAATATCCTGCAGCAAATTATATTGGCATTGCTGATGGCGCAAGTAATAATTGGAAATTTTTAGAACTGAATACACAATATCATATTCTAGATTTTTATCATGCTAGCGAATATTTAGCAAAAAGTTCATATTCACTTTTTAGTGATGAAGGGAGAAGAAAGGAATGGTTGAGTAATGCTTGTCATAAATTAAAGCATGAAAACAATGCGGCTGCAGAGCTTTTAGACACGATGAAGGAACAAGTGAAAAAAAATGAAGGAAATAAAAAAATATCACCAGCAATAAAGGACAATTTGAGTAAAGCGGTGAGCTATTTTACTAATCAATTAGAACGTATGAATTATAGTAATTACACAGCACAAAATTTTCCTATAGGTTCTGGTGTGACGGAAGCGGCTTGCAAGACGCTGATCAAGCAAAGATTATGTAAATCAGCAATGCAGTGGCGAACTCAAGGTGCCAAAATAGTTATTTCCATTAGATCTCTTGTTCAAACAAAAGGAAGGTGGAATCAATTTTGGAACATGATTAACCAAAATGCCTTAAGCGACATCTTGATATCTTAGTTAACATTATTCAATAGCTGTACCCGTATGATGAAGCCCGCCTCTTGCTATTCGGAGCCCAAAATAATAACTTAAGCTTAAAAAGGCAAGCTTCTAGCGTTGCTGATGGTATCCCACCACACAAACAAACGTTTTTAGGTGATGACAACATCAGTGCGCCAGGAAACTTTGGTTCCCCACCTCCTTACTCAGCATCTGCCGAATATAATATCCAGGCATCTACGGGCATTAAGCCTACTAGGGCGGCTCCTCCGCCACCTAATCAAGCGGTTCTAGGGAGTAAAGCCAATGAAGCTACGCGGTATTCTAGTGAAATAGGGCAAGATCCTTCAGTTTCTTCTCGGTCCTCACTTTCCCAACCACAGGCTAGGGTTAATAGCCCATCTCGTGTAAATTTTCCACATATTCTGAGACCCACAGAGGCTCCACCACCTCCTCCAGTACCTGACAACCCGCAAGCTGGACAACCATCTTCTCCAGAGGTAGAGCAGCAAACTAGGAGACCGCTGCCGCCGCTTCCTCCTCCAGCATCTCTAAAGCCGAAATTGGGACAACAACCACCTTCTCCAGCAGCACCGCAAGCTGGGCCGCCAGCAGCACCACCGCTGCCGCCACCTGCTTCTCCAACAACAGGCCAGCAAGCGGGAAATGTAGATAGAGGTGCTTTGCTTTCCGAAATACGCGAAAGACCACAATTAAAAAAGGTGCCTGATAACGAAAAAAAAGATGCATCATCTCCTATTATTTCTGACTCAGCCAAATACAATACTCCTGACAGTCCTATAGCGGGTTTGAGAGATGGTGATATGGTAAATAAGGCCTATGCCGAAAACAAGGCGAAGGAAACAAGTAATACAGAATATGACCCTGAGTGGGATTGAATCCTTACATACTAGAACTTCTGCCGGAGAGCAATCAGTAGGACAGAAACCTACCCCTACTGCTGATAAAGATGCTCCTACCCTCAAAGAGCAATTTGGGAAAACGCCGGAAAAGCATGCGCCTAAAAATCCCTTGATGGAGGAGATGGAAAAAATACAGCTGAAAAAAATGCTGGCTAAAAATCCATCATCCCAAGGCAACGAAATGGGTTCTACATCTTTGTTACCTGACAAAACTCCAATTCCCAATTCCCCCGAACATAAGAAAGGAGTCAATCAAGGACCCAAGTCGGGTTGGCAGCACTAATTCCCTCAAAAAAGGTGTAAATACTATTCAAGGAGTTCAGTAAGCAAAAACTACTGAGCTCCTTCCTTCTCCACTATTCTTTATAACCCCTTAAATTTTCCTCTAATCCATAAAAAAAATAAAAATTTAAAGCCTTAGCTATTAGTGCGAGCTAATTCTCATGATATAATCTCTTTTATAGTACCATTATTTATTGAAAAAGGGCATGGCCGATAAGTAGTTGATACCGGAATTGTCATTGCGAACCGGCTGCAAGGCCGATGAAGCAATCCAGGAGAAATTACTTAAGTTATCGTATTTTTGTAAATTTTTCCTGGATTGCTTCGGCGGTTCTTACGTACCTTCTCGCAATGACGGGAGAGAAAAAAGAACGTCATTACTAAGCGAGACGTAAGTGAACGCGGCAATGGTGCTTACGCACCTTTGTAGCTCATGACGTATTCTTAAGGGGAAACTTAAGAACAAAAATCATAGTTGATGACACGCCTATTGGGGAGCAATAAGAACTTAAAAGCAATGGCTAGATTGCAGGCTTAGCTCATGACCCAGGGTAGCTTTTTTCTTAAAAGTGGGAAGTATTATAATAATTTTAAGGAGACTAATATGTTTGGACAAATTCTGGCAGGCCTTGGCAGTGCTGTTGGGGGAGCTTTTGGAGGAGGGATATTATCGACTATTGGCAGGTTTGCCGGTAAAACTTTAGGGAATTATTTAGAGCATTTAAATTATGAAGCAGAAGAATATTATCATTTTAAAAATATTAAAGAAAGTTTTGCCCTCTCGAAAGCTATTTACGGGCAGCCTATCACGCTAATATTTGGGACCAGTAGAGTAAATGGCAAGATAATTTGGGCAAACCCTTTAAGAGAAGTGCAAAAAACTACTGTTTCTAACCAATATTTAGCAAATAGCGATATAACCAAATCTGTTCATAATTTAATAGAATGTGAATATTATTTATCCTTCGCAGTTAGTATTTGTGAAGGAGAAGTAGCAGAAATCAATAGAATATGGGCAGGTGATGAGTTATTAGATCTTGGGCAATATAATTCCCGGCTTTATCTAGGCCATGAGCACCAATTACCCGATCCATTAATTGCTCAAACTTGCGAGCAAGGTAAAAGCCCGGCTTTTCGTGATTTAAGCTACATAGTTTTTGAAGATTTACCATTAAGTGATTTTAGTAATATTATTCCTAATTTTTCCTTTGAGGTAACCAGGAAAGCTAATATCCCAAGTAATTTACACAATAGACCTCGTGCGAAACTCGCTTCTGGTAGAGAATTTGAAGGAGACGCCGAGCGCAAAACCGCAGCGTATGGAGGGGTGCAGGAGGATTTAAGCCTAGACTCATTGTCCAAATTACCAGTAGAAGCAGAGTTTCGAACGAGGTCTAATATTAGCGTAGAAGAGTTAGTGGAAGGCTTCGACATCATCCCCGGTTCAGGGGAATTTGTCTATGATCCAATAATTCAATATCAAACTACTACTCTTGTCACGGGTGAAATTATTAACAAAAAACCAATTAATTCCCATAATTCCCGCAATATTGCCGATAGTCTTTATAGTCTTGATCAAATGCAAGTTATTTGCCCTAATATCAAATGGGTAGCACCAGTGGTCTGTTGGTTTGGAGATAATTTAGATATTGCCAAATGTACTATTAAGCCTTCGGTAGAATCAAACTGTAGCACTATAAAATATTCAGAAGAGTGGCAAATAGGTAAATATTTCCGTGATACGGCGCGCTTAATCTCGAGAGATTCAGAAGGATTTCCTAAATATGGGGGCAGCGTCAATGATGCTAGTGTAATTCGTTATTTACAAGAATTAAAAAGGAGAAATTACCAAATTATGTTCTACCCTATGCTCTTTCTGGATATCCCGCAAAAGCCCTGGCGGGGGCATTTATCCGGAAACCCTAATTCGGTAGCAGAGTTTTTTAATAAACAAGGGGGATATAATGAGTTTATTCTACATTATGCTAATTTAGTAAAAGATCATGTTGATGCTTTTGTCATTGGCTCGGAATTAATTGGTTTAACAAGTATTAGTAGGGCTACTACTTCCAACACGTTCGAGTTTCCAGCTGTTCTGGAGCTAGTAACCCTTGCAAAATTAGTCAAAGAAATTATGCCTAATGTCCTGCTTACCTATGCTGCTGATTGGTCGGAATATCACCATACACTCGGGGGGTGGTATAATTTAGATAAATTATTTGCCTCACCTTACCTAGATTTTATAGGTATTGATGCTTATTTTCCAGTAACAAGAACCACCAATTCCATGATTTTAGCGGAAGAAATTAGTAAAGGTTGGAACCAGGGAGAAGGCTATGATTACTGGATAGATGAAAAGAGCGAAAAACAACCTTTAACAGCAGAATATGCCTGGAAAAATATAAGATATTGGTGGGAAAATTATCATAAAAACCCGGATGGCAATTTAACAGAATGGCAACCTAAATTAAAGAAAATCTGGTTTACAGAATTTGGTTTTCCTTCAATTGATAAAGCTACCAATCAACCTAATATATTTTTTGATCCTTCATGTAGAGATGGCGGAATCCCGAGATATTCTACGGGGGAGGTTGACATTTCCCTGCAACGCATCAGCATCCGAAGCTTTATTGAATATTGGCAAAGCCAAGAATATATTGAACAAATGTTTTTATGGACTTGGGATGCAAGACCATACCCCGCGTGGCCTCATAGCAATATTTGGCGAGATAGTAATTTATGGGACAAAGGCCATTGGGTTAATAATAAATTTGGAGCTTGCACCCTGGCTGCTTTAATTCTTGAATTATCTTATAGATGTAACATTCCATTAGAAACTATCGATGTCTCGACTTTGGATGAAACTATAGAAGGAATGATCTTAAGCAAAGGCCTTACGGCTATTGATATTATCAATTCTTTGAGAATCATATATTTCTTTGATATCATCGCTTCTGATCAAGACTATATTTATTTTAGCAAACGGGGAACCACAAGACCCCGCAATATAAGCTCCCAAATGCTAGTTAAATTAACAACCAATAGCTATTTAGAGCAAATAGCTATCCCTAGAACTAATATTATTAGCCAGCTGGAAATATATTTCCTTAATCATAATAGTAATTATACGGCTGGTTTTTGTCGAATAAATAATGAAAATCCTTCTCATAAACCTATTCCAGTTATAAAACTGCCAGTAGTTATGTCATATATGGAAGCTGAAAGGCTCGGAGAATTAATTTTAAAAAATGCTGCAACAGAAACTAAAATTTTAAAATTCACTATTCCTGCTACCTCTCTTGATCATCAAGCGGGGGATTTTATTATTCTCCATTATTTGCATTATCATTATCAGTTAAGAATTATAACTATCAAATTATTGCGATTCCAGGTGGAAATTGAAGGAATTATCGATGAAGTTGAAACTTATAGCTTTCCTCTGATAACCAATAAACCCCCACTTGAAGGAATAGAAGCAGAAGAAATTAAATATATTATCATGGATAATCGGCTCTTATCTAAATTAAAGTCACCCAGTATTGATACTGAAAGTAGCTCGAACCAGAGCGCTGACAATCTTGTGATAGCAATTTTTTTGCAGAGCCTGACTAATCAGTCATTATACCTCTCATTAAATGGGGATAGTTATAATAAAATTGCTGCTTTAAACAAACATACTTTTATCGGAACTGTGATATCATTTGAGAATTTATATCTAGATAATGTTACTCCTGCTTCAGTAATAGAAGAAGATAGTGTAGTACAACAGCACGAGGGAAGTAGCTTATCGCAAGAGTCAACTGAAGTTAGTGTAACAATTGATAAATTATCCAAAATAATAATTTCTTGTAAAAATTTTGATATTATTGGCAGCAATGATTGGAAATTAGCCAAGTGGGGTAATGAAATTATCAAATTTCGAAATTGTCAAAAAATAGGGCATTGCTGCTATCAAATAGACTATATGATTAGAGGTATTGCGCAAACTGAAGGATTTATCAATTCTCATCAGCCCCAAGAATATGTGGTTTTATTGGAATCTAATGTGAATATAGTAGCAATATCACCCTCTTTTAAAAATACCCCGATATATTTTAAAATTAGTAGTATAGAGAGTTGCTATAACTCATCTTAATTAACTTATAGCCCTTCTGCCGATGATTTTGCTGCCTTGCGCGATGGAGAGAAGCCTATAGAGATAATAATAGGTGAGCATTGAGCAACGACGTACGCAAATTCATCGGCAGAAGGGCTATAATATAAAAATTTATCGCTCCCGCTATTAGTGGAGCAATAAATTTATTGTATAATACACTTATAACTAACTAATAGGTAACTTTATATGATTACACTCTTAGCCTCAATAGCCGGTTTTATTAGCTCAATTATTCCGGAAATCTTAAAAATATTTAAAGACAACACTGATAAAAGACATGAGCTAAATATTTTGGATCGGCAAATTGAAAACTATAAACTGGGACAAACCAAGTTACTAGCAAACTTAAATCGTACCAAAGATCTCAGTGAGCATAACACTATCTATTCTACATATAAATCTGGCATTGATTGGGTTGATGCGTTGAATGGCTCAGTGCGTCCTATTCTGGCTTATAGTTTTTTTATTATGTATGCCGGAGTAAAATATTTACAGTATAAAGCTATCAAAAGTACTGCAGCTATTATAGAATATATTGATATTTTATGGAATATAGAAGATCAAGCAATTTTTGCTGGAATTATTAGCTTTTATTTTGGCCAGAGGATGTTTAAGAAACTATGGAAGCGTAAATTATAGGCTATATATGTGAAGTTGATGGGGAGTAGGGGAGGTGGCCTACTTCAGTTTTTAGCGGCCAATAGCTGTTTGAGCTCATTTTAACTGAAGGGGAGGGTATAAACTAGTGCTATTATGAAGGTAAGAGACGTTATAATACAAAATAACTGCAGAAATATAATTAACCAAGAGCGAAGTTTTAAACAATGAATATAATCTTCTATTATAACCCTCATCCCAAGCATTGAATGATAAAGAGAGGTAGTAACCAATAACCCAAACGAGATAAGATTGTATGGTTTTTGCAAAAGGCTAATAATATATTGCCAGTCCTGATTGATAATTCGGGAAATAAAAAATATTAACCAGATAGAACAAATGAATAATATAAGCGCCGTGATTCTTTGATGCCACCAATGGGTAGCACCAGTGCTTTGGGTTCCCATTCCTTGGGGATTTGCTAAATTGGAATTTAAATTATGGACCATCTATTACTACATGACTTAAAAAATTTTGACAACAGAACTTGAAGGAACAATTTAGCTAGGAAGTGGGATTAATAACCAAAAAATTAGGGTGCCTAATATAGAGCATATTACTACAATCCAGCCAGTAACATTAATAGCTTTGATTGAAAAGCAATAACCGCTATCCCAAATTAAGTGACGCAGGCCATTGCATAAATGATAAAACCAGGCAAAACTAATGGATATTAACGCTATATTTAACAAATACCCTTTTAAATAGGGTAAATAATCAAAACTAAATTTATTGAAAGCTAGTATAATAAAACACCATACTAATACCGACACGCCAAAAAACAATCCTATCCCTGTTAGGCGATGAAAAATAGAGAGAACAGAACTAATCTGTTTTTTATATATCGTTAAATGAGGAGAAATAGGTCGGTTATTATAAATTTCTTCCCTGGTTTTTGTCATATACTTAAGCCTTTATAGTCCCTTTCAAGTTCATAGCATAGTAATATTCAGCAATTCTTGCAAGCTTAACCTAATTTCACGGTAATTTGAGATAAAAAATATTATTTTTAAATAATATTTTTGTGCTAAATACCAGATATTTATTTACCTTAACTAAATTTAAATTGACAAATTTCTATTATCTAGTTATAAAGAACTGTTATATTTAGGATAATTTTTTATGAAACGTACATTTCAGCCTAGCAATTTAGTAAGAAAAAGAAGGCACGGCTTTAGAGCGAGAATGGCAACGGTGGGGGGTAGAGAAATATTGAGGAAACGCCGCGCTAAGGGCAGAAAAAAACTTTCAGCGTAATTTAATTTGTTTACTATTTCTTTAAAAACTCAAAAGGAATTCGAGCTAGTTAATAGATCAGGAAAAAAATTTCATTGTCCCTATTTTACTGCGGTTATTATAAAAGATTTTACTGAAATTATCACGAATGAGAAATTAATAGGCTCAAATAATATATTTTATTTTGGGATGAAAGTAGGGAAAAAATTGAGCAAGGCAGCGGTTATCCGTAATAAGATAAAAAGACGCATCAGACACTTGATTAGATTATTACTTAATACAGATAAGCAACTTGCCCCTCAAAACTTTCTTAAGAAAATAATTCATTCTCATAATTGGGGGGTGATTATTATCCCTCGTAAAGGTTTTGAAAAATTTGAGTTTGTTAATATATTTCAAGAAATAGAAAAGATGTTTTTAAAATTATAATATTAATCTTAAAAATAAAAATATCCTCATAGGCGCCCTTAGCTCAGCTGGATAGAGCAACGGATTTCTAATCCGTAGGTCATAGGTTCAAATCCTTTAGGGCGCGCCATTCTCCGATTTTGGTACATTTTACGAATGTGTTGAACGGTAGACGTAGCTTAAAGTCTAGCTTCCCGTCTTTTAATTCTAGGTTAACAAATAGCAAATTTATCAATTTGCGTTTTTTCTCCGTAGTCGAACCTTTGAAAGTTTCTAAGGCGCCGGCAGGTCAGTTCTACTAGGTCTCCCAACATTGCCGAAAATTTATCATCTGCTATGTCATGATTTTCTATTTCTCTAATAATATCTTCACGTCTCGGGATTAATTGATTACGTTTTAGTTAATGTTAATAATAATTTTTGGGTGAGTAGAGGTCATAATATCTTGAAAATAGAATGAACTTAAGGATAGAAAATCCACATTACTTTTCTTTAAGATTTCAGTTTTTGTAAGGGAACCAGATTGTTGGCTAGTAGTTTGATAGACATACACATCATCAAGCAAGCCTGCTATTACTAGAGTGCCAAATACGCACCATGTCAGTAGGTGCTGAGGCAGAGAAGTGTAGGTATCATAGTCGATGATTAAACTGATAGGTTCATCTTGCTGGCTTACGATTTCTATGAAGTGCTGTAAGGTTTCAGAATCATATTCATCTTCAGCGCTAAGCACTTTGATTATTTCAAAATTATTATTTTGGTAGTCGCTAGTTAGGAATTTTTTTATTTCAGGAATATACTGGGTAGATGGTGGATATAATAAAATTATTGCTTTTTTGACAGTCATAACAACCCCCTCTTGAATGATTAAACAAAGAGTTTAATCGCCAAAGTATAATCTGTAAAATATTTTACTTTGGCGATCGGGGAGTTCGAAAAACTGCCGTTAGACAGCTATGGTAGCTTTTAGAGATAAATAATAAATATTTATCTCCTGGACATATGCTAACATCTCCCCGACCACAAACAAAGTCGAGGATGCATCATTTTATGGTTGACGCTTTAACCACTAACGGATTACAGGTTTCGACACCCCAGAATAGCCTTGTAGCCATTCTAGCTGTGATATTAAATTATTCTTTTCTTTAAGTCAACTTACGTTTTATAATTTGCCTTCTTCTTTCAGGTCTTTAGCTGTTGCTGCCTTATACTCCACGATCTCTTGGCAAAAGTTAATCAGATTCCTAGCAGCTTCCTGTGCTTCTGAATCAGTGATTTGGTTTTTGTACATTAATTTGATCCTAAAGACTATGGTTTCATAGATCTCGTTTTTGCTACGTTCATTACATTCTATTATCGGCATAATATTTTTTAGCCTTTCTCAATTTTATAATTTATCTTAGCATCCCTAGTCAATTCAGATGAATTAGGGACTAGGAGCGAGGCTTAAAGCCTAAAACTACTAGGTAAGTAACGAATCGATTCCGTCCCTATCTCAAGTTAATTGACTGTATCATAATATTTATGAATATAAAGATAACAAAATATTAATGTATTAATTTAGCAACTCTCGATAGTAATCTTCTAGAAACAGCAGATGGATAAGGCTTTACTGATAAAACAGTACGAAAATCAAATTCTCAAGTAAGCGTAGGTATCAGGCTTGATAGACCTAGCAGTAATTGTTGTTAGTAATTTTGTTTCATAATTTGGGGCATTAAATAACAAACATTAATCTTTATGCTTCCCTGTTAAAGTCATAAGTTGTATTATGTTAATTATTTAAAGAATAGGTTAATATAAAATTAGGTATGTAAAAAATGGCAAAAAATTTAGTTAGTGATATTGGCATCATTAAATAGTTATGGTGGGACAATCGAAGAAAATGCCAAGGAGCGAGTATCGACTGTTTAAAGGAGTTACAACAAGAAATACTTAATTTTTTTAGCAAAACACAACGCACAGCAATTAATTAGTAATGAACGCATTATAAGTAGCTAATAATACCGCTGTTTTACCAGATTTTATTCCTATATATAATAGAGTGATTAGAGGTTTGGATATCTGGTCTACAAAAATTGTACAAGATAAGTTCAATAGACAAAAAGACATTAGGGGCGCGGTATAAACCAAAGTTTACTAATTATGAACAATGGTGGGATTTGGTCAATAGTGAAAGGCGCAACGTACAAGAACTCAAATATGAATTGGGATCAAAAGAAGATATAAATTATTTAATAATTAACCGATATAAATTTAAAGAGGAATTTTTATGCAAGTAACATTTGATACAATAGAAGCTATTCATAAGCTACTAACTACTAATGATTGGATAGATAAACGCAATCCACAAAGACGTTTTGAGATATTACAGCAAGAGCTTACAGTAGCTAAAAATGATCAAGAGAGGCAAAAGATTCAGAATGCAATAGCTAGGGTTGAAAAAGTGGTCAATTCTGACTTTAAGCTAGATTTAAAGAGCAGCAGAATTGGAGATAATAATGCTAGAGTTCTACTTGCGAATATCAATTTATTAGATAATAAAGAAGGCTATTATAACCCAGTAGCTTGTAATACGTTGAATAAATTACTTGAGGATAATTTTCAGCAGTTAAATACCAAAGAGTTATATGAAATAGTGGAAAAAATAAAAATACCAGAACGCTCTAAAGTAGTAGCACCTTTAAATGTAAACCAGCAGATATATGAGGAAATATTACCTTACTGCCGTATTATTGCAAATATGTATAATGGAGTGAATGATGAATTAAATCCTATAGATCTTGCCAATAAATTATCTGGCTATTTTTCTAATATAGATGATGTAAAAAAATATTTAAAAACAATAGATTATAGTTCTAAGGTTACTATAGAGCTAAGCTTTCAATATATTTTACCAAATCTCAAAGAATTACCTACTGAGATATTGGCATTTTGGCAAGGCTTGAATGGATATGTAGCAAATTTTGGTAGAGATTCGCTATTGTTATTTAGTAATGCAGTTGAATTAAAAGACAGCACAAAATTTAAAGAATTATTAAATAATGAAGAAATAAAAAAATTACTATTACCAGAAACAAGAGAAGAATTTTTTAAGGTCGGTTCCAAGTTATCTGCCAGACAGCAGGAGACTAGAGCTGAAATAAAGAAATTATTAAAAGACCTAACAACTATAAATTTAGAGGTTACCTATCAATATAATCAAGAAAATTTATCACCAATACTGAGGCCTTTAGTTAAAGAATTAGCAGAAAATGCTGCAAAAGTAAAATTAAGTAAACTCGCTTTTAACAAAGCTTTAAATTTTATCAAGGAAGAGAAACTAAAGACTGAAGATAATATGCCAAATATTGAATTTGATTTTGTAGTTGAAGGTAAGAAATATCATTTTAGTAAATTACCCCCAGAAGATATGAGAGGGTTCATGTTGGGGAAGTTAAGTAATTCGTGTCAATCCGTTGGTGACCAGTCGGAAAGATGTGTTTTAGATGGGATGGGTAAAGCAAATGCTGGGTTTTATGTTATTACTGACGAAAAAGGTAAGATACATGCCCAAAGTTATGCTTGGCTTGCAGGAGACACGAAAGGAGCAAACTCATTAGTATTAGATTCATTTGAACGTTTAGGACAGGAAGATACAAGACTATTTATTCCTGCTATGAGTCAATTACGAGAGGAATTAGCAAACCATAATCTAGAGCTTTTTGTTGGCACAGGTGGAAAAACACCTAGAATGCCGGTAGAAAGTCAATATCGTCCTATACCATTAGAAGAAGATCTATATCTTTATGGTGATTCAAATTTAGTATATAACATCAATGAGAGATCATTAGAATCTGCAAATATCACGGTAGTAGAAAACAAACAAATAAATAAGGAAAGTTTTCAGGAGTTTAAAGAAGGTCAGCCATATCAACTTTATATTGCTTTCAATCAGGACGCTAAAAGAGATAAACATATAATGCACTTAATAAATAACGTTGATCAAGTACAAAATTTAGTTTCTATAAAAGATTTATATCAGTTATATGAAACAAATACTAAAGAATTGGTTATTCTTTCTGATAATCTTCTTAACCTCTCTAAGCTTATAGAATCAGAAATATATTCTAAAGACGAGTTAAAAGAGATGCATCAAAAGAAGCGTGATGAATTTTATCGCTTGGCTAATCTTGGTGACAATCTGTCTAAGTTAGTAGAATCACGGATATATTCTCAAGACGAGCTAAAAGAGATGCATCAAAAGAAGCCTAAGAAATTTTATCCCTTAGCTAATCTTGGTTATAAGCTGCCTAGAGTAGTAGAATCAAAGATATATTCTCACGAAGAGCTAAAAAATATGCATCAAGCCCAGCCTGATAAATTTTATCCCTTGGCTAATCTTGGTAACCATCTATCTCAACTAGTAGGATCAGGGATATATTCGAAAGACGAGCTAAAAGAGATGCATCAATATAAGCCTGATAAATTTTATTCCTTGGCTAATCTTGGTAACAATCTATCTCAACTAGTAAAATCAGGGATATATTCTAAAGATATAAGACAAATATGTGATAAAAACTTTGATAGAATCCTTATAATAACAAGTCATGATATAGATAAAGTAGATAAGTTAATATCACAGGGTATGACAGTAAATTATATTATGTACAGTACTAATGATCAATTAAAAGATTTATTAGAAGGTAAAGCTACTCTAAAAGCTTTTAAAGACTCTGTAAGTAAATTGGTGGAAGAAGAGCAAAAATTTAGTAGCCAAATAGAGCTAGCCGCATTGTCTGAAATAACAGTATCAGTGAAAGGATTAATTAAATCATCTAATACTCTTACTTCTGCTCCTGCAACAGCGGATAACAAAAAAAGAAGCAGAAGCGCCAGTCCTACCCCTCTGTAGTAAAGAGTCGAGTAACCAACTCCTATTATTGAGAATTAGTCCTCTAAGGCAGAGGCGAACAATGGGCGCGCAAGGTTATTGCCCCCATTTCCGTCACGGCTCTGTCTATTTAACTGTGTAAATTTCTCTTTTTGTTATATTTCCTTTTATATAACTTTTGAGAAATTTACACAGTTAAATAGACAGAGCCTAGCTTTTCCTTATTTTCTCCCGTCAATTCGGGATAAGAACAAGGTGGTTATCCCGAATTGACGTTTATCGACAGTTGTGCGGGCTCCCCGGCCGCGTTCTTAA
Source organism: Rickettsia endosymbiont of Bradysia coprophila (assembly GCA_019468145.1). Classification (GTDB taxonomy): domain Bacteria; phylum Pseudomonadota; class Alphaproteobacteria; order Rickettsiales; family Rickettsiaceae; genus Tisiphia. The sequence goes on from JAHXDM010000002.1 coordinate 1,267,829, forward strand.
AATCCCCCCTTAAAATTTGACTTTGAGTTTAATGGTGGCTTGATGGCCGAGGTATTTTTTGGCCAAAATGGCGTTATATTTTAGGGAGCATTCTATTTGCTGGGTTTTGGCCGTTAAACCGGCACCGAGGTTAAAGAGCCCGGGATGGTTTGGGTAATTTGCTAGCGAGCGGCCCTTCGATGCCATTTAACCGTGCATCAATTTTCGGGGTTTTGGTTTTAACATCATAATTGACTATTGTATGGACTTCCGGGATCAGGGTCAGTTGTTCCATTTCAATAGTGGTGGTAAATTTAGCTCCCAAGATCAGTTCGACTTTATCGTACGAAGATTTTGCCACTTGCAAATTTTGGTAAGTAGTGCCGGTTTCTTGATAGCTACCATCTTGCAGTTTGCTATATCGAATGCCAGCTAGCGGTGTGATTTCTTTATCCTTCGCGTAAGAGTAGTGATAGCCGCTGATGATTTGGGCGCTATAGCTTTTGCTGGTATATTTGCCGGCAGCTTGCTGGGTAGTGGCTTGGTTTTTGAGGTTAGTTTCCATTAGGCGGTTTTCTCGGTTTTTGACTTTCCCTATGCCATATGAGGCTACTCCTTCGATGAACCACCTGTCATTTACATATTGCTGGCCGTATAGGGAGAAGATATTGACAATAGTGGTTGTTTTATCGCCATTTTTATGGTCTTGGTGCCGAGCCTTAGCAATGATATGGCTGTAAGCGGCCCCGAGTAACAGCTGATCATTGATTTGGTAATCAGCGCCGATTATCGCCCCGCTAGCTTGCAGCTTATAGCCGGCTGTTGAATCTTGCATCTTTTGTTTGGCTCTACTATAAAACGGGCTCGCCCATAGGCTTCCTTGCGGAGTATTTTCGTCCCCGGAAGCTACGGCAATTGAATTCCCGCTATGGAGACGCTGAGTTATTAGATTGAGATTTTCCATATTAACAGGGTGCAAAATGTGCGATATTGGCTGGTGCCGAGTGGCCAGCTTTTTAGCGCTTTCCTCGATTTGCGGAGTGCTTAACTCCTGCAAGCCTTTTTTATAGCGCGCCGCATCGCTGTTACCTGTTTGCCAGTCAACGGGCACTATTTGATTATGGAATTCTTCTCCAACTGCCCTGCTTAAGATCGGCTTTAAAACCTCGTTGGCCACGTCAAGCGGGGTTGCGTTAACAATTAGAGTGAGGGTGTTATCAGCAGGAGTTGGTTTCTCTGGAGTTGGTTTTGGTTTATCCAGGTCAATCAATACCACATTGCCATCTCCAAAGCCCGGAGGCAGAGGTGGACGACCACCGCCGCCGGTTCCTCCTGTGCCGGTTCCAGCAGTCCCTCCAGTGCCCCCAGTATTAGGGGTTGTTCCTGTCCCTGCATCTGTTCCAGTCCCACTTCCCCCAGTATTAGGAGTAGTAGGCTCCTCTTTCTGAACTTTAAACGCTGAAGGCTTGATCTCTAGCCCTTTTGGCGTAAGCTGCGGATCCTCATCCTCCAGTATTCGCCATTTAATGAACTTATTAGAGCTCTGCATTGCGACCTTCACTTTCGTCTTAGCGTTACTTATCACTTGTCCATCACCTTCTGTGGTAATTATCGGCACCTCAATAGATACCGGCTTATCGGCGGTAATAAAATCATCAGAAGTAAACGTAAGCTCTACTAGCATTTCTTTAACCTCGCTTGCATCCAAGGTGCTGCCTGGCATCACTTTAAGCGTCCCAGATTGAAGCTTAGCCTGACCCGGTTTATCGGGATTACGGTGACCTACATCATAGCTGCTTATAATAGTGCATTTTTCCGTCAAATTACTCTTCCCCGAATGACTTAAGGTGTACTTGCCTAAATCCCAAACCGAGTCTGCCCCGCTTGCCCCATCTGGCAAAGTGCTGTCCTTATCAAGTTTGACAGTAGCCCCATCGACTTTTAAATGGGCTTTATGATCATTTTCATTTAAGATGGTGGTCTGCTCCTTTGGCAATATAATTGGCTCCGGCTTTAATTGCGTGCCTCTGACGGCTAGGCCTGTTGCAGTCAGCACGATAGGGTCAATGGCCTGCCATTTAATGAACTTATTATCCGTGCCAGTAATACTAACCTTGACCTTGGTCTCCGGCTTAAAGGTTAACTTACCATCGCCTTCAACCTCTACTACGCTAAACTCCAATGGCACCAACTTTCCGAAAGGCGTCACAAAGTCATCTGATGTCAGCTTAACCTCTACATCCAGGGTATCCACCTCCCTGACATCCAGCGTGCTGCCTGGCAATATTTTCACAGTACCATGGGGTAGTGCTGGGGCAGTAGCCCCTTCCTTAAGATGAGCAATGTCATATTCTGAATTGATATTCCACTTGCCAGTTAACTTACCCTTTTCAGCATGGCTGAGCGTGTGAGCGCCTAAATTCCAAGTGGAGTTCCCGCCCATTACCCCTTCCGATAGCTTAGTATCCTGAGTTAGCTGGATGGTAGCCTCCTCCACTTTAAGCGGCCGGTCATACTCCGGCTTATTTAACTCTGTTATTTTTCCTTCTGGCATAATTTCCGGCTTGACACTCTTAAAGTTTCGGACTATTTGCAACCCCTGATCAGTCATTTTATCTGGCTTATCCGGGATGGCTGTCCACCTAATATTAGGATCTGCATCAAACTCTACCTTTATTTCTGCCCCCTCGTTGGGGATCAACTTACCATTTTCTGCCACCTCCACTAGCTGTAGATTCATCATGATTGGCTCGCCAGGAACCACTTCTTTATCAGCAGTAATGGTAACTACTACGTCCATACTAGTCACGCCGCTGGCATCTAGCGTGCTGCCCGCTTCCACCTTAATGCTCCCCGATGGCTTCTTGTCTTCTTCCTTGCCTTCTAAAAGATGGCTAATGTCATAGCTATTATTGATATCCCACTTGCCTTTTAACTTCCCATCCCCCAAATGACTTAAGGTGTGAACCTAAATTCCAAGTGGAAGTCGTTCCAGATGCTCCATCTTCTAGCCGAACATCTTTCTCTAATTGCACGGTCGCTCCATCAACTTTTACATGCTCTACATAGTCTTTGTCTAAACTACTGGTTTGACCAGTTGGGAATGTAGTTGGCTCCGGCTTTAATTGCGTGCCCTGTACCACTAAACCGGTTGAGCTCAGCACGGTAGGGTCAGTGGCCTGCCACTTAATGAACTTATCCGTACCAGTAATATTAACATTGACCTTAGTATCGGGCTTAATGGTCAACTTACCATCCCCTTCTACCTCTACTAGAGGAAACTTCAGTGCCAACAACTTCCCTCCGGCTTGCACAAAGTCATCTGACGTTAACTTAACCTCCACAGCCATGGTATCCACACCGCTAGCATCTAGCGTGCTGCCAGGCAGTATCTTGAAAGTCCCATGGGGTAAGGCAACCGCCGTAGATCCTTCCTTAAGATGCGCAATGTCATAGTCCGCTGTTATATCCCACTTGCCAGTTAATTTACCCACTCCAGCATGGCTGAGCGTGTGCTTACCTAAATGCCACGTGGAGTCCACAGCATCTACCCCCGCCTCTAACCGAGAATCCTTCACCAATTCCCACTCCACCTGCTTACCTTGTATCTGCTCAGCATATTTTTCGTCTAATACATACTTCCCAGGCTCAAACACCTTAGGGGGAGGAGGAGGAGTAGGAAGGCTACGAATCAGGCGAATTTGGGGCTTCAAAGAACCAGCTCCTTTTTTGTAGATGACAACCCCTCCAGAAAAGCCGGTTTTTACCCCGTTCTCGTCTAGAGCAGAGCCGTCGCTAGCAAAAGACTTAGCTAGTTTCACTTCAAAATCACTCACATCCCATGCTATTTCACTATCTTGATCCTCGATAACCACTTCTACATCCTCTTTTTTTACGTCAAACTTGCTAACATTCGGCCCCGACCCATAACTAAAATATTGTACGATTAGATCACTTTTCTTCTCGGAATCAGGGTCAACAGCTCTGTCCTTCTTAAAAACTATATATTTAAATTTTGTTCCCGGCGAATTTATAACATCTTTTGCGTTGTAAAGGTCCATACCACCCCATGGAGCGTAAATAGTAATAAGGCCGTTAAATATCACTTTCCCAGTATTATTACTAGATACCTTCAACTCATTCAGCCGCTGTTGCGGGAGCCTATTAAATGTACTATTAGTTATTTCTAGCAGTTGGGTGGCTCTTAACTCTCCTGCAGATAGTAGAGTCGCATCTTTAAAAATGATGTTCTCAGCAAACCAACTAGCTGTGTCACGAACTTCTGTCTGCTCTGACCAGTCAAAGGCTCCATCAACCACCTTAATATTCTTAGCTTTTATATACCAAAAATCAATTAATTTAGATCGCTTTTTTCCAGAAATTTTCAATTCCCCAAACCTGATCTTCCCTCCAAACCCTTGCTCTTTACTAAAGTAGGGAGGGTGTACGGCAACAGTTATATTACCCCCATCCGAATTAATTTCCAATCTTCCCCAATCAGCTTTAGTAGGATTAGGTTCTTGATCTGTTAGATATGCTACTGTTTCTTCATCCTGATTATTAGCTTGCACTCTGTATGTTGATTCTGCGTTATTCCAGGTATTATTATTTATTTTAAAAGAATTGGTCTGATAAGGATACAAACGTTTAGCCTCCCAAGGACAGCTTAGAATGAAGGTAGAGGGTTTTTCTGCGGTGCCTATCTCTTTTACCATAAACACCTCATCTACATAATGCTTAAAATCAGATAGCACTACTAATTTTTTAATTTTTTTATCTTCTCCTCCTAGTTTACCATTATATTCCACTAGCTCGCCGTTAGCAGAATCGGATATCAGAGTCATATCTCTCCCTGAAGGATCAGTAATAAGACCACTATAGCTGTTGCCAATTAACCTAAGAGTTAATGGCCCTTTGGAGCTCCCATCTGCCGGATCGCTTATATGATGTCTAAATTTTGATTGGGGATTAGTTGCAGAGATATCCCCAATTTCGATGTTTTTTACATCCTTAGTAGTGATAAGCAGTGCCTCTTTGTCGGCTGCGACATTTGAGGTAATTTTATTAACTACTATATTATCAACATCTATATAAATAGTATGTTTGTTAATCCCGGCATTATCTTCGATAAATAAATTAGACTTAGAAACAAATTTGACATCCTTACCATCTATCTGGTTTAACCCCTGGCCGGTTGAAAACTTTACTATTTCTCCCACCACCTTTCTATCTGATGGATCATCTATCCCAGCTATAACGTTACTACTAGTTGAGAGAAGTGTTAGCATAAGGGCAGCATTGAATTTACTTTTTAATAAATTTGGTTGTGGCATCTTATAAATCTTAATTAAATATTACAAAATAGTTTTTAAACTTTTTTTAAAAACTAATACTAGTGGTAATATTAACAAAAATTTACAAAGCACTAAGTAATTTATAATTTATTTGTAATAATACTTAAAATAAGTTACATAATGTGATATTATTGAGACGAGTAATTTGCCCAAAACTTTTTTATCCTTTACAAAAACAAAATCACTGACTCAGAAGTGAAGTCAGCTGCTAGAAATCTGATTAACTTTTGCCAAGAAATTTGTTGATTATAAGACAGGTAAGCCAAAAATCTGAATAATAAAGCAAATTATGAGACTTGATTGACTTAAAGAAAAGAATAATCTAAGATCACCATTAGAATAGCCGTAGTACTATTCGGGGTGTTGAAATCGGTAATTCGTTAGTGGTTAAGCATCAACCGTAACATGGATGTGTCCTCGACTTCATGGTCGGGGAGATGATATACCCCTCTGCCGATGATTTTGCTCCTTGCGTGATGGAGCAGCCTATAGATAATAGGCTAGCATTGAGCAACGACGCCCCGCAAATTCAGATCAGAGGAGTATAACACATGTTCAGGGCTTTGGCCTAAAGGTTACCATATAATTTGGATAACGTGCTATTTCTCTTACTATTAATAGGGGAAGAAACTATATTGTCTTTGAAGTCAATTCTACCTCCTGATATAATATCTTTACTATTATCATAAAAAATATTTGGCTTTATTCAAGTCTCCTTTAACTATATAATCTAATAATATTTAATTTGTACTTAAGAAAAATTAATAATGATTCCTAGTATATTGAAGAAGTCATATCTTTATGAATTATTTAACATGTAACCTAGTGGAGGAATATTTGTTTGTTGAAGCAGTTATAATGATAATCCCATTATATAATCACTAAAATATGTATCGTTAATTTTTATAGCCCTTGTTATGGTACCTTCTATACAGAAACCTAATTTTTGGTAAAGATAAATAGCTTTTTTATTATCGGTACGTACCTGAAGTTGAAGTTTAGTAATAGCATGATCTTTAGCCCATTTTATTGCAAGTAACAGTATGTTTTGAGCAATTGAGTTTCCCCAATAGCTTTCACATACACTTATTGCGATATCTCCATTATGTAATAATCGTTGCTGACTAGATCGCTGAAGGAAAAGCTGAGAAACTACTTCTTTATTTATTTTACCTAATAACATAAGACAATTATTCGTGTCCAAGCATTCCTTTATTATATTTTTTTCTTCTTCTACCGAAAAAGGAAAGCTATTCAATGCAAACGTTAAGAAATCTGTTTGTCCTGCTACTTTGTTTAGAAAATTTACAATTTCTAGAGCATCTGATGGATAAGCTTTATCGATAGTAAGTTTTAGTTCGTTTTTTATAAAGATATCTTGTGGGAAGTCCATAATATTATACTGTTCTTATGTTCCTTTATTCATACATAATAAGCATAAATTCTTTAAATATATATAACAACTTTACCGTTAATATCTATTAATTTTTATATAATAAAAGTTAAATAAGACAGGTTATTTATTTCTGCCAATAATCTGACCTAGAATATAATATACTTCTCTTAAGATGATTTTGCTGCCTTGCCTGAGGGGTAGAGCTGAGTCAAAATCTCTAGGAGAGCATTGACTAACAACGCACGCAAATTCATATCAGAGGAGTATATTGCTCTAAATCTAACCTCTTAACTAATACTAACAAAGCTTCTTTCATAAGCTTTAATAGGAAGATTTTATCCAAAACCTTCTCTCCATAAAAATTTTTATTGCGAGGAATTGCGGTATTACCATTAAAACTATTGCATTATTAATAAATTTATCTATAATCCCCACTTATCCTTAACTAATTATTAATTTATTAAATATTAGTTAAGGATATACGGAAGGGTTATTACTTAAATTTATTAATTTTCTAGAGTTGTATTTATGGCAAAACGGCCTCTTAGCTTAGAGTATGAAGAGATATTGGACTTAGCAATTGCTAAAGCACAAGATTTGCTTTGTAGCAGTAACATTTATGAATTTTGTTTAAATATCAGTAAGAGTAAACAACTATTAGCTCAATACGAGAAGAGCAATTTAGTCACATTTAATACATTTAGTCAGTTTATTGTAGATTTTTGTGGGATTGCAGGCAATGATGTTAACCAACAATATGGTGGTATAACCTTATCACATATACTAGCTTATCATAAAAAGATTGACCACTTTAATCTACTATTACGACTTGGGGCTATAAGTAATATTGTAGCATATTATCCTGAAACAAGTAATAATTTTGACTCAAAAATTTTAAAGGAATGTGCATGGCAAACTGCCTTAGATCTCCTACCGCAAAATATTTATCCTAGAACCTTTAGAGTTATTGAACAAGATGATGGAACGCAGACGCTATTAATACAAATCAAAGAAATAACAAAATACAATCAAGAAGTAATAGATGTCCAGCCAAGCATTAATAATAAGGATGATACAATTACATCAATTGCGCTCAAGAGGGTAGCTGAATTATCTGCTACTGGGTTAACCCTTGAGACCCAAGACAATGATACTTCCATAGTAAAAAACAACTTAACTAATCCTCAGCCCCTTAACATCCAAGTGCCTGTTGGTAATATCTCATCCAAGGAGTTAGTATCCCAAGTAATAGAAGAAAAATTTACCAAATTAATGCAAAAATTTCAAGGGCTTAAACCTTCTTTTATTTCCAGCATATGTAGTGCTTCTACAAGTAATTACCGCTTGAAAGTAAAAAATTTTCTCGTACAAGATGAAACATTAAAAGTACTCCAAGCTATAGAAACGCTAGGAAACAAAATGTCCTTCTCTAATATCTCTAGTATATTACATAATGCGCAGACAGTAAGACATATAGATAATTTCTTTAGGTCGATCCTGGTTACTGATAAACAAAAACAGTATGTCCAAAATAAGGAGGGTAATTTTATTGTAAGACCAGAGTTAAAAACCCTTCTTGAATATATTACATCATTCTCAAAAATAGTTGCAATAAGTATTAAATATCTACCATCTAAAAAACACATACCGAACTTTATAGATGATTTATGTAAAGTGTTCTCTGGAAGTGAAGAAAATATTAAAAAGCAGGTGGTTGATTTACCCCTCATCTTAAATAACAATTATAAGATTTCTTTCAACAACTCTAAACCATTAATGAATAATATTAAAAAGTATATTGATTTTCCTATGCCTTCATTAATAGATGAGGATCCTGTAGAAAGACAATTTACAGAATTAACGCAAACAATAAAAGGATTGAAGCCAACTTTTGTTACTAGTATAAGTAGGTGGCATAACACCCAATTAAAGTTAAAAAAATTTCTTATACAAGATGAAACATTGAAAGTATTAAAAGCTGTAGAAACACTAAGGGAAAAAATGCCCTTTTCTAGTATCTCTCACCTATTCCAAAAGGGAGGAATAAAAGGAGTGGAAATTTTAGAAAATCAATTCTTTAAGATTATCCTTCTTACTAATCCACAAGGAGAGTATGAGCAAGATAGGAATGGTAATTTTATTGTAAGACCGGAATTACAAACCCTTCTTAAGGTAACATCATTCTCAAAAATAGCTGCAATACGTTTAAACTGTTTATCGATTGAAAAAATACCAGATCTTATCAGTGATTTATGCAAGATTTTCTCTGGGAATAAAGACGATATTATAGAACGATTAGAAAATGTATTGGAAAACCAATATAATATTTCTGAACCTGCTACCACACCATTAATAACAGCTATTAAACAGCATTTACCATATATTTATCCAAGCTTAATAGATTATAATGCTATTAATTGTAGTAGCTCCGTCAAAGAAAAAGTTGCAACCTCAGGATCTCCTATCCCCGAAGAATTACCATCAAAATTTCCTGAGCTGACACAAGAAAGTAGCCTTATATTAACAGCAAAAAATAATGAAAAGATTTTTGTTCCCACACAACCTAATTTAGAAATAGTTCCTTCTAATGATTGCAGGGAATTAGTGGGAGAAGAGACACTTTATGATGATTAAGTTTGATTTTATATATAGTCAACTTCAGATGCATTAGGGACGCGTGAAGCCTAGATGTACGACGGTAGAGCATTGAAGAGACGCAGTCCATTATAATGTATAGCGACAATTAATAAATAGACATAAACATTTTTGTACACCCTTTTTGTTAAGTTTATTTTAACCTATTGGTCCGCATTCCTTGCAGCCACATCATTTTTTGCATGCTCAGACTCCTATAAAATTAAGATTAATTAAATAATTAATTGATTGTAGTTTTTTATTTTTAATGGATACATTATCTTAATTTTTATTATTGATCTTGAGTTACAAAAAACTTAAAAGTAATTAATAAATGAAAATGATCAAATTATTTCTATCTGATAGCCCGAAGATATTTTGCAATATTTAAGGAAAAAATATGGATCAGAGGGAAAATCCTCAAGAAGTAGATGCTAGTATTACATGAAATCAAAACAACAAACCAACCATTAACATGAAAAGGAAATAAATTATTATGCAAGTCGACCTAAAGTTAATAAATCATTTGGTATTTAAGGATACAGTACAAGACTTGACAGGGCTGATTCAAATACTTAATAACAAAGTAAGAAGCCCCAAATTAACAGTTGATGATGTTAATAAGGTTTTATCAACTGCTATGGGTTATAACTCAGCTCTTACGGAACAATTAATTCAGGAGACAATAGCAAGTCAAAAACATGAAAAGATAGTAACACCAGAATTGTTAAAATTAGAAAAAATTCCTATAAAAATTGATGATAGTCAAAATATAACAAAGAGACTTGAGTTAATAAATGATTTTCATAAATTTTTTGATAAAGAAGATCCTAATTATAATTTAATCGTAGATAACTACTGGAAAATATTTATATTCACTAAATTTTGTGCAGATATAGAGAAAAGTAATGTAGACCTTAATAATTTAGCTTATCACCATGCTTACAAAATAATGGTTGGTTGGAGTACTACACAGAATTTTATAAAATTCTTACATGACAAGGGATTAGATATTGCTATTGCGCCAGTAGATGGTACTCCAGTACCTTATGCTCCAGTATATGATACTCTATCTAAGTTTTTCTTACCAGTTGACGGCAGGAGCGTGACCTTAGATCCATGGCAAAAATTTATTATGGGCCCTGAGGGAGTAAGGGCTATGGAGATTTTTACTAGTGCTGATCAGATTGAAAGGAACAAAGCTGAAGAATGGCGAACAAAAACTGGTGCACTACTACCTCATCATATGCCCCCAGATAGTATGCAAGAAGCTAAGATATTTCACATGCCACTGAAATATAGACGTTTTAATGAAGACCTAGAATTAGCTAAATTACTCTATAAACATGACTTCTCAGAGGAAATTTTTAATGAGTCTTTAGAAATAAAAGGATTACGCAAAACTAAGGATAATTTACCTGATATAGTCATTGATGGCAATAAGATTAGCTATACAGATGATAAAAAAGAGGGAATCAATACAGATGGTTATATTTTTGGTAAACTGCCTATTGATGATCCTAATGCCTATATAATAGGTGTTAAAACTGGCTGTTGTTTAAAAGTGCTTCATCAAGGTGGTGTGCAAGTTTTTGACGCAATTACTAAAGAAAATAACGGTTTTTTCGTGTTATGGAAAGATGTAAAGCCTAAAATACCAGGAAAATTTATTAATGAACATGGCAAAATTAATTACGATAAATATGAAATCATAGCTGTTTCTTATAGTCGTATAAGCACCCAAGGTAATCTTATTCTGGATTCCATAGAAATGCAAGAAAGTCATCGGAAGGATCCTAGCTATGAAAAAGTAGTAATGGCAATGTATGAGGAGTTTAGTAAAAAAGTTGTGCTAGACACTGCAATTGCTCGTGTAACCATTGGGCAGAATAGTGCCTCAATTGCAAAGTTTGAAAAGGGCATGTCTACTTATCCAGAGATTCCGCTGGAAGGTGTAGACTATCATAATAACATTAAGAGTCAGACAATAATAACTGAAAGTGAAGAATTAACTGAAATAAAAAAAGCATTAGAAGGGCCACTATTTAACTATGTGAATCAAATAACATCAGTAAAACAAGGAAAAAAAATTATAGAGATTTTACATCAACGTAATAAAGAAGGTAAAGCTTTAACAGAGGAAGAGTTGCTAATATCTAAGAGTCAGGTTGGGAAGGTAGATAGTCAAGTACTTGTAGTAGGGTCTTTAGCTCCTGAAACTGTGGAATTTTATACTGACCAATATACTACATTTGATTATTTTATGAAATTATCATATTTGAGAATTGGAGATTTGCTAAAGTGCAAAAGTTTTCTTGATAAAGGTTATACTAAATTTGATGTTTTGAAGAACGCAGATGCATATCATCTTAAGTTCTTATATATGAATAAGAAATTTTGTTTAACAGTATTAGAGGCAGGAGATATAACCATTGATGAAATAATAGGGTTGAATGTTGATAAACTAGACGCATTATTTTCTGTAGATGGAAAGATTTACCAAGATCATCCTGGTAGATTGCAAAAACTTAAACAGTGCGATATTCAACAAATTAAAGCTTTAATTTCTCAAGATGCCCAAGAGCTATATCAAGATAATCCTCCTGCATTTGATAAGCTTGTACAATTAAAAGATGCTAATCAAATCAAAGTTTTGGTATCCAAGGATGCACAAAGATTATATCAAGATAACCCTACTGCATTTGATGAACTTAGACAATTAGATATAAATCAGGGTCAAATGATAATTTCTTCTTATTTTGCAGAGGAAAATGCTAATTATAAGGGTATACGAGATAAAGTACAACAACGCTTAGAAACGGAAAAAACTAATATTGTAACAGCTAAATTTGGCAAAAATTTATATCAAAATCAAGCTTTAACAGATGAGGAAATAAAAACTTTTAGTTTAGAAAAGCTAAAAATATTATTTTCAGATGATGTACGTAAACTATATATTCAAGAAATCGGTAGTAAGGAGGATGCCAATCAATTAGGTCTCTTGAAAGTGGGGGAGATCAATGAATATCTTGAATATTCAGGCTTTTATAAATTAAAGACTTTTGAAGTAGATAAAATTCTAGCTTTAACTTCTCAAGAAGCGCAAGAAACATATCGAGATATTCCATTTGATACCCTTGCCCAGTATGATGTAGAGACAATTAAGGTTCTTGCCTCACCACGTGCCAGATCGTTGTATCACCAAACATCCTTTGACTATAAGTTGCTTAATAGTGTTACTGTTAACCAAATTAAACAATTTGTTAATAATAAAATATCTTTAGAGGAATTCACAAGGCATTTGCCGAGTGCATCAGGCTTGCCAAGTGAACAATCAGGTAATGTAAAGCATTGTGCAAGCGGGGCTTCAAGGGTGAAGAAAAGTGTTAATCCATGTGGGTTTACCAAGGAAGATGTAGATCAATTCAATGATGCAGCAGATAAACGTGATATCAATAAAATAATAGTTAATAGCGATAAATTTTTACAAAAAATAGCAGATACTAAAGACCCTGTAAAACGTACACAATTAGTGCAGTTTGTTACTGAAATTGTAGGAGCAGATACCACGCCAATTGTTGGTGATGAGCAAAGTAAACTGAAAGTAAAGAACTTAATCAAAGAGTATAAAGCAGGGTATTCAGTAAGTCAGGTTATAAATAAAATGGGGGCGGCTAGGTCCTATGGTAAGGCCATTAAAAGCCTTACTAAAAACATTGCAGATAATGATTGGGGAGAATTTGCTCTAACGACTGGAGAGATGGTGACTGACCCTATTACTGATGCTGTAGGAAATGGCTTTGTTAAATTTAGCAAAAAATTACATACTAAAGGTTATACTAGATTAGGACAAGGTTTTAAAATAGTAGGAAAAATTTCGTCGATTGGTGGTTTTAGTTGGGACATAAAAGATGTTGTTGACAATGCCCAAAATTATGACGGAAGTGGTATAGGTCTTGCTAGATTGATTCATACTAGCGTGAGTACCACCAATAGTGGTATAGCAACTACTGGAATAACTTTGCAATTAGCAGGTAAGGCCTTACAGAAAATAGGCATAAGTGGTGGAAAAGTGGCTCTAAAACTTGGAGTGAAGATGCTAGCAAAAGCCGGAAAAGTGGTGCCAGTTTTGCAAGTAGTTGATATAATTATAGATCTAGCAGACGCCACAGAAAAAGTTATATTTTTAAACAAGTTGATTGGTTTAACTCCGGTAGATGAAGCATTAGTTTATGCTAGAACGCTGAGTTTTAACGATGCCTACGCTATAGACATTGAACAAAGACTAGTAGCTAGAATGATAAACGAAGAAATAATGTTACATATGCTAAAATCGCTGCCTGAGCTGTCAAACTCTATATCAAAGTTAGTAAATAAGCCAGTGGAGATTAATCAAATTTTTGTGCCTACCGTGAAAATGTACATACCAGCAGGAGCAGGTACTGCCGCTGATTTTGCCTTATTTGAAAGTGTAGATCCTAGTAAATTGGTTGTTAGAAATATCCCTGATAATACAATTAATCTTAATCCTGATCCTGATAGGACGAATAATATAAGGGTAAAAAGGGAAGTGCCTTTAGACCAGGATGCCCCGCTTTATAAAGATAATGAAGCGATATTAAGCTGCGCCCCTGTAGCAGAGCACGATTTACCAACGGAGTACAGTAAAGCTATGCCAGTAGGAGAGGGATATTGCCGGAATATGTTTGGAGCTAAGCTCCCTAACAAAAAAGGATTAGAATATTACGATTATCTTGACTTAGGTAAGGGTAAAGATACTGCAGTTGCCAATAAACTTAAACCAGCTATTTTTAATGTGGGAGAGGGTAATAATAAGCATCTGGTAGGTAGCCATAAAGATGATATATTAATTTTAAATGGCAATGAGATTACAGGAGTTTTTGATGGAAATGGAGGGGATGATATTCTAGATTTAAGCAATTTTGCTAGAGATAGTAAAATAAAATTAGTAACAATTGGTTTAAGTCCTTTCGAATATCAAAGTTTTTCAGCAGATAGGAGTGGGCTTGCAACATATAGGTCACTAGACGATATATTGTTGTTTAGAACCGATAATATTTTTGCAGCCGCAATAATAAAATCCTTAACCATAAAAAGTATTACATCAGTATTGGGCAGGCCAAACTTAGGGGATGTTGTTATAGCTAATTGCGATACTAAATTTATTGATCTTAGAGGAGGAAATAGTCTTCACCAAGATCAGATTAATATTCCAACACATCAATATGCTGGTGATAGTAATTATTGTGATTATAACACAAAAGGGGTGTTATATCCTTTTACAATAGTCAATAGTTACGCCTCAAGGGGTAAGTTTGAGTTTATTGTTAACATTGAACATAATACTGAAGAATATAGTTATATTACTGTACTTTTCAATGAGGGAGATGCTAGCTTTGGGGTAAGGGAAACATACAGAAATGAAATAGTTACACCAATAATGGAACTATTAAATAACAGCCATAATTTAGATAATCCTACAATTGCAAAGTTACTATATAATTTGCGGATTAATGTAGGAATAAATAAACTTGACTCACTTGAAATATATAATCCACCTTCTAGTGATAAGGTAGGGCCTAAGGAACAAATACTTACTTTTTCATTTAATAAATTAAAGCTTTTTGCTCGGACCCCACAATCTTATGAAGGTAAAATCGAATATGATTTTGCTGACAATAAAAAAGTTATTGTGCTTAATGATAAATTGTATGTAGTACAAAGCGTTGATCAATCTATACCAGATATTTTAACTAGTTATAGGAGTGATCCAGATATAAAACGTTTAGGTTTATCTATGCTGGCATATTCTACTGTGGATAAAGCAACAATATTAATAACAGCAGGGACGAATAATATTCTTGAAAATGACCCTGAACAGGTAAGTCATCTTTTCGGTAGTACCGGAGATAATGTATATTTCATTCATACAACTGATGCGCCATTAACAAGTACTACTACAATACCTGATGTTACTCTATATAAATATCCGTATAAAACACAAACTAACACTCTTGATTTAAGTCAAATAATAAATAAAATTAAGCAAGATTTAAATACAGAATCAAAAGTAACAGTTACTAAATCTCCTGATGATGGTAATGTAATAGTGTCATTATGGGTAGTGAATCCAGAAACTTATAATAAAATATTATCTATTAAATTACATAATACAGCTAGGGGACAAGATAGTTGGTGTACAAGTTTAAAGGTAATACTCGGTAAAGCACCTGTAGCATTAGACTGTAGTACGCAAATAACAGATTTTATAGACGCTCTAAGTGAGCCAATACCATATACTCCTAGAAAGTTATACATTAACGAAAATAGTGACATATCGGTATTGGAGAGTAAATATTTGAACCATAATACTCTCTTAATAATACCTATAGAAATTCAAGAGCATAATTTTTGTTATGCAGGAGATAGAGGCCAAGATTTAGGGGCAGTGTGGAATGGTAAAATATCTTTATATATTCAAGATTTTTATAATCACCCTGTTGATAGTTTAACTTTTATTTTTGATAACAAAAAATTACCACTAATAGATGAATGGGATAATATTGAATCGGCGCTTGCCTGTTCCGCTTATTTAAATCAAGCTCAACAAAATTTTAATAATCTTCTTGATAATATACATCCCAGATATAAAAGGGAGATAAACAATGATCCTGTATCAAGTAAGGCATCTAAGGTCCAACCGTTTGTAACGGAAGTTATAGAATCTTTGTATGTTATTGCTTCTAATTTAGGAAAACAACTATTAAATAATATAAAATCTAAATCTACCCTGGAGTCGGATGCTAATAACATTGAACAATTTGCAGTAGAAGATTATACTAAACATGAAAGTAAGCATACTAATGGTGAGCCTACTAACCAAAGAGATATTCATGAAACCGCAACAGTACAAGATTTTCGTACCATAGCTTGGTTGCACCTGAATCGGGCACCATCTGAAACAAATTACCCAAAATCTGATCAATGTCATGAGCATATTTTCCCTAATTGTCACCTTATTACAAATCATGTTAAAACTTTAGAGCAAACAACTAAATTACAGCAGTTAAAATGTGAAGGTTACCATGGAGCGGCTATTTTTTCTCCTAAAATAGCTAATTCTATGATGTTTTATGATAAAGAACCTTTTCCCCCTGAAAAGGAGAACTGTAACGTAATAAAACCAAAAGGCATAACCCCAACTATAGTATGTAATGGTAAGCATACGGAAATGGCTTTTAAATTATCTCCAGAATTTTATGAAGAAATATTAAGCAAGCAAGCTGCTAGAGATGCATTCTCTCAAGTCAGTGACCAATTATATGTTCTAGCATATCTAGAACACTATTTTGGTGGTATAAAATTATTGCAAGGATCAATACGTGATATTTATGAACATGGTTTTATTCATGGTCCTAAATACACTATTAAGAGAATTTGTCATAATGTATTAACATCTTGGCAAAATTACAAAAATCAAATAATAGAGGCCCAAAAAACAATTTCTCCTGAAGAACAAATAGAATATTATAAGATACAACAGGAGATAAAAAATAATTTAGGGAATTTAAATGAAAAACTTAATGGATTTATAGAGGATATACAAAAGTTAGATGATCCTAAAGGCCAGGAAAAATATAGAGAACATTTAAAAGTATATAAGCAGAAAATCTTGCCTTTAGAGTCAAGTTTGAATTCACCAGTTAAACCCATCTCTTGCGCAGAATTTGAAAAAATAAAACCTATGCCAGGGGAAGCTAATGATATAATACAAGATCTCCAAGAAGTAAACCATATCTTACAAGAAGACTTGCAATTTAGAGTTAATTGTGGAGTAAAATTAATAGATACTAAGCCAGATGGTAACTGTCTGTTTGCTGCTTTAGGAAGTATGCTAGATCAACAACCGTTTGAGGTAAGAAAGGAAGTTTGTAAATTTTTAAGAAAGCATAAAAAGTATTTTAAAGCTTTTGTAAAAGACAATGATTTGGAAAAATATGTTCATGAGATGGAACAAGATGGTACCTGGGGTGATCATCTTATTTTGACCGCATTTGCTAGTAAATACAATCAAACTATCCTAACTTTAAAATCTGATGGATCAATTATTAAGATTCATCCTTTAGCAAGCTTAAAACCTGATAGCACTCTTAACAAGAGCTTTGCTTTACCAGGCAACGTGAAAGAATATATTGCTATAGGCCGTATTGAATATAGGGAGGATAAAGCAACCAAAGAAGAAGGTAATCATTATGTAGCACTCCAAGCTATTGATCAATATAAGTTTAAAGATATTTTACAAAGTAATAGTATCCTAACACTATTTTAAGAAAAAAGCTATACCCCGCTGATTTTGCTGCCTTGTGCGGAGGGAGAAGCCTATAGATAATAGGCGGGCATTGAGCAACGACGCTACGCAAATTCATATCAGAGGAGTATATGAATACCAATAAGCTATGTTTTTCTTTTTAGTAAGGAGATAGTTATTCTCCGCTGCAGTATACTTTAAAACCTGGTTCATATGTATAATTCTAATGTTGATACAGTTATAATAAAGGTCTTACAAGAGGACTTATCAGATATTCTTGAAAGTTCTACTTCATCTGCAGAGGAGGTGGAGGCATTAAGTCTAAAGATGGCAGAAACTATAATCAAACTTTCTCGAGCTTTTTCTCCTAGTGATATAGAAAGTAATACGAAATCCTACAAGCAGCAAATACTTTTACTGCAGTTAAACCACGATCAGGTAGAAAAAATATCAAAAATATTAGAAGCTACATTTCATTTTGAACAATATGAGTCACTACTAACAATACTTATCCCCCCTCTTTTGAATGCAGTGGAAGCTAAAGATATAACGGAGCCTAAATTAGAGCTAGAAGAAAGGAAGGCCGCCTCCGAAGACATCTCACAAGAAATAACAGAACCCACTATGCAGTCTCTTCCTAGTAATGTAATAGGCGATATTGAATAACTTGAATCGCTGTAGTTGTCTTGTTATAATTTGCTACCTGGCGCTTTAACTTGATGCGTATGGTTTGATGAACATTCCCGCCTAAGGTTCTTATATACTCCTCTGATATGAATTTGCGTGGCGTCCTCCATCGCGCAAGGCAGCAAAATCATCGGCAGTGGGGGTATAGTTTAGTCAAAACCTCAAATCTATACTATGCCACCAACAAACAGCTTGTCGTTGATTCACTGATCTTGCAGTAAAGGCTCCCTCTTGTATCGTGAGCCTTCACGGTTTTTTTTATAGCCTAAAAACCTTAGACATATTATGGTTAATAGCACCCCCCGCACTTTTTAAGAAAAAAGCTACTCTTACGTCACCTATTGCGCGACGGTCGCCTACGCCCGTGATCTCTCTCCAATTTGTAGAGAGATCTTTTCCTCTTATTTATATTATATCATACTTTTATCTTACAATTGCGGGGCCTTGCGTTAGCAGGTTTTGTTACCTCAATACTCTCCTAGATTTTGACTCAGCTCTACCTCACGCAAGGCAGCAAAATCATCTTAAGAGTAGTATAGTATCCGTAAGTTTACTAATCATATTAATTGATTATATTTGAGAATTATTCTAGATCTTTATATGTATAAGAAATTATAACATAAATAAGCCCTATCACTAAGTAAATTTAAGCAAATCTTTCTGTAAATTTGACTAAAGTCAGCTGGTTGGCATTGAATTTACAAAAAACATGTGACACTAACTATTTTTGTTAGTAGTTTCCTCCCAATCTTCATCATCTGCTATTTGAATATCCAGATAAGCACGGATAAACTCTATATTCTTTTGCATTTCAAATAATTGATCAGTTAATACTCGAAAATAGCTTTCAATTTTTCTATGATCTTCAGTTAATTCTATTCGGAGGGCTAATACATTACCTGATAATGCAAATATTTTTCCTTCTAAGTCTTTCATTCCTTTTTCATGTTTCCAGTGTTCATTAATATCATTGATCGACACCTTTTCCTCCTATAATTATAAGTTTTGGTAATTATATTATTATATATTGTTATTAGAATTCCTTTGACTTACGTCAAAAAGCCTTGAAGGTTGTTTAAGGAATAAAACCTTAAGCTATTCTAGGCTTTAAGCTATACAAAAATGTGCGACCAAAGCCAAAGAGTGCGCAGATTTTAATCACAAAAATACCGATTAGGTTAACTTAAATAAAGAAATTTTATTCTTTCATCTTTAAGCAAAAACTTAAGCTTGATTATAAATTTAGTCCAGAAGAGGATTATAAGATTATTTTAATATTAATACATGAATTTAACCTCTATAAATTTCACTATAGTAGCATTAGGTTGAAGCAGGAATGTCACATCATTCTAAGGTTAGACACTGCTGATAAATAATTTCTTTTATTTACGCTAAGTAAGTAAGAACAATGTTCTTACTTAGCAGTGGGCGCGTCGTAAATCTCTTTACAAGTTAAAATTAAATGTCTGCAACTCATACTTGTTATTTAATTCTTACACTTATTTTTTGATATGTAAAGTATATAATTTAATTTACCGTAAAATCATATTCAAATAACATTTAATTTATTGTTTTTTTATATTAAAGATTATTCCATTATTTACATTTTAAAGCACTATGTTATAGTTAGCAAGTATTATAGATTATAAAAATTATATTTAATGGCAAATGTGAATACTAAAATTAATGAGCTAATGACTCAAAAAAGAATATCTGCTATCGATATAGAAAAAACTACTGGTTTAAATCGAAATACTATATACAGTATTATTTCTGGTACTTCTAAGAATCCGAGTGCCAATACTCTGCAGCTGATTGCCAAGGCTCTCGATGTCAGTTTGGATGCAATTTTTATTGATGAAGAGGAATATAAAGGGGAGGTGCTTTCTGTTGAGCAGATGCAAATTTTTAGTAATGCCACTAGTGCTACAGTGGAGATTATAATTGAAAGAAAACTAAGTTTTTCATTTACCAATCTTATAGATTTAATAAAGGAAGTTTATAAATATTCTTTAAAAAAGCAATCTGTTGATAATACATTTATAAATTGGATGATTGATAAATATCAAAAGCTTTAATTTTTTCCTAGTTATTAAATAATATTTGAATATTTAATAGCTATCCCTTAAATTTTCTTTGACCATAAATTTTGGTTGTGATGAGTGCAATATTCAAGCATAGTGATACTGTTTGGATGATCGATACCAAATTCTTTAATTTGAGCTTTACCAAAAAATTTATAATTATATAAGTCTTTGGATTTACAAGCAACTTTCGCTCCTTGAAGATATAGATAACTCACTTGAGCGATGTTTTTTAAATTTTTCCTATATAGGTAGAAATAAATAATATTAGCTTTCTTATAAGATTCTATGGCTATCTTGATGTTATCCTGAGCAGCAAAAATCTCTCCTTGTACCACATAGCTAGCGGCTAAATCAGCATCTTCTGAATAATCAGCTTCCTTTGGATTTCTACATTCATCAGCTAAAAATATTGTTATTGCTTTGTTAATATATTTCAAAGCCCTATCTATATTTCCTTGCCCGAGTTCACTTCTGGCAAATTGGGTATAAATACGCGCAAATATTTCGTGATTTGCGGGTGTGACATCTTTGTACATATTATGTAATTGTTGAGATTGTTCATAAGATTCTTGGTATTTACCCAGAAAATTTAATATCTCTGCTCTTAACATATAATAATTAGTAAAAAATGGATCATCGGGTCTAGTATTATCAATCAATTTTTCGATAGTTTTATCAACGTATTCTAGGGCTACAACATACTTTCCTTGTATAAAGGATAATCTGGCCTTAGCAAAATACAAAGTGATTATATCCTCACTGTCTACTAATGTATCGTTAAACATTTTTTCCATTACCTGAATAGTTTCTTCTGCTTCTGGATAACGGCCTAACATTATATGAGCAAGTAACCTCCCATAAAATACGTTGCATTTAAGAGTTTCGTAACCTTTGACATTATTAAATACTTCTTTGGCTCTATTATAATATTCAATAGCTATCATATAGTTAGCACATCTTTTATGATACATCCCTATTAAGCTTAAGAAAGTTGCATATAAAGCTTGTTCATCATTATTCATTAACCATAGTTTAAATTTTCCTTGTTGATCATTTTTATTAAACCAGCTAGCTAATTTTTGGGCATTATCTAAATCCAGAGAATTAACATAGTACACTATCAGTTCTAAATTAAGCGCCATTAATTTATAGATATTAATATTATATTCTACGGCATTATTGGAAATGATCTCGAAATTAATCGGTATGGTTTTTGAAGTTCTAAAAATATGAGATTTTATAACGCTCTTTGGCATATATTTTACCAACTTACTTATTATTCCTTCTAGGTAAGCCTTATTATTGGCAGTACCATTTAGTTTTTGGATCTTATCGGCAATTATACCATGCATTTCAAAAATTGGATTCTCTTCATTAGGCTCAATATTATTAATTAACAAGAATTTTAATAATTTATAAATATCCTCATCAAGTGTATCTTTATTATCAGTAATAATGCTAAGTAGCTGCTTCGAAAAGTTCTGATTGTTGATCAACGCTATTTTACCTAGTAAATTAACTGCACTAGGTGGTAGTTCCTTAATAGCCATCTCTATATTTAATTCTATTTTATTTGCCGATTGATAAATTTTTCTTTTATATTCTTCTTTATCCAATCCTTTAATTTTGTTTAATAATTGGGCTCCCTGAACTATTAATATTGGATAACCACTGAAAGCTTGTATTAAAAATTCTATATCTTTATTATCCAGGTTATTCAGTAAATTTTTTGCTAAAGTAATAGTGTTTTCTCTATCAAATAAACTCATCTCTAAAGCATTGGCATTGGGCAAATTGCCACTTTCTTGAGAACAGAATATAATATTTCCATTATGTTCCCACTCTATTATATCTTTTACTTTCTTATTCTCACCAATTTTTAGATTATCAAATATTAATAACCATTGCTCTCGATGTTTTAAATATTCTAGGACTCCTCTTTTTACGCATTTAATTTCTTCTGCTATATTAGCGGGTAGTTTTTGATTAAGTTGTTTCGCTAATTTTACAAATTCTTCATTTAAATTTAAATTACAATCAAAAAACCAGATAATATCGTATTTATTCTGATTTCCGTAAGCATAGGCTCGTACAAATTGAGTCTTTCCTATCCCACTAGTCCCAATAATACTTACTTGCCTATATTTACTTAAATATTCCCGGGCTTCTTTAAGCTGCCTTTGATGACCCACAAAATAACTAACTGGAGGCACTAGGTTAGTGACTTTTTCACTTGCAAAAACTCTATTATCTATAGCAAGTACTAATGTTAATAATAGACCTATATAAAGTAGCGATCTAGTTGGTAATTTGGGGGCTTGAAATGTAGCCTTCTGTTTCTGCCCTAAGTTAGTAGGTACTGTGACTGTGGCTTTTTTCAAAATCCCGAAGGTGATTTTCGACTTATACACCAAGTCTATTATATACTTAATCATTATTTTTCTTAGTAAAGGGAGTTAATAAAATCACATTATTGGGCATTTTTACAACTTTATTATTAGTTGGTTGTTTTTGAGGTTTTATTTCAATAATATTACATCTCTCATGCTCTACTCGTAGGTTGTACCCATTATTTTTGAATATACTAAATACTTGGTTAGGGTTAAGCAAAAATGGGTTTGCATGAGTTTTAAAAAAGTGGCCAGACATTTTTACCAATTCTTTTTCAGATACTATAGAATAACCATCATATTCAAAACATAGTTTGAGCTCCTCTTTCGCGCCACTAATAGTTAAGGTAATATTATATTTGGTGCTTAATGGTTGTTTTTTTAGCACAAAAAATAAATAACTAAGAATACTATAAATAATTTGATATAACGCGGCACTAGAAGAAAAATTTACTGTTTTAAGATCACTGATGATTGTTAGTGCTATATTGTCATCTTCTTGAGCAAACCTGTTTTTGAATAAATTAATTAACAACTCAGTATTAACTTCTTCCGTCTTATCGTCTTGATATAAAACTATGGAACAAGGGACCTTATCGTTAAGTCTTTTCACTTGCTTATTCTTAATTTTTTCCTCATAAGCATCCGGCGGCTCATGACCAAAAGCTATTTGATTAGCCTTTTGAGCAAATAGATAATTTATCTCTAAATCTTTTTGCTTATTAAAATCATTATCCCAAATCTTTTTCATCAAAGAAGCTTTATAATTCTTTAATTCTTGTTGATAAGTTAGTTTTTCCAGTTCTAATTGTGATACATATTTATCATAATAATAAGATTTATATATATTATTGCAGTGTCTAGATGACTTATATAGCAAACTATATATTAATACTATACTTGCAGTGAAAAATATTGTTAATATCCAAAATGGTTTTTTAATCTCTGATTCTCTCCTGTCCCATTCTATATTATCAATGGCTAAACTAGTGCGCAGTTGAGTGAAATCGTTAATATGGTAGGTCCTGTCGAAGTGATAAGCTCGCGTTTGGGTATTTTGAATTTTCACATTTGAATAAAGTAATTTATTATTAAGCTCTATTTTATAATAAATAAATGGCGGAATATAATGATCTAATAAAGCTCCAAGGCGGAATAGATTATAATATAGACATTTCCCTGTATCATTAGACTTCTTGCATAACCTAGGATATAGGATAAAATGATAAGATTTCAGGAATTTTATCATATGAGATATGAAGAACTTAAAAAGTTTGGAGAAGAAGAATTTAGACGTTTAACAGGGGTTAAGAAGAATACTTTTGCAAGAATGACTATTATTTTAGAAGAAGCAGAAACAAAGAAGAAAAGATTTGGGGGCAAACCAAACCATTTAAGTATAGAAGAGAGGTTATTGATGGCCCTAGAATATATAAGGGAATATAGAACATATTTTCATATATCAGCTTCATATGGAATATCTGAAAGTAGTTGTTATCGGAATATAAAATGGGTAGAAGATACTTTAATTAAGCATCCGGATTTTGCTCTTCCTGGTAAGAAAGCTTTAGTTAAAAGTGATATGACGTATGAAACCATTCTAATTGATGCCACAGAAAGTCCTATCCAGCGTCCAAAAAAAGACAAAAACGCTACTATTCAGGTAAGAAGAAAAGACATACTTTAAAAACTCAGCTGGTAGTAGACAAAAAGACAAAACAAATAATATGTACAAATTATGCAAATGGTAAACGACATGATTTTAGGTTATTTAAGGAATCCAAAATTAATATCCATCCTGATACTAATGTAATTACCGATACTGGATATCAAGGGTTACAAAAGATTCATGCTAAATCTGAGTTACCAAAAAAGAAGACTAAAAAAAATCCATTAACAAAACAAGATAAGAAAAATAACCAAAAACTGGCAAATACCAGGGCCCTGAATGAAAATGTTATCGGCATGCTAAAACGTTTTAAAATTATTGCTGATAAATATCGAAATCGACGTAAAAGATTTGCTCTAAGATTTAATTTAATCGCTGGTTTATATAATTGGGAACTAAATTATTAGGGTTATGCAAGAGGTCTATTACATATTTCAAGGTCGCTGATACTACTATTGAAAGTATTCTGATCTTGAATATTAGTGGATAATTGATGGGTTAGGGTAGATATTTTATTTAAACTTACTTCTATTAATTTACCATAATGGTTGTCAAGCATTTGTATTTTTTCTATTTTGGCTTTTTTATTATAATATTGATATAAAAAAACTACTATAGTAACATACAGGGTAATTACTAAGAAAATGATTTTAATGAAATTTTGTTTCAATTTATCTTTATATTTTAAGTGTTGGTCTGTCATATTAATAAAAACTAGTATACTCCTCAAATTTCAAGCACCTTTCTTAAGAATTTTGAAGGGGTAGAAGTAGAAGACAAGACTATAGTCAACTTCAGCTGAATTAGGGGCTTATGGAAAAAGGCGCGAAGCTTTACAAAAATATTTGAGAGCAACGAGCACTTAAAGTCCATAGTTTATATTAATTGACTATAGCTTACCAAAACCCCCGCGAATTTTAAGGTAAAATACAGAAGTAATTCAGATTTGTAGCAGTATACAACTGAATTTGGAGATAATTTGTTATTCAAAATTCGTATAAGTATTGAGCTTAAATAATCTTTGATTTTTACAGTTAGTTCTTAAATGCACGCCAACTGCCGGGTAATGAGTTATCAGGCAGTTGAGGTCTAGGATCATTTAAGCAGCTTCTTCTTACTTTCTTTCCATACTAAGCCAAGGCAAAATATTGCTAAACTGGCAATAGTGCCAACAAATACCCCCCTTATTCCATAAAATTGGCGTGCCACATAGTTTTCCCACACCAGAAAAGTGATGGCGCCTATATTGCCGCTTAAAATCATCATTTTCGTTGCGATAGTAATCTCAAAAAGGGCAAATATTAACGGAACCAATATTATAGGCCCCCAAAATCCGGTGATAAATACTACTAAATCAATCACATTCTTAAATTTTAAAGAGATTATTATTGCACTACTGCCAATGATAACATTAGTAATTCTAGCGATGGTTAATAATTTTTTTTGATCTTGTATTTTTAGTAAAGGGTTTAATAAATCTTTTATTAAAGCTACCGTAGTAATATTTAAGTCGGAATCAGCAGTAGACATAACGGCTGCCAGTAACCCAATTATCACAAAGCCTTGTAAACCAGCAGGTACTATTTGATCGATAAGATAAGGGATAGCAAGGGTAGAAGATTGGGTAGGAAATAAATGATAGGCAAGCAGACCGTTGATAGTAACTATTATCAAAAATAAAGCATATATGAAAGTTTTAATATATATTGCTTTGCTGGTTTCTTTTGGATTCTTATTAATTAAAGTTCTTTGAATAAAGTTAGGGTATAAATTCATTACATAAAAACCAAGTGTTGCAGTAGCAGTATTCATTAACAACTCATTAGAGCCAGCATTATTAAAAAGCGATATTTTTTCAAGCGGGATCTGTTGAAAAAATGTAACAAAACCAATTTCCTGTAGGCCACATACTGCTACTATTGGGATAGCGATTATCATAGCAAAAAACTGGATTAGATTAGTAAATATTACGGATTGGATCCCTCCGAAGGTAGTATAAATAACTACAATTCCATAGCTTAATATTACCCCTTGTATATAATTAATTTTCAATAAATATTGAAAAATATAGCTGCTGACGCTTATTTGAGCAGCAACAAACCCTATAGAAACAACAATGGTGGTAACACCGGCAATAAAACGTCCGGCTTTTCCATAATATACAGCCATTATATCGCCTATACTTTCTGCTCCATAATGCTTAATTATTTGTGGCACAATATATGCAGCTATTAGTATATCCACAGGGATAGTAAGTAGTAATCCATAAGTATAGGCTATATTACCAGAGAAGGCTTTTTCAGCAATCCCGAAAGTAGTAGCTCCTCCTACCGAAGAAGCAAAGATTGTGGCAATTAAAAATAGCCTACCATTACGAGCTTTATTGCGGATATTTGCATAATTAGTAAAACTTATTAGCTTAGATTTATTATATATACCAAAAATAAGTAATAATATTAAATACAAAAATACAATAATAGTATCAATTGTCATCTAACCCCGATTGCTAATTTTTACAGGGGTAATTAATTTGGCTGTACTCACGCTCCTGTGGAGAACATCTTGTCCCAAATTCTTATAAATTCGCATGTAATTAATACAGTTATAGACCTGATTTTTTCAATATACAAGCTGAATTTGATATAATCAGCTATATCGAATTTAAGTTATTTAATTGCGAGATATTTGAAAATTCTTGACTCCATAATTATACTTTAATATCCTAAATTCCATATAATCCCAATTTATCCCAAATTTAACCACCAAATTTAACTAAATTTGTATTTTGGATGGTTAAAATAAATAATAATAGGAATTAGCTATAGTCAATTTCAGATGAATTAGGGACGCGGGAAGAGGGACTAAGTTGAGAAGATACGATGGTAGAGCAATGAGACTTAACCCCATAATTTATATTAATTGACTATAATTGAAAAAATGAGTAACTGGGCAAGGAGTTAAGAATTTAAATGGGTATTTTTTTATCAAAATATATAAATAATCTTGATAAAAAAGGCCGAGTGTCGGTGCCTGCTAGTTATCGGACAGCTTTAGCTGACCAATCATTTAATGGGATTATTGTTTATCCATCGTTTAGGAGTCAGTGCATTGAAGCTTGCAGCTTGAAAAGGTTGGAAGAGCTAAGCCAGATAATTCAGACTTTAGCTCCTTATTCTGAAGAAAGGGAGGCTTTTGAAACAATTATTTTAGGAGAAGCTGTGCAACTTGCTTTTGATAGTGAAGGCAGGGTAGTGATGCCAAAAGCTTTAATAGATCATGCTAATATATCAGAGCAAATTTGTTTTGTAGGTAAGGGATTAACCTTTGAAATGTGGCAGCCACAAAATTTTGAGGTATATCTTACTGCTGCAAGGCAGATAGCTAATAATAATCGTTTAACTTTAAAAAACATTTAAGCAAATGATCCAAAACCACTTACCAGATTTAAAAAATAAGGAGGGAAAACTTTACGTAAGTAAAGAACTAACTAAATGGCCAGCTGGCAATAATGGCTTGCCAATAGATGATGTGGGTGCTGGAGAAGAGGGGGGAGGACTATCTCATAAGCCAGTGATGTTAAAGGAAGTTAAGGACATTCTACATTTAAGCGATGACGGAAACTATCTGGACTGTACTTTTGGTTTTGGAGGGTATAGTAAGATGATATTGAATAGCTGTAAGGGTAATTTAGTAGCAGTTGATCGGGATCCAGGAGTTAAAATATATGCAGATCAATTAATAAGTAATTATCCAGCTAGAGTACAATTTATTCAGGCCAATTTTGCTGATAATCTTGTTGATAATTTCAAAACATTAGGTGTCCCAAGATTTGATGGAATTGTGATGGATCTAGGCGTCTCTTCCCTGCAGCTAGATTGTGGGGGTAGGGGGTTTTCCTTCACCTATGATGGCCCTCTTGATATGCGAATGAGCAGTAGTGGCTATAGTGCGGCAGATTTTATAAATGAGGCTGATGAACAGGAAATAGCCAATATTATATACCAATATGGGGATGAAACTTATTCAAGATTAATAGCTAGAAAAATTGTGGAAGAACGCAAGAAAGAAGCGATCACTACTACCTTGCGGTTTGCTAATATTGTGCGCAGTAGCATACCGCGCCCCAGAGGAAAAATAGATTCGGCTACTAAAACATTTCAAGCCATACGTATCTATATTAATGATGAATTAGGCCAGTTACAACAATTCTTAAATAATTGTAAAAATATTCTAGCAAAAAATGGAAGATTAATTATTGTTACTTTTCACTCTTTAGAAGATCGGATAGTTAAAAATTTTTTTAAGGATAATTCTCGTAAACTGGAAGCTAAATCTAAATATTCGCAAAAATTAGAATCAGAAGATGATAATAAATGGCTTAAGATTCTCACCAAAAAACCGTTGGTACCGGATTTTCAAGAAATTACTGAAAATCCTAGATCAAGATCTGCTAAGCTCAGAGCTGGACAAAGAATACAAAATGGTGAAGTAATATGATAGTCAGAATATTTAGTTATTTAGTAGTCGCTACTATCGCTTTTTCTATTTATGGGTTGTTTACTATTAAAGATAAAGTTTCGAGCCTGCATTATCAGATTAATACCGTTTCAAAGCAATTAGCAGAGGAGAATAGTAAATTACATATCTTAAAAGCTGAACAAGCATATCTCGCTTCACCCACTAGGCTCAGAACATTATCTTCCAAACATCTACAACTAGCTACTGTTAAGATTACACAAATGACGCGAGATCCTTTAGGGACGGAAGAAAGTAAACTAGTAATAACCCAATCTGAAGAGTTTCTATATCTTACTAAATCCAATAGTAAATGGCGTTATAAAACAAATTATAATAATAAATATATAAAAACTGTATCTAATAGATAATTAAGTGTTAAGAAATTAATTTAATATAAAAATATTTAACTAAATACAAATGCAGACTTGTTCTACACCGGAATTAGTTCTATAATGCCTTACCAATTGGGCGGAAAAATGAAGGAGCATATGTATAAATGAATAATAATATCCTATTATTTATAGCAAGTCTTTTAATTAAAATAAAAAAAATTTTTTCGAATATCATTTCCTGGGATATTTCTGGTAATAATATTAAAGCTCGGTTACTGACAGTCAGCGCCTGTTTTGCTGTGTTTTTTTGTGTTTTATCCTACCGTTTAATAATGATAGCAACAAATGGCTATGTTAAACCAACTGAGTATCAGCTAAAAAATAATTTTAGAAAGGAAATAGTAGATCGTAATGGAAATCTATTAGCAGTAAATTTACCTTCCTCTTCATTGTATGCAAATCCTCAAAAAATAATTGACCCTTCCGAATGTTTAGCAAAATTATCAAAAATATTACCGACAATTGACAAAAAAAAATTACTTGCAGAGCTAAAAGCCGATAAAAGTTTTGTATGGATTCAACGCGATCTGTTGCCAAAGGAGCAAGAAGCAATATCTAATTTAGGAATGCCGGGTTTTGCCTTCGAACAAGAACAAAAACGAGTTTATACTTTCTCTAATTTATTATCACATGTGATAGGTTATGTTAATAGGGATTTGGTGGGAATGGCGGGGTTAGAACGAGCTTATGATCAATTCTTGACTAACTCTGATCTAGATATCCCTTTAGAAGAACAACTAAAAACCTCTCTAGAATTGACTATAGATGTCAGGCTTCAGAATATTCTAAATGAAGAAATAGAGCAGACTTGTAAGCAATTTAGCGCAAAAGGTGCAGTAGGAATAATTGCTAATCCTAATAATGGAGAAATTCTGGCTTTTGTTAGTAAACCTGATTTTGATCCTCATTACCCAAATTTGGCTAAGGCTGAAGAATTATTTAATATGGCAAGTCTTGGGATATATGAGGTGGGTTCGGTATTTAAAGCTTTAACTATGGCGGTCGCTTTTGATGTTAATTGTATAGCAATGAATGATGCTTATGATACTAGCTACATGAGGGTAGGGGGATTTAATATAAAAGATTTTCATTACATGCCGGGTTGGCATAGTGTTTCTGAAATTTTTTTACACTCCTCAAATATTGGAGTTAGCCAAATTATTTTAGAAGTGGGGAAGCATAAATTTAAAGAATATTTAAAGAAATTAGGGTTACTAGATCAACTTAAAATTGAAATTCTTGAAAGAGGCACTCCTTTATTTCCTTCAGATAAAAGATGGAGTGATATTACTACCGTTACTATGTCGTATGGTTATGGTCTATCGGTTAGTCCGTTACATTTTGTACAAGCAGCCTTACCTGTAGTAAATGGAGGAATGTTATATGATCTTACCTTGATTAAAAAAACCAATTCCTCTATTCAGGGCAGGCGCGTTTTTTCTGAAAAAACTTCGAAACAAATGAATCATTTATTTCGAGTAGTAGTAAAAGAAGGGACCGGTAAGAGGGCAGAAGTAAAGGGGTACTTGGTAGGAGGAAAAACAGGAACTGCTGAAAAGCTATCGTCAGGCCCGGGCAAGAAAAGATATCTTAAAAATAGTAGAACCTCATCATTTTTAGGAATTTTGCCTTCCTATAATCCTCAATATGTTGTTTATATCATGTTTGATGAACCGAAAGGAATTAAAGAAACATTTGGCTTTGCGGGAGCTGGTTGGACTGCCGCTCCTACCGTGGGAAGAGTTTTGGAAAGATTGATAGCGTTGTATGGCATAGAGCCCGTTTATAAAGGAGAAGAATTATAGATAAGTCTTCTCTCTTCACAAGTTACATGAAAATTTGTTAACAATAATAAATTCCTATGTAACCTCAATAATAAATCCCAGTTCTACCTGCGTAAGGCTGAATGGATACCTCTTATTTTATTAGGTAACAAAAATATCAAAAAGAATAATTATTTTTTAATAATATTTTAATTTAATATTAGTGTAGCTTATTTAATATGCTATAAATAAGTATGTTTATGGAGGAAAATAATGGCACGCAGTGATGATGAAGAAAATGTTAGGACGTTGGTTCTGAAGGGGGATACGCTGGATGAGATGCATGACAATTTAAGGTCTGCATCTTCAACAAAAATACAGAAATTAAGTGACGTATTCCAGAAAGGAGGCAAGATAATGCAAGAGGTGTCTCGTTATGGTATTAGTGAAGATTTGAAAAAGACTTTTAGATACGAATACAAGTTTGAGGATTTGTTTAAGTCTGTTTTACAGGGTGTTATGAATGGTTCCAGTAGTTATGAACGTGGGATAAATATGGGGGCTCTAAAAACTTTATTAAAGGCAGGTGCGGGTGAAATGTCAGTATTCGCAGACCTTGTCGTAGACCTTAAATTATTACCTTTCGCTATCCACACAACAAATATTCCTCTTATAAAAATGCTTGGCAAAGATCAAAATCTGCGAAGTAAATTGCTAGAAAATGTAAAGAAGCTTTATAGTTATAGCGATGAAGATAAATCTTCTGTCACTTCAATACATCTAGCTGCAATATTAAATGATACAGCTATGATAAAATTATTATTGGAGGAAAAAGAACAAGTTCTTACAATAAGAGATTTGCAAGTGCATCCTATAGAGATTGCGTTAGTTTGTGGTAATAAAGAGGCTGGAAATCTCCTCATACAGGAATATTTTGCAGCAGAAATGGGAGAATATCTTGCCAATGCCCTAAAAGAAAAGGAAAGTATTAGTGAAGAGGAGTTTTCTAACATAAAAAAAGGAGTGGAAGAAATTATCACTAAATGTTTAGGAAAAAATACAAAATTGCTAGACGCAGCTGGAGCAATTGTTAGAGATGCTGCAGGGCTTGGTGGTCAGAAGTTAGAGTTGAAGCAAACCTTGATGCAATTCAAGGATAAAATAAAGGATATACTCAGGTTGTATCTTCCTACCGTATTTTTTAATACTGAAATTCGGCAATTTAGAAAATATTTAATGGAAAGTGAGACAATACAAGACTCATTAACAACATTGCCTATATATGGGGTTCAGCCTGATCACGAGGAGACGAAGATATCCCACCTGAAAGACTTATTAGAAGCCGCTCTTGCTAACACAAGATTTATAAAGAAAGATTCTTTACATGCTGCTATCCAAAAAAAAGATCTTTCTCTTATTGAAATATCTAGCTCTGATTTCTTGCGAGAAAATGACAATAACTTTGATAGCAATCAATATATTAAGGTCAATCCGCTACATGTAGCTGCTTTATTAAATAGAGAAGAGATAATTACTGAATTATCACCTGATGCACTAGCGGGATTGGTGAGAGACAAAGACTCACAAGTAGTACATCCTATAGACCTTGCTTTGGATTTCGAACATTGGAAGGTCGGATTTACTCTGCAAAATGAATGTTTTAAAATAATGGAAAAAGAATTAGGAGAATATTTTCAACAGGAGTTAAAAGATAAAATGAGAATTACTAATGATGAGCTCAATAAGATGGAAAGGAAGGTAAAAGAAATCTTAACTGATTTTCATATTATAAATGAAAGTACTGCTGACCAAGTAGCTGCAAGCATATGTAGAGAAGCTGCTATAATTACGGGAAGGAAATTAAATTGGGAGAACAGTTGGAAGTATTTAGGGGAGAAAATAAAGGAGATCATTATGCCTTATCTTCCGTTTGTGGATTCTACAATTCAGAAGCATCATACGAAATTAATAAAAGGGATAGAAGAGCCCTTAGAAACACTAGTTAAGTATGGGGTAAAGGAGGAGGATAAAACTCAAAGACCTAATTTAATGTCAAATTTATTGTATGGAAATAAGACAAGTAGAAAATCTAATTCACGTGGGGCTGCCGTTATAAGGCGTTCTTAAGCGGGCAGCACCAATCTTAAACCGCAATCTTTTTCTTAGGGGTTTTAATGTAATTCTTAGGAGAAACCACTGGAAGAGCTGTGCCTTCTACTACCTCTTTGGTGATATGGACATGCATCTTTTTAAGATTAGTAATGTTATACATGCTCTCCAGCAACAGCCCTTCGATTATTGATTTGAGTCCTCTGGCTCCTGTTTTGCGCGCCAAAGCTTTTTCAGCGATTGCTGCCAAGGCATCATCATCAATTGTCAACTCCACATCATCGAGCTCAAATAGCTTGCGATATTGTTTTATAATCGCATTCTTAGGCTTCGTTAAAATTGAAATTAATGACTCTTTGTCTAAATCCTGTAAGGTTGCTATTATCGGTAATCTGCCAATAAATTCTGGTATTAAGCCAAATTTAACTAAATCCTCAATTTCTAAGGATTGGAGTATTTCACTGTGATTTTTTTCTTGCTTTAATTTCACATTTGCCGCAAAACCAATTGAACTTTGCGCAGTACGGGCATTAATGATAGTATCAATTCCCATAAAAGCACCGCCGCAAATAAATAAAATATTCGAAGTATCAACCTGAACAAAATCTTGTTGCGGGTGCTTTCTCCCCCCTTGTGGAGGAACCGAAGCAACAGTACCCTCCATAATTTTAAGGAGAGCTTGTTGGACTCCTTCTCCGGACACATCGCGAGTGATAGAGAGATTTTCCGATTTCCGTGCAATTTTATCTACCTCATCTATATAAACAATCCCCCTCTGGGCCTTAGTAATGTTGAAGTCAGCAGCTTGTAATAATCTTAATAAGATATTTTCAACATCTTCCCCAACATAACCCGCTTCGGTTAATGAAGTAGCATCAGCCATAGTGAAAGGGACATCCAGAATTTTTGCTAAAGTTTGAGCCAGCAAAGTTTTGCCAGAACCAGTCGAGCCAATAAGCAAGATATTGGATTTGTTTAATTCAATCTCATTTTTTCCGGATTCAATATATTCTAAGCGTTTATAATGATTATATACTGCTACTGATAAAACTTTTTTGGCTTGATCCTGACCAATTACATAATCATTCAGGGTAGAAAAAATTTTTTGCGGCGTGGGGATGGAAGAAGTAAGATATTTGAGAGTTGCTTTGGTTTCTTCCCTTATAATATCCACACATAATTCAATACATTCATTACAAATGAAAACTGTTGGACCAGCAATTAATTTAGTTACCTCATGCTGACTTTTACCGCAAAAAGAACAACATAACTCTTTTTTATCAAATTCCCCTGATACTGACATGCTTTTACTTTTTTAGTTTAGGTTTATATAGAAGAGGTATATCCTTTATCATGCTACCATACAAAAATGTGATATACTATTAGTAATTATAGAGCAATTAACCCTTAAGTCTAATTATTTGTCGAATTATTTTCAATTTTAATTGCCTCTCTATTACTAATCACTTTATCTACCAGCCCAAAAGTTTTTGCTTTCTCAGGGGCCATAAAATTATCACGCTCCATACTTTTTTCAATAGTCTCTAAGTCTTGACCAGTATGTTTGACATATAATTGATTTAAGATCTTCTTTATTTTCATAGTTTCTTTAGCATGGATTTCTATGTCTGTAGCTTGTCCTTGGTATCCTCCAGATGGTTGGTGAATCATTATCCTGCTATGAGGCAGGCAATATCGCATTCCTTTTGTGCCGGCTGTCAGTAATAAAGAACCCATTGAACAGGCTTGTCCTATACATAAAGTAGAAATTTTAGGTTTAATATATTGCATAGTATCATAAATTGCTAAGCCTGAAGTAACAACTCCACCCGGAGAGTTAATATACATGAAAATATCTTTTTCAGGATTTTCTGCTTCTAAGAATAGTAATTGAGCAACTATTACATTAGCCATATAATCTTCAACTTGGCCACAAACAAATACAATTCGCTCTTTTAATAATCTAGAATATATATCATAAGCTCTTTCTCCACGAGAAGTTTGCTCAATCACTATAGGTACGTATGTCATTAACTTATCTCTTAAATATTTATAGTTGAATTTATTTATTATGGCAATTTGGGATAAGTTGTTACCATCCTACCCTTACGTTTTTTATAGAAGGTGCATCACTTTAGTAATTTTTTATTCAGCACGTTATTTTCACTTTTTCAATAAGTGTAATGTACTACTGTCGTTCTAGCAAGTTTTTATAATATCTATTTAAAGTTGTTACACCATAAATCCAAAATAGGCAAACACTAAGAAAAATTACCATTAAAAAACCTGCTAAATCGTTATGAACAGCATTGGGGAATATACTAAAAGTTACAAATTGGATAATTGCTCCAGCGGATTTTCCTATTTTTCCCCCAAGTACATCTACGGCGGCTTTGCCTTTAGTTTTCATTTCATTATCAAGAGGTATATAAACCATTTCTTTAGTAGAGTCAAAAAGTGAATATTTTATTCCTTTGCCAAGGACATGCCATAATCCTCCTATAAACACGATGATCATTAATGGCGAAAGATAGCTAAGGCCTGTCAGTAGTGCAAGCAGAGGTTCTTCTAATATCACAAAGAGAAAAAACATCGCCCCAGAAAACAACATTATTATTGGCGTGATTACCGCTCCCCAAAACCAACCGTAGGTTCGTAGTAAACTACTACCCAAAAAAGCACAAATTAAGGTAAATACTCCTGTCCAAAATAATACTCTTCCTTGATAAGATATAAAATCTTGAGTAGTAGGATATAGTTGCTTAGTTTTAGACATCCATAATCCTTCAATTAGATTGATGGACATCGAATATGATATCATTAATATACAAATAACTCCTAAATATTTAGAAGTAAACACTATTTTTGCACTATCCAAAAGCCCTAGCTTTAATATATCTATTCTTTTATTTTTATATCTAATATTTTTAGTAGTCTCTATAATTTTTACCTCTATAATTCTATGTAAAATCAGACAAATAAGGCCAGAAAGGGTTACAATTACCATAAAGGATTTTAAAAGAATTTCTATCCTATCAGTAAGATGAGAAAATAATGGTAATAAAAAATGATCCCCTTTGGCAAAATATACAATTATACTACCTGATAATAATAAATTTGTTTGGCCAAACAAGGTAAAAAATGAATAAAATCTAGGGGCTTCTTCAATAGAGGTAATTTTATTAGCAAGTTGCCAATATAAAAGAGTAAATACAATTATAGGCCATAATTCACCTATTATATAAAATAACACTAAGCTCCATTGTCCCCATATCACTATGAACCATTTTAAATGGGGCAGGGTAGTAATATAATAGGTTATTATATTAGGATCAGGATGAAAAAATTCTCGATAGGGAAATAGAACAAAGCCAAATATTATAAAGAATACTAAAAATGTTGAGACTATTATCCTAAAAGCTTGCTCGGTGGTCATAATATTACAGAGCTTAGAATAAAGAATGACAAACAAAATACCCATGGGCATTTCACCCCACAGTTTGATAAAACTTAAAACTTCGGAACTAATTAGTGTTATGACAAAGCTGTCTTTAATGCTGCGTATTAGATTTTGATTAATGAGGATAAAGAACATTAGTAAAGCCATCGGCACAAACTTTACTAATTCAGTAGATCTAATAGGCCAGATAACATGTCTGAATTTACTATTCCTAGCTTTATTCCACACACTGCCGTAAGTATTTAGTACATTCATTTAATACCCAGGTTATTTTTTAGCAACCTAAACGATAAGAAAAGTCATGTCAAGATTTTTTATAGATTAATTGGTAGTGGATATAAAATATTTTATATCCACTATAGTTTATACAAATTTGGAATAGAGAGTTTGTGCTTATAAGATTATGCTGTCTCCTGTGGTAATTCTCCAAGAGGATCTCTGTTATCACTTATACTAAAGTCTATATTTGTATCTTGGGACTCGTTAATTTTAGGCTTATCGCTTTCTATTTCACCAAGCTCCAATGACAATTCCAAGAATTTGCTTATTGTTTCCTCAACCTCTAGTAGCTTCAGTTCTTCTTTGCAAAATATTTCTGTTACTATGCCCTTGTCACGCAGATATTCCAGCCATTTCTCCCTCGAAAATGGTGTATATTTTCCATGCTCTAACAAAGATGCCGCATCTTCAGGAGTAAAAACAACCTTATATTTTGAATTTTCAAAAAAATATTTGGCAAGGTTTTGAGCGTGATAGTTAGACCAATTCTTAAATAGTTCAAAAACATGCTGTTTAATCTTCTCACCATCATCTAAAATGCCGGCCTTACTCATTGCCTTTAATTTGTCAAAAATCGGCAAAGGGGAGTTAACTAGAGATTTTAATAGATCTAATTTATCTTTTCCATATTCATCTTTTTCTACACATTTTTCAAATAGCTTTATTTGCCCTTTTGAGTACGGCATTTCAGATTGGTTGAGACTTATATAAATATTTTCTAATTTGGGGCAAGAGGTTGATAGCATAATAGCTGCATCAGCACTATCCGTATATTCATTGCGAAACGCTTCAATCGCTTTTTCATCAATAACTTTTTTCTTATATTCTTTTATATCTCCATACTTCAGATATCTATATAGCTTGAGCTCTTTAGCATTCTGCTCTTCGCGCCGTTTGGCTTTCTCTTCGTAACATTTGGCGTTATCATTTTCTCTATCTTCCAATATTGCTATAATGTTTTCTTTAGAATATTCTCTCTGGCTGTCATCCTCATTAGAATAACCTATTGCAATACTTTTTAATTCTGACAATATTGGATTTTCTATAATAAGTTCAGCGATCTTTGTATTAAGAAATTTCCCTGGCATACTGAGGTATTCAAGCCTTTCCAAAGTTGTTATTTCTTTTAATGCTTTAAGGGGTGAAGGAATATTAATGATCAGCTTGGTAATATGTTGAATCATTGTTGGTCCATTTAAAATAGCTTTTACTATCCCTTGGTCAAATAGTTTGGATCCTTGAAGCTCCAATTGCCTAATATCAGAACGAGTATTTAAATATTCAGCTAGATCTTTAGGATTGAAATTATCAATATCAACAGGTAAATAAGATTCTCGTGATTGAACTTTATTGGTTAATATAAGTCTGTCATTTTCTTGGTATAAATAATACATTTTTCTTCTTTTATTTAAGATAATGTTAATATTTTAAACGTTTATTAAGGAAAAGTCAATGATTTTTTCTTTGTTAAAGAGACGTGACCCTCCTAGCTTAAGTCTTGCACTAGTGTAGCTTTAAGTTTTTGTTGACCCCTCTAAGTCATTGCGAGAAGGCCTTTTTTAAGGCCGCACGAAGCAATCCAGGCAACCTACAAAGATGACTTAACTAATTTTCCTGGATTGGCCACGCTCGCCTTCGGCTCTACTTACAATGACGAGAGAGATGGGTAATATGCCCTTACACCAGCTGTCTTATAGGTTATTTCAACATTTGATTATATAGATCGAAAGTTTTACTCAGCATTAGCTCTAGAGAAAAATTATCGATTACCGCTTGCCGAGCGGCTTTTTGAACTCTTACACCCTCGTGAGTGTTAAGTATAGACAGGCAATATTCGATTTTTTCTGCTAAGTCATCAGAGTCATTAGGTTTAACATGAAAACCAGTTTGCGTATCTATTATTGTTTCAATAGACCCGCCTATATTAGTGGCAATTACAATTTTTTCCATAGCTTGACCTTCAGCTATAGTTCGGCCAAATGCTTCAGGTTCAATAGAAGCAGATATTACTAAATCTGAGATGGCATACAAACCAAACATATTACTTTCATTCCCAAATATTTGAATTTTACTTTGTAATTTTAAGGAATTAATGAGGGACTTAACGCGCGCGGTAAAGCTCGGATGTTTAGATAAATCGCCAACCATTAGACAATAAAAGTTGCGATGTTTTAATTTACTAAGGGCTTCAACTAGGGAAAGATGCCCTTTCCAGCTAGTCATTCTGGAGGGCAATAATATAATTGGCACATCCGTAGGTATATCATATTTCTTTTTATATTTTTGTAAATTTTCCTCGTTAATATTTTTAGGATCAAAATGGTGGTAATCAACCCCGCGATGGATAACAATAATTTTATTGTCATCAATTTTATAATTACTGAGAATATGCTGTTTAACAAAATGGGAAACCGCTA
Organism: Rickettsia endosymbiont of Bradysia coprophila; assembly: GCA_019468145.1. Classification (GTDB taxonomy): domain Bacteria; phylum Pseudomonadota; class Alphaproteobacteria; order Rickettsiales; family Rickettsiaceae; genus Tisiphia. The sequence continues at coordinate 1,307,292 of JAHXDM010000002.1, forward strand.
TAATTTTTTCGCCTTTTAACATAATGCTATTATAAAATCGCTTAAGAAAATTGGAGATATTATAAACCCCATGGAATGTTGTTAAAAATTTAGCCCCAGTGGCTTTTGCTGCCATATAACAGCTCCAAGCAGGGGCTCTAGATCGTACATGCACTATATCTACTTTGTGCTCTCTAATTATCTCTGCCAGTAATTTGGCGTTTTGCCAGATAGTAAAAGGGTTTTTGCTATTACTGTTCATGTAAATATGTGGTATATCATGGCGAGTTAATTCATTAACTAAAATCCCACCAGACGAAATTACAATAACATTGTAATTAACTTCTTTTAGCATTTTTGCAACCTCAATTGTACCGCGTTCTACACCTCCTGAGAATAGTGATGGAACTACTTGCAAAATGGTAGGTTTATGATATCGTTGAGATAAGTTCATAGAAGTCATTGAATTTCTTATTAATTATTTAACGGTTATAGATACAAATTTACAACATAAAGTAGATAATGGACAAATTATATAATACAGATAACAATAAATATATCACTTATAATAGATATCAAACTATTCAAAAAAATAGGCCATCAGTGCTTTTTTTACATGGGCTCCTGTCTGATATGAATAGTAAAAAATCTAATTTTTTAGAACAATATTGTAAACAACAAGATTATAATTATATCACATTTGATAATTTTGGCCATGGAAAATCATCAGGAAATTTTATAGAAGAAACAATTAAGTCTTGGTTAGAAGGGGTAGAGCTAATTTTAACTCGCCTAGTAGAACAACCAACTATCATAGTGGGTTCGAGCATGGGGGCTTGGCTTGCCATTTTGGCAGCTCAAAATTTCCCGAATAAAGTCAAAGCTCTTATATGCTTGGCAGCTGCAGTAGATTTTACTGAAATAGCAATTTGGAACAGATTGCCTGTTGCCCAAAAGAAACAAATGAAAGAACAAGGATGGCTAGAGATAAGGGGAGAAAAAGATTGCAGTAAAGTTTATCCTATTAGCTACCGGTTAATTACCACGGCGCAAAAATATTTATTATTAAATACTAATATTCACCTCAAAATACCAGTCCATTTAATTCATGGCATGGCGGATAGTGATATTCCTTATACTTTTTCAAGTAAACTGCTAGAGCAAATTGATGCTCCAACAGTCGTAATGAAGCTAATTAAAGATGGTAATCATCAGCTCTCCCGAGAAACGGATTTAGCAATTATGGCAAGCTCGATAGAAGAAGTAATTTTATAACCTTTTAACCTTAACAAAATTCTTAAAAATTATGTATAACCATAAAATTTCTCAAATTAATCAATTTTCTGACTCCCAAATAGGGGCAACATTCGATAATATCGATCAAGATAGTTTAGTGCTCTTTGACATAGACGAGGTCTTAATTATGGATCAAGATGAATATCGTTTAACTCATCCTTACCGAATAGAATGGCGCATTGAAAGCAGAAATAGGCTTACTCCTTTAGAGAGAAGTTTTTTATTTAGTATTATTTTAAAAAAACGGGCAATTCGCTTAGTGGATGATAATATAAATGCTATACTTGCATCATTATGGAAGAGACAAATTCCAACTATGGCCTTAACTAAGCTGTATACTGGACAATTTGGTATTATTGAGGACTTTACGAATTGGCGTTTAAATGAATTAAAAGCGATAAATATAGATTTCCGGAAATCTACTCCCCTTATCGATGAAATGTTAATTGAAGAAATGCAAGATATTGGGGGTATTCCCACTATGAAAGAAGGAGTCATTCTTACAGCAAATGTTGATAAAGGACAAGTATTAGAAAATATTTTACATAAGAAAAAATATTTTCCTAAAAAAATAATTTTTGTTGATGATATTTTAGAAAATCTTGAATCTGTAAGTAAAATATGCACTAATTTACAAATTGATTTCCAAGGGTTTGAATTTAGGGGGGCTTCGTTAGTACCGGAAGCAGAACTTGATAGAGAAAGTGAAAAAATTCGCTTTGAAATTTTAGAGAGAGAACATCGGTGGATCCCTGATTTAAAATTATAATTAATATAAGGAAACCTAATAATTAAGGAGATAAAATGGAATATATATTATTGTTTTTTAGCTGTATAGCGATTTTGATTATTATTCAAATGGTTAAAGTCGTTCCCCAGCAACAGGCTTGGGTAGTAGAGAAATTAGGAAAATTTGAGAAAGTACTCCAGCCGGGCTTGAACCTTTTAATTCCGGTCATTCAGAAAGTAGCCTATAAACATACTTTAAAAGAAGAAGCAATTGATGTCACTGCCCAAACTGCTATTTCTAATGACAATGTCACTTTATCAATAGACGGGGTGTTATATGTCAAAATTATTGATCCAATTGCTGCCTCTTACGGGGTAAGTAGCCCATATTATGCTATTACCCAACTTGCGCAAACCACTATGCGTTCGGAAATAGGGAAGTTACCATTGGATCGAACTTTTGAAGAAAGGGAAACCTTAAATATAGCTATAGTCTCAGCTATTAATCATGCCACCGCTAATTGGGGAATCCAATGTATGCGCTATGAAATTAAAGATATTCAACCACCTCAAACAATTTTGAAAGCTATGGAGCTCCAAGTTGCCGCAGAACGCCAAAAACGAGCGCAAATCTTGGAATCAGAAGGGAATAGGCAAGCAAAAATAAATCATGCAGAAGGAGAAAAAACTGAAATAGTCCTGAATTCTGAAGCTTCATATATTGACCAAGTAAATAGAGCAAAAGGGGAGGCCGAAGCAATAGGGCTGGTGGCCACGGCTACTGCTAAAAGTATCGAAATTATTGCCGGGGCTTTGCAGAAATCTGGAGGTCAAGAAGCAGTATCTCTAAAAATTGCAGAGCAATATATTACCGCTTTTGAAAAGTTAGCTAAGGAGAGTAATACCGTAATTTTACCTGCTAATCTCTCTGATTCAGGGAGCTTTATCACCTCTGCTTTAACTATTTTTAATCAATTAAAATCCGTAAATGAAAAAAAGTTAACCAAGGAGCCTGGGAAAAGAGAGAAAATTAATAGTTAGTTAACAAATTAATGGGTTAAAATAAGTTCATTAAAAATTTGGAGAGTTTTTTAATGGCAAAAAGTAAAGAGCTCACAGAAGATGAGCTAGCTCTATTTAAAGCTGTAAAAAAGAGTCAATCATTTAGTTTGCAAGCCCTACAGACCGACTTTTAAATTGCCCTACTCCCCAATAAGCTCTGTACTATCATGATAATTATTATCGGTTGTTTCTTGATAGTTGTTATTATCATGTACATTTAATAGCTCAGATAGAGCATACTTCTCATACTTACTCGTAGGGGTATCCCTCTTATTTTGAATTAATTCTCTAATATCTTCGTTTAATATTTGCAAATACTCTATTTGATTTTTAGATATTGTCTTTTGTTGCTGCAATTTAGAGATTAACGGCTTAATTTTAATGCCTTGTATAGCAACTTTAGTATATTTTAGATCTTCATAGGATAATTTCTTGTTTTTTGTGCTTGGCACTAACTGGAATAAGTCAGAATAAATTTCATCAAAGATTTTTTCTTCATCCTTATATCCAAACAGGTTACTAAAGCATTCATTTTTTCCAAAAATTTTGTACCATTTACTCAGCCATGGTTCATTTATATTCTGTAATGTAACATCTATACCATCTTTAGTTATATTTTTTATGTCCTCAACATTCTCAAAAAATGTTACTTTACTCTTATAGCCAAATAATTTACTTAGCCATTTATTGTTTCCAAAAATTTTATACCATTTATTCAGCCATGGTTTATTTATATTTTCTAATATATCAGAAGGAATAGAGTTAAATTGAGATATAATAAATTTGCTTTTGGTGTTTATTAATACCTTTTCGAATTCATGGATTGTCTTTTGACATACTAACGCTTGTCTGAGATATTTTTCTATTGGTGCATCTTTAAGCTCTTCATGTTTGAAAAAACAGTCACTTATTTCTTTTTCACTATCTCCCCTTAAGTACGCTATAATATATAAAGTCAAGTAAAATGTATTAGCCAAGTATTCACTATTATTGTTAATAGTACTCATAATATTTCTTAAGGAAACTTCTGCACTGTTTATTATTTTTTCTTGCAGTGGTGGATGAGGAATTTGTTCTTTAGTTGATGAGGTATTAAGATTCTCTTTTGTATAACCTTTATTTGGTTCAACATCCTCTACGTCTTCTATATCCTCCTCTATATAGCCATCTTCTATATCATCTTGACTAACAATCGTTGGCGATTCGGTGTTCAGGGGTAATGCAAGCGTCAATTTTAAATTTGAATTCTCACTGAGTTGATTTAATACATGTTTTATTGAATTAGATGCCTTACCATACAAAAAATCTATATGATTATATATAAGCCCCATAATTTCCATTGCAAACGGTGGGGCCTTAGATGCCCTATTAGATATAGGCTCGTGCTCTACCCGCGGTAGCTCCTTATTCCCCCTTCCTTCATTATCACCATCTCCAATGTATTCTCTACTATCTTCATAGCTCTCTTCTCTATCTTCCTCATCTACTTAAATCTCTGCGTAATTATCCTTATATTCTTCTTCGTGCTGAATATCATCAGTAAAAACAATATCATACTGTTTAATTTGGGTGGATTCTTGCTCAAAAGCACCACCTATACTATCTTGCTTTCCTATTAAGTCTCTTTTATGTCTAGCAGGGGAAGTAAACGATATGATAATGCATTCTTTTTGATATTGCTGATCAGGGCTAGAATTTAATAGTATAGTATCATTAATTTTGTCAGCCATACATTTATTTAAGTCATAAATACCATCTTTAGTTATTACTGGGTAATTTGCATCTTGTGGTATTTTAATAATATTAACACCATTACTTGTAGTGGATTTAGCAGTAACTAAGAAATACGATCCTTCTTTTTGTAGGGTACCTTCTGCTTTATGGATATTTATTATTATAGTACCGTTAGTGCTATTTATTTCGGTTATGTCAGTATTACGTTGCTGCTCATCAGGATTTAAATCAAGGACTATATTTTTTACAGCTTGTTGTAATTTGTCCTGAAGCTGCTTGTTACTAATTTGTTCTCTTTGTAATTTTATTGCTACTAATTGCTGAGCGAATTTGGAGTTATAAAAATTCGTGATAGTAACTGGTTGAATAAATCCTGGTAATTTTAATATTAAATTTAAGTGATCTTTTGTCCTATAAAATTCTATATCTGATGTTTTACTAATTTGTGGTATTGCAAGCGCGTTAAATGCAGTTAACTCATTTGCATTTAATGTAATAACAACCTTTATAAAAACATTTTGTTGTTTTGGTACCAGTATAAAATATGTTTCACTTGAGGTTTTCTCCAAGCTAACTTTATTATCTCTAATCTTTATATTATAAATGTTATTATTGTGTACTATTTTAAAATCTTGATTGCCATTATTTTTTATTTTGATTCGTCCAGGGAAATTTGGTGTGGAAATACAAAGATCACTACAGGATTGAAAGAACTCATAAATTTTATTTGCTAAATAATGATTACAAGATGACAAATCCAATTGCTTATTTAACACTAAGTGTGGCTGCAATAATACCTGCTCGCTGGTACATTCTCTAAAGTCCAGCAGTTTTTTTTGTCTGTTACCTTCCTTAGTCAATATAGTCAATCTATAATTACTGCCATTGTCCCATGTAGGTACTATTTTACTATTATTACCCGCAGTAATATTGATATTGTGATTACTTTTAGTAAACCTAATATCTTTGGCTTCTACGTTGCTCCAATCTAATATTTGAGTTTTCTCATAAGGTGGTTGTGTAGTTGGTTTGTTCTTCTCATATGAAGAAAACGGTAGATCGCTGTAGTTGATAATTGTATAATTACCATGTTTAACAGCCCGAAGTTTTACTGGCTTACTTAAGGCGAAAATAATACTATCAGATGTTGTATCAACAGTAACTTTAGAGTCGATTTCAATATTATTGAAATCATCAACCATATATATATCATTACCAGCAGCAAAAGATATATAAATCTCTTTCTTATTTACCTCTTCTGGTTGCTTTATAGAGATAAAATGCTTGTTCTGATGAGTCTCTATTATATATTTGGTATCTTGGGTTTGAGCAATAATCCTTACTTGAAAATTTTCCTTGGTAAATGTTGAGAGGTTGCTTTTTAATTGTTCGGATTGCTCAGCAGTTAATTCCTTTGGTATATTTATATTTAAGAATATATCTTTAATAACTTGTTTTCCCCTTTTATCATGATGTGGTATTATAGGTTTGAATATAACGGTTGCTTCTAGCTCCAGATGATCTTTTAACACAAAACTAATCTCAGAATGTTTTTCCACAGAAAATTGGTGTATCTTAACAAGGGGGCCAGAAAAGTTTAACGTTAAAACTTGTGTTACTGGAGTATACTTTATCCCTGATAATTGTTGCACAGTATAAGGCAAAGTGATCCACCCAACTACTTCATTATTGTGTAAATTTATTGTAGTAACACCTTTTTCCCCTGGCAAGATATTAACCTTAAGATCATATGGCTCCTGCTTTACATCATCTTGTCTTTTACTTGATGCTACATTTTGTGATAATGTTAAGTGGTCTTTACTGTGTATGTTGACAATAGTATTTTGCTTTTTACCTAAGGTAATTTTATCTTCACCACCTTTTAAATCAATAGTCTTTAAATTAGGAAATGCTTGATCAGATATAATAGCTTGTTGAGAAGAATTAGTACCTATCAAATGTTCTATATTAGACCTCTTGCATAACCCTAATAATTTAGTTCCCAATTATATAAACCAGCGATTAAATTAAATCTTAGAGCAAATCTTTTACGTCGATTTCGATATTTATCAGCAATAATTTAAAAACGTTTTAGCATGCCGATAACATTTTCATTCAGGGCCCTGGTACTTGCCAGTTTTTGGTTATTTTTCTTATCTTGTTTTGTTAATGGATTTTTTTTAGTCTTCTTTTTTGGTAACTCAGATTTAGCATGAATCTTTTGTAACCCTTGATATCCAGTATCGGTAATTACATTAGTATCAGGATGGATATTAATTTTGGATTCCTTAAATAACCTAAAATCATGTCGTTTACCATTTGCATAATTTGTACATATTATTTGTTTTGTCTTTTTGTCTACTACCAGCTGAGTTTTTAAAGTATGTCTTTTCTTCTTACCTGAATAGTAGCGTTTTTGTCTTTTTTTGGACGCTGGATAGGACTTTCTGTGGCATCAATTAGAATGGTTTCATACGTCATATCACTTTTAACTAAAGCTTTCTTACCAGGAAGAGCAAAATCCGGATGCTTAATTAAAGTATCTTCTACCCATTTTATATTCTGATAACAACTACTTTCAGATATTCCATATGAAGCTGATATATGAAAATATGTTCTATATTCCCTTATATATTCTAGGGCCATCAATAACCTCTCTTCTATACTTAAATGGTTTGGTTTGCCCCCAAATCTTTTCTTCTTTGTTTCTGCTTCTTCTAAAATAATAGTCATTCTTGCAAAAGTATTCTTCTTAACCCCTGTTAAACGTCTAAATTCTTCTTCCCCAAACTTTTTAAGTTCTTCATATCTCATATGATAAAATTCCTGAAATCTTATCATTTTATCCTATATCCTAGGTTATGCAAGAAGTCTATTGTCTGTTTGCACACTATCATGCGATATATCACCTTCTACTATAAGAAGATCTTGTTCCCCTCGTCCGTCAATCTTAGCCTTACCCACTTTCTTACTTAATATAACAACATCATGGCTCTCTCCTCCTGTATAATTACCTGGCTTATTAATCCTAATAATATTTGTGTTATCTCCTGCCTTCACTACATTGGAATCTGCATCAACATTATATACAGCAGTAAACTTTGATTCAGGTTTTTGTAATACACTAGATTTCATTAAAGTCACTGATTGATGACAATAATTCTGATGATTATTTCCCTTAGGAACTTCGACCTCTCTGAGCACCAATTTACCTACTGGGTACCTACTTTTTATCCTGCCTGTTGCATTATTACACTCATTTGTTACTTTTAGACGAGACAAGCTGCTACTGTCTCCGGTAAGACATGGAATATTATTATTATTACATAACCATTCTGTATAGAACGTATAAGGATAACTTATTTGACCCAGGGTTGGAGTACTAGGTTGAGATATCGGCCCCTCACAATCACCGCAAATTCTAGCTTTCTTATGATAATTTGTGTATGTTGGGTCATTTATGCCAGGAATAGTGTCTAATTCAATTACATCATATACATTATTAGGGTTACAGGCTAATGTATAGGATATAAGATTATCCGGTAAAGATACAATTCGTGTAGGCCATGAATATTTAGTATGATCGGTAAATGACACTATATTCACGATGCTGCTTTCTGCTGTAGTCATATTATATGTACGTTCAGTGTCAATACCACAATATTCAAGATTAAGCCTTGAGCCAGTAGTTTTATGCATTATACCTTGATATTTTTGTATACGCTCTACCAAAATCTCAGGTAAGCTTACTGTTAATGCATCAACCTCAGAATTAGCTAATAATTTCTTCCCAACATTTCGGAGCATTTCCATGTATAATTCGCGAACTGCTATATCGTTGTTATATTTATCAGTTAAATCCTTACCAAGTGCAAAACTAGCAAAAATTTCATTAAATTCTTCTTGAGTACACTTTCCTAATTTATGACATATTTCTTTAGTGCTTATATTTGCTTCAGCAATATCTGATACAACAGTTATTACTACAGCTGCTATCATACCAACACCAGAACCAGCTGTACCTAAAATAATAGCATCAGTGATTTCTGCAGCAGGTATTACAATAAATCCTGCATCAGTAGTTATCCTTACCTCATTTATTGCTACTTGGTATTGATTTGTTGCATTAGTTAAATCTTTGGCAGCGTTTGCTAAATCATTTATAGCAAACCCAACACTCATTACACTACCAGCCTTACTTATCCCTGTCTTAAGTAATCCGAATTTTGCAGGTAATTTTTGCGCTATATACTCTGCCAATTGAGGAACATAATTCATTCCTAGAGTTGTTTCTACCCGTTGATAATCTTTCTGGTTCAAAGCTGTACCAATCTGAAATATTACAGTAATAGTGTTTAGCTTATCAAATGCTTGTACAACTCTATTATCTACTACTTCTAATCCCCTCCTCTCACTACTAGCTACCTGCGCTGTGGGTGTCGTCAATAGCCTACTTATTTCCTCAAATGTTTTTCTATTTTCAAACTTCTCATAATTCTCCTCATTTATTACACATATTTTACTTACCTCTCTTCTACTCCTTCCACTTCCACTCCCACACGCAATATCGATATTAAATTCCGCAGATGGTACTACTATTGGTACCACTTCGCCATTCTCAATAGCTATATTATGAATAGCATCATTATCAAAAAAATTAAGAAAATCGTCACTTATTACTCTCTCATGAGCTAAATCTTGAAATGCAGCGTCAGTAAGATCTATATTGTCCTGTTCAATACTCTCCTGGTTAGCAAAGCCCTGAATATGGCTCTCAATAATATTATCAGCCTCATCAAAGTCCCTATTACTAGGACCTGCAACATCCTCTTCATCAACACTATTTCTAGGCCCTTCAATGTTTCCTTGGGTTAAGCTTGAAGGTGTTTCTCCTACTGCTTTTGCGAGTAAATTAAAAAACTCTTTCGTTGTTGGTGTTTTAGGGATAGTAGTACTTGCTTCTTGAAGTTTTTCTTTAATTTTGTCTATAATATAAGTTTTCTGTATCTTGTTAGGATCTATTTCCGGTTTAAGAGTGTATGTATCACCTTGCTTATTAAAAAGTAATTTGAGTAAATTTTGATAGTTCTGTTTAGCATTACTCCCTGAGTGTGTTAAACAACTAAGAAACGGATTACCATAAGGATCCTTTAAGGGTATAAAAATTAATATAGCTTGAAAGCTATTAGATGGATGCAACAAGTTGTCAGCTTGTTCAACAAATAATTCCTTAATGAGGTCATTAAAAGCTTGTACTGTGGATTTTCTAGAATCAGTTATTATACTACCAATCTGAGATGATAGGCCATATTTTTCTATAGCGATAAATAACTTAGTTTTACTTCCATCTTTCTCAAAACACTTATCTAACAATGCCTGTAAGATCTCAGGAGCCCAAGTACGTGTGTTACGTAATATCCTAGTAGAAAAAGGAACAAAAGAATCATGTGGAAACCATGCTGGAATAAAATTATCTCCCTGCTGCCTAAAACACACATCAAATAACTTATTATAAGTTATTTGAGCACTTTCTCCTCTTGTGTAATTAATAATAGAAGTAATAATATTAGAATTAATCTGATGATTTTGCCAAACCTGTAATTTATAAAATTCAGGTTGTTGTATTTTTTCATTATCCCGTAATAAAAATTCTAGAAATTTTTTCTGATCACTCAGAAGTGGACCGACTATTTTTTTTACAAAGTTGTTGTCTATGTGGACATGTAGCTCTGCTAACTTTCTCTGTAGTTCAAAAAATTTTTGATTCACAACATCTTGTGATACATCTTCTTGCCTATTCTTTTTAGCATTATTTCCTGCGGTTAAACTATCACCGGGACGTTTACTCATTAATTTATCCTTTTTAAAATTATTATAAGCTTAGAATGTCGTGTACAAATTTATGTAAAAATCACTATTAAATCCCCATAGTACCCTATATTTTTTATTACCCCTGAATAAAGGAAGTATTAGGTTTTTTAATTGTACATAAAAAATTCAACTAGAACGTTATATAGTATAATATTAGCCTTATTGCAATAAAATATAGTTAATATATTAATCTTTATTTAAACTATTAAGTATTATGATATAAGGAAAAAAGGAGTATCAAAATTATATTAAGGAATGTTTTATAATAGACTTTTTGCATAATTCGCTTTTGGTAGGAAATTGGTAGGAGACAAGGAACCTAGGAGTTTGTCGGAGATCAGGGTAGGGTAGGCCCTCGCGAGCTTTCCTCCCTACATCACCGGACATACGGGTCCCCACGGCGGTTCGCTTAGTTAACTGCTTTTCAGTAGAAATTTCACGCCTATCTCTTTGAAGAATGAAACTCGTTTATGAAGCTGTTTGCGAAGTGATGGGAATGCACTCATGAGGTTCTCTATTCAGATTTATCAACCGTTTTTTCTGTACTTCTAAAAATATATTGATAAAATATCCGTACATATAACTAAAAACCATCTCTTGATAACTACTGAGATGAGATACTCAAGTACTTAAAAAAAGAAATTAATAAAAGAGCTATCTTTAAATTAATTGAATGTTCTCCTTCTACCTTATATGAATGGCTTAATCAAAGAAAATTATCAAATGATTAAATTTAAAATTTTATGTTTCTTATATGGTAAATAATCTTAAAATATCCCAGAGTCCTTTTTTCAAAAAAGAATCATCACGGAGGTTTGTGTTGGTTTATATGCATAATGTTATTACAATTCTTATTTTAATGTTATTATTATCTTCATGTGTTAAACAAAACAATTTAGATACAATTCCGTTAATAAAACAGTATGAAATAAAACAACAATTAATTTACCCAAATAATAAAAAAATAATTTTAGTAGGCGGATGTTTTGATGTATTACATTACGGACACTTAGAATTTTTTAGGCTATCAAAGTTATTAGGAGATATTTTAGTGGTAGCATTGGAGCCTGATACAAGTATTGTAAACTATAAAAATCGTCTACCTATTCATAACCAAATCCAACGTGCTCAAAATCTTGCTGCGATAAAATATATAGATCAAATTCTATTACTACCTGCTTTACAAGGTTTTGATGATTACAATTGTCTTGTCCAGGATGTTAAACCGCATATAATTGCTATTACTAATGATGATCCTCAAATCCAAAATAAACAAAGACAAGCTCGTAGTATTAATGCGGTAATAAAAGTTGTAACAAATCGCTTAAATTTCTCAACTTCTAACATTTTGTATAAACAAAAATATAACAATTGTTTTCGGAACAAAGTAATAAAAGGAAAACAAGAAGCAAGAAAGTATGGATTCCCTACTGCTAACATTTTGGTTAAAGCTAGTCAAAATTTTAAGGAAGGTGTTTATGATTGTATAATATATAGGGAAAACATAGTCTACAACGGTATGTGCTACTATACTCATACAAGAAAAAATATATTGGAAGCTCATTTATTTGATTATACACAAAATTTATACGATCAAGAAATTAAAGTATGTTTAGTCAATTTTATAAGATCTCCTTATGAGTATATAAATTTTGAACAAATGCAAGCCTTAATAAAAAATGATGCTGATAATTTAAGAAAATAATTGGCTGGTATATATGAGATTTATATCTATAATAACATAAATTAAATGTAGTCTAAATTATTACATATTCACAAAATCTAGCATTTTCTCGTTCACTAAAGTTAAGTAACTTAACCAAGGAAAATGTCCTGTATTACGTAATTCAACTATCTTTATATTTTGCCGCAACCATTCTTCATCTTGCAGAAATAATTTGATCGGAAGTAATCTATCATCATGACTTCCAATAATCAACGTGGGTAACATATTAGGTATCCAGCTATGGGTGTAAGTTTTATGAAAATATTGATCGGCCCATATTCTTGTTTTCACATTATATGCAGAAATTTCTAACAAATCATTCCCTAGTTGAACTTCATGTTGCAAAAATAAATATGGAATAGTTGCCTGAAATAATAGTTTTAATTGTTCATCCGTCGGATTGTTATATAATGCTTTCACCTCATTAGTAATATTAGGTAAATTATAGGTAGTTGCCGTATCTGCAAGTACTTTCTGCCAATTGTGGCTAGGCGCACTATTGATGATCACTAATCCCTTTAAGATATTTTCTAATTCTGGCACGGTTAATGCAAACATCCCGCTAAATGAATGGGTAACAAGTATACAAGGTGTTAGGGTATTTAGCACTTCTATTAATCCAGATTTCCAATATTCATAATTTATTTCGTCTAGGTTACGATTACTACCATCTCCAGGAAAATCTCCTATAATTAGCGTCCCTGGTAAATCCAAATTTGTTACTAATTGATTCAAATATTCAGACCCCATCCCAGGACCTCCAGGTAAAAAGAGCCAATTAACTTTAATATTATCTTCTTTTACTTTCTTTAATCTATAGTTTCCTATAAATGAATAACTTTTTTCCATTGTGCTTCTGACTAAATTTTTACCAAGGCTACTTATAAGCCTCAATTCTGGATAAGAATAAATATTATTAGCCAAAATTGCTTAGTAAAATGTTTATTAATATAATTTATATAAGAGTCAATTGTCAACCCTACAAGCTAATTCTAAATTTAGCTACCCCCCCTGTTGACTTCGATATCGTTTGCGTACCTGATAATTATATTCAACTAATACTATGTTATTAGTATTAACAAGTATACTTGCTCCTAAATTATAGCCCATTTTATAGGTTTCTGTGCGACAGTTCTCATAATATCACCTTTTCTTCTTCCGATAAATATTGCGCTAGAACTTGCTCTAATTCTTGCTGCCTTCTTTCCGGCAACTTAGCATCAGTGTACCACAAGAATGATCTGATGTAAACATAGCCCTTTTCCTTATCTACTAATATCTCTAGTTTAAACCTTGCTAGAAATTCTTCCCAAAGCTTTATCATATCTCTTTGATGGATGTGTTGTAGTATGTACTCAAGCATACTGATATGCCGGTGCTTATGTATGTATGGTCGCAGACCTAAAAAGAGTTTGCCATAGAAACTACTGAATACAGCATTGCAGAAATCTCTAACTGGGAGGTATTAATAAAAGACAAAATTCTAGCCTATATTACCTCGGAATAATACGAACGTAATCAAAGACAATTATTATCTAATTCTGGGCATGGCATTGGGGTGCCACGACATGGTGATTCATTATTAGCTGGACTTGTTACTTGTGGTCATTGTGGCTTGTGAATGTCAACTTATTACACAAACAATCGTAATAAGTTGTGTTATATTTGTGATCGAATGTTTAGCAAATATGGTGAAACTATGTTAGCTAAGGATAGTAATACCGTAATTTTACCTGCTGATCTCTCTGATCCAGGAAGTTTTGTAACTTTTGCTTTAAGCATTTTTAACCAATTAAAATTAGTAAATGAAAAAAAATTAATAAAGGAACCGGTACAAAGAGAGAAAATTAATAGCTAGTTAACAATTAATGAGCTAAAATAAGTTCATTAATTATAAAAGTAGAGAATTTTATATGGCAAAAAGTAAAGAACTCACAGAAGATGAAATAGCTTTGTTTGAAGCTGTAAGAAAGGGACAAACGGATAAGGTAATAGAGTTGTTGAAGAAAGGTACTAATCCTAATGTGATAGACAAAGATGGCTGGACACCCTTAATGACCTTTGTAGCATATTATGAAAACGATGCAAAGCACGCTAGGCTTGATATCAACATTGCAAAAGAGTTGCTTGATTTCTGGGCTGAGACTGAGATATGTGCTGATATTGGTGGACTGTTACATCTTGCATTAAGGAATCATGATAATTTAGAATTATTCCAATTATTCCTTGAGTATACAACTAATTTTGATACAACAGATAAAAATGGTTCAACACCTTTAACAACTGCGGTAAACAGAGGGAATATATTGGCAGTGGGACAGTTACTTAAAGCTGGGGCTAGTCCTGACAAGGGTGATCAAGATGAAAATACCCCATTACATGAGGCGGTTAGAAGTGGTTTTTGGGAAATATTCGAATTACTTCTTAGTAAAAATGCTAATATTAATGCCAAAAATTTAGATGGTTACACAGTTTTACACACTGCCGCGCTATATAATAGGAGTAATATGATGCAAAAGTTAATGGACCGTGATGCTGATCCTGATACGTGTCACGCACAAGTTGGAAGTCCATTACATACTATGGTTTTAAATCTAAATTTACCATTAGTCAAATATGGCCTTAATATAGGCGCTACTCCTTTTAAAGAGAATATGGGTGGTGAAACACCTTTACAGGAGGCAAGAAGATTAATGGCTGCTTATCACGACAGGCCTGATAAAGTAGCAAAATTAGTTGAAATAGCAACATTACTAGAAAAATTCGAGCAATTACATTCATTGCTTACTGCAACAGTTGATACTACCCATCCTCAGGCCCATTTAACACCACATGGTAAGCCACCAGTCGCGCTATAATTACCCACTGACGAAGACCTCGATCCAGAAAAATTGCTACGTTTTACCGATCGATTTATTCAGAACTTACTTACTGATACACCAGACTTTCCAGTTTGGAAGAAGATAGAAAATCTTAATGCAAACCTTAATTCATTAAAAGAGAGTTATGAGACTTGTCCTCAATGGGTAGATTCTCTTGCAGGAGGTATCACTCCATACTTAGCAAGAGATACGTACTTTACAATGGAAAAGGGTGAAGCTACAGATCACCCTAAAGCCCTAAAGATAGCCGCTGGTCAAATTATAGGTAAACATACTCTAGCAGGCAAAATAAAAGAATTGCCTTTGCCAGAAAGCCTTAAATCTTGGGTAACAACAGTAACGCCACAATCTGAGCAAGGATCTTTGGGCCCGAAGAAAAGTGCTCCTGGCCCTTCTAAGTAGTACTCATGCTTGAATGAGGTGGGATAATTAATTATATAAAAAAATAGTTTTAGTATTTTACCAGGACCTAACATAAATAACACAAAATATATTATAACAGGAATATTTGCTAACAACTCTCTAGCTAGTATATGATTTTAGCTTGAGTGTTGGAGATAGCTAGTTATAATAGCCTGATATAAAAATGAGGTTTGTTATGAAAAATTTATTAGCAGCTATTCTAATGTTAGCTTTCTCGATCTCTGCTTTTGCTGATCCTGCCACCACCACGGTAGAAGACAGCAAAAGTAGTAAGAAAAAAGAAGTAATCACTACCGAAGAAGTGCAGAAAGACAAAAAAGAAGAAAAGCAGTAATTTTCTTTAAAAAAGAATTGGTACAGCTCTTTTCTGTACCAATTTTAATAAATTTACTGCCCTCTAATTTGTCTTAATCGTCTATATATGGTAGATCTCCCGAATATTGTACCGCCATCTCCTCTTTCATCACTCTACTGCATTCTTCTGGAGATGTTTTGGTGGTCTCTACTTTTAATTTATTTCTTGGAAGGAAACATTTAGAAAAAAGATTTGCTTTCTCGGCAGGAATGTCGATTATTTCTATTGTAAATTCCAACTCTTTATAAATATTTTGCTTCATCGCTGCTTCAAATTTGATCTCTACAGGAAGAAGTTTTTCGGCTTTTATTTGTGTTTTATTCTTTTTAACATATGAATTTACTGGTTCTATAAATTTATTGTTTTTAGAAGTAATTTTTTCATTTTCTTTAGCAAGAAATTTTATTATTTTTTTATCATGAATATATTGCCGGAGAGGTTGCAGCTCGTCAATAACATAGTATATGCTCTTCATAGAATTAAAATGAGATTCGAGCCATTTATAAAGAGTAAGGAGAGAGTGTAAAGTGGCTTTTGCCCTAAAATCTAGTTTATTTGCTTCAGCAAATAAACATACCATATCTTTATTTTCATTATAGTTCGCCCAAGTAGGGCTAGTTAATTTTTTATTATTAGCATTTAAAGATAAGAATTTACAACTCTGAAGAAGTAAATTAATAGATTCTATCTCCATCTCTTTTACTAAAATCTTAGGCAAATTAAGTGGCTTGTCCTTATATGGATTCTTTAAGATATATTTATTACCGTTCTTGGTTAATTCTACTCCGTCTGGTTTTATAGTAGGGTAGTAGTCTCCAGGATCTTCAAAATAGCTATATGGCATTGTTTAACCTTTAAATATATATAATATACTAATAAAAATCAATATGATGACAATAAAATTTAATAATGCAATAGATATTTTTATGAAAAATTTAAGGGTAGGAAGAGAAATTGAAGGATTCTATATAAAATGGAGAATTTAATGAATCTGAACCTAGTGTTAAATTTCTCTCATTTATATTCTCCTCTATATCCGGATAAAATATATCCTCAGTGGGAAGGGAACCGTCAGCTGAATTAATCTTGGCCTTATGTTCTTGTATATACGAGCTTATTACCCGCTCATTAAAGCTTAATTTATTTTGCTGAGCAACTAAATTTACTAGCTCCGCTATTTCCTTATATATTTTAAAAATTCCCAAATGTTCAGGCAATATGGCAGGATTTGGATTATTAAAAAAATATGTATCGAATAATTTGCAAGTTTTAAAAAGTACTAAAGGATTGTTTATTAACAACATCTTAGTACCTAAATTTTCTAACTTATAGCTCTCTCCATCTAGAGCCCAGCAATTAATCTGTGCCCCGGCATTTAACTGCAGGAAAGAAGGAGGAGAAAAACCAGGTAGGTAGACAAAGTTCTTAGAGTTATCCAAGGAACTTATCAGAAGAGGTGTATCAGAAAAATTATTAGGCATTTTTAATAAGACCCTTTAACAAAATAAAAGTTAAAATCATAGTTAGATAACGTAAGGATAGCTTCTTTCTTAAAAGGGAAAGAGCATTGAAGATTTCAGTCCATAATTTATATTAGCCTAAACTTATTTTTATATAAAATAAATTTTTTACTAGAATATTTAAGAAAACTCTGGACCAGAAGCCAAAGATTTGTTATAAGAAGGGTAGTTCCTCGGTAGCTCAGTGGTAGAGCAAACGGCTGTTAACCGTTCGGTCGCTGGTTCGAGTCCGGCCCGGGGAGCCATTTTGAATTTTTGAATTAAATATAATATGACGAAGGAAGAACTAATTTACTTTGAAGGCACAGTGCTTGAGCTTTTACCTAACGCAACTTTTAGAGTTAAATTAGAAAATGGTCATTTTATTATTGCGCATACTTCGGGTAGAATGCGGAAAAACCGTATCAGGATCCTTGTTGGAGATAAGATAACCGTAGAGATGACCCCTTATGACCTCACAAAGGGCCGTGTTACCCATCGTTTTTAACTTTTGTGTGCTATTTCTTTCTATAGTACTCCCACTTTGTAAGAAAAAAGCTATTCTTACGTCATTGCGGGGCCTTGCGGAAGCCCGCGTGGCAATTCCTAAGCAACCTTCCAAAAATACGCTAACTTAAATAATTTTTTTCTAGATTACCACGCCGGCTATAAGACGGCTCGCAATGATGATTGTAGTGTCAAATTTGCACTACCAGTAATTTTTTATTTGGTATATTATTTCCACTTTTTAATCAGCAGGGGGGCTATGATGATTTTTAATAAAAAATAAAGTTAATGACGTTTGTAGTTGTACTTATTTGATTTTTAGGCTCCAGGGCAAGACTTTTAAACCGCTCTTGGGGATACTAATAATATTATTTATTGCTTGGCATTTTATTTTAGTTCCTGTATATATAATTATTTTATGCATAATTCTTATTATTAATTTATTATTTTGTTACTTATTTTCTCTAGTTGTTTAGCCGATAGTAAAAAATTTTTATAGTTTTATGTTAATTAAGTTAAAATTTTACTATACTTTATTTGTTTCATCAACTATAAGTTTCTTAAATAAGACATAATCATATTAATAATAATGAGAATTAAATCAGTAATTATGTCTGGTGGATTTGGCACAAGATTGTGGCCATTATCTAGACAAAACTCCCCTAAACAATTTATTAAATTATTTGACCATTTAAGTTTAATGCAAAGAACTATTATCAATAATAGCTCTTTTGGCAAACCAACTTTAGTGTTTAACAAAGAACATGAACAAATGGTCAAAGAACAAGTTGAAGAACTTGGAATAGAAGCAGATTTTATTATAGAACCTTTAGCAAGAAATACTGCTGCTGCTGCAATTACTTCAGCTATTCAAGCCCCAAATAATGGGTATGAAGTAGTGATATTATTACCAGCTGATCATTATATAGATAATATAGATAAATATTTGGGCACTATTAAAAAATGCTTAAGATATGTATCAAAATTTGGGATTTGTACGATTGGGGTTAAACCTGATAGTCCAAATATTGAATATGGCTATATTAAAGTACAGAAATTACTTGCCGATAGAATATATAAAGCAACTAATTTTATAGAAAAACCTAGTCTGCTCAAAGCTCAAAGTTATCTAGAAGATGGTCAATATTTTTGGAATTCTGGCATTTTTATTTTCAATATAGATTTTATTTTAAATCAAACAAAATTATGGCAAAAAAAGCTTTTTATGTCTGCCTATAATGCTTTATATTATGGTACTAAAACGGAGGATCACGTACATCTAGCCTTAAAGCCTTACGTATGCATGCAACGAATTTCTTTAGATGAAGCTCTAATTGAAAATCTCAATCAGATGGTTATGGTCTGTGCTGATTTTAGTTGGTATGATATTGGTAGTTGGGATAAATTATGGCAAATGCAGGAGAAAGACTTAAGGGGTAATTATTGCCACGGTGATGTCATAAAAGTTGATACTACTAATTCGTATATTCATTCTAGCGGTAAACTTTCTGTAGTGATAGGAGTTGATAACCTAGTAGTTGTTAATACTAAAGACGCTCTGTTGGTAGTAGAAAAATCAAAAATGGAGGAACTAAAGCCCGTAATATTGAAAATGATTGAAAAAGGCCGAGTGGAAGTATAAAAGTAGTTAATTAATATGAATTTACGTGAAAATATAGTAAACTATAAAAACAGGTTGGTAGAAGAGCAAAAAGCAGCAGAAAAAATGTTAAGTTTTTTGGATAATTGTAAAGAACCCTTTAGTCGAAAAACAACAGAAGGAATTACCGATGGACATTTCACAGCTTCCGCATTTTTACTTAATACCAATAAAACGAAATTTCTATTAATGCATCATCGTAAGCTAGGAAAATGGCTGCAGTTAGGAGGGCATTGTGATGGAAATAATAACCTTTTAGCTGTAGCTATTAAAGAGGCCAAAGAAGAATCTGGAATTTTAGATATTGAACCAATTTTTACCGAAATTTATGATATAGATATCCATTGGATTCCTGCTAATGTAAAAGAACCTGGGCATTATCATTATGATGTGAGATTTTTGTTAAAAACAGTCTATAATGATAGTTTTATAAAAAATCATGAAGCACATGAATTAAGGTGGTTTGCATTTAATTTGCGTTTGGCTTCAGGAAAAATTATATTAGAAGATTCTGTAATAAGAATGGTAGAGAAATTTAAATCAGGAAAATATTAAATATTTTCATTTTTTAAGTAAATTAGTATTAGTGATTAGACATAAATATGATAAAACTAACTATAGATAATATTGAAGTGGAAGTAAAAGAAGGGACCACGGTATTTCAGGCTTGTCAGCAACTTGGTATAGAGATCCCCCATTTTTGCTATCATGAACGTTTAAAAATTGCTGGTAATTGCCGTATGTGTTTAGTAGAGATGGAAAAATCTCCTAAACCTATTGCTTCTTGTTCGATGCCTGCTACGCCTTCAATGGTTATTCACACTAATACTCTTGAGGTAAAAAAAGCCCGGGAAGGAGTGATGGAATTTTTGTTAATCAATCATCCCTTAGACTGCCCTATTTGTGATCAAGGAGGGGAGTGTGATTTACAAGATCAAGCTTTTAAATATGGTAAAGGGAGCAATAGATTTGTAGAAAATAAAAGAACAGTTAAAGATAAATATATGGGGCCTTTAATTAAGACCCACATGACTAGGTGTATCCAATGTACTAGATGTATTAGATTTGCTACTGATATAGCTGGCATTGAGGAAATCGGGGCTATTTATCGTGGGGAACATATGGAAGTAACCACCTATCTAGAGCGTAGTTTGGATTCGGAGATTTCTGGCAATATTATTGATATTTGCCCGGTGGGTGCCTTAAATTCCAAGCCTTATTCTTCTAAAGCTAGAAGTTGGGAATTGACTAGGACCCCATCAATCGATGTGTTAGACGCGCAAGGTTGCAATATAGTAATTGATACGCGGGCAGGGGAGGTGATGAGAATATTACCAAGGGTGAATGACGAGATTAATGATGAATGGATTTCAGATAAAGCGCGGTTTTCTTATGACGCTTTAAAATATCAGAGATTAGATTCGCCATATATAAAAATAAATGGGAGGTTAAGGGAAGCTTCTTGGCAGGATGCTATTGCCCAGGTGGCTGAAAAATTACAATCTTTAGCAGGTAATCAAATGGCGGCAATTGCAGGGCAGTTTGCTTGCACGGAATCAATGTTTTTATTAAAAACTCTGTTTCAAAAACTTAAATGTAACAACTTGGATAGCAATCAATTTAATTATAAAATTGATAGATCAAGTAGAGGAAATTATTTGTTTAATACTCCAATTTCTAAACTACAAGAAGCTGATTTATGCTTGTTAATAGGGGCCAATCCCCGCAAGATAGCTCCCGTTCTTAACGCACGGCTAGGGACGCTACAACGAACCGGCAAACTGAAATTGTACCGAATTGGTAATATTACTAATCAAACCTATCATATTAACGAATTGGGGTCTGATCCTCATATTATTAGGCAAATAATAACCGGAGAACATAGTTTTGTGCAAGAATTAATAAACGCCAAAAACCCTATTATAATTATTGGTGATGGGGTTTATTCGCGGTCAGATGGTTATGCTATTTTATCCCTTATTCACCAAATGGTGGATCGCTATAAAATAGTAAGAGAAGATTGGAACGGCTTTAATATATTACATAATCATGCTTCGATGGTTGGAAGTTTGGATATTGGTTTCACTCCTACAGATGGTAGCTATGGCGTTGCTGAAATTTTGGCGAAAGCAGAAGAGGGAGAAGTTAAGCTGGTCTATTTGCTTGGCAGTGATGAAGTGGATATGGATAAATTAAAATCATCTTTTATAGTATATCAAGGTCATCATGGTGATAGGGGAGCCAATATTGCAGATGTAATTTTTCCGGCAACCAGCTATGTAGAAAAAGATGCAATTTATGTAAATTTTGAAGGAAGAGCTCAATATACTAAAGCCGCTACCCCACCTTTAGGGCAAGCTAAAGCAGACTGGCTTATTATTAAAGAACTAGCTAGTAAGCTAGGTATAGATATGGAGCTTAGCGATCTAGCTAGTGTTAGAAGCAAACTTGCTGCAGAATTTCCAATTTTTGCCAATATTTCTCAGATAATGAATAGTGATTTTCAAAAATTTAGTTCTTCTGATCAATTACTTAATGACGAGATAGTAACTAATCCTATAAATTACTATATGACTGATTCTATTAGTAGAGCCTCTCTTACTATGGCAAAATGTGTGGAGTCACAGCGACAAAGAGAAGGGCAAGGAGAAGGGCAAGGAGAAGGGCAAGGAGAACAGGTAGCATGAGAGAATTGATAGGGCAATATCTATTACCAATAATTATTATAGCTCTGAAAATTCTTGCTATAACTATTCCGTTGCTCCTTTGTGTGGCTTATCTTACTTATTTAGAGCGCAGAGTAATAGGTTTAATGCAGCTCAGAAGAGGGCCGAATGTAGCTGGACCTTTTGGGTTATTACAGCCAATAGCTGATGCTATCAAGTTACTGTTTAAAGAAATAATTATCCCAACTTCTTCTGATAAGATATTATTTACTTTAGCGCCGATGATCACTTTTATTCTGAGTCTTATTGGCTGGGCGGTGATACCTTTTGATCAAGGAATAGTGCTTGCTAATATTAATGTGGGGGTTTTATATGTGATGGCAATTTCCTCGTTAGGGATTTACGGAATAATTATAGCGGGCTGGGCCAGCAATTCAAAATATGCTTTTTTTGGTGCTATCAGGGCTTCTGCCCAGATGATTTCTTATGAAGTTTCGATTGGTCTAGTGATTGTTACGGTATTATTAACAACTGGCACTCTGAATCTTTCAGAAATTATTGAGAAGCAAAAATTATTACCATGGTGGATAGAGTTAATGTTACTACCAATGGGGGTGATATTTTTTATTTCTGTACTTGCAGAAACTAATAGGTTACCCTTTGATTTAGCAGAAGCTGAGTCAGAACTAGTGGCGGGTTATAATGTGGAATATTCTTCTATGGGGTTTGCCCTATTTTTTCTAGGAGAATATGCTAATATGATTTTAGTGAGTGCCATGACTACAACCTTCTTCTTAGGGGGCTATTTACCACCTTTTGGTATTACCCTATTGAATTTTGTTCCAGGTTTTGTGTGGTTTATTCTCAAAGTGGGATTTTTACTATTTTGTTTTTTATGGATAAGAGCTACGTTACCTCGATATCGGTATGATCAGCTAATGCGACTTGGGTGGAAAGTATTTTTACCTTTTACTTTATTCTGGGTAGTGTTACTGTCAACTATATTGATGTTTACCAATAATTTACCAGATATGGTATTATAAAAGTTTTATATAATAAAATGAAAGTAATTAATTATTTAAAGTCTTTTTTTCTCTTTGAGATAATATGTGGTTTAGCTTTAACATTAAAGTATTTCTTTAAACCTAAAGTAACCTTAAATTATCCTTATGAAAAAGGTCCTATTAGCCCGAGATTTAAAGGAGAGCATGCATTAAGGCGTTATGCTAATGGAGAAGAACGTTGTATTGCTTGTAAATTATGTGAAGCAATTTGCCCGGCGCAGGCGATTACTATTGAGTCTGAAGAGCGAGAAGATGGTAGCAGGCGTACTACTAGATATGATATCGATATGACTAAATGTATTTATTGCGGCCTTTGTCAAGAAGCTTGTCCCGTGGATGCTATAGTAGAGGGCCCAAATTTTGAATTTGCAACTTTTACCCATGAGGAATTAATATATGACAAAGAAAAATTATTAAAAAATGGTGATATATGGGAGCAAGAATTAGCAATTAAGTTACAAAAAGATTATAAATATAAATAATTTACGGTTAATTTATGGAGCTATTTTTTTATTTATTTGCCAGCTTAATGATTATTAGTAGTTGCCTGGTAATTATCAGCAAAAGTCCTGTTCATTCAGTTTTGTGGCTGATTTTTAGTTTTTGTAATGCTTCGGGTTTAATGATTTTACTCGGAGCAGAATTTTTAGCAATGATGTTGATAGTGATCTATGTAGGAGCCGTTGCTGTCCTGTTCTTATTTGTTATAATGATGCTAGATATACATTTAATATATGTTACCCCTCAACTTAAAAAAAACTTCAAGGTAAGTAGCCTTGTCGGGCTAATTATGTTAATTGATTTCATTGTAATTATTTTGCTTGGAACTAAGAACATTACTTTTAATAATGGTACTATCCCTGTTTTTTCAAGCTTAAGTAATAGCAAGGCGATAGGTTTAATATTATATACTGATTTTATTTTACCATTCCAAATGGCGGGTATTATTTTATTGGTAGCCATGATATCCTGTATTATTCTGACTATCAGGCATAGCAAGGATGTTAAAAGGCAAAATATTACTAATCAAAATAGTAAAAATAAGGAGAATTCAATAATAATGCTTGATCCACCTTTTAATGAAGGAGTAGAAGGAATTAAATATGAGTAGTAATATTAGTTTGGAATATTATTTAATTTTATCAGCTGCTATCTTTAGTATAGGAATGGTGGGTTTGTTTCTTCATAGAAAAAATGTAATCACAATTTTAATGTCAATAGAATTAATGCTGTTAGCAGTCAATATAAATTTTGTAGCATTTTCTGCTTATGGAGGGGAGATTACCGGGCAAATTTTTAGTATAATAATTTTGACAATCGCCTCCGCGGAAACAGCGATAGGGCTTGCAATATTGTTAGTATATTTTAGAAATAAAGGCTCGGTGGAACTAACTACTGCCAATCAAATGCGAGGATAGTATGTCAATTATTATAGTACGCCACCTTGTTTATTACCCTGAATAAACAAGGTCTTATTTACAAATTTTTTTAAGAAAGAACCACCTCTTACGTTCTTGCGAGCTGGCCTAAAGCCGGCTCGGCAATCCAGGAAAACCTGTTAAAAAACACGATGAATTAAAAATAATTTTTTCTGGATTGCCACGCCTGCTTGCAGCAGGCTCGCAAGGACGGTAGTGATTCACCTTTTAAATGTTGGGGTATACTTATTGGTCAATTATATGAAACTTCGGCACTTAAGGGCTGAAATGGCGCTTCCCCCTATTAGCTTTGCATCTCTTTCCAGCCTCAGGGCAGTTTAAAAGTCACGCCCTGGAGCCTAAAAAACTAAAATGATTTTAAGTAAATATGACTACAACTGTACGTACGCAATTCCTAAGAAAATCTACAAAAACACGATGAATTAATTTTCTGGATTGCTTCGTGCCTTCTTAGCTCCTGACGTTTTGTTATTCTTAATAATCACTTATTATAACCTTTGTGGGTGCGACTTTTAAATTGCCCTGTTCCAGCCTCCTCAAATTTATCATGTTGACTATTGCTAGACTTCCTCATGACGTTTGTCTGATTTTTTGCGGTCATTGGGATTTAAATACGCCTTACGAAGACGTATTGATTTAGGTGTAACTTCCACCCTTTCATCATTTTGAATATAGCTAATAGCTTGTTCTAATGTCATAATAGATGGAGGGGTAAGGCGCATAGCTTCATCTTTTCCCGAAGCTCTGACATTTGATAATTGCTTAGCTTTTAAA
Organism: Rickettsia endosymbiont of Bradysia coprophila; assembly: GCA_019468145.1. Lineage (GTDB taxonomy): Bacteria > Pseudomonadota > Alphaproteobacteria > Rickettsiales > Rickettsiaceae > Tisiphia. The sequence continues at coordinate 1,332,958 of JAHXDM010000002.1, forward strand.
GGGTTGACTTCTAAATCATTATCCCGATTATGCTCGCCAATAATCATCCCTTGATAGACTAATTCATTGGGGTGAATAAACATCTTGCCGCGATCTTCAAGATTCCATAAAGCATATGCTACTGCCTCACCATCTCCATTGGAAATCAACACCCCATTGCGTCTTCCTTCAATAGCTCCCTTATAATGAGCATAACCATGGAAAACTCGATTCATAACGCCTGTTCCCCTAGTCTCCGTTAAAAATTGACCGTGATAACCGATAAGACCACGAGAAGGACCAAGGAACGTTACTCTAGTTTTCCCGCCGCTTGATGCTCGCATATCAATCATTTCGGCTTTCCTTAATGCCAAAGACTTAACCACTACTCCTACAAATTCATCATCAACGTCGACTTGAATTTCTTCAATAGGTTCTAACTTTTTACCAGCCTCATCTTCTTTAAATAAAACGCGCGGTCTACTGATAGATAATTCGAACCCTTCTCGCCTCATAGTTTCAATTAATATACCAAGCTGCAACTCACCACGACCTGCCACTTGGAAAGCATCTTTTTCAGCAGTTTGGCTAACTCGCAAGGCGACATTACTCTCAATTTCTCTCATTAACCTATCACCCAGTAGTCTCGCTGTTATCTTTGAGCCTTCCCGTCCAGCAAGCGGTGAATCATTGACACTAAAAGTCATTGATAAAGTGGGAGGATCAATCGGCAAAGATGGCAGGGCTTCCATAATTTCTAGCCCGCAGATAGTGTCAGCAACAGTGGCGTTTTGAATGCCGGCTATGGCAATAATATCTCCGGCATAGGCAATATCTACCGCTACCCTTTCTAGTCCTCTGAAGGATAATATTTTGCTAATACGACCATTTTCAAGCATCGTATTGTCCCTTGTCAGTACTTTAACATTTTGGTTTACTTTAATAGTCCCACTATGGATCCTGCCGGTAAGTACCCGGCCAAAATATGAATTATACTCTCGTGTAGTCACTAACATAGAAAATGGCGCTTGCGGATCGGCAGTGGGAGACGGAACGTGCGCAACTATTAAATTAAATAAATCAGCTAAATCCGAGGCTGTTTTGTCCAACTCATTTGTTGCCCAACCAGCTCTACCAGATGCGTAAATAATTGGAAAATCTAACTGCTCATTATTGGCATCCAATGCCATAAATAGTTCGAATACTTCGTCTACTACTTCATTTACTCGTTTATCTGGCCTATCAATTTTATTAATCACGACAATTGGTTTTAAACCCAATTTTAGCGCTTTGGATAATACAAATTTTGTTTGAGGCATTGTACCTTCCGAAGAATCCACCAACAATACTACCCCATCTACCATGGTTAGGATCCTTTCTACCTCCCCGCCAAAATCAGCATGGCCAGGAGTATCCACGATGTTAATACAAATACCTTCCCACATCAGGGAAGTACATTTAGCAAGTATAGTAATACCACGCTCTCGCTCCAGATCATTGGAATCCATTGCGCGCTCTGCTACTGCTTGGTTTACTCTAAAAGTACCACTTTGCTTTAACATATTATCAACGAGAGTAGTTTTGCCATGATCGACGTGAGCGATAATAGCAATATTGCGAATAGCAGAAGACATTAAAAACCTTTTATTTTATATAATTTAATATTATTTTTTATAAATTGCAGGAACAACTCTCCTCCGTCACAATTGCGAGTGAACATAAGTGAGCGTGGCAATCGAGAAACCTTCTATAAAAAACGTAGGATAGTATGCATAAAATCTTACAAACATAACGCCAATTGCTGGGTAAGAACATTGTTCTTATCCATTAGTTGCCGTAATGTAGTAATATATTCTCAACCGATACATGCAGCATATCCAATATTGGGCTAGGCGCGAGGCCTAGATAAATAATAATAACACATAAAGGGCTAAGAGCTAATATTTCAGAGAATGTTAAATCTTTTAAATTATTAATATTTGGATTATTAATTTCTCCCAGCATAACTTCTTTATATAATTTAAGCATATAGATTGCCCCAAGCATAATGCCACTAGCAGTGAAACACCCGAGGATCATATTAAATTTATAAATGCCTAATATACTCAAAAATTCTCCTATAAAACCACTAGTCCCAGGTAATCCTATCGATCCAAGCATGGATATCATAAAAAACACGGATAGTATAGGCATTTTTCCTGCTATCCCACCATATTTTGCTATTTCCTTAGTATGTAGCCTCTCATATAAGTTACCCACCACTAAAAATAGGCTAGAGGCTATTACCCCATGGCTAATCATCTGGTATATTGCTCCTTTAATGCCTTCTTCGGTTAGGCTAAAAATTCCCCCTGTAACATAACCCATATGCGCTATTGAGGAATAAGCTATCATTTTTTTAATATCACGCTGTGCCATAGCAACCAGTGAACTATATATTACAGCAAAAAAGCTCAGCACTAATACATAAAATGCAAATTCTTTAGAAATAATAGGAAACATTGGTAATAATATCCGCAAAAAACCATAGGCTCCTAGCTTTAGCAAGATACCGGCTAAAATAACCGATCCGGAAGTTGGAGCTTGCACATGCGCATCAGGAAGCCATGTGTAAAACGGTAGCATCGGCACTTTGATAGAAAGAGCTAAAAACATTGCTAGCCATAATATTTTTTGGGTTGGCCAGGCCAATGAGGAGACCATTTCATTTAAGGTAAGCATATTAAAGCTGTGTAACTGGCTATAAATATACATTAATGATAATAGAAAAAATACTGAGCCAAAAAATGTGTAAAGAAAAAATTTAACAGCAGCATAAACCCGATTCTCTCCTCCCCAAATTCCTATAATTATATATATCGGGATTAATATAATTTCAAAAAATAAGTAAAATAATAGCAAATTCATTGAAGCAAAAGCCCCAATACAAAAAGTCTCCATTAATAAGAAACAGAGTAAAAATTCTTTTATATATTTTTTAATCGTAAATATACTGGTTATTATACAAATAAAAGTTAAAAAAGCGGTGAGAACAATAAAGAAAACGGAAATACCGTCCACTCCAATATGAAATTCCAGCCCTATCGTCTTAATCCAACTATATTGCTCTACAAATTGATAACTGGATGAAGTATTGTCAAATTGTATTAACAAGTAAATAGTGGCAAGTAGAGTAAGAATAGAGCTAAGGACTGCCACATATATTGCATAAACTTGCTTAAGCGGTGATTTACTTTGTCCCACAAATAATAGAATATATAAGCTGCTTAATAAGGGCAGGCAAATAGTTATGGATAAAATTGGTAGTGCTAACATTTTTAAATCCTTTAAGGCCTTCAACTCTTATTATCTCTAACTTTAAATAGAAATATTCACAGAGCCTAAAAATTGCCATATCAAAACCGTCACACACAGTAAAATAGATAAAGCAATATATAACGTATAGTTAAATATATAACCAGTTTGTGATTTACTAACCATATAACTAAAATAATTGATTAGCTTAGCTACCGACTGCGGGCCTAATCTATCGATAAATTTATGATCAATAATATTAAATATCTTACTTAAATTTTGCAGTGGTTTAATGAAAATTACCTCGTAAATTTCATCCACATAATATTTATTGAGTAATAATTTTTTTATAAAACCTAATAGGTTATTTTTGTCAAATTGTTTTTTTTCTTTAAATTTACTATATAAATAAATACCCCAAATAATACCTATTACCCCCACTATAATGGGTAGTAATTTTATCAATAACGGCGGATGATTTGCTAGTTTTGAGTAAATATGGCTATTAAATATACTATTTCTAAAATATCCATTTGGTTTGTCTAATGAAAATATATAGTAACCTATCATTCCGGAAAAAAAGCTTCCTGCTATTAAAAGAACTAGAGGAAAATTCATAATATTTGGAGCTTCCTGTGCGTGGTTATAATCTCTTAAGCTCAACCGGCTCTTACCATGAAATACTAATAAAATAATCTTCATAGAATAAATACTGGTTAATATAGCTGCCAAAATACCCATACTAAAAACTATTGTACCTATCCCGCCACTACTATAAGCTAATTCTAAAATTGCATCCTTGGAATAAAAACCAGCTAAAGGATAAATACCTATAAGAGCCAGAGAGCCTATTAAAAAATTACAATAAGTAAAGGGCATTTTATCTTTTAAACCACCCATTTTAAAAACATCTTGTTCATGGCAAGCATGAATTACATTCCCCGCTGATAAAAATAACAATGCTTTGAAAAAAGCATGAGTCACTAGGTGAAAAACTCCAGCATTATAAGCAGAAATCCCACACGCCAAGAACATATATCCCAGCTGGCTACACGTCGAGTAAGCTATAATTTTCTTAATATCTTTCTGCATTATGGCTAGAGTGGCAGCCATCAAACAAGTTATGCCGCCAATAATGGCGATAAAGTTGTTGACATAAATACTACTATATTCCAATAAATAAGAACATCTCGCTATCAGAAAAACTCCGGCTGTCACCATAGTTGCAGCATGAATCAGAGCTGACACAGGAGTAGGCCCTTCCATCGCGTCAGGTAACCATATATGCAAACCAATTTGGGCTGACTTGCCCATGCAACCTATAAATAATAATAAGCTTATTAGATCAATTATTAATAGATTAACTCCAAATATATTAATCTGAGAATTTGATAAAGATTCTACTTTACCAAATACGCTAGCAAAATCTACTGCCTTAAAATAAACTATAATAGTAATAATTCCTAGGATAAATGCAAAATCACCTACTCTATTTACTATAAAGGCCTTGATTGCAGCCTGATTTGCCGACTCTTTTTTATACCAAAAACCAATCAATAAATATGAGCATAAACCAACCCCTTCCCACCCAAAAAATAATTGTAAGAAATTGTCGGCCGACACTAACACTAGCATGAAGAAAGTGAACAATGACAGAAATGATAAAAATCTTACCAACCCTCCATCGTCTTTCATATACCCTAAAGAATAAATATGCACCACCGCCGAAATCCACGTCACCACTATAAACATGATAGCAGTTAGTTGATCCACATAAATAGCCCAATTTATTGCCAAATCCGAAATTATCAACCATTTGGCTAAAGTTATATGGATAATTTTATTATTTATCCCCACATGATAAAATATTAACATAGAGAATAATGCTGAGACAATTATTGCACTACTTGCAATTAAAGATGCCAGATTTTTACTAAAATATCGACACAACAAACCATTGGTAATACTAGACAGCAATGGTAATATAATCACTAATATTGCAACTTGCGTGCACATACATTCCTACAGTTCATTACACCTAACGGTAACTCTTCATTGACCAACAGTATATCATAAGAATGATCTGATGTAAACACCGGTCTTTCCCCAGCGGGCGTGATTTTACGTCAGTTAAATTACCTTAAATTTAAGGGCTTACGACTAATATATTTCTTCCGACGCATCTTCTTTTGCAGGCATGTTGGAAAATGCATCATCATTTGCCTCTTCATTTTGTAATTCATCTAATTGATTAAATGCCGATATATCATTAATTTTAAATGCTTCTTTAGCATTCCCAAAAGCCGTAATTTTTCCAGTTTTGAGATCTATTGGCAGTAATTTTATTGAATCTGGTACTTTAAAGGCCAGGGAAGGCGCGCTATACGCATTTTCCATAAAATTAATGAAGATCGGTAAGGCCACACTTGAGCCAGTAGCTCTTTGTCCCAGAGTTTTTGGAGTGTCATAGCCTACATATGTTCCAACAACTATTTTGGGAGTAAACCCCACAAACCACGTATCTTTACTCTCGTTAGTGGTCCCACTTTTTCCTGCTATAACTTTCCCCAGTTTTTTGGCTGCTACTGCTGTGCCTCTCTCTACTGCTCCCGTCAGGAAAGAGGTAATTTGATAATTACTTCCTTCATCGGTAATCATTTGATAATTAGGAGCAGATATAATAGGTGGCGTTCCTTCGGCTAGTTCCAAAGTAGCAGTAGTACAATTTGGACATTCCCTGGTATCTCGCCTGTAAAGTATTTTACCATTACGATCTTTAATTAATTCTATAAAATGAGGAGTGACCTTATTCCCCGAATTGGCAATTATCGCATAGGCATTGGTCATTTTTTCTAAGGTAGTTTCCAGCGATCCAAGGACCATAGAATATACTTTTTTAGGTTCAGTATTAATATTAAAACGTTTAATTAGTTCCACAACTTTGTTTAAGCCGATGGCTCTTGCTACTCGGACAGTAATAAGATTACGGGACTTTTCAAGGCCGGTACGCATGGTAATCGACCCCAAAAAATCTCCTTTATAATTTTTAGGACGCCACACTGGCATGCCATAACCTTGAGAAATTTCTACCGGACCATCTTCAAAAACTTTGTTTGGCTGAATAGCATTTTCTAGGGCTGCTAAATATACAAAGGTTTTACTAAGTGAGCCGGGTTGCCTTAAAGCTTTAGTCACTCGATCAAATTTACTGACCTCGAAATCATATCCTCCGACACTTGCAAGCACTTGACCAGTTGTGGGGTTCATTACCATAATACCGCCATTCACAGCAGGAATTTGCCGTAGAGCATAATTTGTTTTTATTTCTGTTTTTCCCCCGGTTTTTACTTCATGCTGTATTTTTTCGACTACTATTACATCTCCTGACTTTAAAATAGTTTTGGCCGATTTAAGATTAGGCGCTGCCCATTTCATATCCCCTAAAAGTATTTGGCATTTACTAGCATCTTCCAGGCCAATTTCTACTTGGGTGTCAAGGACATTTAAAACAACAGCTAGTTGATACTCCAGTAACCCTGCTGGTTTTGCCACTTTCTTTAAATTTTCGTGCCAATCATTGAGGTTAATAATAGGTATCTTCCCTCTAAATCCTTTTTTTCTATCATATTCTCTTATACCATATCTTAAGGCATTTTCTGCCGCTTGTTGATATTTTGGGTCAAGAGCAGTAATAATGGTTAACCCGCTAGTATAAAAATCTTCTTTACTCCCTAGTCTATTAATCACCTCTTCACGCACTTGCTGAACATAATAATCGGCTTTTATAGTTTCATGGCTATCACGCTTTCTTAAAATAATAGGGCTTTCTATTGCCTCTTTTGCTGTTTGTGGTTTAATATAACCTTCTTCTAACATTCTGGTAATAACATAATCCCGACGTTCCTTTACCCTAGCATAATTTTTTGTAGGATTAAAATTTGACGGAGCTTTCGGTAATCCAGCAATAAAAGCTGCTTCTGCTATGCTTAAATCTTCCATAGATTTGTTAAAATAATTTTGCGCTGCCATAGCCACCCCGTATGCTCCTTTCCCAAAAAATGTTTGATTAAGGTAAAGTTCCAAAATTTTATCTTTAGTAAAAACTCGTGAGACTCTATAAGATAATATTGCTTCTTTAATTTTACGTTCTATCGATACTTCTGAAGTTAATAAAAAATTCTTCACCACTTGTTGGGTAATAGTCGACCCCCCTTCTACTCTCCGATGATGTAAAATATTAGAAATATTTAATATAGCGGCTCTAATTATACTAATAATGTCTATTCCTGGATGTTCATAGAAATTTTTATCTTCGGCAGAAATAAAAGCTTCTATAAGAGAACGTGGAATACTACTAATTGGTACAAAAATCCTACGCTCTAAGGCATATTCCTCCATTAATTTTCCATCTTGAGAATAAACTCTCGTAACAGATGGCGGATAATAATTAGCTAATTGCGAATAATCCGGCAAATCTTTAGAATAATAATACAGCAAAAATACGCTACCACTAATACCAATTACCCCTAATATTATAAATAATTTTAAACATATATATAATTTTTTGATCATAGTTGTGATTTTTTACAAGATTTCTATTATAAACTGGATAAAAATAGGTATTCTTATTCGGCAGTTGCAGTAAAAAGAGTCATAACTCACCAGTAAGACTACTTGCTCCAGCTTTGATAATTTTCACATCACAAATTTCTCCGTCGATGTTTTTAATAGGATTTGTGATATGAACTGACTGCATATAAGGAGTTTTCCCCACGCATTGGCCTTCTAATTTTCCTCTCCGGTCAAATAGGACTTTCATGGTGCTACCTACACAATATTCATTAAATTGTAATTGTTGTTTAGATAATTCTTGTTGCAAAATAGCTAAACGTTTAGATTTAATAGCTTCTGGTACTTGCTGCTTAACAGCAGCTGGAGTGCCAGGTCTAGGGCTATATTTAAAAGAGTAACATTGGCCGTACTTCACTTTTCTTACCAAATCTAAAGTGTCAGCAAAATCTTCTTCTGTTTCTGAAGGAAATCCAACAATAAAATCTGAGGAAAACACCATATCTGGTCTTACCTTTTTCAGACGATTAATAATGTCAAAATAGTAATCTCGACTATGTTTACGATTCATTGCTTTTAAAATTTTATCTGAACCGGATTGAACGGGCAAGTGTAAGAATGGCATTAATTTCTTCTCAGTTCCGTGTAATTGAATTAGGTCGTCACTCATATCAAGTGGGTGAGAAGTAAGATAGCGAATACGCTGTAAATTAGATATTGTAGCGAGATGTTTTATTAAATCCGCTAAACTACAATCAGTACCTTCAGGGGTTTTTCCATGATAGGCATTAACATTTTGCCCCAGCAAAATTATTTCTTTAGCACCGTTTGCCACTCTGGTTACAGCTTCTCTATATACCTGCTCTAAATTTCGAGAAAACTCTGCTCCGCGTGTATAGGGTACCACACAAAAAGTGCAAAATTTATCGCAACCTTCTTGAACTGATAGTAAAGCGCTGATTCCTTGGGCATTTGTTTGTTCAGGTAACTTATCAAACTTTGCTTCCTCCACAAAATCCAGTTTAATAAGATGTTTCTCTAGCCTAGCAATTTTCGCTATTAGTTCTGGTAATTCATAATAAGATTGAGGGCCAACTACTATATCGACGTACGGCGCTCTTCGGAAAATTTCCTCTCCTTCCGCTTGCCCAACACAACCAGCGACAGTTATTATTAGATTTGGGTTATTACTGGTTTTTTTCTCATCTTTAATTTGTTTGATGCGACCAAGCTCAGAATACATTTTTTCGGCTGCTTTCTCCCTAATATGACAAGTATTAAGAATAATCATATCCGCTTGCTGCATAGAATCAGTGGGTTTATAACCAAAAGGCTCAAGTAAATCTTGCATTTTAATAGAGTCATATACATTCATTTGACAGCCATAGGTTTTTACAAAAAGCTTTTTTTCCATGTTTTTATAATAGTTTTAAGTAATGAAATGAGAATCTGTAGAAATGTTACCCCTGGTGCCCAGATATAGTTTTGTTTAAGAATGGGCACGAAAAGAGAATTCTTGCAGAATTCGCTTCTGGTAGGGACTTTGTAGGAAACACAGAACTTGCGGGCCCACACCATACTCTTAGGGTACGTGAGGGTTCGAGCCTAGACTCCGACGCACAAATTACCCGTAGAATCGCATGAATTTATGTTAATTTTAGTAATTCATTAATTTGAACAATAGGTAAGCTAAGAATCTCCGAGATTTTTTTAATAGAATAACCATTATTCCTCATCATTTTGATCATTTCAGCTTTACCTTCAGCTTTACCTTTAGCTTCACCTTGTTGTGCCCAATGTTGTGCTAAACTAACCATAAGTTTTTTACCTGTTTCTTGATTTAAAGTGGTTGTTAACAGTTTTTCTACTGCTATTTTATCATCCTGTTTTATTTTTGTCAAAGTATACCGAAGGATTAGTTCAAGATAACCATAGCCAATATTTAGCTTAAGGAATTCTGGTAAAATATCTTGTATTTCTTGCCAGCGTTTCAATAAGTTGCGTTCATGTATGTGCTTCATGAAAAACTCAAGTATCCCTGACCAGATTCTTTCTTTGAATTCACTATCAGGAATCTCGTGAACATTTATTAGTTGATAATCATTTGTCCAAGTATCTCGTGCTAATTCACTATTTTCGAATAGCTTCCACAAATTAAGAGGCGCATTATATTTTCTTGTACCGTTATAAAATATCAAAGGGTAGACTAATGGCAAAGTCTTAGTATTGGGATTTAAAGTTAAATGTCTATCGCAAATATTCATCAGGTACTTAAATAGTCTAAATGCCATGAGATGGTCAGGTTTTGACTGAGCGGGTAGGTCAGCGCGATTGCGCTTTCCTCCCTAAGAACCGTACGTGCTAGTTACCCAGCATACGGCTCAAGCAATTTACTCACATTTGCAATTTGTTGTCCCTGCTTACTATGCACTTGCATATGGCAATTTGTATGTAGTAAGGCAAGGTTATTAATATGATCAGTTCCTCCATTCTTCCTAGGTAATTTATGGTGCAAGTGTATTTCTTCTCCATTATCTATGATATCCAAGCAGATAGGGCATTCCCCTTCTTGCTTACGCCAGAGTATTTGCCTGGTTTTAAACAGGTACTTCTTGTTATGAGTTTGGCGTTTTTGCCAATAACTTTGAAGCTCCGGATTATCAGTAGATGCTTTGCCAAAGACTAAAACATGTCTCTTTATTTCTGTCCAACTTAGTTTCCATAGATAGAGCTCTTGACGCTTACTTTTGTCCTTAAATACCCAATTATCATTTCGTCCTTTAATTCTGCCCCAGTACTTTAGCTTAAACCACCACCAATGTTTGTTTGGATGTCTCTTATGTACAAACCTTGCTTGTCTAATCCACATCCAATTGTCCAACATGGAAAAGGTGCTTTTTGCCGCACTTTTATTAAAGTAACTGCCCCAACCCTTGATTTTAGGATTAAGGTTCTCAATTACTCTATCAAGGGGCCATGACATACTCCTTTTCCATTCTAGTATCATTGATTTTCTAAAGGATTTGATAGAATCTTTAGAGGGTCGTGTTAGTACCGTTATACCTCTTCTCTTGCTTTTGGTGTTATATTGCCTGATATTAAACCCTTACTATTACCCACAAATATAAAATAGGTATAAAATATCTAAAATATATTTGTATGACAAGAGGTATCCTAATGGCAAATGTTCAACTATCTAATACTTACGAATTAGGTGATAAGTGGCTGGAAAGAGAATTTAGGCATGTTAATTTAGGAGATAAAAGACTTATAGCAAGGCTTATCAAAACCACCACTTTGCTTGAGGGCAAAGCATCCGGTTCAATAAATCAAAGTTGCAAAAGTTGGAGGGAAGCTAAAGGAGCATATCGATTATTAAGTAATAAAAAGTTTAATCCTGAAGAAATTTATTCTTCGCATTATAAAGAAACAGGAGAAAGAATTAAAGGTAATAAATATGTATGTTCAGTTCAAGATACATCAAATTTAGACTTTGATTCTCACATCAAAACTAAGGGACTTGGTAGCATTTCAAAGGCTTATACAAAACATAAGATGGGTTTAATGGTACATACCGCCTTGATGCTTACAATGGAAGGATTACCTTTAGGTCTATCTTCTCAGCAATGTTGGGCTCGTGTGCTCCGGGAAGAAACGGCGCAAGAAAAGACAAGAAGAAAATATATTTCTTCTATTAAAGAAAAAGAAAGTTATAAATGGATAACAGCTCTGCAAGACACTATGAATATTATACCGGTAGGTACGCAAGTTGTTACTATAGGCGACAGAGAAGCAGATATTTTTGAGCTTTTATGGCGTTGCCAAGAGTTAAGTACTTTATTTATTGTTCGTAATAGACAGAATAGAAAATTTATTTGCCCAAAAATTGGTAAAACAAATTTACAAACGCGGATAAATCAAATACGGGAAAAGGAGGAGATGGTCCTTCAAATACCAAAAAAGCAAGGTCAAAAATCACGAGAGGCAAAAATTGAAATAAAATATATCTCTGGTTTGATACCAATTAGCTCTCCATCATTATATGGTTCAAAAGATACCGGGCATAAAATAAGTGATAAAGTAGCAATCAGCGTTGTCAGGGCTAAGGAAATTGATCCCCCTGAAGAAACAGAAGCAATTGATTGGACATTACTAACCAATATTCCTGTTGTTAACTTCAAAGATGCGATTGAAAGGATAAATTGCTATAAACTAAGGTGGAAAGTTGAAGAATATTTTAGAGTGTTAAAATCTGGATGTAAAATAGAAAATTCGCGTTTATCTGTATTAGTTGACATTTGATCTTACATTTAATAAAAATAATGTATAAAAAATACAGATAAAAAAATGGAAGGTCACAATGAACTTAAATCAAAAAATAATAAAGCCCAAACTAGGGTTATTAGGGCTAGCAAAGAGTTTAGGCAATGTATCAGCAGCATGTAAGGCTATGGGATATAGTAGAGATAGTTACTATAGATTTCAAGAATTATATGAAACTGGAGGAGAAGAAGCCCTATACGAAATAAGTCGGAAGAAGCCCATAATAGCTAATAGAGTAGATCCACGTGTGGAGAAAGCAGTTGTGGATATGGCTGTAGAATATCCAGCATATGGGCAACTGAGAGTATCAAATGAGCTTAAGAAGACAGGTGTTCTTGTATCACCTGGTGGGGTAAGATCAATTTGGTTGCGTAATGATTTAAACAATATCAATAAAAGGCTTAAAGCATTAGAAGCTAAGATGGCTCAAGATGGTATTGTTCTTACCGAAGCCCAGTTACAAGTATTAGAGAAGCGTCGTAATGAGAAAGAAGCCCATGGTGAGATAGAAACGCAGCATCCAGGTTATTTAGGGTGCCAGGATACATATTATGTTGGCAATTTTAAAGGTATAGGTAAGGTTTATTCTCAGGTCTTTATCGACAGCTATACCAGAGTAGCAGATGCTAAACTATATACTGAGAAAACAGCGCTGACGAGTGCTGATATGCTCAATGACCGGATATTACCATGGTATGAGGACCAAGGGATACCTATCTTACGTATCCTTACTGATCGGGGGAGCGAATATAAAGGCAATATAGAGCATCATGCTTTTGAGTTATTCTTAAGCATCGAAGGTATAGAACATACTGTTACTCGCGCTTACTCGCCTCAAACCAATGGTATGTGTGAGCGTTTTAACAAAACTATGAAACAGGAATTCTTTGATACAGCTATGCGAAAAAAGATTTATACATCCCTTGAAGATTTACAGCTAGATCTTGATATTTGGTTAGAGTATTACAATCATGAAAGGCCACATTCAGGAAAATATTGTTATGGTAAAACCCCTATGCAAACTTTTCAAGATAGTAAAAAATTAGCTGTTGAAAAGAATAATGAAATCTTGTACCTTGAATATATATCTGACAGTCAAAATTTAACTGACAATCAGGTGCAAAATTTATAGTGTCTGTAAGATCAAATCTTGACTTCTACACGTTTATCTACCAAAGACAGATTAGAGAAATTGATTGCCCTAAAAAGTATTATTGCATTTAAAATTTTATATTTATCGAAAGCTGCTATATCTCACCCTGAAGAATTGTGTACTAAGATTTTGTCTTTAGAAGAATGGCAAGCACTTTATATTCGTGAGCATAAAGCTCTGATCATACCGAAAGATCCACCAACTATAAAACAAGCTATTATTTGGCTTGGAAAATTAGGTGGATTTATGAATAGAAAAAGTGATAAATTGCCGGGCACTATGACATTATGGAGGGGTTACGAAAATCTTAAAGACAGTATGGATATGTTATGTTTATTTATCCCTCAAAATTGTGGGTAATAGTAAGTATTAAACCCTAGAAAATCAAAGCCCTTTTCGATACTACGTATCTTAGTCTTTACTTCTGATAATTTTAATCCTCTAATATTTAACCAATTGCCTATTATCTCTTTTGCTTTGATGCAAGATTCTTCCGACTTTGCACATATTACAAAATCATCAGCATACCTGACCACTGCATATTCAGATTTTTGGTTTAGTCGGCCTTGCTTATCATAAGTTATGTTAAGCGCGTCTTCTATTCCATGAAGAGCTATATGGGCAAGCAAAGGGCTGATAATACCTCCTTGAGGTGTACCAGCTGTTGTTGGAACAAGTTGACAGTTTTCCATAACACCAGACTTGAGCCAGGCTTCAATCCATTTACGTCCTGGAAAGTTGCCGGTAGCTTTTATCAAGAAGTCATGGCTAATATTGTCAAATGCTCCTTCAATATCAGCATCTAAAACCCATCTTCTGGTTTTGCCGGGTCTTACAATGCAAAACAGTTTCTGTATTGCATCATGAGCACTGCGTCCTGGTCTAAAGCCATAACTGCAGCCTTCAAACTTAGCTTCCCAAAATGGTTCTAATGCAGATTTAACAATAGCCTGTTTACATCTGTCTAAAATTGTTGGTAAGCCTAGTGGTCTAGTTTTACCCCCTTTCTTAGGAATGTAGAGGCGTTTGATTGGTTGAACTGAAGACGGGGAGATCTTAGCTAGTTTTTGTAATAGCTCTTCTCTTGCCCTGTCTGTATTAATGACAACTTTGTCCACACCAGGAGTATTTTTTCCTTGGTTGACTAAAGTAACACGTCTGATAGCCAGTAACTTATTAGAGTTTGATTTTAACATCAATTTCTGTAAATTACCTGCCAATTTCATATTACCGTTCGCAGATGCCCTATAGATACGTTTCCGAAGATTATTAACCTTCTTATGAATACTCTTCCAATCAACTCTATGCCAGCTGATTGTGTTTGCATCACTTGTGGTCTTAATTGTTACATTTGCGCTAGGCATCTAACTTTTCCAACTAATTCGTAATCTTTGTTTGTTTATCTATGGGTAAATCACCAGTCTTAAGTCCTTACTATTACCCACAATTTTGAGGGATAAATAAACATAACATATCCATACTGTCTTTAAGATTTTCGTAACCCCTCCATAATGTCATAGTGCCCGGCAATTTATCACTTTTTCTATTCATAAATCCACCTAATTTTCCAAGCCAAATAATAGCTTGTTTTATAGTTGGTGGATCTTTCGGTATGATCAGAGCTTTATGCTCACGAATATAAAGTGCTTGCCATTCTTCTAAAGACAAAATCTTAGTACACAATTCTTCAGGGTGAGATATAGCAGCTTTCGATAAATATAAAATTTTAAATGCAATAATACTTTTTAGGGCAATCAATTTCTCTAATCTGTCTTTGGTAGATAAACGCGAATTTTCTATTTTACATCCAGATTTTAACACTCTAAAATATTCTTCAACTTTCCATAAATGTTTTGTCCTCTTGCTCGATGATAGCTGGCATAGCTTTAATCTTAAATTTCTTAGTCAATATTTCCTCACTTGATCAAAGTAAACTGGGTGTTCAAGTTTTCTCCCGAGTTCAATAGGATTGCCATGGTTAGTACTTAATTTGCTCTGGTTGTGATTTAGCCCATGCGACTTGGCCAGCATCATCGCCATCAATTAAGAGCAGTGGTTCTCCCCAACTTAAAGTGTCTAATGGATTAACTTTAGTGCCTGCTTTAACTATTATTCTGCCATTTTGGTC
>JAHXDM010000025.1 GCA_019468145.1 Rickettsia endosymbiont of Bradysia coprophila
GACATCACCCGTGTTGCAGTTCACCACGAAGTACAGCTTCTAAGAGCGTGCCGGCCAACGGCCGGCACCTACCGAATTGCGTGCCGATCAACGGTTGGCACCCACCGGCCCAGGCCGGCATCTACAGAGGGAAAACGTCCCATGTCCAGTACACCCAGCACCGCACACAAAGCGGGCACCCTGACCAGGGCCACAAGAAAGTCATCTTCGCGTCGAGCCTCGGCACGGTGTTCGAGTGGTATGACTTCTTCCTGTACGGCTCGCTCGCCGCCATCATCGCCAAGCAGTTCTTCAGTGGCGTCAATGAAACCACGGGCATGATCTTCGCCCTGCTGGCGTTCGCTGCCGGCTTCTTCGTGCGTCCGTTCGGCGCGGCCTTCTTCGGCAGCCTCGGCGACCGCATCGGCCGCAAGTACACCTTCCTGGTCACCATCCTGATCATGGGCATCTCGACCTTCCTGGTCGGCGTGCTGCCCAACTACGCTTCGATCGGTTTCGCCGCACCGGTGATCCTGATCATCCTGCGCCTGGCCCAGGGCCTGGCGATGGGCGGCGAGTACGGCGGTGCCGCCACCTACGTGG
Source organism: Rickettsia endosymbiont of Bradysia coprophila (assembly GCA_019468145.1). GTDB lineage: Bacteria > Pseudomonadota > Alphaproteobacteria > Rickettsiales > Rickettsiaceae > Tisiphia. The sequence continues at coordinate 583 of JAHXDM010000025.1, forward strand.
CCGAACACGCACCGGACGACAAGCGCGGCCTGTACACCAGCTTCATCCAGTGCACGGCGACGCTCGGCCTGTTCATGTCGCTGCTGATCATCCTGGCCTGCCGCTACTTCCTCGGCAACGAAGCCTTCGAAGCCTGGGGCTGGCGTATTCCGTTCCTGGTCTCGATCCTGCTGCTGGGCGTGTCGGTGTGGATCCGCCTGCAGCTGAGCGAGTCGCCGCTGTTCCAGCAGATGAAGTCCGAGGGCAAGGGCTCCAAGACGCCGTTCCGTGACAGCCTGAAGGGCGGCAACCTGAAGCTGATGCTGCTGGTCCTGCTGGGTGCTGCGGCCGGTCAGGCGGTGGTCTGGTACGGCGGCCAGTTCTACGCGCTGTTCTTCCTCAGCAGCATGCTGAAGGTCGATGCCACCACCTCCTACCTGCTGATCGCGGCCGCGCTGGCGCTGGGCGTGCCGTTCTTCATCTTCTTCGGCTGGCTGTCCGACCGTATCGGCCGCAAGAAGATCATCCTGGCCGGCTGCCTGCTGGCCGCCGTCACCTACATCCCGATCTTCAAGGGCCTGACCCACTTCGCCAACCCGGCCATCGAAGAAGCCCGCACCAACTCGCCGGCGCTGGTGGTTGCCGATCCGAACACCTGTTCGTTCCAGTTCGATCCGGTCGGCCTGCGCAAGTTCACCAGCTCCTGCGACGTCGCTACCGCTGCGCTGACCAAGGCCGGTGTGCCGTATGACGTGCAGCCCGCCGCCGCCGGTTCGCTGGCGATGGTGAACGTGGGCAGCGCCAGCGTCACCTCGTATGAGGCTGCTGGCCTGACCAAGGAAGACGGCAAGGCCAAGGCCGATGCGTTCGGCGCGGAACTGAAGACCGCCCTGACCACCGCCGGCTACCCGGCCAAGGCGGATGGCGCCCGCATCAACATCGCCGGCACCATCTTCATGCTGTGGCTGCTGGTGCTGTACGTGACCATGGTCTACGGCCCGATCGCCGCTTACCTGGTCGAACTGTTCCCGACCCGCATCCGCTACACCTCGATGTCGCTGCCGTACCACATCGGCAACGGCTGGTTCGGTGGCTTCCTGCCGGCGATCTCGTTCGCGCTGGTGGCCGGTACCGGCAACCTGTACTACGGCCTGTGGTACCCGATCATCATCGCGCTGATGTCGGTGGTGATTGGCGGCCTGTTCCTGCGCGAGACCAAGGACGTGGATATCACCAAGTAACCGGCGTGCCGACCAACGGTCGGCACCCACCGGGTTTCAGGGGCCGCGGTGCAGACCGCGGCCTTTCTGTTTGTGGGGTGGCGATCGGGGTCGGATCCCTTTCGCATGCGAAAGGGCTCTGACCCCGACCGCAGGACGTGCTACTCCGGGCATCCATCGCTCTGCTCAAACTGCCGCCTTGAAAACGCTTCGATGCAGAACCGACGCTGCGCGCTCTCATCGCCTGCCTGGCGGATCTGCCTGCGCAACTGGTCGGCTCCCGGGCAACGCGCAGCGCTAGCGACAACGAGGTTGCACACAGGAACAAATGGGAAGTGCACGTCATGGCGTGGAATGTTCAGCTTCTCGTCCCAGGCCGCGAACGGAAAGAGCACATGTAACAACCCATCTGCAGCCTCGTCTTCGCTCGGTCGCGTGAGGGTGACATCCGGTGCATCCCTGAGCAACGTCGCGTAGGCGTCCAGGAGGCGACGGCCGTGCCGATCATGCTCCGACGGTGTGCTCGCCTGCCGCAAGGCGGTGTAGTACGGGAAGAGGCTGTCTACATCGGGTCCGCTGCAGGTAACGCCGGATGAACACGAGCTGTCATTGACGGGAATCTGTACACGGCAGGTCGTACGCTCAAGCCTTTCTGCAAGCGCCTCGAGCACCCTGCCAATACTGGCACCGGGTGTGGCATCGCCCTCGAGCTCGCCGACGACGGCGGCCAGGGTGTCGCCCAGCAATGGGATGTGTTCGTGCTCGGTGTTCAGATCGATTGCCGCGACATCAATGGAATGCTCGCTGGCATCGGAAACTCCGGGCATGAGAAGACATCCGGTCAGAAATGCAAATACGCGTCGCATCTACGCATGTTTTTGGAGGTGGGACACCACCTTCAGCACGCTGACGTCGTGAAGCAATGAAACAAGTACGAATCTACATATCAGCCCAGTACTCAATCGTACCGGTGCGAGGTGACGTATCCAGCCACACGGAACACTGGGACTTCTAGCAAGAGCTGCCAACTTATGACGCAAATGGCCCGAATTCCCTTTGTTCGCCAGTGCGTCCCATAGCATGGGTGATTCATCGAATCGGATCGGGGCATGCGCAGCGTACTTCTGGCAGCGATCGTCACTGTCTCAGCGTCATCGCCCGACGCAGAAACGCATGTAGCTGCCGACGGTGCGGCACCGCAGGGAAGCCTGCGAGTCGAGGAAAGATCGCCCGTGATCAAACAACTATGCAAGACAGAGAAGGTCTGGCTGTCCTGGAACAACGCCGTACCAAGCGCAACATTGGTGACCTGCGACTGCAGTTGCACATCGCATGACAACTCAGGATGGCTTGTCGAGGCGCAACCGGAAGTCGGCACCTATCGGGTGCATCGAGTCTCTCTCGGCAAGGTTTTCAGTCCCACGGAGTTCCGTCGGGCTGGTGCGCGGATTCAGGACATCGTCTCGTCGCATCCGTGGTGTTCAGGCGCCAAACCGAGCATGCCAACGAATGCCGTGTTTGCGACGTTGGTGAAGCAGCCCACGGAATCGGGCGATGAGCCTTACTGCTTTATGCCCCACTTCTTCGTAGGTGATCGGAATGTCTCCCTGAAGAGGATTCCAATGTCGGGCGAACAGTTCTCCGACGCGCCCGCAGCAGAATCAGCACTGATCGCGCGGGAGGTCGAGATGCTGCGTGACTGGAGGTGGGAGTTTGCGCCTGAGTAGGGCATTGGTGCCCTCGGACAAGAAATGAGGGCTATACATCATGGAGTTTCAGTGATGCTTGTTTTGAAGCGCGTGGTGCTTGCATTTCTTGCTGGCCCACCTCTGCTCTCATCTGCCTACGCTGTGGATGCGAGTGCGATCTATGGCGTCAACCACACCCATTGGGCAATCAACCGGTTCAGTGTCGATGGCCGTTCAGCCGTTGACATCATTGGCCCGTATCAAGGCGGGGGTGGAGCCTGCTGCTACGGCGCACCAGAACACTGGTATCCGGGGCTGACGGTGCGGGTTGACTGGGAAACGGGTGCCGGAAGTGCAATGGATTTTCCTGGGACAGAGGATTGGTCAAAAGTTCTGGCTTGGAGAGAAAAAATCCTGGCGCAGAAGCGCAGACATAGCAAAGTCGTCCCTGTCCCGGACTACACCGGCCAGGACGTCTGCGGCATCACCGTGCACTTCCTGCCCTGCGATGAGATTCAGGTCACCACCTCCTGTTACGCCTACGGCAGCCCCGAGTACCCGATCAAGATCCCGCTTGAGTTGCCAGAACCGCAGTCTTGCCCGGCACAACGTACCGACCAGCAGAAGACGTAGTGATGGACGGGTTTGCATGCGGGGGTAAACGCATGCAAGGCGGTCGGGAGGTGTTCGAATGAGACCCCGTGCCACGGCGTGAAGGTTGGCATGCGAGCCAAGCACGGCTCGACCCTACAATCGGCCCATGACCACCACTGCCCCAGCCGATCTCCCCGCCATCCTGCACACCCTGCGCAGCGCCTGGCAGGCGCAGCGCCCGTCGCTGGACCAGCGCGAGAATGACCTGCGCCGCCTGCGCGAGGCGCTGAAGCTGCGCCTGGATGAAATGGCCCAGGCCATCGCCGAGGACTTCGGTCACCGCGCCCACACCGAATCGAAACTGGCCGATGGCATGAGCGTGCTGTCGGCCATCGACCACCTGCGCCGCCATCTGCGGCGCTGGTCGAGGCCGCAGCGTGTGAGAGCGGGCTGGCGGCTGTGGCCGGCGCGCGCGCAGCTGCGGCCGACCCCGCTGGGGGTGGTCGGGGTGATCTCGCCCTGGAACTACCCGGTCACGCTGGCATTGGTGCCGCTGGCCACCGCCATCGCCGCCGGCAACCACGTGCTGCTCAAGCCTTCGGAACACACGCCGCGCACCAGCGCGTTCCTGGCCGGCCTGCTGGCCAGCGTGTTCCCGCCCGATCGCGTGGCGGTGGTGCAGGGTGGGGCGGATGTAGCGGCGGCGGTGTCATCGCTGCCGCTGGACCATCTGCTGTTCACCGGCTCGACGGCGGTTGGCCGCAAGGTGATGGCGGCCGCCGCCGAGCATCTGGTGCCGGTCACGCTGGAACTGGGCGGCAAGTCGCCGGCCATCGTCTGCCGCGATTTCCCGCTGGACAAGGCCGCTGCGCGGCTGGCCACCGGCAAGTGGTTCAACGCCGGGCAGACCTGCATCGCGCCGGACTACGCGCTGATCGATACCGTGCGCCAGCGCGAGTTCGTGCAGGCGCTGCAGCAGCAGGTGCAGCAGCGCTACGGCGATTTCAGCAGCGCCGACGACTACACGCGCATCATCAACGAAGGACAGTACCGGCGCCTGCAGGGCTATCTGGCGCAGGCGCGCGAACGCGGCGTGCCGGTGATTCCGCTGGCTCAGGTGGACGATGCGCGCGCTGATCGTGAGCGGCTGCTGGTGCCGACCGTGGTGCTGGACCCGCCGGACGACCTGGACCTGATGCGCGAGGAGATCTTCGGGCCGATCCTGCCGGTGCGTGCCTACCCGGATCTGGATGCGGCGCTGGCCGACGTGCTGTCCCGCGACCGGCCGCTGGCGCTGTATCCCTTCAGCCATGACCGGGCCACGGTGGAGCGCATCCTCGGCCAGGTGGTGGCCGGTGGGGTGACGGTCAATGACACGCTGCTGCATTTCGCCGCCGATGGCCTGCCGTTTGGCGGGGTAGGGGCCAGCGGCATGGGCGCGTACCACGGCCGGGCCGGGTTCGATGCGATGAGCAAGCGGCTGCCGGTGCTGTGGCAGTCGCGCTGGGCAGCCAGCGACCGGCTGCGGCCGCCGTATTCGAAGATTGCGGGGTTGTTGAAGTTCCTGTTGCGGTGATCGGGTTCCGGTAGTTGCCAACCTTGGTTGGCACACGGTGATTGCCGGCGCCAACCAAGGTTGGCGTCTACCGGGGTATAGGGGCGCCCATCTAAGCCCACCCGGGTAGAATGGCCCTCATGAAGATCGCCTCGTGGAACGTCAATTCGCTCAATGTCCGCCTGCCGCACCTGGAGCAGTGGCTCAAGGACTTCGGCCCGGACATCGTCGGTATCCAGGAAACCAAGCTGGAGGACCACAAGTTCCCCGATTCGGCGCTGATCGCCGCCGGCTACCGCAGCGTGTTCGCCGGGCAGAAGACCTACAACGGCGTGGCGCTGCTGTCGCGTGAGCCGGCGCAGGACGTGCAGATCGGCATTCCCGGCTTCGAGGACGAGCAGAAGCGCGTCATCGCGGGCACCTTCGGCGACCTGCGGGTGATCAACCTGTACGTGGTCAACGGCCAGGACATCGGCACCGACAAGTACGAGTACAAGTTGCGCTGGCTGGAAGCGGTCCATGCCTGGATCGCCGAAGAACTGCAGCGGCACCCGAAGCTGATCGTGATGGGCGATTTCAACATCGCCCCGGACGCGCGCGATGTGCACGACCCGGAGGTCTGGAACGAGAACCACATCCTGACCTCCACCGCCGAGCGCGGCGCGCTCAACAAGTTGCTGCAGCTGGGCCTGCACGATGGCTTCCGCCTGCACAACGACGAGGCGGGCACCTTCAGCTGGTGGGATTACCGTGCCGCTGGCTTCCGCCGCAACCTGGGCCTGCGCATCGACCTGACCCTGGTCTCCGATGCGCTGAAGGGCAGTGCGGTGGCCTCGGGCATCGACCGCGAGCCGCGTACCTGGGAACGCCCGAGCGACCATGCGCCGGCATGGGTGGAATTGGGTTGAGGTAGCGCCGGGCCATGCCAGGCGAGCACAGCGGCGGCAGGGAGACGCCGGGCATGGCCCGGCGCTACCCCTCAGATCACCGTATGCTCTTGCGGGTGAACAGGTTGACGATCGCCAGCAGGATCACCGCACCGATCAGCGAGAACAGGAAGGTGCGGATGGTGATCGCTTCGTTGATGCCGCCGCCGAACAGCCAGCCGGAAATCAGCGCGCCGACGATGCCGACCACGATGTTGAGGATGATGCCCTGCTGGGCATCGCGCTTCATGATGATGCTGGCCAGCCAGCCTACGATGCCGCCGACGATCAGCCAAACGATGATGCCCATGATCGAACCTCCGGTGGGGAACTGTGACCAGTTGACGCGCATGGCTGTGAACCCGTCGTGCAATTGCGTGATGGGCGCGTGCGGATGAGCCTGCCAGCCACCCTTGACGGCCCGTGGCGCTTCGGCCCGGTGACGGTCTGGCGGCGCCCGCACGTGCCGGGCCACCGCGGCGAACCGCAGGCGCGGCAGGTGCTGGCGCAGGCGCTGGGCACCGACCCGGAGACGCTGCCACTGGTTCGCGATGACAAGGGCCGGCCGGAGCTGAGCGGCGCGCTGGCCCACTACGGCACCGGCTGGAGCCACAGTGGCGAGGTGCTGCTGGTGGCACTGGGCGAGGGCGTGCGGTTGGGCGTCGACCTGGAGCTGCTGCGGCCGCGGGCCCGCCTGATGGAGATCGTGCAGCGCTTCTTCCACCCCGAGGAAGTGGCCTGGCTGGAAAGCCTGGACGAGGCCGGGCGCGAGCACTGGTTCTTCCGCGTGTGGTGCGCCAAGGAAGCCATGCTGAAGGCACACGGGCAGGGCATCTCGTTCGGCCTGCACCGCCTGCAGCTGGCCCCGGGGGCCGATGGCGCCCTGCACCTGCGCTGGTGTGACCCGGAACTGGGCGTGGCCGCGCGCTGGCATCTGCACGAATGGCAGGCCACCGGGCAATTCCGCGCTGCTCTGGCCTGGTATCCGCACTGAAGCGGGGAATCAGCGCGCAAAACCGGCGATAATGTCGGCATGAGCGAACACCCACTTCCCGCCAGCGTGGCTGCCACGCTGGAACAGGGCCTGGCCAGCATGGGCCTGGACGCCGCGCTGGCGCCGCCGCTGCTGCGATACCTGGCCCTGCTGCACCGCTGGAACGGCACCTACAACCTCACCGCCATCCGCGATCCGCAGGAGATGGTCACCCGCCACCTGCTCGATTCACTGGCGATGCAGCCGTTCGTGGTCGATGGCAGCCTGGCCGACCTCGGCACCGGGCCCGGCTTGCCTGGCATCCCGCTGGCGATCGCCTGCCCGGGCCTGCAGGTCACCCTGGTGGAGAGCAACGGCAAGAAGGCGCGCTTCATGCGCGAGGCCGTGCGCCAGCTCGGCCTGGGCAATGCCCGCGTGGCCGAATCGCGTGCCGAGGCGCTGGACGAAGCTGGCCGCTACGACCAGCTGACCGCGCGTGCGATGGACACCCTGGCCGGCATCGTCCGCGTCGGTGGCCACCTGCTGCGCCCCGGTGGCGTGCTGCTGGCCATGAAGGGCGTCTACCCGCATGAAGAGATCGCGGAGCTGCCGGCTGGCTGGCAGGTGCGCGAGGTGACCCCGCTGAGCGTGCCCGGCCTGGCCGGCGAACGCCACCTGGTCACCGTTACAGGTCCCTGATTCCCGTCGCCAGCCCCTTGTGGAACAAGAGGTTGGCGATCCACGATTTCCGCAAGGGGCCGGTTGTACGCATAATGACCGGTCCCAGCACACGTCGACGAGGCACACCCGCATGGCCCGCATCATCGCCATCGCCAACCAGAAGGGTGGCGTCGGCAAGACCACGACCGCCGTCAACCTGGCCGCTTCCCTGGCCAACGCACCCAAGCGCGTGCTCTTGGTCGACCTGGATTCGCAGGGCAACGCGACCATGGGGAGTGGCGTGGACAAGCGCGAGCTGGTCTCCTCCACCTACGATCTGCTGCTGGGCGAGTCCAGCGCCGCCGATGTGCGCGTGCAGACGGCCGAAGGCTACGACCTGCTGCCTGGCAACATCGACCTGACTGCGGCCGAGATCCAGCTGATGGCGCAGAGCGAGCGCGAGCAGCGCCTGAAGCGTGCGCTGGCGCCGATCCGCGACGAGTACGACTACATCCTGATCGACTGCCCGCCGGCGCTGTCGCTGCTGACGCTCAACGCGCTGGCCGCCGCCGACTCGGTGATCGTGCCGATGCAGTGCGAGTACTACGCGCTGGAAGGCCTGAGCGCGCTGGTGGAAACCATCGAGGCGCTGCGTGCCAACCTCAACCCGGCGCTGGAGATCGAAGGCGTGCTGCGCACCATGTTCGATGTGCGCAACAACCTGGCCAACGCGGTCTCGGCCGAGCTCACCGAGCACTTCGGCGACCGCGTGTTCCGCACCATCGTGCCGCGCAACGTGCGCCTGGCCGAGGCACCCAGCCATGGCCAGAGCATCGTCGGCTACGACCGCGCCTCGCGCGGTGGCGTCGCCTACCTGGGCCTGGCCGGCGAGATCATCCGCCGCAACAACGAACGCAACAAGGCCGCCAAGGCCGTGGAGATCGTCTGATGACCAGCAGCAAGCCGGCAGCCAAGAAGCGAGGCCTCGGCCGTGGCCTGGATGCCCTGCTGGGTCCCAAGGGTGCGGTCAGCCAGGTGCAGGCCAGCACCGCGGTGATCGAACCGTTGCCGGGTGAAGTGCTGCGCAAGCTGGCCGTGGGCCAGTTGCAGCCGGGCAAGTACCAGCCGCGCCGCGAGATGGACGAGGGCAAGCTCTCCGAGCTGGCCGACTCGATCAAGTCGCAGGGCGTGATCCAGCCGATCCTGGTGCGCCAGCTGCCGGCAGGCAACTACGAAATCGTCGCCGGTGAACGCCGCTGGCGTGCATCGCAGCTGGCCGGACTGGACGAAGTGCCGGTGGTGGTGCGCGAGCTGGAAGACCGCACCGTCATCGCGATGGCGCTGATCGAGAACATCCAGCGCGAAGACCTCAACCCGCTGGAAGAAGCCGAGGCGCTGCAGCGCCTGATCAGCGAATTCACCCTGACCCATGCCGAGGCCGCCGAGGCCGTCGGCCGCTCGCGCGCGGCGGTGTCCAACCTGCTGCGCCTGCTGGAGCTGCCGGTGGCGATCCGCCTGCTGCTGGAAACCCGCCGCCTGGAAATGGGCCACGCCCGTGCGCTGCTGACCCTGGCCCCCGAACTGGCCGGCAAGCTGGCGCAGGAAGCGGCCGATGAAGGTTGGTCGGTGCGTGAAGTCGAGCGCCGTGCGCAGGCCTTCGCCGCCGGCAAGGTGCCGAGCAACCGCCCGGTGGCCACGCCGAAGGTGCAGCAGGCCGACATCGCTTCGCTGGAAACCGAGCTGTCCGAAGCGCTGGGCGCCAAGGTGGCGATCAATCACGGCCGTGGCGGCAAGGGCAAATTGATCATCCATTACACCGATCTGGATACCCTGGACGGCGTGCTGGAAAAACTGCGCACCCGCCAGGCCTGAGTCCGGCACAGTGACAGGGGGCGCGGCCTGTTCCTGCCGCGTCCTGTAATTGACAGGGAACGCACCGCCGCGCGCGCCGGGGGATGCACTGCTCTCCGGCCCGTGGCCCATCCAGGGAGCAGGACATGACCATTGAAGTAGACGACGTCAGCCCGGGCGGCAGCCCGATCCTCGTGCACAGCCGCGAGAAGGACTTCACGCCGGCGCACGGCGAAGAACACATCGAGGCGATCAGCGCGCATATCGAGCGCCATCTGGGGCCCGTCTCCGGGGTCTTCCACGAAATCATCTCCGACATCGTGCATATCGATGTGCACGTGGTGCCGGCCACCGAAGCCCATCCTTATCTGCGCCTGGTGACCTCGGGCATGAGCGATCTGCCGATGACCCTGCCCGAAGGTGCACCCGGCTCGGCGTACATGGAGTTGATGGTGACCCTGCCGGCCGACTGGCCGATCAGCGATGGCGCCTTCGAGGATGAGCGCAACTACTGGCCGGTGCGCCTGCTGAAGACGCTGGCGCGGCTGCCGCACGAGTACGACACCTGGCTGGGCTTCGGCCACACCATTCCCAACGGTCATCCGTCCGAGCCGTATGCCGATGGCGTGGGGTTCGACGGGGCCATCGTGCTGCCGCCGGTCACCACCCCGGACGACTTCGGCTCGCTGGAGCTGGACGATGGCAAAATCATCCAGTTCATGGCCATCGTGCCGCTGTATCCGCAGGAGATGGACCTGAAGCTGAAGAAGGACGCCGAGACCCTGCTGGACCGTTTCGACGCCAAGGACATCAAGGATGTGATCGAGCCTGGCCGCGTCAACGTGGCGAAGAAGCGTTTCGGTTTGTTCTGAGACCGGTAACATCAGGGGCCTGTACTTCGTTTCCAGGCCCCTGTCATGACCATCCTGCTCACCGGCGCTGCCGGCTTCATCGGTGCCTATACCGCCCGCGCGCTGCTGGAGGCGGGCCGGCCCGTGGTCGGCCTGGACAACTTCAACGACTACTACGACCCGCAGATCAAGCGCGACCGCGTGGCTGCGCTGTGCCCGACGCTGGACCTGCGCACCCTGGACCTGACCGACCAGCAGGGCCTGGCCGCGCTGTTCGACGAGGTGAAGCCGACGGCGGTGATCCATCTGGCTGCACAGGCCGGTGTGCGCTATTCGCTGGAAAATCCGCAGGCCTACGTCGACAGCAATCTGATCGGCTTCGTCAACATGCTCGAGCTGTGCCGCCACCGTGGCGTGCAGCATCTGGTGTATGCCTCCAGCAGCTCGGTCTACGGTGATTCGGCCACGCCGCCGTTTTCCGAAGACCAGCGCGTGGACCAGCCGCGCTCGCTGTACGCGGCGACCAAGGCGGCCAACGAGCTGATGGCCTACACCTACGCACAGCTGTACGGCCTGCATGCCACCGGCCTGCGCTTCTTCACCGTGTATGGCCCGTGGGGCCGGCCGGACATGGCGCCGCTGCTGTTCTCGCGCGCGGTGCTGGCCGGGCGGCCGATCGATGTGTTCAACGAAGGCCGCATGCAGCGCGACTTCACACATGTCTCCGACATCGTGGCCGGTATCCTCGGCGCGCTCGCGCATCCGGCCGATGGTCCGGTGCCGCACCGGGTGTTCAACCTCGGCAACCATACGCCGGTCGAGCTGGAGCGCTTCATCAGCGTGATCGAGCAGGCTGCCGGCCGTCCTGCGCAGAAGGTCTACAAGCCGATGCAGCCGGGCGACATGGTGCGCACGATGGCGGATACCCGGCGTGCACATGACGCATTCGGCTTCGACGCGGTGACCCCGATCGAAGCGGGGCTGCCGCCCGTCGTGCAGTGGTGCCGCGAGTATTTTGGCGACCGCGCCTGAGGAGGGATCCTCACACAGCCGGATTCATCTTCGGATAACCTTGGCTTCGGAGAATGCGCGGTCTTTGTTCCCTCTTGGCCGAGTCCCCCCATGAGCCAACCCGAGCTTTCCGTCGTCGTCCCCGTGTTCAACGAGCGCGACAACGTCGCGCCACTGGTGGCCGAAATCACCGCTGCCCTGCGTGGCCGCTTGCCGTTCGAGATCGTCTACATCGATGACCACTCGCGCGATGACACCCTGGCAGTGCTGCAGGGCCTGAAGGCCAGCACCCCGGAACTGCGGGTGCTGCACCACGTGAACCAGAGTGGGCAGAGCACGGCGGTGCGCACCGGCGTCAAGCACGCCCTGGCGCCGTGGATCGCGACTCTCGATGGTGACGGGCAGAACGATCCTGCCGACATTCCCAAGCTGCTGGCTGCACGTGATGCCGCAGCGGCGCAGGTGAAGCTGTTCGCCGGCTGGCGCGTCAACCGCCAGGACAGCGGCAGCAAGCGCTGGGCCAGCAAGTGGGCCAATGCCATCCGCGCGCGCATGCTGCGCGATGACACCCCCGACACCGGCTGTGGTATCAAGCTGTTCGAGCGCAGCGCGTTCCTCGACCTGCCGTATTTCGACCACATGCACCGCTACCTGCCAGCGCTGATGCAGCGTGCCGGCTGGAAGACCACCAGCGTGCCGGTCAACCATCGCCACCGTACCGCCGGCGTTTCCAAGTACAACAACCTGGGCCGTGCGCTGGTCGGCATCCGTGATCTGCGCGGCGTGGCGTGGCTGATCACCCGCAGCAAGCGCACCGCGGTGGAAGAGCGATGATGGGCCTGGCCCTGCACTGGCTCGACCAGCCGCTGACCTGGCTGTACTGGACCGGCCTGCATGTGACCGGCTGGAAACTGATCGGCTACACCGGTGCGCTGATGTTCGGTGGGCGCTGGCTGGTCCAGTTCGTGGCCTCCAAGCGCGCTGGCAAGCCGGTCATCCCGCGCCTGTTCTGGTACATGAGCGTGGTCGGCAGCCTGATGACGCTGAGCTACTTCCTGTTCTCGGCCAAGCAGGACTCGGTGGGCGTGCTGCAGAACTTGTTCCCGGCGTTCACCGCGCTGTACAGCCTGCAGCTGGACATCAAGCACCGGGGCTGGAAGCGGAACAAGGCCAGCCACTGAGCGCCCGGTAGCGCCGGGCCATGCCCGGCGGCTGTATCCGTTGGCCGCGCTGCGCGCTCGCGGGGCATGGCCCCGCGCTACCGCGCGCCTTCGGCGCTGGGGCCCCGGCCTGCGGCCGGTCACCGGTCCTGCCTGCTGCGCAGGCAGGACCTTCGTCCCATGCCACGGGCGATGGGCGGTGCCATGATCGGGGTCTGCCTTCCCGGGAACCTGTGCTCGTGAAAACCCGTCTTGCTGTCGCCCTGCTGCTCGCCCTGTCCACCCCCGCCGTGGCCCTGGCCGCACCGACCGCCGCCGCCGCACCGGCCAGCGTGGCCACCGAATCGCCCGCCGATGCCGCCTTCCGCGCGCTGTACGAAAAGGAATGGAAGTGGCGCCAGCAAGGCGGTGGTGAGGCCAGCGAGGACGAAGACGCCCCGGCCAACGCCACCCGCATGCCCGACGTCGGCCCGGCCGCGCAGCAGGCGCGCCTGAAGGTGTGGGATGAAACCCTCGCTGCGCTGAAGAAAATCGACCCGAAGACTCTGTCGCCCGACAACCAGGTCAACTACGCGATCTACCGTGACCAGGTGTTCAACCTGGCCGAAGAAACGCGTCTGCGTGGCTACGAGATGCCGTTCAACGCCGACTCCTCGTTCTGGTCCAACCTGTCCTTCATGGCCCGGCGCGAGATGAAGACCGTGCAGGACTACCAGAACTACATCGCACGCCTGAACGATGTGCCGCGTTACTTCGGCCAGCAGACCGAAAACATGCGCGCCGGCCTGAAGCGAGGTTTCAGCGTGCCGCGCGCGGTGCTCGATGGCCGAGAGGTGTCGATCGCCACCGTCGCCGAGCTGAAAGACCCGACCGAATCGCCGCTGTACGCCCCGTTCAAGAAGCTGCCCAACAGCATTCCGGCCGCAGAGCAGGCCAAGCTGCAGGCGCAGGTGCGTGAAGCGATCAGCGGCAAGGTGGTGCCGGCGTTCCAGCAGCTGCGCACCTTCTTCGTCAACGAGTACGTGCCGCAGGCGCGCACCACGCTGGCCGCAGAAGCGATGCCGGGCGGCAAGGCGTACTACAAGCAGCAGATCCACGAATACACCACGCTGGACCTGTCGCCGGACGAGATCCACCGCATCGGCCTGGATGAAGTCGCACGCATCCAGAAGGAAATGAACGACATCATCAAGCAGGTGAAGTTCAAGGGCAGCTTCGCCGAGTTCCTGACCTTCCTGCGCACCGATCCGCAGTTCTATGCGAAGACGCCGGAAGAGCTGCTGTCGCGCGCCGCATGGATCTCCAAGCGGGCCGACGGTCAGCTCGGCAAGTACATGACGTTGCCGCGCGCGCGCTTCACCATCGTGCCGGTGCCGCCGGACATCGCACCGTTCTGGACCGCCGGCCGCGGTGGCATGGGCACCTATTGGCTCAACACCTACAACCTGCCGTCGCGCCCGCTGTACAACCTGCCGGCGCTGACCCTGCATGAATCCGATCCGGGCCACGCGCTGCAGGGTGCCATCGCCGCCGAGCAGAAGAACCTGCCCGAGTTCCGCCGCAACGCCTACATTTCCGCCTACGGCGAAGGCTGGGCGCTGTACTGCGAGAAGCTGGGCGTGGAAATGGGCATCTACGAAACCCCGTACGAGGATTTCGGGCGCCTGACCTACGAGATGTGGCGCGCCACGCGCCTGGTGATCGACACCGGCGTGCACAGCAAGGGCTGGAGCCGCGAGCAGGCCTTGGCCTACCTGCGTGACCACACCGCGCTGAGCGAGCATGAAGTGACCACCGAAGTGGACCGCTACATTTCCTGGCCGGGCCAGGCCCTGAGCTACAAGCTGGGCGAGATCGCCATCGTGCGCCTGCGTGCGCAGGCCGAGAAGGAACTGGGCGACAAGTTCGACATCAAGGGCTTCCACGACACCCTGCTCAAGCAGGGCTCGGTGCCGCTGCCGGTGCTGGAACAGCAGATCCAGGCCTACATCGCCGAACGCAAGAAGGCCTGACCCGACGCGTCGCCGGGCATGGCCCGGCGCTACCGGAACGTGCGGTGGTAGCGCCGGGCCATGCCCGGCGAGCGCGAAGCGCGGTAGACGGGGTCGGATCCCTTTCCGTGGAAAGGGATCCGACCCGCAACCTCACATCACCCCACCGCCCTTGGCTTGGCCACCCGCGCAGCGAAGGTCGGCAGCACCAGCAGGGTCAGCACGGTGGCGGTGATCAACCCGCCGATCACCACCGTGGCCAGCGGCTTCTGCACCTCCGCACCGGAACCACTGGCAATCGCCATCGGAATGAAGCCGACGATCGCCACCAGCGCGGTGGTCAGCACCGCGCGGATGCGGCTCGACGCACCGTTGATCGCCGCCATCATCGGCAGGTCACCGGCATCCAGGCGCTCGCGGATCGCCTGCATCAGCACCAGGCCGTTCAAGGTGGCCACTCCGGACACGGCGATGAAGCCGACCGCAGCCGACACCGAGAACGGCATGCCCCGCAGCAGCAGCGCGAGTATGCCGCCGACCAGCGCCAACGGTACGCAGCTGAATACCAGCACGGCTTCCTTGCCGCTGCGCAGGGCCATGAACAGCAGGCTGCCGATCAGCAGGAACACCACCGGCACCACCGTCGCCAGCCGCTTCTCCGCGCGCTGCAGATTCTCGAACTGGCCACCCCAGGTCAGGTAGGCGCCCGGCGGCAATGCAACATCAGCCACCGCCGCCTGTGCCTCGCCGACGAAGCCGCCGAGGTCACGCCCACGCACGTTGGCCTGCACTACCACGCGTCGGCTGCCGTTGTTGCGGCTGATCTGGTTGGGTCCTTCGCTGACTGTGATGCGCGCGACCGACGACAGCGGAATCACCAGGCCTGCAGGCGTGGCGATCGGCAACGAGGCCAGCTGGTCCGGATCATTGCGCGAGGCATCGTCCAGGCGCACCACCACGTTGAAGCGACGGTCGCCTTCGAAGATCTTGCCGGCGGCGGTACCACCGATGCCGGTGGCCAGCGCGTCACTCACATCCGCCGCGGTCAGGCCGTACTGCGCCGCCGCCACGTGATCGATCGCCACGTTGAGCGTGGGCAGGCCGGAGATCTGCTCCACCCGCACGTCGGCCGCGCCGTTCACCGCACGCAGCTTCAGTGCCACCTGGTCGGCCACCTTCTGCAGCTGGTTGAAGTCATCGCCGAAGATCATCACCGCCAGGTCGGTACGCACGCCGGAAATCAGCTCGTTGAAGCGGCGAGTTCGATCGCTGGCTGAACTCGAAGCTGTTGCCCAGCT
>JAHXDM010000003.1 GCA_019468145.1 Rickettsia endosymbiont of Bradysia coprophila
AAAGAGAGATCTGGAACGGAGCTGGACGGGTGAGATCTCCTGCCGAACCGGCCACGCCGATCACCACGCTCTGGCCCCAGCCACGGTGCGCGCATTCCAGCGCCGCGCGCATCACGTTGACGTTGCCGATGCACTCGAAGCTGTGGTCCACGCCCCAGGTGGTCATCTCGACGATGACCTGCTGGATCGGCTTGTCGTAGTCCTTCGGGTTGATGCAGTCGGTGGCGCCGAATTCGCGCGCCAGTTCGAACTTGGACGGGTTGGTGTCCACCGCGATGATGCGGCCGGCCTTGGCCTGGCGCGCACCCTGGATCACCGCCAGGCCGATGCCACCCAGGCCGAACACCGCCACGCTGTCGCCTTCCTGCACCTTGGCGGTGTTGTGCACCGCGCCGATGCCGGTGGTGACGCCGCAACCGAGCAGGCACACGTGTTCCGGGTTCGCTTCCGGATTGATCTTGGCCAGCGAGACTTCGGCCACCACGGTGTACTCGCTGAAGGTCGAGCAGCCCATGTAGTGGTAGATCGGCTCGCCGTTGTAGCTGAAGCGGCTGGTGCCGTCGGGCATCACGCCCTTGCCCTGGGTGGCACGCACCGACACGCACAGATTGGTCTTGCCGCTCTTGCAGAACAGGCACTCGCCGCACTCGGCGGTGTACAGCGGAATGACGTGGTCGCCCGGCTTGACGCTGGTCACGCCCTCACCGACCTCCACCACGATGCCGGCGCCTTCATGGCCCAGCACCACCGGGAACAGGCCTTCCGGATCATCGCCGGACAGGGTGAAGGCATCGGTATGGCAGACACCGGTGTGGGTGATCTTGACCAGCACCTCGCCCTTCTTCGGCGGGGCGACGTCGATCTCGACGATCTGCAGCGGCTGGCCGGGACCAAAGGCGACGGCGGCACGGGACTTCATGGTGGCTTCTCCAGGATCAGGCGGAAAGGGAATGGCAGGATGATCGGCGCGATATGGCGCCGATGCTTATTTCAGGTACGAGCGGATCAACGCGCTCATGTCGCGCACGCGTTCGGCGCGTTGTTCGTCGGAGGCCGCGGGTTGCCCGAACTCCTCGCGCAGATGGGCCTCCATCACCTCGGACATCAGGCCGTTGACCGCGCCACGGATGGCGGCGATCTGCTGCAGCACCGGCCCGCAGTCGGCACCGGCTTCCAGCGCGCGATCCAGCGCATCGCACTGGCCGCGGATGCGGCGCACGCGGGCCAGGACCTTCTTCTTCTCTTCGGGGGAGTGCGGCATGGCGGGGCCACCTCGGAACTATACTGGGGGATAGTATACACACAGGGGCGAATGAAGCGATCTGGTGCTGCCGAGGCAGGCTCCAGAGACAGATCAGCCCAGAAAATGAATGAATAATAAATAGATTCATTTGTTACTTTTTCATGACGTAGGGTGTCGCATTCGACCCTGCGTTTACCCCTGAGTCACATTGGCGTGACCAGGGAGAAATCATGTACCGACCGTTGTTCGCCCGCAGTCGCTTGTCTGTCGCGCTGGGTTCGGCATTGGTGCTGGTGGCCGCCGCACCGGCCATGGCGCAGCAGGCCGCCACGCAGGAACAGAAGGCCGAGCCCGCCAGCAGCAAGACCCCCGTGCAGCTGGACCGGATGACCGTCACCGGCTCGCGCATCTACCGCGCCGGTTTCGACACGCTCGAGCCCGCCGCGGTGGTCAGCCGTGAATCGATCGAGAACTATGGCGACACCAACCTCATCGATGCCCTGACCCGGATTCCCGGGGTCAGTGCCGGCGTCAGTTCGCGCGGCGACCAGGCCGGCTTCGGTGCAGGCGTCAACTTCGCCAGCAAGTTCGGGCTGGGCAGCAATCGCCTGCTGACCCTGGTCAATGGACGCCGCTTCGTCACCTCTACACCGCCCACCATCTTCGGAGCCGGCGGCGGCTCGGGCATCCAGGTCGACATGAACGCCATTCCCAGCGTCATGGTGCAACGCATTGAAAGCCTGAGCGTTGGCGGTGCACCCACCTATGGCTCGGATGCGATCTCCGGCGTCAACAACATCATCCTGCGCGACCGGTTCGAGGGTGCCGAAGTCGAGCTGGGCTACGGCAGGACCAGCAAGAACGACAACGAGCGCTACTCCTGGTCGGCCATCTTCGGTACCGACTTCGCTGATGGCCGTGGCCACATCGTGGTTGCCGCCGAGCTGGACAACGCCGATGGGGTGAACGCGCTGCAACGCGATTTCTACCGCCAGGGCTACAGCCTGCAGGCCAATCCCACGGCGGCCAATGCCACTGCCCAGCCCATGCGCCGGCCGACCAATGATGGCCGCATCGACGGCAGCATTCCGTTCAACACCGGGCCCCGCGATGGTATCCCCGACCAGATCTGGATCCGCAACCGGCGCATTGCCAGCATGACCTTCGGTGGCCTGGTGATGCCGGCGACCGGCAGCTACACGCGCAACGGCCTGGGCGACATCCTTGGCTTCGGCCCGAACAAAGACAAACTGTGGCAGTTCAACAACGAGGGCAAGCTGGTCGAGTTCAATCCCGGCACCAGCTACGCGGGCGGCAACGCCTCCGGCGGTGACGGCCTGAACCTGTTCGAGACAGTGCCGCTGATCGCCGACCTCGAACGACGCTCGGTCTTCTCCACCGGCAGCTTCGACTTCACCGACAACGTGCGCGGCTTCTTCGAGCTTTCGCGATACGAAGCGACCGCCCGCGAAACCCTCGACCAGAACGTCTACAACGCGGTGTCCTTCGGCAATGCGCGCCTGGACGGCGGCGGTACCGCCAGCGGTGCACTGACCTTCAGCGCCAGCAATCCGTTCCTCAGTGCGGAAACCCGCAAGATCCTCGCCGACAACGGCATCACCTCGTTCCGCCTGTCGCGATCTTCGCGCGACCTGTCGATGAACAACGCCAGCACCGAAACCCGCCTGACCCGTGCGGTGCTCGGCCTGAACGGCTTCTTCGAGGTCGGAAAGCGCAGCTTCAACTGGGAAGCCAGCGTCACCCACGGCCGCGGTGACTTCGACTACCTCGGCACCGGCCTGATCCAGCAGAACTTCATCAATGCGATCAACGTCACCACCGACGCCAGCGGGCGCATCATCTGTGATGCCACCCGCCCGGGCACCACGGCCGATGCGAACTGCCGCCCGCTGAATCTGTTCGGCGAGAACCAGGCGTCGCGCGAAGCCCTGGACTATGTCTCCACCCGGACCGTGGCCAAGGCGCAGACCCGCCAGACCGTCATCAATGCGTCGGTATCCGGCGGCCTGTTCGATCTTCCCGGCGGCGAGCTGTCCGCAGCGGCCGGCTTCGAACACCGCCGCGAAGAAGGCTCCTTCACCCCCAGCGAGTACCAGCGCCTGGGCCAGGGCCGCTCGGTGCCGACCCAGGCGGCCGAGGGCAAGTACCACACCAACGAAGTGTTCGCCGAAGTGCTGGCGCCACTGTTCAATCCCGACTGGGACCTCCCGGGCCTGCATCGCCTGGACCTGACCGCCAAGTTCCGCCGCGTCGACAATTCCGTCGCCGGCGCGTTCAATGCGTTCACCTACGGCATCCAGTACGAACCGATCGCCGGCCTGCAGCTGCGCGGCAACAAGACCCAGTCACTGCGCGCGCCCTCCATCGCCGAGCTCTACACCACACAGCAGCCGGCCTACTACAACATCCCGGAAGTGTGCTCGCTGGACAACATCAGCGGCGGCTCCAATCCGGCGGTGCGTCGCCGCAACTGCCAGGCGTTCTTCGCCGCTTACCCGGGTGCTGATCCGAACACTTTCCGCCAGCAGCCGACCAACACGCTGGGCTCGACCAACGGCAGCACCCGCCTTCAGAACGAAACGGCGAAGTCGTGGACGGCCGGCATCGTGTTCGCACCCGAGTGGATCCCCGGCCTGCGCGTCGCTGCCGACTGGTACGACATCAAGATCAACAACGTGATCACCTCGCTGAGCGCCAACGACATCATCACCGGTTGCTTCGACAACGCCGACTTCAATGCCGCCAACGTGCCCAATGCCAACCGCTTCTGCGGCCTGGTAACACGTGATCCGAGCACCGGCGTGGCCACCGATATCAAGACCGAGTATGGCAACGGCCCGGTGCTGATGTTCCGCGGCTGGACTGCCGAAGTCGGCTACCGCTGGGACCTGTCGCGCTTCGGCGTGCTGGACCTGGACTTCTACGGCTACATGCCGAAGAACCGTGGCCAGGCCGCGAACCGGGACGTGCCGTTCGTCGAACAGGCGGGCAGCTTCAACGAGCCCAAGCGCCAGTTCCGCTGGACCGCCCAGCACCGCATCGGCAACTGGAACTACGGCGTGGCCTCCAACTACACCAGCCGCGCCCAGTACACCATGACCGATACCCCGGAAAGTCGTCAGTACTTCTATCGAGACAGCTGGACCACCTGGGACGCCAACGTCACCTACCGCATCACCGATGCCGCGCGCGTGACGTTGTCGGTGATCAACGTGGGCGATGACATCGGGCCGTTCCCGTATGTGCTGGATTCACTGGGCCGTCGCTACATGGCCAGCCTGCGCTACAACTTCAAGTAGTCCAGGCGCAGCGGTTCCACAGGCGGGGCCCGGTTTCCGGGCCCCGCTTTTTCAATTCGCCCTTGGATTCTGCAATGTTTCGTATGGACGTCCCCCTCTAGCGGGGCCGACCATCAAGGGAACATCACGCGGAATGAAAATCGATGAAGCACCACCAGAAGATCTCCTACATTCTGCCTGCAGCTCCGGCGAGTCATTGGGGTTTACGCGCATGACAGTCGGCATCCGGCTTGGACAGATCACCGATGAGATAGGAAGTTCCAGCTTCCTGTACGCGTTCTTCTCAACCATCTCCGGGAACCTCGAACCGGATGGATGGGGAAGCCGATTCCCTATCCTCATGAGGCAGCTATACGCCGGCAGACTGCAGCAATCAGATGCTGCCGACGCACTGGCCGAACTGCATATGGTTCGCCGTGAGCTGGCCGATCTGCCGCCAGCCCGTGTCATCTGGTCGCTCGAGGATCGAACCCAGCATCCACCGTGGGGAGATGATATCGCTCCCGACATCGACAACCTGGCGACCTACTTCGTGACCGCACATGGACGCGATCTGATTGCTCTTCTGGCTGAGGTGTTTGAAGCACTCCAGGAAGGCGAAGACACGTCCGCCCGGATCGTTGACTACTGATCCCCAGCTCAGTCAAACACGCCCTCACCCGCCAGCCGGGTCAGCTCATCCACCACATAGCGCACCTTGGGCCGCAGGTGGCGCGTCGGTGGCCACAGCGCATGGATGTCGATGTGCCGCTGCATGTGCTCGTCCAGCACCGATTGCAGCGCGCCGGAGTCCATATGGCGACGCACCAGTGAAACCGGCATCTGGCAGATACCGAGCCCGGCGATGGCCGCTTCGATCACCGCGTCGCCATCATTGAGTTGATAGGGCGCACTGGGAATGAACGTTCCCTCGTCCTCCTCGCTGCCGATCCGCCACCAGATCGGTTGCCCGTGGCGGAAGCCGACGATGCTGCGGTGCTGCGCCAGTTCCTCCACCGCGCGCGGCACGCCATGCGCCTGCAGGTACGCCGGCGATGCGCAGGTGACCAGGCGCTGGCGCCCCAACCGGCGCGCGACCAGGTGCTCTGCCTGGTGCAGGCCCCCAAAACGGATCAGCAGGTCGATGCCCTCTTCGACCGGATCTACGAAGTGATCGGTGAAGGTCAACGTCAACTGCAGGTCCGGGTACTGCCGGCACAACCGCAGCAGCACCGGCAGCACCACCAGCCGCCCGAACGAGGACGGCATGTCGATGCGCAGCCGCCCGCTGGGCAGGCCGGCCGACCCCAGGCAGGCCTCGGCCGCGGAGATTTCTTCCAGCGCGGCCGCACAGGAGGCGTAGTACGCCTCGCCATCGGTGGTCAGTGCGATGCGCCGCGTAGTGCGATGGAACAGGCGCACCCCCAGCCGCGCTTCCAGCCGGGCGATGGCCTTGCCCACCGCCGAGCGCGAGATGCCCAGCGCGTCCGCCGCCTCGGTGAAGCTGCCCGAGCGTGCGGTCGTGACGAACGTCACCAGGCCATTCAAGGATTCCAGCGGCAGCATCGTTCGCACTCCATTGGGGAAAAATAGTCCCGCACCAAGGGAGATCGAAGCGCTTTATGCGCCTGCATGTCAACTCCATCCTGTGTGCATCGCGCCGCTGGCGCCTCCCCCGCACCGAGATGACCGACATGACCGCCGCCCTCTTCCGCCCCTTCAACCTGTCAGGAACCGCTCTGCGCAACCGCATCGCGATGGCGCCGATGACCCGCGCCCGCAACCCCGGCGTCGTAGCCAACGAACTGACCGCGCAGTACTACCGGCAGCGTGCCAGCGCCGGCCTGATCATCAGCGAAGGCACGCCGGTCTCGCCGCAGGGCCAGGGCTACATCGACGTGCCGGGTATCTGGTCGGCCGAGCAGGTGGCCGGGTGGAAGCTCGTCACCGAGGCGGTGCATGCCGCGCAGGGCACGATCTTCGCCCAGCTCTGGCACGTCGGCCGCATGTCGCATGCCTCGCTGCAGCCTGAGGGCGGACAACCGGTCAGCGCCGGTACCCGCCCGGTCGCCAGCGCACCGAAGAACACCTCGTTCGTGTATCTGGACGATGGCAGCCGTGGCCATGCTGATCCCACCCCGGCACGTGCACTGGCCACCGAAGAGATCCCGGGCATCATTGCCGACTTCGCACGGGGCGCCGACAACGCCATCGCCGCCGGTTTCGACGGCATCGAACTGCATGCGGCCAACGGCTACCTGTTCGAGCAGTTCCTCAACCCGCTCATCAATGTACGCGAGGACCGCTACGGTGGCTCGCTGCCCAACCGCGCACGGCTGATCCTGGAGACCGTCGACGCGATGGCCCAGCGCATCGGCGCCCACCGCATCGGCGTGCGCCTGGCACCGAACAACCTCACCTTCGACATGCCGTTCTACCCCGACAACGAAGCCACCTATCTGTACCTGGCCGAGGAATTGGGCAAGCGCGGCTTGGCCTATGTGCACCTCAATGACAACCTGCAGGCGGGGCAGTCGGTGCTGGGCGAGGCGTTCCTGCAGCAGTTCAAGCAGGCCTACGGTGGCACGTTGATCCTGGCCGGCGGCATGACCCGCGAACGTGCCCTGCAACTGGTCGAGACCGGCATCATCGACCTGGCGGCGTTTGGCCAACCGTTCATCGCCAACCCGGATCTGGTCGAGCGCCTGCAACGTGATGTTGCACTCGCCACACCCGATCGCAGCACCTATTACGGTGGCGGCGAAGCAGGCTATCTCGACTACCCGCGCGCACAGTAGTTCCACGCCATGCGTGGAAGCGGTGCGCCCCTCGCCGCGGAACGCGTTACGGCGCCTTCTCGACCTTGGTCGCATCCGAGTCGAAGGTCAGCACACGGGTGCTGATCTCACCCTTGGCCGAGTCCTTGCGGCTCAGCTCCAGCCGCCCCTGGTTGCCCTGCGCCACCAGGCTGGCGGCAAAGCTGCCCTCGTTGGACAGCGCCGTGATCACGGCTGTGCCATCGGGCGCGACCCTCATGCCCGCTCGATCGCGAACCTTGTAGCCCACGCCAACCGGTGCATCCAGCGCCATTACCGCGCTGCCGTTGGCCATGGTGCCGATGCCACCGCGCTCATCGCCCTTCGCATCGTAGATGGTCATGCCCGTTGCGCGTGAGTTGCGGGCAATGTCACTGGCATCCTCAGCAATCTGCACGCGCGTGCGCCCTTCACTGTCGAGCACGGTCAGCTTGTAGGTACGGATCTCCGGCACCACGCCGTCATCAGGCGTGGCCACGCTGGTTCCGATCAGGGCCAACGACGCGCCCAGCGCGAACATCGAGGCAGCCAGCAGATTCCTGCGACGCAGTCTGCGCTCCAGACGTTCCAATCGTACGGCTATATCCTGCTCACGCATGTTGCACTCCTTGGTTGGGTCTGTGGTTGTTCCGTCACCTGCCCTCAGCCTCCACGTGGATTACACGGATGCAGGCTTCGCCTTCGGCGGAATCTGCGTGGCTCCGCCCAGGACAGCGATGCCACCTGCGGCCAGCGCCATCGGCCGACCTGTTTCTCCAGCGCGCGCCCGCGCTTCCACTTCCAGCTCATGCATGGAATCCTCCTTGGCAACGGGGCCACCGGCCGGAACGATTGCGGCACTCCGGCCTGGAACTACAGTTCGATCCTAGACCGCACATCCGAGCCCAACAACATGACGAAAGTCCCCATGAGCTCCGTCACCGCATCATTCATCGTCAATCTCGACGTTTCCGATCTTGCAGTGGCTGAAGCCTTCTACACCGAAGCCTTCGGCCTGCAGATCGGCCGCAGCCTCGGCCCAGGCGCCGTGGAACTTCTCGGTGGGCCAGCGCCGCTGTACCTGCTGCAGAACGAGGCCGGCAGCGCCGCCACCGAAGACGGCGACGTGCGCGACTACGAGCGTCATTGGACGCCGCTGCACCTGGACTGGGTAGTGCATGACATCGAGGCCGCACTGGCCCGTGCGGTTGCGGCCGGGGCGACGCTTGAGCAGTCCGTGCGCGAGCGTCGCTGGGGGCGCATCGCCGTGCTGGCCGATCCGTTCGGCCACGGCTTCTGCCTGATCCAGTTCAGTGGCGAAGGCTACGACGTGCTGGTCGAATGACCCTTGCGCCGCTCACCACGGCAACGGCACCGCCTCGCCGTTGGCGCGCTCGCCGTAGTACAGCGACGGCAGCAGGCGCGAGAGGAAACTGAACTCGGTGTAGCAGTGCTTGAGCAGGCCCAGGCCAACCGCATCGCTGGCATCACGCTGCGGATCGGTGCTGTCCAGGCCAAGCACGAAGCGGCTGCGCAGCACACAGCCAAACGGCGTATCGCGCGCGACATGCAGCATCTGCCCGTCGCAGGGATCACCGTTTGCATCCAGGCGTACGTGATCTCCGAAGCCGATGCGCGCGGCGATCACCGCCGACACATCGCCTGCATCCTGTGCCACCTGCAGGCGCTCGGGCACCAGCAGCGTGCGCGGGTCATGGAACTTCAAACGCGCCGCCACCGGCGGGATGTCGGCCAGCGATTCCACGGCATGGATGCTGGCGCCGTGGTAGCTGCGTCCACGCTGCCAGACCCCGTCCCAGCCGCGGTGCTCGACATGGTCGACCGGATGCCACCAGCGGATGTGCTGGGTGGTCTCGAAGAAGGTGAACCACCAGTCCAGCATGCGGCCCTTGCAGCCATGCAGATCGGTACGCACCGCCACCAACAGGGTGCCGTCTTCGCGGCGCTGGATGCCGGTTTCCAGATGCATCGGTGCCGGGTCCAGCAGATCGTGGTGGTCCAGCCAGGCGCGAGCGTTCACAGCGGTATCCATGAGGGGTTTCCTACCGGGGTTGGGAGGCCCAACAATACGGAAACGACATTCGTTTCGCAATTATCCGGATGCGGTAAGATGGGCGCAATGAACAGCACCACCCTGCCCGAGCCCTCAACGCCGACCCGCCGCCGCGGCCGTCCAGCGCGACCAGAAGCCGAGGTCCGCCATGCGGTGCTGCAGGCCACCCTGGAGCTGCTGCTGGTCCAGGGATACGAGGCCACCACCATCGAAGCGGTGGCCGCGCACGCCGGGGTGGCGAAGAAGACTGTGTACCGCCATGCCAGCAACCGCGATGCGCTGGTCGGGCTGGCGGTGCGCGAGTGGACGGATGGCTTCGCGCCACAGCTGCAGCGGGACGCGCACGACAGTGACGAGGTACTGCCGCTACTGCAGGTCATCCTGCAGGCAGTGTGTGCACAGGTGCTTTCGCCGCAGGCGGTGCAGGTGTTCCGCCTGCTGGCGACCGACTTTCCCGGCAAGGAAGCGCTGCTGCAGGCCTACCTGGACAACGGCATCGAGCGCTGCCGGGCGCTGCTGGCCGACTGGCTGGCGCGGCAGCAGCAACGTGGGCTGCTGCGCCACGGAGATTCCGCGTGCATGGCACGGCTGATCCTGGCGATGGCGGTGGCCGAGCCACTACGCGAACGTGTGATCGGCGTGGTGGCCGAGGATGCGCCGGTAGAGGTGCATCTGCGTGAGTGCATGGCGTTGTTGGCGCCGGTGTTGCAGGCGCCGTAGCAGAACCCATCCGCGCATGGCCGATACCGGTGGGTGCCGACCGTTGGCCGGCACTGCATCAGCTACTGCAACTCACTCCCGCAACATATCCACGAACGCGCGCAACGCTGCCGGCATCTGCCGCTGCTTCGGGTAGTACAGCGCGAAACCGGCGAACGGTTCGCTCCAGTCTTCCAGCACCGTCACCATCTGCCCGGAATCGATGTACGGCCGCGCGGTGTCTTCCAGCACATAGGCCAGGCCGATGCCATCGAGCACGGCACTGACCACGGTGCCCTGCTCGCCCAGGGTCAGCCGTCCGGGCACGTCGATCTCCAGCGCCTGCCCACCGCGCTCGAACTGCCACTTGTACAGATGCCCGCTGGCGAAGCGGAAGCGGATGCATTCATGCGCGGCCAGATCGCGCGGGTGCCGGGGCGCGGGGTGTCGCCGCAGGTAGTCCGGCGCGCCGACGATCAGACCACGCAGTGGTGGCCCCATCGGCACCGCCACCATGTCCTCGGGCACGAACTCGTGCAGGCGCACGCCTGCGTCGTAGCCTTCGGCGACGATGTCGACCAGGCCGTCGTTTTCGGTCAGCTCCACCCGAATGTCCGGATGCGCGTGCAGGAAGCGCGCCAACCGCGGCCCCAGCTGGGTCGGCACCGCCGCGCGGGTGGCGTTGATGCGCAGCAGGCCCGCCGGAGCGGCGCGGAACTGGTTCATCTCTTCCAGCGCGTCATGCACCTGCCCCAGTGCCGGTTGCAGGCGCTCCAGCAGGCGCTGCCCGGCCTCGGTCAGGGCCACGCTGCGGGTGGTGCGATGGAACAGGCCCACCCCCAACCGCTCTTCCAGCGCGCGGATCGCATAGCTCACCGCCGAGGTCGACAGCGCCAGCTCGGCGCCGGCACGGCGGAAGCTGCGGTGGCGGGCGACTGCGGCGAACGCGGCCAGGTGGGTAAGATTGTCAGTGGCCATGATTGTGCAGTCTCACTTGATGAATCATGCCGATATCCGCGCTTCTTGCCGCTTGGTACGGGGCGTATTGTAAAACGCCTTTCGACAAACCCGCCAAGGATTCCCCATGTCCCTCGCCCGTGGTTACGCCGCCCATTCACATACCGACCCGCTGATCCCGTACGAGTTCGAACGCCGCGCCGTCGGCCCGAACGACGTGCGCATCGAGATCCTCTACAGCGGCATCTGCCATTCGGACCTGCACCAGGCCCGCGACGACTGGGGTGGCTCGATCTACCCGATGGTGCCGGGCCACGAGATCATCGGGCGCGTGACCGAGGTCGGCAGCAACGTCACCCGCTTCAAGGTGGGCGACCACGCCGGCGTCGGCTGCATGGTCGATTCCTGCCGCCACTGCGATGCCTGCGAGCACGATCTGGAGCAGTACTGCGCCGAAGGCGCGACCTGGACCTACAACGGCCGTGAACGTGAAAGCGGCGCGCCGACCTACGGCGGCTATTCCGACCACGTGGTGGCCGAGCAGCGCTTCGTGGTGAAGGTGTCCGACACCCTTGACCTGAAGGCGGCCGCGCCGCTGCTGTGCGCCGGCATCACCACCTGGTCGCCGCTGCGCCACTGGAAGGTCGGCCCGGGCCAGAAGGTCGGCGTAATCGGCCTCGGTGGCCTCGGCCACATGGGCGTGAAGTTCGCCAAGGCGCTCGGCGCGCACGTGGTGATGATCACCACCACGCCGGAAAAGGGTGCCGATGCCAAGCGCCTGGGCGCCGATGAAGTACTGGGTCTCGCGCGATGCCGCGCAGATGAAGGCGCACGCCGGCAGCTTCGATTTCCTGCTCAACACCATCCCGGTCGGCCATGACACCAACCCGTACATGGGTCTGCTCAAGCGCGAAGCCACCATGTGCCTGGTCGGCGTGTTGACCGAACTGGACCCGCCGCTGACCGGTGGCAGCGTGATCTTCGGCCGCAAGCACCTGACCGGTTCGGCAATCGGCGGCATGGCCGAAACCCAGGAAATGATGGATTTCTGTGCCGAGCACGGCCA
>JAHXDM010000004.1 GCA_019468145.1 Rickettsia endosymbiont of Bradysia coprophila
CTAGGCACGCCGAATCGAAATGCGTTTCCCCGATCTGATCCAGTCGGTCTACCTGACCTTCACCGCGTGATGATGGCCTGGCTGGACGGCATCAAGCAACCAGATCGACCCAGGGCGCCGCACCGAGCGACAAGGACCTGTACCGACCTGCCGCCGAAGAAGAGGAAGCTTAATCCCGCAGGTTCTGCTCCTCGTGACCAGGCGCTGGAAGCGCTGGACAAGGTACCGTGAGTTCCTGAAGCCGGCCGGTCCGATGATGAGCGATGACTTCACGACGGCTACAATCGCGCTGAAGATGCAGAAGTTGCACCAAGTTCGCGCGGCACCCACCGGCTGGAAATACCAGCTGCACTACGCCAGCTGATCGGGCGGCTGGGGAGGCACGTCGTTTGCCACGGGGTCGGATCCTTCTTCGCACCGCGAAAGGGCTCTGACCCCAACCAGTGGGCAAGACGAGAGACCGGTATACGCGACCAGGCGGCCCCCTCCCGTCCCGCGTTCGCGTCGCTGCAGTTGAGAGGAGGCACGGCCGTCCCGGCCCGTACGTGTCGGTGCAACACCACGGCCATTCGCCACGATGGCCCGTGGTTACCCTGATGCATCGCGCGCTGCGGCGCGCTTGGCCCATCCACCATCGCGGACATGCGCATATTGAAACTGATTTCTCCGCCATCATCCGACCGTTCAAGCTCGACAGAGCGTCTCCGCGAGGCCTTGTCCAGAATGCGGAGCGACGTGTCGGGCATCACCGTGACGAATGTGAAAGGCTTCGGTCGCCAGAAGGGCCACACCGACTGTATCGCGGTGCCGAGTACGTGGTCGGATTTCCTGCCCAAGATCAAGATCGAAACCGTGCGTCACCGACGAGCGTGCCGATGCGGTGATCGAAGCGATCCAGTCGTCGGCAGGCACCGGCAAGATCGGTGACGGCAAGATCTTCGTCACCGCCGTCGAACAGGTCATCCGCATCCGCACCGGCGAAATCGGTGCCGACGCGCTGTAACCCCCTTCCGGAGACTCCCCCATGAAGATGCGCCTTCTCACCGGGTGGCAAGCCCGGTTCCATCTGGTGTGCCTGTTGATGCTGCTCAGTGCGCTGGCTGCTGGCGCCTGGCCGGGAACTGCCCATGCGCAGGCCCAGGTGTCGCCGCTGCCCAGCGAAACTGTAGCGGTCGAACCGCTGCAGGATCCGGTCGCCGCGGCGGCCGCACCTGCCGTCGCCGAAGCCGCCGCTGCCTACGACCATGGCGACGTGGCCTGGATGCTGACCTCTACCCTGCTGGTACTGCTGATGGTGGTGCCGGGCCTGGCGTTGTTCTATGGCGGCCTGGTGCGTTCGAAGAACGTGCTGTCGGTGCTCAGCCAGATCCTGGTGGTGTTCTCGCTGGTACTGCTGCTGTGGGTGGCCTATGGCTACAGCGCGGTGTTCAGCGCCGGCAATCCGTTCTTCGGTTCGTTCACCGAGTTCGCCTTCCTCAAGGGGTTCACGCCGGAATCGGTGGGCAACACCCCGATCAAGGGCCTGCCGGACTACCTGTTCGTCGCCTTCCAGTCGACCTTCGCCGGCATCACTACCGCACTGATCGTCGGCGCCTTTGCCGAACGCATCAAGTTCCGCGCGGTGCTGCTGTTCTCGGCGCTGTGGTTCACCCTCAGCTACATCCCGATGGCGCACATCGTGTGGGGTGGCGGTTACCTCGGTGAAATGGGCGCGATCGACTTCGCCGGCGGCACCGTGGTCCACATCAATGCCGGTGTTGCCGGCCTGGTCGCCGCGTGGTTCGTCGGCAAGCGCCTGGGCTACGGGCAGACCGCGCTGAAGCCGCACAACGTGCCGTTCACCTACATCGGCGCGATGCTGCTGTGGGTCGGCTGGTTCGGCTTCAATGCCGGCTCCGCTGCTGCGGCCGATACCGTCGCCTCGCTGGCCTTCCTCAACACCGTGCTGGCCACCGCCGCTGCGGTGCTTGGCTGGACGCTGGTGGAAGCGATCAGCAAGGGCAAGCCGTCGGCACTGGGCGCCGCCTCGGGTGCGGTGGCCGGTCTGGTCGGCATCACCCCGGCCTGCGGCACCGTCGGCCCGCTCGGCGCGATCATCATCGGCTTCGTCGCCGGCGTGGTCTGCGTGTGGGGCGTGACCGGTTTGAAGCGCCTGCTGAAGGTGGACGACACCGCCGACGTGTTCGGTGTGCATGGTGTCGGCGGCATCGTCGGCGCGATTCTCACCGGCGTGTTCAGTGCACAGTCGCTGGGCGGCACCAAGGCCGATCTGGATATCGCGCATCAGGTGTGGGTGCAGGTGGTCAGTGTTGGCCTGACGGTGGTCTGGTCGGCAGTGGTGACCACGCTGATCCTGCTGGTGGTGCGCAGCGTGGTCGGCCTGCGCGTGACCGAGGAAGCCGAGCGCACCGGCCTGGATGTGACTTCGCACGGCGAGTCCGCGTACGAGGCCTGATCGGGTTCACGGTTTCGCGGACGTCCCGCCACTGCTGCGCCGCACGCAGTGGCGGGCGGCCACCACCGGCGGCCCCAGTGCTGCCAGCGTTGGCCGGCACGCTGGCAGACCCGGGATAGATTCCGGGCGCTGCCAGCCAGCGGAAGGCTCTCCGTCGGACATCACACTTTGCCTGGGAAGCCCTGGCCCGCGCGGCGTGCCGGCCCTGTCGCCTGCCATGCGATTCCCTTAAAGTGCTGCCTCTTCCAGCCGAATATTGGTCGGACTGGCAGCCATCCGCAGGGAAGAAAGCATCGTGGAACAGGGACGTAATGTACGCAGCCGCGCGTCGCAGTGGCGGTTGTCCGTGGCTGTGGCACTGGCCATGACCGGTTTCCAGGCACCGGCCTGGGCGCAGGTGGTGTCACCGGAGCAGGAGTTGCTGCGGCAGCAGGAGCGCGAGCGCGCGCTGCGGGAACAACAGGAATCCACGCCGGATGTCCGGCTGCAGCCGGCCACCGAAGACCTCGGCCATCTGCCGGCTGACGAATCACCCTGCTTCACCATCAACAGCATCGTGCTGCAGGGCGATCTGGCCGAACGCTTCCGTTGGGCACTGGCGGCAGCCGATCCGCGCAGCGACCCCGCAACCGGGCGCTGTCTGGGTACTGCCGGCGTGGACATCGTGATGAAGCGCGTGCAGAACGCGATCATCGAACGCGGTTACGTCACCACGCGCATTCTCGCCGCGCCGCAGGACCTGAAGACCGGCATCCTGACGCTCACGGTCGTGCCGGGACGCGTCAATGCCATCCGTTTCGCCGACGGCGAAGGCCGTACCCCCGCCCTCTGGAACGCGGTGCGGGTGGCACGCGGCGAAGTACTGAACCTGCGTGACATCGAGCAGGCGCTGGAAAACCTGCAGCGCGTGCCGACCGCGACAGTGGACATCCAGATCGCGCCCCCGGCCGACGGCGCGGCGGCCAAGCCGGGCGAGAGCGACCTGGTGATCAGCTGGCAGCAGGCGCGCCTGGTACGGGTCAACCTGACACTGGACGATGCCGGGAGCCAGTCCACCGGCAAGATGCAGGCGGGTACCACAGTGTCGGTGGACAACGCGGCCGGTCTCAGCGATCTGTTCTACATCAACGTGGGCAAATCGGTACTCAACGGCAGTGAGCGTGGCACCGACAGCTGGGCGGTGCATTACAGCGTGCCGCTGGGCGGATGGTTGCTGGGCGCCAACGCCAGCAACTTCGACTATGAGCAGACCGTTGCCGGCGCATTCGAGAACTACGTCTACAGTGGCTCCAGCCGCAACGCCGAGCTGCGCCTGACGCGCATGCTGTTCCGCAACGCGCGCGCCAAGACCAGCATGTACGCGCGCGGCTGGTACCGCGAATCGGACAACTTCATCAACGATACCGAGATCGAAGTGCAGCGCCGCCGCATGGCGGGCTGGGAGCTGGGCCTGGGCCACCGTCACTTCATCGGCAAGGCGACCCTGGATGTGAACCTGGCGTACCGCAAGGGTACCGGCGCCTTCAACGCGCTGCGTGCGCCGGAAGAGGCCTTTGGCGAAGGTACGGCGCATGGCCGCATCTATACCGCGGACGCGCAGTTGGTGCTGCCCTTGCAGTGGGGCAAGCAGAGCCTGCGCTACGTCGGCAGCTGGCGCGCGCAGTGGAACCGCTCGCCGCTGGTGCCGCAGGATCGGTTCTCGATTGGTGGCCGTTACACCGTGCGGGGCTTTGATGGCGAAATGTCGCTGACCGGTGAACGTGGCTGGTTGCTGCGCAATGAAGTGGGCGTGCCCCTGGGCAGTGGCGTGGAAGCCTACGTCGCCGTTGATCACGGGCGTGTCGCCGGCCCGTCCACGGCCCGGCTGCTGGGCGACCGGCTTACCGGTACCGCACTCGGACTTCGCGGCGGCACCCGCCATGTCAACTGGGACGCCTTTGTCGGCAGCCCGTTGTCCAGGCCGCGCGGTTTCCAGACCGCCTACACCACGTTTGGAATGAACCTGGGCATCTCGTTCTGACGCCTGCATACAGCTGGCCCGCGCTGTTCCCGGCGCGGCCAGCACGATGCGGTAACGCGCAGACCGCTGCGCGCACAACCCAACAGCACCGAAAGGAATCAGCGCCGTGAACAAAGTCTACCGTCTGGTCTTCAACCGTACGCTTGGGGTCATGCAGGTGGCGTCCGAGCTGGTCAACGCCGCCCGCGGTGGTGCCGACAGTCGAGAGGGCTATGCGGTCGGCACCCTGCGTCCGATCAGTTTCGCGCTGTGGCTGGTGCTGGGATGGGTGGGGCTGGTGCAGCCGTTGTCGGCGCAGCAGGCGCCGGCCGACCCGGGCCGTATTGCCGCCGATCCCGGCGCACCGGCAAACCAGCGCCCGACGGTGATCACCTCGGCCAATGGCACGCCGCAGGTGAATATCACCACGCCCAGCGCTGGCGGCGTGTCGCGCAATTCCTACCAGCAGTTCGATGTCGGCCAGCAGGGCGTCATCCTCAACAACTCGCGCGGCGACGTGCAGACCCAGCTGGGCGGCTGGGTACAGGGCAATCCGTGGCTGGCCACCGGCACCGCCCGCGTCATCCTCAACGAGGTCAACAGCAGCAATCCCAGCCATCTCAATGGCTACGTGGAAGTTGCCGGTACCCGCGCGCAGGTGGTCATCGCCAACCCGGCCGGGATCCAGGTCAATGGCGCGGGCTTCCTCAACGCCAGCCGGGTGACCCTGACCACCGGCACGCCGATCGTCAGCAATGGCGTGCTGGAAGGCTATCGCGTGGAAGGCGGCAGCATCGGGGTCGGTGGCACGGGCCTGGATACCAGCCGCGCCGACTACACCGACATCATCACCCGCTCGCTGCAGGTCAATGCCGGCATCTGGGCCAACCAGCTGCAGGCCAGCCTGGGCAGCAACGTGGTCAGTGCCGACCACAGCAGCGTGCAGCAGCAGAAGCCCACGTCCGCCGCGCCCACCTTCGCGCTGGATGTGGGCGCGCTGGGCGGCATGTATGCCAACCGCATCTGGCTGGTCGGCAACGAACATGGCGTGGGCGTAAGCAATGCCGGCAAGATCGGTGCCCAGGCCGGCGAGCTGGTGGTCACCGCCGACGGCCGGCTGCAGAACACTGGCGCGATGCATGCGCAGCAGGACCTGCGCATCGACGCCAGCGCGGGCATCGCCAATGCCGGCACGCTCAGTGCCGAGCGCGAGCTGCGCGTGCAGACCCCGGCAGATGTCGACAATAGTGGCGGCACGCTCAATGCGCGACGCATCGAAGTGAATGCCGATGCGCTGCGCAACCGCGGCGGCAGCATCGAACAGCTTGGAACGCAGGCGCTGCAGCTGCAGGCCGCCGATCTCAGCAACCTGCAGGGCCGTATCGGCACCGTGTCCAGTGTTTCGCCAGGCACCGGCACCGGCGGCACCGGCACCCCGCCGGGTACGGGTACGCCAGGCACGGGTACGCCAGGTACCGGCACTCCGGGCACGGGTACCCCGGGCACTGGCACTCCCGGCACCGGCGGCGGCACCCCGCCGGTCACACCACTTCCGCCGCTGGCGGCCGGCGTGCTCAACATCGCAGGAACGCTGGGCAACGACGGCGGCCGCATCGAAGCCAGTGGCGACCTGCAGCTCAGCGCCCGCAACAGCCTGGACAACAGCGACGGCACGCTGGGGGTAAGCACCCTGCAGGTGCAGGGACAGGCGCTGCGCAACATGCGCGGCACCCTGCAGGTCCAAGGCGCGGCCAGCGCACAGGTGCAGCAGCTGGACAACAGTGGCGGCCGCATGACCTTCGCCCGTGGCTTCGAGCTGCAGGCGCAATCGGCAATCAATCGTGGCGGCAGCCTCGCCCACGGTGGCAGTGCCGGCACGATCTGGACGATCGGCCAGCTCGACAACAGCGAGGGCAGCATCTCCAGCAATGCCACGCGGCTCGGCCTCGACATCGGCACCCTGGTCAACACCCGGGGCAGCATCAACCACGCCGGCAGCGAGGGCCTGCTGCTGCGTGCGGAGGTACTGGATGGCGTGCAGGGCAGCATTGCCACCGCCGGCGCGGCAGACCTGCTGCTGGGCCGCGCCGACCACCGCGGTGCGCAGCTGGTCGCCCGCCAGCTCGGCCTGAGCGCACAGGACTTCGACAACCGCGGCGGCCGCGTGCTGTCCACGGGGCTGCAGGCCAGCACGCTCAACGTCCGCAATCACCTGGACAACAGCGACGGTGGCCTGCTGGCCAGCAATGCCGACCTGCAGATCGATGCAGCGTCCTTCGGCAATGCCGGCGGCACCGTGCAGCAGGCGGGCACCGGCAACCTGCGCGTCACCACCGCCAACCTGCAGGGCCAGGGCGGCACCGTTCTCAGCAACGGCACGCTGCAGCTGCACGGCGACACCCTGAACCTGCGCAATGGCACCACCGCCGCGCAGCGCATCGATGTGCGCGCCGGAGACCTGACCACCGCCGGCGGCACGCTGACCTCGACCGGCGGCGATGCGCTGCAGCTGCAGGTATCGCGCACCCTGGACAACAGCGGCGGCACCGTGGGCGCCAATGGTGCGCTGGACATCAACAGCGGCATCCTCATCAACGACGGCGGCAAGCTGATCGCCGCAGGCACCGGCACCAGCCGCATCCACGCCAGCCAGCGGCTGCAGAACCAGCGCGGCCTGCTGTCCGGCAATGGCGATCTGGATATCAAGACCGATGGCCTGCTGAACGAGAGCGGCAGCATCGACCATGCCGGCACCGGCACGCTGCAGATCGACGCGACCACCGTGCAGGGAGCCGCCGGCAGCATCGCCAGCAATGGCCTGCTGCAGTTGAGCGGGCAGCAGCTGGACCTGCAGAAGGGCACCACCCGCGCCCGTGACGTGAAGATCACGGCCACCGGCCTGAACACCAGCGGCGGCAGCCTGTTGTCACTGGGCAACAACGCGATGCAGCTGCAGGTGCAGGGCCTGCTGCGCAACGACGGCGGCAGCATCAGCGCCAATGGCGCGCAGCAGATCCAGGCGGGTGCGCTGTCCAACCGCGGCGGTGCGCTCAATTCGGCGGGAACGGCGGCTTCGCAGATCCGGGTCGACGGCACGCTCGACAACAGTGGCGGCAGCATCGCCAGCAATGCCGCCCACCTGCAGCTGAAGAGCGGCGCGCTGGTCAATGCCGGCGGTACGCTCAGCCATGCGGGCAGCGACGGCCTGATCATCGACAGCGGGCGTCTGGACGGAGCAAAGGGGCAGATCGCCACTGCCGGCGCCCTGCAGCTCACTGCGGCCGAGGTCGATCACCAGGGAGCGTCGCTGGCTGCCGCGCAGCTGGACATCACGGCGACCGGGTTCGACAACCGCGGCGGGCGCATCATCGCCACCGGCACCGGCGGCAATACGCTGCGCGTGCAGGGCACGCTGGACAACGGCGATGGCGGCACCCTGGCCAGCAATGGCAACCTGGATATCCACGCGCGTACCTTCGGCAATGCCGGCGGAACCGTGCAGCAGGCCGGGTCCGGCAGCCTGGTCATCACCACGCAGGACCTGACCGGCGCCGGTGGAACCCTGCTCAGCAACGGTTCGCTGGAGCTGCAGGGCGACACCCTCGATCTGCGCAACGGCACCACCACCGCGCAGCGCATCAGCATCGACGGCGACACCGTGATCACCGCCGGTGGCCAGCTGAGTGCGCTTGGCACCCAGGCGCTCCAGCTGCAGGCCCGCAGCCTGCTCGACAATACCGGCGGAACGCTGGGCAGCAATGGGGCCGTCGATGTGCACGCAGGCCGCTTCGTCAACGACCATGGCAAGTTGATTGCCGCCGGTGATGCTGCATCCGCAATCCGCGCCGCGCAGCTGGAGAACCACAGCGGCTCGATCTCCGCCAACGGCAACCTGCGCATCGAGGCGCAAACGCTGTCGGGCCAGGGCGGCAGCATCGGTGCCGCCCGCGCGCTGTCACTGCAGGGCGGGTCATTGGATCTCCGCGGCGGCAGCGTGGCGGCCGAGCAGCTCGATATCGTGGCCGACAGTCTGGACAACAGCGCAGGCGCGCTGCGCGCAACCGGCAGCGGGACACTGGCACTGCAGGTGAGCGGCCGCTTGGCCAATGACGCGGGCACCATCGCCAGCAACGGTGCGCAGCGCATCGAAGCCGGCGAACTCTCCAACCGTGGTGGCACGCTCAGTTCGGCGGGCAGCGCCACGACCGAGCTGCACGTAGCGGGCCTGTTCGACAACAGCAACGGCGTGCTCGCCAGCAACGGCGCCGCGCTGAAGATCGATGCCGGCCACATGGCCAACGTGAAGGGCACGCTCAGCCACGCCGGCACTCAGGGCCTGCTGCTGCGCACCGGGCAACTGGACGGCCAGGGCGGCAGCATCGCCAGCGCAGGCGGCATCACCCTGCAGGCGGGCAGCGTGGACCATCGCGGTGCCACCCTGCAGGCCGAGCGCATCGCGCTGGACGCACAGTCCTTCGACAACCGCGCCGGCAAGGTCATCGCGACCGGTGCCGAGGGCAGCACGATCAACGTGGTCGGCACGCTGGACAACGGCGAGGGCGGCCTGCTGGCCAGCAATGGCGACCTCAGCATCCAGACGGCGGTGTTCGGCAATGCCGGCGGCACCGTGCAGCACGCCGGTGAAGGCGTGCTGTCGATCGACGCCGGAACGCTCAACGGCACCGGCGGCACGCTGGTCAGCAATGGCAGCCTGTTGCTCAAGGGCACCACCACCGACCTGCGCGCGGGTATCACCTCCGCCAAGCGGATCGAGATCGACACCGGCTCCCTGATCACCGCCGGCGGCACGCTCACCGCGACCGGCAATGACATGCTGCGGCTGAGCGCGCGCGAACGCATCGACAACAGCGGCGGTACCATGTCCAGCAATGGCGGGCTGGACCTGCGCAGTGCCGCGCTGGTCAACGCGGGCGGCACGCTGCAGTCGGCGGGTACAGCGGCGAGCCAGCTGATCATCGGCCAGGACATCAACAACCGCGGCGGCCGCATCCTGGCCAACGGTGGGCTTGGCATCAGCTCCGGCAGCATCGACAACCAGGGCGGCACGCTGCACAGCGCTGCCCGGCTGGTGGTCAAGGCCGATGGCCTGCTCGACAACAGCAACAAGGGCGTCATCGCCAGCGGCGCGGGCATGCAGGTGGCGGCAACTTCGCTGGACAACCGCAGCGGCAGCATCGAGCAGGCCGGTGACGGCCTGCTGCAGATCGATGCCACCACGCTGCAGGGCCACGCCGGTCGCATCGTCAGCAACGGCGAGCTGCAGCTGAAGGGCGAGACCCTGGATCTCAGCGCAGGCACCACCGCCGCGCAGCAGGTCAGCATCGAGGCCGGCCAGCTGGACAACACGGCCGGTACGCTGAACGCCACCGGCAGCCAGGCGATGTCGCTGCAGGTGCGTGGTGCGCTCGGCAATGACGGCGGCACCATCGCCGCCAACGGCGCACAGCAGATCAACGCCGGTTCGCTGTCGAACGCAGGCGGCACCTTGAGTTCGGCAGGGACCTCCGACAGCCGGATCAAGAGAGAGATCCTTGCGGATCTGTGGCCATTCCGGGGTGATCATAGGGGGTGTCTTCGAGGATGTCCGACGGATCGAGGTAGTAGATCTCGTACGGCTGGTAGTTCGACGTCGCGCGGAAATCACGGTTGTTGTTGGTGGCGTTCTTGAACCAGCCGGGCTGCTCCAGCCGGACCGGTGCATGCACGGTGGTGACCTTCTCCACGACCACGTTCTCGCGGATGTTGTTCACCGCCAGCGCGGACAGGTCCAGATTGCCGCTGACCTCGATGGTGGAACCGATGTTGTCCACCTTCTGGGCACTGCCTACCGCGCCCAGGCCGTTCAGGGCGCCGCCGATCGCGGCGTCGCCATCACTGAAGATCAGGCTCTTGCCGCTGTTGGTCAGCGTGCCGACGCCCAGGTCCAGGCGCTGGCGCGCGGCGATGGTGCCTGCACGGTCCACGCCGCCGATGTTGGCGGCGAGGTTGTTGAGCGAGCCCGCCTGGATGGCGACACGGTCACCGTAGATGCGGCCGCTGCCGATGTTGTCGACGCTCGCGGCGGTGATGTGGGTGACGTTGCCGTCCAGCAGGCCGTAGTTGACCAGTGCGCCGCCCGCTGCCAGGCGGGTCAGGCCGATGCTGCTGATCTCGCCGGTGGAGGCGTTGGTGATGTTGCCGGCATTGATGTTGACGTTGGCACCCGCCAGCTTGCCGCTGTTGTCCAGGTTGCCGTGGATGGACAGGCTCAGCGTGCCGTTGGCCACCATCTCGCCACGGTTGGTGTGGCTCTGGCCCAGCTCCAGGGTCATGTCACCCTGCGACATCAAGCCGGCCATCACCGATGATTTCGCGGGTGCGGAGGGTCTGCTGCCTGCCGGCCACCAGGGTGCCGCCGCTGTTGACCAAGGTATCGGCGCGGACATCGGAGGTCAGTGCCGCCGATACCTGGCCACCGCTGTTGTCCAGGCGCTGGTTCACCTGCAGCAGCAGGTTGTCGGCAATCACCTGGCCGTTCTGGTTGTCCAGGTTGCCGGTGGTCACCTGCAGGTTCTTGCCCTGCAAGCCCAGCGCAGGGCCATTGGCCTGGCTGAGCGTATTGCGGTTGTCGATGTAACCGGCCTGCAGGTCGAGGCGGCCGGTCGCCGCCACCAGCCCGCCACTGTTGAGCAGGGCGCCCTGCAAACCGATGTCGGCATTGCCACCGGCGGTCACGCTGCCACCGCTGTTGGCCAGCTGCTGCGCGCGCAGCAGCAGGTCGGCTGCACTCACCAGCGAGCCGCCGCCACTGTTGTCGATGTTGACGGCCTGCACGTCGGCGCCGGCCTTGGCGAACACCGAGCCGCCTCGATTGTCCAGATCGCCACTGCGGATCTGCAGCGTGCCACTGCTGACGATGCCGTTGCCATTGGAAGCGGCATTGGTCAGCCGCTGTCCGGAGGTGTCGATACTGAGCGCTGCCGCCGACTGCAGCAGGCCACCAGTGTTGTCCAGCGCACCACTGCGCAGCGCTGCATTTCCGGAAAGGCTGGCAATGATGCCGCTGCGGTTGTCCAGCGCCTGGCCGCGGGTATCCAGCTGCAGGTCGTTGGCGATGATCCGGCCACTGTTGTTGTTCAGGCCGCCGGCCGAGACCTGCAGGTGCTTGCCGGCCTGGACCAGGCCGCCGCCATTGCGCAGCAGATCGGTGCTGGTCAGCTGCAGGTTCTGCCCCGCAGCCACGGTACCGCCGCTGTTGTTGATGGCCTGTGCCTCGGCCAGCAGCGCGCCTCCCGCGGACAGGGTGCCCTTGTCGCTGTTGTCGAGCAGGCCGTCAACGCGCACGGTCAGCGCGCTGTTGCCATCGCTGTGCACGGTGCCGCCGCGATTGTCGAGCGTGCCCGCGCTGATGCCTGCATCACCCGTGGTCAGGATGCGACCACCGCGATTCTCCAGCGCATGGGTGATCGCCAAGGTGCTGCTGCCGCTGCCGGCGGCCTGGATCGTACCCAGGTTGTTGAGCAGTTGCGCGCTGCGCAGATCCAGCGCGCCATTGCCGGCAAGCGTGCCACCGCTGTTGTCCAGCCGGTCGCGCGCAGACACCTTCAACGCATCAGTGCCGGAGGCGATGATCGAACCGCCCGCGTTGAGCAGCGTGCCGGTATCCACAGCGATGCGGGCAGCGGACAGCGTGCCATCACGCAGGTCGGTGGTTTCACCGGTCAACTGCAGGGCGCCATTGCTGAGCAGCTTGCCGCCCTGGCCATTCAAGGTGTGCGCGTTGATCGCCAGCGTGCCGGTACCGGCCTGCTGCACGGTACCGCCGGCATTGCCGAACAATGCGCTGGTCAGGGTCAGGTCGCCATTGCTGGCGATCAGGCCGTTGCCGCCGTTGTCCAGCGAGGTGGTGGCCTGCACGGTGCTGGCCTGCGTGCCCGTCGCCAGCAGCTTGCCGTTCTGATTGTCGAAGCGGTCGGCGTTGACGGTGAAGTGATCGGCATTGAGCGTGGCACCGCGATGGTCCACGCTCACCGCATCCAGCTGCAGTGCGCCTGCCGTGGCGATGCTGCCGCCGGCCCCGTCCAGCTGGGTGGCCTTCACGGTCAGCATGCCCTTCCCGGCATGGCGATGCTGCCTGCGGCATTGACCAGCTGCCCGGCGTCCAGGCGCAGGTTGCCGGCATTGCTGGCGAGGGTGCCACCGCCGTTGTTGAAGCGGCCCGTGACCGT